>NZ_JALLPO010000024.1 GCF_023276435.1 Sphaerisporangium perillae
GACTCGGTCTGCAGAGCGAGAAGATCGGGAACTTCGAGCGGCTCCTGAATGCGCGCGAAAGATACGCGGCGGGGACCAGCGGGTACGGCGAAGGCGTTGCGCGAGGCTGCCAACAGATGTCCTTCCGGAAGGGCACGGATGGAATCGAACTGCGCGCACGCCAAACGCCCCAGCGGAATCCGGGGCGTCGAGAGGCAGCGCGAGGAGCAGCATAACGCAAATTGCAAACGTATGTCTACACTTACTGTAGTGTCAACCTCGGTGCCGCCTTCAGCATCCCACAGGCGGGTGGACTCGTCAACTCTTGTGCCAGTCGCAGCCGGGCGTGCGGGCGCTCACGCGTCCTGCCCAGCGGTGCGCGCGGAGTCCAGGAACATGACGGGGTGAGGAAGGCCTACTCATTTGACCATTTCGTCATTTGATGTCGGATCCTTCGGCAGAATGATCAACGGGAGACGGTTGAGAAGGGATGGCTGAATGCGCGGGTCCACGAAGACGATCCTCCTCGCCGCGGCACTGTCGATCGGAGGGATCATCACCAATCCTGCGCACGCGGTCGCCTCCGCCCCGCAGACGCGGCCAGTTCCTTCTCGGCTTCCTTCCATACCGGTACGGCTGCCGCTGCCGTGCGGCGCCCGCCGCGCGGGCGTAGACCGAACCAGATGAGGACCACGCTGAGGAGCGTCACGGCCACGTTCACGCTCAGCGCGAGGTGGATGCCGGTCAGCTCCAGGCTCTGCGTCGCGGCGACGGAGCTCAGGATCGGGATGCCGACGGTGATGGCCACTTGCTGGGTCATCGAGGTCAGGCCCGTGGCCAGGCCCTGCTCCTCGTTCGGCAGGCCCGAAGTCGCGGTCACCGCGTACGCCACAATGGAGGTGACGTGCCCGAAGAATCCGATGAACAGCGCGGGGATCAGGACCACGAGCGCCATTCGGCCGGTGCCGAGGAACACCAGTGGGAGGGTCGCCAGGCCCTGCACGGCCAGGCCCACGGCCAGGACCATGCGGCTGCCGAAGCGCCCGATGAAGCGGCCGGCGATCACCCCGGCGGCCACGGCCGCCAGGCCCGGAACGCCGAAGATCAGGCCGGTGGTCAGCGGGGAGAAGCCCAGGACCTTCTGTAGGTAGAGCGTCGTCAGGAAGATCATGGCGGTCTCCATGGTGAAGACCACGAGCCCCGCGTAGTTACCCCACTTCACCGTGGGCCGCTTGAGGATGAGTACCGGGGCGAGCGGCGCGGGCGAACGCAGCTCGATCATCCAGAACGCGGCCAGCAGCAGCACGCCGATGACGGCCGAGGGGATGTTCTTCTCGATGACCGCGTAGATCACGGCCAGCAGACCGCCGGTCACGGTCACCGCTCCAGGCAGGTCAAGCTTCACCCGGTCGGGCAGGCTGCTCTCGCTGATCAGGAAGGGGGTGAGCAGCAGGATGACCAGGGCGACCGGGACGTTGATGAAGAACGCGGCCTGCCAGCTCAGCAGGCTGACCAGGGTGCCACCGACCAGCGCGCCGATGGTGAAGCCGGCGGAAAGCAGCGCGCCGTTGAGGCCGAGGATGCGGTCTCGCGTTGGGCCTTCCGCGAAGGTGGTGGTGAGCAGCGACAACGACGCGGGGATCGCCATCGCGGTGGCGAAGCCCTGCAGCACTCGGGCGGTCAGGAGCATTTCGGGGTCGGCTGCGAAGCCGCCGAGTAACGAGGCCCCGGTAAGCAGGACCATGCCGGACAGGAACAGCCTGCGGCGACCGAACAGGTCCGCCAGCCGGCCGAACAGCAGGGTGAAGCCGGCCGCGGGCAGGGCGTATGCAGAGGTAATCCAGGGCAGCCCGGTCAATCCCATCCCGACGCCCGCGCCGACCTGAGGCAGAGCGACGTTCAGGATCGAGAAGTCGACGGACATCATGAACCCGGCGCCGAGCAGAACGAGCAGGATCAACCGCTGCCTGCCGGTGATTGGGGGAGGTGATGTGGTCACGAGACGGTTCCCTTCTTCAAGAAACCAAAGATCAGCAGGCAGTACGGCTGAGCCGTACGGCAATGTGGCATGGCAGGCTCAACGCATGGCGATTAGGGGGAGCCGCGACCCCGCGCCGTCCGATGGAGCGAGCCGACGCGGGGAACGCTCCAATGGAGCGGGACGACAGGGCTGACGAGGGAAAGCGGCGAGCTAGGGCGAATCCCGCTCCGCTGCCTCAGCGATGCGTTTGATGTTCGCCAACCGCCGATCCCAGTCGTCGGCGAGCGCGGCCATCCACCGCGCCGTCGTGTCCAGCGCGGCGGGCCGCACCGCGTACCGCACTTCGCGTCCGACCCGGCTGCCGGAAACCAGCCCGGCGGCGTCCAAGACGGCGAGGTGCTTGACCACGGCCTGCCGCGTGACGGGAAGTCGTTCGGCGAGCGTCGTCGCGGTGGCCTCGCCCTGTGCGGCGAGCAGATCAAGCAGCTGACGTCGCGTCGGGTCGGCCAGCGCGACCAGGACGCTGTCGACCGACGCGACGTCGCCGCGACGTTCGTCGGTCACACCGATGACTGTTCGGCGCGCGTCTTGAGCGCGTCGAAGACCTGGGGCCAGCCGCCGGTGTTGTCCTTCACCGCCTGGCTGCGCAGTTCCTCGGTCCCGGCCAGCGCCGCGAACCCGCTCTCGACGACGCGCAGTCGCGTCTTGTCGCCTTCCGGGGTCAACGTGAACTCCACGAGGGTGCTGTTGTCCTCGCGCAGCTCTTCACCAGGGAACGCGCTGGCCCAGCGGTATGCCAGGTACGTCGGCGGCTTGACCTTCTCCACCCGCACCGGGAAGTCGCCGTACTCGGCGTTCTTCGCCACCATCGTCTCGCCTTCTTTGGCCACGGTGCCGGACACGCTCGCCTGGTCGGCCACCCAGAACCCGGGTTCGGCCACCAGCGACCAGACCCGCTCCAGGGATGCCGCGATCAGAGTTTCGCGTTCGATCCGATCCTCACTCATGAGGGACTCCTTCAATGCCGCCTTGGATGTGCAACCGTAGGATTGCACATCGGTCCTTCCAGGTGCAACCCTAGAGTTGCGTCCGCAGCCGAGTTCGAGGAAGCGGATGATCGCCAACAGCGGGGGACTCATCAACGACATCGAGCGTCATCATGCGCATTATGGGAGCTATCCGGCCTGCCTGCCGGCCGTCCACGCGGTCAACCGGTGCCCTCGGGCACGGTCCCATGTTGACCGACTCGTCGAGAGTGACCCGGCTGGCCGGTCGGCCGTGGTGCCGCCCGGCCGCCCGTTGATCCACTCTGTTCGCTCGGGCAGCGGCTCGGGGATCCATTCGCCCACGTATGCCGGCCGTGAGCCACAGGGGCCCCGATGTCAAAGAGACTGCCGTCGATCACGGCCGCAGCGCTCCTCGCCGGGCACTGGCGGGCGGCGGAGAGACCGATCGGAGAAGATGACCCTGAGCCACCGCCGCGCCTGTGGAAACGGGCGGTCTGCCGTTTCTGGTCTTGTCAGAACGTTGTGAATACGCAATGCTTCGTGTGTGAAAGGTAAGGCGAAGTCCACTCTGTTCAACCGGCTTGCTGTGTTGCGGGCCGAGCGTGGGGTGTCGCGGGCCGATCTGGCGGCGGCGGTCGGGGTGAATCCGCAGACCATCGGGTTTTTGGAGCGGGGCGACTATGGCCCCTCTCTCGACGTCGCCCTGAAGATCTGCGAGTTCTTCGCGCTGCCGGTCGAAGCCGTCTTCTCCCGCCGTCCCTTCGAGCCGATGTCGCACCAGCTCTACACCTCAAACCGATCGGGAGAGACATCATGAGCAGTGCCGCAGACCGTCGCCGGGCGTTGTTCGAGGAGCTGAAGGGGGCGACGCCGGAGGAGCGCCGCGAGGGCTTCCGTTCCTACCGTGAGGCGATCGTCGCCGAGCGGAGGGCGCGTCCTGTACCACGGTGGCTCGCGCGCCGGGCGGTTCGCCGATCGCTGGCCGTGCTGGCGGGCACCCCCGTCGTGTGCGGCGCGGTGGCCGCACTGACGCCCCGGGAGTCGCCGTCTTCCGCCCTGTTCGCCCTGGCAGGCGTGGTGGGCTTCCTGATGGCGTGGTTGCTGCTGCGCCGGGGGACCAAGCTGCTGGCCGAAGCGCCCGACACGGCCCTGGACGAGCGGGAACTGGAGGAACGCGCCGAGGCGATCCGCATGGCGTACGTGCTCCAGGTCTGCCTGCTGATCCTGCTGACGTTCGCGGCCATCGCCGATTCCCGCTGGAACCTGGATTGGCAGCCGCTGGTCCTCGGGGCGCTGCTGACCGCTTTCGTGCTGCCATCGGCCGTCGCCGCGTGGCGGTGGCGCGACCTCGACGACGCCGAGGACTGAGGCGGCAGGATCGCCGCGATCAGCGACGTGGTCGCTGACCTGGCAGGTGATCCTGATCCTCATGGTGGTGCCCACGCGCGCGTGAGGTCGCCTCAGAGCTTGGCCGCCCAGCGCTCGACGGCCGCCGTGATCGCCTCGGGCTGGTCCTCCGGAGTGTGGTGGCCGGCGACGCCGTCGTGCCGCGCTAGTTCCAGGCCGGCCATGTGCTCGGCGCACCAGGCGATCATGTCGGGGGTCATCATTGTGCCGGGGCCCGGCCGGAAGGTGATCAGCAGCTTGGGCACCGCGACGCTGCCGGCCATCCACCGGTCGTACGCCGCGACCCTGGCCACGACGTCGGCGGGCTCGCCGCCGAGCGGCATGGAGCGTGCCCACCTCAGCAGCGGCAGGCGGCTCTCCCTGGTCGGGTACGGCCGGGTGTAGACCGCCATGTCCTCCTCGGCCATCGGCGTGGCGACGGTGCCTGGCAGGCCCCGCAGGAAGGCGTCGTCGTCGAGGATCATGGTCTCCCCGACGCCTGGAGTCTTGATCGCCCGGAACA
The DNA here is from genome assembly GCF_023276435.1 of Sphaerisporangium perillae. Lineage (GTDB taxonomy): Bacteria > Actinomycetota > Actinomycetes > Streptosporangiales > Streptosporangiaceae > Sphaerisporangium > Sphaerisporangium perillae. The sequence continues at coordinate 4,877 of NZ_JALLPO010000024.1, forward strand.
GTTCGCGACCGCCTTCGGGGAACTCCTCCCAGGACATCGGCTTGATGATGGTCTCGGTGAAGGCGATCCCGCGCACCCGCTCCGGGTGTCGCGCGGCCCAGTCGAAGGCGAGCGCACCGCCCCAGTCATGGCCGACGAGGATCACCTCGTCCAGTTCCAGGGCATCGAACCAGGCATCCAGGTAACGCGAATGATCGGCGAAGGTGTAGTCGATGGCGGGTTTGCCTGACTGCCCCATGCCGATCAGGTCCGGGGCCAGGCGGCGGCCCGAGCCGATCGCGGGCAGGATGTGCCGCCACAGATGGGAGGAGGTCGGGTTGCCGTGGAGGAAGACCATCGGTGATCCGGCGCCGAGGTCGCGGTAGAACATCGTGGAGTCGAGGATCTGCTGGACAGGCATGGCATAGCTCCGTTTCAGAGGTTGAGGGTGGTCACGCGGTCCACCGCGATCTCGATCACGACCCGGCCGGGCGGATCGGGCGGTGGCGTGCCGTACCGCGCGGTGTAACGGCGGACGGCTTCGGCGACGCGGTGGGGGTCGTCGGAGAGGGTGGCGGCGCCTTCGAGCGTGGCCCAGCGGAAGCCGTCCACCTGGCAGAGCGCGGCACGGCTGCCCGGGCAGGCGATCAGGTTGCGTGCCTTGCGCGAGGCGGCGACGGTCAGGACGCGGGCCAGGGACGCCCGGCCGTCCCAGGTGAAGCGGACGGCCACGACGTGCGGCGAGCAATCCGGCCGCAGAGTGGTCAGGCTGGCCACGCGCGGCTCGGACAGGAAGGCCGTGCTCACCGGAAGGCTGCGATGTTGCGTGCGGCCCACTCGCCGAAGGCGTGCGGGGCGCGGCCCAGGACTCGCTCCACGTCGGAGCTGACGCGCTGCTCCTCGGGGGTGGGCTCGCCCAGGATGGCCAAAGTTCCCTCGACCACGGGCAGCGGCATGAACTGTGCCATCTGCGCGTGGGCCTCCTGCCGGGTTTGCTCGACGTAGCGGACGGGCTCCCCGAGCGCCTCGGCGATCGCTGCCGCGCGCGCACGTGGGGTGGTCGCCGCAGGTCCGGTCAGGGTGTAGGTGGCGCCGTGGTGCCCGTCCTCGCGCAGGACGGCGACGCCGACGGCGGCGACGTCGTCGGGGTCGACGAAGGGCAGGCCGACGTCGCCGAATGGGGCGGCGGCGGTGCGGTGCAGGCGGATGGGCTCGGCCCAGGCATAGGTGTTGGTGGCCAGGCCGCCGGAGCGCAGGACGGTCCACTCCAGGCCCGACTCGCGCACGGCCGCCTCGAACTGGCCGGCGTGCCGGTAGGCCTGCGGCCGGGTCCCGGCGCCCTGGCTGGACAGCAGGACGAGCCTGCGGACGCCCGCCACCTTGGCGGCTCCCACGATCCCCTGCGGATCCTCCCCGGCGACCAGGAGGAACACCGCCTCCGCACCCTCCAGGGCCGGGCGCAGGCTCTCGGCGTCGCCCAGATCGGCGGCGACCACGCGCACGCCCGCCGGGACGTCGGCCTCGGTGATGCGGCGGGCGACGGCGGTCACCCGCTCGCCCGCCCCGGCGAGCAGCCGAACCAGGGTCCGGCCGACGTTGCCCGTGGCACCCGTGATGACGAACATGGTGATCTCCTACCAGTGAGTTAGTTGGCTGACTGATAAGAACCGTAGCACATCTCGCCGCTATAGTTAGTTGGGTGACTAACTCACAGAATTCGAGGACAGGACCCGCGGGCGACGCACGGCCGATCCCGCGGCTCGCGCCTGTCATCACGATGGTGTTGCTGCATGGGAAGCCACTTCACTGGTTCCGATGGGCGCCCTCCTGGGGCGAATCAACACCTTCGCCGCTCCCGCCACCGCCAACCATTGCCGTGCCCGTCACTAGGACCAGCAGTACCCACGCTCGTCCCGGCACCGAGCGTGCAGGAACTGCGGGCAGGATCTGACGCCTTCGCTCATCACTGGGCCACGGAGACGGCCGCAGCCCAGCATGGCAAAGTCGCCCTCATCCCCTGAGACAGGCCGGCCTCAGGCCCTGGGCGTTCCGGCCAGCATCTGCCGCATCTCCTCCGACAACCGACCCGACATGGGCGAACCAGGTTGAACGGCGCCGCCGGCGCGGCGATGATCGAATCTGGGAGTGCCCGGCACGGTGCGCCGGCGCTGATTGAGTGGCAGGCACCCGGCGCCTCGAGGCGTCGACCGCTTCTCGTAGTCGGAAACGCGTGTCCGGTCAACCCGCCCGGCCGTCGCGACATCGTGCGAAGGAGAGTTCATGAACCCCCGGCCAACGTTGAACACATCGGAGCCGGGCGAGGAGTTCCGGCAGCGCTCGCAGTGGGTGACGATCTTCATCATCTACCTCGGCGGGGTCGTCGCGGCGATGAGCTTCGGCAAGTTCGCCTCGATCGGGCCGGTGGTGGCGGCTCAGTTCGGGTTGTCGCTGTCGCAACTGGGCTGGGTGATCTCGGCGGTCGTCGGCGTGGGAGCGGTCGCCGGCCTGCCCGCCGGGTACCTGGTCCGCCGCTTCGGCGCGGAGAGATCACTGGCCGTCGGCCTGGCCCTGATCGCGGCGGCGAGCGCGGCGACTGTGACAGCGGGCGACTTCGCCTGGTTGCTGGCCGTCCGGGGCCTCGAAGGCATCGGATACCTTCTGGTCACCATCTCCTGTCCGGCGCTGATCCTCCGCCTCGCCCACGAGCGGGACCGCGGCGCGGCCTTGTCGATCTGGGCCACGTTCGTCCCGGTGGGCATCGGGGCGAGCACGCTGGCTGGAGGCACGGTCGGCTCCGTTCTGGGCTGGCGCGGCTGGATCGGGCTGATCGCCGGCCTGACGTTCGTGATGGCGCTGGCCGTCTGGGTGCGGCTGCCGCGCAGGTCCGGGCGGCGGCCGGCGGCCGGGCCCGTTCCCCGGGCGAGGGCGCTGACGTGGCCGGCGGTGCTCGCCGCGTCCTTCTGCCTGACCGCGTTGGTGACCATTCCGGTGATCGTGCTCCTGCCCACGCTCCTCATCGAGCAGCACGGACGTTCGGCCGCCGCCGCAGGCACCATGACCTCGGTGATCTCGCTGCTCGGCGTGGTCGGCGGGCTGGCCGTGGGAGTTCTGCTCCGCCGGGGAACGCCGGTCGGCGTCTTGGCGCTGTTCGGACTCCTCGTCGTGCCGGCCGCCTGGCTCACGTACGGCGGCGACGGCTCACTGGCCGCGGCGCTGGCCGGCGCGGGGGTCATCTCTTTGGGGAACGGATTCCTGGGGGCCCTCGTCTTCGCCGCCCTCCCTCTGGTGCTGGAGCGCCTCGACCACGCTGACGTCGGCAACGGCGTGGTCGCCCAGGCGGGCAGCCTCGGATCGCTGCTCGGCCCCCCGCTGTTCGGTCTGGTGGCCGGCGGGTTCGGCTTCCAGGCTCTCGTTCTGGTCATCGCCGTCGGGATGCTCGCCGCCGTCGGCTCGTTGCTGCTGGTCAGCGGACGAGCAGGCCGGCCCCTGCCGAGCGCCGACTGAATCCCTGCCATCCAATTCACCGGTCGCGGCCACTCGGGTCAGCTCCGCGCCTCTCAACACACGCCGGAACCGGCGGACTGCAGGCCGCCGGTCTCGACGACGCCGTGGTTAGGCGACGGCCACCGCACGTTCCGCCGCCGTGATGGCGTTGCGGAACAGCATCGCGACCGTGGTGGGGCCCACGCCGCCCACGCGCGGTGTGATCGCGCCCGCCACGCTCTCGACCGACTCGTCCACATCCGGGAGCAGGCGGCGGCCCTCGTAGCGGACGCCGCCGCCGACCACGACCGCGCCGGGCTTGACGTGCCCGGGCTGGATGATGCCGGGCACGCCCGCCGCGGCTATGAGGATGTCGGCTCGCTGGGTGTAGCGCGCCCAGTCGGGCACACCGGTGTGGACCACGGTGACGGCGGCGTTGGCGGTCGGGCGCTTCTGGCTGAGCAGCATGGCGAGGGGCCTTCCGAGGGTGGCGCCGCGGCCCAGGATGACGACCTCACGCCCGGACACCGGAATGTCGTAGTACGCGAGCAGGGCCTCGATGCCCGCCGGCGTGCACGGCAGAGGGCCGGGCATGCCGAGGGCCAGGCGGCCCATGTTGAGCGGGTGCATGCCGTCGACGTCCTTGTCCGGGTCCATGGCCTGCAGCGCGGCGTCGTAGTCCAGGTGCCCCGGCACCGGGTACTGCACCAGCAGCCCATGCACCGCCGGGTCGTCGTTGTAGGCGGCGATGGCGGCGTGCAGGTCGGCCTGGCTGGCGCCGGCGGGCAGGTGCGTGTGCGGCGAATCGAAGCCGAGCTCGGCGGCCTGACGCTGCTTGATACGGATATATCCGGTGCTGGCGTCATCGTCGCCGACGAGGATCGTGGCCAGAGACGGGGTGACGCCCTTTTCGGTGAGTACGGCGGCGCGGGCGGCTACGTCGTTGAGTACGCTCTCGGCGACCGGGCCGCCGGGCAGCATGCGTGTGCTGGACATACGTCTCCTCGAGCAGTGGTCGCCCAGGCGGTCGGCTTCCACGACGAGCTCCCCGATGGTCGATTCCATCCTCTTGCCGCCAGTCGCGCTCTCTCTAGGATGCCCGGCGCCTAGAAGGCCGCGTGAGCCGGCCAGGGTGGGGCCGGGTCACGCGGGTGGGGGAGTTAGGCGGGGGTGGTGAAGGTGTAGGTGCCGGCGCCGAGGTGGTAGCTGGCGGCACCCAGTACTGGGCGTCGGTCAGGTCGTCGGCGAACTTGTCGAGGAGCCCGTGGACGTCGAAGTTGAACGTGGAGGTGGCGGCGAAGATGCCGATGTCCCGGTCCAGCCGTGCCGCTCGTCACGCTGGGGGCAGTCGGTGGGCACCGAGAGCATGTTGGAGCGCGCGCCCCACAGGATGTTGTGCTGGAGCTGGTTGACCAGCGTGCTGGACGAGGTGAACGTGCCGGTCTCCGCGCCGTCGGTCCACGCGGCGAGGCCGGTGAGGCCGGCGGTGGTGGGCGTGCCGGGGAAGCCGGTCAGCTCGACGTAGCGGTAGCCGTGCACGGTCAACCGCGGCTGGCCATCGGCCTGATCATCGTGTTCGCCGCCGTGCTGGTCCTGCTCGGGTTCCGAGACCCTGCGCGCGACGGGGCTGCCCGGCCACCCCCGTGACGGCAGGCTTCCCGTGACCGAGCCCTACGACCAGGACGTGGGGCCGGTGGCCGCCGCGCTGGTGGCCGGACCCTACCCGGAGTTCGGTGGCGTCCCCCTTTCCCAGGTGATCGACTTCGCCTCCCAGCAGGACGTCGCCGACCGCACCGCGGAACGCCTCCTCCGCGGCTACGCTGTCCAGACCACGACCGTCCGCACCCTGCTGGCCGCCGCCGCCATCGCCTTCACCCGCGACCCCCTCGACTACGAGCGAGGCGACGTCACGGACGCGGTCGTCAAGGCCGCGGTGGCCACCATCGCGGCGGGCATCCGCGCCACGCCGAAGGCGGTACCGGAGGGTGATCGTGACAAGGCGGCAGGACGAGCCATTCTGGACCTGCTATCAGACGCCTAGTCATATCTCGCCGTACGGCGAGGCGTCGGTGATCTCGATGGCGCGCTGGATGTGGCAGAGGAACGGAGCTGTCAGTTTCGCTCTGGCTCGGCGCCGGGTTGGGGCGCGTCCTGGGGGGTCTTGCGCATGCCGATGACCGCGGCCGTCCCGACGATCGCCAGAAGGCCCAGGAGGCCCCATACCCATACGGGGATGCCTGACGTCGATGCGGTGGTCGCGGGGATGCTCTTGGCCGAGGGTTTCGGGGCGGCGCCGGTCGTCCCAGCGGCGGAGGGCTGGGCGGCGCCGTCTGATCCGGGTGAGGCCACGGTGAACGGGATCTCCCCTTCCACGGGGTGGCCGTCGGAGGACACGATGCGCCAGGCGATGACATAGCTCCCCGGGGGGAGCGGGCCGGCGACGTTCTCGAAGACCTTCGGCCCGTCGGTACGCGGGCTGCCGGATTCGAAGCGCCGTCCGGCGGCGTCGTGCAGGATCACCACGGGGAAGCTGACGTGCGCGCTGAACTCCAACTCGATCTGGTCGAGGCCGGTGACGACGGAGCCTTTGGCCGGGGAACTGCTTTTCAGGCTGTCATGCGCCAGGGCGGGCGGGGCCAGCAGGGTCAGCAGTACAGCGGGGAGGATGAGGAGCAGCAGTATTCGGATGGCGGGCGATCTCACTGAGGACTCCCGAGATAGTGGGGCGTAAGGGTCACGCGCGCGGACCTTCGGGCGCGTGACCCTCTTTCGCCTGCTGGAACCGTCAGCCGCGGGAGCGCCGCATTCCGGCCACCCCGATGCCGGCCCCGAGGAGGCCGACCACGATGCCCAGCGCGCCCAGCACTCTGGCGGTGCCGTCGGATCCGCCGGCCGCGACCGGTGCGGCCTCCTTCACGGGAGTCACCGAGGGGGCGGCCGGCGAGGTGGCCGACGGCGAGGCGCTCGCGGTGTCGGCGTGACCGTCACCCGCGTCCTGCGTCGCGGCCACCAGCTTCAGGACCGGCGCCGGGCGCTCGGGCTCGGACCCGTCGGCCTTCGGGGCGTCGGTCCACTTGACGACCTCGCCGCCCGAGTAGGTCTGGACGGTCGGGAACACCAGCTGGTCCACGTTCTTGGGCAGCGGGCCCACGGAGACCTCGAACTCCTGGAACTGGCCGGGCTGGATCTTCCCGCCCGTCCAGGTGATCTTCAGTACGGATTCGGTGACCTTGTCGCCGTCGTCGGAGACGACCGGCTTGGGCAGCTTGCCCTGGGTCAGCTTCACGTCCCAGCCCGGGACCGGGCGGACCGACACGAACGGGAGGGGGTGATCGGTGGGGAACTGGACTTCCAGCTTGGTGGTCGACTCCTTGTCCCGCTCGTTGGGCACCCGGAACCCGATCTTGGTCCAGCCGCCCTTCTCGGCGGTGCCGGGGTTGATCGTGACGTGGGCGAGCGCGGGCAGGGCAAGGCCGAGGGTGAGGGCGAGCGCACCGGCGGTGACGGTGACAGCGCGGCGGCAGATGGCGGTCAGTGCCATGGGGATTCTCCGATTGTCTGCATGAATGCCGAAGAGCGCGAGCCGTACGAGGGCGTACCGGCGCGCGAGGAATCAGAAGACAGGCAGAGTCGGAGGGCCGCGCCTGAGGACCGCGTGCTGTAACAGGCGATTGTGAACGGGGAGGATGGCGGCCTGGGCCAGCCGGAACAGTACGGGGACCGTCCGGGGGGTCATGTCGCGCCGGAGCAGGGCGCAGAGCACTGCCAGGCGGTGCAGCACATACGTGCCGATCCCGCGCACGACCGACCACAGCGCCGCCTCGCCCCGGGACAACCACCAGCCGGTCAGCAGCGCCGCGGTGAGGTGGGCGGTCAGCATGCCCACGCTCACGCTCAGGCCGTGCCCCCGCGGCAGGTCGGCCAGGCCAGGCCCATGAGTTGGGAGGCCGGGCGTGCCGGCCGGGCCGAGCAGCTGATGCAGGAAGGCCTGGGCGGCGAGCAGAAGCCCGGTCACCGTGGCCGGCGATCGTTCCCGCCCGGCCAGCGCCACCGTGATCGTCATCACGACCAGCCCACCGGACAGCAGGAGCTGCGGGGCGGGGGCGGCCCCGCCCGCGAACCAGTGGGCCACCGAGGCAAGCGTCAAGCACACGACGGTGAAGACCGCCGACCGCGCGAGCCTCAACGGCAGATTGGCCTGCATGACGCCACGAATCGTCTCACAAGCCGCCGACATTCGGTTCCAATACGCGCGACACCTCCAGCGATCCGACGGTGTCGCTGGGCATGCACGTCCTGGCGGGGGGCGCCCTTGTGCGGCCGGAGGTCATCGCGGCGGCGATCCTCTCAACGGGAGCCGTGGCCTTCACGCTCACCAGGCGCCGGCGAGGGCTCGGCACGCACATGTCGCGACCTGCGCGAACTAGCGATGGAGGGGGAGTCGAACTTCGAAGCGTGCGCCACCGGTGGGGGAGTCCCCGACGCGAACAATCCCCGAGTGGGCCTGCACCACCTCGTTGGCGATCGCCAATCCCAAGCCGGTGCCGCCTCGGTCACGGCTGCGGGCCGAATCCAGGCGGGTGAACCTCTCGAAGATCCGAGTGCGATCGGCCTCGGCGATTCCGGCTCCGTCGTCGGAGACCGTCAAGAGCGCCTCATTCCCGTCGCGGCACACCTCGATATCGACCGTGTGCTTGGCGTGGCGTTGTGCGTTGTCCAGCAGGTTGATGAGCACCCGGCTGAGCTGGCTGGGCACGCCGTCCACGGTGACGCCGTCCCCCAGGTGTGACCGGATGGAGGGAACACACTCGGCGCGCCGGTTCAGCTCGGCACGGGCCAGGCCGGCCAGATCCACCCGCTCATGCACGAAGGCGGCGTTGGATTCGAGGCCGGTCAGCAGGAGCAGGTCGGCCATGATCGCCTCAAGCCGATCGACATCGCTGAGGGTGCGGTCGAGCAGCCCTTCCGCTTCGATGTCGCGGGGGTGCATCTGGGCCTCCTCCAGCTTGACGCGCAGTCCGGCCAGCGGCGTGCGCAGTTCGTGGGAGGCGTCGGCGACGAACCGCTTTTGGTCGTGCATGGCCCGTTCCAGCCGGTCCAGTGACTGGTTGAGAGTGCGGATCAGCTGGGCGATCTCATCGTCCCCCTGCGGCTCGGCGATCCGATGGCTCAGGTTGCGGAAGGTGATCTCGGCAAGCTCGGACCGGATGGTGTCCACGGGTCGCAGTACGCGCCCGGTGACCCGCCACGTGATCCAGCCGACGAAGATCATCAATATGGCGGACTGCGCGGCGACGATGCCGTCGATGGAGTCGGTGGACATGATGGGGGAACTGCGGCGGGCGGCGTAGACGACCGGGGAGTCCAGTCTGGATTCGACCCGGAGCGTGGTGAGGCGAAGGCAGCCCGGTTCGGGGTTGGCGCAGGTTTGCAGATTTTGCAACGGATTCTGAGGGGTCGGCCAGGCCGTGCTCATCGGCGGCTTGTTCTCGGCGGCCGGGGACGCGGAGATGACATGCCGGTCCGGTCCTACGACCTGCACCAGGGTGACGCCGGGTATGACAGGCATGATGACCGGAGACAGGTGGCCCGAACGAACGGCGGCCGCCACCGCGATCGCCTCTTGCTGCGTTTCGTTCCACGCCGCGTCGGTGATCACTTGCTGGATCATCCCGCTCATGAGCGTGGCCATGGGGATCAAGACGAGCATCGTGATCAAGATGGTCAACAGGGTGAGACGCCCTCGAATCGACCGCGGGTACAGCCTTGACGACATCAACCCCATACCACAACGCTAGCCGCCGCAGCCCCACCGGCGGCTGAGGTCGAGGGAAAGCCCTACTCAGGAACCGTTCATGTTCCTCGACTCCCGTCGCGGGGCGGGTAAACAGAAGCGTGACATCTCGGGGAGGCCCGCCGCTTCGCCCTTCCGCTCATCGGCCCGGCCCCACCGCTCATGAGGATCCGGCCGGCGCCGCGGGCAACCGGAGCACGAACCGGGCGCCACGCGGGCTGTCCTCGATGGTCAGGGCTCCGCCGCTCATCTCGGCGATCTGCCGGGCGATCGGCAGACCCAGGCCGGTGCCCCCGGGATCCCTCTCGCGGCTCTCGCGCAGGCGCACGAACCGCTGGAAGACGGTCTCGCGCTTGTCAGAGGGGATTCCCGCGCCGTCATCCAGCACCTCCAGCACCGCGATGCCGGCCGCGAACCGCAGATCGCCGCCGCACCCACTGTCCTGGTGAGACACCTTGATGGTGATCCTGGTGTCCGCATGCCGTTCGGCGTTGCTTTCGCGCCCGCCACTTCGTTGGTGAGGTACTCGGTGGCGAGCCCATGGATGGCGATCATGAGCACCGTGGCGCTCAGCGTGCACAGCACAGCCGCCGCCACGCCGGCGAACAGCGTGAGGCGAGTTCTGATGGGCCATTGCCGCAGCGGACGCATGACAACATCAGTCGACCACCTTGGCGGGAGAGGCCGGTGACCGGGTAAGCCGTATCGGCCACCGGCCCGCCGGCGCCCGCTGCTGACGAGCTCAGGGCCTGATGTGGCGAACCAGGGGAGAAGCAGCTGAGGGGGCGCTGGTCACGTTCGGGAGACGGGGCACCGGTGAGGAACGGGAACTCAGGAGTTCGAGCCCCTGGTGCCGTCGTTGGGCAGAGTGTCGAGCCAGCGGGTGAGGCGGTTTCCCTCGCGGGTCATGATCTCCGGGTCGCGCAGGGCGTTGGCCAGCAGTGACATGCCCTGGTAGGCGCCGACGAGCGCGATCGCGAGGTCGTCGGGGTCGGGCAGTCCCAGCTCGCGGAACTGGCGTTCCACCCAGTCCAGCAGCAACCGGATGACCTTGCCCGCTTCCAGGTCCATGCCTCCCTCCGCGCGTTTGTCGAGTTCGACGGCCAGGGTGCCGGTGGGACAGCCGTAGCGGGCGGCGACATCGCGCTGGCCGACCCACGCGCCGATCAGGGCCTTGAGGCGTTCGAGTGGATCGGGCAACTTGTCGAGTTCGCCGGTGAGTTCGGCAAGGTACCCGGAATGCTCGGCCAGGGCGGCCTGGACCAGCTCGTCCTTGGTCTTGAAGTAGTAGTACACGTTTCCGACAGGAACGCCGGCGGCGCCGGCGATGTCGGCGATGGTGGTGCGCTCCACGCCCTGCTGGTGCAGGACTTGGGCGGCGGCGGCCATCAGTCGGCGCCGTTTGTCGGTCCCCCGCGCCCGGGACTTCGTTGAGTTAGCCACCTCACTAACGATAGCCCCGCGAGGAGCCGCGCGTGGAAGTTGAATGGCATTAAACCTTGTGATCCTTCAAGGGTATTGAGATGCTTGAGTCATGGAGACCACGAACGCCCCGCGCAACCGCGACCTCCTCGCCGCCGCCAAGCGGATCGCCGTCGCCCTCGGCTACACCGCCGCCGAGGCGACCGAGCTCGCCGTCGAACTGGGGAAGGACGGTCGCCGCGACTGGCCCACAGCCGACCTGCTCTTGACCGCCCTAGCCGAGCTCGCCCGCCGCGACCCCGGCCGCCGTGACCCCGGCCGCCGTGACCTCGTCGGCGCCGTCGAGGCCGGCGAGATCCTCGGCGTCTCCAGGACCCGCGTGCACCAGCTCGCGGAGCGGCCCGACTTCCCCGAGCCCCGCTACGTCCTGGCTGCGGGCAAGCTGTGGGCCCGGGCCGACATCGTGGCCTTCGACGCCCGGTGGGACCGGCGCCCGGGCCGCCCGCCCAAGCCGGGCCGGGGAAGCACCATCCGCGAGGTACTCCCGGACGGGCACGGGGGTTAAGGCTTGCGGGCGATCCCGCCGTACATGAGCCGCTGGCCGACGGTCAGGTTCTTGGGCACGGGCCCGTCCGGCCGCCACTGGGGCAGCGGCACGACGCCCGGCTCCAGCAGTTCGAAGCCGTCGAAGAAGGCGGTGATCTCCTCTGGCGTCCGGAACCGGCCGGTGCCGAGCAGCGCCAGGTACTTCTTCTCGGCGTCGCGGGCTTCCTGACTGGAGTCGCAGAAGTGGGTGATGAACAGGTGGCTGCCCGGCGGCACCGCCGCCATGTACCCCTCGATGATCCCTCTCGGGTCCTCGTCGTCGTGCAGATGGTGCAGGATGCCGACCAGCATCACGCCCACCGGCCGGTCGAAGTCGATGAGCTTGCGGAGGGCCGGGTCGGCCAGGATCGCCGCCGGGTCGCGAAGGTCGGAGGTGAGGACGGCCGTGCGGTCGTTCTCCGCCAGCAGCGCCCTGCCGTGGGCCAGCACCATCGGGTCGTTGTCGACGTAGACGACCCGCGCCTCGGGGTTCTCACGCTGCGCGACGTGATGGGTGTTCTCCAGGGTCGGCAGGCCGGAGCCGAGGTCGATGAACTGCGTGATGCCCTCACCGCACATGAACCGGACTCCTCGGCCCAGGATCTCGCGGTTGTAGGTCGCCACGTCGTAGATCTCGGGGACGACCTTCACGATCTCGGCGACGAAGGCCCGGTCGACCTCGAAGTTGTCCTTGCCGTTGAGGACGACGTCGTAGGCGCGAGCGATGCTCGGCCTCGTCGTGTCGATGCTGGCCTTCCACTCATCCGACTTGTCCCCCACAGGACGATCCTTCCGTCACTCCTGGCCCAATACGGATGATCATATGGTCGGAAAGGTCCGCCGAATGCGGCTTTCAGGTAAATATCAAAACTCATATCTCCTGCCCGATGCGCCGGCTCCGCCGGCTCGAATTGTCGATCGTGGCAAGAGAGCGCCCCGCTGCCTGTCGGGGCAACGGGGCGCGGTGGCTGTGGTTTCAGGCGGGGTCCTGTCGTCGGCGGAATCCGCGATCAGGATGCGAAACCGAGCTTGCGCAGCAGGTCCTGGTGCGCGAACTGTCCGTAGTACTCCAGCATTTCGGCGATGAGGCCACCTCGGAAGGTCACTCTGATGATGAGCCGGTTCTCGTAGCGACCGCCGTCGGCGAGTTCGGCGACCATGCGCTCCTCGATGATCGCGACGTCGGGGTCGTCCGTCTGGTGGAACCGGACGTCACGCACTGCGATGCTTCGCGCGCCGGCGACCAGGCCGGTGAACGCCGCGTGCAGCGCCGCACGTCCGGTGATGACAGCGGGCAGGCCGCTCACCGGCAGGGCGGCCTCATAGGTGGCGTCGTCGCACCAGTGGCTGATGAACTGGTCGATCTCGCCGGCGTACAGCAGTTCGCTGGAGCGGCGCCACACGTCCTCGTTCCGGGCGCGGGCGGCGCCGAGGTCGGCGGCCACGATGATGTCGGAAGTCATTCTGAACTCCTCAGGTGGTGGGAATGGGCCTGAACTAGGCGACGGCTCCTATGCCGCGCGGCGGTGTGGGGGTGCCGTGGATCCGGCGGGCGTAGCGCCGGAATGCCCGGCGTCCCAGCGGTGGCAGCAGGCGGCGCAGCGGCGGGGGAAGCTTCCGCAACTCGATCCCGATCACCTCGGGATCTCCCTCGTAGAGCATCATCCCGAAGCCCAGGAACATCTGCCGTTTCGGAATCGCCGACATTCCTCGCACGGTGAACTCCTCCCACTCCTCGGCCGTGATGTGCCTTGCCATGAGCGGCAGCAGGTGGGTCTCCTCGGCGTGCAGGTGCTCGAACAGCGCCGTGCACAGGTCGGACAGGATCCCAGCCAGCGCCTCACCGTCCGAGGTGGACGCGGTACGCCGCCAGGTGCCGATTCCGGCGTGCGCCTGATCCAGTAGCGCCGCCACGCGCTCGTGCTGGCTCTGCATCAGGTGCACCAGCGGAGCGAGCTCGGTGGGAACCCGCTCGGACAGCACCGCCCACAGCAGTTCGTCTTCGATGCTGTGGTGGTGATGCAGCAGAGACAGGAACAGGGTCGCGTGGTCCGCGACGATCGACACCCGGCGGCGGTCCCCTTCGGTGACCCCGCGGACCGCCGCCGGGGACAGGCCCAGCTCGCGGCGAAAACTGGTGTGCGCGACCCGCATCATCCGTACGTCGGTGAGCCCCGGCCCGTGCAGCCGCTGCCCGTTGGTGGTCTGGCTGGTCATGGCTTCTCCTTCCTCTCGGACGGACACAGCCTGCGCCGGCGTACTTGGAAGCCATCCATGTCCGACTTAAAAGCACCTCCCTGACAAACGGGGACGCGCCGGTTAGCGTGGCCCGAGTGCGCTATCAGGTGTTGGGACCGGTCGAGGTGCTCGACGTCAACGCCGGCGGTGGCCCGGTACAACTCGGCGGCCCCAAGCAGCGCGCGCTGCTCGGCCTGCTGCTGGCCGCCGGCGGCAGGGTGGTCTCGATCCCCCGTCTCGTAGACGAACTGTGGGGTGACGACCCGCCGCCGAAGGTGCTGACCTCTGTGCAGGTCTACGTCGCCAACCTCAGACGGGCACTCGAACCGGACCGCCCGGCGCGGGCGCCGGCCCGAATCCTGATCACGCGCCCGCCTGGCTACGCCCTCGCGGCCGACTCGGTCGATTCCGCCGAGTTCGAACGGCTGGTCAGTGCGGCGCACGGGGCCCTTGCGACCGATCCCGCGCACGCCAGAGCCCTCCTGCAGACCGCCGCCGGGCTCTGGCGCGGCGAGCCGTATGCGGACGTCGCCGCGGTGGCTCCCGGGCTGACCGCCGAGGCGGCCAGGCTGACCGAGCTGTGGCTGCTGGCGACCGAGGATCGCTTCCGCGCCGAGCTGGCCCTCGGCGTGCACGCCCGGCTCGTGGGGGAGATCGAGCAGCTGGTCGCCGCGCACCCGCTGCGAGAGACGGCGTGGGGACTTCTCTCGGTCGCCCTCTACCGGTCTCAACGCCAGGGCGACGCGCTCGACGCGCTGCGCCGCGCCAAGGAGGTCCTGGCGGATGAGCTCGGTGTCGATCCTGGTCCGGAGCTGAGGCGGCTCGAAGCGGCGATGCTGCGGCACGAACCGTCGCTGGACCCCATACCGGCTCCCGGCGAGGCGCCGGCATACGGCGCCGCGGTGGTCGTCAGGCCACCCGCCGCGGAGGCTGGGCTGGTCGGTCGGGACGAGTGGCTTGCGCGCCTCACCGGGCACCTCGTCGACGCGTCCGCCGGTCGCGGAACCGCGGTGCTGGTGACCGGTGAACCCGGCATCGGCAAGACCGGTCTGGCACGCGCGCTGAGCGCGACCGCCGCCGCGATGGGCATGCGCACCGGATGGGGACGGTGCGAGGAAGCCGCCGGCGCTCCGGCCCTGTGGCCGTGGTCCGAGGCGCTGCGACCACTGCTGGACACCGCGGGCGCGCCGGCCCGGGTCCCGGCTCTGGCCGCCCTGCTGCCCGACCGGGATGGCCCCGCCGACGCGGCGACGGCGACGGACGCCGACACGACGGCCTTCCGGCTCGCCGAGGCCACGGCCGCCCTGCTACGTGACGCCGGTCCGACCCTGCTCGTGCTCGACGACCTGCACTGGGCGGACGGGGACACGCTGCGCCTGGTTCGCCGACTCGGCGCGATGCTGGCCGGCCTACCCGTCGTGCTGCTTCTGACCAGCCGCGACGCCGAGGCCGACCGCACGCCCGAGTTGGCCGAGGCACTGGCAGACCTTGCCCGCGCCGATCTCGTCCGGGTCGGTCTACGCGGGCTGGACCAAGCAGGAGTGCGCGCGTATGTCCGGCTCCGCTGTGGCGTCGACATTCTCGACGAGGTCGCCGCGGCGTTGCGGGAACGCACCAACGGCAACCCGTTCTTCGTCGGGGAGCTCGTCCGGCTGCTGGCGGACGAACGGCGTCTCACCGAGCCGGGCGCCGCGGCCGCGCTGCGGGTCCCGGACGGGGTTCGGGACGTCGTACGCCGGCGGATCTCCCAGTTGCCCGACGACGTCGAACCGCTGCTGTCGATGGCCGCGGCGTGCGGGCCGACGTTCGACGTCGATCTCGTAGAGGCGGCGTCCGGGCTGACCACGGACTCCGCGATGACCGCCACCGAGGCCGCCCTGCTGGCCGGATTGATCGTGGAGGAGGGGGCCGGCCACAGGTTCACCCATGCCCTGGTCCGGGAGGCGGTGTACGCCCGGCTGTCACCGAGCCGGCGCCGTCAACTGCACGCGGCGCTCGCCGGGGTGATCGAGGAGCGGTCCGGCCGGGTGCGCGAGGCACGCTTCGCCGAACTCGCCCATCACTACGGGCGGGCCGGAGCCGAGCACGCTCGCGCGGCCTGGACCTACGCGTCGCGGGCGTCAGCGGTCGCAGCGCGGCAGCCTGCTCCTGCCGAGGCCGCCCGCCTCCAGGAGGCCGCGTTGTCAGCCGTGTCGCGCGACCGCACCGCCACGGCCGCCGACCTCTATGACGTCCTCATCGGCCTGGCGCTCGCCCGCAAACGCGCGGGCTACGAGCGGCAGGCGTGGGAGGCCACCCGTGAGGCGGCCGAGGTGGCCCTCGCGGGCGGGGATGTCGTGGCGGCGGCGCGGGCGGCGGTCACGACCGCCGCGGATGCGATCTGGAGCTGGCGCGAGTACCAGGTGGTGGACTTCGCCGGCGTCGCGCTGTTCGAGCGGTTGCTTCGGGAGCTTCCACCAGGGTACGAGGTGACGCGGGCGAGGTTGCTCGCCGCTCTCGCGGCCGAGATCTACTACGGCACGGACACCGCCGACCGTGCCGTGGCACTGTCGACCGAGGCGGAGGCTCTCGCCCGGACCCACGGCAGCCGGGCAGACCTGGCCCGTGTGCTCGAACTCCGCCACGTCGCTTACGAGCGACCGCAACTGTTGACCGAGCGGCTCTCCGTGGCCCGCGAACTGGTCGGCCTGGCCGAGTCCGCGGACGACCCCGCCGCGGTTGCCCGGGCGCTGGTGTTCCGCGGACGGGACCAGATCGAGCAGGGCGACATCGGTGCGGGACTGCGGGATTACCGGCATGCGCGAGAACTGGCCGAGATGCACGCGCTCGTCCCGGCTCTGGTCGCGCTCACCTGGGCCGACGCGATCGTGGCCATCGCCCGCGGCCGGTTCACCGAGGCGGAACAGGCCATCGCCAGGGCACACGACTTTCACTCGGGCACGACGCTCGCGGGCACCACCACGGTCCCGATCACGCTCACGGTGACGCTGAACCTGGCACGAGGCACTTTGCCGGCGATCGAGCCGCTGCTGGCCGAGACCGCCGCCGTCACCGGTCTGGCCCTGCTGCGCGACTGGCACGCACTCGCTTTACTGCGGTCGGGTCGCACCGAGCAGGCGCGGTCCGTGCTCGGCCCGTGGCGGCAGCAGCCGGAGGTGCCGATGGACTACATGTGGCTGACCCACCTGGCGATCCGAGCGGAACTGTGGTCCGCGCTCGAGGCGCCGGACGCTGTGCGCGACCTGTTCACCTATCTCGCGCCCTACGCGGACCGGCTGGTGATCGGCGGCACGGGGGTCACCTTCGGCGGCTTCGCCGGACATCACGTCGGTCTGCTCGCCCGGGCCTGCGGTGATCTGGACGGCGCCGCAGATCACCTGAGCGCGGCACTACGCCGCAACGAGGAGGCCGGTCTCCGGCCCTTCGCCGCGGCGAGTGCGCGCGAGCTGGCGACCACGCTGCGGCAACGCGACCGTCCCGGCGACCAGGAGAAGGCCGCCGCGCTCACCGCCCGCGCGGCCGCTCTGGCCGGCTCCAATTCGGCGGCGGATCCGCCCCATCTCCGAAGCTGACTCCTTCACGTGGTTGTCGGGGGCGCCGCCGGAAACGAACAGGGAGGTGAGGTCGTCGGCACGTGCCCGGCGCCGATCCAGCGGTACGCGCGCAGGTGAGTAGGCAAAGGGGCCGGTGGGGAGGTCGCGGTGGTGCAGCATTCGGTGATCGGTTACCTGGTCTGGGCGGTCTTGTTCGGGGCCCTGTTCGCCTGGGAGGCGCTGGGCCTGGTCGGGGCCGCCGGCGTTCCCACCATCAGCGATGTCGTGCGCGCGGTCATGCGGTATCCGGTGGGGCGATGGGCACTGTTCGCACTGTGGTTGTGGTTCGGCTGGCACTTCTTCGTGCGCGGCTGGCACTTCCTGCTACAGGACACGTCGTGACGGCCGACCGGCGGCCCGGCGACCCCCTACGGTGATGCCGGTCTCCCTGGCCGTGACCCTCATGCTGACCGCCTACCTGCTGGTCATGGGCTACCTCGCTGCCGGGCTGTGGATCCTGCGCCGCCCGCCTGAGCAGGGGATAGGCCGACCCGTGGGCCGGGGCGCCAGACGGCCGGGTGCCGTTACCGCCAGATGGCCGGGTGCCGTTTGCGCCAGACGCGGGTGGCCGGGCCTGGTCCGTGCCGTGGCCGGTACCGCGCTCGGCGGGTATCTGCTGTTGATGGTCGTGCTGGCCGGCTACTCCCGCGTGGTGGCGCGGGTAGACGGCCACCTTCTGGCGAGCGCGCTCACCGGCTGCGCGGCGTTGACAGGGGTCGCGCTGCCGGTGTTCTTCCTCACCTCGTGGCTGACCGTACGGCGGCGGGGCGAGCGCCGTTCCGGCCGGCGTCCCACCCGCAGCGGGCCACGCTGATCGGCATCGTGCGCGACCTGGTCGCCGCGTTCGCCCGCTACCAGGACCCGGCCACCGGGCAGCTGGTTCCAGGTCGTCGACCAGGGGAGCAACCCCGGCAACTGGACCGAGACCTCCTGCTCGGCGATGTACACGTTCACGATCTCGCGGGCGGTCGAGCGCGGCCATGTGGACGCGAGCTACAAGGCGAACGCCACCCGCGGGTACCAGGGCGTGTTGCAGAAGGCGTCCATCGGCTCCGACGGCCACACCAACATCTCGGACATCTGCATCGGGACCAACGTGGACGACGTCGTCAGTTTCTACTTCAACCGCCCCCGGGCGACCAACGACTTCCACGGCCTGGGCGCATTTCTGATCATGAACGAGCAACTGACGCGAACGGGCACTGCCGGCTTCCTGCCCGGCCCCGGAGCCCAGGCGCCGGCCGGTTCGCCGTCGTCCCCTCAGGCCACCTCCTCGGGGGCGAAGTAGTCACGCAGCAGAGCGATCTTCCCGTCGCGGAGGCGGAAGATCTGCACCAGCGACAGGGTCGTGGTCCCCGCGCTCCCGTCCAAGGCGGTGTCGATCTCGGCGATGAACACGTCGGGATCGGCGGTGGTGTGCAGCACGTATCGGGACTTTTCCACATTCGGCGTGCGGTCGGTGCTCACCGGTCGCTCGTAGTACGCGGCCATCGCCTCGCGGATCTCCTCGCGCCCTTCCAGGCGTCTGGGGAAGACGTGACCGGGCGGGACGAGCGGCGCCTCGTAGACGCCGTCCACGGTGAACAGCTCAGCCAGTGCGCCGGCGTTCCGGGTCATCGCCCCGGCCCAGATGTACCGCTCGAAGATCTCCTGCGGGGCCACCGGCATGGCGCGCTCCTTCGCTGGGGGAAGCGCAGAAGTCTAATGCCTTACCGGGGTCGCGGCGGCGTGCTGCCCGGCTGATCAGTGGGCGGTGGCGGTGCTCACGCGGTAGCTCAGGTAGTCGTTGTCACGATCTATGCCGAGTGCCTGACCGCTGAGGAAGTCCGCCGCGTCGATGTAGGTGTACGGCTGCATGAACCATCCAGCGCGCACGTCGCGGTAAAGCCGCGACAGCGGGTGCGACGCCCCGTAGCCGGCGCCGCCGACGACGGTCAAGCAGTCGTTGACCACCGACTGCGCCAGCCGGTTCACCGCCAGCTTCGCGCACTGGAACGGCACCATCATTCGCCTGCCGCGCTCGTCCAGGTCACCGGTGAGGTCGTCGTTGAGCGCATCGGCATTGGCGAGCGCCGCTGCGGCCGTGGCCCGAAGCGTGTAGAGGTTGGTCTCGATGTCGGCGACGAGGGTCCGCACGGCCGCCGGCGGCGCGGTCGATCGGCGCGTGACCGCACCGACGGCGATGTCACGTGCGGCGCGTGCGACGCCGGCGTAGATGCCGAGCATGGTGACCGAGCTGACGGTCTGTCCGGCCAGCGCACGGTCGCTGTGCGCACCGATCACTCCCCGGTGCAGCACGTCTTCCGCGGCGACCCGGCACCCGTCGAACACGATGTCGTACGTGCCCGACGCGCGCATGCCAAGGCCGTCCCACTCGGGCAGGACCGTCAGCCCGGGTGTCGCGCGGTCGAGGACCGCGGCGGCGAGGGTGACCGGCTCGCCGTCGACGACCTTCTGGGTGTGCACCAGGAAGTGGGTGGCCATCGGCGCGAGGGTCACCAGCGTCTTGCGGCCGGACAGCAGCCAGTCGCCGCGCCCGTCGGGCGTCAGCCGGGTCACCGCCGTATGGTGGTCCCTCGCGCCGCCGCAGATCACGAGCCGGTCGGATGCCATGCCCCGCAGCAGCCGCTCCGCCAGCGCCCGCACCGGCGGCGAGCCGTGTTGCCATTCGTAGGCGAGAGTCAGGCCGCGGCTGA
Source organism: Sphaerisporangium perillae (assembly GCF_023276435.1). Classification (GTDB taxonomy): domain Bacteria; phylum Actinomycetota; class Actinomycetes; order Streptosporangiales; family Streptosporangiaceae; genus Sphaerisporangium; species Sphaerisporangium perillae. The sequence continues at coordinate 24,667 of NZ_JALLPO010000024.1, forward strand.
ACTGCACGTGCAGGGCGAGCGCGGTGGAGGCGTCGGCCTCGGCGACGGCGGCCAGCACGGTCGCGACATCGGACAGGCACGAGACCCCCATGCCGCCGAGCTCGGCGGGGACGGTCCCTGCCATGACGCCGTTGTCGAGGAACCGCTCGAAGGTCTCCGTCGGGAACTCGCCGAACCGGTCGTGGGCGGCGGCGCCGTCCCGGATCCGGGCGACATCCTGCTCTACCAGGGCCAGCAGGGCTCGGCCGTTCGGCGTGACAGGCGCATCGAACCGTCCGGCAGGCAGGCGAGTGGCGCTCCAAGTCGACAATGGACACTCCGGGATGTCTGGGGGCGATGACGACCTTCGAGTTCAGCGGACGACCGGACCGGCGGCTTGAAATCGAGCGTAACACCGTAAAACGGTGTGGGACCGATGCACGGGCGAACCGCTGGATAGTGCGCAACTCGGAAGAAAACGCGGCCGCGAGGCGGAACGTGCTGATCGCGGCGCCGGGATCTCACGTCGCGCGAAGGTACTGGTCGGGCCGGCGCGGTCGCACACCCAGCGCGCGGGCGGCCTGCTGCGGCCAGTAAGGGTTGCGCAGCAGTTCACGGCCGAGCAAGACGGCATCGGCCTGACCGGAGGCGAGGATCGACTCGGCCTGGTGGGGGTCGGTGATCTGGCCGACCGCGGCCACCGGCCGGTCGATCTCGGCGCGTACCCGGGCCGCGAACGGCACCTGGTATCCGGGACCGGTGAGGATCTTCACCTCCGCGGCGTTGCCGCCGCTGGAGATGTCCAGCAGGTCGACGCCATGGGCGTGCAGCTCCTTGGCCAGCCGCACGGTGTCGTCCACGCTCCAGCCCTGGCCATCGGGGAGCCAGTCGGTGGCCGAGACCCGGAAGAACACCGGCAGCTCCTCGGGCCAGACGGCGCGGACGGCGTCGACGACCTCCAGGGCGAAACGGATGCGGTTCTCGAACGGGCCGCCGTAGGCGTCGGTGCGGTGGTTGCTGTGCGGGGAGAGGAACTCGCCGATCAGGTAGCCGTGCGCGCCGTGGATCTCCGCGACCCGGAAGCCCGCCCGCAGCGCGCGCTCGGCCGCGGCGGCGAAGTCGGCCACGATGCGGCGGATCTGGCCGGCCGGCAGTTCCTCGGGTGCCGGGTAGCCGTCGGAGAACGGAATCGGGCTGGGCGCGACCGGCCGCCAGCCGCCTTCCGCGGTGCCGAGTGGAGCGCCGCCGCGCCAGGGCCGGTCGGCCGAGGCCTTACGCCCGGCGTGCGCGAGCTGGATGCCGGGCACGGTGCCGTGCCTGGACAGGAAGCCGGTGATCCGCGTGAACGCCGCCTGCTGGCGGTCGTTCCACAGGCCGAGGTCGGCGGGGCTGATCCGTCCCTCCGGGGAGACGGCGGTGGCCTCGGTCAGGATCAGTCCGGTGCCGCCCACCGCCCGGCTCGCGAGGTGGGCGAAGTGCCAATCATGCGGCGCTCCTATCTCCGGGCCGTCGGTGGCGGCAGAATATTGGCACATCGGTGCCATCCAGGCACGGTTCGGGATGGTCAGCGACCGGAGGGTGATGGGCGCGAAAAGCATGAGGATCTCCTCGTTCGCCCCCTTATGCGATGGCAGGGGACGGCTCAGTCCAGCGCATAAGCGATCTCCGTGAGATGGCGACCGTAGTTCGACTGCCGCATTCCGGCGCCGAGTTCGTAACAGGCCTCGGCGTCGATGAAGCCCATCCGCAGGGCGATCTCCTCGAGGCAGGCCACCCGCTCGTCCTGGTGTTTCTCGATGCCCTGCACGTACTGGCTGGCGGCCAGCAGGGAGTCGTAGGTGCCGCAGTCGAGCCAGGTGCAGTCACGACCCAGCCCGATCAGCCTCGCCCGGCCCTGCTTGAGGTACTCGAGGTTGACGTCGGTGATCTCCAGTTCGCCACGGGGCGAGGGGGCGAGCCCTCGGGCGATGTCGACGACCTGGTTGTCGTAGAAGTACAGGCCCGTGATCGCGTTGTTCGAGCGCGGTCGCGGCGGCTTCTCCTCGATGGAGACCAGCATGCCCTCGGAGTCGACCTCGCCGATGCCGTACCGCTCCGGGTCGGGCACGGGGTGGCCGAACAGGGTGCAGCCATCGAGCGACTCCCGGGAGCGGCGCAGCGATTCCGGGAACCCGGCGCCGTGGAAGAGGTTGTCGCCGAGGATGAGCGCCGAGTTGTCGCCGCCGATGTGGCCGGCGCCGATCAGGAACGCCTCGGCGATGCCGCGCGGCTCTTCCTGCACCGCGTAGGACAGGTTCAGGCCGAGCTTGGAGCCGTCGCCGAGCAGGCTCCGCATGACCGGGACCGCGGACGACGTGGATATGATCAAGATGTCGCGGATCCCGGCCAGCATCAGCACCGAGAGCGGGTAGTAGACCATCGGCTTGTTGTAGACGGCGAGCAGTTGCTTCGACGTCACCAAGGTCAGCGGGAACAGCCGTGTACCGCTGCCGCCGGCGAGAACGATTCCCTTCATCGAATCTCCTTAGGCGTGGAGACCTCCGCCTTCAGACGGGGGTGGAAACGCGGCACGGTGTGGAATGGTGTCGGATGGTGCGGCGGGAACTCCGCACGATTCCGGTCCGTTCTTCGCGACCTCACCGAAGACCATCGCGTGGTCGCCTACGGGTCAAGGACGCGACGTGCGGTATTCGGCGGTGAGCTTCTCCAGCGCCGGCACGACATCGTTCGGGGTTGGCATCGCTCGCACCTCGGTGCGCACCTTGGCGGCGTTCGCCGCGAACGACGGGTCTTCCAGGACCAGCTTGAGACTGTCTCGCAGCACGTCGGCGGTCAGACTGCCGGCATTGACCGCGTACACCCCGGCGCCGCGGTGCTCCACCGCGTTCGCCATGGCCACCGAACCCCACCATTTCTCGACTTTGAAATCGTTGGGCACGATGATCTGCGGGACGGCGTGCTCGATCGCCGACGCGAAGGTCCCGCAGCCGCCTTCGTGGACGATCGCCGAACACGTGGGCAGCAGCGCGTTCAATGGGACGAAGTCGACGGCACGCACATTGTCCGGGAGATTCGGCACCGACTCGAGCTGTTTGGCGTTGAAGGTCGCGACCACCTCGAGGTCGAGGTCGGCCACCGCGTCGAAAAGCTCACTGGCCGAAGCCGACGTGCCCTCGATGTTGGCATCCCGATGCGAGATGCCCAGCGTTATGCAGACGCGCCTGCGGGTGGGCCGCTCGTACACCCACTTCGGTGTGGTCGCGGGACCGTTGAACGGCACGTTGCGCATCGGCAGGTAGTGCACGCCGTCCGGCCGCCAGACCCAAAGTGGCATGGGGGAGATGGTCCACTGCCCGACCGCCGCCGTCTCGTCGAAGTCGCGGCCGTGCTGCTCCAGGAGCGGCTGCAGCCAGTCCCGCAGTGGGTCGCCATCGGAGGCGAACCGGTCCTGGCAGGCCGCACGTAGCTGGGCCAGCCTGTCCACGGTGAACAGCATCCGGGCATGCGCGGCGCCGACGGCTCGGGCCGCCACCACGCCGGGCAGAGCGGTCGGGTCCGTGATGACCAGGTCGGGTCGCCACGTACGAGCGAAGCTCACCAGGTCATCGACCGTGGAGTCCGGGTAGAACACCCCATGTACGCCTGAGATGAGGTCCTTGTATTCGATGTACGGATCGCCCCAGCCGAAGTCGCTCTGTACCGACTTCCCGGTGCGCAGACCCCGCGGGTCGGCGGGCCCCGTCGCCCCGTCGATCGGCGGCACCTGCGCCACCTTCTCCTCCAGGAGGAGCATTTCGCCGATCGAGATGCCGGGCAGTCCGGTGTGCGCGATGTCGTCGGCCATATCCGGCGGACCGGCGATGCACACCTCATGCCCCGCGTTACGGAGCGCCCACGCCATCGGCACCTGCACATACAGGTGTGACTTGAAGGGGTTGGTTACGAAGAGGATCCGCATCGGAGCCCTTCCTCCTAGGTGATGAGCGACAGCGGCTATTCCAGGTGACGCGCCCTGGCGGCAGCCGGCCGGTGGGACCTCTCGGCACACGCCCGAAACGGGGGGCGCGCACGCTGCGGACGGTCGCCGCGTCAGTGGGTGGTATCCGGCCGGCTTTTCGTATCGTTAAGGCCCGCTTACTCGAGTCGACGTTCCCCAGTATGGCGTCAGGCGCCGTCGCGAGCGTCTTCTGGATTGCGTGCTTGGCCATCGCCGGAAGCCATGTGCGGTCGCCGGTCGGGGCGCACCGGCCCTGGCGGAACCTTTCGCGCCCCCCGGCGGGCGATCGCACCGTGTTCGAGGCGGGCCGGGAATTGAAAGGCGCAGTCATTGAAAAGTGTGCGGGGGGGGGCGGACATAGGTGGCAGGAAGTGGTCAGGGGCGTTCAGCTTGCTGCCGCCGGTTTCTCTGGCTCTAGGGCTTTCATTTCCGGAGAGTTGTTCGTGCAAGGACGAAATGAAAGCCCTCAGGAAAAGAGACGAAGAAATGACCGGAACCACTTCCACCGACCATTCCGTGCTCTTCGACGCCGAACACGCCAAGCTTTTCGACCTGGTGTACACCGCACGACGCAAGGACTACGCCGCCGAGTCCAAGGCCGTCGTGCAGCACATCCGCGCGCGCAAGCCCGGCGCCCGTTCGCTGCTGGACGTCGGCTGCGGCACCGGAGAGCACCTGCGCTCGCTGAAGGACGTGTTCTTCGATGTGGAAGGGCTCGACCTCACCCCCGCCATGCGGGAGCTGGCGAGGAACAAACTGCCGCAGGTGCCGATCCACGCCGGCGACATGAGCGACTTCGCGCTCCACCGCACCTTCGACGCGGTGATCTGCCTCCACAGCTCGATCGCGTTTCTCCCGCTGTCACGGTTGAAGCCGGCGATCGCCTGTATGGCGCGGCACCTCAACCCTGGAGGGGTGCTCATCGTCGAGCCGTGGTACTCGCCGGAGCGGGCAACCGACCGCACCGTGGTCAGTGACATCGTGCGCCGGGACGACGGCCTGACCATCGCGCGCGTGTCGCGCGGCGTCATCCGTGACGGCGAGCACCACCTGGAGACGCACTTCATCGTGGCCGACGCCGACGGCGTCCGTCACTCCGCCGACACCCAGGTGATGGGCATCTTCCGGCGGGAGGAGTATCAAGCCGCGTTCGCCGGGGCGGGCTGTGATCCGGAGTACTTCGAGGACGGACTGGCCGGCCGAGGACTGTTCGTCGCGGTCCGCCGCTGACCATGCCGCCTTCGCCGAACCCCGCGGCCTCGCCCTTGCGCAGATGGTGGATGATCGTGCGGTTGGTTCAGGCGGGTGCGGTCGCCGCCAGATCGCCGTCCGGCGTCGCGCCGCTGTCGGGCAGGGCGAGCCACCACGGGTTCTCCCGCGCCCACTCGATCGTCCTGGTGAGACCCTCGCGCAGGTCCGTCGCGCACCGCCACCCGAGCATTCCTCTGATCTTGCTCGTGTCCGGGACCCGCCTGCGCAGGTCCTGGTAGCGGCCGCCGAGCCGGTCCCGCGTTTCGATCGGCACGCTCGCCTCGGCGCCGGTCAGCTCCGCGACCAGAGCGCTCAGCCGGGCCACCGTGGTCTCGACCGAGCTGCCGACGTTGAAGCACTCCCCGAAGGCGTTCTCGCTCGTGGCGACGGCGATCGTCGCGTTGACCGCGTCCTGGACATAGGTGAAGCACCGCGTCTGGCCGCCGCCGTCGTACACGACCGGCGGCTCCCCGTTCAGGGCCCGGTGGATGCTCCTGCTGACGACGAACGCCGGCCGCTGCCGCGGGCCGTACACGTTGAAGTAGCGCACGATGGCCGTTCTGAGCCCGCGGTCGCGGGCGAAGGCGAAGGCGAGATGCTCGCCCAGCGCCTTGCTGGAGGAATAGCACCAGCGGTCGACGGCGGTGCTGCCCAGCACCCGGTCGTCGTCCTCTCGCCACGGGACCGCGGGGTTCTTCCCGAACACCTCGCTCGTGCTCGCGACGACGACCTTCGCGCCCGCCCTCGCGGCCAGGTCCAGCAGGTTCCGGGTGCCGAGCAGGTTGATGTCGATGACGTCGAGCGGACGGTCGAGATAACGATCGACCCCGACGACGGCGGCGAAGTGGTAGACGGTGTCCACGCCGTCCTTCACCACCTCGGCCAGCCGTGCCGCGTCCCGGATGTCACCGGTCACGTAACTGACCGAGGGCGGCGGCGACTGGCCGGGGGGCGGCGCGCCGCCGTCGAACACGGTGACCTCGTCGCCGCGCCGGACCAGTTCGTCGACCAGATGACTGCCCAGGAACCCGCATCCTCCGGTTACCACGACCCGCGCCATGACCGCTACCTTCCGATTCCCCGGTAGGCGAAACCATGACGCCGGAACCGGCCGATGGTCTCGCGCGAGTAGTAGGCGCGGCCGTCGATGATGACGCACGACGGCGCCACCGACTCCCGGAGCGCGACGAAGTCGATGTCGTCGAACTCGTCGTGCCGCGCCAGCACGGCGATGCAGTCGGCGCCGGACAGCGCCTCCCGCGCCGTCTCCACCGGCGCCAGCCCGAAGGTCTTCTTGACCTCGCCGGAGTCGGCGAGCGGGTCGAAGATGGCGACCTCGGCGCCGCCCTGCTGCAACCCGGTCACGATCGGCAGCGCCGGGGTCGCGCGAAGGTCACCGGTGTTGTTCTTGAACGCCACGCCGAGCACCGCGATCTTCGCCTCCTCCAGCTTCTTGCCGAACCTGGCCAGCTCCTCGACGATCAGGTCGACGGTGTAACCCGGCATGGAGTCGTTGACCTCACGCGCGACGGGGATCGTGTCCAGTTCGACGTCGCGGTCGCGGGCGGCCCGCCACACCATCCACGGATCCTTGGTCAGGCACGACCCGCCGACGCCCACGCTCGGCAGCAGGATGTTGACGTTTCCGGTGCCCTTGCGCATCGTGTTCGTCGCGGAGATCACCTCCAGCACGTCGACGTCCAGCACGGCGCACAGTGTGGCCAGCTCGTTGGCCATCGCGATGTTGTGGTCGATCCACCAGTTGCTCGCCAGCTTCACCATCTCGGCGCTCTCCATCGACGCGCACGAGATGATCTCGGCGCCGATCGTCCGCCGCCAGAACGCGCCCGCGGCGGCCACGCTGTCGGGGCACCATCCGCCGATGGCTATCGGGAACGTCCTCAGCTCGTGCAGGGCCTGCCCCTCCGACAGCCGCTCGGGGCAGAAGGCCAGCCCGAAGTCCTCGCCCACCTTCAGCCCGCCGCCCTCCAGCAGCGGGGCGACGAGGTTCCTGGACACACCCGGAGGCACTGTGCTCTTGAGGATCACGAGCTGGCCTTCGCGCAGATGGCCGGCCAGTTCCGTGCACGCGGTCCGCAGTGGCACGTCGACGAGTTCGGTGTCCCGGACCGGTGTGCTCACGGCGATGATCACCACGTCCACGCCGGACACCAGGTCGTAGTCGGTGGTGACCCGCAGCCGGCCCGAGTCCAGGCCGCTGTACAGCAACTCGGGCAGCCCCGGCTCGCTGAACCAGCAACGGCGTTGCTCCAACGCCGCGACCAGCGCCGGATTGACGTCGATTCCCACGACGTCCACGCCTTCGCCGGCAAGGACCGCCGCTACGGTCGACCCCACATAACCCATTCCGATTACCGCGGCGGAGGTATTCCCCTGATCAGACAAGAATTTCATGGGTCACCCACTCTCAGGATGTGCCGATTGGCATACGAACAGCGTGTCAACCGGCACGTCGGGACGCATCTCCTGTGATGCCGTGACCCTTTTCACCGCGCCCGGGCCGCGCGGGTCCGCGGGCCCTGGATCGCACCGTTCCGCACCGCAATCCAGAAGGTGCGTCGCAAAGCCCGGTCGTACGACGATGCAGGCAGTCATACGACCTCATGGGGAGCCTCCGGTGCCTTCGCGACTCAATCAGCTCGACATGAGCATGCCCGTCGACCTCGCTGCCCGCGTCACCGCCTCGGCACGGACGACCGAGTCACGGGTGAGCCCCGGCGACGTCGGTGACTGGCTCGACGAGAAGCGAAGGCAGCCGTTCGAGAGCACCCTGATCGCACTGGACGAACTGACCGAACCAAAGGGATGGCGCTTCGCCGCCGACACCGGGAATCTGGAACACCACAGTGGCCGGTTCTTCACCGTCGAAGGAATGCACGTCAGGACGAACCACGGTCACGTAAGAGAGTGGTGGCAGCCCATTCTCGTACAACGGGACATCGCCATCCTCGGAATAATCGCCAAGGAGTTCGACGGCGTCCTGCATTTTCTGCTGCAGGCCAAGATGGAACCCGGCAACGCCGACATGGTGCAGTTGTCACCCACCGTCCAGGCGACGTCCAGCAACTACACCCAAGTGCATCGCGGAACGCGCGCCCCGTATGTCGAGTACTTCACCGAGCCGGGGCGGGGCCGGACCCTCGTCGACGTCCTCCAGTCGGAACAGGGCGCCTGGTTCCATCTGAAGCGCAACCGGAACATCGTCGTCGAGGTCACCGACGACGTGCCCCTCCACGAGGACTTCTGCTGGCTGACTCTCGGGCAGATCCGCCGGCTGCTCCAACGGCGCAACGTCATGAACATGGACGCCCGGACGGTCCTGGGGTGTCTGCCCATCGCGGCCCCGGCGAGCGGACCGGACCGCGGGAACATGTCCGGCAGCGCCCTGTGGCACTCTCCGGAGCCCGGCGGCATGCACTCGATGACGGAGATCCTCAGCTGGTTCACCGGCCGCAAGAGCGAGTACGAGCTGTCCGCCCGGCTGGTTCCACTGAACTCCCTGGTGGGGTGGCGCCAGGACAGCGAAAGAATCTTCCGTGAGGACGGCAGGAACTTCAGCATCGTCGGCGTGCGGGTGAACGCCCGGACCCGCGAGGTGCACAGCTGGAAGCAGCCGCTGCTGGCGCCGCACGGCCTCGCCCTGGCCGGGCTGGTGGTCCGGCGCATTGGCGGAAGGCTGCACGCGCTGGTGCGCGCCGAAGTCCTGCCGGGCTACCGGGACACGGTGGAGCTCGGCCCCACCGTGCGGTTCATGATGAACGACTACGGCGCCACCCCGGCGGATCATCGCCCGGAATTCCTCGAGTACATGCTGCTGGCGCGGGAGGGCGTCCGCTACGACGTCGTGCAGTCCGAGGAGGGAGGGCGTTTCCATCTCGCCGAGACCCGCTACCTCGTGGTGGAGGCCGACGACGACTTCCCCCTGCTGGTGCCGCCGGATTTCGCCTGGATCACGGTCGAGCAGTTGCTGGAGCTGCAACGGCACAGCTACTACCTCAGCATCGAGGCCAGAACCCTGCTCTTGTGCCTGAACAACCTGTGACAGAAAAATCGATCCCAAAGGAGTTCGTGCACCGATGGCCATTCATGTATGGGACCACCGCCGGGAGTACGAGAACGAGCGTGCGGACATCCTCGACGCGGTCGACACCGTGTTCCGCTCGGATCAGCTCATTCTCGGCGAGAGTGTGCGGGGCTTCGAGGAGGAGTTCGCCGGCTATCACGGAGTGGCGCACTGCGTCGGGGTCGACAACGGCACCAACGCGGTCAAGCTCGGCCTGCAGGCCCTGGGCATCGGCCCCGGCGACGAGGTCATCACCGTGTCCAACACCGCGGCGCCGACCGTGCTGGCCATCGACGGGGCGGGCGCCACTCCCGTGTTCGTCGACGTGCGTCCCGGCACCTACCTCATGGACACCGACCAGGTGGCCGGTGCCATCACCGAGCGGACCAAGTGCCTGGTCCCGGTGCACCTCTACGGCCAGTGCGTGGATCTCGCCCCGCTCCAGGAACTGGCGGCGCGCCACGGCCTGAAGATCCTCGAGGACTGCGCCCAGGCGCACGGGGCGCACGGCTCGAACGGCCGGCTGGCCGGGACGACCGGTGACGCGGGCGCGTTCTCCTTCTACCCGACCAAGGTTCTCGGCGCGTACGGCGACGCCGGCGGCGTGATCACCTCCGACGACGAGACCGAGCAGAACCTGCGCCGGCTCCGGTACTACGGGATGGAGGACCGCTACTACGTGGTGCGCACGCCGGGGCACAACGCGCGGCTCGACGAGGTGCACGCGGAGATCCTGCGCCGCAAGCTCCGCCGGCTGGACGACTACATCGCCGCCCGCCGTGCGGTCGCACAGCGTTACGCCGAGGGACTCAAGGACACCGGGTTGCTCCTGCCGGAGGTGGCCCCGGGCAACGACCATGTCTACTACCTCTACGTCGTGCGCCATCCCGAAAGGGACGAGATCCTCAAGGCGCTTCGCGAGTTCGACTTCAGCTTCCGCGTCAGCTACCCGTGGCCTGTGCACACCATGACCGGATTCGCGCACCTGGGCTACGCCAACGGCGACCTCCCGGTGACCGAGCTCGCCGCCAACGAGATCTTCTCCCTTCCGATGTACCCGTCGCTGCCGGAGGACCTCCAGGACAAGGTCATCACCGTCCTGCGCGACATCCTCGCCCGCGGCTGACGGCGCGCCGCCGCGACGCGACGATCCCGGCATGAGCCGGCCTCCATGGCCCTCATGCCGGGATCGGTGCGTTGAGCAAGGCTGGACCCGGCATGGGCGATCGCATGAGTCCTGGCGGGGAACGTGGACGGCCGCAACCGAGAAGTGCCCTCCGTACTGGTCGCCGGAAGCCTCAAGGGCTCCCGTCATCCCAGTTCGAAGGGCACTTCTCCGCGTTCCAGGGCCCTGAGCCGGTCACCGCTCGGTGGGCCCAGGCTCAGGACTTGACGCCGATGAGGAGGCCCGGGCGGTCCCGGCCGGTCTGGAGGAACTCGACAGAGGCGACTCCCGCCTCGGCGAACGCCGTCTCGTACTCGTGCCGGCTGAACAGCGACAGCATGTGGAGATCGGTGAAGTGCCGGATGCCGGATTCGGCATCGGCCACCAGGTAGTGCGCCGTCATGCGGTGGGCTCGGCCCTCCACCACCGTGTGGGAGAGCCGGGAGATGGTCTGTCCGCCGACCGTGACGACGTCACCCATGACGCGCCCGGACAGCGCGTTGTCCGGGAAGTACCAGGGCTCGACGACGAGGACGCCACCCGGCTTGAGATGCCGGCCGAAGCAGCGCAGCGCCGCGTTCAGCTGACCGGCGTCGTCCAGATAGCCGATCGCGCTGAACAGGCAGGTGATCGCGTCGAACCGCCGATCGAGACGGAAGTCCTTCATGTCGCCCTGGTGCAGCGGCACCCCCGGCAGCCTCTTCTGGGCGACCCGGAGCATGTCCTCGGCCAGGTCGACGCCCTCCACATGCTCGAACGCGTCCGCGAAGGAGCGGAGGTTCCTCCCGGTGCCACAGGCCACGTCCAGCAGCGCGGAGGCGGAGGCGTTGCGCTCGCGGATGTACTTGACCAGCGTCTGGGAATCGGCCTCGTACGACCTGCCGCGCCCCTCGTAGAGGGCGTCGTATATCTCGGCGTTGCGGTAGATCGGCGACAGCTCGTCCATGGTCAGACCACCCGCACTTCGGGCACGTACAGGATCCACTGGCCGCCGGCCTCGCGGAACTGCTCTTCCTTCGCCATGATCTCCCCGGCGTGGTTCCAGGCGAAGAGCAGCGCGTAGTCCGGGTAGGAGGCGGCGAAGGCTTCCGACGGCCGGACCGGGATGTGCGCGCCGGGGCTCAGCCGATGCTGCTTGGCCGGAGTCGAGTCGCACACGTAGGACACCAGATCGGGTCCTATGCCGCAGAAGTTGGTGACGGTCGCGCTCTTGGCCGTCGCGCCGTAGCCGACGACGGTCTTGCCGTTCTCCCGCAGGGAGCGCAGCAGACCGGCCAGGTCGTCGCGGATGCGGCTCACCGAGGACGCGAAGCCCTGGAGCACCTCGGGCTCCGCCAGGCCCTGGGCGTTCTCCTGGGCCAGCATCTGGGCCACCGACGGGGTCGGCTGCCGGGCGCCGGCACGGGCGAGCGAGTAACGGACCTCCCCGCCGTGCACCGGCAGCCGCTCCACGTCCACCAACTCGAACCCGAACCGCTCGGCCATCGTCTGCACGGAACGAACCGAGAACAGATAGAAATGCTCATCGTAGATCTGGTCGAACGAGGTCTTCTCCACGATGTCCCCCAGATAGGGGTCCTCGAAGACGAAGACGCCGCCGGGGCTGAGTAACGCGTCCACACCGCGCAGGAGCGAGTCCAGGTACGGAATATGACAGATGGTGTTCGCCGAGAAGATCACGTCGGCCGGCCCTTCGGCCTCGCGGACGGCGACCGCGGTGGACTCCTCGAAGAAGTCGGTGCGCACGCGCACACCCCGCTCCCGCGCGACCTCCGCCACCCCTGTGGAGGGCTCGAACCCCAGATGGCGAATTCCGGACTCGGCGATCGTCCGCAGCAGGACCCCGTCGTTACAGCCGATCTCGACGAAGAAGGGATCCGCGGCGCCGAGCTCGGTCTCGACGAAACCCAGGGCGGTCCGGGTGAAGTGCTCCCGCATCACCGACGACCCGGACGAGTAGTACGGGTAGTCGTGGTGGAACATCCGCTCGCGCGGAACCTCCTCGATCAACTGGACCATCGTGCAGGCCACGCAGCGTCCGACGGCGAGCCTGTAGAAGAACTCCGCGTCGACGTCGGCCGGGCGCGGGAACGCGTCGGAGAGCGGCTGGCGTCCGAGATCCAGGAACTCCTCGACCACACCGCCGCAGATTCGGCATTCGGTCACCGGCGCCTCCACCCTTCTTGGCCGGTCACCGCCGGCCGCTCGTGAAACGCATGTCCTCGGGCCCATGGCCCAGCATGTCCCCGCGAGGGTGAAGGCGCATCTCTCAACGTGCGCCGGGAGAATGCGGCGGAACCCCCAGGAGGCCTGAGGGTTCCGCCGTCTCGTTCGCTGGACGGCGCTACGACCAGCCTTGCAGGCCGGCTCCGTATGGGTAGAGGGGGTTGCCGTACGTGGTCGGGACGGTCTGGGCCGCGTCGATGCGGGCACGGATCTCTGAGCGCTGGGCGGCGGTGGCGCCCAGGTCGTAGGGGATGTTCCAGTCCTCGACGGCGTCGGCGAGGACGTCGGTGCCGCCGGGCACGAGGATCTGGTCGAGGCTGCGCGGCAGCTGCCAGGGCAGGCGGCCGCTGGGTGTGTAGTCGCCGAACAGGAGGGCGGCGGTGGCCGGGCCGACCTCCTCGCCGCCCCGGTAGGTCATGACGATGGCGTCGGCGAGCCCGTTCCACTCGGTGATCACGGTGGGCCGCGGCAGGTCCATGACCACGACCACCGGGATCCCCTGGTTCTTGAAGTTCTGGATGATGGCCAGCTGGTCGGCGGGCAGCTGGGGTTGTTCCTTCACCCAGGCGGTGGCGTGCGTGTAGGTCGGCTCGCCGACGGCCACGATGGCGAGCTTCGGCGACGGCCCGGTGTCCTGGTACACGTTGACGCCCGCGGTGGCCGCCCGCGCCTTGATCGCGTCGAGGAGGTTCAGCGAGCCGTGCTCCTGGTGGAAGTAGCTCGTCCAGATGCAGCAGGCCGTGCCGTCGGTGGCCCGCGGGCCGGCGACGACGATGTTGTCGCCCGCCTTGAGCTTGATCGGCAGGACGCCGTTGTTCTTCAGCAGCGTGTTGGACTCTCGGGCGGCCTGGTTGGCGAGCGCGACGTACGACGGCTGGTGGAAACGGTAGGGGCCGTTCACCGGGTCGCCGTAGGGGTGGTCGAACACGCCCATGGTGAACTTGAGGCGCAGGACCCGGGTCACCGCGTCGTTGATCCGCGCGATCGGGACGCCGGCGAGGAAGCTCGCCATGGTGAACCCGGCCGCGCCGGGGTCGGCCCCGCCCATCACGTCGGACCCGGCGTTCGCGGCCTTCGTCCATACCGTGGACGGCAGCCAGTCGGTGGTGATGAGACCGGTGTAGCCGAGGTTGTTGCGCAGGTAGGCGAGGATCGGGGCGCTGTCGCCCGCGCCCGAGCCGCCCGGGTCGAGGTAGGAGCTTCCGGCGTAGCCCGGCATGATGTTGACCGCGCCCGCCTCGATCGCGGCGCGGAACGGGATCATGTGGTACTTGATCGTCACCGCGTCGTAGGTGATCCCGGCCTCGCCGCCCGCGCCCTCGCCCGGCCAGTGCTTGACGGTCGCCAGCACCGAACCGGGGTTGAGCTCGGGGCCACCCTGGAGCCCGGCCACCAGCGCGCGGACCTGGGCGGCCGCGACGTCGGCGTTCTCGCCGTTGCCCTCCTGGATGCGCGGGTAGAGGACCTTGGTGCCGACCTCGGCGAGCGGGCCGAGGACGCCGCGCGCCCCGACCTCCAGTTCCTCGCGGCGCTGCATGTCGCCGAGCTTGTAGTCGAGCGCGTAGTTCTTCGCCGCGGCGAGCGCGCTCTGGAGCGGGTAGGTGGTCTGGTACCCGGCGATGGTGTCGCCCGCCGAGACCGGCGGGATGCCGAGCCGGGTCCCGGCCGCGCCCAGCAGGACGTTGTGCAGGTCGTTCGGCAACGCCGGGCCGAAGTGCCAGCCCGAGAGCGGGTAGACCTGGGCGTTGTAGAACATCTGGTACGCCTTCTCCTCAGGGGTCATCCTGCTGAGAAGGTCGTTGACCCGGGTCTCGACCGGCAGCCGCCAGTTCTCGTACGGCTCGATCGCCCCGTTCTTGTTGAGGTCGCGGGCGCCGTTGACGACGCCGACGCCGTCGGAGACCTGCTCGATGTCGGGCAGGTACAGGCTGAAGGTGCGGATGTTCGACGTGGTCCTGGCGCCCGAGCCGCTCACCGCGACGACGTACCACTTGTAGGTCCACCGGTCGGGGATGTCCCAGGCCGGCGTGTAGCTCGTACCGGCCGGCTCGGCGACCTTGGTGTACAGGTCGATCAGGTTGCCCGGCGCGGTGAAGTCGTAGTCGGTGCGGCTGACGTTCAGCCAGACCTCGTAGCGTGCCGCGCCGGAGACGGCCGCCCAGGAGAGCGCGGGCCGCCGGGTGTCGGTGATCATGGCCTTGTCGGCGGGGGCGGACAGCGCGAACTGGCCGGTGGTCGCCGGGGCCTTGGCCGGCGCGGACAGCAGCGGCGGGGCCGTGGCCGCGGTGTCGACCGTGCCGAAGACCTGGAACTCCCACAGCGAGTAGCCGTAGCCGGTCGCCCTGGACGTCCCGGAGAACCGGACGTAACGGCCGTTGCCCGTGACGTTCAGGTTCTCGACGCCGCCCTTGCCGGTGGTCGTGGAGTAGATGGGCGTCCAGGACGTGCCGTTGTCGGACACGTCGATGTGGTAGCCGGTGGCGTAGGCGGTCTCCCAGTTGAGCGTCAGCCCGGTGATGTGCCCGGCGCCGCCGAGGTCCACCCGCAGCCACTGGTCGTCGGAGGACAGGCTCGACCAGCGGGTGGTCGTCCGGCCGTCGAGCGCCGCCGCCGGAGCGTTGCCGCCCTCCCAGGACGAGGCCGTCACCTGCTTGTAGGCCGAGATCGGCGTCCCGCTCGGTGGGGTGGTGCCGCCGCTGGTGTAGACGGCGAACTCCCAGAGGGAGTAGCCGTAGCCGGTGGCGCGGGCGGTGCCGTACATCCGGACGTAGCGCCCGGACCCGGTGACGTTCAGGGTCTGGGCGCCGCCGGAGCCGGTCGTGGTGGTGTAGATGGACGTCCAGCTCGTCGCGTTGTCGGAGACCTGGATCTGGAAGCCGCTGGCGTAGGCGGCCTCCCAGTTGAGGACGACCTTGCAGACGGACTTCACCGAGCCGAGGTCGACCTGGAGCCACTGCGGGTCGCCGGCCGCGCTGGACCAGCGCGTTCCGGGGTCGCCGTCGACGGCCGCCGAGGCGGGCATCCCGGCGTTCTCGGCGGACGAGGCCGTCGCGGGCCTGTTCAGCGCGGCGTTGGCACCGTCACAGCCGGGGGAGGTGCCGGAGTCGCCGTAGACCTGGAACTCCCACAGCGAGTAGCCGTACCCGTTGGCCCGTACGGTGCCGTACATCCGCACGTACCGCCCGGATCCGCTGACGGTCAGGTTCTGCGTGCCGCCGGTCCCGGTGGTCGTCGAATAGACGTCCGTCCAGGTCGAGGCGTCGGCCGACACCTGGATCCTGAACGAGGTGGCGTAGGCGGCCTCCCAGCTGAGGGTGACCTGGCTGATCGACGCGGTGCCGCCGAGGTCCACCTGCAGCCATTGGGGGTCGCTGAACACGCTGGACCAGCGCGTCCCTGGGTCGCCGTCCACCGCGGCCGAGGCGGGGGTTCCGGCGTTCTCACTGGAGGAGGCCGTCGCGGTCTTGCCCTGCGAGAGCAGGACGGGTGCGGCGTACGCGACCTGTGGTGGCACGACGAGGACGCTCGCGAGCAGCGCCAGCATCACCGTCAGGACGGTCAGCGGCATGCGGCGGCGCAGAAGGAGGTGCTTCAAGGGGTTCTCCTGTGCGTGCGGGCGGCTACCAGCCGACGGCGACCAGCAGATATTGGGGGTTTCCGTGCGAGATGAAGGAGGACTGGCCGGCGTAGTCGTCGTAGGGGAAGCCGTAGGCCAGGCGATCGATCGCGTGGTCGTGCCAGAACTTGGCGTAGTAGTTCGCCGGGGCGGCCTTGTAGTACTGGGTCGGATCCGACTGCTGCGCGTCGGACAGCCCCGCGACGTGCCGGTTCAGCGCCGCGCACATCTTGGGGGCCTCGGACAGCGGCCCGGCGCAGCCGGTGACCTGCGAGGTCGTGGCCGTGACGCCGTACTGTGCCGCGTAGCCGGTGAAGTAGTTCGCGTACGTCCCGCCGGGCTGGAAGATGGCCGCGCTGCCCGGCGCCGGGATCCGGTACGGGGCCTGGACCTGGGCCAGCTGCTTGAACTCGGCCGGCACCTCGTCGATGAACCGCTGGAACGTCGCCGCGCGGGACTCCTGGAAGGTGGCCTGATCCTCGCCGACGGACACGTCGTAGCCGTCGTGGGCGTGCAGCCGCATCGCGAGCTTCAGGCCGAACGCGTCCACCCGGGTGGTGTTGCCGTTGAACACCGACGGCCCGACGGTGAACTCGATGAAGTCGTAGTACTGGCTGTTCGGGGAGCCGAGGTAGAAGTACATCCGGCCCGCGGTGTTGGCCGGCATGTCGAAGTAGGGCTGCTCGGCGATCGAGTGGGCCTGGCCGTTGTAGCTCCAGTAGACCTGCGAGTCGGGGTACTGGCCGTTGGTCCGGTTGAGGATCTTGACCATGACGACGTTCTGGGCGGCGGGGATGTTCGAGGTGTCGCCCCAGAAGGTGTCCGGCGGGGGCGTCGGGTCGGTCGAGCCTCCCGTGGTGCGGACGGTGAAGCTCCACAGCGAGTAGCCGTAGGCGGTGGCGCGGGTGGTGCCGTACATCCGGATGTAGCGCCCGGACCCCGAGATGTCGAGCGTCTGCGTGCCGCCGGTCCCGGTGGTCGTGGAGTAGATGGACGTCCAGTTCGCCGCGTCGTCGGAGACCTGGATCTGGAAGCCCCTGGCGTAGGCCGCCTCCCAGCTCAGCGCGACCTGGCAGACCGACCGGACCGACCCGAGGTCCACCTGGAGCCATTGTGGGTCGCTGAACGCGCTGGCCCAGCGGGTCCCGGCGTTGCCGTCCACCGCGGCCGAGGCCGGGGTCCCGGCGTTCTCGATGGAGGAGGCCGTCGCGGGCCTGCCCTGCGCGGCGTCGGCCGTGCCGCAGGCGGTGGTGGACGTCGTGCCGTAGACCTGGAACTCCCACAGGGAGTAGCCGTACGCGGTGCCCCGGACGGTGCCGTACATCCGCACGTACCGCCCGGATCCGCTGACGGTCAGGTTCTGCACGCCGCCCGCGCCGGTCGTGGTGGAGTAGACGTCCGTCCAGGTCGAGGCGTCCGCCGACACCTGGATCTTGAACGATTTCGCGTACGCGGCCTCCCAGTTGAGGGTGACCTGGCTCAACGTCGCGGTGGTCCCGAGGTCGACCTGGAGCCATTGGGGGTCGCTGAACGCGCTGGCCCAGCGGGTTCCGGTGTCGCCGTCCACCGCGGCCGACGCGGGAGTTCCGGCGTTCTCCGTCGAGGACGCGGCCACCGGCCTGCCCTGAGAGAGCAGCGCGGGCGCGGCGGCCGCCGGGGAGGTCAGGACGGCGACGCAGGCCACGGCCAGCGCCAGGGCGCTGAGGATCGCCGTCAGTAAGCGGAGTCGGGGGGTGTGATGGGTCGTCGGACGAACGTTCATCATGGCAGCTCCTCTTCGATGGAGCGGCGGACCGCGGTCCCGCGCCCGTCGCGGCGAGCCTGTGCGTCCCGTGCCGGGCCGCCGGTCGCCGCCGCCGTCCGCGATGCCCGCCCACCGCTCCCGAGGGCGGCGCGCCCAGGCCGGGCAGAGCCTCAGGCGCGCCGCCGGTCAGCGGTGCTCGGAATCAGGGATAGCTGATCAGGTTGCTCGGGACCGTGGCGGTGCCCTGGGCGGGGCCGCCGGTGTTGTTGATGACGTGGGCGATGGTCCCGTTGCCGCCAAGGGAGACGGTGAGCAGGTCGTGGAAGCGCACGCCGGCCGTGTCGGGCACCTCGAAGCCGCGGGCGGCCACGATGGACGGGTCGACGTTGAAGTAGCAGTAGCTGCCGACGCCCCAGGCCTCATGGCTGGTGACCGAGTTCGCCACCTTGTAGGCGGCGTAGCCCTGAGTACCGCCGTTCATCCACGCCGCCTGGTTCGGCGGGTCGTAGGGCATCTCGTTCTGGAAGAAGATGGTGCGGCCGCCCTGCCCGTTCCAGATGACCTCGTACTTCTGGTAGTGCTCGACGAACAGGCCGTACGCCGTGACGTTGTTGCCGTTGACGATCAGGCCGGTGTCGGCCGGGTTGGTGGTCCAGCCGACGCCGGCGCCGTGGTCGGCCCGCCAGGCCCAGATGTGGTCGATGAGCGTGTTGTGGCTGTTCACCACCAGGCTCGTGGTCGCCCGCCCTGCCCCGGCGCCGCCGATCCGGAAGAAGACGTCCTGGATGGAGGCCGGGTTGGCCGCGTGGCCGGCCGAGGAGCCGTTCGGGCCGATCTGCAGCAGGACCGGCGAGTTGACCGTCCCGGCGTCGAAGAGCAGGCCGGCGATCTTGACTCCGTCGACGTCCGCGGTCGACATCGGGACCACGCCGTTGTCGGGGATCAGCGTGGGATAGCCGATGCCGAGGACGACGGTGTTGGCCCGGGTCACGTTGATCGTCTGGTCGACGTGGTAGATCCCGGGTGTGAACAGCAGGTTCAGGCCCTGGGCCAGCGCCTGGTTGAGGGTGGCCGCGCTGTCGGACGGCTTGGCGACGTAGAAGCTGCTGAGCGGGAGCGAGGAGCCGGGCGTCGAGCCGCCCGACCAGCTCGCGCCGCTGGTGTTCTGGCGCAGCGAGGGCACGAAGACGTTGTAGTTGCCCGAGGAGTCGACGTAGAGGTAGGGCTTCTCCCTGGTCACCGGGCTCTGGGCGAGCGTGGTGTACGGCGGGTTCGGGAAGCTCTGCGCGGGCGCGCCGACCACTCCGGAGAACACCATGTTCCACACGCCGTTGGTCCAGCCGCCGATCTGGCTGTCCCGGGTGAGCCACTGCTGCTGGGAGTACGGCCCCACGGTTCCGTCGATCTTGCTGTCGGAGATGTAGCCGCCGCTGGCCCAGCCGTAGCCGCTGGGCGCCAGGTTGAGGTTGCCGCGCACGTGGATCCGCCGGAACGGCGCCGCCTGCGATACGGCCCAGCGGTTCTCACCGCCCGTCGGCGTGATGGACAGGTTCTCGGCCGACCGCCAGAAGTTCTGCGTGGCGTTGCCGCCGAACCAGCCGGCGTCGACGGTGACGCCGCCGTTGATGGTGACATCGTCGGGGTTGCGGCCCAGGCCGGCGATGGAGGTGTAGAAGCCGATGTTGGCGTTGACGTTGTAGCCGCCGGGCTTGAACAGCAGGGCGTACCGCTGGGTGCCGAACTGGTTGGACTCCTGGGTGCTGAAGACGGAGTCCAGCCTGCTCTGGATGGTGGAGCTCGCCATGGACGGGTCGAAGACGATCACGTTCGGGCCGAGGTCGCCGCCTCCCGGCAGGCCCGTGCCGCCGCCAGTGCTGCCGTAAACCTGGAACTCCCACAGTGAGTAGCCGTAGCCGGTGCCCCGGGTGGTGCCGTACATGCGGACGTAGCGTCCGGTGCCGGAGACGGCGAGGGTCTGGGTGCCGCCGGTACCGGTGCCGGTGGAGTAGATGTCGGTCCAGGTGGCGGCGTCGCCGGAGACCTGGATCTTGAAGGCCTTGCCGTACGCCGCCTCCCAGTTGAGCACCACCTGGGACACGGTGGCGGTCGCGCCGAGGTCGACCTGGATCCACTGGGGGTCGCTGAACGCGCTGGACCAGCGCGTTCCGGTGTTGCCGTCGACGGCGGCCGAGGCGGGGGTGCCGGCGTTCTCGGTGGACGACGCGGTGACCGGCCTCCCCTGCGACAGGAGGGTGTCGGCCGCCGCCGCGGGCCCCGCGACCAGGAACGACGCCACAAGAGCGATGAGGACGAGGAACGTCCCCGACAGGGATGGCCTGCCGGGACGTCGGGACAGGTGCACTGCTTCTCCTCACGACAGGGGGTGCGCCACCGAGGTGGCGGGGTGTGGAGAGCGCTCTCTGGGCAAGAGAGTGCACATGTACAGGCCGTAGTGTCAATGCTTAATTTAACGTTTATGACATAGTGCTGATAGAAGCAGGAAATGTGGCGTCCTTGAGGAACCGCTCGATGACGAGGGTCGCCGCGCCCATGGCCACCGCGTCCGGGCCGAGGCGTCCCAGCACGATGGAGGCGGTCTTGTACGGCTGGGGGAGGGTGTTGGCCGCCGTCGCGGCGCGGATCTCCACCAGCCGGCTGGCCCCCAGCATCAGGCCCGCCCACCCCCCGATCACGATGCGCTCGGGGTTGAACAGGTGGATCAGGTTCGACAGGCCCACGCCGAGCAGGTCGACGGTCTCGTCGAGCACGGGGGAGCCCGTTTCGAGCAGGCGGGCCAGCGCCGTCTCCTCCTCGGCCGAGTCGGCCTCGATCCCGGCGCGGTCCAGGATGGCCTCGGCCCCGACGTACGCCTCCAGGCAGCCACGTCCGCCGCACTTGCACAGCCGCCCACCGGTAACGATCTTCAGGTGCCCGATCTCGCCGGCGGCCTGCCCGGTGCCGCGGTAGATGGTGCCGTCGGTGACGATCGTGCCGCCCACGCGCGAGCCGATCAGCATGACGACGGTGTCGGTCGTGCCGCGGCCCGTGCCGAACCACAGCTCGGCCTGGCCCATCGTCTTGGCGCCGTTGTCGACGAACAGCGGCAGCGACGTGCCCGCCCGCAGCAGCGCCCCCAGCGGGACCGCCTCCCAGCCGAAGGTCTTGGCCCGCACGAGCGCGTCGGGCCCCGGCTCGACGATGCCGGGGACGCCGACGCCGACGCCGAGCACCTGACCGGGGGAGACGCCGCCCTCGCTGATCACCGCGTCGATCCCGACGAGGATGTGCCGCGCGACCAGCTCGGGCTCGTGCCGGGCCGAGTGGACCGCGTAGAGCGCGCGGGCGCGCTCGTTCATGTCCAGGTCGAACAGCTCGACCCGGACCTGCGTCTCACCCACGTCCACGCCGACCACGTAGCCGTACTCCGGGTTGACGCGCAGCAGGACCCGGGGCCGGCCGCCGTCGGAGTCGACGTGGCCGGCCTCGACGATGACGTTGTCGCCGAGCAGGTCGCCGGTCATGGTGCTGACCGTGGCGCCGCTCAGCCCGGTCACGTCGCACAGATCGTTGCGGCTCGCGGGGCCGTCGAAATACAGCGCTCGCAGGAGCATGGCCCGGTTTCCGCGCCGTACGTCCCGCATGGTCCTGCGCTCCGACCTGCCCATGGCCCGTCCTCCCCGCGACTTTCCCGGTCATGTTAATTCAAGGCACGAAGCGGCTGGTGGGAAGACCCGGCGTCAGTCGGGTCACGGTGGCCTTCGCTTGGAAGGCAGTGACTTTATTCGAGACTTAGATTATTATCCGGCCCATACCTCGAGAAGGACGAGAGGTCGTCAGCCGGCGCGCAGGTCCATCACCATCGTCGAACCCCAGGGCGCGCGGCGTTCCTCGGTGAAGCCGCAGGCCAGGTAGAAAGCGTGAGCCCCAGGGTTGCCGCTGCCGACGCCCAGGTGGAGGCCGCGGATCTGACGTGATCGCAGGGCGCCGACCAGGGTGCGCATGAGCCTGCCTCCCAGGCCGGCCCGCTGCCCTCGCGGCAGGATGTCGATGTGGAGGTGCGCAGGGTACCGCTCGTAAAGCTCGTCGAAGGCGAACCTGCTTTCGTGCAGGTGCGCGACGCGCAGCCAGTCCTCCGTACCGTCGCCGGGGTCGGCGGCGAGTTCCCGGGGGTACTGCTCGCGCAACCGCGGCCACCAGTTGTCCTCGAGCCAGGTCTCGAACCGCGGCGTGTCGGCGGTGGCCACGATGTAGCCGAGGACCCCCTGGTCGTCGACCGCCACGAACGTCAGGCCCGGGTCCGCTATCGGGTACGGGCCGGCGTAGATGTGGGGGAGCAGGTCGGGATCGCTGTAGAGGGGGGTGGCGTCCCGGCCGGAGTCGCCGGTCCTGAGGCAGACGCGGTACATGCCGGGCAGGTCGAACGGCTCGTACGGGCGGATCACGGCCGCCGCCCCGGAGCGCTTCCCCGGCCGGTCGTCGGATGGCATCCCGCCTCCTAGCGGACCGCTGAGACGGCGAGGAGGAACCACCCGGTGTGGGGGATCCACTGCTCGGCCCAGCGCCACGAATCTCCGCCGGCCGCCTGCTCGGCGGGCATGAAAGCGATGTCGTGCTCGTCGTCGAAACCGCTCGTCACGCCGTTGAGGATGCCGCCCGGCACGTTCTGGAACGCGGTGGAGTACTCGACGTTGTTCCGCCCCCGCCCTTGGATCATGGAGGAGTCGAACGGGTTGAGCCCGACCACCCAGTGCAGCTGGTCTTCGGCCAGTGTCACAAGCCGGTCGCGCAGGACGGCGTCGCACTCCGGGAGCTCGGCGGCGAGCAGGGCGGCGTAGGCCACCGAGGAGATGTTGGCGTTCTCGCCCTGCCACCAGTAGCCGGTCTCGTTCTCGTGGGGATAGAAGAAGCTGGTACGGGGCTCCTTGCCGGCCGGCTGG
Source organism: Sphaerisporangium perillae (assembly GCF_023276435.1). Lineage (GTDB taxonomy): Bacteria > Actinomycetota > Actinomycetes > Streptosporangiales > Streptosporangiaceae > Sphaerisporangium > Sphaerisporangium perillae. The sequence goes on from NZ_JALLPO010000024.1 coordinate 47,666, forward strand.
ACGTACTGGCGGAAATAGCCGAACGGGTTGTCCACCTCGTCCACCAGGTGCGCCACATCCCGCAGAAGCGCCAGCGCCACCGCGCGTGCCCGAGGGGCGAGCGCCGAGCCGTCCAGCACCTCGGCGAAGCGCATGAGCGCCACGGCAGGCAGGCCGGACTCGGCGGCGTGGAAGAACGGCCGGCCCTCGGCGTCCCCGCGCAGGTAGCCGAAGCCCTTCGCCGTCTCGGTATAGCGGTCCATGAGCGACGCCGCCCGGCGCTCCGCGGCCTTCTCGAACACCGCCGAATCCGGGGCGCCGGGCACGGTCGCCGCGGCACGGTGCAGCTCGGCCGCGGCCATGAGCGCGCAGTAGTCGTCGATGACCGATTCCGTGCCGTCGTAGAGGTACTCGTGGTTGTGCTCCTCGAGGTGGGCGAACCCTCGGTGCGCGGCCCGGAAGTACTCCTCCGCCGTGAAGTCGCCGTGATCGCCGAGCGTCGCGGCCCGCGCGAGCGCGGCGATCGCCATTCCTCCTCCCTGGCGGTAGGCGGCCTGCCACCGCGTCGTGCGCACGCTGTCCTGCAGCGGCGCGTTGATCACGCGCTCGCCGAGGTCCTTCGTCAGCGCGTCGAAGATCGCCGTGTAGAAGTACCCCTCCTCCGACTGGAACCGCACGAGGAAGTCCGCCCCGTACAGCCCTTCGTCGCGCATCCTGGCTCCGAGGGTCCGGAACAGCTCGGGGTGCTTCGCGCCGAGCCGGTCACGGGCGGCCATGAACGCCCACGCGCACAGCGGAGTCTGCTGAGGGTTCATCATGCGGGTGTAGTTGAGATGGCTGAGGAACTTGCTGTGGTCGCCGGAGGCGTCCAGCCAGCCTCCGCGGGCGTCGACCTCGCGCCCGGAGTCGTCACCGTAGAACCGCGCGTGGCGGTCCTTCCTGTCGATCTCGCCGCTCGACCGGACCGCCTTGAAGTAGTACAGGACGTCCGACAGCGTCGAGTAATGCAGCCGGTGCGGCCCGATCGCGAACGGCTCGGACAGGTGGGTGCCGCCGGCCGTGACGACCTCGACGCGGAACCGGCCCTCGGTCCGCACATGGGTGAAGTCGACGCGCCGGAAGGTGCCGGCCGACCACCGGTCGGCCCGCAGTTCCGGGCCGACCGTCAGTTCGACCCTGGCGCCGGCGTCGTCGATGAGGAACGCGGCCTCGACGGCCACGGGTTCGCGTAGCAGGATCACGGCCTTCTTGGACCCCGGCGTGTTGTACCCGAGATGACTCGTCAGAATGCTCAGCAACGTCTACCCCCGATCGTGGGACACGTACAGGATGATGCCGGTGGGGGTCCGGACGGCAGGGGCCCCGCCATCCGGACGCCTCCTCGGGCGGGTTCAGCCGGCGGGCGTGTCCAGGGCCTTCTCCTTGCCGCTCTCCTTGTCCCGCTGCTTCTCCCGCGCGACCCGGTCGGCGTAATACCTGGCGGACCGCTTCGGCGTCCGCTTCTGGGTGTCGTAGTCGACCCGGACGATGCCGAACCGGCGGTCGTAGCCGAAGGACCATTCGAAGTTGTCGAACAGCGACCACGCGAAGTATCCCCGGAGGTTCGCGCCCCGGTCGCGGGCTTCGAGGGCCGCGTCGATGTGCGCGCGCAGGTAGTTCTCCCGGTCGGCGTCGTCGACGTAGCCGTTCTCGTCCGGCTCGTCCTCGTAGGCCGCGCCGTTCTCGGTGATGTACCAGGCCGGGCCGGGGTACTCGTGTTCCAGCCGCAGGAGCAGGTCCGTCAGCGCCTCGGGGGTGACCTCCCAGTCCATCGCGGTGCGCTCCACGTCCCTCGCGACGGTCGTGGTCGCGGGCCACCTGTTCTGCACGGCCGGCGCCGCCGCGACCACGCTGGAGGAGTAGTAGTTCACCCCGAGCACGTCCACCGGCTGAGCGATGATCGAAAGGTCGCCGTCCCGCACGGGCAGCGGGCTTCCCAGCTCTTCGAGCTTGTCCGCGATGTCGGCGGGGTACTCCCCGCGCAGCAGCGGGTCCAGGTAGATGCGGTTGCTGAGGCCGTCCTCCCAGCGGGCGGCGGCGAGGTCCTCGGGCGACCCGCTCGCGGGCGTCTTGGGGGAGAGGTTAAGGGTGATGCCGACTTCGAGGCCTTCCGAACAGCCGTTCGCGCGGGCACCGTCGCGGATCGCCTGGGCGGCGAGACCGTGTCCGAGCAGCAGGTGGTGCAGGGCGGCGAACCCCGCGCGCGCGTCCCGGCGTCCCGGCGCGTGCCGGCCCGTGATGTACCCGAGCATGGCCGAGCACCACGGCTCGTTCAGGGTCGTCCACTGGCGGACCCGGTCGCCGAGCGCGTCGTGGGCGATGGCCGCGTACTCCGCGAAGCGGTACGCCGTGTCGCGGTTCGGCCATCCTCCGGCGTCCTCCAGCGCTTGCGGCAGGTCCCAGTGGTACAAGGTGACCCACGGAAGGATGTCGCGGGCGAGCAGCTCGTCCACGAGGCGGTCGTAGAACGCGATGCCCGCGGCGTTGCCCTTGCCGGCTCCGTCGGGCTGCACCCGGGGCCACGCCAGGGAGAAGCGGTAAACATCGACTCCCAGCTCGGCCATGAGCGCGATGTCCTCGGGCATGCGGTGGTAGTGGTCGCAGGCGACCTCGCCGGTCTCCCCGGCCGTCACGGTGCCGGGCGTCGCGCAGAAGGTGTCCCAGATGGAGGGGGTGCGGCCGTCCTCGTCGACGGCGCCTTCTATCTGGTAGGACGAGGTGGCCGTGCCCCACAGGAACTTCGGCTTGCGTTCCATCGGTTCCAACTTTCCAGTTCGTCAGTGGCGGGAGAAAGGCTGAGGTGAGCGGGCGCCCGCTAGGGCGATCACGGCTCGTGCGAGATGGATTCGACCCATTTCTTGGTCTCCTCGATCTGCCCCTCCCGAGCGCGCCTCCAGACGCCGGTGCCCCCGGCCTGCCACGGGTGCGGGCCGTCGAGCGGGCGGTACTCCACGCCGAGCGCGTCGAGCCGTTCCAGGTGCTTCGCGAGGCGTTCCTCGAACTCGGGCAGATCGGTGATCTCCCCGGACCACAGCACTTCGGCGAGCGCGCACGCGCGCGGGAAGGCGAGGTAGTCGAGGTGGCGCTCGGTGGGGACCCACTCCGTCCAGATCTGGAACTGCCCGCCGAGGACTCGGGCGCGCCGGTCGGCGGGCCACTCGCCCGGGGCCGGGGAGAACGCCGCCACGTCGCCGAGGGTGATCGGACCCCCCTCGGAGCGCCGCTCGTCCGGCAGGTCGGACTGGTCGAAGTTGAAGTACGTCGGGAACAGCGGGGCGCGCACGACGTCGTGGGACGCCGCCGCGCGCTCCGCCACGCGGTGGCCGCGCCATGCCATGACGATGGTGTCGTCGAGCACGCCACCGGTGACGAAAGCCTCGTCCCACACGACCATGCGCACGCCGCGCCCGGCGAGGAACTCGCCGAGGGAGCGCAGGAAGTGCCCGTGCATCTGCTTCACGTCGGTGTAGCCGTGCTCGGCCATCTCCCCGGCGATGACAGGGTCGGACGCCCACCAGCTCATGTCGCACTCGTCGCCCCCGAGGTGCACGTACGGGGCGCCGGTGGCGTCGAGGATCTCCTCCAGGATGTCCTGGAGGAAGGACACCACCGGACGTGCCGGGCTGATGGACGATCCGCCCGCCCAGACGGTGTCGAGGACGGCATGGTCGCGCCCGGGCTCGCCGAGCTCGGGGTAGGCGGCGCGCAGGGCTGAGGTGTGGCCGGGGACGTCGATCTCGGGGACGACCGTGATGCCCCGCGACCGCGCGTACGCCGACATCTCCGCCAGGTCGTCGAGCGAGTAGTAGCCGCCGTGCGGAGTCCCGTCCGCGACGCCGTCGGGGCCGAGCCGTGTCGAGGGCCGCCAGCTTCCCGTGCGGTGCAGCCGGGGGTGGCGGCGGCTTTCCACGCGCCACCCCTGGTCGTCGGCGAGGTGCAGGTGCAGGCGATTGAAGCGGTGCGCGGCCAGCAGGTCGATGTAGCGCAGGACGGTGCGCTTGGGGAAGAAGTGCCGCGCGACGTCGAGCATGGCTCCCCGCCAGGCGTACGCCGGGCTGTCGGACACGATCCCGCACGGCACGCTCCAGCCGCCGGGCGGTGGCCCGCCACGGCGCCAGGCCTGGGCGGGCAGAAGCTGCCGGAGCGTCGTCAACGCGTTGACGACGCCTTCCGGCCCGCCGGCGCGGACGGCCAGACGTCCCTCGGAGATCTCCAGGTCGTAGGCGCCGGGCGCGTGCTCTTCGCCGGCGTCGCTCACCCTGAACCATGTGGTCTGAGTGGTATTAGCTGGACTGTCGTGCTCGGTTGCGAGGGAGGCCGGGACGCCGAGGTCGGCGAGGAAGCTCTGCACGACGGCCCGTGTCTCGTGGGAACCGATCACATCGAGTGCCATCCCTGCACCTAAACGGCATAGTCCCGGGCGTGGTGATGCCGTCGACGGCCGCGGCAGAAGGGAGGAGTAGGGGTCCAAAGTTCGTCCCGACGTGTCGATTCGAGTGGCGCGGTCCATGGGCGATCACGCCGTCCTACGTCGGCGAAGGTACTCGTTGTCTTTGTTTGGTGCAAGTGGTATCTTCCCGGTACTTCGCTGGTATCCACCCAAGTAACCAAAGGTCATCAGCGGTGGCGCGACTGGATGAAGAAGGTGAGCATGGCGGTCAATCAAGCATCGCTCCGGGTGACACCACCTCCTGAAGGAAAACGCCCGGTTCCGCGCCGCACACCCGCAGCCGAAATTCCGTTTCTCGCGAAGTTATGGCGCGATTCGCCGCTGCTGGCCATGGTGGCGCCGGCGATGGTCGTCCTTTTGCTGTTCACGTACATCCCGCTCCTGGGAAGCGTGATCGCATGGATGGACTACGTGCCTTTCCTTGGTTTCACGGGTTCCGACTGGGTGGGCTGGGACAACTTCACCGCGCTGTTCCAGGATTCGGCCTTTTGGAGCGCGGTGTGGAACACCCTGCAGATCACCTTCCTGCAGCTGCTGCTGTTCTTCCCGGTCCCGATCCTGCTCGCGGTCCTTCTCAACACCGTGGCGATGCCGTTCGCCAGACGATTCGTGCAGTCGGTCATCTACCTTCCGCACTTTCTGTCCTGGGTCGTCATCATCGCGCTGTTCCAGCAGATCGCGGGCGGAGCCGGCGTCATCAACAGGTTCCTCATCACGCATGGCGCGAGCCCGCTCGACATCATGACCAATCCGCAGATCTTCAAGCTCCTGCTCACCACGCAGGCGATCTGGAAGGACGCCGGGTGGGGGACGATCATCTTCCTCGCCGCGATCGCCGCGATCGACCAGGGTCTGTACGAGTCGGCCGTGATCGACGGTGCGGGGGCATGGAACCGGTTCTGGCACGTCACCCTGCCGGGAATGCGGCCGATCATCGTCCTGATGCTGATCCTGCGCCTCGGTGACTCGCTGACCGTGGGCTTCGAGCAGATCCTGCTGCAAAGAGACGCGGTCGGACCCGGCGCCGCCGAGGTCCTCGACACGTTCGTCTACTACAACGGCGTCATCGACGGCAGCTGGGGAGCCGCGACGGCGGCCGGACTGCTCAAGGGAGTCGTCAGCCTCTTCCTGGTCCTCGCGGCGAACAAACTGGCCCACCGACTCGGTGAGGAAGGTGTCTACCGGCGATGAGCGTCATCGACCGACCCGTGTGGCTCGGCAGGCCCAAGCCCGTCGCCATCGCCCTGAAGGCCCTCGCGCTCGTCCTGATCAGCGGCGTCGTGATCTTCCCGTTCCTCGTCGTGATATCGACGAGCCTCGCGACCAAGGCGGAGATCGACGCGAACGGCGGCTACGTCCTGTGGCCCACCCATGTCTCGTTCGATGCGTACCGGCAGATATTCGACGGGACGCAGGTGTCGCGATCCATCGTCATCAGCGTCGGGGTGACCGTGGCCGGAACCGCGTTCAGCCTGTTCTGCACGGTGCTCGCCGCCTACGGGCTGAGCCGGCGGGGATCGCTCTTCCAGCGCGGCCTGCTGACCTTCGTGCTGGTCACCCTGCTCTTCGGCCCCGGGATGATCCCGGTCTATCTGATGGTCAAGCAGCTCGGCATGCTCAACACGTACTGGGCCCTGATCATCCCCGGCGCGGTGAGCGCCTTCAACATCGTCATCATCCGGGGCTTCATCCAGGGCATACCGCAGGAGCTCTTCGACGCCGCCCGCATGGACGGCGCAGGGGAGTGGCGGATCCTGTGGTCGATCGTGCTGCCCCTGTCGAAGGCCGTCATCGCCGTCGTGGGGCTCTTCCTCGCGGTCGGCTACTGGAACAACTACTTCGGCCCGCTGCTGTACCTCAACGACAGCCAGATGTGGCCCCTGCAGCTCGTCATGCGTTCGTTCGTCCTGGAGAACCACATCTCGTCGAACGCGACCCAGATCCCGGGTCAGATCAGACCTCCCGCGCAGTCGATCCAGATGGCCCTCGTGGTGATCGCCACGGTCCCGATCCTGTGCGTCTACCCGTTCCTCACCAGGCACATGTCCAAAGGCATGCTCACCGGCGCGATCAAGGGTTAGCTGGCGCCCCCGCCCCCCATGTAGAGAAGGAATCGCACATGACCATCGACAACGGATCCGCCTCCCGGCCGCTGGTGAACCCTCTGAGCCGCCGGAACGTTCTCAAGGGCGCCGGACTGGGCGCCGCCCTCGCCGCTTTCGGTGTTCCCCTGGCCGCCTGCGGCTCGGGCTCGGGCTCGGGGTCGGGCGGTGGCGCCGCGGCGCCCGCCGCCGGCAAGTCGGTGCCCTTGCCGACCTACGTGCCGCCGGTCAAGCCCAAGCCCACGCTGGAAGGCAACGGGCAGGGGCTGATGGACGTCTACGACTCGTTCCCGCTGAACGGGCCGAAGACGGTGAACGGCCCCGTCGGGGACGGCGGCGAGTTCAACTTCCTCGTCATGACCTACGGGGAGCCCGCGCCCCCTCTGGAGGAGAACGTCTACTGGCAGCTCCTGAACAAGGAGCTCAACGTCAAGGTGAATCCGATCCGGGTGCCCTTCGCCGACTTCGCCACGAAGTTCCCCGCGATGGTCGCCGGAGACGACCTTCCCGAGGTCGTCTCCATCCCGCTCTACATGAACGTCGCCCGGCTTCCGCAGCTCGCCGAGGCGCAGTTCACGGACCTGAGCGACCACCTGTCCGGCGACGCGGTGAAGAAGTACCCGAACCTGGCCGGCATCCAGGAGGCGGGCTGGCTCAATGGCTACCTCAACGGCCGGATCTACGGCGTGCCGAAGTCCGACCCCGTTTACGGCGCGGGGCAGATCTACACCAAGACGGACGTCATCCAGGCGGCCGGCGCCAACCCGCAGCCGAAGAACCTCGCCGAGTTCAAGGACCTCGCCAAGGCGGTGACCAACCCCAAGGCCGGCGTCTACGCCTTCGGCGGCAGCATCTCGGAGTTCCTGCAGATGGCTTTCGGCGTCCCGAACAAGTGGACCCGCAACGCCGACGGCTCGTTCACCTCGGCCTACGAGCACCCGGGCTTCATTCCCGCCATCCAGGAGATGGCCGGGATGTACAAGAGCGGTTACTTCCACCCGGACACCACCATGAACGCCAACCAGGGCAAGGTGCAGCGCGACGCGCTCTTCCGGTCCGGCAAGATCGCGATGATCATGGACGGGACCCGCGCGGTCGGGATCGTCGCCGACGACAAGGATGTGGTCTTCGGGCTGATGGTCCCGTTCGCCAAGGACGGTGGCAAGGGCATCTACTGGACCGGCGGCGGCGCGTACGCCATGACGATGCTGAAGAAGACGAGTGACAAGAGCAAGATCGAACGCTTCCTGCGCGTGCTCGACTACATCGCCGCGCCCTTCGGCTCCCGCGAGTCCTTCATCATGAGCTACGGGGTCGAGGGCGCCGACTACACCGTCAAGAACGGCGTCGCCGTGCTGACCACGCGGGGCCAGCGCGAGCAGGACCTCGGACTGGCCTACATCGCGGGCGGCCCTCAGGTCCTGAACGACCCGCAGGGCGCGCCGGGGGTCGACAAGTTGAACTACGAGTGGCAGCAGCAGGTCGTCCCGAATCTGCTGGCGAATCCCGCCCAGCACCTGTACTCCCAGACGCAGAACTCCAAGGGGGCCGCGCTGGAGCAGCAGATGCAGGACGCCATCACCTCGGTGTTCCTCGGACGCGAGCAGCCGTCCACCCTCGCGCCCGCCGTGCAGAAGTGGAAGGCCGGCGGCGGCGACCGCATGGCCAAGGAGTTCGCGGAGGCGGCCGCCCAGGCCGGCTGACCGTATGCGAGGCCACCGAGAAGCCATACACGAGGGGTTCCGCGCCGCCCCGCGGCGCGGAACCGTCCCGCACGACTCCACGAACAACGGGGGTAAGCGATGAAGTTGAGGAGTTCCCCGGCGGCCATGGTGATCGTCGACGGAACGGACATCCACCACGACCTGATCGGCGCCGCACTGGCGCTCCAGGAGATCGTCGTCGAAGCCGGCATCCCCGCCGCGCGGGCGGTGGGGATGGACCGCTTCGACGACCCCATGCCCGCGACCGCGGAGGCGGACGTCTACGTCGTCTACCGGTCCGGCATCACGTTCGACCCGCGGCAGCAGAAGGCCCTGTCCGACCTGGTCGCGGGCGGCAAGGGCCTCGTGGCGCTGCACGCAAGCAACCTCTTCGGCTTCGGGGACGGAGGCATGGAGGCGGACCGCGAGGCGTTCGCGCTGGTCGGCTCCCGGTACGTCTCCCACGGTGACGAAGGCTCCGAGGGGCGCTTCGAGGTGAAGGTGCGAGAAGGGCATCCGGTGACCCGGCACCTGGGCGACTTCGCCATCGACGACGAGTTCTACGTTCTCGAGTACGCCCCCGGCGTCGAGGTCCTCGCCGAGCGTCCGGCGGGCACCGGCACCGAGCCGGTCGCCTACGTACGCGATCACGGCGCCGGGCGCGTGTGCTACATCGCGCTCGGACACGATTCCCGGGCGTGGGGCAACCCCTGGTTCCGCCAGCTGGTGCGGCAGGCGACGCTCTGGGCGGCCGGCGTCCCGGATGAGGAGATCGCGTCGTGGTCGACGCGCTGGCCCCTCGGCAACGGGCGGAAGATCGGAGACGGAGCATGAGCCCGCCGCCGATCGCCGCGCAGCTGTGGTCCCTGCACGACGAGGCGTCCCGTGACCTGCTGGGAGTGCTGCGGCGCGTCGCCGAGATCGGGTATTCCGCAGTCGAGACCATCAGCCTCTACGGCCACTCCCCGGCCGCGGTGCGCGAGGTGACCGACGGGCTCGGCATCACCGTCTGCAGTGCCCACGCCCCCTTCCCGGCCGGAGACGGCGCCGCGGCGATCCTCGACGAGTACGAGGAGCTCGGGGTCTCGACGCTCGTCTGGAGCCTGGAGCCCGAGGAGTTCACCACGCTCGACGGGATTCTCCGCGGGGCGGAACGGGTCAACCAGGCGGCCGCGAACGCCGCCGGGCGCGGCATGCGAATCGCCTACCACAACCATTTCGCGGAGTTCGAGAACGCCTTCGGCGGTGAGCGGGCGTACGACATCCTGCTCCGCGAGCTCGATCCCTCGGTCGTCCTCGAACTCGACACCTACTGGGCCCGGACGGCGGGGCTCGAACCGGCGCCGCTCGCGGCGTCGCTCGGCGACCGCCTGGAGTTCGTCCACCTCAAGGACGGCCCGGCACGGGGCATGGACGACTTCATGCTGCCCTTCGGCCAGGGAGTGGTCGACGTCGAAGGCGCCGCGCGTGCGAACCCGGCGGTCAGGTGGAACATCGTCGAGATGGACCGCGCCCGTCAGGACATGTACGCGTTGCTGCGCGACTGCTACGACCATCTGGTCGGACGCGGACTCGCGACGGGAAGGCGTCACGTGGAGGGTCCCGGGGCGGACAGCGAGCTGGGGCGGCGATGAACCGGCTCAGAGTGCTGTTTCTCGGCGGCACGGGTGTGCTCAGCGCCGCCTGCGTTCGCGAGTTCCTCGCCTGGGACGTCGATCTGACCGTCCTGACCAGGGGCAGGACGCACCTGCGCCCCCTGCCCGAAGGCGTGCGGTCGCTCACCGCCGACGTGCGCGACGACCCTGCGACGCGCGCCGTGCTCGGTGACGAGACGTTCGACGTCGTCGTGAACTTCATCGGGTACACCCCCGAGGACGTCCGGGCCGACGTGGCGCGGTTCGGCGGCCGCACGGGCCAGTACGTCTTCATCTCGACGGGTTCGGTGTACGCGCGGCCCGCGCCGTCGCTGCCGATCGTGGAGTCCTCCGCGCGGCGGAACAACGGATTCGAATATCCCACGCAAAAACTCCGCTGCGAGGAGGTGCTGGAACAGGCCTATCGCTACGAGGACTTCCCGGTGACGATCGTGCGGGCGGCCCACGTCTACGATGAGATGGTGATCCCGAACCTCGCCGGGTGGACCACCGTCGCCCGCTGGCGGGCGGGGAAACCGGTGGTCGTGCACGGCGACGGGACCTCGCTGTGGAATCTCCTGCACGCGCGTGATTTCGCCCGCGGCCTCGCCGGGCTGATCGTCAATGGGCGTGGAGTCGGGGAGAGCGTTCATATCACTTCGGATGAGCTGCTCACCTGGGACGAGATTCATTTCTCGCTCGCGCGCGCCGCGGGCGTCGAGCCCCGAATCGTGCACCGGTCGAGTGAGGACATCGGGCGGGTAATCGCGTGGATGGGGCCGGTACTCGGCGAGGATTTCCGCCACTCGGTGATCTATGATAATTCCAAGATCAAGCGGCTTGTCCCGGAATTCTCCCCGCGGGTGCCGTTCACTCAGGGGGCGCGTGAGATTCTGGAGTGGTTCGACGCGGATCCATCGCGTCAACGCGTCGACGGTGACGTCGACGCGGCATTCGATCGCCTGGTCGGAGATCGCGATGGATGACGGCCGACGGTGCGGATCAGACATGACGAGGACGCTGTGTTCGCCGGAAGACGGATGAGGTCAGGGAAGGACATGGACAGGGTGAACATCGTGCCCCAGGCGACTCTCATCGCGTCCGACAATCCCGAGCCATTGTGGGTGCAGGCGGCCGAGGTGATCGAGCGCCGCGTGCGGGAAGGGGCTCTCCCCGCCGGAAGGCGCCTGCCCGCCGAGCGTGACCTGTGCGCCCAGTTGGGCATCAGCCGGGTGACGCTGCGCCGTGCGCTCCAGCACCTGGTCGAGGAAGGGATTCTGCGCTCGTCGCACGGCCGCGGCTGGTACGTCGCGGCTCGTACCGACCGCGAGTGGCCGAACTCCCTCGAGTCGTTCACCGAGACGGCGCGCCGCAAGGGCCTGGTCTCGACGTCGAAGGTCATTCGTGCCGAGGTCAGGGCGGCGTCCCTCGACGAGGCGGACGAGTTCGGCGTGGTCGCGGGCACCGACCTGTTCGTACTGGAACGCGTCCGCATGCTGGATGGCGTCCCGATAGGAGTCGACGCCTCCCGCGTGGCACTTCATCTCGCCCCCGGGCTCGCCGGCGCGGACTTCTCGCGCGCGTCACTGCTGGAGGAACTGGCCGGAGCCGGCGCGGAACCCATCGTCGCCGAGTCGATGATCGAGGCCAGAGGGTGCACGGTCGAGATCGCTCCGCACCTGGATCTCCGGCCTGGAGAGCCGGTGCTGGTCATGTACCAGTCCATGGTCGACGCCACCGGGCGCGTCGTGCTCGTGTCGACCATCACCTACCGGGGCGACAGGTATCGCCTGCGGACTTCCTTCGTCCGGGGCGGCGGAAGCTCCGTTTGACGGCGCGGCCGGTCCACAGGCGACACGAACGACGTCACCTCCAGACCACCTGAAGACAGGACCCGGTACTCCGGCCGGGCGTGTTCCCGGACCCCGGACGCACGAGTGCCATCGCGCCGCCGGGCGGCCGCATGACACGTGCCGCACCATCCAGCACGAGAAGTTCATTGAGTACCACTGTCCGCAGAAGAGGCAAGCTGGCATAACCTTGGTATGCTGTGGTCTGCAGTGGCATTCATGAGAAATCTGTGGTCTGCCGCGATAGGGGTGCGCGCGTGGAGAGCACCGGCGCACAACCCGTGAACCAGAAAAGGGAAAGAAGCTGAAATGGCCGGATCGAGGATCCCCTATGTCGAGGGCCGGGCGACCCAGCCCGCAGCGCTCGAACGCGTCGCGGCCCACCTGGCGGCGCGGCTCGCCGTCCTTGGCTCCGAGGGCGGCGCGCTGGCCTCGTGCTCGCGACCGGTCTTCGTCGGCATCGGGGCGAGCTACGCCGCCCTCGCGTTGCCGCTGGAGATGCTGGCCTCCGGCGGAGTCCTCGCGCGCCGCGAGATGGCCGGAGAGATCGGATCCGGCATCGAGTTCACCGGCGCCGACCTGGTGATCGGGGTCTCGCAGTCGGGGCGCAGCCCGGAGACCATCGACGCCCTCGCCCTGGTCCCTCGCGAGCGGCGGGCCGCCGTGGTGAACGTGGTTCCATCGCGCCTCGGCGACTCGGTCGCCCACCGCCTCGACCTCGGCGATGAGCCCGACAGCTACGCCTCCACCATCGGGTACACCGCCACCTTGATGGCGCTCGCGATGATGGCGCGCACCATGCTGGGACGTCCCGCCGGCGAGGTGGCGGCCGAATGGTCCGGCATCGGACCCGCGCTCGTGCGCCACGAGACCGCTCTCGCTCCCGTCGTGGACCAGGTGGCCCGGCTGGCCGAGAACGTGGTCGCCGCCGACGTCGTGGCCTCGGGCGCCGCGCGTTCCGCCTCCGAGTCGGGCGCGCTGCTGCTCCGCGAGGTCTGCCGCGTCCCCTCATCCGCCCTGGTCACCCGCAACTACCTGCACGGCGAGATGGAGTCGGCGGGCGGGACCCTGCACGTCGTCGTCGGCGACGGCCGCGAGGTGGAACTGGCACGCAGCCTCGCGGGCGCGGGCCACCTCACCCTGTGCGTCACCTCCGCCGCCGTCGACCCAGGCGGCCACCTGCACGTGGTGCCGATTCCGGGCGACGCTCCCCTGCCCGTGCGCACCTTGCTCCAGACCCTGGTGATGCAACGGCTCGCGGGGTCGATGGCCGAGGTTCGCGGCGTGGAGATCGAGGACTTCGTCTTCGACAACACCGACACCAAGATCGAGGAGCCCGTCGGATGACAGGCCTCCTGGCCGGCGTCGACGTCGGGGGCACCAAGACGCACATCCGGCTGGCAGACCCGCGGACCGGACAGATCATCGCCGACAGCACGCTGCCGAGCTCGGGGTGGCAGACGCGCTCTCTCACCGACGCGGCGGTCTGGCTGGCGGAGCGGGTCTATCCCCTTGTGCCGGCCGGTGACCGGATCCTCCACATGGTCGCCGGAGCGCAAGGATGCGAGACCGAGGAGCACTGCGGCGCCCTGGCACGCGAACTGGGCGCCACGATGAGCGCCCCGGCGACGGTCGTCAACGACGCCGAACTGCTGGTGCCGGCGGCCGGGCTGGAAAGCGGCATCGGCCTGGTCTCCGGCACGGGCGCCGTCGCCGTCGGCAGGCACCGCGAAACGGGCCGCTTCATGTCCGCCGGAGGCTGGGGATGGGTCCTGGGCGACGAGGGATCCGGCTCCGCGCTCGTCCGCGACGCCGCCCGGGCAGTGCTCGCGCGCGCGGACGAAGGCGCGGGCACGGACGAGCTCGAGGTCGCGCTGCTCCGGTCGTTCGACGTCCCGGGCCTGGCCGAGCTCGCGGCCACGATGAGCTGGGACTCAGGCGTGGAGACCTGGAGCGCGCACGCTCCCGTGGTCTTCGCCGCCGCGGAGCGGGGGTCGGAGCTGGCGGCGACCGTGATCAGGGACGGCGGCAGGGCTCTGGCCCGGCTCGTGGTGTGCCTGGTCCGGCGGGGCGCCGGCGGCGCGGCCGTCGTGGTCGCGGGCGGAGTCATCGTGAACCGGCCACGCCTGCGAGAGCTGTTCGAGAACGAGCTGGCCTCCCAGCTGCCCGAGATGCCCGTCACGGTCCTGCGGGCGCCGCCCGTCCAGGGGGCCGTCGAGCTGGCGCGGCGTGCCGTCTGAGGCGAGGAGAAGGACATGCGGTACTCACAGGTCGTCGCGCCGCGCACGTCGGAGGTGGCCGAGGTCCCGGACCTGCCACCCGGCGCCGGGGAGGTCAAGATACGGGTGCTGGCGTCGGGGATCTGCGTGTCGGAGCTGCCCGTGTGGGCGGACCACGACGGCACCGACCCCGTACGCCTCGGACACGAACTGAGCGGTGAGATCGTGGAGGTCGGCTCCGGGGTGCATGGCTGGTCCGCCGGAGACCGGGTCACGGGCTTCGGGTCCCCGGTGTTCGCGGACACCGTGAACATCCAGGCGAGGTCGCTGCTCCCCGTTCCCGCCAACGTTCCGGCGCGAGCGGCGCTCGGCGAACCCGTCGCCTGCGTCGTCGAGGCCCTGTCCAGGTGCGATCTGCGGCCTGGGCAGCGGGTCGCCGTCGTGGGTCTCGGATTCATGGGGCTGACGGCGCTGCAGGTGGCGGCGAGCCGCGCGCCCGCCGGCATCGCCGGCGTCGACCCGGCGCCGCACCTGCGCGAGCTGGCCTTGGAGCTGGGGGCCGGCGACGTTCTCATGCCGGAGGAGGCCGCGGACGACCTGCGCGCGAAGTTCGATGTGGTCGTCGAGTTCTCCGGGAGCGCGTCCGGGCTGGGCCTGGCGGGCGACCTCGTCGCGGAGCACGGTGTGCTGTGCGTCGCCGGGTACCACCACGAAGGCCGCCGCGATCTGGACATCGAGCTCTGGTACCGCGGGGTCACGATCGTCAACGGCTTCACCAGCCGGCGATGGCGCCTGATGGAGTCGATGGCCGAAGGCCTCCATCTGATGTCCGAACGCCGGCTGACCCTCGAGCCCCTGATCACCCACAGTGTCACGCTGAACGACGTGGACAGGGGATTCGCCTACTTCGGCGACCGCCCCTCGGGGTTCGTCAAGTGCGTCGTCATTCCTTGACCGTGGCGAGCGCGAGTCGATGGATCGTCAGGGCCGGTAGCCGGTCTTGTATGCCTGGGCGCACTGGTCCTACCCCTTGACGATGCGACCAGATGGTCTCTAGCGTGACTTCGATCACACGCCCGGTGCGCCCGTTCCGGCGTTGCCCGACCCGCACGAGGGGTGCCCGCTCCGCGCGGATCCGCTCCAGGCGTCCGGCGAAAGGGGATTCGATGTGCGACCCCGTCGCGAATTCTGCCCGGCACGCGGACAGTGGAGTGAGCCGGCGCCGGTTCCTGACCTTCCTGGTCGCCGCCCCGACGCTGACGCTCGCGACCGGCCTGGCTCCTGAGGCGGCCCTGCCCGCGAACGCCGAGACGGCCCTGCCCGGCCTCCCGCAGCCCGCGGACATCATGGACCTCGGCGAGATACTCATCCTCGCCGGAACGCCGACGGCGCATCTGCTGGTGCTGGAGGTGACCGAAGAGGGCGAGGCCCACTTCGAGCTGCCCCGCGCGGAGGTGGGCCAGGGCATCACCACGGCGGTGGCGATGCTGGTGGCCGAGGAACTGGACCTCCCGCTTTCCAAGGTGCGGGTCCGGCTCGCCGACGCGCGGCCCGAGCTGCTGATGAACCAGCTCACCGGCAGTTCCAACACGATCCGCTCGGTCTACGGCCCGGTGCGCCGGACGGCCGCCGCCGCGCGAGCGCGCCTGATCGCCGCGGCCGGCGCGCAGTGGGGCCTGCCGGCCGACCGGCTGGTCACCCGGGACGGCGCGGTCGTGGCGCCGGACGGGCGCACGGCCCCGTTCGGCTCGCTCACGACCATCGCGGCGAAGCTCTCCCTGCCGGATCTCACCGTCACGCCGAAGCCGGAATCCGAGCACCGGCTGGTGGGCACGCCGGCCTCGCGTATCGACGCCCGTGCGATGGTCACGGGCCAGATGCGGTACACGCTCGACCTCGACGTGGCCGGCGCCAAGCCCACGATGGTGCGGCGGCCACCGACGATCAACGGCACGGTGCGGTCGGTGAACAACGAGGCCGCGGTGCGGGCCATGCCCGGTGTGATCGATCTCGCCGTCGTCCCGACCGGCGTCGCCGTCATGGCCGAGACGTTCGGGCAGGCGCTGGACGCCAAGGACGCGCTCCAGGTCACCTGGAACGGCGGGACCGTCGACACCCTCTCGGACGCCGACATCCGCCTGCGGCTCCGCGCCGCCGCGCTGCCGTTCGTGGTGCCGCCGCTGCTGACCCTGCACCTGGACGCGGAGTTCGACTTCGCCTTCGTCAGCCACGCGCCGCTGGAGACCAACTCCGCGATCGCGGACGTGCGCGACGACCGGGCCGAGATCTGGGCCGGGCTCAAGTCCCCGATCGTCGCCAAGCAGACCATCGCCGCGGCGGTAGGCCTGCCGGCGGACCGGGTCACCGTGCACGTGACGCAGAGCGGCGGCTCGTTCGGCCGCAGGCTGTTCTTCGACGGCGCGCTCGAAGCGGCGCGGATCTCCAAGGCGATGCGCAAGCCGGTCAAGCTGATGTGGTCGCGGATCGACGACATGCGGCATGGCCGGGCCCGGCCGGCGACCCACCACAAGATCCGCGCCACCTACGCGCTCGGGCAGGTGCTGACCTACGAGCACCGGGTGGCCGCCGTGGAGACCGACTTCCGGCATGGTCTCGGCGAGATGCTCACCGCCGTCGCCGCCGACCTCCCGGTGGGCGGCGACCTGACCTTCGCGCAGACGGTGTTCCTCACCACGGTGAAGGTGCCCTACGACTTCGGGGTCGTGACCGAGCTGCTCAGCGAGGTGCCGCTGAAGATGCACACCGCGAGCTGGCGGTCGGTCTACTCGGCCAACACCCGGGGCGCCGAGGAGATCCTCGTCGACGAGCTGGCGAAGAAGATGGGCCAGGATCCGGTCGCGTTCCGCCGCAGGTTCCTCAAGACCGCCCGGCAGCGCGCGGTGCTGGACAAGGTCGCCACCGCCGGGAGCTGGGGGCGCGCCATGCCCGCGGGCTTCGCCCAGGGCGTCGGGTTCCACGAGGAGTACAAGTCCTGCACGGCCTGCCTGGTCGAGATCGACGCGCGCGACCCGAAGACGCCGAGGGTGGTCAAGGCGGTGATCGCGGCCGACGTCGGCCGCCCGATCAACCCGCGCGGGCTGGAGGCGCAATTGCTCGGCGGCCTGACCGACGCGATCTCCACGACGCTGCGCGCGGGCCTGCACATCGACAAGGGCCTGCCGCTGGAAGGCAGCTACTCACAGTTCCACTACGCCCGGCAGAAGGATTCACCGTCCGACGTGCAGATCTTCATCATGCCGGCCGGCGGCGAGCCGGGCGGCGCGGGCGAGCTGGGCGTCCCGGCCGCGGTCGGCGCGATAGCCAACGCCTACGCACGCGCCACAGGCCGCAAGCCGCGCGGCTTCCCGATCAACTTCGACGTCGACTTCACCCCGTTCCCTCGTTGAGGAGCAGCAACGTGCCCACCTACTCCTTCTCCGTGAACGGGAGGACCGTCACCGTCGACGCGCCCGCCGACCTGCCCCTGCTGTGGGCGCTGCGCGACAGGCTCGGTGTGAAGGGGCCCAAGTACGGCTGCGGCATCGATGTCTGCAAGGCCTGTACCAGCCACCTCGACGGGAAGGCGATCAACCCGTGTGTCGTCCCGCTCTCCGAGGTGGAAGGCAGGGAGGTCACCACGATCGAGGGCCTCGCCGACGGTGACAAGCTGCACCCGGTGCAGGAGGCCTGGCTCGAGCAGGACGTCGCACAGTGCGGCTACTGCCAGCCCGGCCAGATCATGGCCGCCGTCGCGCTGCTGAAGACGACCGGCGATCCCACCGACGCGGAGATCGACGCGATCCAGAACGTCTGCCGCTGCGGCACCTACTTCCGGATCCGGGAGGCGATCAAGAGCGCGGCGGCGAAGATGCGCAAATAGATCCGGTGAATGCACCATTCCCGGCAATCTGTTCACCGGACGTCAGACCGTGTCGAACGCGCCGTCCCGCACGCCGCTGATGAAGGCGGCCCACTCTCCCTTCCCGAAGATCAGGATCGGCCCGTCGGGTCGCTTCGAATGGCGCACGCCGACGCTTCCATCCGAGCGTCGCGTTACCTCTACGCATTCACCGTTGCCGAGGCTCCACCTGCTCTTGTGCCAAGACTCCGTCGAGGCATTCCCGTCGCCCATGCAGCCATCCTCACCATAGGATCTACAGAGATATGCCCTACTGGCGGGAAGATCTAACTTTTAGGTGTTTGTCAGGGTATGGAGAAGTTCGACCGACTTGTCGGGCGGCAAGGCCGCGTCTTCCAGGCTCTCGAGAAGGCGGGTGTACTTGAAGGTGATCTCCTCGTTGTCGGCCAGCACCGGAGAACTCAAGTCGTCGACGTAGATCACGTCGGGATAGAGCCGGCCGAGGGTCTCGACCTCAGGGAATCTCAACAATACGAAATTGCTGAAGTCCACGGGATGCGGATGGGACAACGGCAGGACGCGAATC
This sequence comes from Sphaerisporangium perillae, assembly GCF_023276435.1. Classification (GTDB taxonomy): domain Bacteria; phylum Actinomycetota; class Actinomycetes; order Streptosporangiales; family Streptosporangiaceae; genus Sphaerisporangium; species Sphaerisporangium perillae. The sequence continues at coordinate 66,087 of NZ_JALLPO010000024.1, forward strand.
GTCATATTGGGGAACTCGGTCAGCCGTAGCAGATGGCGCAGCTGTCCCCGCATGACGCTCTCGTCGCCGAAGCACCGCAGCAGAACGGCCTCGTCGATGACCGTGGAGTACCGCACGCCGTCCGGATCCGCCAGCCGCTCCTGCCGCCGCAGCCTGAACTGGGTTCGGCGCTCCACCTTGCCCGGGGTGAGGGTGTCCACCGGACGATGCAGGCTGTTGACCGCGCGAGCGTAGTCGGCCGTCTGCAGCAACCCCGGTATCACGGTGCTCTGCCAGCTCCAGATCTCGTCGGCCTCCGCCTCGAAGCCGACGAATGTGATGACGGGCTCCGGGAGGTCATCGGAGTATGACTCCCACCACGCCTTCCCCGCCGCCCCTCGGGCCAGGGCCAGGAGGCGTTCTCGTGTCTCGTGGTCGGTACCGTACCTGTCCAGGAGCGCCGCCACATCGTCCGCGTGCGGGATCACCTGGCCGTTCTCGATCCGGGACATCTTCGAGGTGGACCATCTGAGCTGTTTGGCGACCTGGACGCCATTGAGGTCGGCCTCGCCACGGAGCCGTCTCAGCTCGGCCGCGAGCCTGCGACGGCAGACGGTCGGGCTGAGTTCGCGCACCACCGGCCGCCTCCTCTCAGCAATTCGTAAGTGATACCCCTCCGGTGGAGGCGCAACGCTCGCCGGGACGCCTGAATATTATCCCGGCGGGTGTCCCGTATACCTTCCCAGCGGGAATTGCAGCGGGTGTCCCTTCCGCTCATTCTGAGACCAGCCCCTTCAGGCGAGCGGGGCAGGAAAGCAGCCAAGATGAGCCAGCCGCAGGAGTGGCGGGCGCCGCGACTTCCCGAAGTCGGCGCGCATCCGCCCTAGGACCTTCTCCCCTCGGCCCCCAACGAGCGCGCCTCGCACGAAACGGGCCGGGCCGGCGGCTCTCACCCGCCGGCTCAGCCCACTGCTTCAGACGCTTTCCCCTCGTTGTCAGAAGGATGCGTGCTGTATGACCGAGCGTAACAATGTGCGTGCGTATTTCAAGGCCCTGTTCCATGACCTCGACCGGGCCATCTGGGCGCGGGATGACGCGTTCGCCCGCCGAGCCGGCTGGCGGATCAGCAGGACGCGGTTCGGCGGCCGCGCATACCGGGACCCTCGTTTCGACGATCTGAGGATCGCCCGCACGCGGGACGGCTGCCGGGAACCTGCCCCGGCGGAGCGCGCTCCCAAGGAAAGGAGCGGATCAGGAGGTGGTGTTCCGCCTATGCGGGGGTTTCATCGGCGGGCCAGGACATCCGCGTAGCCATCCGGACATCCCCCGAGCGACCGGACTTCTCGCCGTCCTCGGGATGATCTGGCGCTGGCGCGTAGAAGCGGCGGCCGTCACCGCCACGGCCGGCCTCACCGGCTGGATGGTGGACGGCTCCGGCCTGCCGTTCGCCTGGCTGATGCCGGCCGGCGTCGTCCTCGCCTGTATAGGAACCCCGGTCATCCGGCAGGGCATCGGCGACCGGGTCAGAGCCCTGGTGATCAGGCACCGTTTCCAGGGGCTCTGCCTGGACACCGCGATGCGGACGAGGAAGGGCAGACTCCCGCTGGTGCTGACCACCACCGTAGTGCCGGGCGGGGCGCTGCTGCTGCTCTGGCTTCGCAGAGGGCTCACCGCGGAGCTCGTCGCGGACTACCTGCCGGAGATCCGCAGCGCGTGCTTCGCCGAGCACGTGACCATGACCCCGCACCACCTCGGCCCTCATCTGATCATGCTGGAGATCAGCCGCTAGCCCGGCGACCCGGGTGGAGCGCCGCCCGGGTCGGTCCGAGATCGCTCGGACCGGATGACCGGCGGGCACGGCGCTCTTGGGCCACCGTGCGCGCAGGCATCGGCCGGGGCAACCTTCGATCAAGTGTCGTTGCACGTGTGGCTGTTTTGGCTTCTGTGGCCAGTGTTATAGGGCATCATCGTCGCGTTGTGTCCGTGGACCGGGATGAGGACGGCACCGTCACGCCGGGCCGTACGCGAGAGTAGGTAGTCGGTGTCCTCGATGAACCATGTCGATGTGCAGTCGGTCCAGGTCCCCGTGTGGCGAAAGAGCAGCCACAGCATGGCGAACGGGGAGTGCGTCGAGGTGGCCGGAGGCCTTCCCGGCGCCCGCATCGGGATTCGGGACTCCAAGGACTCCTCCGGCCCGATCATTACCTTGCCGGTCGAGGCGTGGACGCACTTCGTCGGAGGTCTGAAGTCGGCAGGCCTCTGACACCGGCACGCCTCTGGCGCCCTCGCGCAGGGATCATGCGCTAGGGCGCTGTCAGGCGCGGGGGCGAAGGGGATGCCGGGCCGTTCGTGTTCGCGGTCCAGGTCCCAGGAATCGCGGCAGTGGCCGTTGAGAGCGCCGCCCAGCTTCATGCCCGGGGCGATGGTTCCGTCGGGGGCGATGGCGGGGGTGGGGTAGCAGCCGTCCTTGTCGTGGTGACCAGTCCGAGGACCGCGGCGCTCAGGCTCCGTCCAAGGTCGGTCCCGAGCGCGACCACACTGGCGCGCTGTCGACGTGGCCGAGCCTCGGTTCGCATTGTCGGTGGCGCACGGCACGATGTGGGCATGACCGACGCACTCCATGCCACCCCGCTCGCCGACCAGGCCGAATACGCCCAGGCCGTGCGACTGGCCGTCGACGCCGCCGCCGCGTACTACGGGGCGGGTGCCTCCGCCTTGGACGACGATTCCTATGACCGGCTGGTGCGCGGCATCGAGGCGTACGAGGCAGCCCACCCCGATGATGTGCTGCCCGGCTCGCCCACGGGGAAGGTCGCGGGGGGAGCGGTCGTCGGGGATGTGCCGCACACCGTCCCGATGTTGAGCCTGGACAACGTGTTCTCGCCCGAGGAGCTGGCCGGGTGGGCGGCCGGTCTGGAGCGCCGGCTGGGGCGTCCGGTCGCGGTGTGGAGCGTGGAGCCGAAGCTGGACGGGCTGGCGGTCTCGGCCCGTTATCGCGGTGGCAGGCTGGTCCAGCTGGTCACGCGTGGCGATGGCACGGCGGGTGAGGATGTCACGCACGCGATCGGCACCGTCGCCGGTCTTCCCGCGCGGCTGGCCGAGCCGGTGACGGTGGAGATCCGCGGCGAGGTGCTGATGACCGGCGAGCAGTTCGAGGCCGCGTGCGCCAAGCGGACCGCCCACGACGGGACGACGTTCGCCAATCCGCGCAGCGCCGCCGCCGGAACGCTGCGCGCCAAGGACCGGCCCTACACCTGCGAGATGACCTTCTTCTCCTACGGCGCCCTGCCGCTGCCGCCGCAGGACGACTCCGACCTGGCCGGGCGGCTGCGCGAGTCGCCGCACAGCCAGATCATGGCGATGGTGGCCGGCTGGGGTGTGCGGACCACCGAGGCCACTCCGGTCGCCGGGGTCGCCGTTGACTCGATCGAGCAGGTGCAGGTGCGCGTCGAGCAGGTCGCCGCCGCCCGGGCGGAGCTGCCGTTCGGCATCGACGGCATCGTGATCAAGGCCGACCTGGCCGCCGACCAGCAGGAGGCCGGGCTCAGCTCGCGCGCGCCCCGCTGGGCGATCGCCTACAAGCTGCCGGCCGTCGAGAAGATCACCAAGCTGGTCGGCGTGGAGTGGAACGTCGGACGCACCGGCATCATCGCGCCCCGCGCGGTGCTGGAGCCCGTCCAGCTCGACGGCAGCGTGGTCACCTACGCCACGCTGCACAACCCGGCCGACATCACCCGCCGTGGCCTGATGCTCGGCGACTCGGTCACCGTCTACAAGGCCGGTGACGTCATCCCCCGGGTCCAGGCGCCGGTGACCCACCTGCGCACCGGCCAGGAGCAGCCGATCGAGTTCCCGCAGGAGTGCCCGCGCTGCGGCAGCGACATCGACTCCTCGCAGGAGCGGTGGCGCTGCGTACGAGGACGGGCCTGCCACGCGGTCGCCTCGATCACCTACGCGGTGGGCCGCGACCAGCTCGACATCGAAGGGCTCGGCCAGACCCGCATCGTCCAGCTCCTTTCCGCCGGGTATGTCGCCGACTTCGCCGACCTGTTCACCCTCACCCGCGAGCAGCTCCTGGCCCTGGACCGGATGGGCGAGGTCAGCACCGACAACCTGCTGGCCGCCATCGAGCGGGCCAAGGGCAAGCCGCTCAACAAGGTGTTCTGCGCTCTCGGAGTGCGGGGGACCGGCCGGTCGATGTCGCGGCGGATCGCCCGGCACTTCGCCACGATGGACGCCATCCGGGCCGCCGGCGTCGAGGACGTGCAGGCCGTCGAGGGCATCGGCCCGGAGAAGGCCGCCGTCATGGTCGCAGAGCTCGCCGACATCGCGCCGCTCATCGACAAGCTGGCCGCGGCCGGGGTCAACATGACCGAACCCGGCGCGACCCCGCCCACCGCGGCCGGTACGGCCGGTGCCGCAGGTGCGGACGGCGGGGACGGTGCGGCCGGCGGGGAAGCGGAGACCGTCCCGGCGGCTGAGCCGCCGCTTTCGGGAATGGCCGTGGTGGTCACCGGCTCGATGAGCGGCCCGCTTGCGGCGCTGTCGCGCAACGAGATGAACGAGCTCATCGAGCGCGCCGGAGGCAAGGCCTCCTCCAGCGTCTCGGCCCGCACCTCGCTGCTGGTGGCGGGAGAGAAGGCCGGCTCCAAGAAGGCCAAGGCCGAGTCACTGGGCGTGCGCATCGCCACCCCGGAGGAGTTCGCCGCCATGCTCGGCGAATACATCTGACAGACCGCGGCCCGCCCAGCCGCCCAAAGCCGCCCGACGCCGGCGGTGCGGCGGTCTGGTGCCGGTGGTGCGCAGGCCGGGCGCGCGGTGGAAGGCGAGTGCCGCATCGGTGGGGTGAGTGTTTCGGTCAGCCCTTCTTGGTGGGCACCGTCCGGGCCACTCAGCCGTCGCCGTCGGCGGTGTTCGGCGAAGGACATGGGGTGCTCCGTGTTCGCCGATTGTCGGCATCGCGGTAGATATTGCCGTATCGGAGCGCTACGAGTGCGCACCTTTGGCACGAGCGATCAGGTACCCGGCAGGGGTATAGGCCCATGCCGAACCAGGTGTGGTGTTATGGGCGCTTTGTCGGTACTGATCTGTGTGGATCATGTCCGATCGCCGGCCTTCTGAATCCGAACGTCACACGCCTCATCGCCGTGGCCGTGCGGTGATCCGTGGGGGGAGCCGGCGTGTGCCGCCTTCCCGGGCGGCGCTTGTGGTCATAGGGCGTACGAAATGTTTCGAGATCGGGGCGCGAGAGGTCCCCTCGGGGCGAAACCGTCAGGTGGCCGCCGAGGCGAGGCCTTTGAACACGGTCTACCTGCCCGGCGAAGCCGGTGGATCAAAGCGCCTTTACAGCCGGGAAATGGGTCTTGACACGCCAACATCCGAAATCTAGATTGCGTGCCTGCACAGTATTGTCGCAAAAATAGTGAAATGTTTCGACGGGCCGATCCGGGAGGAGTGAGGAGCGGCATCCGGGGATGCCGATCCAGGCCCGCCACCACCGCGTCCACGATCAACGAGCCGCGGCAAGCCCCGGCATTCGAGTACGGAGATCAGCGTGGAGCCCAGGACAACGTCTCGCCGCACCTTCCTCAGCCTCTCCTTGGGTCTTCCTCTAGGAGCCGCGCTCGCCGCCTGTGGCAGCGCGGGACCCGGCACCACCAGCGGTGGTGGTACCAAGGCCACCTACTGGTACCTCTCCACCCAGCCGGCGGAAGGCGTGCGCAAGGCCGCCGTGGACCGGTTCAACAAGGCCAACCCGAACGGCCAGATCGCCGCGACCACCTTCCAGAACGACGCCTTCAAGACGAAGATCAAGACAGCGATCGGTGCGGGCCAGGCGCCCACCATCATCTTCGGCTGGGGTGGTGGCGGCCTGCGCAGCTACGTCCAGGCCGGTCAGGTCGACGACCTCACGTCATGGTTCGCGGAGAACCCCGCCGTCAAGGACCGGCTCTTCCCGTCCGCTTTCGGGGCCGCGACGATCGACGGCAAGATCTACGCGCTGCCGATCGAGCGGGTGCAGCCGATCGTCCTGTTCTACAACAAGAAGGTTTTCGAGCAGGTCGGCGTCGAACCGCCGCAGACCTGGGGCGACATCATGGACCTGGTGCCCAAGTTCAACGCCAAGGGCATCGCGCCGTTCTCCCTCGGCGGGCAGTCGCGCTGGACGAACATGATGTGGCTGGAGTTCCTCTTCGACCGCATCGGCGGTCCCGAGGTGTTCCAGGCCGTGTTCGACGCGGAGAAGGACGCCTGGTCCCACCCGAGCGCCATCGACGCCCTGACCAAGGTGCAGGACCTGGTCAAGGCCGACGGGTTCATCAAGGGCTTCTCCTCGATCACCGCCGACTCCAACGCCGACCAGGCGCTGCTGTACACCGGCAAGGCCGCGATGATGCTGCACGGGAGCTGGTCCTACGGGATCCAGGCGAACGACGGGGGAGACTTCGTCTCCAGTGGCGGCCTCGGCTACCTGAACTTCCCCCCGGTCGACGGCGGCAAGGGCGACCCCAGCGACACCGTCGGCAACCCCGGCCAGTACCTCGCCATCTCCTCCAAGGCCGGCCCCGAGCAGAAGGAGATCGCCAAGAAGTTCTTCGCCACCGGGCTGTCCACCGACGAAGAGGTCAAGCAGTGGATCGACGTCGGCTCGGTGCCGATCGTCAAGGGCACCGACAGCCTGCTGGCCGCCTCCAAGGACGCCGCGTGGCTGCAGTTCCAGTACGGCGTCGCCGGCAAGGCCAAGACCTTCTCCCAGTCCTGGGACCAGGCACTCAGCCCGGCGGCGGCCGAGACACTGCTCGACAACATCTCCAAACTGTTCCAGCTGTCGATCTCACCGAAGCAGTTCACGTCGAACATGAACGCGGTCATCGGCACGTGAGCACGTTCGCGACCTCCGTTCCGCGCGGGACGCCGCCGGCCACCACGCGAGGCGGTCGTGACCGCTCCCTCGCGTGGCTGGCCGCGCCGGCACTGATCGTCTTCGTCGCCTTCGGCGTGATCCCGCTGATCGGGGTCCTCCTGCTCAGCTTCACCACCTGGGACGGGATCGGCACCATCCAGCCGTCGGGCTTCGCCAGCTGGCGGGCCGTCCTCACCGATCCTGGCCTGCCGCACGCGCTCTGGGTGACGTTCCTGGTGATGGCCCTGTCATGGGGGGTCCAGACGCCGCTGAGCCTCCTCCTCGGGGTGTTCCTGGCCGGCGCCCAGCGCTACCGCGGGGTGCTGGCGGTGGTGTACTTCGTCCCGCTGCTGCTCAGCTCGGCCGCCATCGCCGTCACCTACAAGGCCCTGCTCGACCCGAACTTCGGGCTCGGCGCCGGCCTTGGGATCGAACTGCTCAGCCAGGACTGGCTGGGGGAGTCCCACCTCGCCCTGGGTGTCGTGATCTTCGTGGTGTCCTGGCAGTTCATCCCGTTCCACTCGCTGATCTACCAGGGTGGGGTCCGGCAGATCCCGCGCTCGATGTACGAGGCCGCGGAGCTGGACGGGGCCGGGCGGATCCGCAAGTTCTTCAGCATCACCTTGCCGCAGCTGAAGTACACGATCATCACGTCCTCGACCCTCATGGTGGTCGGGTCGCTGACCTTCTTCGACCTGATCTTCGTGCTCACCGCCGGTGGCCCGGGGGACGCCACCCGGGTGCTCGCCCTGGACATGTACAAGCGGGGCTTCCAGGGCAATCTCATGGGCCCTGCCAGCGCGATCGCCGTGATCCTCGTGCTCGTGGGCCTCGCCCTGGCGCTGTTGCTGCGCCGGCTCGGCGGGGGCGGCGACAGCGCCAGCCAGTTGGACGGAGCCTGACATGGCGACGACCCTTACAGAGGCCCCCGAGCAGGCGGCCGCACCCCCGCCGCAGAGCCGCCGCGGCGTGGCGGCCCGTCACCGGAACTGGCTGGGCGGTGCGGCCGGCTGGCTGTGGCTGGTGATCGTGATCGTCCCCATCTACTGGATCGTCATCACGAGCCTCAAGGCGCAGTCCAACTACTACGCGACGAATCCGCTGGCGCCGCCGGGCGAACCGACCCTGGACAACTACGTGCTGGTCATCCAGTCGGACTTCGCCCGGTACTTCCTCAACAGCGTCATCGTCACCGCCGGCGCGGTGGTTCCCGCGGTCACCATCTCCTTCATGGCGGCCTTCGCGATCGTCCGGGGCGGCTCCGGCGGGTTCCTGCGGTCGGTGAACTCCCTCTTCCTCATGGGCCTGGCCATCCCGCTCCAGGCGACGATCATCCCGGTGTACCTGATCATCATCCGGCTCCACCTCTACGACACCCTGCTGGCGATGATCCTGCCGTCGATCGCCTTCGCGATCCCGCTGTCCGTGCTGGTCCTGGCGAACTTCATCCGCGACGTCCCCAAGGAGTTGTTCGAGTCGATGCGGATGGACGGCGCCGGCACCTGGACGGTGCTCTGGCGCCTGGCGTTCCCCCTGACCCGGCCGGCCGTGGTGACGGTGACGGTCTACAACGCGCTGCACATCTGGAACGGGTTCCTGCTGCCGCTGATCCTCACCCAGGACCCGAGCAAGCGGACGCTGCCGCTGGCCCTGTGGAACTTCCAGGGCGAGTACAGCGTGAACGTCCCGGCGGTACTCGCCTCCGTCGTGCTCACCACGCTGCCCATCCTGATCCTGTACGCGATCGGCCGGCGCCAGCTCCTCAGCGGTCTCACCGCGGGGTTCAGCAAGTGACGCAGGGCGGCGGGGCGCGGCGACCCGGCTTCCTCGCCTGCCGATGTGCGGGAGGATTCCGGCAGGTGACCGCGACGGTTCCGGAAGGAGTCAGGTGGACCTCGTCAGGTATCGAACGCGACATTCCGGTCGGCCCCGGGTCGGTCTGCACGACGGCGGAGGCGTCGCCGAGCTGACGGGCGTCACCTCACTCGCGGAACTGTGGGCGCTGCCGCTGGCGGACCTGCGCGCCCGGCTGGCCGGCGGCCCGCTCGGTGAGCCGGTGCCGCTCTCGGAGGTCGAGCTCCTGGCGCCGGTCGACGGCCGCACCGAGATCTGGGCGGCCGGCGTCACCTACGAGACGTCCCGGGAGGCACGGGTCGAGGAGAGCGAGCGGGCCGCGACGGTCTACGAGCTCGTCTACGACGCCGAGCGGCCGGAGCTGTTCTTCAAGTCCGCCGGGTGGCGGGCCGTCGGTCCCGGCGGACTCCTGTCCATTCGTCCCGACTCGACCGTGGACGTGCCCGAGCCAGAGCTCGCCTTGGTGGTGAACCACCTGGGAGAGATCGTCGGCTACACCGTGTGCAACGACATGTCCTCGCGCAGCATCGAGGGGGAGAACCCGCTCTACCTGCCACAGGCCAAGATCTATTTCGCCGCCTGCGGTCTCGGGCCGTGGATGAGGCCGGTGTGGGAGATCGAGGATCCCTACGCCCTGACGATCGACATGGTGATCCACCGGGACGGCGGACCGGTGTGGAGCGGCCGGGCGAGCACCGCCCGGCTGCGCCGGCGGCTGGACGAGCTGGTGTCGTACCTGATGCGCGGCGACGTCCACCCCGACGGGGTGGTCCTGTCGACCGGCACCTGCCTGGTGCCGCCGTCGCCGTTCACGCTCGCCCACGGTGACGTGGTGGAGATCGCCATCGAGGACGTGGGCGTGCTGTGCAACACCGTCGTGCGCGGCAGGCCTCGCGCATCCGATCACGGGCAAGGCCCCGGCGGCGTCTCCTGGGAGGGAACGGCCGGCACATTCGGTCCCGGAGCCACCACCGGGTAGCCCGGGCGGATCCCCTCGCCGGGCTACTTCACCGACGCGCGGACGCTCAACGAGAACAACGCCATGAACGTCAACGTCTTCCTGGCCGCCGCCAAGCTCGGGGTCGGCCGGATCGTGTGGACGTCGAGCGAGGCGACGGGTGGCTACCCGTTCGGGCCGGCCTCCCCGCCGCGCTATCTGCCCGTCGACGAGGACCACTACCCCTACCCGAGGTCCGCCTACGCGCTGTCGAAGGTGGTCGGGGAGACGATGGCCGAGCACGTCTCGTCGTGGTCGGGCATCCCGATCATCGCCCTGCGGCCGTCGAACGTCTTCGACGCCGGAGACTACCCGAAGATCCCCTCCTACTGGGACGACCCGCTGATCAGGGCGGTCAACCTGTGGGACTACGTCGACGCCCGCGACGTCGCGCAGGCCTGCCGGCGGGCGTTGCTCGCGCCGGTCACAGTACTCGGCTACCCGCCGTCGTGACCGTTCCGGCTGCCCCCGTGGGTCTGGGAAAGCCGGCGATTGGTGAGTAGTGGTGGACTTTGTGGCGGATCGGGCATTGATTTGATGGATGGAGAACCCCCCTTCAAAGCGTGCGGGTTCGACCCGCCGCACCTTCCTGTCCGCCTCGGCCGTCACCGCGGTGACGGCGCCCCTGCTGGCGGGCCCGGCGCTCGGAGATGCCGGGCATGGCCTGGGCTCGCAGCCGGGACGGCCCGTCACCCGGCAGCGACCCGGCAAGGATCTGCGCGACCTGCTGGGTGAGATCGACCGCGACCGCCTCGAGGCCACGGTGATGCGGTTGACCCGGTTCGGCACCCGGCACACCCTGTCCAGCCAGGACGATCCGGAACGTGGCATCGGCGCGGCCACGGCCTGGGTGCACGGGCAAATGCAGGCGTACGCGGCCCTGTCCGGCGGCCGGATGACCGTGGAGAGGCAGTCGTTCGTCCAGCCTGTCTCCCCGCGGATCCCCGTGCCGACCACCATCACCAACGTCATCGCGACCCTGCGCGGAGACGCCTCGCCGGAGCGGGTCTACGTGGTGACGGGCCACCTCGACTCTCGCGTCACCGATGTCATGAACGCCACCGGCGACGCCCCCGGCGCCGACGATGACGCCTCCGGCGTCGCCGTCGTGCTCGAACTCGCCCGGGTGTTCGCCTCTCGTCACACCGAGGCCACCGTGGTGTTCGCCGTGGTCTCCGGCGAGGAGCAGGGACTGTACGGCTCGGCGTACATGGCCAGGCAGATGAAGGCGGCCGGCGCGGACGTGCAGGGCATGTTCAGCAATGACATCGTGGGCGCCAGTTCGGCCTGGGACGGCACCCGGCCCGATCCGCATACGGTCCGGCTGTTCGTGGAGGGCGTGCCGACCACCGAGACCCCGGCCGAGGCGTCGATCCGGCAGTCGGTCGGTGGCGAGAACGACGGACCGTCGCGCCAGCTGGCCCGGTTCGTCCAGGACGTGGCGGAGAACGAGTCGACGGACATGAACGTCCGGGTGATCTGGCGGCGGGACCGATATCTGCGCGGCAGCGACCACATATCGTTCCTGCAGCAGGGCTACCCGGCGGCACGGTTCACCGAGCCGCGGGAGAACTTCGACCACGAGCACCAGGACGTCCGGGTCGAGAACGGGAAACAGTTCGGCGATCTGCCGGAGTTCGTGGACTTCGGGTACCTCGCCCGGGTCGCCAAGGTGAACGGTGCGACATTGTGGTCGCTGGCCCAGGGACCGGGCACGCCGAAGAACCTCAAAATCCTCGCGGCGGTGCTCACCAACGACACCACTCTCACCTGGGATCGCGGAACCGAACCCGACCTCGCCGGGTACGAGGTGGTCTGGCGGGAGACCACGTCTCCGGACTGGACGCAGGTCCTCGATGTCGGTGATGTCACCTCGGTGACGATCGACATCGCCAAGGACAACGTGCAGTTCGGCCTGCGAGCCGTGGATCGGGGCGGTCACCGCAGCCCGGTCGCGTTCCCGCGGGTGTCGACATAGGGGCCGCGGCAAGCACGCCGTCCGCATCGGGTGAGCCGGGCCGGCGCCGCGGATCGCCGAGGCCGGGCCGGTGCCGCCGCTCGCGGAAGCCGGATCACCATCGAGGCTCGCGGAGGCTGGGGGTGGTTGAACTCCTGCCCCCGCGCGGGCAGGGTCAGGGCGCGCCAGTCACCATGCGGCTGCGCGACCGGTGGGAGGAGCGCAGGCACTGAAGAGGGTCTTAGGACGCAGGGGACCCGGCCACAGCTCTCAATGTCCGGGACGATTCACAGCAGGGTCGATATGACGAAGCGGGAATGCTCCGTCTCCAGCCACCGATCGGTCAGGTGGACGCCGCTCAGGCGGGCGGCGAGGGTGAAGGCGGCGATCTTCCACTGCTCGTCGAGGGCGGTCGTGAACGGCAGGCCGTGAGTATGGGGGACGAGGGGGACGCGGGCGGCGGGGGGCCAGTCGTCGACCAGGGATTTGGGGATGCTGGTAATCAGGTGTCCGTGGGCGGCATAGTTCATCTCGATTTTGACGGGGCCGTCCCAATAGATGCTGAATGCCTGATCGCTGTTGGAGAGGGAGGCGATGGTGTCCGGTGAGCGTCCTTCGCCGCCATTCGGTTCCATTGCGATGGTCCAGCCGTCGAGCGAGCCGATGAGGACGGTCTGGAGGGCCTCATCGTAGTGCTCCATCTCGGCGTCGGTGAAGGTCATCGGGGTGCCACTCGCGGGATCCGCGCCGAAACGGCGGGCGGCCTCCTCCACATCGATGCCGGAACACCAGGTGACGCAGGCCGGATCGGTCATCCACCGCGTGACCAGCCTGCCGTAATGGGAAACGTCGTCATCTGACATCCGGTCACCCTGACATGGTGTCCAAGGGGCGTCAAGAAGCGTCACGCCCTGGCCGGAGACCGCCCTTGCGGTCTCCGGCCGGCGTTATGGAATGGTCCGGTCAATCGCCCGGATCGTCACCGGAATACCATTCGTCGGCGACGTTCCGCGAGTGCACCACGCTCACCTTGAACGGGTCATTCTCCAGGACACGGTATCTCCGCCACAGGATGTTCTGCCGGGCGCCGCCCGAGGTGTTGGCGGACTTCGTTATCGGCCTTACGGAGAAGTCCCACTTCGGACTGGCCGCGCCTTCATGGGATTTGGCGAACGGATACTCGTCGCACTCCTTTCCCGCTCGTTGCTGCTCCGTCCACCATTGCTCGCACGCGGCGCCCATGACAGTTCTGTTCGACGCCTCCACCGCGGGGTCCATCGCCCGGGTGAGCGGGGGCTCCCAGCCGCCGTACGGGCTGTTGGCCCCGTTGCCGGGGAACTTCTTGTTGGTGCCCGGAGGCTTGGTCTTGTCCGGGTACCTGAAGACGTATCCGATGTGCTTGGCGAATTCCTGGGCCTTGTTGGGCTCGCCGTTCACCTGGGCCGTGGTGCTCACGACCATCGTGGGCATCGCCCTGACGAGCACGCAGCCGCCGTAGTACATCACGTTCGTGCGGGAGGTGTCGCAGTCGATGACCGGAGGATAGAGCCGGTGGGCTCCCCGGAGCCGGGTCGGCCTGTCGTCGTGGAAGCCGATGATGTGCACGTACGGCCGCAGAGTGCAGGTCGACAGCAGGTGCTCGTTGTGCGCCTGGGTCTCGTCGGAGTAGAAGGTGAACTCCTCCGTGGGAGTGGTGTCCGCGTTCCACTGGGTGATGGACTTGTTGTTTATCTCGGCGCCGCTGATCTGTGCGCATCCGCCGCTCACGGTCCAACCCGGCCGCAGGTACACGCTGGCGTTCTTGTGGCTCATGGACTTGCTGAATGGCCAGACGTTGTTGATCCGGAGCTGCCCGCGGATCTGCCGGGCCTCGGGGATCGATGGCGGCCACGTGAGGGGCGCACCGTCCTCGGACGTCGGCTTCTTGATGCCCTTGCCGACGTAGGTATTGAGCAGCGCGGTGAACACCCAGGTCGCGTCGTCGATCGTCACGCGGACCCAGCCGTCCGTCAGGCCCCGCCACACGGTCCTGTAGTAGTAGATCTTGTGGGTGTACTTGATGCACCAGGAGAAGGAGTTCTTGGTCCACCCCTCGTAGAAGGCCGCGCTCCACACCGGGCCCTCGTGCTCGGGTTTGTCGCACTCTTCGAAGGTCGCGTGCTTGTAGAAACTGCGATTGGGGAGCGGCGCGGCGGCGGCCGCGGTCTTCGACGGTTCCTCCGGCGTTCGCGTGATGGGCGGTGCCTCCGATGTGCCGATCCGCAGGGATGACCATGGCGACCACCGGCCGGTGACGCCGTCCGTCACCGGGCGGGCGCGCCAGCGCACCGTCCAGCCCTGCTTCAGTTTGCCCGGCGGCACCTGGACGCTCGTGACGGTCTTCGCCGGCGCTTCGCGGACGGTCCCGCTCCAGATGACGCCCTTGCCCTGGGACGACCCGGGGGTGTGGGCGACCTCGACCTCGACCGAGGAGCGGCGGTTGAGCCGGTCCTTGACGTTGACCAGCAGGTACGGCTCGGCGGTGGTGCTCGTCCGCCTGTTCGCCGTGTCGGAGCCGCGGACCCGCAGGTCCTCCGCGACCGGCTGCACCTGCGACGAGGCCCGGGCCGCCCAGCCGGCGGTGAGGAAGTACCAGGAGTACAGACCTGCCATCGTGTTGCCGGCGGTGTCCCGGGCCCCGTCCACCTCGGCGGAGTAGACGCCGTCCAGCGGCTCCGATGGGGTGAAGGTCAGTACGGTGCCACCGGGGTTCATCGAGGTGGTGCCCGCGACCTGCTCTTCGGTGAAGATGTCCACGAGCGCGAACCGGACGCCGGTCACCGGCTCGCTGAAGGTCACCGTCACCTGCGTGCCGGACGGCACCTCCTCGGCGCCGTCGGCCGGGCTCACCGCGACGACCTCGGGGGCCGTGGTGTCCGGGCCCGGGGTGGTCGGGGTGGTCGGGGTCGCGCCGCCGTCTACATAGGTCACGGTCAGCGTCGGCGGGTCCTCCCCGAGTGCCCGGGAGGAGGCGAACCCGCGGTCGTAGAGCGGCGCGGTGCCGGACTCGTTGGCGCTCTGCAGCACTAGGCCGTGGTCGGGCTGGCCCGACGCCCACGCCTGCGCGATGCCGGTCACCGCCCACGACCACTCGACGTCGGCCGGGGGCGATCCGGTGCAGCCGCCCGGGTCGCGGGCCACCGCCTCGTCGCCGCCGGTGGCGGCCGGCTGGCTGCTCCAGCCGAGCGTGTCAGGGTCCCAGGCGCCGGTGATCCGGCGGGCCTTGATGCCCGACGTGCCGTCGCCGCACCCATAGGAGTCGATGTTCCACAGATTCAGCCGGGCGTTGGTGATCGTCTTCCCGGCCAGCTCCGTCGTGTCGAAGTTCAGGTACGTGCGCTCGGTCGTGCTCGGACTGCCGTAGACACCGGCCCACAACGTGTCACCGAACTGGTCGGTGTACTCGTTGCTGTCCAGCCACAGGTCGGTCTCCAGCGGCAGGGTGATCGTGTGCTCTCCGCCCGGCGGGCCGGTGGGCGTCGGCGTCGGGCCGGGCGTCGTGTCCCCGACCGTGAACGTCCAGGTGTACGGCGCGGCCATGACGTTCCCGGCTTCGTCTCGGGCGCCGGTCACTTGGCCGGTGTAGGTCGATGTGGGCAACCCTGCGGACGGCGCGAAGGTGAGCACCATCCCCTCGTCGTCCATGGCCGCGGTGCCCTGGATCGGGGAGCCGGCCTGGTCGGTCAAGGAGAGCGCCGCGCCGGTCACGGGTTCGTCGAAGACCACCCGCACCTGCGTCTGCGACGGGACGTCCTCGGTGTCCTCGTCGGGGCTGGTCTCGTGTACGAGCGGGGGCGTGGTGTCGGGCACCGGTCCCGGGAAGCAGTCGAGAGCCGACTCACCGCATTCAGGGATCGTCTCCGACCAGTCCTCGTCCGGCAGCGGCTTGGCGATGTCCTCACCTGGCGAGAACGCCTGCCGCGACTGCTGGCCGATGACCGTCGACTGCTCGCTGGTGGTGAGCGGGGCGTCCGACTCCTGTTCCGGCGAGCTCACCTGGTGCGCCAGCATCTCCTCGTACGAGGGTTCTTCCGTGACGTCCTCGGGGAAGACGGCGGCGATCTCCTCGGTGACCGCGGGCTCGTACCCGATGACCAGTCGCGGGCCGTGGGCGGGGTCGGGGTCAGTCGTCTCCTTGCTCCGGTAGCGGCGCCAGTTCGTGAGATCGGACTCGTTGCCCGCGGTGAGCTGGAACCCGTAGTTGGCGCCTCCGTCGGCCCAGGTTTGGACAATGGAGTTCACGCCGTGGTAGAGGTCCCACGGGTAGTCCATGTAACCCCGGCCGCAGTCGGGGCTGTAGGCGCCGAACTCGGTGTTCTGGCCGGTCGTGGTGACCGTCGGCTGGTTGGCCCAGGTCAAGGTGGACACGTCCCAGCGCTGGGTGACCCGGCGGGCGGTGATGCCGGAGCCGACACTCGCGCCGCAGTCGTTGGACAGGTAGTTCCACAGGATCAGGTCGGCGTTGGTGACCCGGCCGCCGCGCAGCGGGGAGTCCTCCGGCAGCTCCTCGAAACGGATGTAGCCGCGCCAGCGCACCGATCCACTGTTCGACTTGCCGACGAGGATGCGGTCCAGCCCGCTGTTGGCGTAGCCGTCGGGGTATTCGGCGTTGTTGACGAAGGTGTCGTTGCCGACCGCGCTGCTCGTCCAGTCGGTGGCGCTCACGGACAGGGTCACCGGGAAGGTCACCCCGGGGTCGGCGAGGAAGGCGGCGTCCGGCTTGATCACCAAAGTGGAGGCGCCGTCCACCGTGGTGACGGCGTGGCCCACGCGGCCCTGCTCCGGCTTGGCGTCGGCGGCGGCGTCCAGCATGAGGGTGGTGGAGACGTGGGCGATCTCCTCCGCCTTCGTGCCCGCGGTCTTGGTCACGGACAGCTCTCCGGAGGCGTTCTTCCCGTACTGGATACCGGCCGGGAGCCCGATCGGGACACGGAACCGCAGGTCCTTCTCGGGCCGCTGCCGGATGACGATGTCCTGCCGGAAACCGGTGGGAATGGCGGTCACCACGAGGTCGATGCCCGGCCCGTACACCGATGCGTATTCCGCCTTATTTCCGGACAGCCGCGGTGCGGGAAGGTCGACCGGCGCAAATACCTTGGTCAGGCCTTTCTTGCCGTCGGCCTCGGGTAACTCTCCATTCATGGAGAGTAACTCCGTGCCGCCCCCGTCGGAGAGACGCAGTTCGGGCTTGGTCATGCGCGGCCTTACGAAACCGCCCTCCGACACGAGCGTGGTGTCGATGTCATGCCACTGGCCGTTCCGCTTGGTGCGGACGGGCGCGCCGTACATCACCGTCTGCAGTGTCCTGCCGTCGCTGTTGGCGTACGTGCTCGACGACTCGGTGCGCAGAGACTCGATTTCGACCGGGGTCTTCCGTTGCTTGGCCTGCTGTCTGGCGACCTGCATGGGATCGTTCGCGGCGGGAGTGGGGGGCGTCTGTTTCAGCGGTGCGGGTGTCGGCGCCGCCGCCGCGGAAACGCCGACCATCAGGGACACGAGCAGTCCTGACACCATTAACAGCGCGGTACGGCGGTAAGTGCGGCATAAAACCCCTCGACTTTTCACCTGTGTATCCACTCCAAGCACGCCGAAGTACCCGAACAAGGACACTTGATCTTCCCATGTGATCCTGGTCGAGTACATATCTGGTCAAATCTGCCGAGGTGTGTTTGAATCCTTCGTCCTTGCCGGTAAATGCGTCTTGTCAACGCCTGGACACGGAATGAGTCGGCGCCGGGAATAACGCCAGGCAGATCTGGGTGAATGAACCGAGGCGCCGACCTGCCGGGGGTCCGGCCGGCCTGGTTGAGGTTGTGTTGACGGCGCCGTCGTCGGCGACGTGGCGGCGGCAGGCGCGTAGGAACGCGGCGCGCAGGTCGTCGTCGGCGGTCTCGATGACGAACGACATCAGTAGCACGATGCCGCTCGGCCGAGGCCGCGCGATCAGGTTCTGGTGTACCGCATCAGGAGTTTCGTGAGCCCGTACTCGGCCGGCGGGATTTCGGCGAGGACGCGCACGACCTTGCCCTGGAGGTTCACCACGACGATCTGGCGCGGGTCCTTCGTCTCGTCGGCCAGAATGAGATGGGCGTCGTTGAACCAGCCGATGAGCGTCGTGCCGGCGGGCGCGGGAACGGTGGCCTGCCCACGGCCGGTGGCGACGTCCCACACGCATACCGATGACGTCGGACTCGGGCAGAGCGTGGCGAAGCGTCTTCCGGCGGGGGCGAAGGTGCTCTCCTTGAAGCTCGGCTGGCCCACCTTCTGGAAGCCCCGCACGGCCTTGCCCCGCAGGTCGAACAGGCGAAGGCCGATGTCCACGCCGGACGGGAAGCGATGGGCGACCCCGGTCTCGCCGGGCGCCCACATGAAGGGAGCGTCGCTGTCGTCGCCGGCGTCGGCCGAGACGGTCGTCGCCGTCGCGGTCGCGGTGTCGACGACGACGAACCCCACGGCGTGCTTCGAGTTCCCCGAGGTCGCGTAGGACGTCAGCAGGAGTCGCCGGCCGTCGGCGGACCAGTAGGGGTTGAAGGTCTGCAACGGCGTCCGCACGGTGTTCACCAGGAACTCCTCGCCGGTGGCCCGCCTGATCAACTTGATCGAGTCGTAGGTTCCCGGTGTCTCCGGCTTGATCCAGGGCTGGAGCGCCGTCCAGGTTCCGTCCGGTGAGACGAGGGCTTCGTGGGCTCGGCCGATCTGCCGGAACTCGTCCCCCTTGGGGACCCGGGCGTAGGTGCGCGCCTCTCCGGCCTTGGCGTCGATGTGCAGAAGGGACGTCACGCGCAGCGGATCGCCGGGGTTCTCGTGCAGGACGGCGTTCATCCGAGGAAGGCGAACGTCCTTGGTGGGCGTGGCGGGGGCGGCGGTGACCTCTCTGACGGCGACCGGGGAGGGGGTCCCGGACCGGGCTCGCGCTCCGATGCCGCCCGAGGCCACAGCGTAGATCGCCCCGCCGGCCAGCAGAGCCGCCGCCGCGGTCACCGCTCCGAGGACGATCCGGACGCGACGCCGGTCGGACCGCCCGCCGGGCACGGTGGTGGGCTGAGCGCCGGGTTCGGTGACGGGCAGGCCGCCGGATCCGGTGGTGGGCTGAGCGCCGGATCCGGTCGGTCTGGCCGCGATGGAAGTGCCCTGCTCGAGCAGGTTCCCGCCCGGGCGCACGCGCGTTCCGATCAGGCGCAGCAGCGCGTCCTTCGTCGTGGGACGCCGGTCCGGGTCCTTGGACAGGCATTCGGCGGCCAGAGCCCGCAGGTCGCCGTCGAGGGCGCCGAGGTCCGGCTCGCCGCGCAGGATCCGGTGGACGATCGCCGGAATGGAGTCCGCTCCGAACGGCGGTCGTCCCGAGGCGGCGAAGACCATGGTGGCCCCCCAGGCGAACAGGTCGGCCTCCGGCCCCACCAGGCCGGACTCGAACTGCTCGGGAGCCATGTAAGGCGGCGTGCCGACCGCGTGCGAACTGGTGAGCGCGACGTCCAGCGCGCGGGCGATGCCGAAGTCGATCACCCGTGGCCCGTCCCCGCCGAGCAGGACGTTGCTCGGCTTGAAGTCCCGGTGCACCACGCCCGCCCGGTGGATGGCCGCCAGGGCGGTCATCGTGCCGACGGCCAGCCGCCGCAGCCGGCCGCCCCGCAGCGGCCCGCCGGTGTCGACGGCGTGCTGGAGCGTCGGTCCGGCGATGTACTCGCTGACGATGTACGGCCGCCCGTCCGCCGTGCCGGTCTCGACGACCTGGGCGGTGCAGAAGGGGGACACCTGGCGGAGGATCTCGGTCTCGCGCAGGAACCGTCCCGGCGCGGAGTCGTCGGGGACCCGGTACAGCAGCTTGACGGCCACCTGCTCGCCGGAGCCGGTGATCGCCAGGAAGACCGCTCCCTGGCCGCCGTCGCCGAGCCGCCCGATGAGCCGGTAAGGACCCAGGTGCGCCGGGTCGCCCGTGCGCAGGGGATCGATGCCCGTCATCTCGGCGAGAACCTGAGCTCGGCCACGTCCTCGTCCTTCTTGGGGATCTCGGCGAGGGTGCGCACCGCCTTCGCGTGGAAGTCCATGACGACGTACTCGTAGGGATCTCTTCTGGTGTCCATGACGATCAGATGGTCTTCGTCCCACCAGCCCCGCACGATGGCGCCGCGACTGGACACCGGGACCGTGGTCCTCCGGTCGCCGGTCCCGGTGTCCCACACGCATACGGCGGTCCGCACACGGGGGCAGTAGGTGACGAACGACCTGCCCGACGGCGAGAACGTGGCGGGCTCGGTGGAGGCGCCGACCCAGCTCAGCTCACGCCTGATCCGGCCGTCCAGGTCGCGGAACCGCAGTCCCCACTGGCCGCCGTCGTGGACGTACGCCGCGGTGACGCCCTTCCCGCCGGGCGCCCAGCCGAAGAAGCCGCGGTCGTGGCGGGTGTCCCCGGTCACGACGACCGTCGCCTTCCGCGTCTCGACGTCCACGACGACGAACCCCTTGGGGTTCGGCACGGTCTTGCCCTTGAACTCGTAGAAGGTGAGCAACACGCGCCTGCTGTCGGGGCTCCAGTTCACGTAGTAGCCCTTCAACGGCTCCCCGGTGGTCTCGACGGCGAATCTCTCGCCGGTCGCGCGATTGATGATCGTGACGAAGTCGGTGGTCGACGCGGTGAACTTGAACCAGGGGTTCACCGCGATCCACTTGCCGTCCGGGGAGACGGCGGGATCGCCGTAGTCGCCGTCCCTGGCGGCCAGGCGGAAGGCGTCGCCGCCTGAGTCGCGGACGTAGGTCCGGTAGGTCCCGGCCTTGACGTCGCCGATGAAGTACGAGGTCAGGCGGACCGGATCCGAGGGGTGCTCGTGCACCGTCAGCTTCAGCCCAGGAGGCTTGAGCTTCTTGGCGGGGGGACGGGGCGAGGTGGGCGACGCCTGGACGACCTTGACGCTCGGGGCTCGCACCGGTGTGGGGGTGGGACGGGAGACGGCCGTGGCCTGGACGGCCGTCGCCCGGGGAGCCAGCATGTAGACGGCTCCCCAGGAGATCATCGCGATGACGACGCCGATCGCCACCGAGGGCAGAGCGACGCGGCGCCGGGTCGGCGGGCGCGGAGGCACGAGCGGGACCCGCGTGGACGGGGTGGGCGGCGGCGCCGAACGGAGGTCTGCGGGGGGCGGGTCGATGGTGGCCAGGATCTGGGAGTGGCCGACCAGCCTCAGGAGGGCGTTGCTCGCGAGGGGCCGCTGCGATGGGTCCTTCGCCAGGCAGTCGGCCACCAGCCCGCGCAGTCCATCCTCCAGGAGGCCGAGGTCGGGCTCGGTGCCGAGGATGCTGTTCGTCGTCGCCGCCATGGATCCGGTGCGGAAGGGCGACCGCCCGGAGGCGGCGAAGAGCATCGTGGTGGCCCACGCGAACATGTCCGCGGCGGGTCCCGCGGGCGTACCGGACAGTTCCTCGGGTGTGACATGCACGGGTATGCCGAACGGCCGGGTCGCGCTGGTGGCGCCGGCCTCCGTCGCCCGGGCCATGCCGGGCTCGATCACCCGTGGACCGTCGGAGCCGAGGATCACGTTCCCGGGCGTGAGGTCATGATGCTGGACGCCGGCCTGGTGCATGGAGGCCAGCGCCGTCATCGTGCCGATGGCCAGCCGGTACAGCGCCGGCCCCTTGAGCGGGCCCTGGCTCTCGACGGCCGTTCGCAGCGTCGGGCCAGGGACGTACTCGCTGACGACGTACGGCCGGTCGCGGTACATGCCCGTGCCGATGATGTGGGCGACGCCCGCGACGGAGGCCAGGCGCAGCCTGCCGGCCTCGTCGGCGACCCGCGCCAGGGCGGCGCCGGTGGCCAGGCCGGCGTGGAAGAGCTTGAGCGCCGCCCGCCCGCCTGCCCGGGCGTGCACCAGATAGACGACGCTCCGGCTGCCTTGACCCAGCCTGCCGACGATCCGATGACCGTTCACGGACAGCGGATCGTCGGGCTCGAGGGGGAGGACGTCAGACATGGCTGCGGGGTATCCCTTGTCGCGATGAGCCGATCTCGCCGCCGTCGACCCTGACGACGAGCCGGGGCGGCCCGGTGGACTTCACCGTTCAGCAGGTACACATCTGGGAATACACGCCACCGCTTGCAAGGTCATTGAGGATCGCTAACGCGGGGGCTTCCGGCGGCGCCGACCGGCCATGTCCTTGAGGCCGGAGACCGCGAGCGGTTCCGGCCGGGGGTCAACCTGGCGACTGTGCGGCTGCCGCTGCGGGACGGGCTGGGGACGTCATCGCGGCCGTCAACGTCAACGCGCACGCGGCCGAGACCTCTGTGGAGAAACTGACCGAGGAGCACCTGCCGCTGCTCCTCAAGATCTCCAGCGCGATCAGCGCCGACTGGGCGCTGTACGAGGCGGTTCCGCAGGTCACGGCATGCTCCGCTCGAAAGTAGCAAGCGTCGCGAGCGAGCGCGCACCGGGAAACATGCTACAAAGACATTGACGGATGCCCGCTCTAGTGTGGAATATCGCTCCACGGCTGTAATCCGCGTCACATGAGCCGGTGACCGGTTCCACGGCCGGATCGGAGCACCATGCCACGCTTCGCGCCGTCGGAGACGGGTGGGGTGCCTCGTACGGAACGCCGCACCCCCCGAAGGTGATCATGTCGATTCCCCTTTACGCGACACCTCGCACCGTCCGCCGCGACCGTCCGGACGGCTCGGTGCTGCTCGAGTCGGCGCATCCGCTCCGGCCGCACGGGACGCGGCTGGCGGAGATGCTGCGCACCTGGGCGGCCGTCGATCCCGGCCATCCGCTCGTCGCCGAGCGCGGGCCGGACGGAGCCTGGCGGCGGCGTACGTACGGTGAGGCGCTGGCCGCCGCCAACGCCATCGGGCAGGCGCTGCTCGATCGCGGCCTGTCGGCCGAGCGCCCGCTGCTGCTCCTGTCGGGGAACTCGATCGGGCACCTGCTGATGACGCTCGGCGCGCTGACCGCCGGGGTGCCGGTGGTGCCGATCAGCGTGGCCTACTCCCTGCAGAGCCGTGACCACGCCCGGATCAGGGCCATCGACGCCCTGGTGCGGCCGGGCGCGGTGTACACCGAGGACGCCGAGCCGTACCGGGCCGCGGTGTCGGCGATGAGCGGCGGGGCGGTGCAGGTCGCCGCGGTCGGGGGACCCGCGGAGCACTCACTGGAGGCGCTGCTGGCGACGGCGCCCGGCGCCGCGGTCGAGGCGGCATACGAGTCGGTCGGCGGGGACACGGTAGCCAAGATCCTGTTCACCTCCGGCTCGACCGGCATGCCGAAGGGGGTGATCAACACCCATGGCATGCTGTGCGCCAACCAGCAGATGATGCGGCAGGCCTGGCCGTTCCTGGCCGAGGAGCGGCCGGTGCTGGTCGACTGGCTGCCGTGGAGCCACACCTTCGGCGGCAACCACAACATGAACATGGTGCTGGCCAACGGCGGCACGATCTACATCGATGAGGGGCGCCCGGCGCCGGCCCTGTTCGGCAAGAGCCTCGCCAACTACCGGGAGGTCTCGCCGACGCTCGCGTTCAACGTGCCCGCCGGGTACGCGCACCTGGTGCCGGCCCTGGAGCGGGATCGCGACCTGGCCGAGCGCTTCCTGGCCCGCACCCGCCTGGTGTTCAACGCGGCCGCGGCCCTGCCGCCGGCGCTGCGCGCACGGCTCGAGGCGCTCGCGCGTGAGGTCACCGGCAGGGACATCCCGGTGACCGGATCATGGGGGACCACCGAGACCTCCCCGGCGGCGACCTCGGCGCACTTCGACTACGCGGACGCGCGGTGCATCGGCGTTCCGCTGCCCGGCGTCACGGTCAAGCTGGTGCCCGCGAGCGGCGACACCTACGAGATCCGGCTGCGGGGCGTGTCGGTCACGCCCGGCTACCATCTGCGTCCCGACCTGACCGAGGCGGCCTTCGACGACGAGGGCTTCTACTGCCCGGGCGACGCGGCCGGCTTCGCCGACCCCGCGGACCCGGACGCCGGGCTGCTGTTCCGGGGCCGCCTGGCGGAGGACTTCAAGCTGTCGACGGGCACCTTCGTGCACGTCGGCGCGCTGCGCACCGCGCTCCTGTCGGCCGCGCCCGTGCTGGCCGACGCGGTGATCGCCGGCGAGGGCCGTGACAAGGCGTGCGCGCTGGCCTGGCTCAACGCCGCCGAGGCCGAGCTGGTGCTCGGCGAGCCGCCCGCCGCCGACGGCGAGACCGTGCACTCGGGACGGCTGGCGGCCCACCTGGCGGCCGTCCTCGCCGGATTCAACGCCGGGGCCGGCTCCTCGGCGCGGATCGAGCGGCTCCTGATCCTGGCACGGCCCCCCGGCCTGGACGCGGGCGAGATCACCGACAAGGGCTACGTGAACCAGCGGCAGGTCCTGGCGCAGCGCGCGGACCTGGTCGAGCTGCTGTACGCCGACCCGGCGCCCGCGCCCGTCATCACCCCGGAGGCACGCGTCTCATGAAGTGCCTCCAGGGGACGCCGGTGCTCCTGGACGGCCCGTCGCGGCGCGCTCTCCCTCCATCGAGCCCAGGTCATCAGGCTACAAGCTGTTGACGTGGGGCAATCAGAATGTGGAGTATGAACTGACCGTTGACACCGCGCCCGGGAGGACGACCCCATGACCGCCACGGCAAGCTCGCCGCGCCCCCCCGGGCACGCGCCGCCGGAGGGCCGTCCGGCGCCGCCGATGCCGGTGGACTTCCAGACGCACCCCTCCCGCTACCGCCACTGGCGGCTCGCCTTCGACGGCCCGGTCGCGACCCTCACCATGGACGTCGACGAGCAGGGCGGCCTCGTGCCGGGATACGAGCTGAAGCTGAACTCCTACGACCTCGGCGTGGACATCGAGCTGTACGACGCCGTGCAGCGGCTGCGCTTCGAGCACCCCGAGGTGCGCACGGTCGTGGTGACCGGCGGCAAGGAGAAGGTGTTCTGCGCCGGGGCCAACATCCGGATGCTGGCGGCCGCCTCGCACGCCTGGAAGGTGAACTTCTGCAAGTTCACCAACGAGACCCGCAACGGCATCGAGGACGCCTCCGCGCACTCCGGCCAGACCTACATCGCCGCGCTCAACGGCACAGCGTCCGGCGGCGGCTACGAGCTGGCCCTGGCCTGCGAGCACATCATGCTGGTCGACGACCGCTCCTCGGCGGTGTCGCTGCCGGAGCTGCCGCTGCTCGGCGTGCTGCCCGGCACCGGGGGCCTGACCCGCGTCGTCGACAAGCGGCACGTCCGCCGCGACATCGCCGACTACTTCTCCACCAGGTCCGAGGGCGTGAGCGGCAGGAAGGCCGTCCAGTGGCGGCTCGTCGACGAGGCGGTGCCCCGCTCCCGGTGGGAGGAGACCGTCGCCGAGCGGGCCGCCGAGTTCGCCGGACGGTCCACGCGCCCCGCCGGAGGCTCAGGCATCGAGCTCCCCCCGCTGGCCAAGACCAGGACCGCGGAGCGGATCGCCTACCGGTACGTGACGGCCGCGCTCGACCGTGAGCGCGGCTGCGCGGAGATCACCCTGCTCGGCCCCGACACCGGCGTACCCGCCGGCGTGCACGAGCGGGGAGCGGGCTTCTGGTCGCTGGCGCTCGCCCGGGAGCTGGACGACCTGATCCTCGACCTGCGCACCAACGAGACCGAGCTGGGCACCTGGGTGCTGCGCACCAGGGGCGACGCCGAGCGGGTGCTGGCCCACGACGCGCTGCTGCTGGAACACCGCGACGACGACTGGCCGGCCAACGAGATCGTGCTCTACCTCAAGCGCACGCTCAAGCGGCTGGACGTCACCAGCCGCAGCCTGATCGCCCTGATCGAGCCGGGGAGCTGCTTCGCCGGCTCGCTGCTGGAGGTGGCCTTGGCGGCCGACCGCTCCTTCCAGCTGTCCGGCGTGTTCGAGGACGCCGACCCGGACGCCGAGCCCGCCGCGATCACCGTCGGACCGATGAACCTGGGGCCGCTGCCTATGGGCAACGACCTGACCCGCCTGGCCACCAGGTTCCACGGCGACGCCGGCGCCCTGGCCGCGGTGGAGAAGCGGGCCGGCGAGCCGCTGAGCGCCGAGGAGGCCGAGCGGCTCGGGCTGGTCACCTTCGCGCCCGACGACATCGACTGGGCCGACGAGGTGCGCATCGCGATCGAGGAGCGGGCCAGCTTCAACCCCGACGCGCTGACCGGGCTGGAGGCCAACTACCGCTTCGCCGGCCCCGAGACGATCGAGACGAAGATCTTCGGCCGGCTGTCCGCCTGGCAGAACTGGATCTTCTACCGCCCCAACGCCTCCGGCCCCGACGGCGCACTGCGCAAGTTCGGCACCGGGCGGCGCGCAGACTTCGACCACAAGCGAGTGTGACCATGACGAGCACCGCCGACTACTCGGAGAAGATCCCGAACAACGTCGACCTGCACGAGGACCGCCGGCTGCAGCGGGCGCTGGAGTCCTGGCAGCCGAACTTCCTGTCCTGGTGGGAGTCGATGGGCCCCACCCTGCCCACCCAGGACGTCTACCTGCGCACCGCGGTCAACGTCGGCCGGGAGGGCTGGGCGCACTTCGGGCACGTCCCGATGAAGGACTACCGGTGGGGCGTCTTCCTCGCCGAGCGCGACCCCGACCGGCGCGTCGCCTTCGGGCAGCACAAGGGCGAGCCCGCCTGGCAGAAGGTGCCGGGGGAGTACCGTGCGGCCCTGCAACGCCTGATCGTCATCCAGGGCGACACCGAGCCCGCGTCAGTCGAGCAGCAGCGCAACCTCGGCGCCACCGCCCCGAGCCTGTACGACCTGCGCAACCTGTTCCAGGTCAACGTCGAAGAGGGCCGCCACCTGTGGGCCATGGTGTACCTGCTGCACGCCTACTTCGGCAGGGAGGGCCGCGAGGAGGCCGAGCAGCTGCTCCACCGCAACTCCGGCAGCGAGGAGTCGCCGCGCATCCTCGGCGCCTTCAACGAGGAGACCCCCGACTGGCTGTCGTTCTTCATGTTCACCTACTTCACCGACCGCGACGGGAAGTACCAGCTCGGCACGCTGAAGGAGTCGGCGTTCGACCCGCTGTCCCGCACCTGCGAGTTCATGCTGAAGGAGGAGGCGCACCACATGTTCGTCGGCACGACCGGCATCGACCGGGTCGTGGAGCGGACCGTGCAGCTGATGATCGAGCACGACACCGACGACGTCGGCCCGTACGGCGGCATCCCGCTGAACGTGCTGCAGAAGTACCTGAACTTCCACTACTCGGTGTCGCTGGACCTGTTCGGGTCGGAGACCTCGACGAACGTGGCCAACTACTTCACCGCCGGGCTGAAGGGGCGCTGGTCCGAGGAGCGGCGCCGCGACGACCACCTGCTGACCGACGACTCCATCATGGTGGACGCCGTCGTCGACGGCCGCATCGGCCAGAACGAGGTCGCCGCCCTGGTCGGGCTGAACACCGACCTGCGCCGGGAGTACATCGGCGACTGCCAGAACGGTGTCAACCGGTGGAACCGCATCCTGGAGGACGCCGGCATGCCACAACGCCTGCGCCTGCCGCACGTCGCCTTCAACCGGAAGGTCGGCGCGTTCTCCGGCATCGAGGCCACCCCCGGCGGCGAGATGATCTCGGCCGATGAGTGGGAGCGGCGCAAGGGCGCGTGGCTGCCGACCGAGTTCGACAAGACCCACGTGCGCTCACTGATGCGCCCGGTGCACGAGCGCGGCAAGATCGCGGCCTGGATCGCGCCGCCGCGCCAGGGCATCAACGGCAAGCCGTTCGACTACGACTACGTACACCTCGCCTGAACCCGAAACGGTGGTCATGACCGAGCCCTTCAACGCCTCCGCCTACCTGCTCGACCGGCACCTCGAGCGGGGGGACGGCGACCGCCTCGCGCTCACCGGCGCGCACGGCGAGCTGACCTACGCGCAATTACACGACCGCGTCCTGCGCACCGCCGCGGGCCTGCGGCAGGCCGGCCTGCGGCCCGAAGAGCGGCTGCTGATGTTCATGGCGGACTCGCCGGACTTCGTCACGGTGTTCCTGGCCGCGCTGCGCATGGGCGCGGTGCCCGTCCCGGTCTCGACGATGCTGCGCGCCGACGGGCTGGCCGATCTGCTGGTCGACTCGCGGGCCCGGTTGCTCGCGGTGAGCCCGGAGTTCACCGAAGTGGCCTGGGAGGCGGCGGCTAAGGCGCCCGAGCTGGAAGGCGTCATCGGCGACGCGGCGTCCGGCTCGGGCATCCCGGTCCACTCGCTGGAGGAACTCGCCCGAGCCGAACCGGACGCCGCGGCGTACCCGACGAGCGCGGACTCCCCGGCGTTCTGGCTCTACACCTCCGGCACCACCGGCACCCCGAAGGCCGCCATGCACCGGCACGGGGCGATCCGCGTGGTGTGCGAGACCTACGGCGAGCAGGTGCTCGGCATCCGTCCCGGCGACCGGTGCCTGTCCGCGGCCAAGGCGTTCTTCGCCTACGGCCTCGGCAACTCGGTGCTGTTCCCCCTGGCGGCCGGCGCGGCGGCGATCCTCGAGCCCGCCCCCTCGCGGCCGGACACGATGGCCGAGCGGGCACAGGCGTACGGCGCGACGCTGTTCTTCGCCGGGCCGACGTTCTTCGCCAACATGCTCCGCGCCGGCCTGCCGAAGGACGCCCTGCCCGCCGTACGGCTGGCGGCCTCGGCCGGCGAGCCGCTGCCGGCGGCTCTGTACGAGCGGTGGACCGCGCACTTCGGCGTCGACATCATCGACGGCATCGGCATGACCGAGATGCTGCACATCTTCTTGTCCAACCGCCCCGGCGCGGTGCGGGCGGGCACCACGGGGGTCGCCGTACCGGGCTACGACCTGCGGATCCTCGGCGACAACGGCCAGGAGGTCGCCCCGGGTACGGCCGGCACGCTGTTCGTGCGCGGCGAGTCCACCGCGACCGGCTACTGGTCCCGTTACGCGGCCTCGCGCCAGGTGTTCCAGGGCGAGTGGCTGCGCACCGGCGACACCTACGTCCAGGACGGCGATGGCTACTACACCTGCCTCGGCCGTTCCGGCGACATGCTCAAGGCCAGCGGCATCTGGGTGTCCCCGGCGGAGGTGGAGAGCCGGCTGCTGGCGCACCAGGCGGTGGCGCAGGCCGTGGTCGTCGCCGCGCCCGACGGCGACGGGCTGGAGAAGCCGGTGGCCTACGTCATCCTGGACGCCGGGCGGGCGGCGACGGAGGAGGAGCTGATCGAGTTCTGCCGCGCCGGCCTGGCGTCGTTCAAACGGCCACGGAAGGTGGTCTTCGTCGACGGCTTCCCGACCACGGCGACCGGCAAGATCCGCCGCGTCGAGCTGCGCGCCCGGGCGGCGACCGTCCTGCTGGAGCCGGGGGTGCTGTCATGACCGCCGTCGAGCCCGACCTGCTGATCATCGCCGCGGCACCGGCTCCGGTGACCGCGCACGGGGGGCACTGATGCTCGACGGCCGCCCCCTCGTGGACGTCCACCAGCACGCGGCGCGCCTGCCCACGCTGAAACCCGCCTGGCGCCAGTGGGCGAGCGACTTCGGCGACGCGTCGGTGCTGGACCGGGTCTACGACGCCGGCGGCACCGTCGACCCGGCCCGCTTCGACGCCTACCTCGCCGAGGAGGGCGTCGACGTGGCGCTGGTGCTCGCCGAGTACAGCCCGAAGGCCACCGGCATCCAGCCCATCGAGGACCTGCTGCCGCTCGCCGAGCACAACCCCGCGCGGGTGAAGGTGATCGCCAACATCAACCCGCACCTGCACTACCCCATCGAGGAGGAGCTCCAGCGGCAACTCGAGCTCGGCGCGGTCGCCTGCAAGCTGCATCCGGTGCACGCGGGCGTCGCGGCCAACGACCGGGCGCTCTACCCCGCCTACGAGCTGTGCCAGTCGGCGGGCGTCCCCCTGGTCGTGCACTGCGGCACCAGCACCTTCCCGGGCTCCTCCAACCGCCTGGCCGACCCGGTGCTGCTCGACGACGTGCTGCGCGACTTCCGCCGGCTGAACGTGGCGCTCGCGCACGGCGGGCGCGGCTGGTGGTACGACGCAGCGGCGTTCATGGCGCTGTCGAACGAGCGGGTCTGGATCGAGCTGTCCGGCCTGCCGCCGTCCCGGCTGCGCGAGTACTACTCCCGGCACAACTGGAACCGGCTCACCCGCCGGATGATCTTCGGTACGGACTGGCCCGGCGTGCCCGGCATCGCGAGGAACGCCCGCGCCGTCGCCGCCCTCTGCCCGGACGAGGAGACGGCCTGCCTCGTCCTCGCAGGCAACGCGACCCGCGTCTACAACCTGAAGCCGGTGAGCTGAGGGCCGTCCACGCCGCGGGCGATCTGACACCCGGCATCCACCCGGACGCGTTCGTGCACCCGGACGTGGTCGTGATCGGGAGGTCCGGTGAGGGGAGTGGCCGGCCTGTCAGTCGCTCTGGGTTCTGGTGATGTCCCTCAGGCCGGGGGTGGCGATGTTGCGGACCGGGACGACCACCTGGCCACCCGTGGTCGTCGCCCAGACCTCGACCGCGTAGGGTGCGAGCTCGTGGCCCCTGTACTTGGGCCGTACCCCGAACCGGACGCTCTGTCCCGACTCCAGGGCGCGCCGCAGCGGGTTCTCGAACTGGACCTTATAGTCGGAGTTGTTGATCTTCTCGTGCATCCATGCCAGGTTGCCGCGGTCGCGGCCCGAGCCGCCGAACAGGTTGCCGAGCAGGTGACCGCGCCGCGCGCCCAGCGGGTCGAGCTCGCCGGTCCGCAGGCCGATCGGGTTGACGTCGCTCGACGACGGTGATCCGGTGTGCAGGTCCGCTGGGACCAGCTCGCCGGTCACACCCGTCGGCAGGCCGTTCTCCAGATCGCCCACCAGCACCCGCTCGGAGATCGGCAGCGTCTCGTTCTCCGCCGGCTTGGCCGTCTTGGCGGCGGCGCCGGAATCTGAGCGCCGTCCCGGGGTACGTCCCGGGGTCGCGTCACGGCGCATGCCGCCGGACTCGAGGGCGCGTTCCTCGAGCGATGCGCCCCGATCGGCGCTCTTCATGGCTTCGGCGGCCCCCTCGCCTTCGGCGAACCGGCTGCGCGAGCCGGGACGGCGCGCTCCAAGCGGCCCCTCGGGCGCCGGCGTGGATCGCCGCGTGGCCGTCGCCTCGGGCCGTGCGGTCGTCGCTTTGGGCTGCGTGGTCGTGGCTTTGGGTGGGGCGGTCGTCGCTTTGGGCTGCGTGGTCGTGGCCTTGGGCGGGGTGGCAGTCGTGCCGGTGGGTGCCGGTTCGCTCGTCTTGGCCGTCGGCTTCGGTGTGCCGGTGGCGGGGGCCGTCTCGGCCGGCGATTTCGGCGTGACGCTCGTGGGTGCCGTCTCGGTCGGTGGTTTCGATGTGGTGCTCGTGGGGGCCGGTGAGGCCGTCTTGGGGGCGGGAGTGGGAGTCGCGGGAGTGGGCTGCGTCTTGGGGGCCGGGCCACCGGCGGGAGCGGGGCTGCGGGCGGGTGCGGAGCCGGGCGCGGAAGCGGGACCAGACGCGGAGGTGGAAGTGGGGGTGGAGGGGCGGGCCGCGCGGTCCACGGCGATGCTCGCGCCCAGTGGGACGGCGCTCATCAGGGCCGCCATGAACAGGCCCTTCGGATCGGTGAGCCGCTGCTCCAACTGGTCGGCGAAGCCCGCCCAAGTGACATCGCGACCCCGTAAGGCGTCGACGGTCTGGTGTACCGCGACGGAGAACCCCTGCGACAGTTCGTGGGTCGTCACGCCGGCGGCGATCGAGGCGAACGCCTTGCGGGCGAGTGTCTGGGCGGCGGGATTCCCGGCCAGACGGCCGAAGATGGTGTGGCTGACCCGTCCGCCGACCCGGGCGAGCACCACCTGGACCGCCGCCTCCACCGCGATGGCCCCCCAGTCGACCTTCTCCCCGTACGCGGCCTTCACCGCTCCCACGCCGACCGTAGCGGCGATCGGGGCGCCGACCGAGATGGCGGTCGCCGTGCCGCTCACGCTGAGGCCGGCCACCCCGGTGCCGATGACCTCGGGCGCGAGCCCCAGTGCGGCGCCGCCCGACACCAAGACCGCCAGGACGCCGAGGGTGACGAAAGCGGCGTCCCTGGTGTATTCGAGCCCGGTCGCGAGGCTCTCACCACCCTCGATCAACTGGTCGACGTAGGCGCGCACCAGCATCGCCGACCGCTCGGAGGCCGCGTCCGCCTTGGCCAGATGGCCTGCGGCCTCGGTGAACGCGCCGGCCGTGATCGCGTGGCGGGCCGCGGCCGACTCCGCCGTCAAGGTGAATCGCAGAGCCTCCAGCGCGGTGCCGGGGTGGTCATAGCCGCCCCACGTGCGGACGTAGGCCCATGCCTTCACCGCGTGGGACGTGACCGGGAAGTCGGAGTTCACCTCCTCCTGGGCCCGGTAGCGGCCCATCGCGTCCTCGGACCGCCTGGCGCTCCGGTTCAGCGCCAGCGTCAGCGCCGTCCGGGCCGAGGCGCGTACGCGCTCCGCCTGCTCAGGGGTGAGCGTGATGACCTCGCCCCGGTAGGTGGTGCGCATGAGGGAGTCCGGGCCCATCGAGAGGCCCTCGATGGCAGCCATCACGGTCCGCGCCGCCGCCAGTCCGTCGCCGGGCGGCAGTGTCAGCTTCGCCAGGGCCTCCGTTCCGGCGCCCGTGCCGTGCCCGCCGACCAGGCCCGTGACCGCCTGGTTGCCGGCGACGGCCTGCGAGGCCAGCATCCCCTGGCCGGTGCCGCCCGGGCCGGCCCGCCTGGCCGCCGGTGGAGGCCGGACCGCTTCCGGTGACGGAGCGGGCCTGGAACGCAGATGACCGTCATGCCCGCCCATGACACGTCCCGGCAGTGGTGGGGAAGTAGACGGGCAGGCGGTGACGTCGAGGGGCATTGGGGAGGTGGGCGGCCATCGTGCTACTCGAAATCGACGATTTTGAGGATGACGATCGCGTCGGGGTCGTTCACCAGAATGCGCTTCGCGTGATCCATCGCCCGCTCTCCCGGTGCCCGGTCATATTCGATGTGGATGCGGCGGCCGTTCAGCTCGGTCTCGATGGTGAGCTGAAAGTCCGGGCGGTTCGTGCCCGCGCGCGTGGCGGCGGCACTGGTCTGAGTCTGGTCGACCCGTACGTCGGTGATCTGCATGTTCGTGTCTTTCAGAGCGTCCTTGGTGAGCCTGAAATCGGCGTCGAGCTCGGCTGCCTGCAGCTTGCTGCGGCTCACCTTCCGGCCTTGTATCGGTAGCGCCTCCGGGGCGGGGCGACCAGGCGGGGGCGCCTTCGCGGGGACGAGCTCCGGGAAGTCGGCGCCGGTGAAAACGGTTCCGCTGTCCAGGACCAGATCGGGTACCCCGGCCTGCCTGGCCACCTCCCGGCTCTCCAGCAGCGCCGGCGACGGGGACAGGGCGGCCGGGTCGGCACGGTCCGTCGTGGGGCC
Source organism: Sphaerisporangium perillae (assembly GCF_023276435.1). GTDB lineage: Bacteria > Actinomycetota > Actinomycetes > Streptosporangiales > Streptosporangiaceae > Sphaerisporangium > Sphaerisporangium perillae. The sequence continues at coordinate 99,156 of NZ_JALLPO010000024.1, forward strand.
GCGGCGCTCCTCCGGCACCATCGTCGCCGCCTCGTCCAGAGACTCCTGGACCTCTGCCTCGATCGACCTCTCCCGTCGCACCGGGGCCTCAGCGGCCTTGACGGGTTGGCCAGGGCGATGGCCGGCGGGATGGGGGCCGGGTTGGCCGGCCGGACGGCGGATCGTGTCCGGCATCGAGGTCTCCACCCGCTTGTAGCGGAATCCGGCACCGGTCCCCTCTGCCGTGGCGCCTCTCAGCGGGGCGCGTTCCAAGGGCCTCGACGCCTTCACCGGTCTCACGGGTTTCGCGGGTGCGGCCGGGTTCCGCGTCTGCGCGATGGTCGGCTGCGCCCCGATCGTCGTCGGGATGGTTTCGGAGCCGGCCGATGTCGCTGTGGTCTCGACACCGACCGGTGTCGCTGCGGCGTCGACGGCCGTGGGGTGGGGCGAGTTCGGGTGGAGCCTTCCTCGTTCGGCCGGCGCCGGGTGTGCGAGCTTCGCGCCGCCTCTGGCCACGGCCTCGCCGGCCTCCCGTTCGGCCGCGCCGAGCATTCGTTTGAGAAGGCGCTGCAACCGGGAGACGAATCGCTCCAACGGCTCGGCGATGGGCTTGAGCAACTTGCCCACGACGAGGCCGATCGCCGTCTCCACGATTTCGATCACCTTGCCGATCGCCACCACGGCCTCGCCGGCACGCGTGAGCAGCGGGGCGAGCCTCCCGAGGCCGGCTCCGATCTTGGTGAGGGCGTTGCCGACCCCGCTGGTGAACACGAACAGCAGCAGGTTGCTGACGACGCCGCCGATGACGTAGCCGAGGTTGTAGCCGATCTTCCTCCATTCGGTGTCGAACGCCGCTCTGCGCAGGCGGGTGGCCTTGGACATGATCACGCTGAGCACGCCCGCGTGTTCCTCGTCCGTACGGTTGGCGAGGATCGTGCCCACGCTCTCCTTGGGCCCGTCCGGCTCGTCCTTGCCGCTGACGTATCCGGCCACGCCCGCGGCCACCGACCGTCCGGCTCGCCCCGCCTCGGCCACCGCCCTGTCCTGTACTTCGTCCAGGAACTCCATGACGGCCGCGACATCCTTCTTCTTCCAGATCTGGGCCAGCGTCTCCTCGATCCTGGCTCTCACTTCCGCCAAATCCTTGCTCAGCAGCTCAGCCTCGCCCGCCAGTCCGGCGACCTTGGCGTAGGCCGACGTGGCGAGTCCGGAGACGATCCGGGGGAGCTGCTCGGCCAGGGCACCGATGCCCAGCAGGTCCGTCAACGGGCTGACGAAGCCCGCCGCCGCCCCGCCGGCATACCCCAGGAAGAAGTCGGCCGCGTTGCCGGGTACCAGCAGCTCCCTCAACGCGGAGCCCAGCCGCGACCGCTCCTTCTCGCCTCGCGTCTGCCGGCTCATCTCGGCGATGAATCCGCGTAACGCGGAGGCGAGCATCCGTTGCCCGACGCCGCTTCCCGCCGCGCCGCGGGTGACGGCTTCGACCACGAGGTCGCCCATGGCGCCGAGAGAGTCGTCGGGAACGGGGCGCGGCCTGTCCGGCGACGCGGCCGGAGTGGCCGGAGTGGCCGTGGAGGGTGCGGCAGGTCCGGCCGCATCGCCTCCGGCGTGCCCGCCGACCAGTGCCGTGACGGCCTGGTTGCCGGCAGTGGCCTGCAACGACGTCACCGCCTGGCCGACGGTCCCGCCGCCGCCCGCCCCGCCCGGCGAAGATGTCCCGGCCCGGGCGGACGCCCCGGCATGTGCTGAGGCCCCGGCGTATGAGGACGGCGCGGAGTGCCGGGCCGCCTCGCTGGAGGGAGCCGGTCCGGGTCGCTGGTGGTGTCTGTCCTGTTCACTCACGGGGCATCCCGCCGTCCACGAGTCCCGCCTGCCCGCTTTGCCGTGGTCTGTGCTAGGGCACGGTCAGTACGGCGGGCTGGTCGCCGGCCCCGTTCCGGTCGCCTGGTTCGTTCGCGGTCACGTTCCGTTCGGTGGGCTGGTCGCCGGTCCCGTTCCGGTCTCCGGCCACGCTCCGGTCGGCCCGGGTGGGGCCGGAACGCGCGCCGTCGCCGGCCTCGGCTGCGGTCAGTTCCTCCAGGACCTGGATGGCGCCGCTGATGCGCAGCAGCGTCTCGCGCAGGGCGGCCTCCTGTCTGGTGAGCTCACGCAACTGCCCTTCGCCCAGCTGGTACTCCCGCTTCAGTTCGGCCAGCCGGGCCTGCAACTGTTCGATCACGGCGATCACTTCCTCCGTCGTGTGGTCATCTCGGTTCGAGCCCGGGATCCATGACGTTCATGGCTTCCGGCTGGTCGTACATCTCCGGGTGCAGGAGCAGGCCACGCTCGGCGGCCGGCTTGTCCTCCTCCACCACCATGCGGTTGGCCTCGGCCCACGGGTCCTGCCGGACGCCGGTCACCTGCCACGAGACCGTGACCCCGGGCTTGTCGGTGCAAATGGTGAAGGCGCCGTCCCGGACCTCCTCGCGTACCCACGTCAGGGCCGCCTGGCCGACGGGCGTCAGCTGGAAGCGGTGGTCTCGGTTGAGCGCCTCGAAGAAGCCGGGGAGGGTGATCTCGGCCTCGCCCCGCTCGTCGGTCACGGCCACGCCGGCGTACACGTTCAGCCGGTCCGGCGACTCGACGAACGAGTGCGACAGGTACTTGTTGTCCGGGTCGAGCGGATGGTCGATCCGGAAGCCGCCGCCGCCCTTGGAGAGCGTGCCGCGGACGTCGAGGTCGCCGTTGATCTGCACGCGGCCCAGGAACAGGCCCGCGGAGTTGCTGCCCGCCGCCATGATGCCGGTGCCGGTGCCCTCGACCCACGCGCCGATTGTGCCGGTCGCCCGTATGCCGGCCTGGAAGGCGCCGTTGCCGCCGCGCGCGGTGATGGCGGTGCCCCCGCTGACGACGTCGAGCGGGGTGGCCGGGGCCCTGGTGTTGATGCCGACGTTGTCCCCACCGTCGAAGGCCACGACGCCGCCGCCGCTGCGCACGAACAGGACCCCGCTGCCGGTGTCGCCGATCCGCGAACCCCACAGCGACAGCGTGGAGGGACCGTTCGGCTGCCCGTAGTCGCCGCCGAACTGCAGCTCTCCGCTGTTGACGTGCATCCGCAGCGCCCATCCGATGCCGATGCCGAACAGTCCCACGTGGTCGTTGCCGGCCATCCCGACGAACGCGCGGTCGGCGTCCGGGTTGGCCTGCCGGAACCAGATGCCGGCCGATCCGTCGCCGCCCTGCCGTACGCGCATCCGGCGTGCCACATCGAGCCCGCCGCCCTCCCCGGTGGCGGAGACGCTGATCCGGTTGAAGTTGGACCACAAGTGCGCGGCGCCGTCCTGGGAGTACCAGACCCAGCGCTGTCCGGTGCCCGCGCCCGGTGTCTCGACGAAGCCGGCCACGTTGCGGTCGGCGAAGGAGTACCCGCCGGCGGTGCCGCCGCTGTGCACCTCCGTGCCTTCTACGTGCACGATTCGCTGTGCCGGCGCCGCGCCGATGCCCACGCCCAGCTTCCCGGACTTGTCGATCACAAGCCGGTCGGCGCGCGTGGTCGCGTCCGTCAGCCGCCACGTGCCGTCGGAGTTCGATGACAGCTGGTAGGCCGGGCCCGCCGGGGACGACAGCCGCAGGGGGGCCGACACCGACAGCGTCGAGGACACCGACAGCGTCGACACCCGGACCTCGCCGGTCGCTCCGGTGACCGCCAGGGCTTCGCGAGGCGCCGCCCCGGACAGCAAGGTCAGGGCGACGTTCCCGGTTGCGTCGGCGGTCAGTTCGGCCACCGGCCGGTCGTCGACGCCGGGCACGCCTCCGCCGGCCGTACGCGGCGCGCGCAGCTCCAGCCTGCCCGCGGGGACTCCCGCCGGGCGCCGGGCGCCCGCCGACAGCCCGGTGACCCTGCCCTCGCCGTCTAGCACCACCCGGGCGAGCACCACCTGCCTGCCGTCGTCCTGGAATCCGGCCGCCGGGACGAGGCGCAGCCAAGGCGCGTGCAGCAGGGCGGGCGCGTTGGCCAGCGCGCTGTCGCCCAGCACCTCGCGCCAGGTGAGGGTGAGCAGGCTGTCGGCGCCCGCGCCGGCCGTGTCCAGGTTGAGCCCGTCGTCCCCCGCCAGGACGGTCGGCACGTCCTGGATCTGGGCCGGGTCGACGGTCTGATCGACGACGGCTGTGCCGCCCGGGGGCAGGACGATCAGCCGGCCGTCGGCGTCCAGGGCCGTACCCGGTGAGACCGTGACCCCCGTCTGACCTACGGTGGCGCGTACCGCCAGCCCGCCTGCGACCCCCCAGGAGTGCAGGCCGGCGTTGCGGGCCCGGTCCAGCGGCAGCAGGTAGGTCTCCATGTCGGTGAGACTCTCGCCGTGCCCGGTGGCTCCGTTGCGCACGGTGCCCGTACTGAGGTTCCAGTACTCGGTGCGCTTGACGCCGCTATCGCTCATGCCGGCTCCATCATCGGGATCGCGGAGGGTCTCTTCTCGGTCTCGACCACCAGCGGGTCGACGTCGGCCCTGACCGCCTTGACCTCCCAGCAGAAGCGCTGGGCGGGGTTGCGGCCGTCGGCGGCCAGCACGGTGAACCCGCCGCCGGCGACGGGGGTGGCGGCCAGCGCGCACACCGGCTCGTCCAGGTCCGACACCGGCGTGAGCAGCACCGTGCGGCCGTCGGCGCGGGCGAGGGCCTCGAAGTAGTCCGGCAGCGTCACCCGGGCGCGGCCACCGCTCAGCCGTCCCTCGCCCCGGTAGTAGACCGCCGCCTCCGGTCCCTCCACGCACGCGTGCGTGAGGACGCGGCCACCGGGGTCGAGCGGGTGGTCGATGGCGAACCGCTTGGTGCCGTCGTTGAGGAACTGGCACCTCGGGTGATCGGGATCCGTGCCGACGTACACCGCGCCTCGGGCGAACACGTCCCACGTGCCGATGCCGCCGCCGGACCAGTCGGGGTACCGCGGGACGTCGGGCCAATGGATGGTCATGTACATCCTGTCCGGACCGGTGACGTTCAGCCGTGTCGTCGCGCTGACGACGTTGCCGTCGAGCAGGGTGAGCCCGCCGCCGGCCCGCACCGTGGAGGCCGTCGCGAGAGCGCCGCCGATCACCGTGTCGCCGCCGACCACGGCGTCGCCGGCGACGTGCAGGCTCGCACGCGTGGGACCGCCGATGTTGACCGACCCGGTCGCCACGTCCATCCGCAGCCCCCATCCGGCGCCGCCGTTGCCCCAGAAACCGACGTGCCCGTCATCGAGCATGCCGACGAACGCGCGGTCGGCCTGCGGGCCGGTCTGGAAGAGCCAGATCCCGGCGGAGCTGTCGCCGCCCTGCCGGACCCGCATCCGCCGGTACACGTCCAGGCCGCCGCCTTCACCGGGCGCGCCGATGGACAGCCGGTCCTGGCCGGACCACAGCCGGGCGGTGCCGCCGTGGGCGTACCAGACCCAGCGCTCGGCCGCGCCGGGCGTCTCCACGAAAGTGCGCACTGCCCGGTCCGCGAAGGAGAACCCGCCGCCGGGGCCGCCGCTGTGCACCTCCGACCCCTCGACGTGCAGCACGCGCACCGCCTTCGCCCCGCCGATGCTCACGTTGCCCGCGGTGTCGACCACGAGGCGGTCTCGTACGCGCAGGTCGCCCGCGATGGTGACGGTGCCCGTGTTGTCGACGGTGAGGCGGTCGCTCACACGCAGGTCGCCGGTGATGGTGACGGTGCCGGCGGTGTCGACGGTGAGGCGGTCGCTCACCAGCAGGGCGCCGGAGATGTTGACGGCGCCGGTGGGCTCGACCGTGAAATGGTCGCGTACGCGCAGGTGCCCCACGACGATGATGTCGTCGGAGAACTGCACGGCGCCGGTGCCGAAGACCGACAGCGCGCGGCGCGGTGGCCCGGTGGGCGGGAGCATGTTCAGATCCACCCTGTCGTCCGCGCCGGCCACCAGCTCGGCGGCCGCGCCGTGGTCCACGCCGAGGGCATCACCGCGGGGCCGGCGCAGCTCCAGGCGTCCGGTGGGCGTGCTCGCCTGGCGCCGCACGCCTGGGCCCAGGGCGTCGACGACGCCGCCGGTGCCGAGCGTGACCTCGGCCAGCACCACCTGGTCGCCGACGTCGGGGAAGCCGGCCGCCGGGACCAGGCGCAGCCAGGGCGCGTGCAGCAGCACGGGCGCGTTCGGCAGCTCGAAGCCGGCCACCTCGCGCCAGGTCAGGGTCAGCAGGACGGCGCCGGTGAGGTCGGCGGAGTCCACGGTCACGCCGGTGGCGGTGACCGGGACCGTCGGGACGTTCTGCACCTCGTCCGGGTCCACCGCGGGGTCGACGATCGCGACGCCGCCATCGGTGAGGACGATCAGGTTGCCCTCGGCGTCCAGCGCGGTGCCGAGGGACACCGTGACGCCGGCGGCCCCGGGCGTCGCCGTCACGCGGAGCCCGGCGGCCACGCCCCAGCCGTGCAGGCCCGAGTTGCGCAGCCGGTCCATCGGCATCAGGTGGCTCTCGATGTCGGTCAGGCTCTCGCCGTGCCCGGTCGCGCCGGAGCGTACGGTGTCGGCGCCGAGGTTCCAGTACTGAGTGCGTTTCACTGCCATGCCGCCTCCTCCCTTCAGTGGGCGATCGCCCGTCCGGCTAGATCGCGGTGATCAGGTTCCACAGCGTGTGCGCCGGCTTCTCCTGGTCGATGATGCTGCGGATGTTGCCCACCGCCTGGTTCAGCACGAGCTGGCGTGCGGAGGCGTCCGGCGGCAGCCGCCCGTCGGCGAAGTGGACGACGACGCCGAACTGGAACGGCCGTACCCGCGACCAGAACGGCTGCAGCCCCGCCACCTCCGGCTGGCCCGGATCGCACACGACCAGCCGGTCGCCGGTCGCCGCCATGCCGGTCGGGTAGACGAACTGCCCGGGCTCGGTGATCCGTACGGCGGTGGGCGGCGCGGCGGCCGGATCGACCTCGAACACCGCCGCGTGTTCGGCCACGGCGCAGATGAACGGGTCGGTGGCCGACGGCGCGAACGGCTTCAGCCCGGCGTCCAGGACGTACAGCCGCCCGTCGCCAGTGCGGGCGATGGCGGTCGGCGCCACCAGCGGGTTGCCGGCGGGGAGCAGCGGTGTCTCGGTCCATGCCTGGGCGGCGCGGGTGATCCGTACCAGGTTGCCGGGGAACCGGGCCGGCGCGGCGGGTTCCTGATCGCCGCCGTCGCCGACCAGCAGCGTGCCGCCGGGTTCGACGGCCAGCGACAGCGGCTCGACGACCGTGCGCAGCGTGGTGCGGGTAGCGGCCGGTGGGTCGGTGCGCACGGTGATGATCTTGGGTCGGCTCGGCGAGCCGGGCCCGTCGCCGCGGTCCAGGACGAGCAGGTCGCCGCTCGCGGGATCGACGGCCATCGCGACGGGCCACAGCGGGGTGCCTGCCGTGGCCAGCGAGATGATCTGCGTCGCGGGGGTGTCGGGGAACGGCGCGGGGACCGCGTACAACTGCCCCGCACGGTCCAGCACGTAGAGCGTCTCGGGCGCCGCGCCCCGGGCGGGCCGCACGGCGGCGGCGACCACGCGGGTCAGGTTGAGGGTGTCCGGCGCGACCGGCCGGGGCTTCGGCGGCGTTCCCGCCACGTCGTGGTTGCCGGCCGGGCTCAGCCGCCACACCCTGTTCTTGAGCTGCGGCGAGACTCCGGCGGGCAGTGCGATGTCGCCGGCGAACAGGCCACCGTCCGTGCCGGCTGCCACGCACCAGGGCCTGGTCACGCCTTCGACGCGGACGCCGGCGCCGGTGACGACCGGTCCCTGCACGACCAGCCCGGCCACCGACGCGGCCGTGCCGGGCTCGGGTCCGGGGGTGACGGTGAGCAGGCGGGTGCCGTCGTCGAGGGCGACCCGGGGGCGGGTGCGGCCCACGGCGTACAGCTCGAGGTACTTGTTCAGCCCGGCCTTCCTGCCGCGCAGGCGGTAGATCCGGGCGATCTCCGAGGTCACTTTGCGCCGCTGGTACTCGTCCCACAACGGGGCGTCCTGCAGGGTCGGGTAGCGCAGCGCCACCCAGGAGGCGAGCCAGGGCAGGAACGGCTCCGGGGTCGTCCACGGGTCGAACAGCCGGTCCAGCCGGGCGATCTCAGTGGTGATCGGCTCGTGCTCGTGCTCGCGGGGCGGTTCGTGCTCGTGCTCACGCTCGTGCGGGCGGTGCGGCAGGGGGACGCCGTCCGGGATGCCGGTCAGCACCTTCTCGAAGATCCGCAGCGCGGTGCCGAGGCCGAACTCCGATGTCTCGGGCTCGTCCTGCCACAGCACCGGCGGGAGGTGCCGCAACCAGCCGCTCTTGTCGCTCACGGCGTCCTCACCTCCCGCGCGTCCGCCCGTCTCATGCGTTCAGTACCGTGGTAGTGATCTTGTGGGAGTTCTCGGCGGCGGCGCAGACCAGCTCGTAGTCGGCGACCCGCACCGACGCCCCGAACGGCGACAGCCGGAACGGCCGCTCCCGGTCCTGGTTGTAGTTGTCGGCGGTGCCGGCCGGGTTGAGCGGCGGGAAGTGATAGGCCGGGACGTCCGGGCGCAGCTGCAGGGTGGAGATGTAGCCGAGGTCCCCGGACGGCATGATCGCGCGGAACAGGTCGGAGGTGAACACCGGCTGCCCGACCTGCCAACCGGTGCCGGCCGGCCCGCCCCGGGTCGGGTGCAGAAATGCCTGGATCCGGGCCAGGGTGTCGCTCCGCACCTTGTCCTGGTCGGCCCCCGCGTCGATCGCCTGCTGCCACACCACCAGCTCGACGTTCACGATCACGGGCAGGTACCGGGGCCCGAGCACCTCGAGGCGGGCGGTCAGGTCCCGCCGGGGGTCCAGGTACGCCCGCACCTGGCGGATCTGGTCTTGCGTGGGCTCCGGCCGGGCGACCGTAGCGTCCTGGTCCGGGACGATGATCATGTTGACCGTGCCGGGCGCGCGCACGATGCCGGCGAAGGTCCACGGGTCGCCCTTCACCCACGGTAGCGGGGCCGGGCCGGGGCCGTCGGCCGCCTGCAGGCGCGGCGGCAGGCAGCGGCGGATCAGCACGTCGTTGCCCGCCTCGCCGGCGAGGAACTCGTAGTCGTCCACGGTGACCGCGCGGTCGCGGATCTTCAGCTCCTCGGGCGCACGGCGCAGCGTGTCCTCGATCGGCTCCTCATCGGCGCCGTCGCGGCCGGGCCCGAGGTTGGTGACGTTCGTGACGCCGGTGGGCAGGATGCCGGAGAGGGTGGTGCCGAGCACGGTCACCTGGGCGGGCGCGACGTTCCCCGCCGCCCCCGCGTCGACGTACCGGTAGCTCAGCGCACGGATCAGGCTGCCGGCCGGCGGCACCGAGCCGTGCCCCTGCCTGCCCTGCTCGCTCCGGTCGTCGTGGTTGCCGAAGCTGATCTCGCCGGTCACCGGGTCGGCCCGGTACACGGTGCCGGGGCCGGGCGGGAAGTCCTCGACGAGCGTCCAGTCCTGCCAGACCGCCGGGTCACCGGTGCCCACCTGCACCTTCAGGTCGGCGTACGGCGCGCCGGTGCCCAGGCGGCGCAGCAGCGGCCGGTAGCGGAGCGGGAACACCTGGAACGCCTCGCCGGTGCTCTGCCCGAGCGGCTCCGGCGCCCGTACGGTCAGCGCGGTACGCGCGGCGGCGGCGTTGAACAGCAGCCGGTCGACGCCGATGGCCAGCGGCGTCGCGGCAGGGTTGGCGATCCGCAGGCCGATCCAGAACAGCGGGTCGGTGACCGCGGCGGCACCGTCGCGGGGTGTCACCGTCGTCCACGGCTTGGTGGCTGCCGGGCCCGCCGCGCGCTGCGGCGTCCAGTCGCCCGGCGGCGTCAGCCGCACCCTGCCATCGCGCCGTAGCCCGCCGGTGGCGTCGGCGACCCCGTTGATGGAAGGCCATGCCAGAGGCTCGGCCGTGCCTCGGGAGTAGGTCCAGGTGAGGGTCGCCTGGGCCTGCTCGGGCACCGGCAGGTACAGCCGCAGGCCGAGCGTGATCTCCTCGGCGACCTGCCGGTCGAAGCCGAGGCACAGCTGCGTGGCCTGCCCGGGCGGCACCTCCACCAGGTACTTGCCCGCCGGCGGGCCGACCAGTGTGGCCGTGACCACGTCGTACCGGCTGGACGCCGCGCCCGCCGGGTGCGGGCCGGCCGCGAGCGCGGCGGTGAGGGTGGTCGGCAGCACCCGGACGTCCTCGTCGGTCTCGAACACGACCGGTGTGCGGCCTTCGAGCGCGGTGGTCTGGGCCTGGGTGCCGACGGCAACGACGACCGGACCGGCTTTGGCGGTGAAGGTCAGGTGGGTGCGGGCGGGCGTGGCCGGGTTCCTGGTGATCCCGAGCAGGTTCAGGAACGCCACGTAGTTCTTGTCCGGGGTTTGGTTCAGGCGGTAGATCACGCCCTCGGCAAGCCACGCGAACAGTTCGATCAGCGTGATGCCGAGGTCGCTCGGGTTGTGGTCGGTCCATTGCGGGGCGTACCTGGGGATGAGCGCGCGCATCTGGTCGACGAGGTCCTGCCAGGTCCGGTCGTCGAGGTCCGGGGGCAGGATCCGCCCGCGGCGCGATTCGAACGTCATTGTGCGCGCTCCAGGTAGAACGGGTAGACGAGGTTGCGTACATCTCGTGTCGCGCGCAGCCGGTAGCGGATGTCGATCAGCAGCCTGGCGCGCACGTTGTCGTTGGCGACCTCGACGTCCAGGACCTCGATGCGCGGCTCCCACTGGGCCAGGCCCTCGGTCACGTAGTAGCGGGCGAGGTCGGCGGTCGACCCGTTGTTTGGGGCGAAGGCGAGGGTCTTGAGGTTGCACCCGAAGCGGGGGCGCATCACCCGCTCGCCGTGCTGGGTGCCGAGGATGATGCGGATCGACTCCTCGACCTTGGCCACGCCCGTGGACTCGGCGAGCCCGGCGACGCCGAGCCGCATCGGGAAGGCCGGCCCTCGGCCGGGGAACGGCTCGGTCACGTCGCCGCCAGCCTGCCCTGGACGGCCCTCACCGTCAGGGTGCCCGTGACGCCGCTGATCTGGCCGCTGGTGGTCCCGGCGAGTGAGTCCAGCATCACTGGAAACCCGCCGGCGAAGAGCTTGGCCGACCGCCCGCCTGTGATCGCCGTGACGGTCGCGCAGGGGACGTCCCCCTGTGCCCTGACCGTGCAGCCGGTGCCGATCGTCTTGATGCCCGATTCGACGAGCACCGGCTTGCCGCCCACGGCGAGCTTGGCCGCGCTCTGCGGCACCACGGTACCGGGCGGCACGTGCCCGCAGGTCACCGTGCTTTCGGTGGTCAGTACGCGCGCCATCCGCGCCTCCCTCCTCAGGTGACGTTCACCTGGGTGCTGGTCATCGAGATCTTGGTGGCGCCGCCGGCGGCCTCCAGGTTGATCTCGCGGTTGGCCTTGATCGTGAGGCTGCCCTGGGCGCTGATGGTGATCGAGCCGTCCTGGGCGTCCAGCGTGATCGAGCTTCCCGACTTGTCCTCGATCGTGAGCTTTCCGATGTTCGCGGTGTCGTCGAACGTGATCGTGTGGCCGGCCCTGCTCTTGATCACGCGCTTGCTGTTGGTGCCGTCCACGTTGGTCGCCGGCGGTGCCTGCTTGGCGGTCCACAATCCGCCGATCACGTACGGCTTGGCGAGGTCGCCGTGCTCGAACGCGACCAGCACCTGGTCGCCGGGTTCGGGCAGCGCGTAGAAGCCCATGTCCTTGCCGGCCATCGGGCGGGCGCACGGCGCCCAGCCGCTGGTGAAGTTGTCCGACATGCCGGGAAACGCCACCTTGACCCGCCCGATCGGCACCTGGGGCGGCAGGTCGCGCAGCTCGTCGTTGTCCTGCACCACGCCGACCACCACGCCGTAGAACCGCTGCGGCTCGTTCGGCGACGGCTCCTGAACCATCTGCCTGCGCAGCAGCCCCAGCAGGCTGGAGTGGCCGCGCTGGGTGATCGAGAACTCGGTGGTGAAGCCGTTGCCGTCGATCCGGTGGGTGACCTTGCGCGCCCGATAGGTGCCGCTGAACCGGCGCCCCACGCCCTGGACCGCGATGTAGTCCCCGGCCCGCAGGTCAGGGATGCCGATGCACGATCCGGACCCCTCGTACATGCCCTCGAGCAGGTCCGCCAGCAGCGACCTGGCCAGCACCGCGGCGTCCAGCGGGTTCTCCACCGTGTGCTGCCTGATGCCCTTGCGGGCCAGCGAGCCGAGCAGCTCGATCGCCGCGCTGCCGAGGCGTTCCACCAGGTCGTCGAGGTCGAAGTCGGCCGCGAGGGCGGTGACGGTGATGGCCTGGGCGAGCTCCTGGTTGTACCCGCGGATCACCTGCAGGCCCGCCATGCCGGCCGCCGAGATGCGCGGGCTGAAGCCGGACAGGTTCCTGCCCCACGTGAGGACGTGCGCGGCGAGCCGGGGCCGGGGGAGCTGGAAGTGCAGCCGGTCCCACTCGACGTAGACGTCGAAGAAGTACCGCTCGGCCCGGCTCTTGAGGAAGGCCATGTCGCTCTCGGCCTGGATCACCTTCGCGGGCAGGCCAGGTGTGGGGTCCACGACCGGGATCAGCCCGTTCTCGGCCGCGATCCGCGCCGCGATGAGGCTGTCGTTCATGAAGGTGTACTCGGTGGGCTCGGGCTGCGCGCGGCGCATCCGGAAGGACTTGTCGTAGCCGGACACGCGGATCGTCGGCGGCCCGTCCTGCGGGAACGACGGTTCGATCGCGGCGATCTCGCCGAGGAAGGCGGGCCTCAGGTCGTTGCCGTAGCCGAGGTGGATCTCGACGGTCTTGCCCAGGTCGAGCAGTGCCGAGTCCAGCAGGGCGTTGCCGGCGTTGTGCAGGGTGATGCCGAAGGAGCCCGCGAGGTCCAGGTCGCTCTCCACGACCAGGCCGAGGATCTGGCGGGTCAGGTCGGCGGCGAGCGTCACGCCGGAGAGGCGCACCTCGAACCGCGGCGCGAACGGCGGCGCGCTCACGGCCGCCGCCCCGTCGCGCCGGTGGTCGCGCCGCCCGGCGCGGGGATGACCAGCGACCTGCCCGGCAGCAGGTCGAACGGGTCGTCGATCCTGTTGGCGCCGGCGATCTCCCGCCAGCGGCCCGGATCGCCCAGGTAGGCGGCGGCGATGCCGCTCAGCGTGTCGCCGGACACCGTGACGTGGAGCGTCGCCGACCCGGACAGCACCGCGTTCGCCGCCGCCACCGTGCCGGCCGCCGCCGCGTTCGCCGCCGCCGAGACGGTCGGCGAGCCGAAGAACACTCCTTGGCGGATCTCGACGCCCACCTCGACGTACTCCTGCAGGCGCACCGACATGGTGGAGCGCACCGGGGTGCCGTCGCGCCGGAACATGGTGAACCGCTGCCCGGCGTCGGTCAGCACGCAGCGGAACTGCACCCGGCCGAGGGAGAACAGCAGCACCGGCGGCGCCTGGGTGCGCGGGTCCCTGTCGAGCAGCCGCACGATGGGCGCCGTGTGCTCGCGCACGTCCTCGCCGGTCTCGTAGGTGTCGAAGAACAGCTCCATGGTGAGCACCCGCGCCTTGCCCCGCACGTACTGCAGCGGCGGCGCGTCCAGGCCCGGGATGCCGACCTCCGCGAACACGTTGCCCTGCTCGAGCTGGAGCTCCTCCGGGTTGTACATCACCGCGTGGCCGGTGCCGGTGGTGGTGTCGATGATCAGCGCCTTGGCCAGCTCGTTGCTGACCCGCCTGGCCGGGCGTACGGGCTTCGGCACGGGCATGTCAGCCTCCCCGCTCGAACTCGGTGCGCAGCTGGCGCATCAGGTCGGCGATGAGGCCGCGGCGCAGTGCCTCGACGTCGAACGGCGGCTGCTGAGCGAGATCGCGGCCGACCGGCGCCGTCATCGGGTGCGCCGCCGCGTGCGGCGCGATGGCCGGGGTGGGAGCGGGCGCGGCGGCCGGAGCGACGCCGGGATCGGGGAGCGCGGGCGGGCCGGCCGGGGGCGGCGCCGCACCCGGGCCGGGCGCGCGCAGATCGGGGTCGTCGCCCGAGCCGGGGGCGTGGCGGGCCGCCGACTCCCGTGCCAGCGCCGCCCGCTCCTCGGCGGCGACTCCGCCGGGCGCCGCGCGCCGCCAGGCACCGCCTGGGTCCAGCAGCGCGGTCACGTGGGTCGCCTCGTGGGCGAGCAGCCCGAAACCGGCCGGATCCCCGGGACGGAACCGGCCGTCGCGGAAGTAGACGTCGGCGCCCTGAGTCACGGCGTCGGCGCCGTGCGCCCGGGCGACGGTGTCGGCCGCCGCGTCGTCGTGGACGCGCAGCGCGTCGGCGCCCAGCCCGGCGACGCCGCGCAGGCGCGAGCGCACGCCGGACGGCAGGGCCCGTCCCGGGGCGGCGGCCGGGGCGCGCACCGGCTCCGCACCCGGGAACTCGGCCGGCGTCCGATCGCCCGAGGGGTCGTGCGCGGCGGGCGGCCCCGGGGGAGAGGCCTCACCCGGGGATGCCGCGGAAGGGCCGGCGCCGGGCGCATCGCCCACCGGCACGCCGCGCACGATCTCGCCCTGCCGGCCGACAGGCGACTCCTGCCGTTCGAACCGCCCGTCGAACGGCTCGGTCAGGCGCGTCACGTGCTCGAACACCCGCGCCAGCCCGCCGGCCCAGGGATAGGACGGCAGGTGACGTGCGGCCATCCGGCGGCCGGCCTCGTCGAGGCGCTCCCCGAGCGTCCCCGCCGGTGTGCCGTCGTCCGTCATCGTTCGCGCCACCCCCTCCACCTGCTCGTCCATTTCCGTCCCGTCCTGCCGCGGCCGGCGTCGGGTCCGCGCCTCACCCGCCGCCCCGCTCGCGTTCGAGCTGGCTCGCGACCTCCCGCACCCAGCGCCGCCGCTGGGCGTGGTCGAGGTTCAGCACCTCGGTAAGGGTCCAGTGCACATGTCTTCCGAGGAAGGCCGCCTCCTGGTGGACCCGGTCCAGGGGGTAGCCCGCTATCCCCCCAGCGGCGGCACCTCCAGCTCCTGGCGGCGGCCACAGTGCGGGCACTCCGCCGTGAGCGTCCGCGGGCTCAGGCCGTTGACGCGGTTGTAGAGGTCCTGCAGGTAGGCCAGATCCGCGGAGAACAGCCCTTCGATGACCCCGGGATTGACCTCCTCCAGGCCGCCGAGCTTGATCACCACCCGGGAGAGCAGGATGACGATCAGGTAGGCGGGCAGGTTCCGCACCCGTGGATCGTTGAGCGGGTAGATCTCGTCGGCGGCCGTCGCCAGCCGCATCACGCCCGTGCGGTGGAGGTTGCCCTCCGCGTCCACGTACCCCTTCGGCAGCTCGAACTCGACCTCGGTGACCAGCACGCTCAGACCCGCGTCAGTCCCTCGTGCGCGAGCACGAGGGTGTCGATGGCGATGTCGCCGCCTTTGGCGCTGAACGCGGGGCCCTCCCACTTGGTCGGCCAGGCGCGGAAGAAGTTCCACCGGGCCACCTCGGCGCTGTTGGCCAGGTCGAACACGACGATCGAGCCGTTCTTGCGCACGACCAGGCCGTCGGCGATCTGCTGGCGCCACTCCCACAGCTCGGTGGAGGCGGTCAGGCCCCACTTCAGGGAGATGTCGGAGAAGCTGGTCTTGCCGGGCAGCTTGCGCACCGTCACGTTGTCGCCGCCCTCGCGGTTCTCGATCACCTCTGTGGTGGAGCCGAGCCCGCTGCACTCGGTGAAGCTCGCCTGGGCGATGCCGTCGAGCTCCACCAGGAAGTTGAAATTGCGGAAGGGATCGACGCGCTGTCCTGTCTGAGCCATCTGCTGTCCTCCTGCTAACCTTCGCTGATCCGCGCGCCGCCGTCCCACAGGCCGATGCGCAGCACGACGTATTCGGCCGGACGGGTGGGGGCCACCCCGATCTCGACGATGACCTGGCCGAGGCCGCGCACCGCCGGAGGGTTGAGCTCCTCGGTGATGCGCACGTAGAACGCCTCCTTGGCGGTGGCGCCGAACAGCGCGCCCGCCTCCCAGACCCGGGTCAAGAACTCGGTGATCGAGCGTTCCAGGCCCTTCCACAACGCGGTGTTGTTGGGCGCGAAGACCGCCCAGCGGACGCCCTGGACGATCGAGTCCTCGATGTAGGACACCAGCCGCCGCACGTTGACGTACCGCCACTGCGTCCCGTCGGTCAGGGTGCGGGCGCCCCAGACCAGGGGCGGGCGCCCGGGGAAGCGGCGGATGGCGTTGATCCCGGCCTTGTTCAGCGCCCCCTGCTCGGCGTCGTTGAGCGCGTACTCCAGGTCGACCGCACCTCGTACGGTCTCGTTGGCCGGCGCCTTGTGCACCCCGACGGAGCCGTCGCAGCGCGCCATCACGCCGGCGACATGCCCGGAGGGTGGGACGGTGACGGTCGCCGAGGTGCCGGGCCGCGCGGTGGGATCGGGGATCACGATCCACGGCCAGTACAGCGCCCCGAAGCCGTTGGCGGACTTCAGGCCGCCGCGCTGCTTCTGCAGGGCGCCGTCGGCCTTGAGCGGCGTGGTGTCCTGCGCGCCGTCGAGCACGGCGAACCGGTCGCCCATCGTCTCGCAGTGCGCGAGCACCTTCGCCTGGACGGTGGGGTCGACGACGCCGGGCAGGCAGACCATGCTGACGTCGGCCAGCCGGGTCAGCGCGTCGAGCGCGCCGTCCACCCCGCCGTTGTCCTTGATCGGCACGACGTACGCGAACGTCCCGCCGTTCTCCAGGAAACCCCGCACCGCGTACGGCAGGTTCAGCGACGCCTTGTAACCGCCGAAGGCGTCGGTGTACGCGGTCCAGTTGGTGATCGCCACCGGCTTGCCGAGGGCGCTGTCGGCCGCGGCGACCCCGATGAGGGCCGGGACGCTGGTGCCCGCGCCCGTGATGGGCCCGGCCGGCGTGATCTCCTCGATGTAGACGCCCGGCGCCTTGGACTCATAGTCGATCATCGTCTCCTCCTACGCCTGCGGGACGGGTCAGTGGCCGGGCAGGACCACGTCGTGGATCTGGGCCTCGGCCGCGTAGTTCACGGGCACCTGCCGGTCGGGATGGCCGGCGGCCTGCACCCGCAGGTGGTAGGCGCCGAAGCCGAGGCCTTCGACGGCGAACCCACCGTCGCGGCCCGAGGTGACCTGGTCGCCGGTCTCGGTCACGGTCACCGTGGCGCCGGGGACCGGGGCCAGGGTGTGGTCCAGTACCCGGCCGGCGAGCGCGGGATACTGCGGCGAGGCGGTCCGCACCTGCACACCCTGCACCGCGGCGAACTCCTCGACCTGGTCGAAGGGGTCCACCGTGATGGTCACGGTCAGCGCGAAGGCCGGGCGGGGCGGCACGCCGAGGGCGCTCCAGAAGTGGCCCATCGCCTGCCCCTCCCTGGTCTGCGCCACGACGGCCGGCAGCGGGTACGGCTGGGGCGGGGTCTGCAACGTCCCCTGCAGGAAACGTTCGTCGATCACCGGGAACCGGCTCAGCCACACCAGGGCGAGGCCGAGCAGCCGATGTTCCTCGGCGGCCCTCATCCCGGCCGTCCGCGACGACCACGCGGTGGTGAGGTAGGTGCAGTCGACGCGCAGCGACGGCAGCCGGGCGCGGTAGCCGCTCCCGGCGCGCTCCAGCACTCGCGCCTCGTCGCGCAGCGTGCGGTTCTCGGTGACCTCGTGCAGGAACAGGTTCACGGTGGCCTGCGCCGGCTTGTAGTCCTTGTCGGGGGTGTCGAAGCTGACGTCGGCGTCGCGCAGGAATTCCGGGGCCGCCGGGTCGCGCAGGAGCGCCTTCAGGGTCGCGTCGAGGTCCTGGAACATGTGGTGTCCTCATCCCTCACCCGGCCCGGTGCGAAGCTCCGAGTCCAGCAGGATCTTGCCCATGTTGTGGTGCTCGCGGCGGACGGCCTCGAGCAGATGGGACATGCCGATCGGGCGGTCCTGCGCGGCGGCGAGGAAGGCCGCGCGCAGCACGGCGTTGCCGATGTTCCCGCCGGAGAGGCGGAAGTCGCGGCCGAGCCGCCCGAAGTCGACGTCGTCCTCGCGCGGCGCGCTGTCCGGGAGGCTGACCTGCCAGATGCGCCGCCGCTGCGCCTCGTCGGGGAAGGGGAAGTCGACGACGAACTGGAGCCGGCGGGTGAAGGCGTCGTCCAGGTGCTGGCGCAGGTTCGTGGCCAGGATCGCGACGCCGTCGTGCTGCTCCATCCGCTGCAGGAGGTAGGCGGTCTCGATGTTGGCGTACCGGTCGTGGGCGTCGCGTACCTCGGAACGCTTGCCGAACAGCGCGTCGGCCTCGTCGAACAGCAGGATCGCGTCGGCGTCGGCGGCCGCGGTGAAAATGCGCTCCAGGTTCTTCTCGGTCTCGCCGATGTACTTGCTGATCACCGAGGACAGGTCGATCTTGAACAGGTCCAGGCCCAGCTCGCCGGCGACGACCTCGGCGGCCATGGTCTTGCCGGTGCCCGGCGGGCCGGCGAACAGGGCGCTGACGCCCTTTCCCCGTGCGGGCCCGCCGTCGAAGGCCCAGTCGTGCCAGACGCGCCGGCGCAGGGCAACCCGCAGGCACAGCTCGCGTAGCTGGGTCGTGGGGTCGCCGGGCAGGACGAGATCGTCCCAGGTGCGGGATGAGGTGATCCTGCGGGCCAGGGCCGCCAGTTGGTGACCGGTCTGGTCGCGCGCCGCGGCGAACAGGTCCCCGCGCGCCGGTCCGCTTGGTGATGCGGGCCCGCAGGCGGACGCCGCGCCCGCGGCCGCGACGGCGTGGGCGATCTGGCCAGGCCCGAAGCGGAAGCGGCCCGCGAGCGCCTCGGCCAGGTCGCCGGGGGCGGCGACGCCGGCCTCGGCCAGGCAGGCCGCCCATACCTGGCGCCGGACCTCGTGCCCCGGGCGGGCGAACGGCACCGTGACGACGCCGAGCGGCGGCCCGCCGAGCGGCAGCCAGGGCCGGTCGCCGGCCATGATCACGATGCCGGGGTGGCGGGCCAGCCGCTCGGCGAGCGCCCGGCGGGCGTGGGCCGGCCCATGGGCCGCGACCCCGGCGTCCTCGGTGTCGCTCGGGCGCAAGGCGTCCGCGGCGTCGAGGTAGAGCAGCGCACCGTGCAGCTGGGCTTCGCGGAAGGCGCGGAACAGCACCTCCTCCGTCTCCTCGCCGGTGGTGGGCGGGCCGGCCAGGCCGAGCGTCAGCAACGGTGCCCGCAGCTCCCCCGCCAGGGCTTCGGCGGTGGTCCGGCGGCCCGACCCCGGCGGCCCCTGGAAGTACAGCCGCAGCGGACGGTGCTCCCGCGCGGCCCGCGCCGTGGCCAGCAGCGGCTCACGCGCGGAGGCCGGCAGGGGGACGGCGGGCCAGCGGCCGGGCGGGGGAGCGGTGAGGCGGCAGCGGGCGGCGAGCCTGCGGTCGAGGCCGCCCTGGAGGAGCAGGACGTCGACGATCTGCTCGTCGAGGGCGATGAAGTGCGCGAGCAGCGGCGGCCGGACCGGCCGCTCGTCCGGCACGAGCGTGACCACGTGCTCGCCGACCAGCGGTGCGTCGGCACGGAACATCGAGCGGGCGGCGAGCTTGCCGGCCACGGTCGTGGTGACCAGGTCCAGGGCGAGGTTGACGGTGGGACGCCGGCGGTTGACGTCGTCCTGCAGGTAGCCGTACAGCCGTTCGTACCGCGGATCCACCTCGGGCGCGAGGGCGACCAGGACGACGTCGAGTTCCTGGTCGGTGAGGCCGTAGGTGTCGCGCAGCCAGCTCCAGCCGGCGTGGTCGCCGGTCACCTCGTCCCAGCCCGGCCGCACCGGCTCGGCCGTGCCGCGCGCGGCCGTTCCGGCCAGCAGCGGGGCGCCGGGCTCGCCGTGGAGCGAGGTGGCGGCCTGCTCGGCGGTGACGTACAGCCCCCGGAAGGCGTCGGCGGCGGCCCCGGCGCCGAACCGCTCGCGGGCCTGGGCCGTGGCGCGGGTGAGAAGCACGTCGAGCCGCGTGAAGGGGAGCTCGATGGCATTCACGTGCTCGGCCGGGAAAATCGCGTCGTCCACCGTGGAAGGAAATAAAGGTACGCCAATAGACACATCTGCCCCCGAGGACGAACCGATGAACACTCCCGGCCCGATCGATGCGACGACTCATCCCCCCGGCTTGGAACGTTACGAATCACGTGATGGCATTGTCAATAGTTCGAGCGACTTCAACGGTGTTGATCAGAAACGCGGTCTTCCTCGCCTTGGTGCCCTTGGTCGTAGGTGTCCCCGAGCTCGGCCGATCCGTCACGCCGGGCTACTTCGCTGCTGCCGTGGAATTGCTGGTTTGCGGCAATTGACCGCAAATGAGGGGCTATGACGGCCGTTCGACCGGCTTTTCACGGTTGTCACCGTGTGCCGCCTCGTACGGGCAGGGCGGCACCGGGAGCCGGCCGGCCCGGCCAGACGTCGGCCACGGCGTCTTCGTCGCTCCGCCCGTATGACGCCCCGCCCGTGTGACGTCCCGCCGGTGTGTCGCCTGTCGAGGGCGTCGGCGCCTTCGCCGGCACCGTCGTCCCCGGCGCCCCTGCGATCCCCGTCCCCACCGCCCGCCCACGGCCCCGGACCCGCCCGTGAAGGACCCCGAGAACCCCACGGCGCATCGCACCGGCCTCAGTGGATCACACCTTGAATCAAACCCGCAGACGGTCAGATCAAGGGGTCGAACTCGCCGGTCTTGACGCAGCCGATGAAGGTCTGCCAGGTGGGGCGAGGAGGAGCTTAGGGCCGTGGGGATTCTTGCTGTCCCGGACCGCTACCACCCGGGGACGTTGGCGGCCACCTCGACACACTGCCCGCCGTTGCCACCGGAATGCGATGACTTCCGCCATGCAGCGGTGCTCAGATCCATTCCCGCTTCACTTCCTCGATCATTTTGAGGGATACATGCTCAGGATAGGCCCATAGTCGTATGGCTTCATATCGGTTTCGTATCGAGGTCACGAGCCCAGGTTCACTCGTGATCTGACCTTCGGCTGAGGAATCCACATGAACGGTGTCGGGTTCTGCGTTCGGTAGCTTGGCAATCATGAAAGCGCCGAGCAGGCCTGGAAGGCATTCCGGGTCGACGATTTGGATGGAGATGGTGGGCCTGTCGGCGAGTTCTACATCAGGGGCTCCCGGCTGAAGATACGCCGTGCGTAGGACTCGGTTCGCAGGAGGCCGGGGACAAAGAGGGGATCCCAGGAGTGGAGGACGAGCGCCGTGGGTTCTATTTCTTCGACCCAGCTTCTGAACCATATAGGTCCTCCGGGGGCGATGATGCGTTCGCGCAGTCCGGTGAAGTATGTACTGCCGCCCGATCCGAAGAGGCGGTCGAGGCGTTCGGCGTCGGACTTCGATGGCGTGCGGGTGGCGGCTTCCAGGCGGCTGACCTGGGTCTGGGTGCAGCCGAGGCGGGAGGCCACGGCGGCCTGGGACAGTCGCGCGGCCTCGCGCAGGCGGCGCATCTCGGCGCCGAAGCGCATGCGGGGGGAGTCGGGACCGGGAAAGGGTTCGACGCTCATCGCGTTCCTCCCGAAATGGAGAAAAACGGACCTTTCAGCTCGAGATGCGATACCGGACGCTGGTTTCGATAAACTGTTGTCCGTCATTAGCGGTCATCCAATGGGATGCCGATCGGGTCATGGATTCATCGCTCACGGGGGCAATCTAAGCACAGCTCTTGTTCATTCGGCAGGACGGAAAAAGAAAAGCGATCCGGTATTCCACGAGGCAGGGACGGGGCGGGTGCCGCATGATCGAAAGGGCCGTCTTCGGTACGTGCTGACGCGGCTGCCCTGGCGGATCGCGGACGCGGCGCGCTTTGCGGGAGTCCCCGGCGTCGTCGGCCCGTCACTCGGGCAGGCGGTACTCCTCGAGGAGGCGGCGGCCGATGATCATTTTCTGGATCTCGGAGGTGCCCTCGCCGATGAGCAGCATCGGGGCCTCGCGGTACAGGCGTTCGATCTCGAACTCCTTGGAGTACCCGTACCCGCCGTGGATCCGGAAGGCGTCCTCGACGACCTCCTTGCAGTACTCCGCGGCGAGGTACTTGGCCATGCCGGCCTCCAGGTCGTTGCGCTCGCCCGCGTCCTTCTTGCGGGCGGCCATCACCATCATCTGGTGCGCGGCCTCGACCTTGGTGGCCATCTCGGCCAGTTTGAACTGGATGGCCTGGTGCTCGTGGAGCGCCTTGCCGAAGGTCTCGCGCTGCTGGGCGTACCGGATGCCGAGCTCGAACGCGCGCTGGGCCACCCCGCAGCCCCGCGCCGCCACGTTGACCCGGCCCACCTCGACGCCGTCCATCATCTGGTAGAAGCCCTGGCCCGGCACGCCGCCGAGCACCCGTCCGGCGGGGACGCGGACGCCGTCGAGCACCATCTCGGTGGTGTCGACGCCCTTGTACCCCATCTTGTCGATCTTCCCGGGGATGGTGAGGCCAGGACGGGTCTCGCCGAAGCCCGGCTCCTTCTCGACCAGGAACGTCGTCATGTTCCGGTACACCGAACCGGCGCCCTCGTCGGTCTTGGCGAGCACCGCCACCAGGTTGGCCGACCCGCCGTTGGTCAGCCACATCTTCTGGCCGTCGATGACGTACTCCTCACCGGAGCGGACGGCCTTCGTGCGGATGGCCGAGACGTCGGACCCGCAGTGCGGCTCGGACATCGAGAAGGCGCCGCGGATCCGCCCCTCGGCCATCTCCGGCAGGAAGTGCTCCTTCTGCTCCGGCGTACCGTGCTGCTCGATCATGTAGGCGACGATGAAGTGGGTGTTGACGATCCCCGAGACGCTCATCCAGCCGCGGGACAGCTCCTCCACCACCAGCGCGTAGGTGAGCAGCGACTCGCCGAGCCCGCCGTACTCCTCGGGGATCATGAGCCCGAACAGGCCCATCTCCTTCATCCGCTCGACGATCTCCGAGGGGTACTCGTCCCGGTGCTCGAGTTCGGTCGCGACCGGGATGACGTCCCTGTCGACGAAGGCCCGCACCGTGGCCAGGATCTCCCGCTGCACGTCGCTCAGGCCGTCGGTCTGCGCAAGCCGACCCATTTCAGTCCTCCTCCTGCTCAGGTGGGCCGATCTCCACGGCGGGGATCACCCGATCACGCCCCGGTCCCGCAGCGCGGCGAGGTCCGCGGGGGAGTGGCCGAGCGCCTCGCCGAGCACCTCGCCGGTGTGCTGACCCACCGCCGGCGCGGGACGGGCCCCGCATCGCTCGCCGTGCATCACCAGCGGCGAGCCGGCCGCGATGTGCGGGCCCACGCCGGGCTGGTCCAGCATGGCCAGCACGGGATTGCCGGCCAGCAGCGCGGCCGGGTCGGCGACGAGATCGCCGAACGTGCGGTACCGCGCGTACAGCAGGCGCCGGGACGACAGGGCGGCGTCGACCTCCTGGAAGGTGTGCCGGGCGAACCACGCTTCGAGCAGGCCGCTGATGACGGCGCGGTGGGTGTACCGGTCGCCCTCGCGGGTGAAGTCGGCCCCGAGCGCCCGCTCGACCGCCTCCATCGCCGCGCCGAGGCCGGTCAGGGCGAGCAGGTCCGTCCAGTGCCGCCGGGTGAGCACGACCAGCATCACGCGATGGCCGTCACCGGTCGGGAAGTCGCGGCCGTAGCTGCCGTAGACGTGGTTCCCGTCCTGGTGGCGCTCCCCGCCAAGCTGAGCCTCGGCGAGGTAGCCGAGATTGCCGGCCATGGCCATCGCCACGTCCTGGAGGGCCACGCTCACGTACTGCCCCTCCCCGGTGAGCAGGCGGCGGCGCTCGGCGGCCAGCAGGCCGAGGGCCAGATAGAGGCCGGCGGCGATGTCCCAGGCGGGGAGCACGTGGTTGACCGGCCCCGCGCCGGCCGGTCCGGTGACCGAGGGGAGGCCGGTCTCCGCGTTCACGGTGTAGTCGACGGCCGTCCCCCCGTCGGCCTTCCCCGTGAGCTCGACGTGGATGAGGTCGGGGCGGCGCGCGCTGAGGGCCTCGTAGGACAGGCCGGGGAACCGGGCGTTGCTGACGACGATGCCTCCACGCGGGCCGCCCCCGGTCACGAGATCGGCGATGACGGAACGGCCGGCGTCGGAGCGGAAGTCGACCTCGACGGCGCGCTTGCCCTTGTTCAGGCCGGTCCAGTAGAGGCTGGTCCCGGACTCGCTCAGCGGCCACCGGGAGCGGTCCACCTGGCCGCCGATCGGCTCCACGCGGATGACGTCGGCGCCGAGCTGGGACAGCGCCATCCCGCACAGCGGCGTGGCGACGTAGCCGGACAGCTCGACGATCCGCATTCCCCGCAGCGGGGCGCCGGCGGGCACGGCCGGGGCGGCCGGCCTGCTCTCCTCGGCCGCGCCAGTCACATCAACCGCCCGCCGGTGACCTCGTGCACCGTGCCCGTCATGTAGCTGGACAGGAACAGCACGACGCTCGCGACCTCGGACGGCTCGCCCGCCCGGCCCATCGGGATCTCCGCCATCTTCTGGTCCCAGGCGTGCCGCGGCATGGCCTCGGTCATCGCGGTGCGGATGAGTCCCGGCTGGACGGCGTTGACCCGCACGCCCAGGTGGGCCAGCTCCTTGGCAGCGGCCTTGGTGAGGCCCACGATGCCGGCCTTGGCCGCCGAGTAGTTCGTCTGGCCGACCATGCCGACCTTGCCCGACAGCGAGGACATGTTGACGATCGACCCCCGGCCGGCCTCCCTCATCACGAACCGGTGCACCGGCGCCCGGATGCTTTCGAACTCGTCGGCGCCTACGGCTCCTCGCCCAGTCATGTGTATAAGCTACTTAAGACCGTGAGGAGCCCTGGCACGTGGTCCCGGCGCGCGGTCACAGGCCGTAGGCCTCCAGCAGGCGCAGCCAGACCTCGCTGACCGTCGGGAACGACGGGACCGCGTGCCAGAGCCGCTCCAGCGGCACCTCGGCCGTGACCGCGATGGTCGCGGAGTGCAGCAGCTCGGCCGTGTCCGGCCCGGCGAAGGTGACCCCGAGCAGCACCTGGCGCTCGGTGTCGACCACGGCCTTGGCCCGGCCCCGGTAGCCGTCGCCAAGCAGGTAGGCGCCGGTCACGTTGCCGAGGTCGTACTCCACCGTGCGCACGGGGAATCCCTCGGCCCGGGCGAGGGCCTCGGTCCGGCCGACCGCGCAGATCTGCGGGTCGGTGAAGACCACCTGCGGAGCGCCGTACCCGTCGCCGATGTCGCGCAGCCCAGGCAGGTCGTCGGGTTCGCCCTTGGCGCGGGCGGCGATGACGTCGCCGCAGAGGCGCGCCTGGTACTTGCCCATGTGGGTGAGCAGGTTGCGGCCGTTGACGTCGCCCACGGCGTACAGCCAGCCTCCCGCGACACCGGTGGCCCGCATGCTGTCGTCCACCTCGACCGGACGGTCGCCGGCCAGCCCGACCGATTGCAGGCCCACGCCGGCGAGGGCGGCGCGGCGGCCGGTGGCCACCAGCAGTTCGTCGGCCTCCACCGGGGGGCCGGAGGCGAGGTGCACGGTGACCGGGCCGCCCGGCACCGGACGCTCCACCCGGGTCACGCTCGCGCCCATGCGCACCTCGATGCCCACGTTGGCGAACTCCTCGGCCACGAGCCGCCCGGCGAAGGGCTCCATCCTCCCCAGCAGCCGGTCGCCGCGCACCAGCACCGTGGTCTCGGCCGCGCCGAGCCCGTGCATGGCCTGGGCCATCTCGCAGGCCACCACGCCGCCGCCGATGACGGTCAGCCGCCCGGGTATGGCCTTGGCGGCGGTCACCTCGTGGCTGGTCCACGGCCGGGCCTCGGCCATGCCCGGGACCGGCGGGACGGCCGCGACGCTGCCGGTGGCGAGCACGACCGCGTGCCGGGCGGTCAGCGACCGGGACGTGCCGCCGGGCTCCTGCACCCGGACCCGCCTCGGACCGTCCAGGCTTCCCCGCCCGCGCACGAACGTCGCCGGCACCCCCTCGAGCCACGCCACCTGCCCGGCGTCGTCGTAGTGCGAGACGGTCTCGTCGCGGCGGGCCAGCACGGCGGCGGCGTCGATCGGCCCGATCGAAAGGCCCGGGACCCGGCGGACCTCGGCGGCCAGGTCCACCGGCCGCAGCAGCGCCTTGCTCGGCACGCACGCCCAGTAGGCGCACTCACCGCCGACCAGGTTCTCCTCCACGACCGCGGCACTGAGGCCGCCTCGTACGGCCCTGGCCGCGACGTTCTCACCGGCCGGGCCGGCGCCGATGACGATCACGTCGAACTCGTCCGGCATGACTACCTCCTGGGAACTGAGCGTCTTCTCCACGGCCCCCGCGACCGCGGGTCGGCGGCGGCGGTCACCCGGCGGCGAGGGAACAGGCCTTCCCTTGATCGCGCCACCGATCGGGGCTGATCATCCCACAGGGCCCGCCACGGGGCCCTGCACGGAACGGTCAAGTCCGGTCGGCGGCGCGAGCCGTTCGCTGAACGCCGGGGCGATCGCCACGGCGGCACGGGCCGGTCAGGGACCCGTGAGGCGGCGTTCGCCGTTCGTGGTGAGGACGAACACCTGCCAGTTGTAGTACGCGTAGTAGTTCCTGCTGTCCCGCTTCATCTGCCGGGCGTGCAGCAGGACGGCGTTCACGTAGGCGTTGGACGGGTTGTAGGCGTGTAGCGCCCTCTTGTAGTCGCGGGGGGCGCCGGAGGCGCGCAGGTAGTTGGCGGCGCCCGCGATGGCATCCTCCGGGTCCTGGATGTCCCCGCCCATGCCGTACGCCTTCCAGGTCGCCGGCATGAACTGCATGGGACCCTGCGCGCCCGCGTAGCTCGCGGACCTGACCCGGCCGAACTTGGTCTCCACGAGCATCACCGCGGCCAGGACCTCCCACTCCACCCCGAACCGGCGCTCGGCCTTCTTGAACTGGCCGAGGAGGACGCCCGCGGGCAATGGACGCTGAACCTTGAACGTCGCCGAGCCCTTGAGGGGGTGGGCCAGCGAGAGCAGCTCGCGGATGGCCTCGGTGTTGTCCCTGGCCTCCCCGGCGAGCGGCGCGGCCAGCTCGCCGAAGGCGCGGGAGGCCGGCCCGGGATGGCGGGCGGCGAAGCGGTAGATGCGCTGCTGGTGCAGCGCCAGGAGCACGACCGGCTCCGGCGGCCCGCCCCGCGACGGATCGCCGTCCCCGGTCCAGGCGTCGACGGCCGCATGAAGCGCACGGGTGGTGTCCTTCAGGGACCGCGCGAGCTTCGAGGCGTCCTTTGGGATCTTCGTATCGGGGGCGGGAAGGCCGGCCCGTTCGCCGGTCGCGGCCGGCGTCGCCGACCGCTCCGAGGTCGACGCCGGAGACGGCGGCGAGGCCGTCTCCGCCCTGCCCGCGGGCTGCCCGCAGCCGCAGACGCCGACCAGGGTCGCGGTGATGACCGCCGCCATCGCCCGGGCGCGGGCCGGACGACGCGTGCTCTCCGTGCCTTGGTCCATAGCGGCAACCTACAACCGCCGACGCGACGGGCGGGGCGACGCGCGCGAGGGCCGGCCTGCGAGTCGCCGCGTATGTCCTGCGCTGAGCTGCCGACGACCGCCGTGCCGGTCAGGTGGTCCACGCGGCGGCGAGGAGTTCGAAGGAGCGGACGCGGTCGGCGTGGTCGTGGGCGATGGTGGTGACCAGCAGCTCGTCGGCGCCGGTCGCGTCCCGCAGGACACCTAGCCGGTCCACCACCGTCTCAGGCGACCCGACGAACTGGGTGTCGAGCCGGTCGGCGACCAGCGCGCGGTCCTCCTCGCTCCAGACGTGCGCGGCGGCCTCCTCCGGCGACGGGAACGCCATCGCCCCGTCGCCGCGGCGGATGCTCCGCACCCAGAGCCCGTACGGCTCGGCGATCCTGCGCGCCTCCTCGTCGGTGGCGGCCACGACGACGTCGGCCGACACCATGACGTGCGGGGCGGCGAGCGTCGCCGACGGCTTGAACGCGTCCCGGTACCCCTCCACCGCCTCCAGCACGGTGGCGGGGCTGACGTGGTAGTTCGCGGCGAACGGCAGCCCGCGCTCGCCGGCGACCTGGGCGCTCTGGCCGCCGCTGCTGCCGAGGATCCACAGCTCCACCTCGGCGCCCTCGCCGGGCTGGGCGTGCGCCTGGAATCCGTCGGCGGAGCGGTAGGCGCCGGCGAGCAGCGCCTGGATGTCGTCGACCTGCTCGGCGAAGTCGGGTGACTCGGCGCCGGGCTGCTGGAGCAGCGATCCGGACAGCTTGAAGAGCGGGGAGTGCGCGAGCGCGGCGAAGGAGAACGGCGGCGGGATGAGCAGGCCGTCCACGATCCGCGCCTCGGCAGGCGGCGGGGCGGGCGCGCCGGCGGCGGCGCGGGCCGCGGAGCTCAGTTCCTTGGCGCGCTGTCCGGAGCGGCCGAGGCCGAGGTCGATCCGGCCGGGGTGCAGCGCCTCGATGGTGCCGAACTGCTCGACCACGGCGAGCGGGGTCTGGTGGCCGAGCTGGACGGCGCCGGAGCCGACCCGGATCCGGCTGGTGGCCGCGGCGACGGCGGTGATGAGGACGGCGGGCGCCGAGCTGGCGACGCCGGGGGTGAGATGGTGCTCGGCCAGCCAGTACCGGTGGTAGCCGAGCTCCTCGGCCCGCCGGGCGATGTCGACGGTGTTCCTGAGCGCGTCGCGCGCGGTTCCGCCCGAGACGATGGGGGCGAGGTCGAGGATCGAGAGCGGCGTCATGACAGTCCTCCGTTGGAGAGTGGTCTGCTGGGGATCTCCTTGCGGAGGACGGGGGCGACGTCGCGCTGGAACAGCTCCAGCGACGCGCGATGCTGGGCGTCGGTCAGCCCGTCGGCCTCGGCGGACAGGTGCATCACCTCGTGGCCGAGCCGTTCGTGGTAGCGGTGGATCTTCTCGATGATCTGGGAGGGGCTGCCGACGAGGATGGAGCTGCGCTCGATGGCGTCTTCCAGGGTGTGAAAGACCGGGTCCAGGCCGCGCGAGGTGAACAGGGCGATCCGGGCATCGAAGATCGGCCGGTACGTTCTGATGGCCTCCTGCGAGGTCTTGGCTCCGTAGTAGCCCGCGCTGCCCGCGCCCACCAGGGCGTCGGCGGGGGCGTGGCCGTAGAACTCCCAGCGCTCCCGGTAGTAGCGGATCAGCTCCGCGTACGGCTCGACCGGGTTGGTGACGTTGGCGGAGAAGACCGGGTCGCCGTACCGGGCGGCGAGGTCCACCGACTCCCTGCTGGTGGCGCTGCCGTGCCAGATCCTGATCCGCGGCCGCAGGGGCCTCGGGAGCACCTCGGCGTTCTCCAGCGGCGGCCGGAAACGCCCTGACCAGGTCACCTTGTCGTCGTGCCAGAGCCGCCGGAACAGCTCGTACCCCTCCTTGTTGCGGTCCCACTGGTCGCTCTCCGTCACGTGGAAGAGCTCCGCCTGCGCGGTGCCGTTGCCCTTGCCGATCATCAGCTCCAGCCGGCCGCCGGAGAGGTGGTCCAGGGTCGAGTAGTCCTCGAACGCCCGGACCGGGTCGAGCAGACTGAGCGTCGTCACGGCGGTGAACAGCTTGATCTTCGAGGTGAGGGCCGCGATGTGGCTGAGCACCACCGGCGGGGAGGAGGACAGGAAGGGCCGTTCGTGCCGCTCGCCGAAGGCGAACCCGTCGAAGCCCAGTTCTTCCGCGAGGACCGCGCTGGCCACGACCTCGCGGAATCGTTCGGTGACCGGCTTGTACTCGCCGGTGAGCGGGTGGGGGGTGTGGAAGGCCAGTGTCATCGCCAGGAACTTCAAGGCCGGTGGTACTCCTTCGTCGTGCGGGTCACCTCGGGGATGTCGGCCGAGGCGGGTAGGCGCGGGAGGCGGGGCGCGGCCCGGTGGCCGGGACCGATCGTCGGGCGATGGTGCGGACAGGGCTCATGAGGCCTGCCGATAACGGCTGGGCGGGCGGCTCAGGCCCAGCCGGCCGCGCAGGTCGGCGGTCTCATACGCGCGGCGGAAGGCGCCCCTGCTCTGCAGCTCGGGCACCAGGACGCGGGTGATCGCGGTCAGGTCGTGGGGCAGCACGCCGGGCCGGAGGCGGTAGCCGTCCAGGCCCGCGTCGCGCCAGTCGAGCAGGAGGCCGGCGAGCCGGTCCGCGGTGCCGACGAAGACGTGGGCGTCCGAGACGAGCTCGGCCCCGTCGAGATCGTCCAGGCGCGCCTTACGGTCCACGCCGCCGAGGAAGACCACCAGGTCGGCGAGGATCTTCAACGGCGGTCCGCTACGGCCCACGGCGGCCTCCGCCGCCCGCACGCGGCCGACGATCTCCTCGGCGTCCTCCCGGTCGCGGGGGGTGACGTACACGACGTCGCCGCCGCGGGCCGCGAACTCGTACGGCAGGGTGTCGTGCGCGAGCGAGGTGACCAGGGGCTGCCCCTGCGGGGAGCGCGGGGTGATCGAGGGGCCCTTGACGCTGAACCACTCGCCCTGGAAGTCGATGTAGTGCAGGCGGTCCCGGTCGATGAAGCGGCCGGTCGCCACATCGCGGATCTCGGCGTCGTCATCCCAGCTGTCCCACAGCCGGCGGACCACTTCGACGGCGTCGGCGGCCTCGCCGAACAGCTTCGCGACGTGCTCGGCGATGGCCGGATCGGAGAGGTCCAGCGGCGGGAACGCGCGGCGTCCGAAATGGGCGGCCTCGTCCGGGCGGGCGGACACCCGGGGCCGCCAGCCGGCCCGGCCGCGGCTGACGTGGTCGAGCGAGGCGATGCCGATGGCGACGTGGAACGGCTCGGTGTGGGTCGTGCTCGTGGTCGGGATCAGCCCGATCCTGGTGGTCAGCGGGGCCAGGCTGGAGGCCAGCAGCACCGCGTCCAGCCGGCCGCGCACCTGGTCGAGCCGGTCGTCAGGGGCGTCGAAGCGGGAGGACTGCAGGCCCAGGGAGTCTTCGAAGGTGACCCAGTCGAGCAGGCCGCGTTCGGCCTCCAGCACCAGTTCGGCCCAGTACCCGGCGGTGAAAAGCCGGTCGGGACGCGTTCCCTCGTCTCGCCAGGCGGCCGGGTGCCAGCCGGCGCCGTCCAGCGCGACGGCCAGATGCAAGGTCATCGGGTCTCCTTCGTGAGGCCGAGGTGGTCGCGGAGGGTGGGGCCGGTGTAGTCGGCGCGGAAGACGCCCTTCTCCTGGAGCAGCGGGACGACCTTGTCGACGAGGTCGTCCAGGCCGCCCGGAGTGAGGTGCGGGACGAAGATGAAACCGTCGGCCGCGTCGGCCTGCACGAAGGCGTCGATCTCGTCGGCCACCGACCGTGGCGTGCCGATGAAGGTCTGCGGCGCGGCCACCTCGATGACCAGCTCGCGGATGGACAGGTTCTTCTCCTGCGCCAAGGCCCGCCACTTGGCCGCTACCTCGCCCCGGTCCCGGCGGAACTGCGCGCGGCCCTTGGAGACCCCTTCGTCGAGATCGGGTTCGAGGTCGGGGAGCGGCCCGTCGGGGTCGTATCCCGACAGGTCGCGGCCCCAGACGCCC
Source organism: Sphaerisporangium perillae (assembly GCF_023276435.1). Taxonomy (GTDB): domain Bacteria; phylum Actinomycetota; class Actinomycetes; order Streptosporangiales; family Streptosporangiaceae; genus Sphaerisporangium; species Sphaerisporangium perillae. The sequence continues at coordinate 130,369 of NZ_JALLPO010000024.1, forward strand.
TCGACGAAGGCGAGCGCGGTCTGCGGGCTCACCTGCGCGCGGCGGATCTCGGCCGCGCGCTCGGCCGCCTCGGCGTCGGTGTCGCCCAGGACGTAGGTCACCGCCGGCAGGATCTTCAGCTCCTCCGGCCGCCGCCCGTACGCCGCGAGGCGGCGCTTGACGTCCCGGTAGAAGGCGCGGCCCTCGTCCAGCTTGCTGTGCCTGCTGAAGATCACGTCGGCGGTGGAGGCGGCGAACTCGCGGCCCTCCTCCGAGTCGCCGGCCTGGATGATGACCGGGTGGCCCTGCGGGCCGCGCGGGACGTTGAACCGGCCGGAGATGTCGAAGTGCCGGCCCTGGTGCCGGAACGGGGTGATGCCGCCGTGCCGGATGAACGCGCCGGTGCCGGGGTCGGCCGCGACCGCGTCGGGCGCCCAGGAGTCCCACAGCTCGCGGGCGGTCTGCAGGAACTCCGCGGCCCGGGTGTAGCGGTCGGCCTCCTCGAGGAAGCCGCCGCGCCGGAAGTTCTCGCCGGTGAACGCGTCGAAGCTGGTCACGACGTTCCAGGCGGCCCGGCCGCCGCTCAGATGGTCCAGTGACGCGAGGCGCCGGGCCACCTCGTACGGCTCGTTGAAGGTGGAGTTCACCGTGGCGGCCAGCCCGAGGTGCGTGGTGACGGCGGCCAGCGCCGACAGGACCGTGAGCGACTCGGGCCGCCCCACCACGTCCAGGTCGTGGATGCGGCCCTTCATCTCGCGCAGCCGCAGCCCTTCGGCGAGGAAGAAGAAGTCGAACTTGCCGCGTTCGGCGGTCCGGGCCAGGTACCGGAAGGAGTCGAAGTCGATCTGGCTGCCGGACCGGGGGTCGGACCACACGGTGGTGTTGTTGACGCCGGGGAAGTGCGCGGCGAGGTGGATCTGCTTGGTCATGAGGCCTTCCTGACGGTGACTCCGGTGGCGGCGTCGATGCGGGGGACGGCGGCCAGCAGTTCCCGCGTGTAGCCGGCCCGGGGTTCGGTGAAGATCTGCCTGACGTCGCCGGACTCGACCACCCGGCCGTCCTTCATCACCAGGACGTGGTCGCTGACGTGGTGCACGACCCCGAGGTGGTGGGAGATGAACAGGTACGCGACGCCCAGCTCGGACTGCAGGTCGGCGAGCAGGTCGAGCACCTGCGCCTGGATCGAGACGTCGAGCGCGGAGACCGGCTCGTCGCAGACGATCACGCGCGGGCGGGGCGCCAGCGCGCGGGCGATCGCGACCCGCTGCCGCTGGCCGCCGGACAGCCGCAGCGGGCGCCGCTCCAGCACGGAGGCGTCCAGGCCGACCTGTTCGAGCAGCTCGACGGCCCGGTCCCGCCTGGTCGCCCGAGGCTCGCCGCCGACGTCGAGCGCCTCCGCGAGGATGCGGCGCACGCTGAACCGCGGGTCGAAGGAGCTCAGCGGGTCCTGGTAGACGACCTGGATGTGGCGGCGAAGCTCACGCCGTTCCGTCGCCGTCAGCCCCTCCCACGGGCGGCCGTCGATCGCGACCGAGCCCGCGTCCGGCGCGAGCAGGCCGAGCACCAGACGGGCGGTCGTGGTCTTGCCCGAGCCGGACTCGCCGACGATGCCGAGCGTCCGCCCGGCACGCAGCTGGAACGACACCCCGTCGACGGCGGTCCGGCTCCGGAACCGTTTCACCAGGTCATGTGCCTCGATGACGACCTCGCCCGGCGGCCGGGGCGGGATCGGCCGTGCGGGCTCACCCTCCAGGACCGAAAGGCGGGCGCCCTTGGCGTGCTCCATCGGCACGGCGGCCAGCAGCCGCCGGGTGTACGGGTGCTCCGGCTCGCTCAGCACCCTCCCGGCCGGACCGTCCTCGACGACCACGCCGTCCTTCATCACCAGCACCCGGTCGGCCAGCTCCGCCACCACCGCCAGGTCGTGGCTGATCAGCAGCAACGCCGTGCCGTCCCGCTTGCGCTCGGCCAGCAGCCGCAGGATCTGCGCCTGCACCGTGACGTCCAGCGCGGTCGTCGGCTCGTCGGCGATCAGCAGCCGGGGGTGGCAGGCGATGGCCGAGGCGATCAGCGCGCGCTGCCGCAGCCCGCCGGACAGCTCATGCGGGTACTGCCGGGCGCGCAGTTCGGGCTCGGGCACGCCCACCTCGCGCAACAGCTCTATGACCCGGCCGGCGGTCTCGGCGCGTGGGACGGCACGGTGCAGCCGCAGCGTCTCCGCGATCTCCTTGCCGACCGGCCGCAGCACGTCGAGCGAGACGAGCGCGTCCTGCAGGACGAAGCCGATGCGCCTGCCCCTGATTGCCCGCCACTGCCGCTCCCGGTGGCCCGACGCGTCGACGCCCTCGACCCGGAAGGAGGTGGCGCGCACGCGGGCCTCGTCCCCGGTGAGACCGAGCAGGGTGCGGGCGGTGACGCTCTTGCCCGACCCCGACTCGCCCACGATGGCGACGCACTCGCCGGGGTGCACCGCGAACGACACGCCCCGCACGGCGTGGACCGGTCCGAAGGACACATGCAGGTCGGTGACTTCCACGATCGGCCCGGTCACGAGGTCCTCACTTTGTGCGGCCTCCACGATCGGCTCGGTCATGAGGTCCCCCCTTCCGCCAGTCGCCGCAGGTGACGGCCGACGACGGTGATCGACAGCACGGTGAGGGTGATCGCCACCCCAGGGAAGATCGCGATCCACCACGCGACCGAGAAGTAGTCGCGACCGGCGGAGAGCATCGCCCCCCACTCCGGCGCGGGCGGTTGCGGCCCGAGCCCGAGATAGCTCAGCGAGGCCGCCGCGACCAGGGCGGTCCCGACCTCGATGGTCGCGAGCACGAGCAGCGGCGCGAACGCGTTCGGCAGGACGTGCCGCAGGATGATCCGCCTCCGCGTCAGCCCCAGGGAGGTGGCCGCCTCCACGTAGCCGGCGTGCCGGATCACCATCGTCTGGGCGCGGACCAGCCGGGCATAGCTGGGGGCCGTGTAGAGCGCGATGGCGAAGATCACGTTCAGGGTGCCCGGCCCGGCGACCGTGATCACCAGCAGCGCGAGCAGCAGGGTGGGCAGTGCCAGCAGCACCTCGACCAGGCGCATGACCACCTCGTCGAGCACTCGGCCGCCGAGCGCGGCCAGCAGGCCCAGCGCGGTGCCCGCCGCGACCGCCAGGGCGGTGGCGCCGAGGCCTGCCAGCAGCGACGGCGCGGCCCCGAAGACGATGCGGGTGAAGACGTCGCGCCCGTTCGCGTCGGTGCCGAGCAGGTGCGCCGGGCTCGGGCCCCGCAGGGCGGCGAGCGCGTCCGCCGCGTCCGGCGTCCCCGGCGCGACCACGCCGGGCGCGATCGCGGCGACGGTGACCACGGTGAGGAACAGCGCCGCCGCCCACACCCCCGGCCGCGGGACTGCGCGCGGGCGTCCCGCGCCGATCGTGATGACGGCGGTGCTCACGCGGCACCTCGCAGCCGGGGATCGACGACGAGGTAGAGCAGGTCGATCAGGATGTTGACGACGACGTACAGGACCGCGGTGATCAGGACGACGCCCATCACGACCGGCAGGTCCTTCCCGGTCACGGCGGCCAGGGTGAGCTGGCCGATGCCCTGGCGGGAGAAGATCTGCTCGACCGCGACCATGCCGCCCAGCAGCAGGCCGACGACCCAGCCCAGCAGGGTGATCGCCGGCACCAGCGCGTGCCTGAGCGCGTGCTTGAGCCGTACGCCGAGGTCGGACATCCCCCTGGAGCGGGCGGTGAGGACGAAGGGTTCGTCCAGGATCAGCTCCAGGTTCTCCCGCATCATCTGGGTGAGCATGGTGGTGATCGGGATGGCGACCGCGATCATCGGCAGGAACAGGCCGGAGAACCCGTCGCCGCCGGCCGCGGGGAACCAGCCGAGCTGGAAGGAGAAGACGGTCAGCAGCAGGATGGCCGTCCAGAACGTCGGGATGGAGACCCCGACGAGCTCCAGGCCGGAGGACAGGCCGCGGATCCAGCGCGCCCGCCGGGCCGTCAGCACCGCGAGCGTGGTCGACACCACGACCGCGAAGACCAGAGCGCTCGCGGTGAGCTGCACCGAGGCCCCGAGCTGCGCGCCGATCGCCGACGCGACCGACTCGTGCAACTGGTAGGACTGCCCGAGGTCGCCGCGGAGCACCCGGCCGAGATAGGTCGCGTACTGGACCGGCAGCGGCCGGTCGAGCCCGTAGTCCGCGATGATCTGGGCTCGGACCTCCGGTGTCACGATGGAGCTGCCGATGAGGACATCGGCCACGTTCCCCGGCGTGAGATGCAGGGCGGTGAACGACACCGTCACCGCCCCCCACAGGACCAGGAGCGAGGTGCCGAGCCTGGTCAGGACCCGGCGGGTCATGCCTTCGACACCCATGCGTCGTAGAAGGTCGGGTACGCCTGCGGCTCCCAGCCGATGTCGTGCGCCGTCCTGGACACGCCCAGCAGGTAGGTGAAGACGTACACCGGGAAGACCGCCGCGTCGGCGTTGACCTTCCGCTGGACCCGGGTGTACAACTCCGATCGCTTGGCCAGGTCGGTGGTGGCCAGCGCGTCGCTCAGCCAGCCGTCGACCTCGGCGTCGTCGTAGCGGGAGAGATTCTGGCCGAACAGCGCGCCGCTGGGGATGTTGGAGATGGCGAACAGGTTGCGCAGGGCGTCGCCGTCCGCGCGCTGCCAGCTGAAGTCGACCAGGTCGTAGTCGCCCGAGAGGGCCTTGGGCACGAAATCGTTCGGCGTGACGTCGTCGAAACGGACCTCGATGCCGATCTTCTTGGCCTCCGCCTGCACCTGCTCGGCGAGCGTGCCACGCTGCTCCCTGGCGAACGACTTCAGGAACGGCCAGTGGACCGTCAGGCGCGTGCCGTCCTTGGTGCGGTAGCCCGCCGCGTCGCGTCCGGTCCAGCCCGCCTCGTCGAGCAGCCGCCCGGCCGCCGCCGGGTCGTACTTCCACTGCGTCTCGGTGTTCTTGTCGTAGCCGAGGGTCGCGGGGGAGATGGGGCTGAACGCGGGGGTGAAGGCGCCGAAGTACAGCTGCTGGACGATCGTGGCGAAGTCGATGCCGTCCCGGAAGGCCTGCCGGACCTTCGCGTCGGCGAACACGCCCTTGGCGGTGTTGGGGAAGTAGTTGTAGTTGCCGCCAGGAGCCTGCCGCCTGAGGATGGCGAGTTTGGGGTCGGCCTCGACCTGCTTGACGTTGACCGGCGGGACGCTGGCGATCGCGTCGATCTGGCCGCTGGTCAGCGCCCCGAGCCGGACCGAGTCCTCGGTCAGGATCTTGAACTCCAGCCTCTGCAGATACGCCGCCCCCGTGTGCTTGGCCCCCTCGGGGCCCCAGCCGTAGCCGGCGTTGCGGTGGTAGGTGATGCCCTGGTGCGGGATGAAGGCGTCGATCACGAAGGGCCCGGTCCCGACCACCTTCTTGGCCAGAGCCTCGGGCCCCGCGGCCAGCGACTTCGGTGACTGGATCCCGAAGTACGCGGTGGCGAGCGCCGCCAGGAACGGGGAGTACGGCTTGGAGAACGACACCTCGGCGGTGAGGTCGTCGACGACCTTGGTCCCCTTGTACGGGCCGAAGGCGGCGGCCGCGAGCTGCGACTTGGTCTTGGGGTCGACGATGTGGTCCAGGTTCACCTTGACCGCCGCCGCGTCGAAGGCCCCGCCGTCACTGAACTTCACGCCTTCGCGCAGCTTGAAGGTGTAGGTCTTCCCATCCGGGGAGATCTTCCAGGAGGTCGCGAGCCAGGGGTGGATCTGGCCCTTGTCGTCGAGCGAGACCAGCGAATCGAGCACCGGCCGGGTGAACAGTCCGGTGACGTCCTGCGGGCTGGCGTGCGGGTCCAGGTTCTGCGGCTCGGTGTTGACGCCGAAGATCAGGGTCCCGCCCGCGACGGGAGCGCCCGCCTGTTCGGGGGCCGGGGTCGTCGCGGGGGAACCGCCGCAGGCGGTCAGGGCGATGAGGGGGAAGGCGGCCAGTCCCGCGATGAGGGGTCTGCGGACGTGGAGCAAAGGTTCACCTTTTCCGGCGCCGATGGAGCGGGGTGAGGGGGGCGGGGACCCGCGGGCCCCCCGCCCCGGTCGGGCGAAGCCTCCGTCAGGCGACGACGAGGGCTTCGGCGGTGAACTCACGTCCGGCGATGATCTCGGAGACGAACCCGTCGGGGCCGACGGGCCGGTCTCCGATCAGGGTGACGCGGTGCAGGGTCCGCTCGACGTCGAGGTGGTCGAGGTCGGTCGGGGCCAGGTGGGCGGTGGCGCGGTTGTCCCAGAAGGCGACGCTGCCCGGCTCCCAGCGGAAGCGGACGGTGTACTCCGGGCGGGTGATCTGCTCGTAGAGCAGGTCCAGGAGGCGCCGGCTCTCCTGGGGGGACAGGCCGACGATGCGGTCGGTGAAGCCGGGGTTGACGAACAGGGCCCGCTCGCCGGTCTCCGGGTGGACCCGTACCACGGGGTGCACGGAGATCAGCAGGTTGTCGTTGATCCGCTTGGCGTACTTCCCGTCCTCCCCGGTGGCCTGGTACCCGGCCAGGAAGCGGTGCTCGGCGCGCAGCCCGTCGACGAACCGCCGCAGCGGCTCCGACAAGCCCTCGTAGGCGGCCACCAGGTTGGTCCACTGGGTGTCGCCGCCGAAGGACGGGACGGTCTCGGCACGCAGGATCGAGGCGGTGGGCGGGTTGACGGCGGCGGTGACGTCGGTGTGCCAGCCGGAGTAGTAGGAGTACTGCCGCTTGCGGTAGAGCTCGCGGAAGTCCGAGCCGTACCGTTCCTCGTACCGGCGCGGGTCGATGGTGAGGATCTGCGGGAACTCCTGCGGCGGCGCGTCCTCGTGCGGGTGGGCGTGGGTCAGCTCGCCGAACTGGCGGGCGAAGGCGATCTGCGCGGCGTGGTCCAGGGTCTGGCCGCGGAAGAACACGACCTTGTGCGCGAGCAGGGCCTGGCGGATCTCCTGGGCCGTGGACGGGTCCAGCGGGTGGGAGATGTCGATGCCCCTGATATCGGCGCCGATGTGCCCGGCGACGCGCCGGACGTCGAGGGTGGTGGTCGATGGCATGTGAAGGCCTCCATGAGCTCTGATGTCACCGGACGTTCCTTGCGCCCGGCACGGACGGCGCGGGGCCGGTAGGGCGCGCACCGGGGGAGCGGGGGCGGCGGGACCCGTAGGTCACCGCATGGCACAGAGCGCGCTCGCCTGCCGTCTGAGGTCGACGTGGAGGCGGGCCACCAGAAGCTCGCTGCTACTCACATCTCCGACATTGAACGACATTCCCCTATAAGTCAATAGGGATTACATGAATTCGCGCCGAGGGCCGGCCGCCCCTGCCCCTGCCGTGCGGCAGGGGCAGCGGTCAGGCCTGGGCCAGCGGGCGAACACCGGGAGCAGCATCAGCCCCGCGCCGTGGGCCGAGGACATCAGGAACGACCAGGCGGTCAGCTGCGGCAGGGACAGCCGCATGCCCACCCAGCGGAAGTGCCGCGTGGACAGCAGCCGCCACAGGCCGAACCCGACCAGCGCCACACCGCCGCCGATCGACAGCGCCGTGCTCGTCACCAGCGAGCCGGTGAGGCCGGCCGCGATCGCGACCAGCGCCACCGAGGCGAGGTGCCCGGCCGCGATCAATAGGTAATGCCCCGTCTGGCGCCGGGAGCGCCGCCGCGGAGGTGCTCGATCAGTGGTAGCGGTACTGGGGGAGCGACAGCATCGGCGGACGCTCCCCGACCGTGACGTCCTGGTCGAGCGCGTCATGTCCCGACGCGCTCCGGCGGAACTGCGTGAGCGTCGCCGAGGGCGTCCGCCACGGTGTGATGACCTTCTGGCGTTCCAGGCGGGACCAGGCGGTCTGCATGATCTGCCCGGCCATCCGGCCCAGCGCGTCGGTGGACTGGTGGGAGTGGACGCGGCGGCCGAGGTCCACCTGGGCCAGCCCGTCCAGGCCGACGAGGTCGAGCAGGTCGATCAGGAGTGCCAGCTCCACGCCGTACCCCGTGACGAACGGCACCCGCTCGAGCGCGCTCCGGCGCCCGGCGTACTCCCCGGCGAGGGGCTGGACGAATCCGGCGAGCCGCGGCCAGTGCATGTTGAGCAGCGGACGTGCGACCAGCTCGGTCACCCGCCCGCCGCTGTGCTGCAGGTCTTCAAGGGGCCGGTCGTAGCAGCCCTTGACGTACATGATGGACGGGCTGGTCAGCAGCGGGCCCAGCAACCCGGTGACGAACGACGTCTCGAACTCGCGCAGGTCGGCGTCGATGAAGACCAGGATGTCGCCGGAGGTCACCGCGAGCGACTTCCATAACGCCTCGCCCTTGCCCTCGAAGGGGTCCAGGTGGCAGAGGATCTCGTCCTGGGCGAAGACCTTCGCCCCTGCCTGCACGGCTTCCGCCGCGGTGTCGTCGGTGGAGCGCGAGTCGATGACGATGAGCTCGTCGACGAGCGGCACGCCTTCCACGAGATCCCGGCGGATGGCGGAGACGATGCGGCCAACCGTGCCCGCCTCGTCGCGGGCCGGGAGCACCACGCTGATCCTCGTGTCGCCCTTGGCGGCGAGCAGGGTGGCGACCGGCCAGTCGGCCGAGGCAGTCGTGCGGCTCAGAAGCCAAGCCTCCACCTCAGGCAGCACACACGGCCCTCTCCTCAACTCCAGACTCGACGCTCTTCACCTTATGGCGTGTGCGATGGGTGCCGGAGCGTCGTGCGGTTTCAGTCATGGAGAGTGAGCGCGTCTGGTTCTGCGACGATGATATTCGAGTCCTTGAGATAGGCGCTCCGTGGAGCGATGGCCGGAACGTCGATGATCGCGATGAAGTCCTGATGCGGGGGCACCCGTCCGGCGAGGTAGCGCCAGTGTCTCGACAGGTACCACCCCGCTCCAAGGGTGCCTTCGGTCCCGATGCCGCCGACGATGAACCAGCGCCGGTCGGGGCAGTGGCGCGGGTCCGGTGAGTGGCGCATGATCAACCCGTACTGGCGGTGGGAGTCCGAGTGGAACTCGCGGCCGTCCTTGACCCGGACGAACTTGCGGAAGGGCCGCTCGTCCGGCTCCGGGACGAGTTCGAACATGGACAGGTCGGCCATCCGCTCAAGGTAGAGGAACGTGCAGGCGCTGCTCGACAGCCCGACGCTGAGAAAGCTGCGGTCGCACCCTTCGATGAGCCGGCGGTCGGTCATCATCAGGTTGGGCTTGGCCGCTATCCCGTCGAAGATGTCGGCGAGGTACAAGATGGCCTCGATGTCGCTCGGCGCCGCCGAGTAGTGCGTGTCGATCCAGAAGTCGGCCAGTCCCCGGATCTTCGAGGTGGGGCGCTGGTAGCGGTGGGGCATCCCCACTCCCTCGAGCGCCCGGGTCACGTCGTGGTGCGGTTCGAAGTCGGGGAAGGCGAAGGTGGCTCCGCCCCTGGCCAGCTCCCGGCCGAAGAACTTCGCCCTCCTGCGGCCGAGGAGGGAGCCCTGTACGGCCAGCAGCATGTCGAAGACGGCGAGGAAGACGAACGACGTGGCCACCCCGACCAGGAGGTCGGGCCACGGGTCCGGGGAGGGGACCGAGAGGACGAACAGCGCGCCGGCGATCATCAGGCCGATGCCGTCGAGGGGCAGCTTGTCGTTCTTCATCCAGCGCATGCGGTACCCGGTCCTTCGCCACCGTGCTGCTACGAGCTGAACGTCTCGAACGACGCACGGAGTTCCCGTTCTCGTTCCCCTGTCCCAGGGGAGGGATCGGGCTTTCTATGTATAACCAGTAGGAAATATTGACTTACTGCGCGCCGGGTCGTAGGTTCGATGTATGGGACAAGGGCATTATCTGACGCGTCGCTCGCATGTCGACCACGGTCACGTCGCCAGCGCGCAGTGTCGTTGATCGCGGATCGCTAGCTCCTTCTCCATCCCGTGAGGGTGTGCGGCCGGCGTCCCGCCGCACTCGGGCCCTCGCGGTCGTCGCGTGGCCGACGGTGTCCACGCTCCCGTGAATCGTTTCCGATTCCCCGAAACCGTCCCCCTCCGGCATGCCTCGCCCGCGGCAAGGCATCGCGCGAGCATGCCCTTCCTCCATGAGGACACTCCCCGTGACCAGAATCAGACACGCCCTCATCCCCGCCCTGCTGGCGAGCCTCCTCGTCGCGTGCGGCTCCGCCTCGGGCGCGGCCAAGCCCGGCGGGCTCGAGGTGACCGAGCTGCGCTACCAGGGCAGCGTCGGCGCCGTCACCTTCCCCGAGCTGGCCGAGCATCTCGGCTACCTCGCGCCCATCAAGCTCAAGTGGATCGGCAACACCATCTCCGGCCCGCAGGACATCCAGGCGGCGGCCACCGGGCAGACCGACTTCGGCGGCGCGTTCAACGGCGCCATCGTCAAGCTCGCCGCGGCCAAGGCCCCCATCAAGGCGGTGATCGGCTACTACGGCAGTGACAAGGACAGCTACGTCGGCTACTACGTGGCCGACGGCTCACCGATCAAGGGTCCCCGCGACCTGATCGGCAAGAAGATCGGGGTCAACACCCTCGGGGCGCACCTCGAGGCCGTGGTGAAGGAGTACCTCAAGCGCGGCGGCCTGACCCCGCAGGAGATCGGCAAGGTGGAACTGGTGGTCGTGCCGCCGGTCAACACCGAGCAGGCCCTGCGCCAGGGCCAGATCGACGTGGCCGCGCTGTCCGGCATCCTGCGGGACAAGGCGCTGCAGCGCGGCGGCATCCGCCCGCTGTTCAAGGACATCGACCTGTTCGGGCCGTTCACCGCCGGCAGCGTCGTGCTCACCCAGCGGTTCATCCAGCGGAACCCGAACACCACCAGGAAGTTCGTCGAGGGCTTCGCCAAGGCGGTCGAGTGGACGCAGACCCACTCCCGCGAGGAGGTGATCGCCGAGTACAAGAAGATCATCGATGGCCGGGGCAGGAGCGAGGACGCCGGCGGGATCACCTTCTGGAAGAGCAGCGGCGTGGCCAACAAGGGCGGCGTGATCGACGCCAAGGAGTTCCAGACCTGGGTCGACTGGCTGGAACGCGAGGGAGAGATCAGGCCCGGCCAGGTCAAGGTCGCCGACCTCTACACCAACGAGTACAACCCCTTCAAGCGCGGGAGCGCGTCGTGAGCCGAGCCCTCACCGAGCAGCAGCATGAACGCCCGATCGTCGAAGGAGTCGTCGTGCCCGCGACCGTCGGGGACGCCGGGACCCGTACGAAGATCGGCCTCCGGGACGTCGGCAAGGTGTTCCAGATCAGGGGATCCGACCGGCCGTTCACCGCGATCGAAGGAGTCGGCCTCGACGTGCGGGAAGGGGAGTTCCTCACCCTGGTCGGCCCGAGCGGCTGCGGCAAGTCCACCCTGCTCGACCTGATCGCCGGCCTCACCGCGCCGACCGGCGGCGAGGTCCTCATCGACGGCCGGCCGGTCACCGGGCCCGGCCTGGACCGGGGGATCGTCTTCCAGCAGTACGCCCTGTTCCCCTGGCGCACGGCCCTGGCCAACATCGAGTTCGGGCTGGAGGCCAAGGACGTCGCCAAGAAGGAACGGCGGGAACGGGCCCGCCACTACCTGGACCTCGTCGGGCTGACCGGGTTCGAGCAGCGCTACCCGCACGAGCTGTCCGGCGGCATGCGCCAGCGCGTCGCCATCGCCCGCAGCCTCGCGTTCGACCCGGACGTGCTGCTGATGGACGAGCCGTTCGCCGCGCTCGACGCCCAGACCCGCGAGTTGCTCCAGGAGGAGCTGCTGCGCATCTGGGAAAAGACGAACAAGACCATCGTGTTCATCACCCACGGCATCGACGAGGCCGTCTACCTCGGCCAGCGGGTCGCGGTGATGACCTCCAGGCCCGGCCGGATCAAGAAGATCATCGACATCGCGTTCGACTCGCGTGAGGGCGACCTGCGCGCCCACCCGCGCTTCGGGGAGTACCGCCACGAGATCTGGACGTTGCTGCGCGACGAGGTCGCGGCGGCTCAGGAGCAGGAGCGGAACATTGGCTGACACACTCGCCGCCCCCGGGAACGCGACCACGGAAACCGCGACCGCCGCGCCCGTGACCCCCGGCACCGTGACCCCCGGAGCCGCCGCGCCCGGGACCGCGACCACCGGCCTGGAGGCATCCAAGGCCGCCCCGGCCGCGGGTGCGCGCGGGGACGTCCCCACCGCAGGTGACCTGGCCACCCGGTTCTTCAAGGTCTCGGGGAAGGGGCGGCCCTCGGCGGCGTCGCGGACGGCGCTGCTGCTGCGGCGGTCCCTGGCGCTGATCCTGCTGGCCGCCGTCTGGGAGGTGCTGCCCCGCACCGGGGTGGTCGACCCGGTGTTCGTCCCGCCGCTGTCGGAGGACCTGGTCGCCTGGTACGACCTGCTGGTCAGCGGGCAGTTACTGGAGCATTTCCAGGCGTCGCTGATCCGCTCCCTCGCCGGCTTCGGCCTGGCCATCGTGCTGGCCATCCCGCTGGGCCTGGCCATCGGCTGGTACCGGCCGGTCGCCGACTTCCTCAGCCCGGTGCTGGAGCTGTTCCGCAACACCTCGCCCGTGGCCCTGCTGCCGGTCTTCATCCTCATCTTCGGCCTGGGCGAACCTTCGAAGATCATCTTCGTGCTCTACGCCTGCGCCTGGCCGATCCTGCTCAACACCGTCGGCGGCGTGAAGACCGTCGAACCGCTGCTGATCAAGTCGGCCCGCTCCATGGGACTCGGTCCGCTCCGGCTCTTCCAGAAGGTGATCCTCCCGGCCGCCGTGCCGACCATCTTCACCGGGATACGGCTGGCCGGCGCCTACTCGATCCTCGTGCTGCTGTTCGCCGAGATGGTCGGGGCCAAGGCCGGCCTCGGCTACCTCATCCAGGACGCGCAGTTCAGCTTCCGCATCCCCGACATGTACGCCGGGATCATCACGATCTCGGTGCTCGGCCTGCTGTTCAACCTGCTCCTGGTCACCGTGGAGCGCCGCTTTTCGACGTGGAGGACCTCATGACTGCCCGCAAGCTGCACCTGAACGCGTTCCTCATGGGCGTCGGCCACCACGAGGCGGCCTGGCGCCACCCGCGCGCCGAACCCGCCCGCCTCACCGACGTCCGCCACTACCAGGAACTGGCGCGCATCGCCGAGCGCGGCAAGCTCGACTCGGTCTTCCTCGCCGACGGCCTGGCCCTGCAGGGCAACGTCCGGCACAACGCGCTCGGCGGCCTGGAGCCCCTCACCCTGCTGTCGGCGCTGGCGGTCGTCACCGACCACATCGGCCTGATCGCGACCGTCTCCACCACCTACAACGAGCCGTTCCACGTGGCACGCAAGTTCGCCTCCCTGGACCACATCAGCGGCGGCCGGGCCGGATGGAACATCGTCACCTCCGCGAGCGAGGCCGAGGCGCGCAACTTCGGCGTCGAACGCCCCGCGCACGCTGACCGCTACGCCAGGGCGACCGAGTTCGTGGAGGTCGTCACCAAGCTGTGGGACAGCTGGGAGGACGACGCGGTCCTGGGCGACCGCCGCAGCGGGGACTACGCCGACACCGGCAAGATCCACCCGCTCGAGCACGAAGGCGCCCACTTCCGGGTCGAGGGCCCGCTGAACACCTCCCGCCCGCCGCAGGGCCACCCCCTGCTGGTCCAGGCCGGATCCTCGCAGGACGGCAAGGAGTTCGCCGCCCGCTTCGCCGAGGCGGTCTTCACCGCGCAGCAGACCCTCGCGGACGCCCAGGACTTCTACACCGACATCAAGTCACGCCTCGCCCGGTACGACAGGCATCTCGACGAGCTGCTGATCCTGCCCGGCATCTCGCCGATCATCGGTTCCACCGAGCGCGAGGCGTTACGGCTGGAGAAGGAGCTCGAAGAGCTCATCATCCCCGCGTACGGGCTGGCCCAGCTCTCGCACCTGGTGGGCATCGAGCTGCAGGAGGACGCGCTGGACAGGCAGTTGCCCGACGTCCCCGTCGAGACGGAGGGGGCGCAGAGCCGCCGCAAGCTCGTCATCGAGCTCGCCCGCCGCGAGAACCTGACCGTACGCGAGCTCCTCGGCCGGCTCGCCGGCGGGCGGGGGCACCGGGTCGTGACCGGCACCCCGGAGCAGATCGCCGACGAGATCCAGACGTGGTTCGAGAACGGCGCGGCCGACGGATTCAACATCATGCCGCCGATCCTGCCGGGCGGCCTGGAGCACTTCGTCGACCATGTCGTGCCCGAACTACAGGCCAGAGGACTGTTCCGCACCGAGTACGAGGGCCGCACGCTGCGCGGCAACTACGGACTCGCCCGGCCCGCCTCCCGCCACGCGGCGGCAGAGGAGAGCGAACGGCTGGACGTGGCGGTGGCCTCATGACCTCGCTGATGACGCTTCCCCAGGTGGCGGCGGTGCTCAAGGAAGGAACGGGAATTTGACCGAGACCCTGCCGGCCCAGGAACGCGGCACGGCGCAGGGCCGGGCGGTGGACCACGACGTCTTCCGCCAGGCCCTCGCCGTGCACGCCGCGGGCGTCGTCGTGATCACCGCGCAGAGCGAGGGAGTGCCCGTCGGCCTGACCGCCACCTCGTTCTCCTCGGTCAGCCTGGATCCGCCCCTGGTCTCCTTCTATGTGGACCAGGCCTCCACCACCTGGCCCTGGCTGCGGACCGCGGACCACTTCGCGGTCAACATCCTGGCCGGTGACCAGGCGGAGGTGGCGTCGCGGTTCGCCCGCAAGGGCGTGGACCGCTTCGCCGAGCCCACCCGGTGGCGTCCGGGACCGCTCGGGGCGCCGCTGCTGCAGGACGTCTCCGCGCATCTGGTCTGCCTTCCCTACGAGACGTTCACCGTGGGGGACCACGTCTTGGTCGTGGGCCTGGTCGCGGAGGCGGAAGTGCACAAGCCGGGCCGCCCCCTGCTGTACCACCAGGGCCGCTTCGGCCGTTTCATCCCCCACCCCTGACCCACATCCGCTCACCGGCCCGCTCCATCGCCCACCTCGGACCGGTGCTCGCCGGCCCGTTCACGACCCCCTGACCGGTACTCACGGCACGTTTCACGACCCCCTGATCGGTGCGCCCACCTGCCCGGCTCACGCCCCCGGGCCGGTGGGCGCACCTTTTTGCGCCCGGGTCAGGTGGGCGTACCCCGTCGAGGAGAACCGGCGCCGGCGACAATGCCCCGAATCTCCGGCATACCGAGCACACGGGATGCCGGAGGGACGGCTCAGTCGTGCAGGAGTTTGTCGCGGTTTTCAATGATTGCTCTCCCAGCATTGGCCGGACGGTTAGCTTCGATCACTAGACCTGGCATCTGATCGGACTTGCTCACGGGCGGCTGTCACATGGCTGATTCGGTCAATCTCGCCGACCCGCGAAGCTGTCCCGCAGCGGAGGAAGAATTGATGCGAGCTGTCCAACTGTTGACCGCGTCGGCCGCCGTCGTGGCCCTGGCCGGCCTGGCCTCCCCGGCCACGGCACAGGCGTCCCCGGGCGACACCGCCCATTCCCGGCACATCGAGGTCCGCCGTGATCACAAGGACGTCCGGGTGCCCGTCGTCGTGCGGAAGTCCGGCGAGGCGGTCGTCGACCTGAACACCTCAGCGCCCGGCACGGACTGGGCGGTGAAGGGTTCCGAGTCGGCGGTCGTGTCCATCTCGGTCGACAACCGGTACGCCACCGACCTGGTCGTCTCCGGCGGGCAGCCCCTTCACCGGCAGCTCGCGCTGGGCCGGCTCACCGCCGGCGTGCACATGCTGCGCCTGCACTTCGCCGGCGAGCGGTCCGCGGCCGCGAGCAGGTCCGTCGTACTGGACGCCCTGAAGGTCTCGACGTACGCGCCAGGAAGCCCCGAGTACCTGGTGCTGCGGTACGCGCCCGTCGTCTACGGGCGCAACCTCGCCGACCTCGGCGGCCCGTACCAGAACGCGACCAGCGACACCCCGCTCATCGCCTGGCACGACTCGGCGCCGGCCGCCACTCCCGGCCACACGAAGCTCACCTACTCGGTGGTGTGGAGCAACGAGGACGGCGGAACGAACACGCCTGCGCTGATGGCCCGCTGGGGTCGCACCACCGACATCGAGTGGATCTACGACGTCGAGGTCGACGAGAACGGCGACCGGGTAGCGGGCAGCGACACCTACCAGGCTGCGAACCACCAGACGCTGCACTTCTCCGGCAAGTACGAAGGCGACCACGCCCTGCTCGAGACCTGCACGTCGAACAACAACATGTGCGACACCGTGGACGACCCCATGCGGTTCTTCCTGTCGCCCCTGCAGACGCTGCCGGCCGGCCAGGCCCGCGAGTACCTCATGGACACCAACTCCTGGACCTACGAGATCATGGCCAAGGAGATGCTCCGCGAGGGAAAGATCGAAGTTCCCTCGGCGACCACCCCGGCCACGCCTGAGGTGAGCGACCAGCGCAACTACCTGTACGCGGTGGTCAAGAAGACTACGCAGCCGGCCAACGCGGGATCGTCCTGGGTCGGGGTCGCGCTCGGCGTCCGCCTCGTCAACGGTGACACCGTCTACCTGTCCAACCATGTGGACCCGACGTGGTCCATCCAGCGTGACGACCCGGCGGCCACCACGGTCGAGTTGCCGGCCGGCACGACGGCCGACGACATCGCCGAGGTGACCGCCCACCGCGTCGTGGTGGGCACCGACACCGGCGCCACCGTGCACGTCACCGCGATCAAGCGCGGCTTCCTGCTCGGCCAGGACTACCTTCCCCAGCAGTCCTTCCTGAACTGGACCGGCGACGTGGTCCTCGACGGAAGCACCACCTCGGCGGTGCTCTGGCACCGCTGACCGCACCACATGGCGGGCGCCGGCCGGGGCGCCCGCCATGACGGAAGGCTCAGCCGGCGTGCTGCGCCGTGCAGGGGCGGCCGGCGCAGACGTCGACCACCAGGCCGTAGCGGAGGAAGTACGCCTTCTGGGTGCGTGCCGTCGCGTCGGCGCGCGGGTCCTCGTGGGAGTCGGTGCCGTACTGCGGGCCGATCGGCGGGGTGTTGGTCACCGGGGGAGCGGGCGTGCCGCTGTCCCACACGACCATCGCCGACCCCGGATAGGGTCCGCGCGGCAACGCCGGAATGCCCCAGTACGGCACGGCGTCGGGGTTGCGGCCCGCCGCGATCGCGGGCTGGTGGACCCGGGCGCCGATCGTCCGCGCCTCCACCTCGGCGGCGACCGTCGACACCTGGTGGTCGCCGAACGCGACGTGCATCAGGATGCGGTGCCGGGGGGAGCCGGGAAGCGGGTCGCCGCCCAGGTGCTGGGCGTACCCGTTGGTCTCGGCCCGGTCCCACAGGATCTGCAGCAGGGCGAAGCACACCTGCTGGTCCAGCTTGTCGGGATAGTAGCCGTTCATGACCTGCTGGAAGGGCTGGAAGTCGACGCTGCGGTTGAGCAGCGTGCCGTAGTTCATCCCCGGGACCCCGAGCACGCCCCTGCGCACGTCGGGGGAGACGGCGACGAGCGCGCCGCCCGCGATGGCCCCCTGGCTGTTGCCGTCGTACGCCAGTTCCGCCCGATGGTCGATCAGCGATCGTCCCTTGCCGTCCTGGAACGCCTTGTCGCTCGCCAGCCCGTCCTTGGTGATCATGGCGCGGCCGAGGAAGACGAAGTTCAGCAAGCTCTGCTGGAGGCGGTCGGCCACGGTGTCGAAGCGGGAGAAGTCGGTGAACACCCCGCCGACGTTGGGGATGTCCTCCTGCGCCATGCCGATCCACGCGGTGGCACAGAAGACGAAGCCGTGCTCGCCGGCCATCGCCCTGACGTTGGAGGCCCGGACCTCGGTGATCCTGCCCAGCAGGCCGTGCCCGTACAGGGACGGGCGGGCCGGCCTGGTGAACGCGGTCCTCGGGATCTCGCACTGGAACCGGGCGCGCAGGTCGTCGCCGAGCGGCTCCGGCCTGCCGCCCGCGTCCCGGTTCAGCACCGAACCGGGCGGGCCGCCCGGCCGGTCGAGATAGTTGGGCACCAGGACCTCGCCGGTCACCTCGCGCGCGATGTTCGCGTCCTGCTCGAGGGTGAAGTCGGTGGCTGAGGTGACGGTGAACCGCGGGGACGCGCCGCGCAGCCGGCCGAGCGCCTCGTCGCGCATCCACAGCACCTGCCCGGCGAGGCCCTGCTCGCTGGCGACCGTGAAGTCCCAGGCCAGATAGAGGTTCCTGCCGCTCACTCCGGCTCGGGCTAGATCGCGCAGCGGGCGCCGCAGCGCGGCCTGCCGTGCGGCGAGCGGATCGTCATCGGGGACGGCGGCTCCGGCGAGCCGGGTGAACGTCGCAGGCGGGGCGATCATCGAGCCGGAGGAGTCCTTGAGGTCGCGAAGCGCGACGGCGTAGCGGTGGCCCTCCAGGAAGTTCTTCGCGGGCCGGACGATCAGGGCCTGCCGCGCCGGATCCTTCGCGCCTGCGTCCAGTTCCGCCCAGTACGGCCAGCGCTCGCCCGTCCGGGTGTCCACGATGACGATCGGGGCGTCCCGCCGCAGCGACCTGCCGACGTCGGTCACCGGCGCCGCCCCGGTGGCGGCCAGGTCGAGGCCGGGGACGTTGGTGAGCAGCATCGAGCCGGGCGAGAAGCCGTCGGAGCGGTTCCACGCCGCCGGGTCGATGGCCTTGCCCGCGGCGTTCTTCGGCGTCATCGCGCCGGACAGGTCGAGCCGCAGCCCGGTCGGCGTCCGGGCGCTCGCCGTGAACCAGTCGTTGGGGAAGGGCAGCAGGCAGTCGCCCCCGGCGATGGGGTCGCATCCCCGCGACGCCGGGGACCCCGCCGGGCTGGGAGTGCCCGAGGCGGGCGTGGCCGGGGCGGGAGTGTGAGTGGCGGGGGTGGGAGTGGGCGAGCCGGACGCCGCCAGGACGGGCGTGGCGCAGGCCATGAAGACCGAGGCCGCAAGGGTGAGGATCGAGAACGCGCGGTGCGGGGGCACATGTCCTCCTGAGTTGGAACACCTCAGTCGAAGATCGCACCCGCGTCGGGTTTTGTTGTGAAATTGGCTGAATCGCAATCAAAGGCGGCGGGCTACCCGCTTCTCGGACAAAGCGACCTTGCCGGACGGTCGCCCGCAAAGCGATCGGTGCCGGAGCGGCGGCCGGCGGGCGCGGGCACAATGGAAGGCGTGCCTCGACGCGATCCACGACCTCAAGCCCGTCTCGCCGCTCGCGCGCCATGCCCGTGCGGGCTTCCCGCGACCTACCAGGACTGCTGCGGGCGGCTGCACCGCGGCGTGGCCTCCGCGCCGACGGCCGAGGCGCTCATGCGTTCGCGGTTCAGCGCCTTCGCCGTCGGCGACGGCGCGTATCTCCAGCGCACCTGGCATCCCTCGACACGCCCGCCATTGGCCGGCCTCGACGCGGCGCTGCGGTGGACGAGCCTGGAGATACTCGAGACGACCGGCGGGACGCCCTTCCACACCGAGGGCACCGTCCGGTTCCGCGCCCACTACATCGAGCGTGGAACGGCGGGACACCTGGACGAGCACAGCCGGTTCGTCAGGCACGCGGGGGAATGGACGTACGTGGGCGCGCTGTAGTGGCGCGGACGCCCAAGGGCGATGCGGGTCCGGCCGTCAGGGGAACCCGTCAGGTCTTCCGGCGCCGGCGGAACAGGGAGCCTTTCGGAGCCGGGCGTGCCGGTGAGGGTTCGGCGGGGGCCGCCTCGGCGGGCCGGCGCGCCTTCCAGACGCGGACGACCTCTTCGACGTCGAAGGGCGTCAGGATGATCGGCGGGCCCGAAAGCGCCTTCCGGGTCCCCTCGACGATCTTCTCGTTGATGTCCGCCACGATCTCGCGTACCTCGGCCTCCGACCTCGCCGCCGCCGCCGCGGCGAGTGCCTCCTCGGCCTCCTTGCGCAGGGCGAGCGTGCCGGGCAAGGGGTAGGACAGGCCCTCGGCCCGCAGCTTCTGCTTGATCCACCACATCTCGTCGTGGGGCTTGCCCTGGTCGGGGAGGGGCTTTCCGCTGCCGGGCAGGTTGTCGAACTGCCCGCGCTCGGTGGCCTCGCGGATCTGCCGGTCGATCCACGTCTCGAAGGAGACGCCTGCGGGTTTGCGCTCTGTCACGGCTCCGCCTCCAGCCCTCCCGGTCCCAGCCCTCCCGGTCCGCGGTCACCTGCCACCCTAATCACCGCCCCGGCACCCCGGTGATCCGGCCCGTCCTCGCGCCCGGAGCGACCGCGACCAGGCCGGGGCAGGCCAGGTCAGGCAGGGCCGGCCGCCCTCGCGCGGCCGGCCCCGGTGGCGCCGGTGTTCGGTCCCGATGAAGACTCAGGCCAGTGCGGGCTCCTCGATGAGGGCGACGCGGACGGCCGCCGGATCGTCGCCGGAGAGCGGAGCGGCGAAGACCGCCGTCGCTCCGCCGGCCCCGTAGACCACGAAACGCAGGCCGTCCTCGTCCCACACGTCCAGCACGTCCGAGGTGAGCCGCGCGGACGCCGAGCAGTAGGCCGGGCTGAGATAGAGCAGGCGGAGCGTGACCTCGAGCGGGACGTCCTGCGGAGAGGGTGCGGCCAGCGGCCTGCGCAGCCGTACGAGGAGCCGGCGCAGGGGCACCAGCCAGTGGCGGTCCAGCTCCGGCGAGAGCAGCAGCAGCGCGGCCGCCTCCGCCAGGCCCACGACCGCGAGCGGTGGGTCGATCGGATACGGCCGCGCCCACACCGCCACGACGCTCGCGGCGAGCAGGAGCCCCGCGCGGGCGAAGCCGCGCCGGTCCACCGGACGGGAGTGCGCGCCCAGGCACCCGCACGAGGAGGTGGGCGCGGCCCGGCGCGCGTAGGTGAGATAGGCGAGGAAACCGGCGCAGAGCCCGGTGGCGGCCGCACCCTCCAGCGGCAGGACCGGTGGCAGCAGCAACGCCGCCGCCACCGCGAGTTCCAGCACCCCGATGAGCCGGAAAGCCGGGACCGCGCGCGCCGGGCCGACGAGCCTGGCCAGGGCGCTCTGCCCGGCCTGCGCCCGCAGGCGCCGGCCGAACAGTTTCACAAGGCCCGCCCACAGGAGGAAGAGGCCGATCACGTACGGCTGCAGCGCGGCGATCCCGTTCATGCATCGCTCCTAGTGGGGGGAGAAGACGGTGGCGATGTCCACCTGGTTGGTATCCGGCCGCCAGGCGCCCAGCACCTGTACGTGCTGGCCCACACGGAGCAGCGACAGGTCGGCGGAGGGCGGAGCGTCGGAGTAGACGGCGACCGACTTGCCCGCCACGCGGTGACAGAGGATCTCCTGCCCGTTGTGGTCGAGGTGGAGCTTCTCGCTGGTGATGTTCCGTACGTGGCCCTTGACGTTGACGATGTTGAGCCACACCGACTCGGCGGCGAGCACCCCGTCGGGCATGCGGACGCCCCGGGCGTAGAGCCCGTCACCCGGTTTGGCCTGGTCGAAGGCGACGGGGCCGAGCTTCCACAGGCTCGTGCCGTCGACGACCCTGATGCGGTGGAACACCATGTTGGAGCCCAGGACGAACAGGGTGTTGTCCTTGACGGAGCGGATCCGGCCCTCGGCGAAGTCGGGGTCGGGCGCGCCGGGGGCGACTCCGGGCGCGGCGGCGCCGAAGGCCGCCTCGGGGCCGAGGGATCCGAGTGCGGTCGCGGCGAGCACGCCGGCGCCGCCGCCGAGCACGGCGGACTTGAGCACTTGCCTTCTGCTGGTCATCGGCGGCCTCCTAGGGAACCGAGATCTCGCATGGGCGCAGACCGCTCGAAAGGCTGGCGATCTTGCTGTACGCGGCGGGGGTCAGGTCGATGAGCCGGTTGCTCGCGCAGGTCGCGCCGCAGCAGCTGCGCTCGCCGCAGAACAGGTCCGTCTGAGGGCCGCAGTCGGCGATGGAGGTGACGACGCTGGTGCCACTGCACAGTGCCGTGATCCGATGGGTGAAACCGCAGGTCCTGCGGGACAGCCCGACGCCGCAGCTGTCAGGCCGGGTGATCGCCCAGCAGGCGTCGGAGGTGTTGGGCCAGGCGTGTTGCATGCTGCCGGAGTTGCAGGTGCCGCAGGCTCCCCTGCCGGTGCTGCTGCACGGCCCCCAGGCCGAGCCGCAGCAGAACCAGGAGACCTCTCCTGTGACGGGACCGAGTAAGTCGACGGGTGGGTCAGCGGACTGGCTGCGCGCCATGCGCGTCCTCCTAGGGTGGCGGCTCGGGTCCCCCGATCTGGTGGTGCATTTACCGAAATTTTCTGACTTGATCTATGAATAGCATGTAATAAATCTTCGTCAATGACCATCTAGGGGATCACCCCGGAGCTATGGAAAGGCCCGGAACGGGCGACGCGGGCACCCGCCGACGTGATCGTGTGGCGCCGGACGCGAACGTGGCCGGCCGCCGGACGCCGGGGACGGCCGGCCGCCGTCGCCGAGGGGGCCGGCTCCGCTACCTGTGCTCGTCCGGGTCGCGGGCGAGGGAGCCGAGGAGGCGCGCCGCCTCGGTCACCACGGCCGGCAGCGCGCGCGCCGGATCCTCGGACCGGGCCAGGAGCATGCCGGCCTCGCACAGCGCGCCGAAGATCAGCTGGGCGCGGACGCGCAGCTCCCCGTCGACCATCCGGCCGTCCGCCGTGGCGGCGCGGAGGCCTTCGGTGAGCACCCGCAGCGTGTGCTCGTACTCGATCTCGCGAACCGCCTCCCAGCCGAGGACGGCCGGCCCGTCCAGCAGCACGATCCGCCGGAAGGCGGGGTCCAGGCAGTGCTCGAGGAAGGTCCGGCAGCCCTGGAGCAGCCCTGACCAGGTGTCGGGCTCCGCGGTGGCGGCACGCGCCAGCGCGGCGGAGATCTGCTCCTGCTCGCGGACGAAGACCTCGCGGAACAGCGTCGCCTTGTTGAGGAAGTGGTGGTAGGCGGCGCCCTTCGTCACGCCGGCCGCGGCGGCGATCGCCCCGATCGTGGTGGCGGCGTAGCCATCCCGGCCGAACAGCTCCTGCGCGGCGGCCACGAGCCTGGACGTGGTCACGTCCGACCGCTCGGCCTGGCTTCGGCGTGTCATTTCCCCCTCTTGACGGAAGTCGCGAAGCGAACGTAGGTTCGAGTTCCAGTTACATACCCACGGTATGGAAGTGAGTTGGTCATGACCACACCGCTCATCGCAATCTACGGTGCCACCGGGCACACAGGACGCTTGGTGGCCGCCGAGCTGCACGCCCGCGGCCAGCACATCGTGCTCGCGGGGCGGGACGCGACGGCGCTCCAGGCCATGGCCGACGAGCTCGGCGCCCGCGCCCACCCGGCCGCGGTGGACGACCCGGCGTCCCTGCGCGAGCTCGCCGAGAGCGCGACCGTCCTCATCAACTGCGCCGGGCCTTTCTCGGTGACCGGCGAGCCCGTCGCCTCCGCCGCCGCCGAGGCGGGATGCCACTACATCGACCACGCCGTCGAACCGCACCACGTCAAGCGCGTGTTCGACACCCTGCAGGCGCCGGCCCAGCGCACCGGAGCCACCATGATCCCCGCGCTCAGCTTCTACGGCGGCCTCGGCGACCTCCTCGCCGCCGCCGTGGCCGACGGCATGACCGACGTGGAACGGGTGACGATCGCCTACGCGGTGACCGGCTGGCGGATGACCACCGGAGCACTGAACACCGCCAGGCAGCTGTTCGCCGAGACCCAGCGCATCGGCTTCTCCGACGGCGCGCTGCGCGTCGGCTACGTGGAGCCGCGCAACGCTGTGTTCGCCTTCCCGCCGCCCCTCGGGCCCCGCACGATGATCGCGCCGGTGCCCTTCCCCGAGGCCATCACCATCCCCCGGCACGTCCCCGCCCGCCACGTCGAGGCGATGCTGACCGCCAGGACCTTCGAGGAGGAGCAGGTGTTCACCAGCGAGGACGCCGGCGCCGAGGCGCGGGCGGCCACGGACTTCACCGTCGCCGTCCAGGCGATCACCGACCACGGCGGCCGTGCGGGGCAGATCACCGGGCACGACCTCTGGCGGGCCGGCGCGCTCGCCTCGGTGGAGGGCGCCATGCGTCTGCTGGGCGACGATGGCGCGGCCAAGAGCGGCGTCCTCAGCGCCGCCGAGGTCTTCCCCGCCGAGCCCTTCCTGCGCGAGCTCGAACGGCTCGGCGCCTTCACCGTCACCCTGTGAAACCCGATCGAGGAGACACCATGGAACCGGTACTGGTCACGGGAGCGGCAGGCGGGCGGCAGGGGTCGACCGGCCGGCACGTCACACGGCTGCTCCTCGAACGCGGCCGGCCCGTACGGGCGTTCGTGCGCGCGGACGACGCCAGGGCGGCCGAGCTGCGGTCATGGGGCGCGGAGGTCGTCGTCGGTGACCTGCGGGAGATCACCTCGGTGATCCCGGCCCTGCAGGGGGTGCGCCGGGCGTTCTTCACCTATCCGGTCACCGAGGGCATGCTCGACGCCACCGCCGTCTTCGCCGCGGCGGCCCGGCGCGAAGGGCTGGAGCAGGTGGTCGAGGTGTCGCAACTCGCGGCCGACCCCTACGCCGGCACTCCGCACATGCGGCGGCACTGGGTGTCGGAACAGGTCTTCGACCGGGCGGAGGTGGGCGCGGTCCACCTGCGGGCCGCGGTGTTCTTCGAGAACCTCGCCGTGGTGGCGGACGCCGGCGGCGGGCGGGAGCTCAGGCTCCCGCTGGGGTCGCCCGAGACCGTGCTGCCGCTGGTCGCGGCGGCCGACGTCGCCCGGGTCGCGGCCGGGCTCCTCACCGCCCCCGCCGGTGAGGCCGACCCGATCTGCCGGCTGACCGGCGAGATCATGACCATCGGGCAGGCGGCGAAGACCTTCGGCGGCGGTCTGACCTACGTCGACCAGGACCCTGAGGAGTGGCGGCGCGAGGCGATGGCGCTCTACGACGACACCGTCGCCGTCGAGCACCTCTCGCACCTGTGGGAGCTCTTCCGGGTCATCGGAAGCGGCCACGACCTCTACCAGGTGACCGAGGCGATCGAACGGATCGGCGGACGCCCACCCCTGACCCTCCACGACTACACCTCGACCCCCTCATCCCCCTGAACCACCCGCCCACCGAACCGCCGCCTCCGCCCCCGGGCCCCACTGACCTCCTCGACGGCCGCGTCCCGCTGAACTCGTCCGCCGCGTCCCGGTGAATCTGTCGGTGATGGTTGCGATGATGCCCGTATGACATCGCCGTCTTCCATCGCCGGGTTTTGGGACGCCGCGGCCGGGCGGTTCGACGAGGAAGCCGATCACGGGCTACGGGACACCAGGGTGCGAGCCGCGTGGGCGCGGCGGCTGCGCGAGTGGCTGCCCGGTGGCCGGTCGTCGGTGCTCGACCTCGGGTGCGGCACGGGGTCGCTCACCCTGTTGCTGGCCGAGCAGGGGCACCGCCCGGTCGGCGTCGACCTGTCCCCGAGGATGATCGCCCATGCCCGCGCCAAGCTCGCCGGCGCCGAAGCCGAGGTCATGGTCGGAGACGCCGGCGATCCGCCGGTGGGGGAGCGGCGGTTCGACGCCGTGCTGGTCCGGCACCTGGTGTGGACCCTCCCCGATCCGCATGCCGCGTTGCGCCGCTGGATCTCCCTGCTGCGCCCCGGCGGCCGGCTGGTGCTGGTCGAGGGCCGGTGGAACATGCCACCGGACGCGCCCGCCTACGTCGAGGGAGCCGAAAGCCTCCCCTGGATGGGCGGGGTGGCGTCCAGCGTCCTCGCGGACGCGCTCCGGGGCTTGGTGACCGACCTGCGGGTGGAGCTCCTCATCGACCCCCTCCTGTGGGGCCGCCCCATCGACGACGAACGCTACGCCCTGATCGCCCACACCTGACCCCGCGCTCACGGTCGTCTGACCTGGCGACCGCCCGCATCTGATCATGGGCCGGGCTCACTCGACCCCCGAGCGTGCTCATTCGACCGCCCTCACCTCGTCGCGTGGCCACGCTCGCTTGAGGCGTATACCCAAGTGGGGTATGGTTCTATGGACGAGTAACCCGTAATGGAAGAGGTAGGACAACGCCATGGACCACTCCGCCCACGATCACGCCGAGCATGGTCCCGCCGGACGTGCGCAGGCCGAGCACGATCACGCTGAAGTTGGTCATGCCGGACGTGCTCAGGCCGACCGCGGTCCTGCCGAGCATGGTCCTGCAGGACGTGCTCAGGCGGAGCGTGGTCACGCCGGGCACGGCAGCGCGCATATGCGGGCCGGCACCTCCTGGCGCACCGCCGTCCAGGCGACACTGCACTGCCTGACAGGCTGTGCCATCGGCGAAGTCCTGGGCATGATCATCGGCACCGCGGCGGGGCTGCACTCCGGGGCCACCGTCGTGCTGTCGATCGCGCTGGCCTTCGTCTTCGGTTACGCGCTGACCATGCGCGGAGTGCTGAAGTCGGGTCTGGATGTGCGCCAGGCGCTGAAGGTCGCGTTGGCCGCCGACACCGTCTCCATCGCGGTCATGGAGATCATCGACAACACCGTGATGGTCGCCGTGCCCGGCGCCATGGACGCCGGCCTGGCGAGCGTCCTGTTCTGGGCGGCCCTGGCATTCTCCCTCGCCCTGGCCTTCGTGCTGACCGTGCCGGTCAACCGCTGGCTGATCGCCAAGGGCCGCGGACATGCCGTCGTCCACGCCTACCACCACTGAACTACCGGCCCGGCAGCCGGCAGATGAGCCGGCGCCGCCATCCGGCCGAGGCTGGACAGTCAGGGTTCCTGACCGTCCTCCGGGACACGCCGCGGTGAGCGCTGGTCGGGGGCTGGACGGCCGGTCTCTCTGACCGTTCTTCCGGGATACGCCGCGGTGAGCGCTGTCCGGATCGCCGGCGATATCGTTGCGGGATGGTGCGTCCGCGGCTTGTCGCCTTCGTCGCCGCGGGGGCGACGGTCATCGCGGGGCTGGGGATCCGCGCGGCGTTCGACGGCTCGGTGGCCAAGTACGCCGGGGACCTGCTCTACCGAACTGTGGGCCAGTGCTCCGGCGTTCACGCCGGGGGTGAAGGCCCACGCGGGAGTGCCCGCTAGGGCGCGAGCGTGCTCTAGCCTTCCGCGCCCGTGAGCGGGTCAGCTCAGGCGGGTTGTTTCTGCTGTTCGATGTACTGCTTGAGGACCGTGAGCGGTGCGCCGCCCACGCTTGCGGCGAAGTAGGAGCCGGACCAGAAATGCCCGCCCCACAGGTACTGGCGGACGTGAGCGCTGT
>NZ_JALLPO010000025.1 GCF_023276435.1 Sphaerisporangium perillae
CCGTTGCAGGTGTACAGCTGGATCTGCGCGCCGTTGGCGCTGCTCGCGCCCGCCACGTCGACGCACTTGCCCCCGTACCCGGTGATCTGGCCGGTGGCGGCCCAGGCGGGGGAGAGGCCGGTCGCGAGGAGGGCCACGGCCGCCGCGAGGGCGACCACAAGCGGCCGGAATCGGAGACGGAGACGGCTGGGGGGTTCCGGATGCATGTGGGGTGTCGCTTCCTTAGAGGTGGAGACGTCAACTAAGGGCCGTGATGCGCGTTCGGACCTCCCCTCGGCCTTCCTTCTCGCAGCTCAGGGGGCCAGCTCCGAAACCGACAAGAAGGTTTCTTTTTTATTTATGGCCTGGATTCAACACCGAGGGAACAGGTCTGGTCAAGAGATTGGTCGAGGCCGGTACGGCCATTTCTGGTTGGCGCTGATGGCGCAGTCCCAGATCTGCAGCGCGGTGCCGTCTGCCGAGCTGAGGTTGCCGGTGCTGTTCCACTTCCAAGGATGTGGAACTACAACGTGGTCGCGGCCGTCGCCGCGGAGGGCTGGGCCGTGCCGGAAGAGCAGCAGCGCAGCGGGAATCGGCCGGAGCGCATCGTGTACGCGGTCGGCTCCGGCTGTAACCGTTGGCGGGTCAGTGCGCGAGCACGTCCGGGAAGCCGAACGTCGCGACCAGCGCGGGATCGTGGAACTTGATCACGCGGGAGACGCCGGTGGCGGTGGGGGCCAGCACCACGGCGCCGTCGGCTCGGAGCGCGCCGTCCGCGTCCTGGTGGTACACGACGGCGGCGGGTTGGCCGTTGGCGGTGGTCGCGATCATCCGCCAGTCGCCCGGTGTGCCCAGCACGTACGCGTCGAGCATGTGGATGCACATCGCCCGGCCCGACTGCCAGTCGCGGAACGGCGTCGCCTCCAGCGTGGCGTCCGTGCGCAGCACCTGTTCCAGCAGGCCGGCGTCGGAGCGCTCGAAGGCCGCGATGTAGCCGTCGAGCAACGCGCGTGCCCGTTGGTCGGTCGGTTCGAGCAGTTCCGCGGGCTCGGGCTCCAGTTCGTCGAGCCGCGCGCGGGCGCGCTGCAGACCGCTCTTGACCGCCGCAGTGGTGGTGTCGAGGATCTCCGCGGTCTCGGCCGCCGAGAAGACCAGCACTTCGCGCAGGATGAGGATCACACGCTGGCGAGCGGGCAGGTGCTGCAGGCTGGCGATGAGCGCCAGCCGCAGCGACTCGCGTTCGACGATCACCGCGGCCGGATCGTCGGCGGGCGGGGCGATCCATGCGTCCGGCAGCGGTTCCAGCCATGAGACCTCGCCCGGCGCAACGGGACTCGGCGGGCGATCGGGTCCGTCGTACGGGCCTGTCAGACCCGAGGGCAGCACCCGGATCGGGCGCGGCTCCAACGCCGTCAGGCAGACGTTGGTGGCAATCTTGTAGAGCCAGGACCGAATCGACGCCCGGCCCTCGAATCCGGAGTAGGACCGCCACGCCCGCAGATACGTCTCCTGCACCAGATCCTCGGCGTCGTACGCCGAGCCGACCATGCGGTAGCAGTGCGCCAACAGCTCCCGGCGGAACCGCTCAGTCTCGGCAGTGAACCGGTCTTGATCTGGTGCCGCCCGCAGATGCGATGTCACGCCGCGAGCCTAGTACTGCAACACGCCTGGGCGTGGTCCACGTGGCGATGCCGCCGACAACACCAGGCCCCGCCTCGGCCACTATCGACGACGCGAGTACCCTCTCGCAGAGGCGGCGTCCGCGATCAGACCTCGTCGAGCTGCAGGATCATGCCGCGGAAGGTCGCGTAGCGGGCCAATCGCCAACGGGATGTGGACATCGTTGTAGTGACGTTTGAACGCGTCGACGTCGGAGGGGGTGTCGTACATCACGACGAATCGCGCCATCTGCTTGGCGGGCGGGTCCACGGTTGCGGTCATCTGTTTCGACTCCTGTAATGAGAACCTCCGGTGTGCGTTGTCACCGGCTCGGTACTAGAGGGGGTTTTCTCAGGGCAGCAGGGCCAGTTTGCCGATGGTGGCTCTGGTTTCCAGTTCCGCGAGCGTTTTCGGGCCGTCGGCCAGTTCGTACGCGGTGGGCTGGCCGGGGGTGAGCACGCCGGCGGCGATGAGCGCGGATAGCTCACCCATGACCTCGCCGAAGATCTGCGGCGCGGCCTGGATCAGCACGCCGATGTTGAGGCCGATGACATGGACCTGGTGCTTGTACACCAGGTCCCAGTTGGTGATCGCGGCTTCGCCGCCTGCGACGCCGTAGACGACGACACGGCCGGTGACCCGCTTGGCGGCGGCCAGGCTGGCGTCGAAGGTGGCGCCGCCTGCCGACTCCAGCACAAGGTCGGCGCCGGCGCCGCCGGTCAGCCGCAGCACCTCGGCGGCGAGGTCGCCGCCGAGGGAGTCCAGGATGTGGTCGGCTCCCAGTGCCAGCACTGTCTCGTGCTTGGCCGGCGAGGCGGCGGCGATGACCGTCGCGCCGTAGTGTTTGGCCATTGTGACCGCGGCCTGGCCGGTCGCGCCCGCCGCGGCGTGGATCAGCACGGTCTGCCCTGCGGTGATGCCGCCCAGAGGCTTGAGTGCGGCCAGCGCGGTGGGCCGGTTCACGACCAGGCCGAGCGCCTGCTGCTCCGTCCAGCCGGGGGGCACTGGCATCGCCGCGGCCGCGGGCAGCACCATGTACTCGGCGAAAGCGCCGTTTCCGACGCCGGTGACGCGGGTCCCCGGTTGCGGGCCGGTCACCGCCTCGCCCATCGCGACGACCTCACCGGCGGCCTCGAAACCGGCCAGGTACGGTGGCCGCGGGCCGTCCAGGAACGTGCCGTGAGCCTTCGAGATGTCGGCGAAGTTGACGCCGGCGGCGGTGACGCGGATTAGGACCTCGCCCTGGCCGGGGCTCGGCACTGGCACGTCGGTGATCAGGCGCATGTCCTGCGGGCCGTTGAGGGAAGTCTGCTGCAGCGCGCGCATGGTCGCGGGAATGCTCATTGGCGATCAGCCTTTCTTTCTCGGCGTACATGAGAGAGACCGGCCCGGCGCGCGGGCCGGTCTCTCTCATGTAGACCCCGGCCACCACAAAAAGGAATCGGCCGCTCCCGAACGGCACGGGGTCAGCTTCCGCCGAGGGTGAGTCGACGGCTATGTCGCCTGGGCAGGTCATCCGAACAGGACGGCCTGCGAGAAGCGCTGGCCAGATGGTTCGGTCCCGGGAAGTAAAGGGCCACCAGCCCAATTGAGGGTGTACCCGTACATCCTCTCGACCAGCGCGTCCCGAGGCACGAAATAGGGGGCGAGCGGTGGCGGACCTCTGATGGCGCGCTGGTTCCGGCAACTCGCGAGCAGATGAGCCGCGGACGTACCTGGGCGGGCCGCTATCGGTGACAGGGCGTCATGGTCCTTGACCGACGAAATCATGAGGCGGACGATCCATGGGTCCTTTCCCATTCACAGAAAGGCACCACATGGGCGAGTTCCACGGGGACGACACCGAGCCCATCGCAGAGATCATGATTCGGCTGTTGGATCGGAGCGAGACCACCGTCAGCAGTTCCGTCGGAAACTGACGCCGCAGCCGGGCGGGCCTCAGAAGGGGCCCGCCCGCTCGTCCGCTCGCCGATCCAGGAGGAGCCTGCAAGACGGTCTGGTGCCGGTGGCACTTGACGCCCCGGACGACGGACGCCTCTCAACCCATCTGACGCCGGCTATTCCGGCTCAGGATCCAGATGGATCCGCAAGTGGCTCGTGTAAGCACCACCGCCATCGCGCTCGCCGACCGCATCCGGCGTGCCAGGCGTCAATTCCCTCGGCCACCGCTATGGATGGAACCCGCATGCGTGCCTCCATAACACTTCCAGCCTCCAGCGGTGCCGCTCAATCTGATTTCGATGGAGCCACCGCCGTGCTCGATCAGCCGGATCGCTTTCTTACCGACCGTTGAGCGGTTACCGTCAAATCGACTTCATCCTGGGTTTGCGCCGAATCGAGGGAGTCGAAGTTGGCGGACGAACCTTCGCGAGCGGGTTCCGCGCGATTCACGAAGCTCCGGTCCCTGGACGTGCCACGGCTCTCGGACCTCGGGCCGAACGACCCCCACATCGACTACGGCCACGCCGACCTGCCCCACATCGACTCTCCGCATGTGGACGGCCATCACGCCGATGACCACTTCGATGTGGGGCATGTCGACAACCATGGCGACGACGGTCATATGGACGACCACCTGGACGCCGGCCACAGCGATGTGTTCCACGTCGACTCGCACGACGATGTGCCTTACGGGGACGAGCACTACGACGGGGACCACGCTGACATCCCTCATGGGGACCTCAACCATGACGATGCCGGGCACGGCGACGAGGGGCACAGCGACGATCCGCCGTACAGCGACCAGGGATACAGCGACGACGGGTACATCGACGAGCCGTACATCGATGGGTACAGCGACGCGGCGCACGGTGACGACCCGTACAGCGATGCGTACAGCGACGGCGGCCACGGTGACGAGCCGTACAGCGACGGGCCGCACAACGATGCCGACGGTGTCGAAGGGGTCATCGGCCGGCTCGAGCGCTACATGGACGAACTCCAGGACATCCTGGTCGAGCGGGAGGTCCAAGTCGGCCAGGCGGTCGAGCGCCGGATGCGAGAGGCGGTGGCCGAGCTCGGCGCGCACCTCGCCGGCCACGAGGCCCGCCTCGCCGAACTCGAACGAAGGCTAGGCGGGACACAAGGATGACAGTCGAAGTCCGGCCACTGGGCGTCAAGTGCAACCTGAGCTGCACCTACTGCTACCAGGACCCGCAACGCGCCGCGGGCAACATCACCCGGCACTACGACCTCGACCGCATGAAGGCCGGGCTGCTGGCGGAAGGCAGAAGGTTCTCGGTCTTCGGCGGAGAGCCGCTGATGCTGCCGATCGACGATCTGACGGATCTGCTTTCATGGGGCTACGAGCGTTTCGGCGGCAGCGGCGTCCAGACGAACGGAACGCTGCTGACGGACGAGCACATCACCCTCTTCAGGAGGTACAACGTCCACGTCGGCGTGTCCATCGACGGCCCCGATGAGCTGAACGACGTTCGCCGCCTCGGCAGCCTCACCCGTACGAGGCAAGCCACCGAACGGACGTTCAGCGCGATACATCGGCTCTGCGAAGCGGGCGTCCCCCCGAGCCTCATCATCACGCTGCACCGTGGCAACGCCTCCCCCGATCGCCTTCCCCGCCTGATCGACTGGGTTCGTGGCCTCGAGACCCTCGGTGTCCGGCATGCGCGACTGCACCTGCTCGAGACCGAGAGCGCGACGATCAAGGCCGACCTGGGCCTTTCGGCCGAGGAGAACATCGCCGCGCTCAGAGCCTTCAGGGCGCTCGAGGCGGAGCTGACCGGCCTTCGGTTCGACCTCTTCACGGACATGCGCGACCTTCTGCAGGGCCGTGACGATCGCACCACCTGCGTATGGAACGGCTGCGACCCCCTGACGACGCAGGCCGTACGCGGTGTCGAGGGAAACGGGCAAAGGACGAACTGCGGCCGGACGAACAAAGAGGGCATCGACTTCCAGAAGGCCGACCAACCCGGCTTCGAACGGTATCTCGCGCTGTACCACACCCCTTACGAGGCGGGCGGCTGTAATGGATGCCGGTTCTTTCTCATGTGCAAGGGACAGTGCCCGGGAACGGCCATCGACCAGGATTGGCGCAACCGCACAGATCATTGCGAGGTCTGGATGACGTTGTACGCCGACCTCGAGCGAGAACTCACCGACCAAGGGACAGCCGTGGTGTCCCGTAGCCGGGAGCGCCGCGAGATCGAGGGTGCGATGCTGGCGGCGTGGTCCAACGGCCGGCAGGTGACCATGACCACCCTCCTTTCACGCCGGCAGACGGCACGTCCCTGGCGCGAGCGCATGAACGACCTTCGCGCGCGCGTGGCCGACCGCACATGATCCGGTCCGGTTACGAAGACCGCCTGCCGTTCGTCCTTCCCGACTTCACCCGGGTGGCCTGGGTCAGCGACCACGCGTCGGACGTCTGGGGGCCCAGGATTCGGCAGATCGCCGGCGCCTGGTCTCAGGTGGAGCGCCATTCCGTGCTCGAGGGTGTGCGCCCGTGCTTCCTCTCGCGGATGCCGGTCGAGGAGCTTCTCGCCAACGCCCCGGTCTGGGTGCGTCACGGGCTCGCGGTACTGCCCCTCAAGCAGGAAGGAATGGTCAACGGTTATCGTGCCGCGCCGGTCCCGAGCGGCGCCGGCGACCGGGACGGCCTGCTCACCGTGGTCGGGCGTCCCGAGGACACGGCCCGATTCCATGCCGCCTGGACGAGCCACGACCATGACGCGATGGGCCGGCTGCTCGGCTACCCGTCCTGCTGCCGGAGCTTCTTCGACGACATCTGGGTGAAGCGGCAGTGTGTCGACACCACCTGGCAGATGGCCGCCGCGGCATCGGGCCCGGACGTCCGGAGCGTACGCGTCGGCGGCCCTGTGGAGGCCAACATCCTGTGGCGGTGGATGGGCCTGCGCCTGGTCCCCCACCTGCCTTGCGATTTCGCGTGCGCGGCCACCGTCGAGTTCGGCAAGGCTCTTCGCCAGGTCGCCGACGCCCTCGGTGTGGGTGAGCAGATCGCGCTGCTCGATGAGATTCTCGACTGGCCTGTCCAGTGGACCGCCCTGCACGGGATCGCCGAGATAAAGACGCCCGTCTGCAAGATCGTCACCCGGACGGACGCCACGGCGACTCGTTACGCCGTCGAACGCGAAGGTGACCGTTATCCCGCCGAAGGGGCGGACGGGCTGGGCTTTCCGTACCGGAAGCGTTTGAGGGTCGGCCCCATCCCCATCTCGATCGAACTCAAGAACCCGTCGTCGACACGCCCCCGCGCCTCGCCCGAAAACACCTCACCCGAAACCGCACCGGCCGAAACCGCGTCGCCCGAAGGCGTCGGTGTCGATGCCCGCGCCGATGATGAATACCGGGACAACGGATTCCAGAGCCTGTCCGCAATGCGGCGCCTGCACGCCCCGATCGTCAAGGCCGCGATTTCCTGCCTTGGGGAAAGCGAAGGGAACATCGCCGACCTCGGATGCGGCAACGGCGCCCTGCTCCGAGCGATCGCCTCGCGTGCGCCGGGGCGCCTTCGCGGATTCGGCGTCGAAATCGATCCGGCGAAGGTCCGGCGATCGTTCGCGATTCTCGAGGGGACGGACATCGACCTGGTCAGCGGCGACCTCTTCGAGGTCGACAGGTGGGCGGCAGGACGGCGGTACCTCCTCAGCCTGCTCGCCGCATCCCGCTTGACCGAGGTGTCACCGGACGAAGCGAGGGCGTTCCACTCGAGGTTGAGCCGGTACTCGAAGAAACTGTTGCTCTACTCCTATCCCGATCGGCCACGGGACAGCGTCGAGCGGGCCTTGGCCGTCCTGAGGCTCCAAGCGCACCATGCCGACGAATCGGTGGCCGTCGTAGAACTCCACGACGAGACCAGCGGCTGATCGCGGAGAACCCCGAAGTCGGCGCCCGCCGGCGACCCGGCCGCGCTCGGCCCGAGCGTGGCCGCCGCGTTCGACCGACTCGGCATCGCCTAGGCCATGGCCTCCGCCTGCGGCCGGCTACTCCGACGGGGGGTCGAACTGGATTCGCAGGTGGCTCTCGTAAGCACCGCCGCCAAGGCTGTCGTCGACCTCGTCCGGTGTGCCGGGCGTGAGGTCGTCGCCCACGAACACGTCGATCGCGCGGAAATCGAAGCCGTCTTGCCGGGCTCGCTCCCACGTGAACCGGACACGCTGACCCGGCGCGAGGGTCCGGTACCCCTGAACCCCGGTGATCATCGAGAAGTGGGCGAAAATGTCACCGGGGACGTCGGCGGACCGGAGGAAGCCCCAGCCCTCGTCGTCACTCCACTCCACCACTGTTCCGGTGGCCACCTCGACCGGCTCCTCACTCATGATCAACCCCTTCGAACGGCCTGTCCCCCATAGCGCTCGTCCCATTTTCGCGCAGACCGGCCGCGGCCGCGTCGATGACGGCAGTCTGCCGTAGTCCAACGACCACCCCCGACCGAACCGGGCACAGGATGTCGGGTCCGGCGGGGTGGTGCTGCCTAGCGTGGGTGTCGGAAAGGGAAGGAGGGGGCGAGGGTGCTGGAGCGGCTGAACCAGGCCATGGACCACATCGAGCGGAACCTCGACCAGCGGATCGAGGTGGCCGAGCTCGCGCGGATCGCCGCCACGTCGGAGTACCACTTCCGGCGGCTGTTCTCGGCTCTGGCGGGCATCCCGCTGTCGGAGTACATCCGGCGCAGGCGGCTCACCGTCGCGAGCGCTCAGGTACTCGCCGGGGAGTGGACGCTGCTCGACGTCGCAGTGCGTTACGGCTACGGCTCGAGTGAGGCGTTCGCCCGTGCGTTCCGCGCCATGCACGGCGTCGGCCCTGGTGAGGCCAGGCGGACCGGTGCGGCTCTGCACTCCCAGCCCCGGATGTCCTTCCGCCTCATCGTCGAAGGGAGCGGCAGCATGCGTTATCGGGTCGTGGAGAAGGAGCAGTTCCGTCTGGTGGGGAAGAAGGCGCGCGTCCCCCTCGTCCACGAGGGGATGAACCCGGCGATCGTCGCATTCATCCGGAGCATCGACCAGGAGACCGTGCGGCGCATGGTGGAACTCTCCGACCAAGAGCCGCAGGGGATCGTCAACGTGAGCGACAACATCGCCGGCGGCCGCGAGGAGGGCACCGAGCTGGACTACTACCACGCCGTGGTGACCAGCGCCGACGCGCCCGAGGACATGGAGAGCCTCACCGTCCCGGCGGGGACGTGGGCGGTCTTCGAGAGTTCGGGCGCGTTCCCGCAGGCGCTGCAGTACCTGTGGCGGGATGTGTTCACCCAGTGGTTCCCGTCCAATCCGTACCAGAGCAGGCCGGGCCCGGAGATCTCGCGCACGCGGCTGTCGCAGGACGGGAAGGAGGCGGACGCCCAGCTGTGGATCCCCGTGGAGCGGACCACGGGCTGACGTGTCCCCCGTGGAGCGGACCTCAGGCTGACGTGGTTCCCCATGGAGGGGACACGGGCTGAAGGGGGACAGGGGTCACCCGTGGGCGCCGGTGGTGAGGAGGCGGGTGATGGCGCGGCGGGCGCGGGTGGGGGCCGCCGGGTCGTGGTGGAGCTGGATGGCCTGGTCGGCGGCGAGGACGACGCCGTGCAGCTCGAAGGCGAGCTGGTCGGCGTCGGTCTCCGGCGGCAGCTCACCGGCGTCGACGGCCGCGCGTATCTCACCGATGACATACGCGGACCAACTGGACAGCGCCGCCAGTACGGCGTCGCGGATCGGCCCCGGGCGCCCGTCGAACTCGGTGGCGACCGAGGTCACGAAGCAGCCACCCGGCGCCTTACCGTCCTGCATGTAGTCGATCCATTCGCCGAACACGGCCGCCAGCCGCTGGACCCCCGGCTTCGCGCCCACGGCCCTGGCGGGAACCCGCAGGCGGAACGCCTCGACGGCGGCATCGAGGGTGGCGAGCTGCAGCGCCTCCTTGGTGCCGAAGTGGCCGATCACTCCTGCCTTGCTCATGCCGAGGTCGGTCGCGAGCCGGCCGATCGTCAGCCCTTCGAGCCCTTCGGCGGAGGCCATCGCCAGGGCGCACTCGATGATCCTGGTGCGGGTGGCGACCGTTTCGACGGCGGACTTGCGCGGACTCATGAAGGCAGCTTAACCTACCGATCGTTCGCCAATTACATACGAACGTTCGTTATCTAAAGGAGCCTCCGTGCGAATCCACCACCTCAACTGCGGATCGATGCGCCAGATCGACCCCGTCGAAGCAAGCTCTCGCACCGAAGGCACCGAAGGCGGCCCCCTCGCCCCCGCGCGCGCCGTCTGCCACTGCCTGCTCGTCGAGACCGACCGCGACGGCCTGATCCTGGTCGAGACCGGGCTGGGCACCCCCGACATCGCGCGGCCCGAAGAGACGCTCAGCCTGGAGTTCCTCGACCGGGCCCAGCCGGTGCTCGACGAGCGGGAGACCGCCCTCCACCAGGTACGCGAGCTGGGTTTCCAACCGGAGGACGTGCGGCACATCGTGCTCAGCCACCTCGACCTCGACCACACCGGGGGCCTGCCGGACTTCCCCTGGGCCCAGGTCCACCTGCGCGAGGCCGAGCACCGTGCGGCGATGGCGGCCCCCGGCCACCACCCGGAGGACCGCGTCCGCTACCGGCCCGCACACTGGGCGCACCGGCCGCACTGGGTCACCTATCCCGGGCACCAGGGAGACCCGTGGTTCGGCTTCGACGCCGTACGCCCGCTCAAGGACGTGGCGGCCGAGGTCCTGCTCGTGCCGCTCGGCGGCCACACCCTCGGCCACAGCGCCATCGCCGTGCCCGACGGCGACCGGTGGCTGCTGCACTGCGGTGACGCCTACTACTTCCACGGGGAGATCGACCCCGACCACCCCCACGGCCACCCGGGCTTGGACATCCTGCAGCAGATCACCGAGGTCGACCGGCCCCTGAGGCTCGGCAACCACGCCCGCCTGCGCGAGCTGGTCCGCCTGCACGGCGACGAGGTGAGCGTCCTCAGCGCCCACGACCCCTGGGAGTTCCAGCGCCACGCCTCCGCCCAGACAGGTGAAAGCGGCATGCAAGCGGGGGGCTCTATGACTGAGGTGTAGACCGGGCGGCGGGGAATGGAACGCCGCCTTTCATCAGGAAAGCCAGGGAGGCTTCCGTGACCACACCTGCTCCCCCCGCGCCGTCCGCACAGCCCACCTTCGATTGGCGCAGGCCGTCCGTGTGGCTCGGCCTGCTGCTGATCCCGATCGACATCTACCTGACCATCGCCCTCACGGAGAAGCACGGCCTGGCGGTCGGCATTCTCGCGGGGGTGGTGTACGGATCCCTGACGCTGGTATCCCTGGCCTACAACCGCGTGGTCGCGTGGTCGAAGGCCCACCCGCTGCTCGACAGCCTGATCCTCCTCCCCCTGGTCTTTCTGGCTCTCGCCTATCTGACCCCGCTGTCGCTCGTCATGTGCGCAGTGATCACCGCCGCCTGCGGCGTGCCGTGGCTGGCGCTCACCACCTTCGCGCGCCGCCGCCACAAGGACTTGCCAGAGAAATCTATATAGCCGCGCAGGCTCGACGTCCGCGGCGAGCTACGGGGCGCATGGTGAGCCGCCCGCGACGGCCGGCGAGCCGCCCCGAACGACCGGTGAGCGGCAGGACGTTTCCTAGTGCGGGGCGTGGTGAGCGCCCTCAACGCCGCCGAGTATGTGCTCCCGTCCCCATGCGCCGAGCGGCGCCAGCGCCTCGTTGAGCGAGACGCCGAGTGGAGTCAGCGAGTACTCGACGCGCGGCGGCACCTCGTCGTACACCTCGCGATGCACGATGCGGTCCACCTCCAGCTCCCGCAGATGAGAGGCGAGCACCTTCTCGGTCACCCCCGGCAACAGCCTGCGCAGCTCGCCGAAGCGGCACGCCTGTTCGTTGAGCGCCCACAGGATCAACCCCTTCCACTTGCCGCCGATCACTTCCATCGCCGCGTCGATCCCGCAGACGTACGCCCCCGGCCTCCGCACGGTCGCCATGGCCCACCCCTCCTACCTGCTCGCTCACCCCGGCGTAACCACGCACTTCAAAGTGCGTACTTGATCATTCCGGGACCTGCGACCAGCCTAACCAGCATGGAACACAGCAGCTTCGAGAAGTCCGGGCTCACCCTCCTCGGGCTCGGCGACATGGGTACCGCGCTCGCCCGCGCGTGGCTCGCCGCCGGGCATCCGCTGACCGTTTGGAACCGCACTTCCAGTCGGGCCGAACCGCTCGCCGCCGAAGGTGCGAAGGTCGCCGGGACGGTCGCCGGCGCGGTGGCCACGAACGACCTCGTGGTGGTCTGTTTGCTGGACGACGCCTCGGTGGGCGAGGCCCTGGCCGACGCCGATCTGACGGGCAAGGACCTGGTCAACCTCACCACCGGCACCCCCGCCCAGGCCCGCGCTCGGGCCGAGTGGGCCGCTGAGCGCGGCGCCCGATTCCTGGACGGTGGGATCATGGCGGTCCCGCCGATGATCGGAGCGCCGGGATCCGGCGGCTACATCTTCTACAGCGGATCTCGCGCCCTCTTCGACGCCCACCAGAGCGCGTTGGCCATACCGGCCGGCACCATGTACGCCGGTGAGGATCCCGGCTTCGCCGCCCTCCACGACGTGGCACTGCTGAGCGCGATGACCGGGATGTTCGCCGGGGTCTCGCACGCCTTCGCGCTGATCCGCAAGGAGGACATCGCGCCCAAGGGCTTCGCCCCTTTGCTCGTCGGCTGGCTCACCGCGATGGCCTCCTACGCGTACGGGATCGCCGATCACCTCGAGAGCGGCGACTACACCAAAGACGTGGTCTCGAACCTCGCCATGATGGTCGAGGGCAACGCGACGCTGCTGCGCACGGCCGAGGAGCAGGGGGTCAGCGCCGAACTGCTGACCCCGTTCATGGCCCTGATGGAGCGCCGCCTCGCTGACGGCCACGCCGACGAGGGCACCACAGGCGTGATCGACCTGCTCACTCGCTGAGGCACGTCCCTCGGTGTGGGGCTACGCCGATGGGGGCTACGCCGTCGTGGGGCTACGCCGGTGGGGCGCTACGCCGGCGTGGGGACGGCGATCGGTCCGGGGCGGAGGAAGCGGAGCCCCACCGCACCGAAGGCAAGGACGAGCAGGATGCCGCCCACCCCCTCGGTGACCGGGAGGAAGAACGAGATCACGGTCGCGAGAAGGAGCGCCGGGACGGTCAGGTGGACCGTTCGCGCCCGGAAGAGAGCGGCCGCCAGCAGGATGAAACCGAGCAGCCCGACCAGCACCATGAGCTGGATGACGATGAAGACGGCGTTCCCCGCGACCGCGTCCGCGATCGCCACCTCCTGGTCGGTGACGCCGCCCGCGGCCAAGGCCGACAGTGCCGAAGAGTTCGCCGCGTCGCCCAGGTTGCCGAACAAGTTGAGCGCGAACAGCCCCACCCCGAGGTGGCCGAGGACGGCGCCCCGGCCCGACAGCAGCCGCAGCAGCCCGGCGAGGCCAGGCAGCATGAGCACGGCGGCCGCGAACTGGAGCAGGGTGGACAGCTGGAACCTGCCCGGATCGGCGGCGACCTCGTTGAGGATGGTCCGGGAGTCACCGCCCGAAATGGTCTTCAGTGCCATCGCCACGGCCATCGCGAGCGGGCCGGCGATCAGGCAGGCGCCGGAGAAGCGGCGACGGAAGTCCTCGGCGGGTGTGGACATGGGAGCCTCCTTGATGTGCGAGGCCGGCGACGGAATCCCTGGTAAGGGAGACCGTCAGCGGCCTCCCCACTGCGGGAGACCGCCGCCGGCCCTTCGATGTGCGAGGCCGCCAAAGTAGGTCGCGCGTACGGCTCAAGTCGTCGGGCGGACCGACGATCCCGGCGTCGTCCACGCGGACGATTCGGATGTCGGATGCCCGGAGTTATCGTGAGCGCCATGCGCTTGATCCCGCCCCGGCCGCCGTGGCTCGATGTCGCGGTCTCCGGGGCGCTCGCCATCGCCGCCGTGCTTGAGGCGTTGACGAGTACCGAAACCTCGTTCACCGCCGTCGACATGCTCGCCGCCGCGGCCACCGTCGTTCCCATCGCGTGGCGGCGGGTCTGGCCACTCGGCGTGGTCGCCGCCGAACTGCTCATCGTGGCCGCCTTCGCGCCGGTGGCCCACAACTTCGAGAGCGGCTACGCCTTCTTCGCCATGCTCGTGGTCTGCTACTCCGTCGCGAACAACGCTCCGCTGAGGGACGCCGTCATCGGCGCGGCGCTGGTCACCACGTTCGTGCTGGTCGGCTTCGCCATCGATCCCAACCGGGGCGGCGCGGGCGACTACCTGTTCACCGGCGTGCTGTTCGGCGGAGCCTGGACGCTGGGCTACCTGATCCGCAAGCGTGGCGAGGAGGCGCAACTGCTCAAGGAACAGGCCGCCGGGCTCGAAAGGCGGCGTGCCGATGACGCGCAGCGCGCCGTACTGGCCGAGCGCGGCAGGATCGCCCGGGAGCTGCACGACGTGATCGCCCACAGCCTCAGCGTCATGGTCGTCCAGACCGGCGTCGTACGGCGGCGCCTGCGGCATGATCGGCCCGAGGACAGCGAGCTGCTCGCCGAGGTCGAGCAGACGGGGCGGGGCGCGATCGGGGAACTACGGCGGCTGCTCGGCATCCTCCGCGCGGACGACGAGTCGCTCTCGCTCGCCCCGCAGCCCGGGCTCGACCGGCTGCCGCCGCTGCTGGAGCAGATGCGCGAAGCCGGGCTCGCGGTCGAGATGACGGTCGAGGGCACGCCCTCCCCGCTCCCCGCCGGCATGGAGCTGGCCACCTACCGCATCGTGCAGGAATCGCTCACCAACGCCCTCCGGCACGGCGGGCAGGGCGCGCGGGCGCAGGTCGCGATCCGATGGAACGGCACGGCCGTCGAACTGGAGGTCCACGACGACGGCAAGGGAACCACACCGCTCGGTGCGGGCACCGGCCACGGGCTCATCGGGATGCGCGAGCGGGCGGCGCTCTACGACGGAGTGCTGGAGGCCGGACCACACGAGAACGGCGGCTTCCACGTACGCGCGATACTGCCCTTGACCGGGAGCGAACGATGAGCATCCGTGTGGTGGTCGCCGATGATCAGGCGATGGTGCGGCGGGGCTTCCGGCTGGTGCTCGACGACGAGCCTGACATGGAGGTCGTGGCGGAGGCCGGCGATGGCGAGCAGGCCGTACGGGCCGTCCGTACCTTCGCCCCGGACGTCGCGCTCATGGACATCCGGATGCCCAACCTCAACGGCCTGGAGGCCACCAGGCGGCTCGCGGGGCTGCCGACACGGATCATCGTCCTGACGACGTTCGACCTCGACGAGTACGTGTACGAGGCGCTGCGGGCCGGCGCCGCCGGGTTCCTGACCAAGGAGGCCCCGGCCGAGCAGCTCATCGAGGCGGTCAGAGTGGTCGCCGCCGGGGACGGCATGCTCACACCGGGAGTGACGCGACGTGTCATCGAGGCCTTCGCCAAGGCGCCCCTCCCACGCCGCTCGCCCGCCCTCGACACCCTCACCCCGCGCGAACTTGAGGTGCTACGGCTCATCGCCCGAGGCCTGTCCAATGCCGAGGTCGCCACGGAGCTCTTCATCTCCGACACCACGGCCAAGACCCACGTCAGCCGGATCCTCACCAAACTGGACCTGCGCGACCGCATCCAGGCAGTGATCTTCGCCTATGAGTCCGGCCTCGTCCTACCCAGCTGACACGTTCGCCGGCCGGCCGCCGTACAGCGGCGCCGAAATCGCCGCACACCTCCCACTGCCCCGGCGCCTCACACACCACCACACCGAGCGGTACAAGGGGTGTGTTGGTCGCTGCAGGGGTATGCGCATATTTCTGCCGGCTGGGCTATGGTCGGGCTCATGGGGCGTTCGTGGCGGGCCGCGGGTCGGTCCACCGCCGTTTCGACGGTGGTGGGTCTGCTGCTGTTCGCTCTCGTGCTGATCGCCTCGGCTCCGGCCTGGTACGGCAGCGACCCCGCCCAGCGGCACACCAATGTGGCAACCGAGGTGTGGGCCCCTGGAGCGTGGGTCGAGCAGCCGTCGACCGCGCCGTCCGCCTCCGTCGGAACGCCGGAACACCTGCCGGGCCGTTCTCAGCCCGTCTCCCCGCCGCTTCTTGATCCGGCGGGCACGCAGTCGCCGTTCTGGCTCGCCTGGCGCGACCCCGGAGCGAAGTTCACTCCGCAGCGAGCGGGTCATCAACCCCCGGACTCGCGAAGTCCTCCCCTGGCCTAGCCGGATTTTCTCGAACGTTCCCGATCGATCGCCGTCAGGCCCGATGGATCGCCGTATGGCGTGACCTCCTGAGGCGGTACGCCGCGACGCGGTGACACCGTCAGGTCGTACGCCGAGACGCGGTGACGCCGGTGATGCCGTTCTGCGGCTCGTCGTGGTGGGGTCGGGATGGCCGGCCGTGGTGTCGGGCCTTCCGGCGTCCTCTGCGGCGGGTACTCCTTGGGAACGTTCGCGAGCAAGCCTCTTCTGCTTTCTGATCGCCTGTCGAGTCACGGCCCGGCCGGCGGCAGGGCCGTGCGCCGGTCTCCACCGGTGACGCGCCCTGACGCGCGGTCGCAAGGCCACTGGCCACGGCGACCGCCTCCCAAGGTCGCATGCCACTCGACAGGGTCTCGCCGAGCCGTATCCGGTTCGGCGCACGCCGCGCCCATCAGGCCACACCCGGGGTCATACCCGGGCCCTCACCGGCGCGCGTCATCTCCTTCCGTCCAGGCCAGCCGAGGCTAGGAGTCGATGTCGTCATGGCGGACATCAGGTCAGTGAACACGCTCATGCAGGACTACCAGCGGCATGTCGCTCAGCTCGAGCGGCTGCGCGCGTTGCTACAGGAACGGCTCGGCGCGGCCGAGGCGGAGTTCGACCGGCTCGGCGAGCGGCTCCTTGCGAACGAGCCCACCACTTCCCGGCGAGCGCTCGTCGAGCGCGCGCGTCGCGCGCGCGTGACCGTCGTCAAGATGCGGGCGGCGATCGTGCGGATGGACCGCGGGCTGTACGGGACGTGCCGGCGGTGCGGGACGTTCATCCCTCTCGACCAGCTCCTCCGCGCTCCGCACATACAGGAGTGCGCCACCTGCCGCAATGCTCACGTGGACCGGGTGGCGGTATGAACGCCTACGGACACCTTCTCGGACCCGGGAACCGTGCCGACATCGATCTCGGCACGGTGCGGACCCGGCTCGTCATGGCGGGGAAGCTACGCGTCGCCGTCACCGCCGCCAATGAACCGCAGCACGCCACCGTCCGAGGTCTGACCGTTCTGGCACGCCTGTGACGCGCCGATCTCGCGTGCCCGTGACTCGCCGTTCTCACGTGTCCGCGACCCGCACGTGCCCGTGACTCGCCGTTCTCACATGTCCGTGTCCGGCCGTTCGGGCGTGCCGGTGGACAGTGCCGGTCCGGCGCATCCGGCTCACACCTTCGTACTGAAAGGACTCCTCGAACCATGACCATCAGCGAAGAGAACACCCGGCTCAGCAGCGTGCAGATTCAGTCGATCCGCGAGGAGCTGCATGAGCAGTTGCTGTGGCGGACCAACCAGCTCAGCAGTCTGAAGGCCTCGATGGAGGCGGCGGGCACCGAGGGCGTGTCCTGGCAGGATGTGCTCGCCGACATCGCCGCCACCGATCGCGCGATCGCCGAGATCCGGCAGAGCATCGCGAACCTGGAGGGCGGGGACTATGGCCGGTGCACGGGCTGTGGCG
The DNA here is from genome assembly GCF_023276435.1 of Sphaerisporangium perillae. Lineage (GTDB taxonomy): Bacteria > Actinomycetota > Actinomycetes > Streptosporangiales > Streptosporangiaceae > Sphaerisporangium > Sphaerisporangium perillae. The sequence goes on from NZ_JALLPO010000025.1 coordinate 17,277, forward strand.
CGCGCATCCCGTTCGAGCGGTTGAAGATCCGGCCGCTGACCCGGAACTGCGTGGCCTGCCAGCGCCGGCACGAGATGCGCTGATGGCACCCTCGAGTCGAGCGACCGAAGCAGGCGGTGGGCAGGCCGGGCGTGGCGCCACCGGCAAGGCCGTAGGCCGGCGCGCGGGGCGGGTCAGGGCGATCGTGGCCCTGGGCGTCATCGCCGTCTCGGCGTACCTCACGGTGACGACGCCCGTGCGGCTGGGCATCGACCTGCGCGGCGGCACGCAGATCGTGCTGGAGACCCGCGACTCCCCCACCGCCAAGGCCGACGCGGCGGCCACCGACCGCACCCTGGAGGTGCTGCGCCGCCGGGTGGACGCGCTCGGGGTGGCCGAGCCCAACCTCGCCCGCTCCGGGGACAACCGGATCATCGTCGAGCTGCCCGGGCTCCAGGACGCGCGCCAGGCCGCCGACGTGCTGGGCCGTACCGCGCAGCTCACCTTCCATCCCGTTCTCGGCGTCGCCGGCGCGGCCGCTCCCACGCCGCGACCTGAGAACGGCGCGCGGAGCCCGGCCGAGCAGGTCCTCGCCGACGCGTCGGGGGAACGGCTGCGCCTGGGGCCTGCCGCGCTCAGCGGAGGGGAGGTGGCGAGCGCCGAAGCCGCGACCGATCCGCAGGCGGGACCGGGCTGGTTCGTCGCGCTCGACCTGCGCGGCGCCGGCGAGGAGGCGTGGGCGCGGCTGACCGGCGAGGCCGCGTGCGCCGCGCCCGGCGACCCCGCCCGCCGCGTCGCGATCGTCCTGGACGGGAAGATCGTCTCCTCGCCCCAGGTCGATCCCTCGGTCGCGTGCCGGACCGGGATCCTCGGCGGCTCGACGCAGATCACGGGCGGCTTCGGCCACGAGGAGGCGCGGGAGCTGGCGACGCTCATCACCGGTGGCGCGCTGCCGGTGCCGGTCGAGACGGTCGAGCAGCGCACGGTCGGCCCCAGCCTGGGGGCCGAGGCGATCGCGGCGAGCATGTGGGCGGCCATCATCGGCACCGCGCTGACCTGCGCGTTCATCGTGACCGTCTACCGGCTGTTCGGTGCTCTCGCCGCCTTGGCGCTGGCCTGCTACGGGCTGGTCGCCTATGCCGCCATGCTGGCGATCGGCGCGACGCTGACCTTGCCGGGACTGGCGGGTTTCGTGCTGGCGATCGGCATGGCCGTGGACGCGAACGTGCTGGTCTTCGAACGCACCCGGGAGGAGTACGCAGCCCGGCGCGGCAGGGACGCGGGGGACACCTCGTCACGACCGTCCGATGGCCCACGCGGGGAGCAAGGCTCGCCACCGTCCGCCGGCCGCGGATCCAAGGGGTCCGGGAGCTTGCGTGCGGCGCTGGCGGCGGGGTTCCGTAACGCGTTCAGCGCCATCGCGGACTCCAACGTCACCACGCTGCTCGCCGCCGGGCTGCTGTTCTTCCTCGCCTCGGGTTCGGTGCGGGGGTTCGGTGTCACGCTGTCCATCGGCGTGCTCGCCTCCATGTTCAGCGCGCTGGTCATCACCCGCGTCCTCGCGGAGTACGCCGTGGCCAGGCGCTCGGTGCGGGCGCGGCCATGGCTGACGGGCGTCGCGAGCGCCGGAAGGGTCCGCGAACGGCTGGCGGCGCGGAACCCGAATCTGATGCGGCATCCGCGCCGCTGGCTGGCGGGGTCCGCCGCCGCGCTGGTCCTCGCCACCTCGGGGGTCGCCGTACGCGGGCTGGACTTCGGCGTCGAGTTCACCGGGGGGCGGCTGATCGAGTACTCCACCGCCGCCTCCGTCGATCCGGACCGCGCCCGATCCGCGCTCGCCGAGGCGGGTTTTCCCCGCGCGGTCGTGCAGGCCTCCGGGGACGGCGACCTGACGGTCCGTACGGACCGGCTCACGGAGGCCCAGGAGGCGCGGATCGCCGCGGCGATCGGCGAGCTGGGAGGGGCCCCCGAGACGGTCCGCGACGAGCTGATCGGGCCGAGCCTCGGCGACGAGCTGCGCAGGGCCGCTTTGGTCGCCCTGGGGGTGGCGCTCGCCGCCCAGATGGCCTACCTGGCGGTGCGGTTCCGCTGGACCTTCGGCGCGGCGGCGGTCACGGCGATGGCCCATGACGTGCTGATCCTCATCGGCGTCTTCGCCTGGCTGGGCAAGCCGATCGACGGGGTGTTCCTGGCGGCCCTGCTCACGGTGATCGGCTACTCGGTGAACGACTCGGTGGTGGTCTTCGACCGGATACGCGAGCTGCGGACCGCCGACAGGAAGGCCGTCTTCGCCCGCGTGGCGAACAGCGCCATCCTGCAGACCCTTCCTCGCACGATCAACACGGGCATGGGAGCGGTGTTCATCCTGGCCGCGCTGGCGCTGCTCGGTGGTGATTCGCTGACGGACTTCGCCCTCGCGCTGCTGATCGGCATCGTCGTCGGCACCTACTCCTCGATGTTCACCGCGGCTCCGCTCGCCATCGAACTGGAATCGCGGACGGGCCCGGCCGCGGCCGGGGATCGAGGACGGACCCGGCGATGACCTCGGTCAGCCGGCGAAGAGCTGGGTGAGCTTCTGGAACAGCTCGTAGACCCCGTAGGCGAAGGGGAGGCCCACCCAGGCCCAGGTCAGGACCATGAGGGGAGTGTGCCGAGTCGTACCGGTGGCCGCGGTGGTGTCAGGCGGGGAGGCGTCGGGGTGGTCGGGCATCAGGCGTCTCCCTGTCTGGTGGCCATCGGCTTCTGGCGGGTGGCGGCCTCTGCTGCGAGATCGGCGTGGTGGACGGGGTGCACCGGGCGGATCAGCTCGTTGGCCAGGAAGCCCACCACCAGCAGGCCGATCATGATGTAGAGGGATGTGGTGTAGAGCGCGGGCCCGGACCGGCCCGCGGCCTTCTGGGCGTCGGCGATGGCGTTGACGATCAGCGGCCCGAGGATCCCGGCGGTGGACCAGGCGGTGAGCAGCCGGCCGTGGATGGCCCCGACCTGATAGGTGCCGAACAGGTCCTTCAGGTATGCCGGGATCGTGGCGAATCCTCCTCCGTAGAAGGACAGGATGCCCAGCGCGCAGATGATGAACAGCGGCTTGGAGGTGTTCCCGGCCAGGGCGATCACCAGGTAGAACAGGGCGCCGGCGCCGAGGTAGACGCGGTACATGTTCTTGCGGCCGATCAGGTCGGAGGTGGACGACCACACGATGCGCCCGGTCATGTTCGCCAGGGACAGCAGCGCCACGAAGCCCGCCGCCGCCCCCACCGCGACCGGCGTGGCCGTGCCGGAGAAGAAGTCACGGATCATCGGCGCGGCCTTCTCCAGGATGCCGATGCCCGCGGTGACGTTGCAGCAGAGGACGATCCACAGGCACCAGAACTGCGGCGTGCGGATCGCGTTGCAGGCCGAGACGTCGGCGGTGGTGACGAGCGGCCGGGCGGCGACCTTCGCGGGCGTCCAGCCGCGCGGGAGCCAGCCGTCCGGCGGGACGCGGACCAGGAGCACGCCCATGGACATGAAGACCGCGTAGACCAGGCCGTGCACGAGGAAGGTCGTCGCTATGCCGCCGGTGCCGGTGCCGAAGGCCTCGAGCATCTGCGTGGACCATGGCGAGGCGATGAGGGCTCCGCCGCCGAAGCCCATGATGGCGATGCCCGTCGCCATGCCGGGCCGGTCGGGGAACCACTTGATCAGCGTGGACACCGGTGAGATGTATCCGATGCCGAGGCCGATTCCGCCGACGAGCCCGTAGCCGAGGACGACCAGCCAGTACTGCCGGGTGGCCACGCCGAGCGCGGACAGCAGGAAGCCGGAGGAGAAGCAGGTCATCGAGACGAACATCGCCCAGCGCGGCCCGTTGCGCTCGACCAGCGTCCCTCCGAAGGCGGCGGACAGGCCGAGCATGACGATGCCGAGCTGGAACGGCAGGGCGCTCTGCGTGCCGGTGAGGCCGAGCGCCGACTCGAGCGGGGGCTTGAACACGCTCCAGGCGTAGGCCTGGCCGATCGCGAGGTGGACGGAGAGCGCTGCGGGGGGAATCAGCCAGCGACTCCAGGTCGGCGGTGCGACGGTGCGTGACCGGCTGAGGAAACCATGGGGAGTCGGAAATATCGGCCTGTGTCGCTCTTCACCTGCCATGAAAAATACAGTATGCCGTAGCCAGTTGTCCGTCGAGAGTGATCGAAGAACCCGCCGATCACTCTCTTTTCACCGGACCGCCGACTGAGCCCCCGCGCGGTGCCGGCGTGTGGTGCCGGCACCGCGGGTGCCACGTCAAGCCCAGACCACGGGGGTGCCGCGTCAGGCGGAGAAGTGCTCCAGCAGGGCCGGGGCGATGGCGGCGGGGTCGACGTTGTGCGGCTGGCCGTGCAGCGTGGCGCGCCGCACGCCCGGGAGAACGCCGGCGACCGCCTCGGCGCCGATGGTCAGCCACGGCGTCGTCCCTCCGTCGATGACCAGCGTGGGCACCGCGACCGAGGCCAGCCGCTCGGCGGGAAGCGAGAAGTCCCCGGTCAGCGTGGCGTCGTAGACCAGGGTGTGCGCTATGGCCTCCATCGACTCCCAGAACGGCATGCCGCGCATGGGGGTGACGAACTCGGCGGGCATGCCGACCGCGGCCGTGAGGAACAGCTCCACCATGTCGCCCCGGCGGCCTTCCTCCAGCGCTCGCACCAGCCGGTCCCTGTAGTCCGCGGGCACCGGGGTACGGCTGCCCTCGATGATGTACGGCGGCTCCCACACCGCGAGCCTGCTGATGCCGAGGCCGCGCGCAGCCGCCTCCAGGGCGATCATCCCGCCGCCTGAGGTGCCGTACACCAGGGCCGATCCGCCGGCCTCGGCGATGAGGGCTTCGATGTCCTCGTACTCGCGGTCCACCGCGTAGGGCGCGGTGTCGCCGCTGTCGCCCCGGCCGCGACGGTCGTAGTTGAAGACGGTGAGGTCCTTGGCCAGCAGTTCGGCCAGCGGCGTGTTCGCCGACCGGTCGGTGGGGCCGCCGCCGATCAGGATGACCACCGGTCCCGCACCGGACCGGTCGAACGCGATCGGGGTGCCGTCCCTCGAAATGACCTTCTCCATGATGATCTTCCCTCTCCGGTTCGCGGTCTCGCCTCCGGCGGGCTTCGAACCCGCCTTCACTCAGGCGTCGACCGGCGGCGAGCCAGAAAGACATTCCGGGCGAACTTTTTTCGCGAGCCGTCCGGGGCCGTGCCCGGTCCTGCGGCCGGCGGGTCTTCCCGTGGCGCCGGCCGTCCGGCTCAGTGCGGCGACAAAGCACCGCCAGCCACTACACACAGTGACAAAGTTCAAGATTCATCCCTTTCCACCTCGACTTATGCGCAAAGCGGCGTTTGTCAGTCGCTTCGCTCGGTAACCAGACTCCTGCGGCCCTACGGAGGTAAGCCGATGCGGTTTCTGGGGATCAACGCCATATTTCACGATCCGGCGGCAGCCTTGGTCGTGGACGGCGGCTTCCGCGTCGAGCCGGTCGACTGGGGCGGCTACGCCAAGGCGCTCATGACCGGCGCCGACCTCGACCGGGGATGGACCGAGGACGAGTTGGCCGCCTGGCTGGACGCCTTCCAGGCGCGGACCGGGCTACCGGTCATCGTCAACACCAGCCTCAACACCGCGGGCCGGCCCATGGTCGACGACCCGCGCGACGCCCTCGAGTGCTTCGGCTCCGCGCCGGTGGACGTGCTCGCCATCGGGCCGTACCTCGTCCGGCGGGGGGAGGTGTTCGCCGCATGATCACCGTTGTGATCCCCACCATCGGCCGGCGGAGCCTCCACCGCGTCCTCGCCGCGCTCGGCGCCGACGTGGAGACCATCGTCGTGGACGACCGCCCGCGCTTCTGCCCCGCGCTCAAGGTGCCCGGCCACGTCCAGGTGCTGCGTACCGGCGGGCGCGGACCCGCCACGGCCAGGAACGCGGGCTGGCGGGCCGCCCGCACGCCGTGGATCGCCTTCCTCGACGACGACGTGGTGCCCCAGCCCGGCTGGCAGGACGCGCTCATCGCCGACCTGGCCGACCTCCCCGACGATGTCGCCGGCTCGCAGGGACGCCTGCGGGTGGAGCTGCCGGTCGGGCGTCGGCCCACCGACGCCGAGTGGAACACCGTCGCCCTCACCAAGGCCGGCTGGGCCACCGCCGACATGGCCTACCGCAGGTCCGCCCTGGAGAGCATCGGCGGCTTCGACGAACGCTTCCCGCACGCCTACCGCGAGGACGCCGACATCGCGCTGCGGTTGCTCAAGGCGGGATTCGAGCTCGCCAAAGGACAGCGCGTCACCCTGCACCCCGTCCGCGACGACGGGTTCTGGAGCAGCGTGCGCGCCCAGCGGGGCAACGCCGACGACGCGCTGATGCGGCGGGTGCACGGGGCGGGCTGGCGGGCCGCCGTCGACGGCGTTCCCGGCCGCCTCTCCCGGCACGCCGTGACCACCGCGCTCGGCCTGGTGTCGTGCGCCCTGCTGGTCGCCGTGGGGCGCGGCGGACACCAGGCGCGCTACCTGCCGGCCCTCGGCGCCATGGCCGGGCTGGGCTGGCTCGCGCTCACCGCCGAGTTCGCCTGGGCACGGCTGGCCCCAGGGCCCCGTACGCCCGAGGAGGTCCTGCGGATGACCGTGACCAGCGTGATCATCCCGCCCGTGGCCTGCGCGCACCGTCTCCGAGGAGAACTGCGGGTACGCCGGTGACCGGGCCCGCACGGGGAATCCGTTCCGTACTCCAGTCCGGCACCGCGCGCAGGACGGCGGCCGAGGCCGGTGGCCGGATCGGACGCGGGACGGCGCCCATGGCCGGGAGCCGGATGGCCGCAGGCACGCCGCGGCTCGGAACCGTCCTCGTCGCTCGGCTCGACAACGCCGGCGACGTCCTGCTGGCCGGGCCCGCCATCCGCGCGGTCGCGGCGTCCGCCCGTGAGGTGGTGCTGCTCACCGGTCCGAACGGCGGCGCCGCCGCCCAGCTCCTGCCCGGAGTGGACCAGGTGCTGGAGTGGCGTGCGCCGTGGATCGACCCCGACCCGCTGCCGCTGACCCGGCCGCACGTGGAGCGGCTCGCCTCCCTGGCCGAGAAGGCGGCCCCGGAGCTCGCCGTCATCTTCACGTCGTTCCACCAGTCGTCCCTTCCGCTGGCGCTGCTGCTGCGACTGGCCGGCGTGCCGCGGATCGCCGCCATCAGCGAGGACTACCCCGGATCCCTGCTCGACGTCCGGCACATCGTGGACGAGACCGTCGACGTGCCCGAGGCAGAGCGCATGCTCGGCCTGGCCCGTGCCGCGGGGTTCGAGCTGCCGCCCGGCGACGACGGCGCCCTCGCGGTGCGCCGCCCGCTCCCCTCGGTGGACCAGTTCACCGGGCCGCCCGGCTACGTGGTCGTCCACCCCGGCACCTCGGCGCCCGCGCGAGCATGGCCGGCCGAGCACCACGCGAGGACGGTGCGCGATCTCGCGCTCGCCGGGCTGCGTGTGGTCGTGACCGGCGACCCGGACGAGCAGGCGCTCACCGCGCAGGTCGCCGGGGCGTACGGCACCGACCTCGGCGGTGTGACGACCTTCCCCGAGCTGGCGGCCGTGCTCGCCGGAGCATCCGCGGTCGTGGTCGCCAACACCGGTCCCGCGCACCTGGCCGCGGCGGTCGGCACGCCTGTGGTCAGCCTCTTCGCTCCTGTCGTGCCCGCGGAGCGCTGGGCGCCGTACCGCGTGCCCGTCGTGCTGCTGGGCGACCAGCGGGCCCCCTGCCAGGGAAGCCGGGCGCGGGTGTGCCCGATCCCCGGGCATCCGTGCCTGTCGTCGGTATCGAGCGACGAGGTCGTCGGCACCGTCCTCGGGCTGATCGCCGCCCAGCGGGACGGCTCCGGCCGGGGCCCGAGCGGCGTGACGGAGGGGGCGCGATGAGGATCGCTCTGGTATCCGAGCACGCCAACCCGCTGGCCGCCGTGGGCGGGGGCGACGCGGGCGACCAGAACGTCCACGTCGCGGGGCTGGCCGCCGCACTGGCCCGAGGCCGAGGCGGTGCGCCGCGCCGGCGGCGAGATCGTCGTCCTGCCCACTGTGCCTGGCCATTCGACGAGCGGGCTCATCGCCGCCGCCCAGGAGGTGGTCTGACGCCCACGGCGTGCGGTCGGTGATCCAAGGCATCCGGCTTTCCGGACGGCCTGGCGGTCCACACGGTCGGGTACGGCCCCCCTTCGCAGCGAGGAGAAACGAGCATGGTCGGGAACATCCTGATCACCGGTGGGGCGTCGGGCCTGGGAAAGGCCACGGCCGCCGCGGTCGCCAAGATCGGCGGACGGCCCCTGGTGATCGACGTCAACGCGCCCGAGGACGGTGTCGACCACGTGGTGGCCGACGTCGCCGACCGTGAGCGCGCCGAAGAGGCCGTACGGGAGCTGGCCGGGCGGGCGGGCGGCCTCGACGGGGTGGTGACCGCCGCCGGCGTCGACCGGTGCGGTCCGCTGTCAGCGGTGCCCGCGGCCGAATGGGAACGGGTGATCGGCGTCAACCTCCTCGGCACCGTGTCGGTGGTGCGCGCCGCCCTGCCCTACCTGGTGCGCTCAGGCGGCCGCGTCGTGACGTGCGCGTCGACGCTCGGGCTGCGCGCCGTGAGCGACGCGACGGCGTACTGCGCCGCGAAGTTCGGCGTCGTCGGCTTCACCCGGGCGCTGGCCGCCGAGCTCGCCGGGCAGGTGGGCGTCACGCTGCTGGTGCCGGGCGGCATGCGGACGCGCTTCTTCGACGACAGGGACGAGCAGTACCGTCCCGGCCCGGACGCCCGCCTGAACCAGCCCGAGGACGTCGCCGCGGCCATCCTGTTCGCGCTCGGCCAGCCTCGCGGGTGCGAGGTCCGCGAGCTCGTCGTCTGCCCGTCCACGGAGACCTCATGGCCCTGAACCACCCGGTACTGCTGGTGCTGCGCGGGCTCGGGCTCGGCGACCTGCTCACGGCCGTTCCCGCGCTGCGGGCGCTGCGGCGCGCCCATCCCGGCCACCGTCTCGTGCTCGCCGCGCCCGCCGCCCTGGCCGGCCTGGTCTCGCTCTTCGACGCCGTCGACGAGCTGCTCGACGTGTCCGGCCCGGGACCGGTGCCGCTCGACCGGCCCGCCGTCGCGGTGAACCTGCACGGGCGCGGCCCGCAGAGCGTCGCCGCGCTGTCTCGTACCCGTCCCGGACGGCTGCTCACGCACGCCCACCCGGAGTTCCCCGGCCTGGAGGGCCCGCCATGGCGTCAGAGCATGCACGAAGTGCGCAGGTGGTGCGCGCTTCTGGAGTGGTACGGCCTCCCAGCCGACCCGGCCGACCTCCTGCTCGACCCGGCCCGCCTCCTGCCCGGCCAGGTCCCCGTCCCTGACACGGCGGGCGGGGACGGGCAGGGACACGTGATCGTGCATCCCGGCGCGGCCTCGCGGGCGCGGCGCTGGCCGGTGGAGCGGTTCGCCGAGGTGGCCGCCGCCCTGGAGCACGCGGGTCACCGCGTCTTGATCACCGGCGACGCGGCGGGACGATCCCTGGCGTTCCGGGCCGGCACGCTGGCCGGGCTCCCCGTCGAGCAGATCGTGGCCGGCCGTACGGACCTGCGCGACCTGGCGCGGCTCGTCGCCGGGGCACGCCTGGTGATCTGCGGGGACACCGGCGTCGCGCACCTGGCGACGGCCTTCGCCACGCCATCGGTGGTGCTCTTCGGGCCGGTGTCGCCCCGGCAGTGGGGGCCGCCGCCGACCGGCCGCCACGTCGCCCTGTGGTCCGGGCGGCACGGCGACCCGCATGGGAACCGGCCGGATCCCGGCCTGCTGGAGATCGGCGTCGAGATCGTGCTCGACGCCGCCATGGGCCTGCTGGAGGTGGGCGTCCGATGAGAGCACACCGGGTCGTGGTCACCGGAGGCGCCGGGTTCCTCGGCTCTCACCTGTGCGAGCGGCTGCTCGCCGAGGGCGCCACCGTCATCTGCATGGACAACTTCCTCACCGGCTCGCCGGTCAACGTCGAGCACCTCATCGGCCGGCCGAGGTTCCGCGTGATCGAGTGCGACCTCACCGGCTACGTCCACGTGCCCGGCGAGGTGGACCTGGTGCTGCACTTCGCCTCGGCGGCCTCGCCGACGGACTACCTGCGCCATCCGATCGCCACGCTCAAGGTCGGCAGCCTCGGCACGCTGCACGCGCTCGGGCTGGCCCGCGAGAAGGGCGCCCGTTTCGTGCTGGCCTCGACGAGCGAGGTGTACGGGGACCCGCTGGAGCATCCGCAACGCGAGACGTACTGGGGCAACGTCAACCCGGTGGGCCCGCGCAGCGTGTACGACGAGGCCAAGCGGTTCGCCGAGTCGCTGACGACGGCCTACCGCCAGTCCCACGGCGTGGACACCGCCATCGTGCGCATCTTCAACACCTACGGCCCGCGGATGCGGCCGCACGACGGGCGGGCCATCCCGACGTTCGTCCGCCAGGCCGTCCACGGCCGGCCGATCACCGTCACCGGCGACGGGAGCCAGACGCGGTCCATCTGCTACGTCGACGACACCGTGCAAGGCGTGCTCACCCTCGCCGACAGCGACTTCGAGGGACCGGTGAACATCGGCAACCCGTCGGAGCTGTCCATGCTCGAGCTCGCCCAGACCATCAGGGACCTGGCGGGCTCCTCCTCGCCGATCGAGTTCGTCGACCGGCCGGTGGACGATCCGGCCGTACGCCGGCCGGACACGTCCCTGGCCCTGGCCAGGCTCGGCTGGCGGCCGGAGATCGACGTGACCACCGGGCTCCTGCGCACCATCTCCTGGTTCGAGCAGGAACTGCTGGAGAAGAGCCGCCCGGCGTCCTGAACCCCCGGCCTGCCACCGCGATGGCCCCCTCAGCCACACCTCGGCTCAGGGGGCCGTCTCCGCACAGGCCATCTCCACGCCACCGGCCGCATCCCCCGGCCTGAGCGTGGCCAGGCTGTGGATGCGCGGTATCGGTGAGGGCAGGAGCCAGAGCAGCGACAGCGCCCCGCCGACGGCGGCGACGATCAACGTGGTCCGGAGGCCGAGGAAGGTGCCGAGGAGGCCGCCCACGACGGCGCCGACGGGGCGTACGCCGTAATTGATCATGCTGAACGCGCCGGCCACGCGGCTGCGCATGCCATCGGGGATCACAGCGGTCTGGAGGGAGTTGAGGTTGACGTCGAACAGCATCACCCCGATACCGGAGAGGAACTCGGCCGCGGCCAGGGCGCCGGCCCGGACCCAGACAGGGCCGTCCGCGGCGGCGGCGATCGCGATCGGGGCCGGGAACAGGACGGCGCCCACGGCGATGCTGCGCCCCACGCCCACGCGTCGTGAGACCTTCGGCGCGATCACGGCACCAAGGAGGGCGCCGAACGCGCCCACACCGAACGCCAGTCCGATGGTCGCCGCGGAGAGCCCGAGGACACGGCTGGCGAACAGCACGGTCAGCCCGCTCCCCGATACGAAGGTGAAGAAATTGACGGTCGCCGCGCAGCCGAGGCCTGCCCGCAGCACCGGGTGACGTACGACGAACGCCAGCCCCTTCCCGGCACGCCGCAGCAGCGAGAGCGCCGCCACGTCGTCGGCGGCCCTCGGCTCGTCCATCGGGATCCGGCCGATCAGCACCGCCGACGCCAGGAAGGACAGCGCGTCGGTGATGATGGTGAGCGGAGCGGTGATCGCCTGGACCAGCGCACCACCGATCGCCGGGCCGGCGACGTACGACGCGGAACGGCTGGCGCTGAGCTTGCTGTTCGCGTCGACGTAGGACGAGCGCGGCACGAGGTGGGCGAAGAAGGGCGGATAGGCGGTGTTGAACAGCACCGCGCCGGCGCCGATCACCAGCGCCACGGCGTACAGGTGGCCGATGGTCACCGTCCCGAGCAGGTAGGCGGCCGGGATGGTGAGAAGCACCGAGGCGCGCGCCAGGTCGGCGAGAACCATCAGGCGGCGCTTGTGGACGCGGTGGTCGACCCAGGCCCCGAGGAGGGCCGCGAGCAGGTTAGGGGTCCAGATCAATGCGGTCAGCCACGCCACCTGGTTGGCCGATGCGTGCAGCGTCCCCACGGCGATCAGCGGCAGGACGAGTTCGGAGATCCGGTCGCCGAACTGCGAGATCGACTGACCGGCCCAGAAGCGGCGGAACCGTCGATCACGCCACAGTGACACCGGGACCGGAGCGCTCACGGCGTCCCACCGGTCCGCTCACCTGCCCCCTCCGGCAGGACGTAACGGATCAGCTGGACGCCGCGGCCGTCCGCCGGCCGGTCGGCCGGGTCACGGGTCACGTAGGGCGCGAGAAGCCGCTCGATGCCATCCTCGATGGCGGCGAGTTCTTCAGCCGAGACGACGACGCGGGTGTTGGCGAGACCGGCGAGTCGCCGCCAGACCGGATCGAGCTCGGGCTCGACCTCCGCGGCCCATCGGTTCGGGAGGTCTCCGTAGCGGAGGATCATCTGCTGGAGCAGCATCCGAGCGGCCGGCCTGCCCTCCTCGTCGTCGGGCGTCTCGAACCGGAAGCCGCGCGCCACCGCCTCCCACCGCCGCTGCCTGCGGTCTCGGCCGGGCTCGCTGTCGCGGACCAGCCCGAAGCCCGCCAGGTGCCGCAGATGCCAACTGGTGACCGATGGCGTCGCTCCGACGTCGGGGGCGAGCTGTGTCGCCGTCGCCGGCCCGTACCGCCGCAGATGGTCGAGGATCGCCAGCCGCACCGGATGCGCCAACGCCCGCATCGTCTGCGGATCGGTGATCTCGACATCGCCCAGAGGATTATCAGAGTCCATGACGTGAGAGTATTCTCTCACAATTCGTGAGAGTCAACTCTCAGATCTGTCACCACGCCTCGGGGTCCTCATCGCGGGCGACAGGGGCGCTCAGGGCTTGATGAAGGCCAGGAGGGTGAAGCGCGCGCGCAGGAAGCGGGCGCCGACCGAGGGGGTCGTGTCCGATCCATGGACGCTCGCCGGTGGGTACGGCCGAGATCGGCCTGCGCCTGTTCTACCCGGCCGAGCGGTCGCCGCTGCTGAAGGTGTTCTTTCCGGACGAATCGGCGCCGCTGATCGAGATCGCGTGCCCGGACGGGATCTCGGACGCCGCGGCGCTTCCGGACGCCGTCGTCCCCCGGCACCCGTTCATGAACCGATCCTGCCTTCGCGGGCAGCGGCCGGACAGGGCGGTCAGGGCATGTACTCGTGGGAGCCTTCCGTGAGGTAGAACGTCGTGCCGTGGCGTCTGGCGTCCAGGGCCGCGTGCAGGCGGTGGATGAGGTAGGAGGGCATCAGGGCCCTCGCCTCGTCCTCGTCGAAGAAGCCGCACTCGTCCAGCTCCTCCTCCTGCAGGACGAGGCCGTCACAGCCGGCGAGGCTCCCGCAGTCGAACAGGAAGTGCACCAGGGGCACCGGGCGGTCGCCGAACGGGGGCACCCAGTGCACGCCGAGCAGCCTGCCGACCGGCAGGGCCATCCCGAGCTCCTCGACGATTTCCCGGGCGCACGCCTGGTCGGGGGTCTCGCCCTCGTCCACGTGACCGCCTGGCCAGAGCCAGTGAGCGCGATAGTTGGGCTTGACGAGCAGCACCCGGCCGTCGGGGTCGGTGATGAACGCGCCGGCGCCCGCGAGGGTCTTGTTGAGCCGAGCGTAGAACTCGTCGGGCGAGATCGCGACCATGCTTCCGACCATAGTGCCGAGGCCATCCCCACCCGTCCCTTAGGGGCTGACCCGTAGACCTGAAGAGGGACGGTTCCACGGCGTCCTACCCCCTTCGCAGGATCCCTCTCTGGATTCCACGGCCGATGTACCGGGCTTTTCCCGCTTCTACCTTCGAAATTAAAAACGAATGGCAGGAGAGAACGGGATGAGACGCCGGAGGAATCTGGCCGCCTCGATCGGCGGGTGGAGCGCCCGCCACCGCTGGGCGGCGCTCATGATCTGGGTCGCCTTCGTGGCGGTGGCGACATTCGCCGGGAACGCCGTGGGAACGGCGAAGATGAAGGGCTACGAGAGCCAGAACGGCGATTCCCGGGAGGCCGGCCGCATTCTCGACGGCGCGGCCTTCAAGGACGTCGCGAGCGAGGTCGTCCTGATCCAGTCGAAGGACGGCTCGCTGACGGTGTCCGACCCGCGGTTCCGCGAGGCCGTCACCGGCGTGCGGGACGCGGTGACCGCCACCGGCCAGGTCGAGCACGTGCGCACCCCGTACGACAAGGAGCCCTCGCCCGTCACCGCCGACCGGCACACCACGCTCGTCCAGTTCGACATGAAGGGCGCGGCCGACACCGCGGACGACCGGGTGCAGCCGGTCCTCACCGCCGTCGCGGGCGTGCAGGAGAGATTCCCCGACCTGCGGGTGGAGCAGGCCGGCGGGGCGAGCGCGAACAAGCTGATCGGCGAGGCGATCGACAAGGACTTCGTCCGGGCCGAGCAGCTCTCCCTGCCGATCACCTTCGGGATCCTGCTGGCGGCGTTCGGGGCGATCCTCGCCGCGCTGGTGCCGCTCGCGCTGGCGATGACGGCCATCGTCGCCGCCACCGGGCTGCTCGGCTTGACCAGCCAGTTGCTGCACGTCGACGACGCCACCCCCAATCTGATGCTGCTCATCGGCCTCGCGGTCGGCGTGGACTACTCGCTGTTCTACATCCGCAGGGAGCGGGAGGAGCGGGCGAAGGGCCGTGACAAGCGGCGCGCCATCGAGATCGCGGCGGCGACGTCGGGACGCGCGGTGCTCATCTCCGGCATCACCGTCATCGTCGCCATGGCCGGCATGTTCCTGACCGGCAACGGCACGTTCATGGGCTTCGCGGAGGGCACGATCCTGGTCGTCCTCACCGCCATGATCGGCTCGCTGACCGTGCTGCCCGCCCTGCTCTCGCTGATCGGCGACAAGATCGACGCGCGGGTGATCCACGGCACCGTGCGCGTGCTGACGCGGGGCAGGATCACCTGGGCGCGCAAGCTCGGCGGGCGCGACGGGCAGGGCCGGTTCTGGAACGCGGTCCTCACCGGCGTCCTGCGCCGCCCGCTGGTCTCCGCCGTCGTCGCGGGCGGCCTGCTGGTCGGGCTCGCGGTGCCGGCGTTCGCGCTGCGCACCGGCTCGCAGTCCATCGACGACCTGCAGGGCGACTACGCGATCGCCGAGACGTTCAAGAGGATCGACAAGGCGTTCCCGGGCGGGAACGACCCGGCCGTCGTCGTGCTGAAGGCGCCGGACGTGACGACCCCGGCCGTCACCGCGGCGATCGACGACTTCAAGCGGCGGGCGTTCGCCACGGGCGAGGCCAACGAGCCCTTCGGCGTGGAGGTCAACCCGGACAAGACGGTGGCGAGGATCTCCATCGGGCTGAAGGGCGAGGGCACCGCCGCCGAGCACGCGGTGCGCTCGCTACGGGAGGAGGTGCTCCCCGCGACGCTCTCGGGCGTCGGAGAGGCCCACGTCACCGGCAACACCGCCGGCTCGATGGACTTCAACGACCAGCTCGCTCGCACGATCCCACTGGTCTTCGGGTTCGTGCTCCTGCTGGCCTTCCTGCTGCTGCTGACCTCGTTCCGCTCCCTGGTGGTCGCGGTCAAGGCGATCCTGCTCAACCTGCTGTCGGTGGCGGCGGCGTACGGCGTGCTCGTCCTGGTCTTCCAGAAGGGGTACGGCGAGGGCGTGCTGGGCTTCACCTCGACCGGGTACATCACCGACTGGCTGCCGCTGTTCCTGTTCGTGATCCTGTTCGGCCTGTCGATGGACTACCACGTGTTCATCCTCAGCCGGATCCGCGAGGCCTTCGACCGGGGGATGCGCACCGATGACGCCGTCGCCTTCGGCATCAGGTCGACGGCCGGCGTCGTGACGAGCGCGGCGCTGATCATGGTCGCCGTCTTCGCGACGTTCGCGACGCTGTCGCTGCTGACGTTCATGCAGATGGGCGTCGGCCTGGCGGCGGCGATCCTGATCGACGCGACCATCGTCCGCGCGGTCCTGCTGCCGGCGACGATGAAGCTGCTCGGCGACTGGAACTGGTACCTGCCGCGCTGGCTGAACTGGCTGCCGCAGCTCTCGCACGGCGACGACGAGGACGATGAGCAGGCGGCGCTTCGCCGGAAGGAGACTCCCGTGCCCGTGGCGTGAGGGGGACGGGCAGGGGGACCC
Source organism: Sphaerisporangium perillae (assembly GCF_023276435.1). Classification (GTDB taxonomy): domain Bacteria; phylum Actinomycetota; class Actinomycetes; order Streptosporangiales; family Streptosporangiaceae; genus Sphaerisporangium; species Sphaerisporangium perillae. Next base: position 33,352 of record NZ_JALLPO010000025.1, read on the forward strand.
GGGCCCGCGGCGCCGCGCCGCGGGCCCGGTCGTGATCTACAAACGGACAAACAGTAAAATATCGTTCATGGCGGGGGAAAGAACACCTGGACGGGTCTGGATCATCTGGGCGACCGGCGTTCTCGCCTACGCCGTCGCCGTCTTCCACCGCCAGTCGCTCGGCGTCGCCGGCATCGAGGCGGGCCTGCGGCTCGGCGTCGGCGCCACCGGGCTGTCGGTGATCGCCATGCTCCAGATCCTGGTCTACGCCGGGATGCAGATCCCCGTCGGCATGCTCGTCGACCGGCTCGGCTCCAAGCGCATGCTGCTCATCGGCGCCGGCGTCATGGCCTGCGGCCAGCTCCTGTTCGCCGTGTCCGGCGGGCTGCTGGAAGCCATCGGCGGGCGGGTACTGGTGGGCTGCGGCGACGCCATGACCTTCATCAGCGTCATCCGGCTCGTCAACATCTGGTTCCCGGGCCGGCATAACCCGCTGATCGCCCAGCTCACCGGCCTGCTCGGCCAGCTCGGCGCCATCGCCTCCGCCGTGCCGCTCATCCAGGGCCTGCACCGGTACGGCTGGACGCCCACGTTCCTGGCCGCCGCCGCGGTGGGCGCGCTCTCCCTGATGCTCGTGGCGGCCGCCCTGCGCGACTCCCGCCCCGCCGTGGCGCCCGAACGGCCACAAGTGCGCGAGGCGTGGGCCGAGCCGGGGACCCGCCTCGGCATGTGGACCCACGCGGCCACCCAGTCGTCCTCGGCCGCGTTCCTTCTGCTGTGGGGCTACCCGTTCCTCGTCGAGGGCCAGGGACTGCGGCCCGAGACGGCGGGCGTGCTGCTGAGCGCGATGACGCTGGCCGGCATGGTCTTCGGGCCGGTCCTCGGCTATCTCGCCGGCCGCCACCCCTTCCACCGGTCGCGGATGGTGCTCATCGTCATCGGCTCCACCGCCGCCGCCTGGAGCACGGTGCTGCTGTGGCCGGGACGCGCGCCGCTGTGGCTGCTCGTGGCGCTGGTCATCGTGCTGGCCTGGAACGGCCCCGGCTCCATGATCGGGTTCGACTACGCCCGCACCTTCAACCCGAGCGCGCGCATCGGCGTGGCCACCGGCATCGTCAACGGCGGCGGCTTCACCGCCACCATGTCACTGATCGCCCTCATCGGCATCGGCCTGGACCTGCGCGGCGGCACCGGCCTTTCCGCCTACCGATTGGCGTTCGCCATGCAGTACCCCATCTGGATCATCGGCGCCGTCCAGGTGCTGCGCTACCGGGGCAAGGCGCGCAGGCTCATCGCCGAGCTCAGTGAAGGGCTCGGGGAAGTGGGCGGTGCCGATCAGCCCGCCGCGGCCACGCGCCCTGCGCAGTAGCGCCTGCCGCGTCCCGATCCCCCGCTCCGGGTCCTCGTCGTGGACGTAGCCGATGGCCGGGTCGGCGAGCTGGACGGGATGCAGGATCACATCGCCCGTCAGCGTCAGCGGGCCCACCTCGACCACCTGATGGCCCGGCGTGTGGCCGGGAGCCAGGAAGACCCGCACGCCGGGGGCCACCTCGGCCCCCCCTTCCACGGCGTCCACCAGCCCGGTCAGCGGGCGCAGGACCCGTTCGAGGATCGGGTTCGGCCCGGCGCCCTCGATCCAGTCGATCTCGGCCCGCTGGAGGACGTGCCGGGCGTTGGGGAAGGCCGGAACCCCGTCGGTGACGGCCCCGGCGGCGTGGTCGCTGTGCAGGTGGGTGAGCACCACCGTGTCGATGTCCGCAGGCTGGAGGCCCACCGCGGCGAGCTCGGCCACCAGCCCGCCGGGCACGGGCGCCCAGTTGGCCGCCGGCGAGTCCGCCCCGCCGATCCCGGTGTCCACCAGGACCGTCCCCCCGGTGGGCAGGCGTAGCAGGTAGCACCGGAAGTGCAGGATCCATTCGTCGCCGTCGAGCAGGGCCCGATGCTCGGCCGACCACCCGGTGAACTTCTCCCGCAGCGGCGTGCGAAGCTCACCACCCATCGGGCCCACCGCGTCGCGGAGCGGGACCACCTCCACACCGGCGATCAGCCTGGCCGCGTATGACATCGAACTCCCCCAACTCTGGACGCCTGCCCCCAGCTTGGCACGGCAGGGACCCGCGGATCACTCCCACGCGTCGTGGGCGAGCACGGCGAGCTGGATCCGGTTGGCCGGCCCGAGCTTGGCCAGCGCGCTGGAGATGTGCGCCTTGACCGCGCCCACCGACATGTACAGGCGCTGGGCTGCACACCCTCCGGCGGGATTCGCACCCGCGATCGCCCCTGGCCGACCCCGCCATCGACCATCATCTTCCGCCGGCGTTCCCGCCCGGGATCAGCGATCGGGCTTGCGCGGGGACCGGTCGGTGCTGTTATGTTGTAAGTGGCTCTCCAGCGAGGTCGACTCGATCCCTCGCCGTTCCAGAGCCGTTCAACTCATCTTTCGCCGCCCCGCTGAGGGCAGGCATCTCGCGCCGATCACTTGATCGGTCGCAGGTCCCGGCCGAAGGTCATCGCCGTCGCCGCCTGGTGTTCCGGCATGTCCGGACGATTCCTCCGTGCGATCTCGACGATCCCCTGTGCGACTCCGTCGTACGGCCTCCGGCGCGTTCCCGCCGACCGGCTCAGCCCCGCGTGCGGCCCATCCCCAAGGACAAATCATGACTCTGACCATCGAAGCGCCCGCGAGGAACACCTCGCAGGCATCACAGAAAAGGACGCGCCGGCGCACTCCGACCGGCGAACCGGACGGCCGGATCGAGCAGGTGTCCGGCCTGCTCGACATCCGCGACAAGGCCGCCTTCATCAGGACCGGCGGCCACCTGCCGGGCGAAAAGGACGCCCGCCTGTCCCTCGCGCAGGTCAAGGAGCTCGACCTGCGCCCCGGAGACCTGCTGGTGGCGCGCACGCGCGGAGCCGGCGGCGCCGCCGAGGTGGTGTCCGTCGACGGCGAGAAGCCCGGGCAGGCCAGGCCGCACTTCGCCGCCATGACACCGGTCCACCCGCACGACCGCCTGCTGCTGGAGACCGGATCCGCGGTCACCCGCCTGATCGATCTCCTGGCCCCCGTCGGCAAGGGGCAGCGCGGGCTGATCGTCGCACCGCCCAAGGCGGGCAAGACCATGGTGCTCAAGGCGATCGCCGAGGCCGTCACGAGGAACCACCCCGACAGCCATCTCATGGTGGTCCTCGTCGGCGAGCGGCCCGAGGAGGTCACCGACTTCCGCGAATCCGTGCACGGCGAGGTGATCGCCTCCACGTTCGACCGGCCGGAGCGCGACCACACCCTGATCGCCGAGCTGGCGGTCGAGCGGGCCAAGCGGCTGGCCGAACGCGGGAGCGACGTCGTCGTCCTGCTGGACTCGCTGACCCGGCTCGGCCGGGCCTACAACGTCATCGCGCCGAACGGCGGCAAGACCCTCACGGGAGGCGTCGACGCCCAGGCCGTCTACCTGCCGAAACGGCTCTTCGGCGCTGCTCGCGCGACCCGTGAGGGCGGCTCGCTCACGATCCTCGCGACCGCTCTGGCCGAGACCGGCTCGCGGATGGACGACTACTTCTACGAGGAGTTCAAAGGGACGGGGAACATGGAGCTCCGGCTCAGCCGGGCGCTCGCCGAGCATCGCCTGTTCCCCGCCATCGACGTGGCCGCCTCCGGAACCCGCCGCGAGGAGCTGCTCCTCGCCGGTGACGAGCGCGAGATCGTCTGGAAGCTCCGGCGCGTGCTGTCCGGCCTGGACCGCGAGCAGGCCCTCTCCGTGCTCCTCGACCGCCTCCGCGAGACGCCCTCGAACGCCGCCTTCCTGCGGCAGGTCGCGACCTCGTAACCGCCCTGACCGTCGTGAGAGGTCAGTAAGCGACGCCGACCGCCTGCTTGACGGTGGCCGGGTCGTCCAGGAAGGACAGCATCGCGTGGGCGAGGTCGGCGCGCGAAATGAAGCGCCCGCGCGACACGTTGCCGCCGACGACGCGCCGGTAGGTGCCGGTGTACGGCTTGTCGGTCAGCCGGGGCGGGCGCACGATCGTCCACTCCACGGGGCTGCGCCGCACCTCCTCCTCCATCGCGCCGAGGTCGGCGTACACCTCGCGCAGGAGGCGCTTCAGCAGCGGAAGCACCACCGACCGGTAGATGAAGGGCTCCCCCTCGGGGAGCGGGCCGGCCGGGACGGCGCTGAGGACGACGAGCCGGCGCACGTCATTGGTCTCCATCGCGCGCAGGATCGAGCCCAGCGCGGCCGAGGCGATGCCCGCTTCCCCCCTGCTGTTGGGCCCGAGCGCCGAGATCACGGCGTCGCGGCCGGCGAGCGCGGGGCGCAGCGCGTCCGGGCCGGTCACGTCGGCGGTGATCACCTGGAGCGCGGAGTGGCTGATGGACAGGCGGGCCGGATCGCGGACCACGGCCGTGACCTGGTGCCCAGCGTCCAGCGCCTGCCGGACGACCTCCTTGCCCGTGCGGCCGGTCGCTCCGAAAACGGTGAGCTTCATGAGACGTCCCCCGTATGTTGGTGAGTACTCACTCACATCATAGGATGACTACCCGTTCCGTACGCGGCCAAAAGCCGCACCGGCCGAGAGGACCAGTCATCCAGATGCCCCAGCCGCGCACGGCCGCAGGCGCCCGCACCCGCCGGCGCATCCTGGACTCCGCCGAGCACCTCATGCGGACCATGGGGCTCTCCCGCGTCACCACCAAGGAGATCGCCCGCGAGGCCGGGTGCTCGGAGGCGGCCCTCTACCGCCACTTCACCGGCAAGGAAGAGCTGTTCGTCGCCGTCCTGCGGGAGCGGCTGCCCGCGCTCGGCTCGGTGATCGGCAGGTTGTCCGCCGACCCTGGCGAGCGGACGACCGAAGAGTGCCTCACCGAGATCGCCCGCACCGCGACGCTGTTCTACGAGGCGAGCATGCCGATCGGCTCGTCCCTGTTCGCCGAGCCCGCCCTGCTCCAGCGTCACCGCGACGAGCTGCGCAAGCTCGGCGCGGGCCCGCACAAGCCGCTGGAGGCGCTCGCCGGGTACCTGCGCGCCCTGCGCGACGCAGGCCGCGTCCGCGCCGGCACCGACCCGGACGCGGCGGCGTCGCTGCTCCTCGGCGCCTGCTACCAGCGGGCCTTCCTGCGGCTGTTCGTCGGCGAGGAGGCCTCGCCGGGAAGCGCCGACGACTTCGCGGCGGGCCTGGTCCGCACGCTCCTCGGCGGCATCGGCTGACGTCCGGCCCCCGGGATGCCCCGGAGGCCGTGAAGATCGCCCTGGGGATCTAGGCGGTCTCTGACGTCTCCGCGTCGCCGATCCAGGAGCCGTGGAAACCGGCCGGGACACGGCGCGGGAGCCGTACGGAGGCGACGAAGTCCAGCCCTCCGGCGTCGAGCACGAGCAGCTCCGAGCCGGCTCCCGCGTGGTCGGTGACGATCGACAGCAGGTAACCGTCGTCCTCCGACCGCGCGCCCGCGGCGGGCACGAACACCGCCTCGCCGGGCTCCGCGCCGAGATCCCGTACCTGGGAGGCGCCGGTCCCGGTGTCGTACTTCACCACCGCGTCGCCGGACACGGCGTACAGGAACCTGCTGGGACGGCCGACCCGGGAATCGTCGAGCGTCGGGAACTCCACCTTGCGGTCGTCGAGCTGCTGCTCCGTGACCGTGCCGCGGGCCGGGTCGAGCACCCACCGGTGCAGGACGGCGCCGCCCGTGTCCGCCGCCGGGTTGTCGCTGCCGCCGATGCGCGGCCAGATCTCGGCGAAGGCGCCCCGCGAGTAGCGGACCGCGTCCAGCACCACCCGGCCGGAGGCGTCCTCGCGGGCGTTGCCGACATGGAACACGTAGCACGGGTCGACGTCGAACCAGGTCACGCGCCCGCCGCAGTCCATCACGCCGATGCGGGCCCCGTAGGCGTCGTCCCACCGGAACGGCATGCCCTGCCCGAGGAGGTCCAGGTCGAAGACGACGGGCAGGTCCAGCCATACGACGTGGTTCTCGGTGATCGCGAAGTCGTGGACCATCGTCGGCCCGGGGACGTCCACGACACGGCTCTCGACCAGCTCGCCGGCGGCGGACAGGCGGTGGTAGGTGAGGTAGGGGTCGAAGAAGCCGTACCCGAAGAAGTGCAGCTCCCCGGTGACCGGATCCTGCTTAGGGTGCGCCGTCATCGCGGTGGTCAGCCGCCCGCCGAAGTCGCACGGCCCGACCGTGTCCAGCTCCGGGGTCATCTCGTACGGCAGGCCGACCTCGACCAGGGCGAGGATCTTCCCCGCGTGGTGGACGACGTGGGTGTTGGCGGGGACGGCCGCGAGGTCGATGCCGTCGGGGCCGACGAGGGATGCGCCGCCGGTGAAGGCGCGGGTGCGCACCCACCGGTTGCGGTACCACTCGGCGCGGCCGTCGCGGAGCCGGATCCCGTGGATCATGCCGGGGCCGGTGAACCAGTGGCCGGGATCCTGGCCCGGCAGCGGGTTCGGGCCGTTGCGGAAGTAGCGGCCGCTGAGCTCGGCGGGGAGGGCGCCGGTGACCGGCAGGTCGAGCGCACCGATCTCGTCGGGGACGGGGGCGAGGTTGCCGGTCAGGTAGGTGGGCGTGGCGGTGGTCATTGAGGTGCCTCCAGATGATGGTGCGGGGCTCAGACCGCGTGGCGGGCGGCGACGACCGTGGGGTGGCGGACGGTGAAGAGCGCGGGCAGGACGAAGCTCAGCACCTTGATCGAGATGACGGCGACCGTCGCGTGCGGGGCGCTGTGCAGCAGGAACGTCAGGGAGACGGCGGCGATGACGAAGGCGGCGCCCCAGACCGAGGTGATGACCGCGTTGACCCGGTAGAACACCGGCGTGTCCCACATCTCACGCGAGGTCATGCTCCGGGCGATGCCGAGGGTGAAGGGCCTGCGGAGGGCCGGAGAGCCCAGGGCGGTCAGCGCCAGCCACGCGTTGACCAGGGCGGGCCCGTACGGCATGAGGACGATCCATGGGAGGAACCCGAGGAGGCTGCGGAGCATTTCGGTGACCTTTTCGACATTCCACTGTAGACATGTCGAAGCTAGAAGGTTCTATATCGACATGTCAATAGTGGAATGTATGATCGGCTCCATGAGCCTCCGACACGCACTGCTCGGCCTGCTCGCCGAAGGCCCGGCGAGCGGTTACGACCTGCTGAAGATCTTCAATATCTCCCTGGCCAACGTGTGGCCGGCGACGCAGAGCCAGGTCTACACCGAGCTCTCCCGCCTCGCCGACGCCGGGATGGTCAAAGTGGCCGCCGAAGGGCCGCGCGGGCGCAAGGAGTACGCCATCGAGGAGGCGGGGCTCACCGAGCTGCGCCACTGGCTGACGGAGGTCGAGCCCGTCGGGACCGAGCGCAGCGACCTGCTCCTGCGCGTCTTCTTCCTCGGCCAGGTCATCCCCGAGCAGGCCCGCACCTACCTGCGGCGGCGCGCCGAGTCGGCGGCCGGCACCCATGAGAGGCTGAGCGGGCTGGGCGAAATGGTGGATCAGGGCCAGGACGACCTGTCGGTCTACGGCCGCATCGCGCTGGAGTGGGGGCTGCGGTACAGCGCCATGCAGCGCGAGTGGGCCGAATGGGCCGAAGGCGAGGTGGATCGCATCTCCCGCTCGCGCGGATCGCGGACGGGTGAGCGGGAATGCCCGGCCTGAGCTCGTCACGACCTGCACGACCAGGAGTGCCAGGCGTGAGGTCGTCACGACATACGTGACCGGGACGCCCGGAGACCCCCCGCCGCGCCGGAGGTCATGCCGTGGCATCATGTTACTCGCGAGTAGCATGTAGCTCGGAAGCCATCCAGCAGCGAGGAGCCAGCCGTGCCTTCGTCCCGTGACGTCGTGTTCGTCGACGGCGTGCGCACACCCTTCGGCCGGTCCGGGCCCAAGGGTCTGTACGCCGAGACACGCGCCGACGACCTGATCGTCCGTGTCATCCGTGAACTGATGCGGCGCAATCCGCAACTGCCGCCCGAGCGGGTCGACGAGGTCGCCATCGCGGCCACCACCCAGATCGGCGACCAGGGCCTCACCATCGGCCGCTCCGCGGCGGTGCTCGCCGGGCTGCCGAAGTCCGTGCCCGGCTACGCCATCGACCGCATGTGCGCGGGCGCCATGACCGCCGTCACCACGGTCGCCGGCGGCATCGCCTTCGGCGCCTACGACGTCGCCATCGCCGGCGGCGTCGAGCACATGGGACGCCACCCGATGGGCGAGGGCGTCGACCCCAACCCGCGTTTCCTGTCCGAGAGGCTCGTCGACGGCTCCGCCCTGATCATGGGCATGACCGCGGAGAACCTGCACGACCGCTACCCGGAGATCAGCAAGGAGCGCGCCGACGCCTACGCCGTCGCCTCCCAGGAGAAGGTCGCCAAGGCCTACGCCAACGGCAGGATCCAGCCCGACCTGGTGCCGATGGCGACCCGCAAGGCCGCCGAGGGCTGGGGCCTCGCCACCGAGGACGAGCCCCCTCGGCCCGGCACCACCCTTTCGGGCCTGGCGTCCCTCAAGACGCCGTTCCGCCCGCACGGGCACGTCACCGCCGGCAACTCCGCGGGCATCAACGACGGCGCCACCGGCAGCATCATCGCCGCCGCGGACGCCGCCGCCGAGCTGGGCCTGACACCGAAGATGAAGCTGGTCTCCTACGCCTTCGCCGGAGTCGACCCCGAGGTGATGGGCGTCGGCCCGATCCCCTCCACCGAGCGGGCGCTGCGCCTGGCCGGGCTGTCCATCGGCGACATCGGCCTGTTCGAGATCAACGAGGCCTTCGCGGTGCAGGTGCTGGCCTTCCTGTCGCACTTCGGCATCGCCGACGACGACCCGCGCGTCAACCCCTACGGCGGTGCCATCGCGTTCGGGCACCCGCTGGCCTCCTCCGGCGTGCGGCTGATGACCCAGCTCGCCCGCGAGTTCGGTGAGCGCCCCGACGTGCGTTACGGCATCACCACCATGTGCGTCGGCATGGGCATGGGCGGGACGGTCATCTGGGAGAACCTCGCCTGGGAGGGCGGCAAGTGAGCGACACCACCGACATCACCGGCATCTTCGACGACGAGGTCGTCACCGGCGCGCTCGTCCGCGACGTCCGGCTCCCCGGCGGGGCGGGCACGATGGCCCTGATCACGCTGGACAACGGCTTCGACCACACCAAGCCCAACACCTTCGGCCCACGCGGCCTCGCCGAGCTGGACAAGGCCCTCGACGCCGTCTGCGACCGCACCGACCTCGCGGCCGTCGGCATCACCGGCAAGCCGTTCATCTTCGCCGTCGGCGCCGACCTGAAGGGCGCGGCGCTGGTCCGCACCCGCGACCAGGCCGAGGCGCTCGGCCGGCTCGGGCACGAGGTGTTCCGCCGGCTCGGCGAGCTGGAGGTGCCGTCGTTCGCCTTCGTGAACGGGGCGGCGATGGGCGGCGGCCTGGAGGTGGCGCTGCACTGCACGTACCGCACCATCTCCTCGGGCGTCCCCGCGGTCGCGCTCCCCGAGTGCTTCCTCGGCCTGGTGCCCGGCTGGGGCGGCACGCAGCTGCTCCCCCGGCTCATCGGCCCGGCGAACGCGCTGAAGCTGATCATCGAGAACCCGCTGTCCCAGAACCGCATGGTCAAGGGGACCGAGGCGTTCAAGCTCGGCGTCGCCGACGCGCTCTTCGAGCCCGCCGACTTCCTGGAGGAGTCGCTGCGCTGGGCCGCCCGCGTGCTGACCGGCGAGGCCGCCGTCTCCCGCCACCCGTTCACCGAGGACGCCGGGTCCTGGAACGCCGCGGTGGCGGGCGCGAAGACGCTCGTGGACCTCAAGCTGCACGGCGCCTCCCCCGCCCCGTACAAGGCGCTGGAGCTGGTGGAGCTGGCCCGCACGGCGAGCCGCGACGAGGGCTTCGAGGCCGAGACGAAGGCGCTGGCCGACCTGCTGATGGGCGACGAGCTGCGTGCCGGGCTGTACTCCTTCGACCTCGTGCAGCGGCGCGCCAAGCGGCCCGCCGGCGCACCGGACAAGGCCCTGGCCCGCAAGGTCACCAAGGTCGGCGTGGTCGGCGCCGGCCTGATGGCCTCCCAGCTCGCCCTGCTGTTCGCCCGGCGCCTCGAGGTCCCCGTGGTGCTCACCGACCTCGACCAGGCCCGCCTGGACAAGGGCGTCGGCTACGTCCGTGCCGAGGTCGACAAGCTGCTCGGCAAGGGACGGATCACCGCCGACCAGGCCAACCGGCTGAAGGGGCTGGTGTCCGGCTCGCTCACCAAGGACGCGTTCGCCGACGCCGACTTCGTCATCGAGGCCGTCTTCGAGGACCTCGCGATCAAGAAGCGGGTCTTCGCCGAGGTCGAGGCCGTCGTCACCCCCGAGTGCGTGCTGGCCACCAACACCTCCTCCCTGTCGATCTCGGCGATGGCGGCGGAGCTGCGCCACCCCGAGCGGGTGGTGGGCTTCCACTTCTTCAACCCGGTCGCCGTGCTGCCCCTGCTGGAGATCGTCCGGGCCGAGCGGACCGACGACGCCACACTGGCCACGGCGTTCGCGGTCGGCAAGGCGCTGAAGAAGTCCAGCGTGCTGGTGAAGGACGCTCCGGCGTTCGTGGTCAACCGGCTGCTCACCCGCTTCATGGGCGAGGTCATCGGCGCGGTCGACGAGGGCACCCCGATCGAGGTCGCCGACCACGCGCTGGACGGGCTCGGGCTGCCGATGACGCCGTTCGCGCTGCTGCAGCTCGTCGGCCCCGCCGTCGCGCTGCATGTCGCGGAGACGCTGCACGAGGCCTTCCCGGGCCGGTACGGCGTCTCGGCGAACCTGGCGACCCTCGTGAAGGCCGGCAAGCCGGGCGTCTACGCGCCGGACTTCTCCATCGACCCCGAGGCGCGGCAGATCTTCGAGGCCGCGGGGGCGAGCGGGCCGAGCGCGGAGGAGGTACGCGACCGGTCACTGCGCGCGCTGGCCGAGGAGATCCGGCTGATGCTGGACGAGGGGGTCGTCGCCGCGGCCGAGGACATCGACCTGTGCATGATCCTCGGCGCCGGGTGGCCGTTCCACACCGGCGGCATCACGCCGTACCTGGACAGGACCGGCGTCTCGGCCCAGGTCAACGGGCACCGGTTCCTGGCGCCCGGCGTCGCCTCCGTCCCCGCCTGACCAGGCGTGCTCCAGCGGCCGGCGTCGTCAGCTCAGGTAGTCCTTGAGCGTGATGACGTCGGCCTGCTGGAGCTTCTTGGCGATCAGCCCCTTCCACGGCATGTAGGGCAGCGTCCGGATCATCTGGTTGCGCATCCAGATCGCCGCGTTCGACTTCGGGAACAGCGATGAGGCGCCGCCGCCGGCCCGAGCATGGGCCTGCCTGACGTACTCCCGCATCTCGCGCTCGTAGGCGGCGAACCCGGCCACGTGATCACCACCTGCCGCGGCGAGCTCTCCCGCGAGCACGTACGCGCCGACCAGCGCCAGGCTGGTGCCGAGGCCGGTCAGGGCCGAGGGGCTGTAGCCCGCGTCGCCGACCAGGACGGCCCGCCCGCTCGACCAGCGCTCCATGCGGATCTGGCTGACCGTGTCGAAGTAGAAGTCCTGCGCCTCCCACATGCCCTCCAGCAGCCGTGGCACCTCCCACCCGACTCCGGCGAACGCGCCGGCGAGGATCTCCTTCTGCTCGTTCACGTCATGCCTGTCGTACCGCAGCGGCGGCGAGGTGAACCCGAACAGGGCCTTGGCCTCGTTCTCACGGGGAGTCGGGCGGATCGCCGCCACCCTGCCTCCCAGGGCGGTGTGGTAGAGATCCCACCGATCATGCTTCACCGGATACGGGATGGTGAAGAACGAGGTGTAGGAGCCGAGGTGGTGGCTGAACCTCGACTCCTCGCCGAAGGCGAGGGCGCGCACCGCCGAGTGGACGCCGTCCGCCCCGACGACGAGGTCGAACCTGCGTGCCTCGGCCCGCTCGAACGTGACCTTCACGCCATCGCGGGCGTCGGCGAGCGCGGTGATCGAGTCGTCGAAGATGTAGTCGGTGTCGCGGCGGGTGGCGTCGTAGAAGACGCGGGCGAGGTCTCCGCGCAGGATCTCGATCTCCGCCACCGGTCCCTCCCCGCCGAACATGTCGGCGGGCATGCTCGCCATGCGCTTGCCCGCGCCGTTGACGAACGACATCCCGCGGGTGCCGATGCTCGCCCGCCGTACCTCCGCCATGAGCCCCATGCGCTCCACCACCTCGCGGGACACGCCGCGCAGGTCGATGGCGTGGCCGCCGTCCCGGAACGCGGGCGCCTTCTCGACCACCACCGGGTCGAAGCCGTGGCGGCGCAGCCAGTACGCCAGCGCCGGCCCGGCGATGCTCGCTCCCGAGATCAGGATGCTTCTGTTCCTCATTGACCCTCTCCAGCCCGCGTCGGAACGGCCCAGGTGTATGTACGCTGTACGAGCCGTTGCGTACACGGTAAGGCGTACGGCGTATATACGCAATTACCTGCTTAAATGTGTTCTAGAGTACTAGTGCACCAGCAGGTGGACAGAGAGAGTGGGATGAATCCTGACCACGGCGAACGTCCATCCGGCCACGGCCGCCGAGTACGCTCGCTCGCACGGTGCACTAGTACGCCCCTGCGGGGATCGAGCATCGGAACCCGACCGGACAAGGAGGCACCGTGAACCGACCCGGGCCGCAGCCCGACCCGCCGTACATCCGGATCGTCCGGGAGATCCGGCGGCGCATCGCCGCGGGCGAGCTGCGGGCGGGCGACCGCGTCCCCTCGACCCGCGAGATCACCCGGCAGTGGGGGGTGGCGATGGCCACCGCGACCAAAGTGCTGACCACGCTGCGGCAGGAGGGCCTCGTTCGCGCCCTGCCCGGGGTCGGCACCGTCGTGCACGTCCCCGAGCCGAGCCGTCCCGCCGTCCGGCGCCTTGAGGGCCGCGGGGGCCCTGAGGGCGGCGAGGGTCGTGTGGGCGAGCAGGACCTCACCCGCGAGCGGATCGTGCGGGCCGGCGTCGCGATCGCCGACGCCGAAGGGCTGGCGGCCCTGTCCATGCGGCGGATCGCGGCCGAGCTGGACGTCGCCACCATGTCCCTCTACCGCCACGTGGGCGGCAAGGACGAGCTCGTCACGCTGATGGTCGACACCGCGTTCGGTGACTCGGCTCCCCCCGAGTCCTCCCCAGAGGGCTGGCGTGAGCGGCTGGAGCTGGCGGCGCGCATGCACTGGGCGCTCTACCGCCGGCACCCCTGGCTGGCGCAGGTCATGTCGTTCACGCGGCCGTTGTTGTCGCGCAACGCGCTCGTCCATTCCGAGTGGCTGATGCGCGCACTGGACGGCCTCGGGCTCCGCCCGAACATCGTGCTCCACACGGCCATGACGGTGATCAGTTACGTGCACGGCATCGCGGTGAACCTGGAGCGGGAGGCCCTGGCGCAACAGGAGACCGGGGTCACCGACGAGGAGTGGCTGGAGGCACTGGACCCGACGTTCGCCGGGATCCTGGCGTCGGGAGACTTCCCCACGTTCGCCGGCATCGTCACCCACCCCGAGTCCGACTTCGACCTGGACACGCTGTTCGAGTTCGGCCTGGAACGCATGCTCGACGGCCTCGCCGTGCTCATCGAGCGGTGAGGGGGACACATGCGCGCTCCCCCCTCACCGGCGGGCGGCGCACCCTCGTACGGCCGGGATGATGGGGGACATGCTGGCCGACGTCATCGACTACCTCACCTGCCCCGTGTGCCGGGCCGATCAGGCGCTCGACGGCAACGTGGTGCGGTGCGCGCGAGGTCACGCGTTCGACGTCGCCAGGCAGGGCTATGTGAGCCTGCTGACGGGGTCGGGCGTCCCCGGCACGGCCGACACCCCCGCCATGGTGGCCGCGCGTGCCGCGTTCCTGGGAGCGGGCCATTACGCCCCTCTCGCCGCCCGCCTGCGCGAGTCGGCGTCCGGCGGGGTCGTCCTCGACGCCGGGGCCGGTACGGGGTACTACCTGGCCGAGGTGCTGCGCCCCGATGACGCCGGCATCGCCCTGGACATCTCCAAGCACGCGCTCAAGCGCGCCGGCCGGGCCCATCCGCGGATCGGCGCGGTGGTGGCGGACGTGTGGCGTCCGTTGCCGGTCAAGGACGGGTGCGTCGACGTGCTGCTGAACGTCTTCGCCCCCCGCAACGGGCCGGAGTTCGCCCGCGTGCTGCGTCCCGGCGGGACGCTGGTCGTGGTGACGCCGACGCCGCGGCACCTGGCCCCCCTGGTCGGCGAGCTCGGGCTGCTCTCGGTGGACGAGTCCAAGGCGCGGCGGGTCCAGGAGGCGCTCGGGGCGCATTTCGCCGAGACCGGCCATCTGATCGAGGAGTCGGACATGCGGCTGGACCACCGGGCCGTCGAAACCGTGGTAGGCATGGGGCCGAGCGCCTGGCACACCGATCCGGTGGCGCTCAGGCGGGAAATCGTCCGCTTTCCGGACCCGATGACCGTCAGGATGTCGTGCCGGATCTCTCTCTTCCGTAAGATCGCCTAGACGCACCCGAATTACGAATTTCCCCTACTTTGTAGGCCATCTTGCGTACAGAAGCGACATACTTGACGGCAACCCGCCGATCCCGGTCCGGGAGAGCGTGAGGGAGGGGCACGCCCATGAAGGCCGAGGAACGCTGGCAGGCCAGGTTCCGCGCGGCACGTATGACACTGCCCATTTGGGCACGGCTTGCTCCTGGCCGGGCCGTGTACCGCTGCAACATCTCCGGCATCTGGGAGATCCACGCCTGGGACCGCGCGAGCGGCGCGACCCGCCAGGTCACCAGCCGCCCGCGAGGCACCTCCTACGCCGCGATCGACCCCACCGGCCAGTGGATCTGGTGGTTCTCCGACACCTACGGCGACGAGTTCGGCATCTGGATGCGCCAGCCCTTCGACGGCGGCCCCGAGATGCCGGCCCATCCCGACCTCGCCCCCGGCCACCCCACCGGCCTCGCGCTGTCCGGCATCGGCACCGCCGCCGTCGGCAGGAGCAGCCGCCACGGCTTCCAGGTCCTCCTCGTCCGCGTCGGCAGCGAGGAGAAGCCTGTGGTGATCTACGAGTCCCGCGAGTTCGCGCAGGTCGCGGGAATCTCACTCGACGGCTCGCTGATCGCCGTGACCCACAGCGAGCACGGCGACTCCCGCCACCCCGCGCTGCGCGTGATCAGGCCGAACGGCCAGGTCGTCGGCGACCTGCACGACGGGCCGGGCAAGGGCTTCACCGGCGTGCGGTTCGCGCCGACCATGAACGACCGGCGCATCCTCGCCCTCCACGAGCGGCGGGGCCGGCGCGAGCCCCTTGTCTGGGACCCGGTGACCGGCGAGCAGCGCGAGATCTGGCTGCGCGTCCCCGGAGAGATCACCGCCGACTGGTACCACGACGGGCGCGCGCTGCTGATCGGCCACAACAACCGCGCCAGGACCGAGCTGTTCCGGTACGACCTCGGCGGCGGGCACCTCGCGCCGATCAAGACCCCGCACGGCGTCATCCACGACGCGATGCCCCGCCCCGACGGCACGGTGGAGTACTCCTGGTCGAGCGCCGCGCATCCTCCGGTGATCAGGGCCAGCGACGGCCATGTCGTCATGAACCAGTCGGGGCCGTCCGCGCCGCCGGCGGTTCCGCTGGAGGACGTCCTCGTCGAGGGCCCCGGCGGGCGCGTCCACGCCCTCGTGTCGCGCCCCACCATCGGCACCGCGCCCTACCCGACGGTGTTCCTGCTGCACGGCGGCCCGGCCGCGCAGGACGACGACTCCTTCATGCCGAACGTCGCCGCCTGGGTGGACGTCGGCTTCGCCGTCGTCCGCGTCAACTACCGGGGATCCACCGGGTACGGCTCGGCATGGCGGGACGCGCTGCGGGGCGACGTGGGCCACATCGAGCTGGCCGACGTGGCCGCGGTCCGCGAGTGGGCCGTCAACCAGGGCGTGGCCGATCCCGAGCGCCTGGTGCTCGCCGGCGCCTCCTGGGGCGGCTACCTCACCCTGCTCGGTGTCGGCACCCAGCCCAAGTCGTGGGCGGCCGGCATCGCCGCCGTGCCGATCACCGACCACGCCGCGGCCTACAGCGACGAGACCGAGGGCCTGCGCGCCTACCACCGGGCGCTGTTCGGCGGGTCGCCCCAGGAGGTGCCCGATCTGTACGCGGCGTCGTCGCCGATCACCTACCTCGACTCGCTGCAGGCGCCGCTGCTGGTGCTGGCCGGCGAGAACGACCCGCGCTCTCCGATCAGGCAGATCGAGAAGTACCTCGGCAAGCTGGCCGAGCGCGGGCACGAGCACGAGGTCTACCGCTACAACGCCGGCCACGGCACCCTGGTCATCGAAGAGCGGATCCGCCAGATGGCCACCCAGATCGACTTCGCGTACAAGCATGTCGGCCTGGCCCAGCCTCCCTCCACCCAGCCCTGACCCATCCCGCGAGGGGCGCCCCGACCCGCCGAGAGAAGCGAGGCCATCAACGCAGCGGGGCGATTAAATAGGCTCGGCTCTGAGGACCAGGATCGCCAGGTCGTCGGCGCTGGGCTCGATCGCGTATTCCTGCACGGCGCGGCGGATGCGCTCGGCCACCGCCCGGGCCGACAGGTCGGCGCACTCGGCGAGGAGCTTGGCGAGGCCGCCGTCGTCGTCGAGCAGCCGCCCGTTCGACCGGCGTTCGGTCACGCCGTCGGTCACGCCGAGCAGAACGTCTCCGGGTGCCAGGTGGACGTGGTCGACGGCGAACTCGGCCTCGGGGAAGACGCCGAGCAGTGACTGGGAGGTCACGACGGCCTCCACCACGCCGCTCGGGCGCAGCCGCAGCGCCTCGGGGTGCCCGGCGGAGATCAGGGAGAGGTCGAGGCCGTCATCGGTGCTGGTGATCTCACCGTGGAGCAGGGTGAGGAACCTCGCCCGCTCGCCCTCCTCCAGGATCGCCTGGTTGAGCCGCGAGACGACCGCGGCCACGTCGTACCCCTCGCGGGCCAGCAGGCGGATCGTGTGGCGGGCCAGGCCGGTGACGGCCGCGGCCTGCGGACCGGTGCCGCAGACGTCGCCGATGGCGAAGCGCCACGTGCCCTCGCCGGTGGTGAACAGGTCGTAGAAGTCGCCGCCGACCTCGTTGGTCTCGCCCGCCGGCTCGTACACCACGGAGTAGTCCAGGCCGGGCGTCTCGGCGGGGGTGCCGGGCGGCAGGAGGCTGCGCTGGAGCGCGCGGTTGGCGTCGGCCTGCTGGGCGTACAGCCTGGCGTTGTCCATGGCGAGGGCGGCCCGCCGGCCGAGGTCCTCGGCGAGCTGGGCGACGTCGTCGGGGAAGCGCCCCGATCGGCCGAGGCACATCAGGCCGAGGCTGCGCCCGCGCGCCATCAGCGGGAAGGCGAGGGACTGCCACTCGGTGAGCTGGATCGGCACAGGAGTGAGATTGTCCACAGAAGGGATGGCCGCCTCGTCCAGCCGCTCGCGCAGCTGATCGATCTTGGACTCGTCGGCGTGCCACAGGTAGGCGAGGCTGAGCGGCCCGTCGTCGGCGGGGACCGTGTAGACCGCGCACCAGGTGGCGAGCCTCGGCACCACGATCTGCGCGATGAGGGCGGGCACCATGTCGGGGTCGAGCGTGCCGGCGAGCAGGTCGCTGGCGTCGGCGAGGTAGCCCAGCCAGCCGGGCCCCTGTGAGGCCCGCTGCCCCGTCCAGTCGTCGACGGGGCTGCTCTGGCCGCCGGGCAGGGCGAGGCGGGCCCAGCGGGTGCGCAGCGCTCCGGCGAAGCTGACCCCCCAGACCGTGACGGAAGCCGAAGGAGGGGACATCGCGGCGCTGTCGCGTTCCTTCTCGCGCAGCTCAATCTGGAGAGAATCTCCCTGATGCACCCATACAATCTCAAATGGGACATCGCCCACTTCGGAGACCAGCTCTCCGGTCAGCCGCTCGGCCTCCATGCTGATGGAGGCGGCCGCCCATGCGGTCATCACCTCGCGGGTGAACCGCGTGGCGGCGGGTAGGGCGGTCCTGCCAGGCGCGAACGAAGCGGCCAGCACACCCCGGGAAGAACTTGTCATTGCACCGTGCTTATCACAGTCGACTCTCGCACGCGGTCGATAGACAGGGCGACCGCACAGCGCCCTTCATGCCAGACTGGCACTACTCCACATCCCGCCCGAACAGCGTGAAGGAGGCTTCATGAAGGGTACCCCGACCGTGGGGGCCGGTTCGGAGCGGTCCTATACCGAATCCGATCTACGGCCGTTCCTGGAAACGCTCATGGCATGGCGCGATGGCGACTTCAGGCAACGCGTGCCCTTCGCCCCGCCGGGCAACCTCAGCGAGGTCAGGCTCCTGCTGAACGAAGTGGCCGACCGCCGCGAGCACCTCGCCAACGAGCTCATCCGCGTGAGCCGCGAGATCGCCAAGGAGGGGCGCTTCGGCGTCCGCCTGGTGCCGGGGCCGGGAGTCGGCTCGTGGGCCGAGAGCGTCCACTCGGTGAACGACCTGATCGACGCGCTCGTCGGCCCGGTGAGCAGCGCGGCGGACGTGCTCGACGCGGTCGCCCAGGGCGACCTGTCGCGGCGGCTGGACGTCGGCCGCACCGCGAAGGGCGAGGTCCGGCGGCTCGGCAAGGCCATCAACGGCATGGTCGACCAGCTCGCGCTGTTCAGCTCCGAGGTCACCAGGGTCGCCCGCGAGGTCGGCTCCGAAGGGCAGCTCGGCGGGCGGGCGAACCTCCGCGGCCTGTCCGGCAGCTGGCGCGACCTGACCGAGGCCGTGAACACCATGTCCAGCCGGGTCTCCGCCCAGGTCCGCGACATCGCCGTGGTCACCACCGCCGTGGCCAGGGGCGACCTGAGCCGCAAGGTCACGGTCGACGCCGTCGGCGAGATGCTGGAGCTCAAGAACACCGTCAACACCATGGTCGACCAGCTCTCGGCCTTCGCCGAGGAGGTCACCCGTGTGGCCCGCGAGGTCGGCACCGAGGGTGAGCTGGGCGGGCAGGCCCGGGTGCGCGGCGTGTCGGGCGTCTGGAAGGACCTCACCGACAACGTCAACGTCATGGCGGGCAACCTCACCAGCCAGGTGCGCAACATCGCGACCGTCGCCACGGCCGTCGCGCAGGGCGACCTGTCCAAGAAGATCACCGCGGACGCGCAGGGCGAGATCCTGCAGCTCAAAGACACTTTGAACACCATGGTCGACCAGCTCTCGCTGTTCGCCGACGAGGTCACCCGCGTGGCCCGCGAGGTCGGCACCGAGGGCCAGCTCGGCGGCCGGGCCGAGGTCAAGGGCGTGTCGGGCGTCTGGAAGGACCTCACCGACAACGTCAACTCGATGGCCAACAACCTGACCTACCAGGTCCGCAACATCGCCCAGGTCACCAAGGCCGTGGCCGGGGGCGACCTGTCCAAGAAGATCGACGTCGACGCCCAGGGCGAGATCCTCGAGCTGAAGTCCACGATCAACACGATGGTCGACCAGCTCTCGCTGGTCGCCTCCGAGGTGAGCCGGGTGGCCCGCGAAGTGGGCTCCGAGGGCCAGCTCGGCGGCCAGGCACAGGTGCACGGCGTGTCGGGCGTCTGGAAGGACCTCACCGACAACGTCAACTTCATGGCCAACAACCTGACCTCCCAGGTGCGGCAGATCGCGGCCGTCTCCACCGCGGTGGTCCAGGGCAACCTGTCCAAGAAGATCACCGTGGACGCGCAGGGCGAGATCCTGCAGCTCAAGGACACCGTCAACACGATGGTCGACCAGCTTTCCCTGTTCGCCGACGAGGTCACCCGCGTGGCCCGCGAGGTCGGCACCATGGGGCAGCTCGGCGGCCAGGCCCGGGTGCGCGGCGTGTCCGGCGTCTGGAAGGACCTCACCGACAACGTCAACTCGATGGCCACCAACCTCACCTACCAGGTCCGCAACATCGGCGAGGTCACCACGGCGGTCGCCAAGGGCGACCTGTCCAAGAAGATCGACGTCGACGCCCAGGGCGAGATCCTGGTGCTGAAGACCACCATCAACCGGATGGTCGACCAGCTCTCGTCGTTCGCCTCCGAGGTGACCCGCGTGGCCCGCGAGGTGGCCTCGGAGGGCCAGCTCGGCGGCCAGGCCCGGGTCGAAGGCGTCGAGGGCACCTGGAAGCAGCTCACCCAGAGCGTCAACGAGCTGGCCAGCAGCCTGAGCACTCAGGTGCGGGCCATCGCCGAGGTGACCAGCGCGGTCGCCCGCGGAGACCTGACCCGCTCGATCACCGTCGAGGCGCAGGGCGAGCTGGCCGACCTGAAGGACAACATCAACACGATGGTGTCCAACCTGGTCGCCACCACCAAGGCCAATCAGGAACAAGACTGGCTCAAGAGCAACCTGGCCCGCGTCTCCCGCCTCATGCAGGGCCACCGCGACCTGATGGAGGTCGCCAAGCTCATCATGAGCGAGCTCACCCCGCTGGTGTCGGCTCGTTACGGGGCCTTCTACATGGTCGAGAGCCCCGCCGACAACGAGCTCCGGCTGATCGCCGGGTACGGCATGCGGCCGGGACGCAGCCCCCGGCAGACCTTCATGTTCGGGCAGGGCATCGTCGGCCAGGCCGCCGCCGAGGGCCGGCCGATCGTGCTGGACGACGTCCCGCCGGCCTACCTCACCATCGAGTCGGGGCTGAGCCGCTCCACGCCCGCCCAGATCGTCGTGCTGCCGGTCCTGTTCGAGAACCAGGTGCTCGGCGTGCTGGAGCTGGCCTCGTTCGACCGGTTCGGGGAGGTCCACCTGGCCTTCCTGAACCAGCTCGTCGAGACCATCGGCGTCACGATGAACACCATCATCGCCAACTCCCGCACCGAGGGCCTGCTCACCGAGTCCCAGCGGCTCACCACCGAGCTGCGCGAGCGCTCCGACGAGCTGCAGCGCCAGCAGGAGGAGCTGCGCCGGTCCAACGCCGAGCTGGAGGACAAGGCCGCGCTGCTCGCCAAGCAGAACCGCGCCATCGAGATCCAGAACTTCCAGATCGAGCAGGCCCGCCGCACTCTGGAGGAACGCGCCGAGCAGCTCGCCGTCTCCTCGCGCTACAAGTCCGAGTTCCTCGCCAACATGTCCCACGAGCTGCGCACCCCGCTGAACAGCCTCCTGGTGCTGGCCAAGCTGCTTACGGAGAACACCGAGGGCAACCTGACCTCCAAGCAGGTGGAGTTCGCCAGGACCATCTACGGCGCGGGCTCGGCGCTGCTCCAGCTGATCAACGACATCCTCGACCTGTCCAAGGTCGAGGCGGGCCGCATGGACATCCACCCGCAACAGCTGTCCATGCCCAAGCTGGTGGAGTACGTCGAGGCGACCTTCACCCCGCTCGCGCAGGACAAGGGGCTGGCCTTCACCGTCGAGGTCGACCCCTCGGTGCCGGAGGAGCTGCACACCGACGAGCAGCGCCTCCAGCAGGTCCTGCGCAACCTGCTGTCCAACGCGGTCAAGTTCACGCCGAAGGGCGAGGTGCACCTGTGCATCAGCCGCGCCGCCGGCACCGTGCCCTACATCGACAGCACTCTGCAGGACAGCGACGACATCCTGTCCTTCGCGGTGGTGGACACCGGCATCGGCATCGCGCCCGAGAAACTCGAGATGATCTTCGAGCAGTTCCGCCAGGCCGACGGCACCACCAGCCGCAAGTACGGCGGCACCGGCCTCGGCCTGTCGATCTGCCGTGAGATCGCCCGCCTGCTCGGCGGCGAGATCCACGCCAAGAGCGAGCCCGGGCACGGCAGCACGTTCACCCTGCACCTTCCGATCAGGTACGCCGGGCCGCTCGCCGCCGGAACCGGCGGTGCGGCGATCTCGCCGCCGGACTACCGAGAGGAGCCCGCCGCCCTCGACGGCTCCAGCCGGCCGCCGGAGATCCCCGACCTGAACGACGACATGCGGCTGCCGCAGCTCTCCGAGGCCGCCGAGACCCGCGTCTGGCACGGCGACGACCCGCTGAACGGCGCGAAGATCCTCATCGTGGACGACGACATCCGCAACGTCTTCGCGCTGACCAGCGTGCTCGAACGGCACGGCTCCACCGTGGTCTACGCCGAGAACGGCCGCGAGGGCATCGAGCAGCTCGAACGCAACGAAGATGTCGCGCTGGTCCTGATGGACATCATGATGCCCGAGATGGATGGTTGGGCGACCACGTCCGCGATCCGCCGCATGCCGCAGTTCGCCGACCTGCCGATCATCGCGCTCACCGCCAAGGTGATGCATGGTGACAGGGAGAAGAGCATCGCCTCGGGCGCGTCCGACTACGTGCCGAAGCCTGTCGACGTCGACCGGCTCCTCGAACGCCTGCGAGGCTGGCTGACGCGTGGCCGCGTGCCGTCGGGTGAAGGAAGGGAAGGACGCGCTTGATGCCGGACCGGGCGAAGATCCTGCTGGTCGACGATCGCGAGGAGAACCTCATCGCGTTGGAGGCCATCCTCAGCTCCCTCGACGTGGTGGCCATCCGGGCACGGTCGGGGGAGGAGGCGCTCAAGGCTCTGCTCGGCATCGACTTCGCGCTCATCCTGCTCGACGTGCGCATGCCCGGCATGGACGGCTTCGAGACCGCCGCGCACATCAAGCGGCGCGAGCGCACCCGCAATATCCCGATCATCTTCCTGACCGTGGTCGACAGCGCCCCCGACTACGCCTTCCGCGGGTACGCCGCGGGCGCCGTCGACTATCTCACCAAACCCTTCGACCCCTGGGTGCTCCGGGCCAAGGTGTCGGTCTTCGTCGAGCTCTACAACATGAACCGCCGGCTCGCCGAGCAGGCCGCCCTGCTGCGCGAGCGCCTCACCGTGGAGCTGCCGGACGGCGTGGGGGCCGAGGTGCTCCCTGAGCTGTCCCGGCGGCTGAAGGGCGTGGAAGAGGAGCTGGCCCGGCTGGAGGAAATGGTGTCAAAGGCCAACGGCAGCACCTCGTTCGCCGGCCCCGTCAAGGACCTCACCGAACGGGTCCTCCACCTCCGCGCCGGCTTCGACGCCCTCTCGTAGCCTCCCCGCGTTTCCCGCCCGGGCACCCGCGGCGTCAGCGGCGGGCGCGCTCCAGGGCGTCCCAGAAGCCGCGGCGCAGGGCGTGGCGCACCTCGTCGTGGAGCAGGAAGTCGATGGGCAGCGAGGAGCCCTGGAGGAGGCGGGCCTCGAGGTCGGAGGGCATGCGCGGCTTGCGGGCGAGCACGGCCTCGAGCCAGAGGGCGGGAGCGTCCCGCGCGACGGACTCACCGAAGTCGTGGCCCTCCTTGTGCGCGGCCTTCACCGCGTCGGCCAGCGTGGTGGTGCCCGGCGTGCCGGCGAGCGAGGGCATCGGAGCCGGCTGGGGACCGGTGTAGGGGCCGAGCTGAGGCCCGGGATAGGCCGGCTGGCCGCCGGAGCCTCCCATGTTGTACTGGCCCGGGACGGACTGCGGGGGCACCGGTGCCGCCATGGGGGCCGACGGTGGAGCCTGAGGAGGAGACTGCCGCGACTCGGAGGCGTAGCCGGAGTAGCCGGCGGGGAGCGCGGGCGGCGACGAGCGCTGCGGGGCCGGCGGCGGCGAGCCGGAGCCGTGCGCGCCCGACCCCTGGGAGCCGGCGCTGTGGGAACCGGTCGCGTGAGCGCCCCCGGCATGGGAGCCGGACCCGTGGGAGCCCGACGCCAGACCACTCGACCTCGCAGAGCCGGACAGGCCGGATGCGAGACCGCTGGAACCGTGCGAACTCGCCCCGAGGCCGCCGGAGCCGTGCGAGGCGGACCCGAGGTCGCCGGAGGTCGAAGGGCCGGCGGCCGGACCGCCGCCCGTCCTCGCGGTGGCGGACCCGGGACCGCCGGAGCCGTGCGAGGCAGACTCGAGACCACCGGCCCCCGAGGAGGCCGGAGAGGCACCGCTGGGCCCATGTGAGCCAGACCCGAGGGCCCTGCGCGCCTGCATGCGCGAGTCGCCCGCCTGCGCGGCGGACGCGTGCGCCTCGGAGCCGATCGAGGTGGACCCGAGCGAGCTCGACCCGAGGGTGCCCGCTCCGGCGGACGATCCCTGGAACTCCGACCCCAGGCCTGCTCCAGCGGACGACCCCTGGAACTCCGGCCCGTGGGAACCCTGCCCTGCCGAGGAGCCGTGCGAGGCGGAGCTGAACGAGCCCTGCCCGGTGGAGGACCCCTGGTGATCACGGCCGCTGGAAGACCCCTGGTAGTCCGAGCCGAGAGAGCCGTGCCCGGTGGAGGTCCCTTGGTAGTCCTGGTCGAGGGAGTCCTGCCCGGCGGAGGACCCTTGGTAGTCGGAGCCGGAGGAACCCTCCCCGGCCGGGGACCGCTGGTAGCCGGAGCCGAGTGGACCTTGACCGGGCGGGGGCGACTGGTAGTCGGAGTCGAGAGGGCCCTGCGCGGTCTGGGAGTCGCGAGACGCGGACTCCAGGGGGCTCTGCCCGTGGCCGGCGGCCGCCTGGGAAGGCTCGCGCGACGCGGAGCCGTGCGAACCGGCCCCCTGTGACAGGGGACCATGGGAGCCGGCGCCGTAGGCGGAGGGCGCGGGGGACGCCGGGGCTCCCGCCGAGGAGGCCGAGCGGCCACTGCTGTGGCCGTGACCCTCGCGGGACCGGCCGTTGGTGACCGGCTGCGGCAGGTGGTGCCCGTTTCCGGAGGCGGACCCGTTGCCGGAGCCGCCTGCCACGTTGCCGGTCACCAGGTTGACGTAGGGCCGCAGGTGGCCGCTGCCGATCTCGATCAGGTCGTCGCACTCCTGCTGGAGCGTGCGGGACACCGCCCAGCTGCCCTCGGCCGCGATGTGGATGACGGTGACGCGGATGCCGAGATCCTGGGCGTCGCTCACGACCTGGGCCAGGTCTTCGTCGCCGCTCACCACCACGGCGTCGCAGATGGCGTTGTTGCGGGCCAGGGTCATCAGGTCACGGTGGACCTGGGCGTCCACGCCTTCCCTGCGGCCGGGCCGGATGCGGGCCAGGCGCAGCTTGAGGCCGGGGATGTCGGCGAGCGCGTCGTGTTCGGGGGTGCGCCTGCCCTCGACCGTCGCCTCGTACCAATAGCAGCGCAGGAGCGGGAGGTCGGTGCGCTCGCGGGAAAGCGTTGACAGCAGCTGGAGCAGGCCGGGATAGTCCCACGCGACGGCCTCGCGATGGCGGGTCCCATGCACGGCCATCGCGCCGTCCGCCAGCAGATAGCCGGCGTCCACGAACAGCGCGCAGCGATCCACGCGACACCGCCCTTTCTACATGGCCCTGGCCCGGTGGCAGCCGAAGCCCGGCCCTATCTCAGGGTAATGAAGCCACTGATCGTACGAGGGTGAATCCCGGCGATTCGGCCCGCGCCTGACCATATCTAGGAACGTTCACGCAGACCGTACCAGTTTGTCCTCTATTACCGACCTGGGGTGATAAACGAGTGGCCCGTCGGACCACGGGATTCGGGCCTCTCTAGGCTTGCACCATGAGCGACCGTGAGAATCTGCTGGACGAGATCAAGCAAAAGGGCGTGGTGCACGGCAGGGTCGTGCTCTCCTCGGGCCGCGAGGCCGACTGGTACGTCGACCTGCGGCGGATCACCCTGGACGGCACCGCGGCCCCGTTGGTCGGCCGGGTGATGCTCGATCTGACCGAGGATCTCGGCTACGAGGCCGTCGGCGGGCTGACCCTGGGCGCCGACCCGGTGGCCGCCGCCATGCTCCACGCGGCCGCCGCGCGGGGGCGCCATCTGGACGCGTTCGTCGTCCGGAAGGCCGGCAAGGCCCACGGGCTGCAGCGCCGCATCGAAGGACCGGACGTCGCGGGCCGGCGCGTCCTGGCCGTGGAGGACACCTCGACCACGGGCGGGTCGGTGCTCACGGCGGTGGAGGCGCTACGGGAGGCGGGAGCCGAGATCGTGGGGGTCGCGACCATCGTGGACCGGGGCGCCGCGCGGGCGATCGAGGACACCGGGCTTCCGTACCGCACGGCCTACACGCTCACCGACCTCGGCCTCGACTGAGCCGGGGGTCAGGACGCCGGGGCGCGCTCGGCGGTGAAGCTCTGGCGCTCCCCGGGCTTGCCCGCGGAGCGCGGCTCGCCGTTCACCTCGACGTGGACGGTGGAGGCGTCGCCGATGACGACGTCCAGGGCGGGCTGGAAGTAGGACGCCTGCTGGCCCCGGCTCAGGTCGCGGTCCTCGACGACGTCGCCGCCGGTGACGCGGACGAACAGCGGGCACCGGTCGGCCTGGCACTCGACGAACAGCGTGGGCACGTCGGCCCCAGGTGAGCCCCGCGACACCGAGACGACCGGCGAAGCCGGTGAGGACACGTCGGTCACCACCTGTCCGAAGCCGCCGGCACCGCTCGGCGCCGGCGTGGTCTCGTCGGACTTGAGCGAGCCGATGAGAGACAGAACGCCGACCACGATCAATGCCAGCAGCACGAGGACCGCCAGGCCCACGAGCAGCAGGCGGGCGATGCCCATGGGGTCAGACCGGTGGCGTCCCACATACCGGAGGGTAGCGCCTGCGCGAGCCCGGCGGCCCGCTCAGCAGGACTTTCTTGGCGAAAGCCCGCCCGTCGCGTCCTCTGCCGTGCCGCTAGAGCGGGGAGGCGGAGTCCTTGTGATGGCGTCCACGAGGCTCGCCGGCGGTGTCCTTGGACTCCCTGCGGCCCTTGAGCACCTCGCGCACGATCGGGATGACCGACAGAAGGATGATCACCACGGCGCCGGGCAGGATGTACCGGTCGACGTTCGGGATGGCGCTGCCCGCGAAGTAGCCGATGAGCAGCATCGACTCGGTCCACAGGACGCCGCCCACGACGTTCCACAGGAAGAATTTCGGCACGGGCATGCCGAGCATGCCGGCGACCGGGTTGAGGAACGTGCGGACGATCGGGATGAACCTCGCCAGCACCACGGCCCTCGACGGCCCGAACTTCTCGAAGTAGTGCTCGGCCTTCTCCACGTACTCCGTCTTGAAAAGGCGGGAGTTGGGTCTGGAGAACAGCCGGGGGCCGGTCTTGGCGCCGATGTAGTGGCCCACCTGGGCGCCCGCGATGGCGCACAGCGGCGCGCAGATGAGCAGGACCGCCAGCGGAAACGGCGCGTCGAGGCCGACCGAGGAGGCGACCGCCGCGGACGCCCCCATCCCGGCGACCACGAGGAGCGAGTCACCGGGCAGGAAGAATCCGATGAGGAGCCCGGTCTCGGCGAAGATGATCGCGAGGATGCCAATGAGCCCGAAGGTGACGATCCACCATTGGGCGTCCAGAAGATTTGTGAGGTCCATCACCGATGAGGGTACCCCTGAGCGGCGGGTGGGGCGCGCCAGAGGGTAGGACCAGGTGTGTCAGCGCACGCGGTGGCACGGCGGGCGGGCGTGGAGCCCACGGGCACGACCCCGGTCGTGAACCCGAGTCCGGCTCCTGCTTCCTCGACTGCCGCTCCTTCGCAATACTTGCCCGGGGGTGGACTCAGCCCCGCGCCAGCCATCCGTTCCGTCTAGGGAGATGACTCCGATGCCTATCGCGACCCCAGAGGTCTACGCCGAGATGCTCGACCGGGCCAAGGCCAATGGTTTCGCATACCCGGCGATCAATGTGACGTCCTCGCAGACGTTGAACGCCACGCTGCGCGGCTTCGCCGAGGCCGAGAGCGACGGCATCATCCAGGTGTCGACCGGCGGAGCCGAATACCTGTCCGGCACCACGGTGAAGGACATGGTGACCGGTGCCGTGGCCCTCGCGGAGTACGCCCGCGTCGTCGCGGACAAGTACCCGGTGAACATCGCCCTGCACACCGACCACTGCCAGAAGGACAGGCTCGACGGCTTGGTGCGCCCGCTGCTGGAGATCTCCAAGGAGCGCGTGGCCCGGGGCGAGGACCCGCTGTTCCAGTCGCACATGTGGGACGGCTCGGCCTGCCCGCTCGACGAGAACCTCGAGATCGCCCGCGAGCTGCTCGAGAAGGCCAGCGCCGCCAAGGTCGTCCTCGAGGTCGAGATCGGCGTCGTCGGCGGCGAGGAGGACGGCGTCATCGGCGAGATGAACGAGAAGCTTTACAGCACCCCGGAGGACGCCCTGGCCACCGCCGAGGCGCTCGGCCTGGGCGACCGCGGCCGCTACCTGCTGGCCGCCACCTTCGGCAACGTGCACGGCGTCTACAAGCCGGGCCACGTCAAGCTGCGTCCTAGCGTGCTGAAGGACATCCAGGAGGCCGTGGGCGCCAAGTACGGCCAGGACAAGCCCTTCTACCTGGTCTTCCACGGCGGCTCGGGCTCGTCGCTGGAGGAGATCCGCGAGGCGATCTCCTACGGCGTGGTGAAGATGAACATCGACACCGACACGCAGTACGCCTTCACCCGGCCGGTCGCCGACCACATGTTCAGGAAGTACGACGGCGTCCTGAAGGTCGACGGCGACGTGGGCAACAAGAAGGACTACGACCCGCGCTCGTGGGGCAAGTCGGCCGAGGCCGGCATGGCGACGCGCGTAAGGGAGGCCTGCGAGAACCTGCTCTCCGCCGGGACGAAGCTGTCCTGATGGAGATCTTGAAGTCGAAGATGTCCTGACTCGCAGTGGAACGGGCAGGCTGCACGACCTGTCCGTTCCATGTGAGCTTCCTGAGAAAAAACGTAAAAACAGTTGACTGCGAGGCAGATGTAACAAATACGTCGTTACTATGGGCTAAATGTCCATCTCATACCGAGCGCGACCATATGTGTGCGGTGCCATCGGGAACTGGGATGCGCGCGTGGTGGACCGGCTGCTGTCGGCCTCGCCGCGAGGGCTCGACGAAGTGCACCGTTCTCCCTTGGCTGCCCTGTGGTCGACGGGCGAGCCGGAGAACTGGACCGCGGGGCCGCGTTCCGGCTACCTATGGTGGCCCGTGGCGGGCGGTCTCCCGCAGCCGCACTCCTGGCAGGACGCCGCCGAGCGCCGCCTGGCCGCCGGGCTGGTCATCGACCGGCAGGGCGCGGTCCTGCACACCGACGCCCTCGGCCTGAACGACATGAACGTCCGTCTCCTCGGGGACGCCCTCTACTTCTCCGCCCGCCTCGACCCGCTCGTCCGGCTGGACGACGCCCCCTTGCACATCGACTGGTCGGCGTGGGCGAACCTCCTGGTGATGACCACGCCGCTCGCGGACGAGACGCCGTTCCGCGAGATCAGGCACCTCGCGCCCGCGACCGCCTGGCGTGCGGCCCCCGGCGGTCCCGATCGGCTGCGGGTGGAGCGGTTCGAGCCCGCGTGGCTGGCGGCGGAACCGGACAAGCCGCCTTCTCCGGAGGACATGGTCGACCTGATCGCCCAGCGGATCCCGCACCGCGCGGGTCCCGTGGCGATCGGGCTCAGCGGCGGCTGGGACTCCCGGCTGCTCGCCGCGCTCGCCGTCCGCCGCCCCGGCAGCCAGGTGGAGGCGTGGACCACCAGCACCGACGACGGCCTGGACCTGGACATCTCCTGCGCTCGTACCGTCGCGGCGGCGCTCGGCGTGCCGCACCACGTGGTGGTGCCGGGGCCGGAGTCCTGGCTGGAAGAGCACCGCCAGGTGTGGCGCCGCACGCAGTACCAGACCTTGCACCACGGATGGGCCATGCCGTACGCGCGGGCGGCGCACCGCCTGCGGGCGCCTCTGATCGACGGCTGCCTCGGGGACGGGCTGCTCAGGACCCGTGGCGACCACCGGGACGTCATGGGGGCCGCGAGTCCCGAACAGGCCCGCACCATCACGTGGCGGACGCTGTCGACGCACTTCCCCCGGCAGCCGGAGGTCTGGGCGCCCGGTGTGGGCGACGCCCTCGCCGACCTCAGCCTGGCGGCGTTCCACCGGGTGACGCGTCCGGTCGACGGGCATCACGCCATGCCGATCCTCGCGCGGCTCCTCACCCGCTACCGCGGCATCTACTCCTCTCCGAACTGGCTGCTAGGGCCCGAGGCCGAGCTGTGGCTGCCGTTCGCCGACCCCGACGTGGTCACCGCCGCGCTGAGCGTGCCGCTCGCCGCCCGGGAAGATCATGCGTATTACCTGGCGATGCTCGGGTCCGGTTCACCAGAGCTGGCCTCGCTGCCCTCCACGAACGACGCCGGCGACCAGCCCGCGCCTGGCCCGCGCCGGGCGACCACCCCGGCCGCGCTCGCCGCACTCGCCGAGAGCATCTCGGGGCGCGACGAGGTACGCGCGCTGCTGGGTCCTCGGCTGCTCGCGACGCTGACCGATCCCGGACTCCGTGCGCGCCAGGCGCAATGGTCAGGACCGCTCTACGTCCTGCGCTGGGCGAGCATGCTCGCTCGCTGGTGCGAGGAATACGGCTCCCGCGTCGCTTGGGAGCCCGTTATCTGACATCCGAATACTCGGGACCCCTCCTTGATATATCCAGAAAGGGCAGTAATGCGGACATTACCTCCACGCCTCCTGCTGATCATCAGCGCCGCCTTCGCGGGTGTCGTGATGATCACGCTGGTGCTGCTGTCCGCTGCGGGAGCCGTCGACCCCATCGCGGCGGCTCAGCTCGCCGTCTCGGTGCTGACCCTGGCCGCGGCGGCCGTGATCGTCGCCGCCGTGCGCAGGACGGACGGCAAGGCCTTGCGGATCGACGCACGGACCAAGCGCGAGGAGGCCGCGCTCACCAGAGCCGAACACGGCCTGGCGCAGCTCGCCGCCACCCTCGATGGGCTCACCGGGCGGCTGGAGGAGGCCGGGCTCAGGCAGTCGCGCGTCGTCCTCGCCGCCCTCGGTGAGGACCGCATGGAGCTGACCGCGCAGGCGGAACGGCTCTCCCAGCTCGCGAGCGCCGTGTCCCGCGTCGACGCCACCGTCCGGGAGAGCGCCGGCGACCTGGAAGACCTGCGAAAACTCCGCCACGACCACGAACAGCTCGCCCGCACGGTCCTGTCGGCCGTGCGCGACCTTGACGAGCGGCTCGACACGCTCGGCGGCGCGGTACGGGACGGACAGGCGGATCTGGCCAGATCCGCTCGCCACAACTACGCACAGCTCGAGGCCCTGATCGACCTCCGCGCCCTGCTCCAGCCGCGCGCCCCGCTTCCCCGGCTGCGCGGCTGGGCGGCCTCCCCCGACGTCCTTCGCCTG
Source organism: Sphaerisporangium perillae (assembly GCF_023276435.1). Classification (GTDB taxonomy): domain Bacteria; phylum Actinomycetota; class Actinomycetes; order Streptosporangiales; family Streptosporangiaceae; genus Sphaerisporangium; species Sphaerisporangium perillae. The sequence continues at coordinate 64,273 of NZ_JALLPO010000025.1, forward strand.
CTCATCGAGCGAATCGCGGTGGATCGTGCCAAGATCATCGTCGAATGCGGCAGCGGTTCGTCGAGCATCTGGCTCGGCTATGCCGTCCAGCAATTCGGCGGCGGGCGGGTCGTCGCCCTGGAGCACGACGAGAGGTTCGCCGAGGCGTCCAGAGACCTCGTCCTCGCCCACGGCCTGCAGGACGTGGTGGAGGTGCGCCACGCGCCGCTCGCCTCCTGGACCCCCGGCGGCCAGGCCGCCGGCCGTACCGGCGAGGAGCCCGGCACTCCGCAGGAAGGCCCCACCGGCCCGGACGGCGGCGAGACCTTCCCCTGGTACGACACCAGCGCGCTGGACGACGTGACCGGCATCGACCTGGTCTTCGTGGACGGGCCGCCCGGGAACACCGCCCCGCTCGCCCGCTACCCGGCGCTGCCCGTGCTGCTGCCCCGATGCGCGGACGAGGCGTGGTTCGTCCTGGACGACACCGACCGCCCCGCCGAGCGGGAGGTGGCCGACCGCTGGCTCCGGGAGCACCCGGAGCTGACCGGCGCCGCGTACCCCGCGGAGAAGGGCGCGATGGTCCTGAGGCGGAACCCCCGATGAGCCGCCGCCCCTTCTGGACGGGAACCATCGAGGGAGGCCGGACATGACGGCCGCCCCGATGCCGTCGGAGCCGGCGGCCGAAGGAGACCCGGTATGACCGCCGAGCTGGTATCGGCCGGGATGACGGCCGAACTCACCAAGGCCGGCGGGAAGATCGCCGTCGCCGTCGCCGGGGTGGAGACCGCCGATCTCGACGACCTGCTGCCCGGCGTGGCCTTCGAGGCGGCGGACGTGGAGAGCATGGGCCCGAGGCCGTGGGCGACCTCCGAACCGGCCGCCGTCCTGGTGGTCGCGCGGACCCTCACCGACCTGCGACGCGCCGTCACACTGAGCGAAGGACTCCCCTCGGCGCCCATGATCGGCGTGATCGTCGTCGAGTCGCCGCCGTGGTGCAACGCCCCCGGGGTACCGCTGTCGCCAGGGCTCGGCCGGCGCTACCTCCGGGCTGTCGGCGTCTCCCGGTACGGCCACAGCGGCTGGCGGGTCAAGGCCCGGTTCTCCGAGCCGCGGCCGGCAGGGGAGGTCGCGGCGGCCGTCGCCAGGAGCTTCGGCGGCCACTCCCTGAACGGGTACCCCTTGCCGATGGCCGCGGTGGCCGGGCCCGGGCTCGCCGACTGGCGGCCCGGCGACCCCAACGTCACCTTCGCCGACCGGCGCGGGCCGGCGCCGGAACGCTCCGGTGTCTCGAGCGCCGACCTGGCGATACGCGCCGTGCCGCCGGCTCGGAGGACGCGACCGGCCTCGGGCGCCGATCACCCCGCGAACGGTGGTGCGGACGTCGACGGCTCCGGTCCGGACGGCGCCTTCGACCACTCCGGTGCGGACGGCGCCTTCGACGGCTCCGGCGCGGACGGCGGCTTCGACGAGTGGATCGACGAGCGGGTTCCCGCCTTCGACCGTTCAGCGACGATCACCTGGGAGCGCCTCGGCTCTCCCGGCGGGTACGAGGCGCTGCTGGGCGCGGTGTTCGAGCCGGAGGCCGTGCCGCCCGTGGACGAGCGTTCGGTCAATCCGCGAGGGTTCCTCAGGACGCCGACGAGGCCGGTGGCCGATCTCGCCCAGCACGACGGCCGCTGGGAGGTCCACCTCGACGACCGGACGCTCGTACGCCTGCCCGCCTCCGGCGGCGTGACCGACGCCGACATCGGCCGCCTGCGCCGGCTGCGGGGCGTGCGCCTCACGTGGCGTCCGGCCCACACCGGCCCGATCGCCGCCGTCCGCGCGGTGGCCGGCCTCGCCGCCGCCGGCGTCCCACTGCTCTCTGATCCGCCGCCCGCGTGGGCCGCGCAGGCGCTCGGACCGGAGCTGGCCACACGGCTGGCCGCCGTGACCGAGCAAGAGCTGGCCGACGACCTGCGCAGGGAGGAGCACAGCGTTCGGCTGCGCCGGCTCGCCCTGACCCGCCACGGGACCACGGCACGGTGGCGGGAGCTCGCCGCCCACGCCGGGATGCCCGTCCCTCCCCAGCCGATGATCTCGGTCATCATGTGCACCCGGCGGGCCGACCTGGTGCCCTTCGCCCTCTCCCAGATCGCCAGGCAGCGCGGAGTCGAACTGGAGGTCATCCTCACGCTGCACGGGGTGCCCGCCACCGCCCCGGAGATTGCGCGGGCCGTCAGGGACTTCGACCGGCCGATCACGGTCGTCGAAGCCGACGGCTCCGTACCGTTCGGCACCGTGCTCAACATGGCGGCCGCCCGGGTCTCCGGGTCCTTCATCAGCAAATGGGATGACGACGACTGGTACGGCCCCGACCACCTGGCCGACATGATGCTCGCCCAGTCCTACTCCGGCGCGGAGCTGGTCGGCGCGGCCTCGGAGTTCTTCTACCTGCAGCAGATCGATGTCACCATCCGGCGCAACTGGACCAGCGAGACGATGTCCGACCACGTCGCGGGCGGGACGTTCGTCGTCTCGCGTTCGGCCTTCGAGGCGCTCGGCGGCTTCCGGCCGGTGGCGCACTCGGTGGACGTCCAGTTCTTCCAGGCCCTGCTCCACGCCGGCGGCGGCATCTACCGGACGCACGGCCTCGGTTTCGTCGCGCGCAGGGCGGCCAGAGGCAAGCACACCTGGCAGGAGCCGGTCGGATACTTCCTGGCCAGGGCCAAGGACCAATGGCGGGGTTTCCGGCCGAGCCGATTGATGGAGTGGAAGCAGTGACGCAGCCGACCGAGCACGCGCGACCCGGCCAGCCGAGAATCCGGCACAACGACTACGGGGTGCTGGCGCCGCCGGAGCCCGGAGCCTGGACGCCCCGGCTGTCGGTCAGCGTGGTGATCGCCGCCTACGGGCACCAGGACAAGCTCGACCTCACCCTCGCCGCCCTCGCCGCCCAGAGCTATCCCCGGCACCTGATGGAGGTCGTGGTCGTCGACGACGGCACCGATCCCCGCCTCCGCCTGCCCGAGATCGTTCCGGAGAACACCCGCCTGATCACCACCGAGCCGGGGTCGCGAGGCCGGTCCAACGCCCGCAACGCCGGGCTCGCGGTCGCCGGCGGCGACGTCGTCCACTGGCTGGACGCCGACATGGTGACCTTCCATGACGAGGTGGAGGCGCACATGCGCTGGCACCACCTCGCCGACTACCTGGTGGTCATGGGGTACGTGCGGTACGTCGACCACCATCCGGGCAGCCCGACTCCCTCCGAGGTGCACACGGCGGTCTCGGCCGGCGCCACCGAGAAGCTCTTCGACGAGGCGGCGAGCGAGCCGCACGCCTGGATCATCGACCTCGCCGAACGGACCGACGGCCTGCGCACGGCGGGCGACTCGGCGTACCGCGTCCACGTGACCAACGCCGCGTCGGTGAACGCCCGCCTGCTGCGCGAGGCCGGGCCGCTGGACACCGGTCTGGTCCTCGGCGAGGACACCGAGCTGGGCTACCGGCTCGCCCAGGCCGGCGCCGCGTTCGTGCTGGCGCCCGAGGCCCGGAGCCGCCACCTCGGCACCTCGATGATGATGCGCGACGGGGAGCAGGTCCGGCGGTACAACCAGGCGTTCGTGCCCGACCACATCCCGCACATGCGGTGGCTGCGCACCCACCCCCACCGCCAGTGGCTCGTGCCCTACGTCGAGGTCGTGGTCGAGGCCGGCGGCGCCTCCTACGAGGACACCCGGGCGACCGTGGACGGCCTACTCGCCAGCTCGCTGAACGACATCCGGATCACCCTGGTGGGACCGTGGGACTCCGTCCAGGAGGACCGGCGCAACCCGCTGGACAGCCCCGCGCTCGACCTGCTGCTCGTGCGCGGGCTGTACCGGAGCGAGCCGCGCGTGCGGTACGTGGACCGGGTGCCCGGCACGGCCGCGCCCTCCCCGTACCGCCTGTTCTGCCCGCTCGGCTGGGTCCCCGGCCCCGAGTCGCTCCGGCGGCTGGTGCGGCACGCGGCCGAGCACGGCCACGGGCTGGTCAGCGTCGCCCTCGACGAGGCCGACGAGGTGGTCACGGCCCGGCTGGAGCACACCGGCGCCTTCGCCAGGGCCGCGCTGGTGCGCGGCGAGGACGAGCCGTTGGACGCCGCCGTCGACGACGTGTACGGCACCCACTGGATGGACGGCAGGACGCTGGGCTTCCTCCCGGCGGCCGAGGCCCAACCCCCGAAGCGGGGCAAGACCGAGGACCCGGCGCTCACGCGGGAGATCGAGCGGCTCCGCGCGGAGAACGCCCGGCTGGCCGAGCGGCTCGCGGCCCTGACCAGGGACACCTCGCCCCCGGACGGCGCCGGCGCGAAAGCGGGCGCGGACCGCGGCGATGGCCCGGGCGCGGGCAACTCCCCTCGCAGAAGCCCCAAGGCCCTGCTCCGGCGCCTGCGCTGATCATGGGCGGCGACCGGTCGACCCGCTCAGGCGCCTGAGCGGGTCGACGAAGGCCTGCCCGTTCTGCCTCCCGGCCCCCCAGAGGCGGAACCCTTAGGCCCTGTGGGCGAAGCCGTGGGTCCTGCGGGGGGATAGCGACAATTTTCGGCTTTCCCGATGTATCACAGCAGGCGGTATGACCACGCAGGCTCAACACAGGTAAGACTGTGCTCATGGAAACGCACGAGAACCTTATCGCCGGGCCGCCCCCCACCCATCTGCCGGACAACCCGGAGGCCCGGGGGGCCCTGGAGTCCGGTGCCAAGGCAAGTGACGTCGCCGCGCGCTTCCCGGCCTTCCCCGCGGCATGGGCGACGCTCGCCGACGAGTACTTCGCCGCCGGGCACGCGGTGACGTCCTACGCCTTCGCCCGCACCGGCTACCATCGGGGCCTGGACCAGCTTCGCCGGGCGGGCTGGAAGGGTCACGGCCCCATCCCCTGGGAGCACGAGCCCAACCGGGGGTTCCTGCGCTGCCTCCACGCCCTCGCCCGCGCCGCCCAGGCGATCGGCGAGAAGGACGAGGCCGAGCGGTGCGCACAGTTTCTCCGTGAAAGTAGCCCAGTGGCGGTAAAGGCGCTCAACTCCCCGTAAGTCGCGCTTGGGCGGCATCAGCATGCTCGGGTAGTCTCTCAACGCAAGAGCCCCTGTCGCGCTTGCGCCAGGGGTTTCGTTTTTGTGCGCGGGAGTTAACCATGCCGGCTGTCGTTCTCGTGGGCGCCCAGTGGGGCGATGAGGGCAAGGGTAAGGCCACCGACCTACTGGGCGGCGAGGTCGACTACGTCGTCCGCTACCAGGGCGGGAACAACGCGGGTCACACCGTGGTGATCGGCGACCAGAAGTACGCGCTGCACCTGCTGCCGACGGGGGTGCTGTCGCCCGAGGTGGTCCCGGTGATCGGCAACGGCGTCGTCATCGACCCCGGGGTGCTCCTGTCGGAGATCGACGGGCTGCAGGAACGCGGCATCTCCTGCGACCGGCTGCTCATCTCGGCGAGCGCGCATTTGATCATGCCCCACCACAAGGCCCTCGACAAGGTCACCGAGCGCTACCTCGGCAAGGCCCGCATCGGGACGACCGGGCGCGGCATCGGCCCCGCGTACGGCGACAAGATCGCGCGTATGGGCATCCGCGTGCAGGACCTGCTCGACCCGGGCATCCTCGGCAAGAAGATCGAGGTCGCTCTCGGCGAGAAGAACCAGGTGCTCACCAAGGTCTACAACCGCAGGGGCATCGAGCCCGCCAGGGTGCTGGAGGAGTACCTCGGCTACGCCGAGCGGCTCACGCCGCACATCGCCGACACCTCGCTGATCCTGAACAAGGCGCTGGACGAGCACAAGGTGGTGCTGCTCGAAGGCGGCCAGGGCAACCTGCTCGACATCGACCACGGCACCTACCCGTTCGTGACCTCCTCCTCGCCGACCTCCGGCGGGGCCTGCATCGGCTCGGGCATCCCGCCGACCCGCCTGACCCGCGTGATCGGCATCCTGAAGGCCTACACCACCCGCGTCGGCTCCGGTCCGTTCCCGACCGAGCTCACCGACGAGATGGGCGACTGGCTGCGCACCACCGGCGGCGAGTACGGCGTGACGACCGGCCGCAACCGCCGCTGCGGCTGGTTCGACGCGATCATCGCCAGGTACGCCACCCGTATCAACGGCGTGACCGACTTCTTCCTCACCAAGCTCGACGTGCTCTCCGGCCTCGAGCGCATCCCGGTCTGCGTCGCCTACGAGGTGGACGGCGTCCGCCACGACGAGATCCCGATGACCCAGACCGACTTCCACCACGCGAAGCCGATCTACGAGGAGCTGCCGGGCTGGCAGGAGGACATCACCGAGGCCAAGTCCTTCGAGGACCTGCCGAAGAACGCCCAGGACTACGTCAGGGCCCTTGAGGAGCTGAGCGGCGCCCCGATCTCCGCCATCGGCGTAGGCCCCGGCCGCACCCAGACCCTCTCCATCCGCCCCTTGATCTAGCCCGACCCACCGGGACAAGGCGCCCCGTCCCGCAGGACGCGGCGCCTTACTCCCCCCGGAACGGTGCTCACGTATCCGGCGCGGTGGGAAGGGGGGCGGCGGAGCTGATCAGTTGCATGATCATTTCGGGGAAACGTAGCAGATCGTCCCTAAATGATCAAAAATATGGCACCTCGCGGCGACGAACGAGCGACCCCGGCCAAGGTCGCGTGATGGGCCGTTAGCGCAGCTCTCCGGGGGCCGGCACCGTGAAGGAGACGGGGCCGCTGGGCGTGCGCACGGTGACCTTGCCGCCAGTGCAGGTGATCTCGGGGTCGGCGGCGCCGGGCACGATCACGCTCAGCACGGCGCCGGCAGGCGGGGAGATCACCGTGGGGGCCGGAGTCCTCTTCAGATAGGACGGCGAGACCCAGCCCTGGAAGGGACTGGACTTTCCGGCTTGTACCGATTGCCCGGTGAGGGGCTCGCACGAGGACGCGTTCATCTGGGCCAGCGTCACCCTCCAACCCTTGCCCGCCGGTCCCGCACCCGATCCGTCGCCGCTACCACCCTCGTCCCCGGTTCCGGTTCCGGTTCCGAGGACCACTCTGCCGTCCTTGTCGGAGAGCACCTCGAGGGACGGGGAGAAGTGCCAGATGGGTGATACTCGCGATCCCGCCGGCGCGGTGTCCAGTACGGCCATCAGGTCCTTGCCGTGGTTCACCAGTACCGATCGGCCGCGGACGACCCCGTACGCCTGGTCGGTGAGCCGGTACGACTGCCGGGTGGCGCCGATCGACCGGCCGGCGAGCGTGGTCGGCGTTCCCGGGCGGAACCTCGCGCCGGCCACGACCGGGACGTTGTGCGCCTCCGCGGACGTCGTCCAGAACTGGTAGGGCGTCTTCTCGTAGGAGTGGAAACCCGCTTCGACCAGGATGTCGCGTCGTTGCGCGTGGTAGGTCACGCCCATGTGGTCCTCGTGCCCGTGGAACCTGCGCCCGGGGCCGAACCTGATCGAGTAGTACGCCGCGTCCTCGCTGTCCCAGGCGGTCCTGCCGAACACGTAGCCGCCGCCGAACACCTTCACCGTCGCCGCCTCGTGCGGGTAGCCCTTCGGGCGCAGGTCGGCGGGGCTGTCCCCGAGCGGCACCATGCGGCCGTCGGGCTGCGTGGCGTGCGCGATGTAGGTCTCCAGCGCCCGCCGGCGGGCCACGAGATCGTCCGGCACGGCCGTGCGACAGTCCTTGATCATGGTCATCACGATGCCGAGGCGCTCGTGGACGTACAGCCCATACCGGGGGGCCTGCTCCTGGAGGACGCCCTGCTTGTCGATGGCGATCCGCCCCGATGCGGTCATCCTGCGCAGGGCCAGGTCCTTCCAGCCCTCGTCGTGCAGCCGGCAGGCGATGCTCAGCAGCGCGATGTCCTGGTCCAGACCGTGGTTGTGCCCCTGCTTGTACAGCGCGGGATCGGCGAGGGCGGCGGCGTGCTCGGCCAGGCCGCCCGCCAGCCAGCCGGCCTTCACGTACTTGCTGAGGCAGACCAGGACCGGTGCCCGGAGCGCGATCGCGTGCTCGGCCCAGGCCCACTCATCGGTGCCGGACGCGCCACGCGGGTTGTCGTGCACCCAGTCCTCGGCGATCGCGACGGCACGGTCGAGGTAGTCCTGCCGCCTGGTCGTCTCGTAGGCCAGGATCAGGTTGCCGATCCAGCGCAGCGAGTGGAAGTCGAGCGCCCAGGACCGGTTCCGGTACGGGTCGAGGTGCCAGTCGATGTCCTTGCCGATGGAGAACGCCGGAAGGCCGGCGAGCGCCAGCCTGCCCTTCATCACGTCCGCCGCCCCGACGGCGGCGGACTGGTCGACTCGGCATTTCACCCCGTTCGCGCTCGCCGCGAGCGACGGGGTGGCGGGCTGGGTCAGCTTGATGACGCAGGCCACGATGATCGCCACCAGGAGGACGAGCTGCGCGAGGGGCGCCCATATACGGCTGCGGCGTCCTCGGCTGGACGGCTGGTCCTGCTGTGTCATGAGGTCTCCGGATCGGCTGGGACGGGCCGCGCACGGAAAGAGGGACAAGCAAGCGATTGCTCAAAACCCGGGCACGACGGAATGGCGGAACGGCGAAAGAAAAGGCGGGAAGGTTTGATCGCGCGCCTAGGGCAGCGCGTGGCGCGCTACCGGTGGCCGGCGGCTGAGGAACCCGCCTCGCCGGCCTCGTCCCGACGCGAGACGCATGTGCCCGGGTTCATGATCGCCCCCCTTTGCCGGACACAGCGTTAGATCACGCGGCTCCACGCAAGGTTGATAACGATCAGGTCTCGGCGCGCCCCGAACGGGCCGCCGTCCCGGCCGGAGTCCCTGTGGACCCTCCGGCCGGGCACGACCACCGGTCCGCTACGACACCTCACCTGTGTCTCTCCCGATCCACGCGTTTCGCTTTCACCGGCGGACTTCAGCCTGCGCGCACGGCCCTGCCTGAACTCGGTCAAGGGATGTGAACGATAGGGTGCGCCATTGTGCAGGTGGAGATACACGGCCACCGGGGGGCACGGGGCCTGCGCCCGGAGAACACCCTCCCCGGCATGGCCTACACGCTGGGGCTCGGCGTCCACGCCATCGAGTTCGACGTCGCGCTGACCGCCGACCGCCGGCTCGTCCTCACCCATGATCTGACCGTATCGGCGGTGACCAGCGCCGACACGGGCCCGGCGATCCCGGGGGACCCCGCGTTCCCCTACGTCGGCAAGCCGATCCGCTCGCTGACCCTTCAGCAGCTGCGCACCCTGGACGTGGGGGTGCGTCACCCGAAGTCCAAGTCAGACCGCTTCGTCCGCACGCAGCTCCCCATCCCGGGGGCTCGCATGCCCACGCTCGGCTCCGTTCTGGCGCTGGTGGAGGCCTACGGCGCGGACGAGGTGCGGTTGCACGTCGAGCTGAAGTCCGACCCGACCCGCCCGGACCTGTCCGGCGATCCACGCGAGCTGACCGAGCTCGTGGTCGCGGAGCTCGACCGGCACGGGCGGCTGGACGGGGCGGCGATCCTCAGCTTCGACTGGCGCGTGCTGCGCGTCGCCGAGGGCCTCGTCGCCAGGCGCTACGCCTTGGTGGAGAAGGCGACGCTGACGCCGGCGTGGCTCGGGCTCGACCATGTCGCCGAGTTCGGCGGCGACATCGCCGCGGCGGCCGCGTCGATCGGCGCCACGACGCTGTCCCCCGACGGTGTGCTGGTCGACGAGGAGCTGATGAGCAGGGCCGCCGCCGCAGGGCTGCCGGTCGCCGTCTGGACGGTCAACGACCCCGAGGAGGCGGCGCGCCTGATCGACCTCGGCGTCATGGGCGTGGTCACGGACTACCCCGACCGGATGCGCGAGCTGTGGACGCGCCGCGGGCTCCCGCTCCCCCGGCCCGCCGCCGCGCTGCGTCCCGCCCCCGCCTGACCTCGCCGCGGCTTTCCGGCGAGTCCCAACATCAACTACAGCCCTCGCGGGAGTATGGTGCGAGGAACTGAAGCCAGGACGCCAATGGGAGGTCGCCGATGCAGGCGGAGCCGGAGATGTCGAGGTGGGCCACCGAGCGCTTCGGCGAGCGCGCCGCCGCGGTGCGGGGCCAGCTCGCCGCGTCCCTCCTGGAGGCCGCCACCAACGCCCAGGACGCCCAGAAGTCATCCAGAAGCGACAAACGGTACGCCTACGGGTCCACGCTCATGGCACGCCGCTACGAGGCGCTCGTCGACGGGTTCAGGAACGAGCCCGGTTTCCAGGTCGTCAGGCCGTACGGCTCTCCGCACCACCTGGTCGTGCTCGACGGCAACCTGCTCCTGCCGTTCCGCTACGCCGAGGACGACACGACCCCGATCAGCGAGGGCCGGGTCAGCGACGGCCGCGTCTCCGCGCTGGTCCGCGAGCTGTTCACCCGCTTCGGCCCGCAGACCCGCTACTACCAGGAAGAGCTCGAACTCGGCGTGGACGAGGCGGAGGAGGCCGCGGGACTGGCGGAGCTGGCCGCGGCGCGTCCCCTGCTCGCGCAGCTTCCCGACGACACCCGCCTCATCCCGGTCGCCTACGCCGCGAACGCCCAGGCCAGCCTGCTCAAGGTCTACTGGGGCGAAGCCGAGCTCATCGACGACATGGGCCGCGTCCACTGGATCCACTGCGAGCAGATCCCTCTGCTGACGGCCCTGCCCTGGGTCGCGCAGGTCCTTCCCGACGCGGAGCCGGACGTCGCGGCGCGCTTCGACCGGGGCGCCGAGCCCGACCTCACCCTCACCAGGCGGCCCGCGGCCGAACGCGCGAATGGCATGATCTTCCCCGTGAACAGCGAGACCACCGCCGAGCCTCCGATCGCCGGCGCCGGCGAGCGGCCCTGAGAAGGGCCGCGGCCGGATCCGATGAACGACCGTCAGAACGACCGAGGCCGGGCCGATGAACGACCGTGACAACGACCGAGGCCGGGTCCGCCTCCTGGACGCCTCCGGGGCGGCCGGACGCGGGCGGCCCGGGGGCCGTGGCGGGCCCAGCCCGCAGGCCGTGGCCGACGCCTTCGACCAGGCACGGCTCACCCAGGCGCGGCGGCTGGCCGGGATGACCAAGAAGGATCTCGCGGAGCGCGTGGGCGTGACCCCGGCGGCGATCGGGCAGTACGAGACCGGCATGACCCACCCCCGGCCCGACCTCATCCCGCGCCTCGCCGACGTCCTCGTCGTCCCGCCCGCGTTCTTCCTGTCAGGACGGCCGCACGGCAAGCTCGACGGGTCCATGGCGCACTTCCGCAGCCTGCGCTCCACCCGTGTGCACCAGCGGGCCAAGGCCGTGGCGTTCGTCGAGCAGGTGTGGGAGCTCACCCATGCCCTGGAGAAGCGCGTCCAGCTCCCGCCGGTGGACCTTCCCGGCTTCTCCGGCGGGGAGGTCCATTCGGGGGTCGAGCTGCCACGCGACCCGGCCGCGGCCGCCCGGGCGCTGCGCGCCCACTGGGGACTCGGCACCGGGCCGATCTCGCACCTCGTGCGCCACATGGAGGCGCATGGGATCGTCGTGGTCTTCCCTCCGCCCGACGAGGACGCCACCACGGTGGACGCCTTCTCGACCTCGCAGCTGCCGCGGCCGATCGTGGTCCTGACCGCCAACCGCTTCGACGACATCCACCGCTACCGGTTCACCGCCGCCCACGAGCTGGGCCATCTCGTCCTGCACGGCGAGACGGCGGCGGGCGACGTCCAGCAGGAGCGGGAGGCCGACACCTTCGCCGCCGAGTTCCTGACCCCGCGCGACAGCATCCTGCCCGACCTGCCCCGCCGCCTCGACCTGCGCCGCCTGGCCGAGCTGCGCCACACCTGGGGCGTGTCGGTGGACTCCCTCCTCTACCGCTGCCGCGAGGTGGGCCTGCTCTCGGACTCCTCGGCGAGCCGCGCCTACCAGCGTCTGCGCACCCTGCGCGACCAGCCCGGCTTCACCGGCGAGCCCATCACGGGCTACCCCGGGGAGCACCCGGTCCTGCTTCGCCAGGCGTTCGACCTCGCGGCGGCCGAGACCGGCCTCACGATGCCCGACCTCGCCGCCCGGCTCGCCTGGCATCTCCCCCGCGTCCGCGAACTGCTGGGGCTCCACGACCACCGCCCCAAACTCCGCATAGTGCCCTAGACCATCGGCCCGGCGCCTCGGCCTCCGTGAAGGCACTGGCAGCGCCCTGGTACTGCGCGTTGGCCATATCTGACACAGGGTGGCAGGTACGGGCGGTAGCGTCACCGGTCGGTCGCCGTTGGTGTGACCAGAAGAGGAGGTAGCGCTGTGCGCTCGCGAGCATCGACCCGGCGGCCTACGCGCCCGAGGAGATGCGGATCGGCAGGCGCGAGTTGTACATGTACTTCCCCGACGGCCTGCGCCGCACGAAGCTGCCGCCCCTGCCGGAGAAGCGGTCGAACGTCATCGCCACGGTGCGCAATTGGAACACGGTCACGAAGCTTCTGCCCCTGGCCGAGGGTTGAGCCGGACACACCGGCCCGCCTCGGCCTCCGCGGTGCGCCGTAGGAGGTGTCCCTGCCGGCGGCGGTTGCGGCGGCGGGGAGGGCAGGAGTTAGTCTCGGGCGGACAGAACGCGGGAGTCCGGCGCACCGGGCTGAGAGTGTGGCTGGCGCGGCCACAGACCGCTCGAACCTGACCGGGTCATGCCGGCGTAGGGAGTTGTATCCATGGCGACGTCCGAGTTCACCGTCCTCCGGTCGCGGCCGTACAGCGAGGAGCTGTGGGAGGCGATCACGCCGATCTACAAGGCGATCCTTGCGCACCCGTTCATCAGCGGCCTGGTGGACGGCACGCTGCCGCGCGAGGCCTTCCGGCACTTCGTCGTGCAGGACTCGCACTACCTGCGCGACTACGCCCGCGCGCTGGCCGTCTGCGCCGCCAGGGCGCCGGGCGAGGACGACGTGCGGGCCTTCGCGAGCGACGCCGTGGGCGCCATCGCCGCGGAGCAGGAGATGCACGCGGCGTTCATGGCCGATCTGGGCGGCTCGGCCGAGCGGGCCGCGGAGCTGCCGGTGGGGCCGACCACGCGGGCCTACACCAGCTACCTGCTGGCCACGGTGTACGGCGGGTCGTTCCTCGACGGTCTCGCCGCGGTGCTTCCCTGCTACTGGATCTACGCCCGCGTGGGCGAGGCGCTGCTGGAGGAGTCCTCGCCGGACCCGCTGTACCGGCGCTGGATCGCCGCCTACGGGGATGAGGCCTTCCAGAGCGTGGTCCGCCGGGTGGTGGCCCTCGCCGACCGCACCGGAGCGGAGGCGACCGAAGCCCAGCGCGACCGCGCCCTCGAGCACTTCGTCACGACGTCGCGCTACGAGTGGATGTTCTGGGACGCGGCCTGGCGCAAGGAGACCTGGCCGGTCTGACCGGCGGCGGCGTCCGGCCGGACGGCGCCAGGGCGCGAGGTCCGGACGGATCGCCGGTCCGTCACAGCCAGCTGTTGCGGCGGAAGCCCCGGTAGAGCAGGGAGCAGATGACCAGCATCACGCCGATGACCAGCGGATAACCCCAGACGGCGGACAGCTCGGGCATGTGGGTGAAGTTCATGCCGTAGATGCCGGCGATCATCGTGGGCACCGAGATGATGGCCACCCAGGCCGAGATCTTGCGCATGTCCTCGTTCGCGAGGGCGTTGGACCTGGCGAGGGCCGCCTGCAGGATGGAGTTGCACAGCTCGTTCGACGACTCCACCTGCTCGCAGACCCGCGAGAGGTGGTCGACGACGTCACGGAAGTACTCGCGCATCTCCGAGGGGATCATGCGGCGCTGCGGCAGGGCTCCCAAGGGGGTCTGCAGCGGCGTCACGGCCCGCTTCATCTCGATCATCTCGCGCTTGAGCTGGTAGATGCGGCCGATGTCGCGGGAGCTCACGTCGGCGAAGACGGCCGCCTCGACCTCCTCCAGCTCGGCCTGCATCTGGTCGGCCACGGAAAGGTACTTGTCGACGACGTGGTCGGCGATGGCGTGCAGCACCCCGGAAGGGCCGCGCGCGATCATCTTGGGCTTCTCCTCCAGGCGCTCGCGCACGTCCGCGAGCGGGCAGTGCTCGCCGTGGCGGACGGTGACCACGAAGTCGGGGCCGACGAACACCATGATCTCGCCGCTGGCGATGATCTCACTGGAGGCGGTCAGCTCGTCGTGCTCCACATAGGCGATGGTCTTCAGCACCATGAACAGGGAGTCGCCGTAACGTTCCACTTTGGGCCGCTGGTGGGCCTTGATGGCGTCCTCGACGGCCAGCGGGTGCAGGCCGAACACCTCGGCCAGCCACTCGACCTCGGGAGCCTCCGGCTCGTGCAGACCGACCCAGACGTACGCGCCGCCCGTCTCGGAGGTGGCGTTGTGCTCGCGCACCAGGCTGACGGCCTCCGGAATGCCGGAGACGCGGACACGCTTGCCGGCGACATAGGCGCCGTACTCCACCAGTGAGTCACGCGGCGGCACGCAGCGGCCGTTCACAGGCTCACGCCGCACCACACCGGCCGACGGCACGGCGCCGAGCCGGACGTGCGTGGTGCGCGGGTGCAGGTTGATCCGCTGAAAAAGGGTTGACGAGCGCATGGCGGTCCCTTCCCGCCCGACATCATCGAACCTACGCGCGAAGTAAGGGATAACGCGACCAACGTCGCGGAAGAAAAAGGCGCGTGGCTCTCAGTCGGACACCGAATTGGAGTGGTCGGGTTTGCGCACGACGTACGTGCGCGAGCACGTACTGCTGGGATCACCAGAAGTCATCCCGATTCCACCTCCAATCGCATAAGAGACGGCTCAAAGCTGCCCTAACTTACCACAGGCACGCTTCAGCTCACAGCTTACATCCCCCTTAGGCCCCCCGATCATGTGGAACTCGACAAAACGTCGCCATCAGCACTGTGAACACCAGCCATCGCTTGACCGACCTGCGGTTACACCGCCGCCGTCCGGTGACCCCAGAGCCGGCCCGTAGACTCCCCACGTGCGCGTTCTTGTGATTGGATCCGGCGGCCGCGAGCACGCCCTCTGCCGCGCCCTCGGGCTCGACCCGGCGGTGTCCGAGCTCCACTGTGCTCCAGGAAACGCCGGCATCGCCTCGGTGGCCACCACCCATCCCGTCGTGCCCACCGACCCCGAGCAGGTCGTGGCGCTGGCCGTACGGCTGGGCGCCGAGCTGGTCGTCGTGGGGCCGGAGGCGCCGCTGGTGGCGGGCGTGGCCGACGCCGTCCGCGCCGCGGGCGTCCCGTGCTTCGGCCCGTCCAAGGAAGCGGCCCTCATCGAGGGCTCCAAAGCGTTCGCCAAGGACATCATGGTGGCCGCCGGAGTGCCGACGGCCGGAGCGCGCGTGTGCGTGACGCCGCAAGAGGCCGAAGCGGCGCTGGAGGCGTTCGGCGCGCCGTACGTCGTGAAGGACGACGGGCTGGCGGCCGGCAAGGGCGTCGTCGTGACCGCGGACCGCGCCGAGGCGCTCGCCCACGCGGCGGCCTGCGAGCGCGTCGTCATCGAGGAGTTCCTCGACGGCCCGGAGGTCTCGCTGTTCGCCCTGTGCGACGGCACAACCGCCATCGCGCTGCAGCCCGCCCAGGACTTCAAGCGCGCCTACGACGGCGACCAGGGCCCGAACACCGGCGGCATGGGCGCTTACACGCCGCTGCCGTGGGCGCCGGAGGGCCTCACCGAGCAGGTCATGGCCGAAGTCGTCCTGCCGACCGTCGGCGAGCTCGCGCGGCGCGGCACCCCCTACACCGGGGTGCTGTACGCCGGGCTGGCCCTGACGCAGGCGGGGCCGAGGGTCATCGAGTTCAACGCCCGGTTCGGCGACCCGGAGGCCCAGGTCGTGCTCGACCGCCTGGAGACCCCGCTCGCCGGCCTGCTGCACGCCTGCGCGACCGGCGCCCTCGGCGAGGAGCCCGCGCCGCGCTTCCGCGACGGCGCGGCCGTCACCGTGGTCATCGCCGCGGAGAACTACCCGGCCGACCCCGTCAAGGGTGACCGCATCGAGGGGCTGGACCCGGCCGTGAAGGACGCCTACGTCATCCACGCGGGCACCGCGCTCGACGAGGAGGGCCGGGTCGTGTCCGCCGGCGGGCGGGTGCTCAGCGTGGTCGGCACGGGCGCCGACATCGCCTCCGCGCGCGCCGCCGCGTACGCCCAGGTCGGCCGCATCGCCCTCCGCGGCTCCCACCACCGCTCCGACATCGCCGCCCGCGCCTGACCCGTACGTCCCTGACCCGACCGGCAGCCTGCCGGGGGGAACCACGCATCGCTCCTGCGGCGACCAGTGGTCCTGGTCCACGGGCTCGGCGTGACCGATGATCGTGAAACGGTGGCGCGAAGCGGGAGATCACGGTAAGCCGGGGGGCAGAGGCGACCCCCTGGAGGAGCACATGGCAGCCGACCCCGCCGTGCGAGCGAGCGAGGCGTCCGGTGACGTCAGCGAGAAGGACGTGCTGCGCTGGCCCGGCGTGTGGCGCGTGTACATCGCCTCGCGCAGCGAGGAGATCAAGGCGGACGCCGACCGATGCCTGGGCGCGCGTGCGCACGAGCCGGGCCTCGAAGCGCTGCACGCGTCGATCGGACGCCAGCTCGCGACGGCCGCGAGGTACGCCAAGGAGCGGCAGGGATGGCGGCGCTGGCTGACCGGGCAGGCCATCGAGGGCGCCTGGTCCAACATCTACGGCGCGACCATCCTGCTCTACGGGCTGCTCCCGGCGAGCGAGCTGAACGCCCGCGCCCCCGAGGTGCTCGCTACCGGCCGCGCGTACCTGCATGCCGACGACGCCCGGCTCACCCAGCTCGCCGCGCGCACCACCGCGGGCGACATCGACGAGCGGGACCGGTCGTTGCTGCAGTCGGTGCTGAGGGCCGCCTACAGCGCGGCCTCGATCGAGAGCAGCCGGGTGCGCAGCTTCCGCAACCTGCTCCTCGGCGGCGTGGGCCTCCTCACGCTGATCGTGGCGGGCCTGGTGACCATCGGCGCGGTCTGGCCGTACGCGATCCCGATGTGCGGCAACGGCACCCTGCTGGCGAGCTTCGGGCCACGCGGCGACCAGGTGTGCCCGACCGGTAACGGCTCACCGACGCACGGAGACGTGCCACTGGTCGCGCTCATCGGGATGCTCGGGGCGGCCCTCGCCACCGCCACCAGCCTGTCGACCCGCTCGGAGCTGTCCACCCGCTACTCGCTCGCGGTCGCGCAGAACCTGCTCAAGGCGCCCGCGGGCGTGGCGACCGCGATCATCGGCCTGCTGATCCTCAACTCGGGTTTTGTGCCGGGGTTCGGCGGGCTCAGCTCGCAGACCTCGATCCTGGTGTGGGCGATGGCGTTCGGGTACGCCCAGCAGGTGGTGACGCGGCTGGTCGACCAGCGTGCCGACACCCTGCTGCACGCGGCATCGCCGAACGTGCCGACGAACCCGGCCGTACGGTGAATGATCAGCGGTTTTCAGGGCAGCTGTGCAGCGTCGAACCAGCCGGAAGTGTGTGACCGCAAACCGGCCGGCCCGGCATCCTGAAAGGGCTACTGTGGGCGGATAACTTTGCCGCCGTCCGCTTACAAGGCGCGTCATTTCCAGATTTCGAGGAGCCTCATCATATGGTTCGTTACCGCGTGCGCGGTGGCAACGCCCTGCGCGGAACCGCCTTCATCCAGGGAGCCAAGAACGCCGTTCTCCCGATGATCGGTGCGGCCCTGCTCGCCGCCGACGGCCGCACGGTCCTGCGCAACGTGCCCATCATCGAAGACGTCCGGCGGGCCCTGGAGCTCGCCGAGGCCGTGGGCGCCAAGGTGGAGCTCCACGAGGCCGAGCGCACGCTCGTCATCGACGCCTCGCGGCTCACCAGCCCCGTGCTGCCGGCCGAGATCGCACGGCGCTTCCGCGGGTCGGTGCTCTTCGTCCCCGCCCTGCTGCACCGCCTCGGCGAGGCCATCATCGAGGGCGTCGGCGGATGCAACCTCGGCAGCCGCAACCTCGACTTCCACTACCTCGGGTACAAGCGGCTCGGCGCCGTGGTGGACGAGGGCGAGAGCGTCATCCACGTCAAGGCCGCCGGCCTCACCGGCCACCCGCTGTACCTCGACACGCCCTCCCACACGGGCACCGAGAACCTCATCATGGCGGCCGCGCTCGCCAAGGGCACCACCGTCATCGAGAACGCCGCGCTGGAGCCCGAGGTCCTCGACGTCATCGAGATGCTCACCAAGATGGGCGCCCGCATCAGCGGCGGCGGCACCGGCTTCATCACCGTCGAGGGCGTCGACGAGCTCACCGCCGTGGAGCACCGCGTCATGCCCGACCGGCTCGACGCCGGCGTGTTCGCGATGGCCGCCGCCATCACCGGCGGCGAGGTCAACCTCGTCGGCGCGTCCCTGGAGCACCTCGGCGTGGTCCGGTGGAAGCTGGAGCAGATGGGCGTCGAGTTCGCCACCGACGGCGCCGTGCTGAACGTGCGGCGCGACCGGCCGCTGCGTCCGATCAACGTCATCACCGACACCTACCCCGGCTTCGCCACCGACCTGCAGTCACCCATCATGACGGCGGCCTGCCTGGCGGACGGGGCGAGCTACATCCACGAGCGCATCTTCGACGGCCGCTTCGCGCTCGCGGGCGAGCTCAACAAGATGGGCGCGCACATCGAGGTCGAGGGCAACCGCGCGGTCGTCCACGGACCGACCCCGCTGACCGGCACCGACGTGACGGCCCACGACCTGCGCTCCGGCATCGCCCTCGTGCTCGCGGGCCTGGCCGCCGACGGGGAGACCGTCGTCTCCCCCGGCTACCTCATCGACCGCGGCCACCACGACCTCGCGGAGCGCATGAAGGCCCTGGGAGGCGATGTGGTAAGAGAGATTTCCCCTAGGACGTGACTGAGCTCGTAAACCGCCTCTGACCTGTCCATATGACCATCACCCCCATGCCTTACGGGCATGGGAGGGCCGCTTTCCCGCAAATCCGGGCGTGACATTAGTGCCTTGGCGAGCGATCGTTCCAAAGAGGACTAGACCGGATGGGCGACGAACCCTTGCCGGGAACGCCGTGGGCCGCCTTTCAGGCGGCCTGCTCGGCGCCCCCGGCGAGGCGGACTCGACCTGTGGATTTCGCGAGGAAGCCACGCCGGGCGCCCGCCATGCCGGACAGGCCGGTTTCGGGGGTCGCGCGGCGGGCGGCCTCCATCAAAGGTATGGCGGGATGGGACGAACATTGGTCGAAAGGGCCGAAGAAACTCCGCGAGGATCACGTGTGGGCGCGTCGGGCCCGGACCTCACCATCGGGGTGGTGGGGCCTCACGACCTGGTCGAACGCGTGATGCTCATGGGCCACGCGGCGGCCCCGGTTCCGTGCCGGCTGGTCGCCGCGGCCTACCGCGACGAGCAGGAGGCGGCCGACAAGGTGGTGCGGCTCGGCCCGGGGGTGGACGCGTGCCTGTTCGCCAGCCCCGTGCCGTACGAGCTGGCCAAGCGTTCCGGCGTGCTGACGATCCCGGCGACGTACGTCCAGCTCGGGGGCCCGGCCCTGACGGCGGCGCTGGCGAGGGCGGCGATGGACGAGCGCATCGACCCGCGACGGGTCAGCGTCGATCTGCTGAGCCGCTCGGACGTCGAGGAGGCCTACGCCGACCTCGGCCTGCCCACCGGTGGGGTGCAGACCCGCGAGGAGCCGGGGGCGACCGGCACCGTCGCGGCCTACCACGAGCGCCTCATCCGTCAGGGCAGCACGACCGGAGCGCTGACCTGCCTCCCTGCGGTCGCCGACCGGCTGTCCGCGGCCGGCGTGCCGACCGTGCGCGTGCGGCCGACCTCCGCGGCGGTCCGTACGGCGCTGCACACCGCGGCGCTGCTCGGCGCCCATCACAGGCTGGAGGAGTCGCAGCTCACGGTGGTGCTCATCGAGGTGCCGACGTTACGCGAGCCCGTACGGCGGGCGGCACCTAGGTACTGGCGTGACGAGCTGCGGCTGTCCCTGCACCGGTTGCTGGTGCAGGAGGCCAACCGGATGAACGCCGCCGTATGGGCGATCGACGACCACAGCTATCTGGTGACGGCGACGCGCGGCTCCATGGCCGCGGCCACCGATGGCTTCCGGGTCCTGCCCTTCGCCGCGCGCATCCGCGACGAGCTGGGGCTGGCGGTGGAGGTGGGCGTCGGCATGGGCCGCACCACCCACGACGCCGAGACCCACGCCAGGGCGGCGCTGGCCCGTACGCAGGCGGGCAAGCAGCCGCAGGGGTTCGCCGTGGACCGCGAGGGCCGCACGCTCGTGCCCGCTCCCCGGATGCCTCCCCAGGCGCCGGGACAGGGCAGGCCGAAGGGCGTCGAGGTGCTGGCGCGGCTGGCCGCGAAGCTGGAGGGCGGCGACACGATAGTGGACGCGGAGAGTGCCGGGCGGATGCTCGGAGTGACTCCCCGCACGGCTCGGCGGCTGTTGCGCACGCTGGTTGACGAGGGACTCGCGTGGCCGCTTCCGCCGAATCGCACTCCCCAGCCGGGCCGTCCCCGACAGCTGTACCGCCTCATCGTGGAGAAGCTCGGCCCCCGATGAATCCTTCCCCGGGCCGCCCGCGTGGGGCGGGCGGCCCGCGGGCGGCGTCCTGGTTCCGGGATACCGGCGGGGCACCGGGGCGTTTGTGGACATCGCACGAGGTATCCGAAGGTTCGTGACCGCTTCGGCGCGTTTCAGGGGCGTCGGCGGGAGTGTTTTCCACAGGGTGTGGACAACTCCGCCTGATTGGACTTCATGCCATTCTCGTGGGCCAGATGCGGAAATGTGATGCGCGGAGCCCCCTTGTCGGCCGAGTTATCCACATGATGTGGACAAACCTGTGATAGTGCCGCGACCGCTCGCATCTCAGGGTCTGAAACCCGCGTGTGATATGTCCGGGTAGCCCGATATTGTCATGAGTCATGGGGCAGAACACTCGTGACATCAAGGTATGGGCGGCACTCGCGGCGGTGTACGTCGTCTGGGGGTCGACCTACCTCGGGATCAGGCTCACGATCGACACCATCCCCCCGATGCTCAGCGGCGGCCTGCGCTTCATCGCGGCGGCCCTCATCCTCGGCACCGTGCTCGCGATCCGCAACGGGCCGGCGACCCTGCGGATGACCGGACGGGAGTTCTGCGGCGCAGGGCTGGTCGGCCTGCTGCTGCTGACCGGGGGCAACGGCATGGTGGCCATCGCCGAGCAGCACATCTCCTCCGGGCTCGCCGCGCTCCTGGTCGCGTCGGTGCCGCTCTGGCTGGTGGTCTTCCGCGTGCTGGCCCGCGACCGTCCCCATCTGCTGTCGCTGACCGGCGTGCTCATCGGGTTCTGCGGCGTGGCGGGACTCTCGCTCACCGGCGGCGGATCGTCGAGCCCGCTCAGCATCGTGATCATCCTGATCGGGTCGCTCTCCTGGTCGGCCGGCTCGTTCCTGTCGGGCCGGCTCCCGATGCCCAAGGACCCGTTCGTGGCCAGCACGGTGGAGATGGCCGTCGGCGGCGCCGGGCTCCTGGTGGCCGGCACGGCCTTCGGCGAGCGCATGCACCTCGGCACGGTCAGCACGAGCTCGTGGCTCGCTCTCGCCTACCTCGTCCTGGTCGGCTCGCTCGTCGGCTTCACCTCCTACATCTGGCTGCTCGGGAACGCGCCGATCTCGCTGGTGTCCACCTACGCGTACGTCAACCCGGTCGTGGCGGTGCTCCTCGGCGTGCTGGTGCTCGACGAGCGGGTCACCGGGCAGATGGTGGGCGCCGGGCTCATCATCGTCGTCGGGGTCGCGCTGGTCGTCTCGACCGAACGCCACGGCCGCCGCCCCGAGACGCGGGCCCCTTCGGGTGAGACGCAACTCAGCCGCACCTGAGACGCCCCCAGGCGCCGCCACAGGGCTTCGCACAGGTCGGGACACACGGGGAGACCGGGAGCACACCAGAGGGCTCTGAGGCGGATCAGGACCTCAGAGCATGATGGGGCGCGCGGGGTCTCTAGCCCTTGATGAAGGCCTCGGCCGCGGCGAGAAAGGTGTCGTTGGCCTCCGGCGAGCCGATGGAGACGCGGGCGCCCTCGCCGGCGAACGGCCGCACGGCCACGCCGTCGATCGCGCATCGCTCGGCGAAGTCCATCGTGCGCTCGCCGAGCCGCAGCCAGACGAAGTTCGCCTCGGTGGGCGGAACCTCCCACCCCTGGCCGATCAGCGCCTCGCGGACGCGCGTGCGCTCCTTGACGACCGTCTCCACCCGCTCCAGCAGCTCGTCCTCGGCCGCCAGGGAGGCGATGGCCGCCGCCTGCGCGATGCTGTTGACGGCGAACGGCACCGTCACCTTGCGCACGGCCGCCGCGACGGGCTCGTGGGCGACGAGGTAACCGGCCCGCAGGCCCGCCAGGCCGTAGGCCTTGGAGAAGGTGCGCAGCACGGCGACGTTCGGCCGGTCGGTGTACAGGGCGAGGCCGTCGGGCACGTCGGCGTCGCGGATGTACTCACGGTAGGCCTCGTCGAGCACCACCAGCACGTCACCGGGGACCTCGTCGAGGAAGGCCGTGAGCTCGGCGGTGCGGTTGACCGTGCCGGTCGGGTTGTTGGGGTTGCAGACGAGCACCATGCGTGTCTCGGGAGTGATCGCCGCCGCCATCGCCCGCAGGTCGTGGGTCTCGTCCGCCAGGGGCACCCGCACGGAGGTCGCCCCGGCCAGGTCGGCGAGCACGGGATAGGCCTCGAAGGAACGCCAGGCGTACACGACCTCGGCCCCGGGCTCGCTCACGGTCTCGAAGAGCTGCTGGGCGACGGTCACCGAACCGGGGCCGAGCGCGACGTGCTCCGGAGGCACGCCGAGGCGCTCAGCGAGGGCCTCGGTGAGACGCACGCACGCGGGATCGGGATAGCGGTGGACCTCCCGCACGGCGGCGGAGATCGCCTCCACCACCGAGGGCAGCGGCTCGTAGGGGCTCTCGTTGGACGACAGCTTGAACGACCTGCCGTCGGCGGAGATCACGGACTTGCCCGGCCGGTAGGCGGGCAGCTCATCGAGGATCGGGCGGAAACGCGGCATGGCCATACCTTATGACGCGGCGCCGCCCCCCGGTTCGGCGACCGTGCCGCCCTGTGGACGACCTGTACCGTGCGAGCCGCTATCCGCCGAGGCGCAGCATGGGAGGGTGGAGCAGCTCGGCGGGGCCCCGGCGGTACAGCATGGCCGGCCGGCCGCCGTCACGGGTGGTCGTGCGGCCGGTGGGGACCAGGAATCCGTCGGCCTTGGTCACCTTGCGGTGGAAGTTGCGCGGGTCGAGGGGACGCCCCCAGACGATCTCGTACACCCGGCGCAGATCGGCCACGGTGAACTCCTCCGGGCAGAAGGCGGCGCCCAGCGAGGTGTACTCCAGCTTGGCGCCGGCCCGCTCGATGCCGTCGAGCACGATGCGGCGGTGGTCGAAGGCCATCACCTGCAGCGAGGACACCGGCTGCCAGCTCATGTGCGCCTCGGTGGGCGCGGGCAGGTCGGGCGCGAGGCCGAGGTAGGCCACGCTGACCACGCGCTGGCGCGGGTCGCGGTCGGGGTAGCCGTAGGTCTGGAGCTGCTCCAGGTGGACGGGGGCGCCGGGCAGCCCGGCGCGCTCGGCGAGGACGCGCGCCGCGGCGGCGGGCAGGTCCTCCTCGAGCTGGATGAACCCCCCGGAGAGCGCCCACCGCCCCTCGTACGGCGGGCGGTCGCGCCGCCAGACGAGCGCGTTGAGCTGCTGGCAGCGGACGGTGAGCACGACGAGATCCACACTGACAGGAATGCGCGGGACCAGCGGGACCATGGGACGCACGTTACACCGGTAACGGAGGGCCGAAGACCGTCATGTCCCTCTATTGAGGTACACCGGAGCGTTGCTCTGCCGCCCGTCGGTGGAGGTCACGTCCACCCGGATCCAGGCATCCTGCGGCACCGACGACCAGTCGACCGGGACCCAGATCTTCCGCACCGCGCCGGGCAGTCCCGGGATGGGCGCGGGGTCGGACCATCCGACGCTCGCGGAGTCGATCACTCGCGGCTCCTTGGCCCCGTACCAGCTCAAAGTGACCTTGCCGCCGGTCAGGTTGTAGCCGCGGACCTCGATGCCGTTCTGGATGCCGCGCTTGGAGAGGATGGCCTGGATGGGGATGGGCCGGTCCCAGTCCTTGGCGACCTGCTCGGCGAGGGTCGGGGTGCCGCAGGTGAAGAAGCTGCTCCACTTGTAGGAGATGATCTTCGAGACGTACGGCCCCACGAACGCGACCGCCGAGTCCAGGCGCTTCTTGTCCGTGGTGCCGCGCTTGCCGCCGGCCTCGCAGGCGCCGTCGCCCTTGGGTTCGAACGCCTCGACGTTGGCCCACAGCTCGACGTCATCGCCCTCGGCGCGCAGCTCCGCCAGCGCCTCCGCCATCGCGCGGTAGTAGTCGCGCGTGGCCCCGTAGTACGCCTTGCCGTAGGAGGTGTCGCCCACCACGGGCTTGAGCCGCTCGTCGACCGGCTGGCCCTTGAGGTTCGGCCAGAACAGGCCGACCTTGCCGGTGCCGCGGCTGTCCTGCGGGGCGACGATGCCGACGCCCGTGCGCGCGAGCGCCTTGAACCCGGCCTTCACCTGGGCGGGCGTGGAGGTGAACTTCTTCTCCCTGCGCGCGTCCAGGTAGGGGCTGACGAGGATCGGCTTGCCGGGAAGCTCCTGCTGAACGATGTCGTGCTGCTCGGCGTAGACCTGCAGGGTGGGCACCTGCGAGGGGTCGGGCCAGTCCCTGATCTGCAGCTCGAAGGGCTGGTAGACGCCGCCGAGGGAGGTGCGGTCCTTGAAGCGGTCACCGTAGTCCTGCAGGATGCGCCGGGTCAGCGTGGTGAGCGTCCCGATGTGCCGCTGGTCGGCCCGCGTCGGCTCGAGGCGCTCGCGCGGCGCGACCGGCAGCGCGGGGAAGACCTTCATCGCGAAGCGGTCGGCGAGGTCCAGGATCTCCGTCAGGCTGTCCTTGGTCGCCCCGTCGACGAGGATCAGGTGATAGCCGACCCCCTTGGAGGTGAAGTCGCAGCTCGGATTGTCCGAGCCGTCGTCGGGCGTGATGATCCGGTAGAACACCTCGTTGCCCACGGTGATGGTGTGCTCCATCTCCGGGCAGCGGAACAGGTCGGGCCCGAACGCCTCGTCGGTCCGGTAGACATAGGTCCAGGTGACGCGGTTGCCGGGGTTGGCGGCCTTCAGGGCGGACTCCGCGGCCTGCACGCAGGTCAGTCCGTTCTCCTCGCACTTGGCGAAGCGCGGGTCGGGCTGGTCGCCCTGCGTGTCCAGCACGTGCCCGTCGCCGTCGACGGCGCGCGGCTGGAGTCCGAACCCGAGGCGGACGACGGTGTCCCCGCCGGCCTGGTGGATGGCCTGGAGCTGGCTGCGCCAGGTGCAGTGGTCGGAGGTCGGCACGAGCCAGTAGCCGGTCACGGCGTACGGGGTCGGGGTGGTGGTGTCGAAGGTTCCGCAGGGGTCGCTGAACACGCTGGTCGAGGGCGTGGGGCTTATCGTCGTCGGCTTTGGCGCCGGTGTCGTCGCGGCGGTCTGGGAACCGCCTCGGGAATCCGGCAGGACGATGACGAGGGCCGCGACAGCAGCCAGGAGGGCCGCTCCCAGGAGCAGAGTGAGGCCGCGCACCTTCAGGAGATTACCGTCCTTATGTTGTGGCCCTGATAAATATCCATCAGCGCCGCATGCCCTACGGGCACGGCGCTCAGGGACCTACTTCTTCACACCCGCCCAGGCTTCGAGCTGGGACACGAACCGCCGGGCGGAGTTCGGCCAGTGGTGGTTGGCCCGGGCGGCGGCGTAACCGCGCGCCCCCGCGGCCCGGCGCTCCTCGGGATCGTTCCGGAGGCGCAGGACGGCGCGCACGACGGCCTGTGGATCGCGCCAGGGCACGACCACGCCGCTCTGGTAGCGCTCCACCAGTTCCACGGCCCTCGGGGACGGAGTGGTGATCACCGGGATGCCGTGCGCCATGTACTCCACGATCTTGGTGGGCATGGAGTGGCGGTAGTTCGGCTCGTCGTGCAGCAGCGAGAGCCCGGCCAGCGCCCCGTCGAGCCGCTTGAGCGCCTCGTCGTTGGGCATGAAGTCACGCCACTCCAGCACTCCATCGGCCACGGCCTGATTGAGCATCGGCCTGCTCTGCGGGTCGGCGTAGCCGATGAGCTCGACCGCGACGCGGTGCGGCTGGAGCAGCCGGCCCACCTCCACGGCCTCGCGCACGCCCCGCGCCTCCGACAGCCAGCCCAGGTACACCACCCGGTCGTCGGAGGGCTCGCTGACGTGGTCGGGCACCCAGGTCTCGTTCGGCACGACGAGATGCGCCTGCCGGAACCTTCCGGCGTAGGCGGTCTCGGCCAGGAGCAGGTGAAGGTGGCGCTCCGCCGTCCCCTCCAGCATCCGGGCGAGGAAACGCGTCGGCGGGCGCAGGAACGAGGGCAGCCAGGGCTTCAGCGACAGGGTGGCCGGCGTGTCCTCGTGGACGTCCCAGACCACCGGCGGGCGCCGCCGCACGCCCGCGACCGCGAGCAGCAGCTCAGGATCGTGGATCAGCGCCAGGTCGACGTCGTCGCGCATGCTCTTGAACAGCCGGCGCGCCGCCCGCACCGCCGACAGCCGCTTGCGCTCGGCGGCCCTTGGCAGGTCCACCCCCGTGACCCATGACCGCGGCACGACACCGCGGGCGGTGTAGGGCGCGGCGTACGTGACGGCATGACCGGCGTCCACGAGCGCGCGGATCTGCCGGTGCAGGATCCGGGCGTCCTCGGGATGATGGACCACCGTCATGACAAGCACGTGCACGCGCCGACCCTCCGCCCGTCAGAGCCGCTCGACGCGTTCGCCCTCGGAGAGGACGCCCCGGGTGTCGAGAAGTAGATGCGCTCGTTGCTCCACCATGTCCAGATCGAACTCAGAGTGCTGCTGGAGGAGCACGGTCACGTCCGCCCTCTCCACCGCCTCCGCCAGGTCGTCCTCCCGTGGCACTTCGACCCCGTCGACCGTCCACCGCTTGACGTGCGGGTCGGCGAAGACCAGCTCGGCGCCGAGATCGCGGAAGATCCGTGCGATCGGGACCGCGGGGGTCTCGCGCTCGTCGGCGATGTCCGGCTTGTAGGTGACGCCCATCAGCAGGACGCGGGAGCCGTTGACCGGCTTCTTCGCGCGGTTCAGCAGGCGCTGCACCCGCGCCACCACGTACGCGGGCATCCGCTCGTTGATCTCCTGCGCCAGCTCCACGAACCGGAACGGGTAGCCGAGCTTGCGCACCGCGTGGGAGAGGTAAGAGGGATCGACCGGGATGCAGTGACCGCCGACGCCCGGGCCGGGCAGGAACTTCTGAAAGCCGAACGGCTTGGTGGCGGCGGCCTCGATGGACTCCCAGAGGTTCACGCCCAGCTCGTCGCAGAAGATCGCCATCTCGTTGACGAGGGCGATGTTGACGTGGCGGTAGGTGTTCTCCAGCAGCTTGGCCATCTCGGCCTCGCGCGTGCCGCTGACGGTCACCACCTGCTCGACGAAGCGGGCGTAGAACGCCGCCGCCCGCTCGCGGCACGCCTCGGTGTAGCCGCCGACGACCTTGGGCGTGTTGCGCAGGCCGTACTTGGCGTTGCCGGGGTCGATGCGCTCGGGCGAGAAGGCGAGGTGGAAGTCGACGCCGGCGGTCAGCCCCGAGGCCTCTTCGAGGATGGGGCGGACGACATCGTCGGTGGTGCCGGGGTAGGTCGTCGACTCGAGGACGACCAGCGCGCCGCGCTGGAGGTAGCGCCCCACCGACTCGACGGCGCCGCGCACCGCGGAGAGGTCGGGACGGTGGTCCTCGTCGAGCGGCGTGGGCACGCAGATGACGATGGTGTCGCTGCCGGCGAGCACCGACTGATCGAGCGTCGCCGTGAATCCGGCGCCGAGCATGGCGTCGAGATCGGCGTCGCTCAGGTCGTCGATGTACGAGCGGCCCGAGGTCAGGGCATCGACCTTCCGCTGGTCGACGTCGAGGCCGACCACCCGGAGACCCGCGCCCGACGCCTCCTTGGCGAGGGGCATGCCCACGTACCCGAGGCCGATGACCGCGAGATCGTATCCGCTCACTTGGCGACCTGAGGGAGTCCGAAACAACACTGCATGGTGGGAAAGGCTATCTCAACTCCGCACAGATCACGTCTAATGCGATTGAACGCATAGCCAACCCGCAGTTTCCGAACGGTCATGAGGCTGCCATCACCTGGCAACGGACTGGTAGATCGTCTTGTAGTTCTCGGCGATCCGGCTCCAGGTGCGCTTGGCGGCGACCTCGGCGCGACCGGCCTCGCCCATCTCGGCCCGGCGGTCCGGATCCTCACGCAGCCCGGCCAGCGCCTTGGCCAGCTCGGCGGGATCGCCCGGCGGTACGAGCAGCCCGGCGCCGTCGGAACCGACCAGCTCGGAGAGCGCGGGAAGATCGCTCAGCACGACCGGCTTGCCGAGCGCCATGGCCTCCACCGGCTTGAGCGGGGTGACCAGGCGGCACACGCGCAGATCCTCGCGCGGGCAGACGAAGATGTCGATGGCCGACTGGGCCTGCAGCGCCTCCTCGGGCCCGACCCGGCCCGGCAGGATCGCCAGGTCGCCCAGGCCGAGCTTCTCCACCTGCGCGAGCAGGGCGGGGCGCTCGGAGCCGTCTCCGACGATCAGCACGCGCACGGGCGTCCCGGCCTCGCGCAGGAGCGCGGCGGCCGACAGCAGCGTCGCGAAGCCCTCGTAGCCGACGATGCTCGACACCGAGCCGACGACGATCTCGTCCGGCGAGATGCCGTACGCGGACCGGAACGCGGCGCCGTCGTAGTCGGCGGTCAGCAGCGTGTCGTCCACGGCGTTCGGCGCCAGGAAGATCTTCTCGCGGGGCACGCCACGCTCGACGATCTCGGCCGCCATCGTCTCGGCCAGGGTCACCACGGCGTTCGCCGAACGCATGATGTGGGCCTCCCGCTCACGCTGGAGCAGGTGACGTTCGCTGCCGACCCTCGCCGGGTCGCGCGAGGCCCAGGTCTCCTCCAGGAAGCCCCGCACCTCGTACACCAGCGGCGTGCCGGTGCGCTCGCGCACGGCGAGCCCGACCGAGCCGTTGCGGTGGTCGGTGGCGGCGTGCAGCACCTGCGGCCGCAGCGTCCTGACCAGCTCGCTCACCTCGCCGGCCCCCCGGATCATCCGGCCGCGGCTCTCGAACGGCACCTCGCCGCTCGGCAGCAGCCGGTGGTAGGGGACGCCGTCGATCTCCTCGTACGGCTCGGCGTCCGCGTGCCCCTGCAGCATGGGCCAGCCCCAGCTCGTCACCACGTGCGGGTCGAGCCCGGCGGCGCGCTGAGCGGTCACGATGCGGTGGGTGCGGACCGTGTACCCCGCCTGGGTGTACGGCAGGGCGTTGGTCACGCAGTGCAGCACGCGGCCCTCGACACGCTCGCCGACGATCACCTTGGACTTGGGCGGGATCGGCGTCGTGCCGATCGCGGCCTTCTCACCCTCGTAGTAGGCGATCCTCCGGCGGATGAACGGCCAGCGCGCGTGCGGCTGGAGCACCTCGATGGCCTTGGTCATCCGGCCGCGCTCGAACTCGGCCTTCGCCGCCTCGAGCGGCCCGTCCGCCATGCGCCGGGCGATCTTGCGCGCGGTCACCCGGACGACGCGCGCCACCGGCCAGGCGACCTTGCCTACGGCTGGACGCAAGCGTGGCGGCATGGCCTCCGCCGCCGCCTGCGCCACCCGCATAGGGTCGGACTTGACCCTGGTGACGAAGACCCTGGAGACGATGACCGGATGCTGGACGAAGCCCTTGAGGAAGCCGCGCAGGCCGGCACGAGCCGACTTGGGGGAGACCTTCTCGGGCCGGCTGGCCTCGGAAACCACGCCGTGACCGTACCATAGGCAACGCTTGGCCTATCTGGTCAACAGTTGACCCACTCCCGGCTGAAAGGCGAGGTCAATGAGGGACAATCCCCTCGTTCTGCACGTGCTGGGCGCTCGTCCGAACTTCGTCAAGGCGGCACCGGTGGTGCGCGGCCTGGCCGAGCTGGGGGTCCGGCAGGGCATCGTCCACACCGGGCAGCACTACGACGCGCTCATGTCCGACGTCTTCTTCGCCGACCTCGGCCTGCCCGAGCCGATCGCCAACCTGGCCGTGGGCTCCGGCAGCCACGCGCGGCAGACGGCCGCGCTGCTGACCGGCCTGGAGGAGGTCGTCCTCGAGCACAAGCCGGACCTGGTCGTCGTCTACGGCGACGTCAACTCCACGCTCGCCGCGATCCTGGTCTGCGCCAAGCTCCAGGTCCCGACCGCGCACGTCGAGGCCGGCCTGCGGTCCTTCGACCGGGAGATGCCCGAGGAGGTCAACCGGGTCGTCACCGACGCGCTCGCCGACATCCTGCTGGTGACCAGCCCCGACGGGCTCTCGCACCTGGCGAACGAGGGGGTCTCCCCCGCCAAGGTCCACCTGGTCGGCAACCCCATGATCGACAGCCTGTTCTCGGCGCTGCCGAAGCTCGACCCCGAGCCGGTGAAGGCGCGGCTCGGCCTGCCCGAGCGGTACGCCGTCGCCACGCTGCACCGCCCGGGGAACGTCGACGACCCCGAGTCGGCCCGCGAGCTGGTCGAGGCGGTGCTGGCGGTGGGCGAGCAGGTGCCGATCATCGTGCCGCTGCACCCACGCGGCCGGGCGCGGCTCGCCGAGGCCGGGCTGGTGACCGGCGACAACCTCACGATCGTCGATCCGCTCGGGTACATCGACTTCCTCTCCCTCGTGCGGGGAGCGGCGCTGGTCGTCACCGACTCCGGCGGCGTGCAGGAGGAGACGACCATGCTGGGCGTGCCCTGCCTGACCGTCCGGCCGAACACCGAGCGGCCCATCACGATCACCCACGGCACCAACCGCCTGGTCACCCCGGCGACGCTGCCCGCGGCGGCGTCCAAGGCGCTCGCGGACGGTGCGGCGACCCCGAGCGGGGAGCTGCCGCCGCTGTGGGACGGCGCGGCGGGGCCGAGGATCGCCCGGGTCATCGAGGCGTGGCTGCGCGGCGAGAACCTCTCGCCCGCCGCGCAGGCGGTCCCGCCGACGAGCTGATCTCCCGCCGCCCTGGCTTGCGCCAGTGATCTGGGCATTCGGGAGAAATCACCCGACGCCGGGCGGCCGAAGCCGTACGATCGAACATCCCGGGCAACGAGCCTGAGCTCGCGAAGCTCGTGCAACTCGCGGATTTACGAGGGAGCAAGTCCGACCATGGCCGATGACCAGAACAATCCGGACGAGCCGCGTTTCCAGCGTCTCGGGGCGGCGAACTGGCTGCCCGAGGAGCGCAAGGTCGTCGAGCGCTACGAGGAGCGCATCCGCGACCTCGAACGCCGCCTGGCCACGGCCGAGGCGCGGGCCGAGTACGCCCAGTGGCAGCTCTCCGCCACCAAGGCGCAGCGCCCGTACCGCGTCAGCACCGCGCTCGCCGGCGTGAAGCGCCCGTCCAGGCTCGTACGGCTCCCGCGTGACCTGTCCAAGGCCATGAAGCCCAAGAAGGCGCCCAAGCCGCCCGCGACGGTGACCGCGAGCGCCGCCGCCATCGACGCCGTGCTCGCGCACGCCCCCGAGGTCAAGATCCCGAACCTCGCGTGGCCGGAGGGGCCGGTCAGCCGGCCCGACCTCAAGGTCGCCGTCATCCTGGACGACTTCTCGCGGATGGCGTTCAAATACGAGTGGGACCAGATCGAGTTCGGCCTCAAGGACTGGCAGGAGATCTTC
Organism: Sphaerisporangium perillae; assembly: GCF_023276435.1. Lineage (GTDB taxonomy): Bacteria > Actinomycetota > Actinomycetes > Streptosporangiales > Streptosporangiaceae > Sphaerisporangium > Sphaerisporangium perillae. The sequence continues at coordinate 95,906 of NZ_JALLPO010000025.1, forward strand.
GCCGAGAAGCGTCCCGACGTGCTGTTCTGCGAGTCGGCCTGGCACGGCAACCAGGCGCGCTGGCGCTACCAGATGACCGGCACCAACGCGCCCAAGCAGGAGCTGCGCGACCTGGTGAGCTGGTGCCGCGAGCAGGGCATCCCCACGGTCTTCTGGAACAAGGAGGACCCGCCCAACTTCGACTTCTTCATCGACACAGCGAAGCTGTTCGACTACGTGTACACGTGCGACGGCGACATGGTGCCGAAATATCGCGAGATATTGGGCCATGACCGGGTGGACGTGCTGCAGTTCGCCGCCCAGCCGCGCGTGCACAACCCGGTCCAGACCAAGCAGGGCCGCCCGTACGACGTGGTCTTCGCCGGCATGTACTTCCGCGACAAGCATCCCGAGCGGCGCGAGCAGATGGAGACCGTGATCGCCCCCACCAGGGAGCTCGGCCTGCACATCTTCGCCCGCAACGACAAGGCCGGCGACAAGTACGCCTGGCCGGAGGAGTACCGCCCGCACATCGTCGGCGAGCTGCCATACGAGCAGATGCTGGCCGCGTACAAGATGTACAAGGTCTTCCTCAACGTGAACTCGGTGATCGACTCGCCGACCATGTGCGCCCGGCGCGTGTTCGAGCTGTCCGCGTGCTCCACCACCGTGCTGTCCGGCTGGTCACGGGCCATCGAGGAGACGTTCGGGCCGCTGATCCCGATCGCCCACACCCAGGAGGAGGCCTACAACCAGGCCCTCTACCTGATCAACAGCCCGGAGCTGCGCGCCAGGCAGGCCCACCTGGCCATGCGCGAGGTCTTCGACAAGCACCTCTTCTCCCACCGCGTCGACCAGATCCTCACCGCGCTCGGCCGCCCGGTCGTGACCCGTACCAAGAACGTGTCGGTCGTCCTGCCCACCAACCGCGCGGGCCAGCTGGAGCACGCCATCGCGCAGGTCGCCCGCCAGCGCCACCGCGACCTCGAGCTGATCCTCGTCCTGCACGGCCTGGACATCGACCCCGAGGTGGTCAAGGACAAGGCCCTGGCCGCCGGCGTCCCCGCCGTCAAGGTGCTCACCGCCGACGCCTCGCTCACCCTCGGCGAGGTGCTGAACCTCGGCATCGCCCAGGCCGACGGCGACTACATCGCCAAGATGGACGACGACAACCTCTACGGCGCCCACTACCTGTCGGACCTGCTGCGCGCCTTCGACTACGCCGACGCGGAGATGGTCGGCAAGGGCGCCCACTACACCTACTTCCCGGCCACCAACACGACGGTCATGCGCCTGCCCGGCCTGGAGCACCGGTACGCCCACCTGGTGCAGGGCGCCACGATCCTCGCCAAGGCCGACCTGCTGCACACCTTCGCCTTCGAGGCGGTCAACGCCGGCGAGGACACCCGGCTCGTCCGGCGCTGCAAGGAGGAAGGCGTCCGCATCTACTCGGCGGACCGCTTCAACTTCGTCTACATGCGCGGCGCCGACGCCTCCGCCCACACCTGGAAGGCCCAGGACTACAAGCTCACCCGCAACGCCCAATTCTCCTTCATCGGCCACCCCGAATCCCACGTCATGATCTGACCCGCCGGTGACGGACGTCACGCCTTGCCAGAGGGCCAGACAACCTCGGGCGGGGTGCCGGCATTGGGCGTCCGGATCGGGTGGGGGCGGGTGGCGGTGTACCAGGCGAGGAACAGGACGCCGAGGAACACCAGTCCGTAGAGGTCGATCCCGACCCCGGACGCTCCGAGCCCGGACGGACCGGCGAGCGCCTTCATGGCGGCGCACGTCAGGAACACCGGCGCTCCGGACGCCAGCACGTGGAGCGACCGCGACCGTACCGCCAGTTCGGCGGCGACGAGGTCATCGCTCGCGTGCGCCACGGGGCGGCGCGACAGACTCACCTGCAGCGCACAGCTGAGCAGGGTGACGAGAACGGCGATAAGAAGACCCGGTAGAGGTAAGATCGAACACCTGGAAAGTGCTCCTCGAACTGGTCAGATCAAATGCTTGGTCGCTTTGATTTCACCAGTTCAGGGGCACTTTCTGCATGTAGTTGGACTAGTCGATCAAGTCTGCCGTGATTACTTGAGGCTAGGGCTTCAGGGGGTCGGCGCACCACCGGCCCCAATCGGAGCTTGGGTGGCCGCCACGCCAAGCGCATGATCCACCCGCCCAGTCCGGAGGGTCATGCGAGATGGACGGCGTGATCCGCTCCGCCGAGGACTCGGGGGATGACCTCTTGTTCGATCTGGTTGTCGGTGAAACATTGCTTCTATACCTAATCGGCAGTTCCCGATCGAAATGGTGGGGATTATGCGGGTCATCGGGGCGGGGTTCGGGCGTACGGGGACGCTTTCTCTCAAGACGGCTCTGGAGCGGCTCGGCTTCGGTCCCTGCCACCACATGACGGAAGTGCTCCGGCGGCCGGGGCAGGTCCGGCGCTGGCTCGCCGTGGCCAAGGGAGAGTCCGCGGACTGGGACACCGTCATGGACGGCTACCAGTCATGCGTGGACTGGCCGGGCGCCGCGTACTGGCGCGAACTCGCCGAGCACTACCCCGAGGCCAAGGTCATCCTGAGCGTGCGGGACCCTCAGCGCTGGCTCGAGAGCATGAACGCGACCATCCTCAAGCAGCGTGAGCGGGGCTCGACGCTGTCCGGCAAGCTCATGATGCGGTTTTCGTCGCTACTGGGCACTGACTACGCCTCCTTCATCGCGATGACCGGACTGGTCGTCACGGGGCGCTCCTTCGGTGGTCGCATGGACGATCCCGAACACCTGTTGAAGACCTTCCGGGCGCACAACGAGGAGGTCAAGGCGGCGATCCCTCCGGAGCGGCTGCTGGTCTTCGAGGTCCGGCAGGGATGGGAACCGCTGTGCGGGTTCCTCGGGGTGGCGGTGCCCGACGAGCCCTTCCCCCAGGTCAACGACTCGGCGGAGTTCCATGCCCAGGCCAGGGCCCGTGTCGCCCCACTGCTCCTACGGCGAAGCTGACCGGCCCGCGGCACCGCCGCCGTACGTCCCCCCGCCCCAGGCCCCTCACCCGCCACCTTTGACCTTGTCTTTCTTGTGGGCTTATGCGGTATTCGCCGTTCATGGGCGGTTCTGGGGAATGTGAACGGCGATGAGAGAGTTGCGTACTTCCGGGATGGTCGCGCCCATGGTGAGGCGCGTCCGCCCACATGTAAATGATCAACGCACAAGGAGAGCTTTCCGACGTGACGACGGTAACGACGTCCAAAGGCATCGGTCTCAGGTCGGAGCGCGGTCCGGTACTCGCCGCCATCATGCTCTGTACCGGCTTGGTGGCCCTCGACAGCACGATCATCGCGACGGCGGTCCCCTCGGTCGTCAGCGATCTGGGAGGGTTCTCCCAGTTCCCCTGGCTGTTCTCGATCTACCTGCTCACGCAGGCGGTCACCGTGCCCCTGTACGGCAAGTTCGCCGACATCTTCGGACGCAAGCCGGTGATGTTCTTCGGGATCGCCGTCTTCCTTCTCGGGTCGGTGCTGTGCGGCATCGCGTGGAGCATGCCCGCGCTCATCGCCTTCCGCGCGTTGCAGGGCATCGGCGCGGGAGCCGTCCAGCCCATGAGCATCACGATGGTCGGCGACATGTACTCCGTCGAGGAGCGCGCACGCGTACAGGGTTACGTGGCCAGCGTGTGGGGCGTGTCCGCCGTGATCGGCCCCACCATCGGCGGGCTGTTCTCCGAGTACCTCTCCTGGCGCTGGATCTTCTTCATCAACCTGCCGCTCGGCGCCGTCGCCGCCTGGATGCTCGCCCGGCGGTTCAAGGAGCAGGTCACCCGCAGCACCCACAAGATCGACTACCTGGGCGCGGTGCTGCTCACCGCCGGGTCCTCACTGATCATCCTCGGCCTGCTGGAAGGCGGGGTCGCGTGGGGCTGGGGATCGGCTCCCAGCCTGCTCATCTTCGCGGCCGGTCTGGTCATGGTCGCCGCCTTCCTGCTCGTGGAGCGCAGGGCGGTCGAACCCATCCTGCCGCTGTGGGTGTTCCGCCACCGCGTCCTCATCGGCGGCAACCTCGTCGGGCTGAGCGTCGGCGCGCTCATGATCGGGCTCACCTCCTACATCCCGACCTTCACCGAGGGCGTGCTCGGCACCGGCGCCCTCGTGGCCGGCTTCGCCCTGGCCGCGCTCACCATCGGCTGGCCTCTCGCCGCGACCTTCTCCGGCCGCCTCTACATGCGCATCGGCTTCCGCGACACGGCGCTCATCGGCAGCGGCGTGGTCCTGGCCGGCGTCGTCATGTGCGCTCTGCTCGGCCGGCAGGCACAAGTATGGGAAGTGGCGGCGGCCTGCTTCGTCGTCGGCGCCGGCCTCGGGCTCGCCTCCAGTCCGACGATGGTCGCCATCCAGTCCGTCGTCGGCTGGGAGCGCCGCGGCGTCGTCACCGCGACCAACATGTTCTGCCGCTCCATCGGCAGCGCGGTCGGGGCCGCCGTCCTCGGCGCCATCTCCAACGCCACGTTGTCCGACCGCTTCGCCCACCCGCCCGCGGCCCTGGCCGGCAAGCTGCCGAACAGCGTGGACGCCACGAGCCTCGTCCTCGGTGCCCAGGGCCCGGCCGCGCAGTCCGCCATGGCCTCCTTCGTCCGCAGGGCCCTGTACGACGCGAGCCACCACGTCTTCCTCGCCCTCCTGGTGGTCGCCGTCCTCAGCGTCGGCGCCTTCCTCCTCATGCCGAGGCGTACGGAAGAGCTCACCTTCGACTGATCACGGCGGCCGGCCACTCTCCGGACCGTCCGTGACTGCGCCAATGCTCTGCTCTCAGCGGCAGCCGGCATGACATCCGTCCGGCCGGGAACGGTTTCAGATGATGAGCGGACTCCAACGTTCTTCACCGTCCGCCCCTCGCGGTGGCCGGTCATGGACGCCGAACACCACGAGGGAAGAACACCGACCGCCCCGATAGGGGAGACACCATGGCGATCTCTCTCAACCACACGATCGTCCCCGCACGAGACAAGCGCGCCTCGGCCGGCTTCCTCGCGGGCATCCTCGGCCTGCCTGTCGGCGAACCGATCGGCCCCTTCGTGCCGGTGCGCGTCGGGGAGCTGACCACACTCGATTTCGCCGACGCCGACTTCGCCGCCAGAGGCGTCAGTGAGATCGCCCCGCACCACTACGCGTTCGCCGTCGACGAGGCCGAGTTCGACCAGATCTTCGACAGGATCGTGCGGGCGGGCCTCGACTACTACGCCGAGCCCCACGAGCCCAAGCACTTCGGTGAGATCAACACCTCGCGCGGCGGGCGCGCGGTCTACTTCGACGATCCCGACGGCCACGTCATGGAGGTCCTGACCACCGCCACCTCCTGATCCTGGCGGGAACCCGACTCCCTTACCGACGGTCGCCCGCGTGGTCGACGATGCCGTAGGCCATCTGGGCTCGACGGCTCGACGGCTCGACGGCTCGACGGCTCGACGGCAATCCTACGAGCCGAGGGGCGCACCCGACCGTTCCCCGCACCACTGCCACGCGGCCCATACCGTCTTGCCGGTCCCGGTCTCGTCCGCGCTGTGGACGACACCCCACCGGTCCGAGAGCGCCTCGACGATGGCCAGCCCCCGGCCGTGGATGGCCTCCGGACTCAAGTCGAGGCGACGTGGGTCCTCCGGGCCGTGGTCGGTGACCCGTACGCACAGCTCTTCCGTCGTCGCCCACAGCGAGAGCCGTACCGGCGGCCTGCCGTACACGACGGCGTTGCCCAACAGTTCGCTGACCACCAGCACAAGGTCGTCGGCGAGTTGTGGCGGTACGCCCCAGCTCCGGCACGTGCCGCGCACCATGCTCCTGGCCTTCCCGACGATCGATGGCTCGCAGGGCAGGTCCCAGCACACGGTACGGAGACCGTCCGGAGTGGCGATCATCGAAGCTCCTTGTCGGAGGAGATGGGGGGATGTCTTCTGCCGCCCGTTCATACCGCCCTCTGACAGCGGCTCTCGTACCGGAAAGGCCCCGCCGCACAGCGCCGGCGAACGGCACGAATCACTCTTGTAAGCTCCACCACGGGATCGGACCTCCATCGTCCGTCTTAAGGAGGCCGTCCGGTGTACGCGCACCGCGACGGCCTCCGCATTCAATGGACAGGGAACGCTGAATGACCTTCACCAAAAAGGCCATAGCGAGCCTTGTCGGGACATATAGCAAATTCTGCGATATTCCGAGGTCTACCCTCCCTCCAAGATGGCTTCGGTCGCATCGCCCGGCCGCGCGAGCAGCCTGTCCATTAGCATGCTGACAGGCGGGACTCGAAATCCGCAACAGACAAATCTCAATGCGGAAAATGTTCCGTTAGAGGAGAAAATACCTAACGCGCAATCTGGGCAGGATTACGACATGACAGGCAGTCCGACGGTCAAGCGGCGACGGCTTTCCCAAGAACTACGCCGGCTTCGCCTTCTAGCCGGATTCAACGTGACCGAGGCGGCGAAGCTGCTGGAGTGGGACCCCGCCAAGGTGACCAGGATGGAGCGTGGCCAGTGGAAGCTCCCCAGCATCCATGACATCCGCCTGCTACTCGATCTCTACGGAGTCACCGAAGACGACCGGCGTGAGGTGCTGGTCACTTTGGCCCGCGAGGCGCGTCAACGTGGATGGTGGGAGAAGTACCAGGACGTCTTCCGCAGCAGTCTTCCTGATTTCGAGGCAGGTGCCAGCGCCATCCGCACCTGGGAGATAGTGCTGATTCCCGGTTTGCTACAGACGGAACAGTATGCGAAGGCCGTCTGGCAGGCAGGGCAGGTACTCGATCAAGAACTCATCGAGCGTCATGTAACAGCCCGCCTCACCCGGCAGCAGGTGCTCGTCCGGGAGAATCCGCCCTCGTTCTTGGCCCTCATCGACGAGGCGGCGTTGCGGAAGCGGATCGGCGGAGCGGAAGTGATGCGCGGGCAGATCCATAAACTCATCGAGATGGCGGCTCGCCCCAACATCACCATCCAGATAGTCCCCGACTCGGCAGGTGCTCATCCGGCCCTGGAAGGCGCCTTCGTCATCCTGGACTTCCCCGAAGATCCCAGCCTGGTTTACACGGTCACCACCACTGACAGCCTCTGGCTGGAGAAGCCCTCGGAGTACCAGCGCTATAGCTTTATTTTCAGTCATGTGATGACATCGGCCCTGTCACCTGACGAGTCGGTGCGACATATGACAGCACTGGCGAACCTACTCGAGGGATGAACGTCAATGGATCAGGGCATCAGAGGTCTCACCTGGCGCAAGAGCACTCTGAGCGGAGCCAACAACGACAACTGTGTCGAGGTGGCGGACCTCCCGGGCGGCGGGCGGGCCGTACGGGACAGTAAGTACCCGAGTGGGCCGATGCTGACGTTCACCTCCGGCGCGTGGCGGGCGTTCGTCCACGACGTCAAGCGTGGCGGCATCCGCTGATTCCAGGCACCGTCCAGGAGAACCTGTGTCCGCGACGACCACCATCACGATCGACGCCCCGGTCGCGACCCTGATCAACGTGTTCACCGTCCAGCCCGACCGCCGGCGCGAGCTCGTCGACCTGCTGGTCTGCGCCACCGAGGAGGTCATGCGGACCGGGACCGGGCGGCGTACCGCCATGACCTTCGTCTAGGCTCCGCCCATGCCCTCGCCTACCTCCAGCACCCGGTCCGGCACGTTGAAGGAACCGAGCCGGCCGAAGGTGAAGGCGGCCTTGACCAGGGCGGAGTTGCCCGAGCACGACCTCGTGGACGACGCGACGTGCCGGTCTCTCGAGTACAAGGCCATCGACCTCTCGTTCCGCGACACCGACGCGGCCGAGTTCGAGGGCTGCCGCTTCATCGAGACGGGGTTCTCCGGTACGAGGATGCGACGGGGCGGCTTCTCCGATGTGGACCTCCAGCGATGCGATCTCTCCAACATGGTCGCCACCTCGTCGACCATGCATCGGACCTGGGTCAGCGCCGGACGGCTGACCGGCATGACGTGGTCAGAGTGCGCGTTCCGCGACGTCCTGGTCGAGGACTGCCGGGTCAACCTGGCCGGATTCAGATTCTCGACGTTCAAGAACACCGTCTTCCGCGACTGCGACATGCGGGAGGTCAACTTCCAGAACGCGGATCTGCGGGGGGTCAGATTCGAACGCTGCGACCTGACGGGTGCCCAGTTCTCAGGCGCCCAGATGGCAGGCGCACGCTTCGCCGACTGCGTGCTGCTGGGGATCGGCGGCGTGACCAGCCTCGCGGGCGTCATCATCAAGGCCCGGGACGCGCAGGGACTGGTCTACAGCTTGGCGAGCGCCATGGGCATCGTCATCGAGAACTGACCCGGTGATCCAACAGTCCCGACCAGGTGGGCACTCCACCTCCGTCCGCCGCGAATCCTCTTCTGCGATCAGATCAGATCAACCACGGTTTCGACCGGAATCGGCAGCATGCCGGACCACCGTGTCGATCGCCTCACCGCGGCCGTAACGACACGGGCCCCGGCAGGGGCCCACCGCGCGCCGCACGAGGATGCGTACGGCAGGCTGGTGGCATGAAGCTGTTTTCGCCGGTCCCACTGGCCGAGTGGCAGAACACCAAAGAGACGCTGCACCGTTTCCTCCAGGTGGTGGGCAAGATCCGGCTCGCCGCCGGGGTGCGGCGCAACCACTGGTGGAACGCCCCGTTCCACCTGACCGGGCGCGGCCTGACCACCCGCCCCATGGGGCAGGCAGACGGCAACCCGATCTTCACCATCGACTTCGACTTCGCCGGCCACCGGCTCGACATCGCCAGGCTCGACGGCAAGGCGGTCTCGTTTCCCCTGTACGGGCGGTCGGTGGCGTCGTTCTATGAGGACACCATGCAGGCGCTGGCCGACCTGGACATACACCTGCGCATCGACATACCGCGGCCGTTCGACCTGCCCGACTCCGAGCGGCCGTTCGCCGAGGACACCGAGCACGCGACCTACGAACCCGCCATGGTCACCCGCTACTGGCAGGTCCTGAGCCAGGTCAACCTGCTGCTGGAGGAGTTCGCCGCGAGCTACTCAGGAAAGATCAGCCCGGTGCACCACTTCTGGCACACGTTCGACATCGCCTGCACCCGGTTCTCCGAGCGCCACGTCGACCCCTCGCCCGACGCCGATCCGGTGACCCGCGAGGCGTACTCCCGGGAGGTGATCAGCGCGGGGTTCTGGTTCGGCGACGACACCTTCCCCGAGCCGGCCTTCTACTCCTACACCGCCCCCGAGCCTGAAGGGCTGGAGAACGAACCCCTGCTGCCGCCGGCCGCCCAGTGGACGGCGCGAGGCGGGAGCCACCTGGCGGTGCTGCGCCACGCCGATGCCCGCGCCGACACCGATCCGCACGCCGCGGTGCTGGCGTTCTACGAGAGCGCCTACCGGGCGGGGGCTCGGCGCGCCGGATGGGACGTCGCCCGGCTGGCCTGCCCGGGTGGCATCACCGACCCGCTACTGCGTGTCAAAGCGTGACCGCCGGGCGCCCACCTTTGAGCCGTCGAGTCTTGATCCATCGAGGTTGACACGAGCTGTCGCCGATGTGGACGATCCTCCGCGATCATCGACAGATCATCCGAATGCGGTACGGCCAAGTCGTCCCATCGGACGCGTCATGGGAGGCTCGGCGGATGGACGACATCTGGGATCTGGTGGTGGTCGGGGGCGGCCCGGCGGGGTCGGCGGCGGCCATCCGGGCCAAGCAGCTGCGGCCGGACGCCCGGGTGCTGCTGCTCGACAGAGCGGACTTCCCCCGCGACAAGGCCTGCGGGGACGGCATCGCCGCCCACGGCCGCGAGGAGCTCGCCGTGCTCGGCGTCCCGGACCTGATCGACGACTACCGTCCGACGCGGCGGCTGTCGGTCGTGTCGCCCGGCGGCGCAGAGGTGCTCGCCACGGTCGCGCGGCCGAATTACGTCGTCCCCCGGAAGGTCTTCGACGCCCGCCTCGTCGACGCCGCGCGGGCCCGTGGCGTCGAAGTGCGCCGCCACCGCGTCCGAGCCCTCACCGCGCACGGTGACCGCGTCGTCCTGGACGGCGCCGTCACCGCCCGCGCCGTCGTCGCCGCCGACGGGGCGAACTCGGCCGTACGGCGCCTGATCGGCCTGCCGGCGAGCCCCGAGAAGCACACCGCGATCGCCGTGCGCGGCTATGCCGACGTGCCCGCCGACGACGACGTCCAGTTCATCGCCATGCAGAAGGACGGCTGGCCCGCCTACGCCTGGTCCTTCCCCATCGGGGACGGAACGGCGAATGTCGGCTTCGGGATGCTGCTGCCCCGGCTGCACGCCACCGGCCTGCCCGGCCGTGAGGTGCTCCACGGCCGGCTCGCCGAACTGCTGCCCCACCTGCCGGCGCGTGACCTGCGCGCTCACCACCTGCCGCTGTCGCCGGGCCGTCCGAGGCCGGGAGCGGGGAGGGTGATGCTCGCAGGGGACGCCGCGAGCCTCATCAACCCGCTCACCGGTGAGGGCATCTACTACGCGCTGGTCTCCGGCCGCCTCGCCGGCGAGGCCGCGGTCGCGGCGGCCGGGAACCCGCTGGCCGCCTACCGTCGCGGGTTGCGGGATGCCCTCGGGCGGCACCTGCTCACCACCGACGTGCTGGCCCGCGCCGCCCAGTCGCCGGGCTTCATCGACGCCGCGATCGATACCGCCGCCCGGCGCAAGGAGGTCTTCGACCTGCTCGTGGACGTCGGCCTCGGCGCCGGCACGGTACCGCTGCCGCTCGCCTTCAGCGTGATCCGGCGCTGGCTCCTGAACGGCGTCCAGAAGAAATAGTGCGGTGCCGCTGCCCGTCCTAGGGGCGGACGCGCGCGCGGGTGAGCATCGACAGGCTGAGAAAGTGGTCTCCGGGCAAGCGGCGAGCGGGCGGGGACCTCGGTCAGGCGTACTGGCGGTCGCGGTCCTGGGAGGCGGCGGAGAGCCGGTTGCGCTGCGGGACGACGGTGTAGCGGGGGTCCTCGGTGGAGGCGACCCCGGCCGAGAACACGCCCAAGCGGAGGCAGGCCGACCCGGCCATGAAGGCGGCGCCGGAGAGCAGCGCGAGGGCACGGCTGCGACCGGCGACCAGCGCCCCGGCGGTCCCCGCCAGAGCCAGCGCCTCTGCCGCGCGGAGCAGGCTGCCCGCCCGGCCGCGCTCGTAGGATTCGGCGATCATGCCGATGCGGCGGCGCATGAGCCGTCCCGCGGCCAGTTCCAGGGCCGCGCCGAGGACGGCCGCTCGGCGGGCCGGGGCGTTCTCCGACCGAGGCGTCGCGATCAAGGCGGCGCCCGCCGCCGTGGCCGTGGCCGAGCCGGCGAACAGGAAGGGCATCTCACGGTGGCCCTCGTGCCAGGCCGGTACGGCGGTGTCGCTCACCAGCACGGCCGTGTACGTGGTGATCGCCGGGCCGATGACCGCCGCGCCGTAGCAGGCCGCGCGCCCGACCAGCGGCAACTTCCCGGTGAGGTCGCAGAGCGCGCTGACGCCGGCCAGCGGGGCGTACGCGGCCAGCAGCCAGGAGCCCATGTTCATCGGCGAGGTCGGCTTGAAGGTGCGCAGCATGTTGACGAAGCGCGCCGGCCGTCCGAGGTCCTCGACGAGCGCGACCAGCGACAGGGTGATGCCGGCGAGTGCGGCGACCTTGCCCACCCGCGCGAGCGCCGGGCGGCCGGTGAGCTGGCCCCCGGCCGCGAACACCGAGGAGGCGCCGGCCAGGCCGCCCAGGTAGAGGTAGCCGCCGATGTTCACCTCGCGCCAGGTCGGCGGCTTGAGGATCCGGCGGTTGTAGTAGGAGGCGAACTCCTCCGTCATGTGCGCCGCCCGACCATCGACACGGCCTCGCGTGGTCATCTCGCTCCCTGTGCTCGTCGTGCTGGTTTCCGGATACGACCCGCCCGTCTCATCGGCGGCCCCGTGACCGCGGCGGTGCCGGTACCACCGGGGCGGACGCCGCTCACCGGCGTGCCGTGGCGAAGGCGGCGGCGATGCCGCAGGCCAGGGTCAGGGCCGCCACGGCCGCGTGCCGCCACATGGAGGGCAGGTCACGGGTGGTGACCTTGGGCGCCGGGGGCAGCCCGTACACCTCGGGCTCGTCGAGGAGCAGGAAGAACGCGCCGTTGCCGCGGACGCCGTCGGCCGGGTCGTGCCCGTAGAGCCGGGCGTCGGCCACGCCGTCCTGGCGCAGCTCCTGAAGGCGGGCCGCCGCCCGCTGGAGCAGCTCGTCCACCGGTCCGTACTGGATGGACTCGGTGGGGCAGGCCTTGGCGCAGGCAGGCGTGAGGCCATCGACCTGCCGGTCGTAGCAGAGCGTGCACTTGAAGACGCGGCCGTCCTCCTCGCGCTTGTCGATCACTCCGTACGGGCAGGCCGACACGCAGTAGCCGCAGCCGTTGCAGATGTCCTGTTGCACCACCACCGTGCCGAACTCGGTGCGGAAGAGCGAGCCGGTGGGGCAGACGTCCAGGCAGGCGGCGTCGGTGCAGTGCTTGCACACGTCGGAGGCCATCAGCCAGCGCAGGTCGCCCGAGCCCTGATCGCCCGAGCCCTGGCCCTGGTCGCCGGCGCCGTCGGGCGCCTTGACCGGCTTGCGCTGCTCGATGAAGGCGACGTGCCGCCAGGTGGATCCGGACAGCTGCTCGGTGTTGTCGAAGGACATGCCGGTGAGCTCGAACGGCGCGTCGGACGGGAGCAGGTTCCACTCCTTGCACGCCACCTCGCACGCCTTGCATCCGATGCAGACCGAGGTGTCGGTGAAGAAGCCCATCCGTGGCGGATGCTCCGGGTAGCCGGTCTCCTCCTGGACCTGCGGCAGCCTGGTCGCCACCGGTATGGATCGCGCCGCCGTCATCTCGGGCCTCCTGCCGCCGCGCGGGCTCCGCACGTGCGCGTCACCGCCGTCATCTCGGGCCTCCTGCTGGTACGGGCTCGCCGGTGACCGTCATCTCAACGGCCATGGTGTGCGGGCTGGTCGATGCCGGCGCGGCGGCGGAAGGTCTCCACCAGGAGCTGCAGGCCGGGCCCTCGGGGGCGCCGCCCCGGCTGGATGTCCGCGGTGGTCACCTTGGTCTCCTGGATGTCGGCGTTCGGGTCGAGCACGATGGACGTCAGCTCGTTCGCCGGGTCCCCGGTGACGACGCCGTTCGGCCCCCAGTGGTACGGCAGGCCGATCTGGTGGACGACGCGGCCGTCCATGTGGAGCGTCGGCATCCGGTCGGTCACCAGGACGCGGGCCTCGATCGCGCCCCGCGCGCTGATGATCGTGGCCCAGCCGCCGTGCTCCAGCAGGCGCTCCTCGGCGAGTTCGGGCGACACCTCGCAGAACATCTCCGGCTGCAGTTCGGACAAGTGCGGCAACCAGCGGCTCATGCCTCCGGCGGTGAAGTGCTCGGTGAGCCGATAGGTGGTCACCACGTACGGATAGACCTCGCTGCCGGCCGGGTGGTAGCGGTTGCCGGGACGGTCGTAGGTGATCCGGGCCGGGTTGCTGCGCTGCGCGGGGTACAGCAGGTTCTCGGCCGGGGTGTCCTGCGGCTCGTAGTGCACGGGCAACGGGCCGTCCATGAGCCCGGCCGGGGCGAACAGCCAGCCCTTGCCGTCGCCCTGCATGATGAACGGGTCGATTCCGGACAGCGCGTCGGCGCCCTTGGCGTCGTCCGGCGGCCGGTAGTGCGGCGGACGGTCCTCGATGAAGTCGGGCACGTCGTGCCCGGTCCACTTGCCCATCCCCTCGTCCCACCAGACGTACGCCTTGCGCGGGCTCCACGGGTTGCCATCCGGGTCGGCCGACGCGCGGTTGTACAGGGTGCGCCGGTTGAGCGGCCACGCCCAGGCCCATTCGCGGGACGTCCAGCTCTGCTCGGTGTGCGGCTTGCGGCGTGCCGCCTGGTTCACCCCGTCCGCGTACACCCCGCAGTAGATCCAGCAGCCGCAGCTGGTGGAGCCGTCGTCGCGCAGTTCGGCGTAGGCCGACAGGAGCCCCCCGTCGGGGCCGTACCCGTTGATCTCGCGCAGCACGGCGTCCGCGCTGGGCTCGGCGATGTCGCCCTCCACCGGGTAGTCCCAGGTCAGGTCGAGGACGGGCCGGTCGGCAGGGTCGGTGGACGCCCCCAGCCGCTCCCTGATGAGCCGGCCGAGATGGTAGACGAACCACAGGTCGCTGCGGCGGTCGCCGCTGGGCTGCACGGCGGCGTCGTGCCACTGGATGAGGCGGTTGGTGTTGGTGAACGTGCCGTCCTTCTCGGTGTGCGCGGCGGCGGGGAAGAAGAAGACCTCGGTGGCGATCCGGTCGGTGCTCAGCTCGCCGTTCTGGATCTCCTGGCCGTCCTTCCACCAGGTCGCCGACTCGATGAGCGAGAAGTCCCGCACCACGAGCCAGTCGAGGTTGGCCATGCCGAGCCGCTGCAACCGGGTGTTGGCCGATCCGACCGCGGGGTTCTGGCCGAACAGGAAGTAGCCCTTGCAGGTGCCGTCGAGCTGGGCCATCGTCGTGTCGTAGGTGCTGTGCGAGCCGGTCAGCCGGGGCAGGTGGCCGAAGCAGAAGTCGTTGCCGGGCGTCGCCGCGTCCCCGTAGTAGGCCTTGAGCAGGCTGACCACGTAGTTGCGCGCGTCGGCCCAGAAGCCCTTCTGGGTGCTGATGACGTCGACGAAGGTGTCCAGGTCCTCGTCGGAGTGCGCGAACGGCATGGGGATGTAGCCGGGCAGCAGGTTGTACAGGGTCGGGATGTCGCTCGACCCCTGGATGCTGGCGTGGCCGCGCAGCGCCATGATGCCGCCGCCCGGCCGCCCGATGTTGCCGAGCAGCATCTGCAGGATGCTCGCCGCCCGGATGTACTGCGTCCCGACCGTGTGCTGCGTCCACCCCACCGCGTACGCGAAGGCGCTCGTGCGGTCGCGCCCGGAGTTCGAGGTCAGCGCGTCGCACACCCGCCTGAACAGCTCCGGCGGGATCCCGCACGTCTGATGCACGAACTCGGGGGTGTAGCGGGCGAAATGCCGCTTGAGGATCTGGTAGACGCACCTGGGGTCGGTGAGCGTCTCGTCCCGCTGCGGGTGCGCGTTGACGGGGGCGCCGCCGGAGCCGTGCGCCTCGCTGCGGCCGGGCATGTGGTACTCGGCCAGCCGCAGCCGCCGTCCCGACGCCGCCTGCACCCCCGGCCCCTTGTACTGCCAGGTGCCGACGTCGTACATGCGCCTGTCCGGGTCCCAGCCGGAGAAGACGCCGCCCAGGTCCTCGGTGTCGGCGTAGTCGTCGGTGATGATGCTCGCGGCGTTGGTGTAGTTCATGACGTACTCACGGAAGTCCTTCCCCTCCGTCAGGACGTGGTTGATGATCGCCCCGAGGAAGGCGATGTCGGTGCCCGGGCGGATCGGCACGTACAGGTCGGCCAGCGCGCTCGTACGGCTGAAGCGCGGGTCGACGTGGATGATCGTGGCGCCGCGCAGCTTGGCCTCCATCACCCATTGGAAGCCCACCGGGTGCGCCTCGGCGAAGTTGGAGCCCTCGATGATGATGCAGTCGGAGAACTGCAGGTCCTGCATGAACGCCGTGGAGCCGCCCCTGCCGAAGGACGTGCCGAGGCCGGTCACCGTGGAGCTGTGGCAGACCCGCGCCTGGTTCTCCACCTGGACGACGCCGAGCCCGGTCATCAGCTTCTTGATGAGGTAGTTCTCCTCGTTGTCCAGCGTGGCGCCGCCGAGGCTCGCGATGCCCAGCGTCCTTGCCACCCGCCTGCCGTCGCAGTACTCCTGCCAGGTCTCCCGCCGCGTGCTGACCACCCGGTCGGCGACCATGGCCATCGCCGTGTCCAGGTCGAGCTGCTCCCACTCCGTGCCGTACGGCCGGCGGTACAGCACCACGTGCTCGCGGCTGCGGCCGGTCGTGAGCTGGAGGGACGCCGCACCCTTGGGGCAGAGCCTGCCCCGGTTGATCGGAGAGTCGGGGTCTCCCTCGATCTGCACGACCCTCTCGCCGGAGACGTAGACGTCCTGGGCGCAGCCGACGGCGCAGTAGGGGCAGACCGACTTCACCACGCGGTCGGCGGTGGCCGCCCGGGACCGCAACGCGTCGGTGCCGGGCGACCTTACCGCCGCTCCGAGCCCGCAGCGGTCAGGACCGGTGAGCTGCCGCAGCACCGGCCATCTCCCCAGGAACCCGCTCATCCCCATATCGCCCCCCGCCGACTGGTCACCAGGCGAACTCACATGCTCGGGGGGCTCATGCGCTTCCTGCCCGTTCCTCCCCCACGGGGCGGATTCCCAACCTCCGATCTCCGGGACCGGCCATCGCCAGGCAGCACCCATCAGGCCACGTCCGCCTGATTAGCCCGTCAGACGGCGTCCGCCAGACGGTGTCCGTCAGGCGGTGTCCGTCAGGCGTGGGCCGTCAGGTGGAGTCGCCGTACGGGCTGCGGCCGGAGGCGACGGCGGACAGCATCTAGGTCCTCAACGGACCACCGGTGCAGCATGGAATGGTCGTCGAAGCGAATCCCGCGCTGGGCCGCGAGCCAGTCGCAGAAGTGGTCCAGCCTGCTCACGCAACCTCCCCATCGTTCCGACGCAGACCGGGCCATAGTGCTATCAACTCGTCCAGGCCCGCCACAACGAGGTCAGGGCGGTCACCCTCCGGGGCGCCGACGACGTCCTCGGCGCGGTGTGTGCCGGTGGTGACCAGCACCGCCACCGCGCCGGCGGCCTTGGCCATGCGGGACTCGAGCGTGAGGTCGTCGCCGACGGTGAGCACTTCGGACGGCGCGACGCTGAGCCTGCGCGCGGCGATCTCCATCGCGGTGGGAGATGGCTTGCCGAGCACCTCGTAGGAGGTCCCGGTGACGTGCCGGAGCCCGCTGGCGATGAAACCGCTGAGACCGGCCACTGGCCTGCCTCTTGAGGCGAAGCGGCGGGCGTCACTGGTGACCAGTAGCTCCGCGCCGTCCCACAACGCCTCCGCCGCCCGCTGCAACCGGTCGCGGGTGAAGGCCGTGTCCCAGCCGATGACCACGGCGGCGACCTGGCCGTCGTGCGAGTGGTCGACCACCTGCACGCCTTCCTCGATGAGCACGTCGACCAGGCCTGGGCCACCGAACGCGAGCACCAGTTGGTCGCCGAACCGCTTGCGCACCACCTCCGCCGCGACCACCGACGGGGTCAGTACCTCGGCGACGTTGACGTCGATGCCGAGCCCGCGCAACGTCTCGGAGATCGCGGCAGGAGTCTTACTGGACGCGTTCGTGAAGGCCACCAGTGACCGGCCGCTGTGGCGTACAGCGCGCACCAGTTCGACCGCCCCGGGCAGCGCGAATCCGGTGTAGTTGGAGTGCGGGTCGAACAGCGCGAGGCACCCGTCGATGTCGAAGACGACACCACGCACCGCGGCCAGCCGGCCGGCCAGTTCCTCGGTCACGACCGTGGCCGTCATTGCGACTCCGTCCTGCGCGATAGCGTTACCGACTCGTCCCCGCGCGTGAGGTGCAGTGAACGCCAGCGCGGCAGCGCGGTCACCGCGTCGAGAAAGTCCATCAGGGACGCGACCGGCTTCGCGGGGCGCCAGGCGGATGCCGGACCAGCCGCGTCCATGGCGTCGAGCTGATCGCCGGGCAGTACGGACCGCAGCACAACGTCCCCATCGTTCACGTCCCGGCCAAGCGTGGCGCGCACCTGCTCGCGCAGCTGGTCGATCGACGGTTCCGGGCGCGGCTGGTTCAGTTCGCGGGTACGCGGCGAGGACTCCACGCGCTCGCGGATCTCGTCGGCGATCGGCGCGACGGGGGTGCCGAAGTGGCCGAGCACATAGCGGATGATCTCGTCCGGCAGGCGGCTCCACCGCTCACCGCCACCTCGGGTGGCCACCACGTTGAGTACGGCCTGTGTGCCGACGAACTGGCTGTACGGGGTGACCATGATCGGGTAGCCGAGCTCGGCCCGGACCCGGGAGACCTCCTCGAGGACCTCGGGGAGTGCCTCGGACATCCTGACCTCGGCTAGTTGCCTGCGCAGGGTGCCCATCATCCCGCCGGGCACCTGGTGGGCGTGGTAGCTCAGGTCGTACTCGGTTGGCCGGCCGGGTTCGAGGCCCTGTGTCCGGGCGATCGTCGCGATGATCTCCTCGGCCTGGGCCACCGCGTCGAGATCCACGTCGGTCGCGATGCCCACGGTGCCCAGATTCGACACCAGCCGTGTGAGCGAAGGCTGGCTGGTGCCGTTGGCCAGCGCGCCGATCGCGGTGTGCAGCACTTCGACACCGAGCTGTGCCGCGAGCACGTAGACCTGTGGCGCGACGCCGGTGGTGCAGTGGCTGTGCAGTTCGAGCGTTTTGGCGCCCGCGGCGTCCTTGAGTTCGGGGATCAGCGTGGCGGTCCGTTCGACCGTCAGCAGCCCGCCGGGGTCCTTGAGGTAGACGGCGTCGACCGCGCCATCGCCGGCGAGCACGGACGCGGCCTTGCGGTAGATGTCGTCGGTGTGCACAGGGCTTTCGGTGAACGTCACCGCGGCCACGACCTGCTCGACGCCCTCCTCTTTGGCCACGCGCGCCACCGCGAGCGCGGCGCCCGTGTCGTTCATCGGCTCGGCGATCTGGATGCGGCGCAGCCCGGACTCGGCGAGACACCGCAATGCCAGGCGCATCAGCGCCTCCGGCGAGCGATCCCACGACATGAAGCGCATGCCGGTAGTGATCAGCGACAGCGGCGTCTCCGGAACCACCGCGCGCATCCGTCGGATGCGCTCCCACGGGTTCTCCTTGTGCCAGCGCACACCGACGGACAAGTGCGTCGACGAGGTGAAGTCCAGGGCGTGAAAGCCTGCCCGTTCGAGCGCGGGGCCCAGCGCCTCCACCATGCCTGTGGTCAGCCCCGTGGCGCCCCAGAGGCTCTGATTGCCGTCGCGAGTACTGGTGTCGACGATGCGGACTCGTCGCTCGGGAGCCTTCACGCGGCGTGCCCCTTCGATACGGTGCCGGAAGCCGAGGCCGGCGGCCAGACCGTGTCCAGCCAGCGCGTCTCCACGGCTGAGGCGCGGAAATCGGGATGCGCGAGGACGAACTCGTGCAACGGCGCGGTGGTAGTGACCCCGTTGATCTCGGTGGCGCGGACCGCGGCCAGCATCGCGTCGATCGCTTCGACACGGTTGCGTGCGCGGACGATCACTTTTCCCAGAAGGCTGTCGTAATAGGGCGGGAGGAGATAGCCCTCGTAGACGTGGCTTTCGATCCGAATCCCCGGCCCGCGTGGGAACGTCACCCGTGTGATGCGGCCCGGCGCGGGCCGGAAGCCCGCGTATGGGTCCTCGGCGTTGAGCCGGCACTCGAGCACGTGCACCGCCGGTTCGGGAGGGTCATCAGGCAGCCCGTGCGGCTCCCCGAGCGCCAGGCGCAGCTGCGCGGCGACCAGGTCCACGCCGTAGGCCTCCTCGGTCACCGGGTGCTCGACCTGGATCCTGGCGTTCATCTCGAGGAAGACGATGGTCTGCGGGTCCGCTGTGGACTCGGTGTCGAGCACGAACTCGACGGTGCCCGCGCCGCGGTAGCGCAACTGCTCGACCAGGCGCGCCGCGCTCGTGCGCAGCAGGTCGCGCGTGGCGAGGCTCAGGCCCGGCGCCGGGCACTCCTCGATCAGCTTCTGATGCCGGCGCTGTACGGAACAGTCACGCTCCCCGAGCACGGCGACCCCGCCCTCGCCATCGCCGAAGACCTGCACCTCGACATGGCGCGCCGCGGCATAGAAGCGTTCCAGGTACAGCGCCCCGTTGCCGAAACCGGCCTGCGCCTCCGCCGCGGCGACGGGAAGCACCTTGACCAGCTCCGACTCGTCGCGCACGAGCGTGATGCCCCGGCCGCCACCGCCGTGAACGGCCTTGACCAGCAAGGGGAATCCAATCTCGCGGGCAGCGCGAACGGCGGAGGTCTCATCCAACACCACCGCGCCCGGCGCCACCGGAACCCCCGCCTTCTCCGCCACGGCCCGTGCGGAGGCCTTGTCCCCCACTGCGCGCAGCGAGTCCGGCCGTGGGCCTACGAACGCGATGCCGTTGTCTTCGCAGGCCTCCGCGAGGGCAGGCTGCTCGCTGAGAAAGCCGTAGCCGGGGTGGAGCAGGGTCGCGCCCGTGGCGAGCGCGGCCTCGACCATGAGCTCTGCCCGCAAGTAGGACGATGGTGCGGGCGCAGGGCCGACGCATATGGCGCGGTCGGCCAACTGGGCGGCAAGCGAGTCACGGTCGGCATCGCTCACCGCGACCACCGGCGTGAGCCCGAGCCTGCGGCACGCCGCCACGACGCGGACGGCGATCTCGCCACGATTGGCGATCAGCACCGCGGTCACCGCGTCACCTCGTCCGGTGCCACGTCCGGTGCCACGCGGAAGAGCACCTGGCCGAACTCCACCAGATCGCCGTCGGAGGCCACGACCTCGACGACACGACCGGAGGTATTGGCGCTGACAGGATTCATCAACTTCATCACCTCCACAATCGCGACCGTGGTGTCGGCGGCGACCGTGCTGCCGACCTCCACGAAGGGCTCGACGTCCGGCGACGGCTTGCTGTAGAAGGTGCCCAGTATGGGCGCGGTGATCTCCACAAGGTCCGATGAGAGCGTTGCGGAGTGTGGTCGCGGTGTGGCGGTGGCCGTGGGTTCCGGCGCATCGGTGGGTACTGGTGCGGCCGCAGGTGCTGGTGCCGCTGTGGGTACTGGCGGCTCCGCGGAGGCCCGCGGGCGCGCCGCGGGAGCTTGTTCGGTGAAGGCGTCCGGTGTGGTCGACATTCTCAGCCGGAAGCCGGGCATCTGAAGGTCCACGTCGGCGAAGGTCCCGGCGTCGAGCTTCGCGACGAGCTCGGCGATTTCCGCCCACGTGGGCAGGTCCTGCTCCGGGGAGGAGGTCGGGTTGGCGGCGGCCATGTCATCGGCCTCCGTGTCGCTTGGCAGCGGCGTGGATGAGTGAGAGGTACCCGGCCTGCGGTGTCATCGCCCTGGCCTCCGCCTGCCGTTGCTTCCAGGTGGTCTCCGGCCTGCTTTGCAGCAACACGAACCGCGGCTCGCCGTCGACGTGTGTCATCGCCCATTCGATGTCCTGCGGGCAGCCATAGTGCCGCTCCACCCGGATTGCCATTTCCGCGAGCTGGAGGACACTCGCGTCGTCGAGGCACGGCACGTCACGCCGATCGACGGGCACGTCCTCGGTGGTCGTGCCACGGCCGGACGGATCCGGCACACAGCGATGCGCCTTGTGCGCCACCGTCGTCCTGGTCACTTCGAGGCCCACTTTGGACACCCAGAACTCGTCCGGGGTGACTTCGCCGGACACGACGGCGTGTCCCAGTCCCCAGCTGGCGTTGATCGCAACGACCGAGCGATCTCCGGTGCGAGGGCTCACGGTGAACGCGACCCCGGCGACCTCGGCGTCGACCATCGCTTGCACTGCCACCGAGATGCGCAGCGCCTCGCTCGCCTGATCCTCGGGTAGAGACGTGCGATAGGCGATGGCCTGCGGCGTGTAAAGGCTGGCCCAGCATTCCTTGACGTGCTCGAGCACGCTGTCCGCACCGACCACCCATAAGAACGTCTCCTGCTGGCCCGCGAAGCTCGCGGCGTCGCCGTCCTCAGCCACCGCCGAGGAACGAACGGCCACCGGCAGATCCTCCACGCCGAACCGTGCGCACAGTTCGTGGTAGCCCGCGCGGATCTCCGCCGCCATGGCGGCGGGCATCGCGGTGCGGCGCACCAATGTTGTCGCCTCATCTTGCGCGCGGGCCAACGACGAAACACTGCCTGGTTCCGCGCCGAGCACCAGCGCCGTCAGCTTGTCGCCAAGTCCGTCCACGGCCCGGAAGGTTTCGAAAGCAGACACGGTGACGGCGAAACCGTCGGGCACCTCGACACCGGCGTGAACCAACTCGCCCAGGCCGGCGCACTTGCCGCCGACGGTCGGGCGGTCGGTAATCAGTAGGTCGGCGAACCAGCGAGTGACGGGTGCGGACACGAAGGTCTCCTCGAGCGAAACTGTCATGCGGGGGTGTCCTGCAGAATTGTCACCGTGCCGTTGTTCCCATCAACGCGGATCCGTTGACCGGTGGTGATCGAGGTCGTGGCGGTGCCGGTTCCGACGACGGCGGGCAGCCCGTACTCGCGAGAGACGATCGAGGCATGGCACATGATGCCGCCGATATCGCTGACCGCGCCTTTGATCCGCGCGAACACCGGTGTCCAGCTCGTACTGGTGATCGGAGCGACGAGGATTTCGCCCTCCTGGAGACTGTCCAGCTCATCAGGGCTGAGCACCACCCGAGCCGGCCCCTCGGCGACGCCGGGCGAGCCCGCGAAGCCGCTCAGCACCTTGGCGCCGTCACCGTGCTCCTGAGCGGCCAGCCACTTCTCGACCTGCTCGTCGGTGATACCCCAGAGCATGATCATCATCGGCTCGACAATGCCCTTGGGCGCGGGGCCCAGCGCAGGCGGCGGAGTCCAGCGACGTAGTGCCTCGTGGATGCGCCTGCGCTCGGCGACGATCGGCGGCCAGTGGTCGGGACCGAGCGGTTCACCGCCGCCGCACCACGCCATCTGCAGGTCGGCGATCGCGTCGGCGATCTCGGAACGGCGCAGGAAGAACAGGTCGTCCACTGCGGGGAAGAACCCGAAACGCGCCAACAGGCTGCCGAGTTCACGCATCTTGTTCCAGAACACCGTCATGTACCAGTGCTCAATGAAGAAGTTGTGGTTCTCCACGTAGGGGAAGACCACCCGAGACAGGCCCAGGGCATCGTCGAAGGCGCGCTGATCGTCGGGATCGGTGATCAATGCGCGGTAGCGTTCGATCGTCTCGTCCCGTTCGGCGGACACCTTTTCCAGCGGGCGGGACAGGTCCTCGCCCTCACGCAGCCGCTCGGCGTACTCTCCGATCATCCGCATCGGGAAGGTGGGATTGTCCGACCAGCTACGGTGGTGGTGGTAGAAGCCGTTGCCGTAGGAGAAGTGGAACCACGGCTCGGCCGACTTGGTGTACTCGGCCAGCCAGGTCCGGCCCGCCCCGGTCATGCCGAGCCGCTCGAAAGTCTGCTCGGCGGGGGCGTCGGCCCTGAGGATGTCGGCGACCCCGAGTTCGATCGCACGGGCAGCGAGCTTCTTCAGCTCATCGTCAGGGCGGAACAGCAGCACCTCGACGCCGCTGACCATCTTCGCGACGGTCTGGTCGCTGATCTCCGGGAAGTGTTTCTTGCAGAGCGTGAGGAAGTTCAGGTACGCCGCGTAGCCCATGTTGAGCAGTTCGGCGTGCAGGTTCCACGCCGCATCGACCGAGGCGAGGATACGTTGGTAGGCCACCAGAAGATCGTTCGACGACGTGACTCCCCGTCCGTTGAGGACCCGGTCGACGGGCTCGAACTCGCCGAGCGCGGGAATCTCGACGGCCTCCAGCGCGGCGATCTGTTCGCGGACCTTGGTCTCCCACTTCGCGTAGAGCTCCGGCCAGTTCTGGTAATAGTGGCCGGCGCGGATGGCGAACTCCTCGGCCCGCCGTGCCATCTCTTCCGGATCTTCCACGCTGTTGGCGCTCATGTACATGTAGCCGTTGAGCACACGGACGTCCAGGCCGAGCGCTGGCGGCAGCGCGAAGACGCGAGAGTTCATGACGCCGGTACTCATGAATGCGCTGTCGGAGGTGACGATGTCGAACGGGGGCATCGGCTCGGGAAAGTGCATCCCGTTGCGAAACCAGGTACGCCGCGAGTCCTTATCTCTGCGGCTGGGCAGGAAACGGTTGTAGTACGGGTAGAGCTGCTCCCAGTCCTCCGCGCCCTCGGGCGCGGCGATCGAGTACGGGTCTGGGAACCCCTTGCGGGAGGACGGTTCTGGCTCGGCCGCCACCGGGATGATCGCTTCAGTTGTCATGGCTTCACTCCTCGTCGAGCTTTCAATGAAACGATCACCCGGCGGCACAGGCCGCCGCTGATCATCAGGATCCGGCCGAAGACGATGCGGACCCTGCCCAGCGGGTGCCGGTGGTGGCGCGGGTGGCCAACCGAACGCATGGGCACCTCGGGGTTGCGGCAGGCGATGAATGCGGTCTCGCCGGCGCCCCCACATCGTCCTGTCGGGCCTGTGATTGCACGACCAGGGAGCAGTGGCGAAGGGGCGGATCGGCGTCGTGGCGTGTCACCCGCCTCATCCTGCGGCGACTGGCTACCGAGGTCTTCGCCGAGTGCTCGACCATGCCCACTGGCAGCCCACCCGGCCGGATGGCGGGCGATGATCGTGGGCGTGGTGCGCCGCCCTGGAGCACCACCACGTCGTACCGATCGACCACGTCATTCTTCCGTTCCTGGAACATGCTTAGTAGGTGATATGGTGCGCGCCGTCACGACCTAAGTCAGTCGCGCTTTCCATCCGATGGAAAACGCGGCTATGATCCCGTCATGGCCGGTGCTTCGCACCGCACTCCGGGGCAGCCCGTAACCACACGGACACTGTCCGCCCTGGACGCGTTCGACGGCGGTGACCGTGTGCTCTCGTTGTCCCAGATCGCCCGCCGCACGGGACTGCCCGTCGCGACCGCACACCGCATGCTTGGGCAACTGTGCGCCGCCCGACTGCTGGCCAAACGACACGACGGCCTCTACGAGATCGGCGCGCGGATGTGGCGGCTCGGGCTGCTCGCCAGGCCTACAACACTGCGCGAGGCCGCGCTACCACACCTTCACGATCTGGTGATCCGCACCGGCCACACGGTGCACCTCGCTGTGCTGGACGGCTTCGACGCGTTAGTGATCGACCGCCTCGCCGGGTCACGGACACTGCCGACGCGCCACAGCCCTGGCGGTCGCCTGCCACTGCACTGCACGGCCGTGGGCAAAGTGCTCCTCGCCCATGCTCCGGCGTCCGTGCAGGAACGCGTGCTGACGTCGCTGCAGCGCCACACTCCGTACACGATTACCGACCGCCGTCAGATCGAGCGCCAGATGGCAGGCGTGCACCGCACGAACGTCGCGCGCAGTGCTCAGGAGCACCGAGAAGGCACGTCGTCGGTGGCCATGCCCGTCAGCGGGACGACCGGCGTTATCGCGGCTGTCGGTGTCATCGCGCCACTGACCAGCCACCGGTTCACTGACGTGCTCACCCCGCTCTCCGCGGCGGCGGCGGCCGTCAGTGCGAGCGCGCGCGACGCCGACTTTGAATCTGCCGCGGAACCGGAGCGGGACTGAGACGGCATTCAGCCCTGTGGCCTCGCCTCCATGGCTCCAGGTGATCGCCTCAGACTGCGGGCACTGGCCGGGAGCGGTCGGCACCGCGAGGACGGTAGCGGACCGGGCGGGAGAGGACGCCCGCAGGCGCCCTCTCCCGCCCAGGTGCGACTAACTCCTGCGCCAGTCGCGCGGCCAGTTCCTGGACTTCGTCGACCAATACTGGTTGTCGCAGAACCCGCAGGGGTTGTCGAGCAGATAGTCCGCGGCGTGGGAGTCGCCGCCGAGCGTCAGATCGAGCCAGGCGGTGCCGATGTCGGCGACTTCCTCTTCGAACGCGGTCGAGCGCCAGAAGCCGACGTGGCCGGCGTACAAGTGCTCGGCCTGGAACGCCGGGACCTCGAACCGCATCGCCCAGTCCGACTGGAAGCCCGGGTAGGCGACGTCACTCGTGCCGCCCATGATCCACGCGACCGGCACCTTGAGGCCGAGCAGCGCGGCGCGTCGGGGCTGCGACAGCCCCGCCGCCGCAGAGCTTGAGGTGTTGTAGCCGAGGACGGTGCGGAAGCGGGAATCCCGCGCCGCCGCGGCGATCGCGGTGACTCCGCCGCAGGAATATCCCGCGGACGCGATCGACGACAGATCGAGCTTGCCGTAGTACGGCCCCTGTGGGTTCGAATCCGCCTCCTGCGCCCAGTCGACCGCCGACTTCATCAGGCCGACGGCGGTGTCGATGATGGTGTCGAACCCGGTCGGCTCCGCATCGGTCTTCCCGGCGGGGGCCGGCGGCTCGAGCGGCGGGTCCGGGTCGAGGAGCGGCGACGTCGCGGGGAGCGGGAGCAGCGTGTCCTCGTACACCGGTGGGTTGGTGACCGGGCCTTTCGCTATCACGAAGTAGCCCGCCGACGCGAGCCGCGTCAGGAACGGTTCGTAGATCCGGTTGCTGTTCGCGCACGCGCCGTTCTCCCACACGACGACCGGCAGCCGGTTCGCGTTTCGTAACTCGGCCGGGCGGTAGATCGTGTGCGTGGGCAGCGTGGCGTCACCTTCGCGAACGACGCTGACGCGGTCGTGATGGTCGTCGGCCATGGCGCTGGTCGGACCGGCTGCCGCCGCGACAACGAGCACCATGGCGGCTAACGCGATGTACTTCCTCACTCTGGTCATTTCTCCTTACGACTTATCGAGTGTTTAGTGGCTCTACGCGCTTGATCGGAGAGCCGGGCTCGGGTACCAAGCGGCGATCACGGAGTGACAGCTGAGATGTAGGCCGACCCCTGGATATGCGAAGCCCGCAGCTCTTGTGGATCATGTCTGTTGTCTAGACAGTCGATCTTCAAGAAACCACGGGCGTGCACGACTTTATAGAGAACGCGGACGCGACACTGCTGCTGGCTTAGAACTCCCAACAAAGTTGGAGGTTGACCAGCCGGCGCCAGCAGATGATGCCGCAGGCGAGGCTGAGGAAGGCTTCGTGGATGTCGTCGCGGACTTCCCAGCGGATGCGTAGTCGTCGGAACCAGTGCAGTAGTGCGAAGCTCTGCTCGACGACCCATCGGTGCACGCCCAGGCCGGAGCCGTGTTCGGTACCGCGGCGAGCGATGATCGGGGTGATCCCGGCTGCTCGGACTTGCTTGCGGTACTTGAGAACTCACATGCTCGGGGGGCTCATGCGCTTCCTGCCCGTTCCTCCCCCACGGGGCGGATTCCCAACCTCCGAACCCCGGACCGGCCATCGCCAGGCAGCACCCATCAGGCCACGTCCGCCTGATCAGCCCGTCAGACGGCGTCCGTCAGGCGTGGGCCATCAGGTGGAGTCGCCGTACGGGCTGCGGCCGGAGGCGATGGCGGACAGCATCGTGGCGAGGTACCTCTGGGTGGCGGCGTGCAGGCCGTGCCCGAAGCTGACCCGAGCCACGCCCAGGGCGGCCAGATCCGCGAGCGAGGGCGCGCCGGGGCGGAACAGCACGTTGACCGGGCCGCCGATCTCCGCGATTAGCGCCCTGATGACCTCCGGCTCGGTCAGCATGATCGGGTAGACGCAGTCGGCCCCGGCCCGCAGGTAGAGGCGACCGCGCCGGACCGTGTCGGCGAGCCGCTCCGAGGTCGTCCCGTCGCCCCGGGCGTAGGTGTCGATCCGCGCGTTGATCACCAGGTCGACGCCCGCGTTCTCCGCGGCCGCCCGTACGGCCGCCAGGAAGTCGGCCTGCTCCGCCGGGTCGATCATCGTGCCGGTGCGCGGGTCGGAGTCCTCCAGGTTGAGGCCGGCGGCACCGGTCTCGGCGAGCCGCTCGACGAGCTCCGCCGGCGCGAGGCCATACCCTCGCTCCAGGTCGGCGGTGACCGGGACCGGTACGGCGCGCGCGATGCGGGCCACCGCGTCCAGCATCACGCCGGCCGGGGCGCTCTCCCCGTCGGCGTACCCGAGGGCAGGGGCGACCGCGGCGCTGCCGGTGGCGACGACCGGGAACCCTGCCTCCACCACGGCACGCGCGGACGCGGCGTCCCACACGTTCGGCAGCACCAGCGGCCTGCCCGGCACGTGCAGCGCCCGCAGTTCGGCCCCCTTGGACGGAGAGGGCGCGGGTGCCTTCGTCCCGTCCACCGGATCAGCTCCCCGAGGGGTGGTAGCCGCCAGGGGTCAGCCTGGAGGTGACGCCGATGCGGTTCCAGGTGTTGATCACCATGATGGCCCAGATCAGCTTGGCCAGCTCTTCCTCGGTGTAGTGCTGGGCGGCGCGGTCGTACACCTCGTCGCTCACCCCGCCCTGCGGAAGCAGCGTGATCGCCTCTGTCAGTTCGAGCGCGGCACGCTCCCGGGGAGTGAAGAACGGCGTCTCGCGCCACGCCGGCAGGGCGTACAGGCGCTGCTCCTTCTCCCCGGCGGCCCGCGCGTCGATCGTGTGCATGTCGATGCAGTACGCACAGCCGTTGAGCTGCGAGGCGCGGATCCGCACCAGTTCGAGCAGGGGCCCTTCGAGCCCGGCGCCGGCGACCAGGCCGTCCAGCTCGATGAGCGCCTTGTAGATCTCCGGCGTGTGCCTCTTCAAGGAAGTACGGCGCCGCGCCCGCTCGGTGGCGGACTCGGCGACCGTCGTGTTCGTCGTCACGAGACCCATGCTAGGGGCAGAGTGGACCGAGGATAAGATCCAGTCTCGTGTCGAAATATTGGGCCACTTTCGGGATCGACCTGCTCGTCGAGGTCGACTCCGCGACCGGCCGGCGCAACGGGCTGGAGCACGCGCTGCGCGACGCCGTCCGGGAAGGCCGGCTCGCGCCGGGCGCCCAGCTCCCTTCCACGCGGGCCCTCGCCGCCGAGATCGGCCTGTCCCGTGGCACCGTGAGCGCCGCCTACGACCAGCTCGTCACCGAGGGCTACCTCACGGCCCGCCGCGGAGCGGGAACCTCGGTCGCCGAGGTGTCCCCGCGCCGCACCGGAACACCCCGCACCGGCGGAGACGCCGTGGCGCCCCGCTACAATCTGCGACCCGGCCACCCCGACGTGACGACCTTCCCCGCCGCGGCCTGGCTGCGCTCCACCCGCCGGGTCCTCACCACCGCCCCCGCCGCCGTGCACGGCTACGGCGAGGTGCGCGGCGTCCCCGAACTGCGCGCGGCGCTGGCCGGCTACCTCGGGCGCACCCGCGGCGTGCTCGCCACGCCCGACCAGATCGTCATCGCCTCCGGCTACGTCCAGGCGCTCGCCCTGCTGGCCCAGGTCGTGGGCGCGGGCTCAAGGCCGGTGATCGCGATGGAAGACCCCGGGTTCCGTTTCCACCGGGACGTCGTACGCCGGGCCGGGCCGGAGGTGCTGCCCCTGCCCGTCGACGGGCGCGGCGCGCGCACCGACCTGCTCGGCGGGGCCCCGTACGACGGGACGGGCGCGGTCGTCGTGACCCCCGCCAACCAGTTCCCGACCGGCGTCACGCTGCACCCGGACCGCCGCCACGCCCTGGCCGACTGGGCGCGCGACAGCGGTGGTCTGATCATCGAGGACGACTACGACGGCGAGTTCCGCTACGACCGCCAGCCCGTCGGCGCCCTCCAAGGCATGGCGCCCGACCACGTCGCCTACCTCGGCACCGCCTCCAAGACCCTCGGGCCGGGCCTGCGGCTCGCCTGGATGGTCGTTCCGCCGCACCTCGCCGACCCGGTCACCGAGGCCAAGCTCCACGCCGACCACCACACCGAGAACCTCGGCCAGCTCGTGCTCGCCGATCTCATCGCCACCCACGCCTACGACCGGCACGTCCGCGCCTGCCGGTTGCGCTATCGCCGCCGCCGCGACCTACTGCTCTCCCGGCTCGCCTCCACGCCAGGACGTCCGTCCGAGATCGAGGTACCCGGGCTGGAACGTCCCTCTGGGATCGAGGTACAGGGCCCGGGACGTCCGTCCGGGATCGAGGTGCGGGGCGCCGCCGCCGGGCTGCACGCCATGATCGGCCTGCTGCCCGCCGGCCCGGACGAGGAGACGGTGCTGCGCCTGGCGCAGGCGCGCGGCCTCGCGGTGGACGGCCTCGCCGACTACTGGCACAACGGCGGCGACAACCCACAAGGCATCATCGTCGGCTACGGCACGCCGCCGGAGCACTCCTACCCCGCCGCCCTGGAGTCGCTCGCCGCCGTCCTCGCCTCACCGCCGCGCTGACGCGCGGGCACCGGCCGCCTGAGGGTCGGGGCGTCAGCGGGAGAACGGCGTGACGGACACCACGGCCGACACCGGGAGCGGACCGTAGATGTGCGGGAACGCCTCGCGCGCACCCGGCGGGACCTCCAGGAGCACCGGGCAGCCGAGCAGGTCCTCGTCGACGGCCAGGACGACCAGCGGTTCGGTGACATCGGCGTAGTAACGCTCGGCGACACCACGCAGCTGCGCCATATCGGCACAGGCATGGATGAACCCTTCGTCGGCCAGGGTGCGCCCCAGCGTGGAGACCCGGTATTCGCCGGCCCGCACGGCGGCGTCCCAGTCATCGGTCAGCGCGAGATGAAGAATCGTCACCTTCCTCAGCCTAGGTAACCCAACCCACCCGGCGCATAAGGCCGGAAGGAACCGGCGCGGAAGGCCGGAATGGAGCACTGGCCGGCGGTCGGACAGCCCCCAGCTTGCGCGCCACAACGGCGCCGACATCGCCGTACCCCTCCCACCGCCCCGGCGCCGAGGGCGGCGCAGGTAGAACGGGTACTCCCTCCTCGGTCCAGGGTGGGGCCGGGGAGGGAGTGGGGTTGCTCCGCAGGGGGGGTTAGGCGTCGGTCTTCTTTTCGAGGGGGGTGGCGCCGTTGAGGGCGGCGGGGGTGGCGCCGGAGAGGAGGGAGCGGGCGAGGCCCAGTCCGGTGCCGCCGAGGGTGAGGGCCTTGGCCAGCAGTTCCTCGACGCCCTGGGCGCCGTTCAGGACGACCATGTGGTCGATGTTGCCGAACGCCTTGGATCCGGCCTCGACGATCGCCGGCCAGTTCTCGGCGAGCTGCTGGGCGATGACGGCTTCCTGGTTCTCGGCGAGGGCCTCGGAGCGGGCCCTGATGGCGTCGGCCTCCGCGAGGCCCTTGGCGCGTGCCGACTCCGCTTCGGCGAGGCCGCGCGCCTTGGCGGCCTCCGCCTCGGCGAGGCCGCGTGCCTTGGCCGCGGCCGCCTCGCCCTCACCGGTGGCCCGGGAGGCGGCACCGGCGGCCTCCGCGCGCAGCCGCACGGACTCGGCCTCGGCGGCGGCGGCCTGCTTGACCTGGGAGGCCTGGGCCACGGCACGCAGCTCGGTCTCCTTGGCCTCGGCCTCCGCCTGGGCGATGCGGGCGTCGCGCTCTGCCTGGGAGAGCGTGACGGTCTCGTACGCCCTGGCGTCGGCGGGCTTGCGCACCTGCGACTGCAGCTTCTGCTCCGCGAGCTGGGCCTCCAGCTCGGCGGCGCGGGTCTCCTGGACGACGACCTCCTGCCGTGCCGTCGCCTCCGACAGCGGGCCCGCCTGGCGTGCCTTGGCGGACGCCTGGTCGATCTCCGCCGTGTAACCCGCCTGCTGGATCTGGGACTCCCGGACGGCCGCCGCCTTCTTGGCCGCGGCGACCTGCTCGGCCTCGGTGGCCTCCTGGTCGCGCTGGGCTTCGGCGATGCGGGCGGAGGCGGCGACGCGGGCGGCGTGCGGCTTGCCGAGGTTGAGGATGTAGCCGGTCTCGTCGTCGATCTCCTGGATCTGCAGGGAGTCGACGACCAGGCCGAGCTTGCTCATCTCGTCGGCGGCGCTGCTGCGGGTCTCGCCGGTCAGCCTTTCGCGGTTGAGGATGAGGTCCTCGACGGTGAGGTTGCCGATGATCGAGCGCAGGTGGCCGGTGAACAGCTCGTGGATCGCGCCGTTCATGCTGTCCTGCTGGTCGAGGAAGCGGCGGGCGGCGTTGGCGATGGAGACCAGGTCGTCGCCCACCTTGTAGATGATGACGCCGCGCACCTGGACGGGGATGCCCTGCTGGGTCACGCAGTTGACCTGGAGGTTGGTGGCACGGCTGTCGAGCCGGAGCCGGCGCGCGGTCTGGAACCCCGGGATCACGGCGGTGCCCTTACCCGTGATGATCTTGAAGCCGAGGCTGTCGGCCAGTTCGTTCTTGGTGTGGGCGCCGAGACCAGAGATGATCAACGCCTCGTTGGGCTCCGCGATCCGCCAGACGGCCTTGAAGAGAAGGATGATGACGACGAACAGGACGACGACGCCGCCGGCCCAGAAGGCCAGCTCCGTACCGGTCATGAAGACCTCCGAAGTGAGGGGGGTGGGAGAGTCAGACGATCGCACGAACCACGTAGACACTGCGTGGCGGTGAGTAGTCGACGACGCTGATGATCGTTCCCACCGGGATCTCCTCGTCAGGCACGCTCGGATAGGCGTAGAAGGCCTCGACGCCCCCGCGTATCGGCACCATCACCTCGCCCACAAGGCCCGGCCCTATCTTGCCGGTGACCCTGCCCTGCCTGCCTACCACCCGCGTGCACACCCCGTCGTCATACATCGACCGCGAACGCGAACGTTACCCCGTTTTCCCCGTCTCTTCGTCGCCCGGCGAAAAGCTCCCCTGGCTCTTCGCCCGCGACTCCGATCGTTCGCGCGTCTCGTCTTCGTCTCGCCCAACGAGCCAGGTGATCCCCGCGTTCCCGCGCATGACCGTCGATCTCCCGCAAAGCGGGATGTCGCGGCCTACCGCCGACGCAATAAAGCCGAAAAGACTCCGCTCACGCGCCGCGACACGCTCCTTTTCCGTTCCCTCGGGGGTGAGGATCGGCGGAATGACGGCTCTTTCCCCGCCTGGCGGAGAATTTCGTGGGACGCGGGCGCGCGAGCTCGGGATGGACCGGGAGATCAGCCGTCGGGAGTTCCTCGACGGCGTCACGGTGATGGCCGGGTGCGCCGCGCTCAGCTCACGTACCGATCTCGGCGCGGGCAGCGACGCGCCTACGCACGGACGCGGGCGCGAGCCGAGCCGGCCGGCCCGGTCACAGGGACTTCAGGGGGACACCCCGGACTCGCTGAGCGTGTCGCACGCCCTGCGCGACGGCAGGTTCTGGGAGCGCGCCGGGACTCCCCGGCCGACGCGGGAGAGCTACGACCTGGTCGTCGTCGGCGCGGGCATCAGCGGCGTCACCGCCGCCTACACGTGGGTACGGCGCCACCCTGGTGCGCGGGTGCTCATCCTGGACGACCACGACGACATCGGCGGGCACGCCCGTCGCAACGAGTTCCGCCCGGCGACCCGCACCGGCCCGCTGGTCGGGCACGGCGGCGCGCACTCGCTGTATGCGCCGTCGGCGTGGTCGCCGGAGGGAAAGGGCCTGCTGGCCGACCTCGGCGTCGACACCGGCCGGTTACGCGCATGCGTCGACTCGGGCCTCTACCCGGGGCTGGGCATGCACGGAGGCGTCTTCTGCGACCGGGAGACCTTCGGCGCCGGCACCGACGAACTCGTGGTGCTCCGGCCCGGCAAGACGACCTCCCAGTGGGTCGCCGAGCTCCCGGTCGCCGCGCGGGCCAGGAAGGACCTGGTCATGCTGTTCGACCATCCTCCCGACTGGTTCCCCGGCCTGACGGACGAGGAGAAGAAACGGCGGCTCGCGGAGCTGACGTACACGGGCTTCCTTCGGGACGTCTGCCGCGTCCACCCCGACGCCGTCGCGTTCTGCCAGACCATGTCCAGCGCCACCTGGGCCTACGGCTCGGACGCGCTCGGCGCCATCGACGCCTGGGCCGCGGCCGGCCGTCACGCCTTTCCCGGGTTCGCCGGGCTGCGGCTCGACCGCGGCAAACCCTCGGCGTACAACTCGCCGCGGGCGGCCAGAAGGTGGGCGGCCGGGGACGGAGACGTGTACTGCCTCCCCGAGGGGAACCAGGCCCTGGTCCGCATGATGCTCGGCCGCATGGTGGCGGGCTTCGCCGGGACGACCGCGGTCGAGGGCATCACCACCACCCCGTTCGACTACGGGGTGCTCGACCGGCCGGCGAACCGTGTGCGGGTGCGCCTGTCCAGCCCCGTCGTGCTCGTGCGCAACGACGGCGCGCCCGGCGCGGCGACGTCCGCCACCGTGGGGTACTTCGACGGTGACCAGGTCAGCACCGTACGGGCCGGCGCCGTGATCATGGCCTGCTGGACCGCGGCCGTCCCCTACGTCGTCCAGGACCTGCCCGCCGAGCAGAAGGAGGCGATGCGCAAGGCGGTGCGGATGCCCATGGTCTGCGCGACGGCGCAACTGCGCGACTGGCACCCGTTCCGGGAGGCGGGTGTCCACCGCGCCCGCTTCACCGGGGCGTACTGGGTGACCGCCGAACTGGCCCCGCCGATCAGCGTCGGCTCCTACCGCTGCCCGAAGACCCCCGGCGAGCCGATCAACGTTCACCTGGTGCACGCCCCCGCCGTTCCGGGGATGGCGCCGAGGGACGCGGCGGCGGCCGGGCGCCGCGAGCTGGCCCGGACGCCGTACGACAGGCTGGAGTTCGGCGTCCGGGAGCAGCTCACGCGGCTGCTCGGCCCCTTCGGTTTCGACCCGGCCCGCGACATCGAGGGGCTCACCGTGAACCGCTGGGGGCACGGGTTCGCCGCCGGGTACGCGCGGCCGTGGGACGCGTTCTACCCCGACGGGCCGTTCCCCGCCGACACGGCGCGGCGGCGCTTCGGGCGGATCGCCATCGCCGGCTGCGATGTGATGCCCGGAGCGGACGCGGACGCGGCCGTCAGCGCCGCCTGCCGCGCCGTACGCGACCTGGAGGACCCGGCATCAGCGTGACGGCCCCGGGCCGGGCAGGACGGCCCGGGGTCAGGGCATGACGGACCCGGGTGCGGTGGGACGGTCTAGGTGCGGGATCAGCGGGACGGCCGGGGGCGGCGGATGGCGGTGAAGGCCCAGGAGACGTCGGGTTCGACGGCCCAGCGGGTGAGACGGCGCACGGGCGGCGTGCACAGCACCGTCGCGAGCACCACGCCGAACGCCGCGACCAGGGCGACGCCCCAAGGAGTGGCGAGCCCGTCGTCGTACCTTTCCAGGACCTTCACCACGAAGCCGTGCAGCAAGTAGGCGTACATCGTGGCCGCGCCGAGGCCGGAGTACCACGTGCGCCGCGCGGGCGTGACCGCGAGGAACGCGGCCACC
Organism: Sphaerisporangium perillae; assembly: GCF_023276435.1. GTDB lineage: Bacteria > Actinomycetota > Actinomycetes > Streptosporangiales > Streptosporangiaceae > Sphaerisporangium > Sphaerisporangium perillae. The sequence goes on from NZ_JALLPO010000025.1 coordinate 130,631, forward strand.
AGCACCGCTCCCGCCGCCAGCATCCCGAACCGGATCAGGCTGCCGGTGAGGTCGTCGACCCCGATCTTGGCGTTGCTGTGCCGCCATCGGATCCACTCGGTCGCGATGTCGGTGTGGAACGTCAGCGCGGCGACAAGCCCGACGGCCAGGACGAGCGCGCCGGCCACCCGTACCCACGGGCGCTTGAGCAGGTCGAGGTGCTCGGGGCGCAGCATCAGGCCGAGCACGTAGAACGGCAGCAGGCCGAGCGTGCGGTTCATCGACAGCTCGTCGGGCAGCTCGCTCATGCCCCCGAGCAGCGACAGGACCACGGCGATGGCGAGCGGCCACCGGAGCTGCTGCCACACCGGGGTCGACAGCCGCCAAAGGAACAGCGACATGAGGAACCAGGTGAGGTAGTACGGGTCCAGCAGGCTGATGTCCAGCTTCCCGTACATGAGCAGGCGCGGCAGCGAGTAGGCCAGCTCGAAGATGACGTACGGCAGGGCGAGGCCGCTGATGAGCTTTCTCGCCTTACCCGCCGAGAAGGTGAAATTCCGCGACAGGTAGCCGCTGAGCGTAATGAAGAGCGGCATGTGGAAGGTGTAGCCGAAGAAGTAGAGCGCGTGCGCGACCGGAACATCCCGGAGATCCTCGATGAGGTGTCCCGTCACCACCAGGATGATGGCCAGGTACTTGGCGTTGTCCAGGTACGGGTCCCGCACGGCGGCCTTGCCCGCGCGCGGCACGGTGGCCGGCGCGAGGGCCGGTGCGACGGCGGCCGCGTCTCCGGTGGCGGCGGCGGCCGCGTTCCTGGAAGCTGCCGCGTTCCTGGAGGCGGCGGCGGCCGGAACAGGCGGGGCGGGTGGGTTTGGCACGGCGGGGGTGGCGGCGGTCACAGCCCCGGGACCCTAACGACGTGGCCTTGGAACCAGGCGAACGACGGGTGGCCCTTCGGCGAACACCTCGCGACGGACGCCCCCGGACCCGCTCGGCACCTTACTTCAACGCACCCGATCGTTCCTTCAAGGCACCCGATCGGCCTCTGCTTCGGGAGACCCGCTTCGGCAGACCTGCTTCGGGGCAACCGCTTCAGTTCCGGTCGCGGGCTGAGAGGCCGGTGGCGGCGAGGCTGGCGTCCCAGAGGTCGGCGGCGAGGCCGGGGTCGGTCATCGTATTGGGGGCGGAGGCCGGTGCGCTGTTGGCGAAGAAGCGGCCGGTGTGCTCGACGCCGTCGGCCGTGGTCGCGAGGTGGACGAGCGTGCTGGCGCCCTGCTCGGGCGTGCGGGCGGCGCCGGGGATCACCGTGAGCAGCTTCATGTACAAGCTGTCGGGTGCGAACTCCGTCCTGACCACGCCGGGGTGGAAACAGGTGGCGGCCACGCCGCGCCTGGCCAGCGCGACGGTGAACAGCGCGTTGGCCTGCTTGGTGTCGCCGTACTGCAGCCAGGCGAGCCAGCGCCGGTTCGCCCGGTCGAGGTCGGCCGGGACGAGGCGGCCGGTCCTCGCGGCGGCGGAGGAGGTGGTGATCACCCGGCCGGCGGACGCCACGATGCGGTCGAGCAGCAGGTTCGTCAGGAGGAACGGCGACAGGTGGTTGACCTGGGCCATCAGTTCGTGCCCGTCGCGGGTCAGCCGCCTCTTGCCCGACATGACGCCGGCGTTGTTGGCGAGCACGTCGATGCGTTCGTACCGGTCCAGCAGGTCGGCGGCGAGCCTGGTGACCTCCCGGAAGGAGGCGAAGTCGGCCGTGGCGATGTCGGGGCGGCGCCCCGAGACGCGTGCGATGCGGTCGGCGACGGTGCTCAGCTTGGCGCGGGAACGACCGACGAGGACGACATCGTGTCCGGCGCCGGCGAGGGCTTCTGCGGCGGCTGCGCCGATGCCCGCACTTGCCCCAGTAATCACAGTTATCATCTGATCCTCCAGTACGCGGAAACTGTATCGGTGCTAGCCTTCTGTGCGATCTTCCGGAGGTGCATTTCCCCCCAAATGCGTCAGAACCTCCGAGCGATGCAGGAGTGACCATGAGTGCCGGAAAGCGGTCCATCCGTACGAAAATTTTCTTGTTGTTGCTCCTGCCGCTGCTGTCGCTCAGCGCTTTGTGGGGGTTTGTCCTTAATCTCACGGTCGGCGACGGCATCGCGCTGCTGAGGTCGAACACGATCTACCAGAGCGCCGGCGTCACTTCAACTGATCTTGGACTTCAGATCCAGGCCGAGCGTTCCATCTCCGCCGCCGTCCTCAGCACGAAGTTCGACGACCAGAACCGGCTGGCCACCCAGCGGCACACCACCGACATGTCCCTGGCCAAGTTCCGCGCCGCGGCGATGGCCGAGGACACCCAGGGCGCGCTGAACGACCTGACGAAGACCGCGATCACCTCTCTGCTGGACGAACTCGAGCACCTGCCCAGCATCCGCGCCAGCGTGGACACCGCGCAGTCCAGCCGGCTGGACGTCACCCAGTCCTACAACCGGATCATGGACGCGCTGTTCGCCGTGTACACCCGCATGGCCTCCGTGCCCGACCTGACAATGTTCGAGCAGGCCAGCGCGATGCAGGCCATGGGCAACGCCCGCGAGATCATCGCGCGAGAGAACGCCCTGGTCACCGGTGCCCTGGCCTCGGGCGGCCTCACCCACCCCGAGTACTCGGCCTTCGCCGAGTGGGCCGCCAACCGGCGCTTCCAGTACGCCAAGGGCATGGCCGCGCTCGACGATGAGCTGCGCAAGCCCTACGAGGAGGTCTTCGCCTCCCCGACGTTCAAGCGCTTCGCCGCCATGGAGCGGGACCTCACCGGAAAGATCCACACCGGTGGCCCGCTCCCGGACACGCTCGGCCGGTGGAAGCCGATCACCGACAACCTGTCGTCCATGCTGGACCAGGTCAACGTCAAGGCCACCCAGACTCTCGCCGAGCGCGGCAAGTCCATCGCCACCGGCATCCTGCTCCGCATCGTCGTCGCGGGCGGTCTCGGCCTCGTCGCCGTCATCGCCTCGATCGTCATCTCCGTGCGCTTCGGCCGCCGCCTGGTACGGGAGCTGGCCGACCTGCGCAACTCCGCCCGCGAGCTGGCCGACGTCCGGCTCCCCCGCGTCGTCGACCGGCTGCGGCGGGGCGAGGCGGTCGACGTCGACACCGAGGCTCCGCCGATCGTCGGCGGCAACTCACTCGAGGTCAGCGACGTCGCCAACGCGTTCAGCTCCGTGCAGCGCACCGCCGTCGAGGCGGCCGTCGGGCAGGCCAACCTGCGCCAGGGCGTGAGTCTGGTCTTCCTCAACCTCGCCCGCCGCAAGCAGGGTCTGCTGCATCGCCAGCTCACCCTGCTCGACGCCATGCAGCGCCGCGCGCGTGAGCCCGACGCGCTGGAAGACCTGTTCCAGCTCGACCACCTCACGACCCGCATGCGCCGACACGCGGAGAGCCTGATCATCCTGTCCGGTGCGGCGCCCGGCCGGGCCTGGCGCAAGCCGGTGCCCATGGTCGACGTCGTGCGCGCCGCCGTCGCCGAGGTGGAGGACTACACCCGGGTCAAGGTGTTCCCCCTGCCGGGCACGCACATCTCGGGCACCGTCGTGGCCGACCTCATCCACCTCATCGCCGAGCTGGTCGAGAACGCGACGATCTTCTCTCCCCCGCAGACGACCGTCCAGGTACGCGGCGACGAGGTGGCGAACGGGTTCGTCGTGGAGATCGAGGACCGTGGTCTCGGCCTCAACCACGACGAGTACGAGGCGGTCAACGACCGGCTCGCCAACCCTCCCGAGTTCGACCTGGCGGACAGCGACCGGCTCGGCCTGTTCGTCGTCGGCCAGCTCGCCGCCCGGCACAACGTCAGCGTCGTGCTGCGCGGGTCGCCCTACGGTGGCACGACGGCCATCGTGCTCATCCCGAAGCACCTCGTGGCGGACCCGGCCGCGCCCATCCCCGGCGCGCCGGTGGAATCGTCCCCGCAGCACGCCAAGGAACCGCTAACCGGCAGGACGTCCCGCCCCGCCGCCCTCACGTCCGGGCAGCAGGCGGCCGAGCCCGCCACCGACACCTCGGCGTACTTCACACCGCCGAGCAGCCGCTCGCAGGATCGGCCGGCCGACGCGACACCCCCGTCGCTGACCGTGGTGCCCGGCATCGCCGACACCGGCCCGATCGACCTGCCCACCGACGCCGCGCCACGGGCGGGCGGCGGAGAGGGGTCCCCCTCTGCTCCGCCGCGCACCAGCACGGCCAACGGCACCCACCGGGGCCTCCCGCGCCGCGTACGCCAGACCAACATGGCGCCGCAGCTCCGCGAGACCACCGGCCCGCTCGCCGCCCCCACTCCCGCTTCGAGCCCTTACGACGCGGCGGGATCCGGTGGCCCGGGAGTCGCCGAGCGCTCGCCGGATGAAGCTCGCGCCATGTTCTCGGCCTTCCAGCAAGGAGGACGGCGCGGGCGCCTTGACGCCGAGCGGGATTCTTCCGGCGAACCTCAGGGAAGCGAGGACCGGCCGGACGAGCCCGCGAGCAGGGGCGACGGCGAGAACCGCCTGCCGCGCCGGACCTCCGGCCGCGATCGCCGCACCTCCGGCGAATCCGGCGATGGTGACCAAAAGCGCGAGCTGCGCAACCATAGTGAGGGTTACGTACAGCAGACGACTGGCGAGAAGGGTGACGAATGACCGGCAACGTCTCGTCGAACGGCGAACTGAACTGGCTCCTCGACGATCTCATCAGCAGGGTCGCCGCCGTACGCCAGGCGGTCATCCTCTCCACCGACGGGCTCGTCGTCGGCGCGTCCAAGGGCTTCAGCCGTGAGGACGCCGAGCACCTGTCGGCCGTGGCCTCCGGCTTCCAGAGCCTCGCCCGGGGAGCGGGCCGCCACTTCGGCGGCGGAGAGGTGCGGCAGACCATCGTGGAGATGGAGTCGGCCTTCCTCTTCGTGACCGCCGCGGGCACCGGCACCTGCCTGGCCGTGCTGAGCAGCTCGGACGCCGACGTGGGGCACATCGCCTACGAGATGGCGATGCTGGTCAAGCGTGTCGGCCAGCACATCTCGACCAACCCGCGGCGGACGTTGTCATGACGACCCGTGGCGAGCAGTGGCTCGACGAGCACGCGGGACCGATCGTGCGGCCCTACGCCCTCATCCGTGGCCGTACCCGCTCATCGGCCGACAACCTCGACCTGATCGCTATGGTCACGGCGACGGGGTCTCCGTACACTGGCGAGGCCGGTCTCGGCCCCGAGGAACAGCGCATCCTCGAGCTGGCCGACCGGTCGATGTCGGTCGCGGACATCGCCTCCGAGATCGACCTGCCGCTCGGCGTGGTCCGCGTTCTCCTCGGCGATCTCCAAGATCAAGGCATGATCAGCGTACGGGCTCCTGCCCACGCGGGACCGCGCCCGAACGAGCGCATTCTCAAGGAAGTGATCAATGGCCTACGAGCCCTCTGAGGAGCCCGTCGCTCTCAAGATCCTTGTGGCGGGCGGCTTCGGCGTGGGGAAGACCACGCTGGTCGGGGCGATCAGCGAGATCCGCCCCCTGCGCACGGAGGAGGTCCTCTCCGACCGCGGCATCGGTGTCGACGACATCGACGGCGTGGAGACGAAGACCACCACCACGGTGGCCATGGACTTCGGGCGGATCACCATCCGCGAGGGTCTGGTGGTCTACCTGTTCGGCACGCCCGGCCAGGAGCGGTTCTGGTTCATGTGGGACGAGTTGTCCTACGGCGCGCTGGGCGCGGTCGTCCTCGCCGACACGCGGCGCCTCACCGACTGCTTCCCCTCCATCGACTACTTCGAGCAGCGCGGCACACCCTTCATCGTCGCGGTCAACTGCTTCGACGGAGCCGACAAGCACGAGGCGGAGGATGTCCGCATCGCGCTCGACCTGGACCCGGAAATCCCGGTGATCCTGTGCGACGTGCGACGGCGCGCCTCGGCGAAGGTCGTGCTGGTCACCCTGGTCGAGCACGCCCTGCGCACCCTCACGCCCGCCGCCGGATAGGAGAGCTCGCCGCCCGGCGAGCACAAATGGGGGCTCCGCGAGGAGTCTCGCCGGGCGCTCCCGCCGGCGGTCCGTGAGGAGCCGCGCCGGACGCCTTCCACCGGCCACCACGCGAGAAGTCGCACCGGACGCCTTCCACCGGCCACCCCCGCAAGGAACCGCGCCGGACTCCCTCCACGTCCCCGTAACGGAGCCGCGTCCTCGCACCCTTCGCCTCCCGGCTGTGGCCGCTGACCCCTGAGGCCCTCACGGCCAAGCCCCCCCGCCACAGGAGCGGACAGTCCGACTTCGGGGACAGGGCACCACTAGAGAAGCCTCTGGGGCTGCTGTGCCGCTCTCTGGACGAAGAGGCGGAGTTTGCATGCCTTCGGCCGCCTTGTCGGCCCATACGGCGCTTCTGAGCGCTCCGCTGAACCGGCGAGCGCGGACGCGGAGCTGACCCCCGAGGCCGACGCCCTCTTGATCGACCCCGGCCCACGGGCTCACTACGAGGGCTCACCTGAACCGGCTGTACGAAACGCTCAGCCGACGACGCGCAGCCAGATGTTGGTCGCCTGCGGCGCGTGCGTGAGGCTGAGGCGTTCGAGCTTGACGTTGGTCCCGCCCGGGTGGTCGAACAGCCGGACGCCGTCGCCGAGCAGGACGGGCGCGATCAACACGAGGATCTCGTCGAGCATGCCCGCGCCGAGACACTGCCGGGCCACGTCGGCGCCGAGGATGTTGACGTACTTGTCCCCCGCGGCCGCCCTGGCCGCCGCGACGCCGCTGGCGAGGTCACCGACGAAGGTGACACCCGGTACCGGTGTGGGCGGGGCATGGTGGGTCAGCACGAACTGCGGTCCGGTCCACCCACCGCCGAACGGCTCGCCCTCCTTGGCCGTGCCCTTGTGCGGATCGTCGCCCCGGAAGGTGCGGTTGCCGACGAGAAGCGCGCCGATCTGCCCGATGACCTCGTCCACTATCGCGTTGGGCCCGAGGTGCTCGGTCAGCCAGGACATATCACCACCTGGTCCCGCGATGAAGCCGTCCAGCGACATGGTGACCGAGTACAGCATCTTGGCCATGATCTACCTCCGTCGAAATCGATGTTGACCCCTGTCGAGACGGCGGATCGCGCGCGAAATCATCGGTGCGTCGATGGCAATGCCATGGGCAGTTCGAACGCCGGGAACAGGCCGGGGTCATGGAAGGCGGTGGCCGCCACGATACGACCGTCCTCGATCTCGAAAACGGCGATCGCGAACGCGCGGTAGGCGGGCTCGTCGGGGCGCCGGACGTAGGTCGCCACCGCCGGCCGCATGTTGGCCCGCGTGGGCACCATGTGGAACCGGCCCACATAGCCCGGCGAACAGGGGTCCCAGCTTGCCGCCAGGGCCGCCATGACGGAGTCGCGCCCCTGGAACCACATCGGGTAGGGCGGCATCGTCGTCCGTACGTCTTCGGCCAGCAGATCGGCCACCGCGGCGAGATCGGCACGCTCCACCGCGTCCATGTACCGCCGCAGTACCGCCCGTTCCCGCTCGGTGGGCTCCGCCGACGGCGCCCAGTCCAGGCGGCGTTCGGGCAGATGCTCCTTCATCGTGACCCGGGCCCGCTGCAACGCGCTGTTCACCGACGCCACGCTGCCCTCCAGCAGCGCCGCGGTCTGCTTGGCCGGCCAGCCGAGCACGTCGCGCAGGATCAGCACCGCCCGCTGCCGTGGCGGCAGATGCTGGATCGCGGCCAGGAACGCCAGCTCGATCGTCTCCCTGGTGACGGCCACGGCGTCCGGCTCCGCCTCGCTCGGCGCGGCTGGCTCCCACAGCCGGTCGGGAAACGGCTGCAGCCACGCGACGTCCGTACGGGGCGGCAGTGCCAGGCTCGGATCCGACGGCGCCGCCAGGTGCTGCGGGAGCACCCGGCGGGCGCGGCCGTCGAGGACGTCGAGGCAGGCGTTCGTCGCGATCCGGTACAGCCAGGCCCGGAACGTCGAACGCCCCTCGAAGCCCTCGAGGTTTCGCCACGCGCGCAGGAACGTCTCCTGCACCAGATCCTCCGACTCGTCGAACGAGCCCAGCATCCGGTAGCAGTGCACCCGCAACTCGCCCCGATGACGCTCGACGAGCATCGCGAACGCGCCCTCATCACCCGCCCGCGCAGCGGCCACGACCACATCGTCCCCCGCGCCCATGACCACCCTCCCCCTGCCTCAACGTCAGGAAAGCCCTTGCATTCTTATGCCATCAGAGCGAGACGACCCCAGACCACTTGACCGGCCTCTGAACCACGAATGGACCCTGAAGCCCGAATGGACAGTCATCGGTCGTGCGGGCCACCTGCTCGTAGCCGCCCTTCAGCCGCAGACGGCTCGCCTTGTGAGCCACCGATGGCTCCTGCTCGGCTGCCAATGCCCCGCCGTTGAGCCGTAGACGGCTCGCTGTGTTGACTGCCGCGGGCTCGCCGTGTTGAGCGCCGCTGGCCCGCGGTGTTGGTATGCCACGTCCTGGGTGGGCCGCCTAGCATGCCCACCGGCGTGCATGCCGGGTGGGCCGTTGAATCTTCACAGCACGCTGCCGTCTTCGCCTGTGACAGCCACACGATCAGCCCTGGCATCCCCACAGTCCGACCACCGCGACTGGTTCGCTGTCCGCAAGAGCTCCTGGTACGAGCGCGATAGTTCGGCGAATCCACTTGGCGAAGGCAGCCTGCTGGGGATCGTTCGATCTCGACTCGATAGCGGGCACCATCTGCCGCTGAGCGGAGCCGGCCGGGCCCGATGGGCGGGTATGGCGGGGAGTGGCTGGTTACAGGGCCTGGAGTCCTTTGAGGACCTCCTGGAGGAGGCCGGCCTGGGAGGCCGTGGCGCCGGGGGTGGGAGGCTGGGCGGTGATCAGGCCATGGGCGAGCAGGTCGGCGAGGAGCAGGCGGATCACGCCGAGGGGCAGGTCGATGTCGGAGGCGACCTCGACCAGGGGCCGGGACTCGTGCACCAGCGTGAGGAGCAGCCGGTGTTCGGGGCCGAGGTCCAGCGTGTCGGCCGCCTCCGTGCCGGTGGCGGCGATGAGCGTCAGCAGGTCGAACGCCTTGGCGGGCGGCGGGGTCCTGCCCTTGGCGAGGGCGTACGGCCGCAGCACCGGCCCGTCGTCGATCACCTCGGGTTCGTCCATCACACGGCGCCCCTCGGCTGCGTGGAGCCGGGCATCACGCGGCGTCCACCGGGTGTGTGGATTCCGGGCATCACACCGCGTCCATCGGGTGTGGTTCCGGCCATCAGACGGCGCCTCTCGGCTGGGTGGTCAGGTGCCGGCCGACGCCGGCGACGAGGCGGGCCATCTCGTAGGCGATCAGGCCTGCGTCGGTCCCCATCTGGCTCATCACGGCCAGGCAGCTCCCGTTGCCGGCCGAGGTCACGAACAGCAGCGCCGATTCCATCTCCACGATGGTCTGCCGCACGGCCCCGCCGTCGAACCGCAGACTGGCCCCCTTGGCCAGGCTCTGGAACCCGGCCGCCACGGCCGACAGGTGCTCGGCGTCCTCCCGTTCGAGGCTGCCCGAGGCGGCCACCCGCAACCCGTCGTTCGACAGGATGATCGCGTGCTGGACGTCCGTCACCCGGGAGACGAAGTCGTCGAGGAGCCAGTGCAGCTCGGTTTGCATCATCAGACCTCCTCGCCGTCTCGTTCGCTGTCGGCCCGGCCACGCCGCCAGCCCGATTGGAGGGAGTTCAGCAGCGCCCTGGACTCCTCGGGGGATCTGTCCGCGGGCGTACGCGACCTGGATCCGCGTTCGGTGAAACCTTGCTCCGTGGCGCCCTGCGCGGCGGTGCCGTGTCCCGCCGCTCGCGGATCCGCCGCCCGCGTGGACGCCCCCGCCTGCGGCTCGCTCGCCGTCGCGGGATCTCGCTCCGCGTTCTGCTGCCTGAGCTGGGGGGCCAGGTTGGCCTGCCGCACCCGCCGGGGCAGCCCGGCGTTGCCGGAGGCGGGAGCCTCGCCGCTCGCCGTGCGCGACGCGGGCGCGCCGTCGGCGGCGTGCCGGGGCGCGGGTGCCTGTGCCGCCGACGGCCGCGTGGGCAGGCTTCTGGCCCGCCTGGGCAGGCCCGTCGGCTCCTTGGGCGGACTCGCCGGCCGCTCCGGCAGGGCCCTGGAACGGGTGGGCAGGGTCGCGGACCGGCTGGGAAGGGGCGCCGAACGCGGGGATGGCGCCACGGACCGGGCGGGAGGAGGCGTGGGACGTGCCTGCGGGGCACCCGGGCGTTCCGGCTTGGTGATCAGCCGGTCGGGGATGAGGACGATGACGGTCGTGCCCCCGTAAGGCGATCCGCACAGTTCGACCTGGATGTCGTGGCGGGCGGCCAGCCGTCCGATGACGAACAGGCCCAGGCGCTGGGTGTCGGCCGGGTCGAACTCGGGCGGGCGTGACAGCTTCTCGTTCAGCGCGTCGCGTTCCTCGAGGGTCATGCCGAGCCCTCGGTCCTCGATCTCGACCGCGAAGCCCCGCGCGACGAACTCGCCGTGCACGGAGACCTCGGTGTTGGGCGGGGAGAAGGAGGTGGCGTTCTCGATGAGCTCCGCGCAGAGGTGGATGACGTCGGCGACGGCGTTTCCCACGATCGCGGCCTCCGGCATGGGGTGGACGCGGACCCGCGTGTAGTCCTCGACCTCGCCGACCGCCGCCCGCAGGGCGTCCATCACCGGGACGTCCTGCCGGAAGGTCCGGCCCGGGGAGCCGCCCGACAGGATGACCAGGCCTTCGGCGTGCCGCCGCATGCGGGTGGTGTGGTGGTCGACCCGGAACAGGTCGCGCAGCGTCTCGGGGTCCTCGACGCGCCGCTGCATGCCGTCCAGGAGCTTGAGCTGGCGCTGGAGCAGCGACTGGCTGCGCCGGGCGAGGTTGCGGAAGGCCTGGCCGACGGCCTCGCGGAGCGTGGCCTGCTCGACGGCGGCCCGTACGGCGGTGCACTGGACGCTGCTGAAGGCCGCGGTGAGGTCGCGCACCTCGGTGGTGGTGGCCGTGACCGCGAGCGGTGGCGCTTCGATGGTGGTGTCCACGTCCTCGCCCTCGCGCAGCCGCTCGACGAGGCGGGGCAGCCGTACGGTGGCCAGTTCGGTGGCGGCGGACCGCAGGTCGCCGAGCTCTCTGGTGAGCCTGCGCCCGACCCGGTAGGCGACGATGAGGGAGCTGACGACCGCGATGAGCCCGATCGCGCCGGCGAGGCCGGCCCGGACGAACGCGCTCACGGCGACGGGTTCGGCGCTCGCGGCGAGGGCGGCGCCGGCCCGCGTGAGCGTGGCCTGGTAGGAGCTCTCGACCTCGTCGGTGGCCGACCGCCATTCGGTGTGCGAGAAGGTGCTGCCACCGCCCAGGATGATCTCGTCCTCCATGGTGGAGAACCGCCGGTACGCCTCGGAGCGCGCGAGCTTGTCGAAGGGTTCGCGGACCGCGGGTTCCAGCTCGGGCAGTCCCTGGTCGAAGAGGAACCGGCGGGTGGTGGCGAGCTGGGCGAACAGCCGCAGTTCACCGGTCGTCAGAGGACGGTTCGCGATGAACGCCCCCGCCGCGAGCGCCCGCTCGCGGGAGAGGTGGTCCTTGGCGTACCCCATGGCGGTCAGGCTCTGGGACTGGTGATAGAGCGCCACGTCGCTGGTCAGCGTCATGCTGGTGACGAGCTTCTGCATGGCGTCGGGCACCTGGGAGAAGTCCCGGGCGAGCGTGAGCAGGTCCATGGGTCCGCTGTCGATGGCCGTCCGTGTGGTGTCCAGCCGGTCGATCACCGCCATCAGGTCGGCGAACCTGGCGCGCATGTCCGGCGTGGAGAGTTTGGCCTGCGCGCTTTCGGTCAGGGCGAGCCGCCGCATGCGCTGCCGGAGGATGTCGGACTGCTGCCGCTGCCGGATCAGCTCGTTCTGGGTCTGCTGGGAGGGGGCGCCGATGTATTCGGCGGAGAGCACGTGCTCTCGTTGCAGGGCGACCGTAAGCTCATCTCCGGGCTTGCCGATCTCTTCGTACATCGAGGCCACGGTGAGCAGGTTGAGCGAGTCCCGCGTGGTCACGCTGGTCCCGAAGATCCATAGAGCGGTCAGGGAGAGGAGCGGGATCACGAGCAATGCGGAGATCTTGAACCTGATGGACCTGCTCGATGCCATGGCACCTCATCGGTTGGCGGGTTGCCGTCAGGTACCGGCAGCCGAGGGTGAAGATCGCCGATGAGACTAGCATTGTGTCCGGTGATTTTCTTGATACATCTGTGATATTTCGTGAATTAGGTGCTTCCGTGATTAATGTCTACTTAACACCGGAGTGGTGTTTCTTGCGCTGGTTGTAGCGTTTTCCATGGTCCCCGCCATGGCGATGATCGTCGCCATCCGCGCCCGCGCCGGCAGGGCGATCCGCATCAGCTGTACGGCGGAGGCGGCCAGCGCGGTGGCCTCGACGCCGAGGAGCGCCCACTCCACCAGGCCGATCATCACCTGGTGGCCGGGAAGCGCGACGTAGGTGAGCACGGCGAGGCCGCCGCCCGACCCGAGCGCCAGCCACTCCATCGGACGGGCGGCCGGCTTCCACCGCTCGTCGTCACCGAACCGCCGGACCATCAGCGCCGCGGCACCGGCGAGGCTGATCAGGGCGACCGCCACCAGGAGGTCGGCCAACCCGGCATGCGGCACGGCGGCGGCGCCCATCAGGGACACCGCCCAGGCGACCACCAGCCGCTCGGGCCAGCCCGCGAGGGGCGCCCGCACGGCGCGCATGCCGGCGAGCAGCCCGAGCGAGGCGAGCCCGAGCACCGCGAGCACAAACTCGGTCGCGCCACCGTGGTCGAGCACCGCGTACCGGCCGATGGTCACGTCGAGGATGCCAGGGGAGGTGCCGATCAGCCCGGCCGCCATCGTGATCGAGGCGACCAGCATGCCGACTCCGGCGGCCAGGGGGTAAAGCCTTTTCAGCATGGCTCCAGACTGACCGCCGGGGGCCGGTTCGAACATCCGGTGCCGCCCCTGATCGTCCCCTGAGGGGGATCTCGGGGTACCTCAGGGTCCGTGAGGTCAGACGGTGGCGGCGACCTCCCTGTAGCGCGAGCGGACGGCGGGCGCGGGCTCGGCCTCGAAGGCCTCCGCCACGCCCGCCTCCCACCGGGGAGGTTCGGCGGCTCCGCTGAGCAGCCATGCCGCCTGGCGTGCCGCTCCGTCGGCGACGTACTCCCCCGGCTCCGGCACCAGGACAGGACGCCCGAACACCGTCGGCGCGATCCTGCGCACCGCCTCCGACCTGGCGGCGCCGCCGATCAGCAGCACTCTCCGCGGCTGCACGCCGAGCGCGTCCAGCCCGTCCGCGAGCCCGCACAGCATGCCCTCCACGGCGGCCCGCGCGAAGTGCGCGGGTGTGGAGTTGGACAGCCGCAGCCCGTGCATCGAGCCGGTGGCGTCAGGCCGGTTCGGCGTCCGCTCCCCCTCCAGATAGGGGACGAGCACGAGCCCGTCCGCTCCCGGCGGGGCCTGCAGGGCCAGGGCGTCCAGTTCCGCGAGGGTCACGCCGAGCATCCGCGCCGCCGCGTCGAGCACGCGGGCGGCGTTGAGGGTGCACACGAGCGGCAGGAACCGGCCGGTCGCGTCGGCGAACCCGGCCACGGCCCCAGAAGGATCGTGGCTGGGCGCGTCGGCGCAGGCGAAGACCGTCCCCGAAGTGCCGATGGAGACGACCACGTCGCCGGGCAGCAGCCCGACTCCGAGGGCGGCGGCCATGTTGTCGCCTGTCCCCGGCGCGAGCCGCAGGGCGCCGTCACGGCCCGCCTCCTCCGCAGGGGCGAGCACGCGCGGCACCACAGGGGTGTGGCCCATGGCGAGCTTCAGCAGGTCGGAGCGGTAGGAGCCGGTCGCGGGCGACCAGTATCCGGTGCCCGAGGCGTCGCCCCGGTCGGTGGTGAGCGCGTTGACGCCCGGCGCCCCTGCCAGGCGCCAGGTGAGCCAGTCGTGCGGCAGGCACACCGCCGCCGTGCGGACCGCGCTGCCGGGTTCGTGCTCGGCGAGCCAGCGCAGCTTGGTCACGGTGAAGGAGGCGACCGGCACGCTGCCGACCGCCTCGGCCCACGCCTGTGGCCCGCCCAGCTCGCTGATCAGGTCGGCGGCGGCCGGCGCGGAACGGGTGTCGTTCCACAACAGCGCGTCCCGGACGACCTCGCCCCGCTCGTCCAGGCAGACCATGCCGTGCTGCTGCGCGCCCACGGCGAGCGCCGCCACGTCGGACAGGCCGCCCGCCGCGGCGATGGCCTGCTGGAGGGCGTTCCACCAGTGCTCCGGGTGCACCTCGGTGCCGGGCGGGTGCGGGGCCCGGCCCTCGCGGACCAGGGCCCCGGTCTCCGCGTCGCGGATGACGACCTTGCAACTCTGGGTCGATGAGTCGACTCCCGCGACGAGGGTCATCCCCGCACTCCGAGGAGGTGCTCGAGCGCGAGCTGGTTGAGCCGGGTGAAGTGGAAGCCGCGCTCGGCCGCCTTCTCGGGGTCGAAGTCGTCCTTGGCGAGGTCCTCGTAGGTCTCACCGGGGGCCAGGGTGGGCTGGGCCAGCTCGGTGACGCGCGAGTCGGCCAGAGCCTGCTGGACCTCGGGGTCGGCGCGGAACGCCGCCGCCTTCGCCTTGAGGATCAGGTAGGTGCGCATGTTGGCGGCGGCCGAGACCCACACGTCCTCGGCGTCCTCGGTGCGCAGCGGCTTGTAGTCGAAGTGCCGGGGGCCTTCGTAGCCGCCGTTCTCCAGCAGGTCGACCAGGAAGAACGCGCTCTTCAGATCGCCGTGGCCGAAGACGAGGTCCTGGTCGTACTTCGGGCCGTGCTGGCCGTTGAGGTCGATGTGGAACAGCTTGCCGTGCCAGAGGGTCTGGGCGATGCCGTGCACGAAGTTCAGCCCGGCCATCTGCTCGTGGCCGACCTCGGGGTTGAGCCCGACCATCTCGGGGTGCTCCAGCTCGTTGATCAGGCCGAGCGCGTGGCCGATCGTGGGAAGCAGGATGTCGCCGCGGGGCTCGTTGGGCTTGGGCTCCAGGGCGAAGCGCAGGTCGTAGCCCTTGTCGAGCACGTAGCCGCACAAGAGGTCCAGGCCCTCCTTGTAGCGGTCGAGGGCGGCCCGGACGTCCTTGGCGGCGTCGGACTCGGCGCCCTCGCGTCCGCCCCAGCAGACGTAGGTGGTCGCGCCCAGCTCGGCGGCGAGGTCGATGTTGCGCATGACCTTGCGGAGCGCGTACCGGCGGACGTCCCGGTCGTTGCTGGTGAAGGCGCCGTCCTTGAAGACGGGGTGGGTGAACAGGTTCGTGGTCGCCATGGGAACCTTGAGCCCGGTTTCGCTCAGGGCCTGCTTGAAGTTCTGGATGGCCTTGTCGCGGTCGGGCTCGGTGGCGAGGAGGTCGTCGTCATGGAAGGTCACGCCGTAGGCGCCGAGTTCGGCGAGGCGGTGCACCGACGTCACCGGGTCGAGCGGCGCGCGGGTGGCGTCGCCGAACGGGTCACGCGCCTGCCATCCGACCGTCCACAGGCCGAACGTGAACTTGTCTTCCTTCTTGGGTGTGTACGCGTCCACCGCTGGTCTCTCCCGAATTAGTCTATGTTGTGGACTAAATATCGGCCGGTACTCGCCCGAGGTCAAGAGGGCACGTCGGCCGACTTCACCGGAACAGGCTGGGGGCTGTGATCGAACTCGGAGACAACCCCTGATGGCACAGGCCCTGCGGCACGATGCCATGCGCGCGGGAAATCTCGCCGTGGTCCTCGGAGCGCTCGACCGCGACGGCCCGCTGACGCGCGCCGCGCTCGCCGAGGCCACCGGCCTGACCAAGACCACGGTGTCGAAGCTGGTCGCGGACCTCATCGACGCCGGCATGGCGGTGGAGTCCGGCGCGGTGCGGGACGGCGAGCGCGGCCGTCCGGGGGTGGCGGTCCACCTCAGCGGGCACCGGGTGGCCGCGCTCGGACTTGAGATCAACGTCGACTACCTGGCCGGCTGCGTCGTCGATCTCAGCCGGACTGCGCGGCTGTTCCGTACACAGGCTGTGGACAACCGCGCCGCCTCGCCGGAGGACGTGATCGCGGGGCTGCGCGACCTGGCGATCTCCATGCTCGCCGACGCCGCCGGCCACGGGCTCTCCGTCGCCGGCGGCATCGTTGCCCTGCCCGGCCCGGTCGACCGCTCGACCGGCACCGTCCACAGCGCGCCGAACCTCGGCTGGCGTGACGTGCCCGTCGCCGACGCCCTCGCCCTCCCGCTTCCCGTGCTCGTGGACAACGAGGCCAACCTCGCCGCGCTGGGCGAGCTGTGGTTCGGGTCGGGCGCGGCGCTCGGCGACTTCCTGCACGTGTCCGGAGAGATCGGCATCGGCGCCGGCCTGGTGGTCGACGGGGCGCTGTTCCGGGGCGCCCACGGGTACGCGGGCGAACTGGGCCACGTCGTCGTCTCGCCCGACGGCCCGGCGTGCCGGTGCGGCGGCACCGGCTGCCTCGAACGCTACGCCGGGCAGGACGCCCTGCTGCCGGCGGGCGAGGACCTGGCCGGGCTGGTCGCCCGGCTGCGGGCCGGCGACCCCTCGGCCGTGGCCGCCTGCGAGCGAGCGGGGTCGGCGCTCGGGATCGCGCTCACCACTGCGGTCAACCTGCTCGACCCGGACACGATCGTGCTGGGCGGGATCTTCGCACCCCTGTTCCCATGGGTGTCGGGGCCGGCGGAGGCGACCATGCACAGGCGTCTCGGCCAGATCCGCGCCCGCGTCCCGGCCCTGGTCGTCTCCCAGGTCGGCGCCGACGCGGCCCCGCTGGGAGGCGCCGGCCAGGTGATCCAGCGCATCATCGCCGACCCCGGCGCGCACCTCCTCGCGCCACAGCCCTGACCCCGGCACTTCCTCGCGCCACAGCCCTGACCCCGGTACCTCCTCGCGCCACAGCCCTGACACCCCACCCCGCACGGCACCTCCCGGCCGCGGGGGCTCAAGCTGGTGTCATCGCCGTCCTTGCCGAGCCGATAATTGAACTCTCAACCAAGATGGCGTATCATTAGTTGAGAGTTCAACCTAGGAGGCATCATGCCCGTCCACCGTCTCAACCATGCCGTGCTGTACGTGCGCGACGTCGAGCGCAGCGTCACCTTCTACCAGCAGGCGCTCGGCTTTCGCGTGGTCATGGGTATGCCCGGCGCCGCCTTCCTGCAGGCGCCCGCCTCGAACAACGACCACGACCTCGGGCTGTTCCAGATCGGGCCGCAGGCTGGGGAGTCCCAGGCCGGACGCGCCACCGTCGGCCTCTACCACCTGGCCTGGGAGGTGGAGACGCTCGACGACCTGGAGTCGATCGCCGCGAAACTGAGCGAGCTCGGCTCCCTCGTCGGCGCCTCCGACCACTCGACCACCAAGGCCCTGTACGCCAAGGACCCCGACGGCATCGAATTCGAGGTCTCCTGGCTGGTGCCCGCCCACCTCATCACCGAGGAGACGCTCGCCGGACGCAGCAGCATCAAGCCGCTGGACATCGCCCGCGAGAAGGAGCGCTACGGCGCAGGCACCCGCGGCGGGGTCGGCATCTCCATCGCCGCCGGCTGACCGGCCGCCTAATCCCGGGCGGCGCCACCCCCCGCGCTGAGCTCGCGTTGCAGGGTGAAGGCCTGGTGCAGGTAATCCCGCGCCAGGTCCGCCCGGCCCGCCGCCCGGTGCAGTTCGCCGAGCATCCGCGTCGCGCTGGCCTCCCCGCTGCGGTCGCCCAGCCGTTGGAAGATCGTTCGTGAGCGTTCGAGCTGCGCCGAGGCGTGCACCCGCTCGCCCCGTACCGCTCGCCGGTTGCCCAGGCTCTGCATGGCGTACGCGGCGCAGTGACAGTCGCCGAGGCTCTCGAAGATGTCCAGTGCCTGGTCCTGGAACCGCATGGCGCGGTCGAAGTCGGCCGCCAGATCGTTCAACCGCCCGAAGTGGTTGAACACGCAGCCCTCCCTGTGCCGGTCGCCGAGCTCCCGCGCAAGCCGCAACGCCTCGTCCAGCCACCTCGCCGCCGCCTCCAGGTCGCCCGACTCCAGGCACACCTTGCCGATCGCCTGCCGCGCATAGGCCTCACCCACCTGGTCGCCCATGCCGAGGAACATGCCGAGTGCCTGCTGGAAGCGCCTGAGCGACCTGAGGCGCCGGCCGCGGATCTGGTCCACGGCGCCGAGCCCGCAGATCGCGATCGCCTCGCCCCTGCGGTCCCCGAGCTGGTGGAACAGCCGGTACGACCGGTGGAACATCTCCACCGACTCGGCGTAGCCGTCCTGGTACAGGTAGACCTGGGCGAGACCGCGGAGCAGCGCCGCCTCGCCCCGCAGGTCCCCCTTCGCGCGCACCGCCTCGAGCGCCATCTCGTGGGTGCTCCGCCAGGCGTCGTAGTGCCCGCGCAGATCGAAGTAGGGAACGAGGGAGGCGGCGAGGCCCCACGCCGAGTCCGCCATGCCCGCGTCGGCGGCCAGCCGTACCGTCCCGACCAGCGCCTCCCGCTCGGTGTCGAACCACGACAGCGGGTCGGAGGCGACCTGCCCGATGGTGACCTCGGCCGGCTCCCAGCGGGTGGCCGTCGGGGACATCAGGCCGAAGACGGTGGTCGGCAGCCGCGCGGTGGCCTGCTCGGCGACCGCCAGCCACGCCCCGACCACCCGGCCGAGCGCCAGCCCTTCGGGGTCGGCGTACGCCTTCTCCCTGGCGCCGCAGCGGATGAGGTCGTGCAGCCGGTAGCGCGGCTGGCCGATCGGATCGCTGCCCACCAGTTGCAGCAGGTTCGCGTCGACCAGGTCGTCCACCACGTCGTCCGCCCGATGACGGTCCAGCGCGGCGTCGACGACCCAGGCGGGCAGCGACTGCGGGCCGAGCAGGCCGAGCATCCGGAACGCCCGCGCGGCCTCCTCGGGCAGGAGCAGGTAACTGCGGTCCACGCTGGCCCGCACCTCCAGGTCCCCGACCCGCAGCTCGCTCAGCCGGCGGGCCTCGTCGTCCAGCCGCCGCTCCAGCAGGCGCAGCGACCACCCGGGCCGCGCGACGAGACGGGCTCCGGCGATCCTGATGGCGAGCGGCAGGTACCCGCAGGATCGGGCGATGCCCGACGCCGCTTCCCTCTCCCGCTCCAGCCGCTCGGCGCCCACGATCTTGCCGAGCAGCTCTTCCGCCTGCTCGGGGTCCAGCACGTCCAGCTCCACCTGGCGGGTCCCGGGCAGCTCGGTGATCCTGCGGCGGCTGGTGACCAGCACCGAGCATCCGCTGCCGGGCAGCAGCGGGCGCACCTGCGCGGTGCTCGCCGCGTCGTCGAGCACGACCAGCATGCTGCGCCCCGACAGCAGCGACCGGTACAGCGCGGAGCGCTCGTGCACGCCGTCGGGCAGGGCGGCCTCGGCCACGCCGAGCGCGTGGAGCGCCTCCGCCAGCAGGTGGGCGGGGCCGGCCGGCGACAGCGAGGTGCCGGAGAGGTCCAGGTACAGCTGCCCGTCGGGGTAGCCGGCCCGTACCTCGTGCGCGCAGTGCACCGCCAGAGCGGACTTGCCCACGCCCGGCGGGCCGACGACGACGGTGATCGCCGGCGGCCCCGCCGTCCGTTCCGGTGACAGCGCCGCCACGAGCGCCGCCACATCATCCTGCCTGCCGGTGAAGTCGGGCACGTCCGGCGGGAGCTGGTAGGGCGGGCACGGCTCGGACGCCACGGGATGCTCGGCGGCTCCGTTCTGCTCCGCCACCGCCTGCCCGCCCGCCGTGGGCGGGTCCTGCGGCACAGGCGGGTCCTGCGGCAGGGGCGGCTCGCCGGCCACCAGGACGGCGGCGTGGGTGCGGCGCAGCTCCACACCGGGCTCGATCCCGAGCTCCTCCACCAGCCGGTCGCGGATGGTCGTGTACGCGCGCAGCGCCTCCGCCTGCCGTCCGCTCCAGTGCAGGGCCAGCATGAGCTGCTGCCACAGGCCTTCGCGGAAGGGGTGGTCCACGAGCAGCCCGCGCAGCTCGGTTATCGCGCTGGTGTACTGCCCGAGGGACACGCGCATGGCCAGCAGTTCCTCGGCCACCGTGAGCCGGGCCTCCGCCAGGGGTGACAGGCGGCTGTCCCAGAGGGTGCTGCCCGGCAGGTCCGCCAGCGGCGCGCCGTGCCACAGGCTCAATGCCCGGCACAGCCGGTCCACCGCGTCCTGCGTGCGGCCGTCGGCGCGCGACCGCCGGCCGTCCTCGACGAGCTGCTCGAAGGTGAGCAGGTCGAGGTCCTCGGGGCGTAGTTCGATCATGTAGCCGGACTGCTGGGCGCGGATGGCCGTCCGGGCTCCCGCCTCGGCGAAGCCGGCCCGCAGGGAACTGACATAGGTCCGCAGGTTCTCGACGGCCGACCGCGGCCGCCGGTCGGGCCACAGCACTTCGACGAGGAAGCTCGTGCTGACCACGCGGTTGGCGTGGAGCAGGAGAGTGGCCAGCAGCATCCGCGGTTTCGCGCCGCCGAGCCGCAGGGACTGCCCGTTGAGCCGGACATCCAGCGGTCCGAGGACGCTGAATGTGGGCTGATCAGCCATCATGCCCGCTTCCGCTCCTTTGAGACTTTGCCACCGGTTAGGGGCTGGGTCATACGAAGCCTGGATCTTATTTGTATCCGTTTTGGACGTTTCTTATACGGCTTATCCGGACGCTGTACGCCAAACGGACGCTTCGAAGCCGCCCTTCGGAGTTTCTCCCGAGAACGCCGTAACCGGTCCACGGAGTCGGAACCCAGCGCCGACCGGCCGGAGCTGCGAGAAAGGAACTGCATGAAGATCAAAGGATTGTTGACGGCGGGGGTCGCGCTGTTGCTCAGCTTCGCGGGCGGGGTCGCACTGGCTCCGAGCGCCAGCGCGGCAGGGCCCCGCCCGAACTTCCAGATGCCCTTCCCCTGTAACCAGTCATGGACCGGCAACTCCAGCGCCAGCAGCGCCCACCAGTCCTGGGAGATCGACTGGAACCGGGGCAGCACGGCGGACGCCGACCTCGGCGACACGGTCGTCGCCGCCGCGGCCGGCACGGTCGTCATATCGGCCCACCAGGGCTCGACCAACGGCTTCGGCAACCTCGTGAAGATCGACCACGGCGGCGGATGGTCGACGTACTACGCCCACCTTCGCGTCCGCTCCGTGAGCGTCGGCGCGCAGGTCTCGCAGGGCGAGAAGATCGGCGAGGTGGGCAACACCAGCAAGCCGGGCAACAACATCTCGCCCCACCTGCACTATGAGGTGCGGACCACCGACACCTCCTACCCCGCCAACATCCAGAAGGCCGTCTTCAACGGGACCACGTTCGGTTACCCCATTCAGACGCTGACCTCGCACAACTGCTCCGGCAGCAACAACCCCTACTCGCCGGAAGAGGTCTGCGGCAGCGGCTACAGCGTCATCGACTCGGCGGCCCTGGGCTCGGCGGGCAGGGTCTACCTGCTCTACAACACCTCCAACGCCTACAACTGCGTGGCCACGATCAAGAGCACGTCGGTGGGCAGCGCCACCGCGACCTCCGCCTACTTGGAGGTCCAGGGCAAGAGCCGGATCACCGACTCGGGCAACTTCTCCTACTACGCGGGTCCTGTACGCGCCTCGGCCTCCAACACCTGCGTCAAGTGGGGCGGCAAGGCCGGCTCCTCCACCTACGACAGCGCCTTCGAGCACTGCGGCTGACCGATCCGCCTCGGCGAGCATTCCGCGCGCCGAACGGATCTTGACGGGTAATCGGTAAAGCCCCTGATCCCGGCAGGAAACCGGCCGCCGAATCGGCCCGGGAAACCGAATCCGGCGGCCACTCCCGCCGTGGAATCCCCTGCGGGATCACCCAGCGAAGATCCTGCGAGGCCACTTCCATCACCACCGGAAGTGGCCTCGCGCCATGCGATACGAGCCACTCGAATACCACCTGCGGGACATTCGTCCCCGCTCGTCCCGGGCAAGGACGGACAGTGGCTCAGGCGCGGCGGGTGGAACGGGACACCGTCCCAGTACACCCGGGACAGGGTCGGCGCTTGGCGTTCCGCGTCAGCGCGTGCGGGCGGCCCAGCGGGCCAGGGCGGGTACGGGCAGCGAGCACGCGAGGAAGACGGCCGCGACCAGCAGCCAGCCCCACGCGGCGAGCGTCGTGAGCGCGAGGGTGAAGACGGCGGGCGCGAACATCTGCACCGTCGCGGTGGCCGCCTCGGAGACGCCCTGATAGGCGCCCCGGGCGTCCTCCCGCATGAGCTCCACCGACAGGCCCCAGCTCCCGCCGACGAACCCCAGCTCGCCGGCGAGGTGGAACAGCGCGGCGAGGGTCACCACCGCGATCGCCCCCGCGCCCGAACGCCCAGCCGTGGTCGCGAGCAGCACGCAGCTGACGGCCAGGAACGCGCCCGCCCAGACGGTGGTGCGCGCCGCCCGCGCCGTCGTCCCGGTGAACCTGGTGACCGAAATCTGCAGCGCCGCGATGCCCACCGAGCTGATCACCACGACCACGCCGCTCAGCGACAGCGGCAGCCGCGTGGCGTTCGCGATCCACAGCGGCAGGCCCGTCGACAGCATCGCCCAGCACAGCGACAGCACGGACGTCGCACCCACGACGGCGAGGTAGGGGCGGTCACGCAGGACGATCCGGACGCGGGGCCACGGTCCGCGCTCGCCCCGGCCACCGGGCGACGCGACGGTGGCGGTGAGCACGGCCAGCACCGCGAAGCTGAGCACATTGCCTCCGATGGCCACCAGGTACGCGGACGGGCGGTCGGCGGCGAGCACCAGCGCTCCCGCGCCCGCTCCCACCGCGTAGCCGACGTGCTGGGCGACCCGCTGCCGGGCGAGCGCCCCCACCCGGGCCTGCGTACCGGTTACCAGCCCGGCGACCAGGGCGGTTCGGACGGCGGAGGCCCCGTTGGCGGGCGCCACGAAGAAGGTCGTGACCAGGACGAGCATCCACGGATCGCGGACCAGCGTGTATGAGGCCATGGCCAGCCCGCGGAGCACCGTGATGGTGACGAGGATGGCGCGCGGGTCGAACCGGTCGGCCATGGCCCCGAGCGGCATCGCCGTCACGAGCCCGACGCCGCCGGCCACCGCCATGGCGAGTCCCACCATGGCCGGTGGGAGGTGCAGCACGCGGGTGAAGTACAGGGCCCAGATGGTGAACCACAGCCCGTCGCCCAGCGCCGAGATGCCCCGCCCCCACATCAGGCGTCCGAGCCCCGCCGCTTCGTACTCGACCTGCCGGGCGGGGGCGACGACCATTGCTCAACCACCTTTCATTGCTCCCTTAATGGTGAATGTATCGATATCTGAGGCATCCAAACAACCACCATTCACGAACCCATGAATCTTGATAGGATGACCGGCGAACCGGCGACTTGCTCGTAGGTCGTGGAAGGGCGGCGCGACGACCCGGCGGTCACTGGGCGCCCGCGACGATCGGTATCCATCGGTGACAGCGGTCATCGGCAGGCGAGGAGGCCCCATGGGGAGATGGGTGGACTCGGCGGATCCGGTTCTGGGGTCCGCCATCTCCCTCGCCCGGGAGCTCGCCGACCCCGTGCGCCTGACCGCGCTACAGCTCCTGTCGGCCGAAGGGCCGCACACGCTCAGCCAGCTCGCCGACGTCCTCGGCATCTCCGCACCGCGCCTGAGCAACCACCTGGCCCGCCTGCGTGCCGCCGGGCTGGTCACCGTCGAGCACACCGGCCGGCACGCGGTCTACCAGGTGGCCTCTCCCGGCCTCGGCGACGTACTGACCGCGCTGGCCCGCTACGCCCGCGCCGACCTGGCCGCCCGTCCCGACCGCCCGCCGAGTGCGGACGACGTCGCCCACACCTGCTACGACCACGCCGCCGGACTGCTGGGCGTGTCGGTCTTCAGCGCGCTCATCGAGCGCGGTGCCCTCCAGCCGCCCGACGGCCGTGACAGCGCGCTCGCCTTGGGTGGCGACCCGGCCTTCTTCGCCGAGCTCGGCGTGGACCTGGCCACGGTCGACACCCGCCGCCGCAAGCTCGCCACGGCATGCCTGGACCGCGCCCACCGCCTCCCCCACCTGGGCGGCGCGCTAGGCAAGGCGGTACTCGACGCCTTCATCGCCCGAGGGCTGATCGAGGCACACGAAGGCACCCGCGAGCTGACCGTGACGCCTCGCGGCACCACCGAACTCCCCGCCCTGCTGCCGGCCTTCACACCATCCACCTGACTCAGCACAGCACGACCGGCAGTCGGCTCAGGTGCCCGTACGACCGGAAGGGCAACGGCCGACATTCCCTCCGTAGGGGGTTCTCCCGCATGTCCAGATAAGGACGCGCGGACAACCGGCGACCACCGTGGATGGTCGTGCTTATGCACATTCACGGTCAAAGGAGTCGCCTTGCGCGTCCGTTCCTTGCTATCAGCCGCCGCACTCGCCGCCGGCCTGGTAGTCACCCCGGTCGCCGCTGGAGCCGCCGACGCCGCCACGACGGCCACCGCCTGCCAGTACAAGCGCGTCGGCAACCACTGGAACTGCATCACCCCGGGCGCGTTCTGCCCGGCCGCCGCCCACGGCAAGTATGGCTACGCCAAGGTCACCCACCGCCAGTACACGTGCAAGTACCGCTCCGGTGACATCCGCTGGCGCTGGCTGCGATAGCGCACGAGCCACCGGCCGCCCCCGGCCCCCATACCGGCGGGCCGGGGCATCCCGCCGCTTACCGAGGGGCCAGGGCTCAACAGTCGAGCACCTGGCCCCTCGTCAGGCACGGCCTCGGCGTGACGAGGCGACCCGGCCGGCGGCGAAGAGCAGGGCGACCGCGCCGAGGACCAGGACCAGTTGGCCGACCAGGTTCGCGGCGTCCGCGTTGCCCTCCAGAGCCAACAGGACGAACCCGGCCCAGGCGTACGTCAGCAGCGCGCCGCCGCCCAGGGCGAACCGGTGGACCGCCGCCCAGCCCGTGCGCCGCGACCACCGGACGACCAGGACGGCCATCACCGCGAGCAGCACGATCCCGATCCCCGCGCCCCACCAGCTCTCCGGCCGGACGACGAACACACTCGACGCGACGAACGCGACCGTCCCCACAACCCAAGGATTCGGCGCACGCCCCCTGCCCTCCAATCCGGACCGACCGTCCTCCAGCCCAGACCGGCCCTCCTCCGGCCCGGATCGCCCGTCCTCCCGCCCGGACCGGCCGTTCTCCGGCCCTGGACGTCCGTAGTCCGGCCCGCGGCGCCTTCCGAGGGCGAACGCCGAACCGATCAGGGCGACAATCAGGGCGCCGGCACCGAGCAGCCGCGGCACCGGCGCGAGAAAGCTCGACACGTGATCGGCGAAGATGGCGGCGGAGCCGAGCAGGAAGATCACACAGGTCATCGTCAGACCGACCCTGCCCAACCAGGGCGTGGTCCTGCGCCCCGGTACAAGCGACTCGACGATGACGATCGGGACCCCGATGCTCCAGATCGCGTGCCCTGCGATGAAGGTCTCCGCGTAGAAGGCACTGACACCGAGCACCGGGACATGCGCGACGCTCTGGAAGTCGTAACCCTCGTCGAAGGACGGGTTGAACAGCGACTGGTCCAGCAAGCCCGCTTCGAGCAGTCCGTAGGCCGCCGCCAGCAGCATGATGGTGGGCCAGCCTCGCCCGGTCCGGCGCGCCACCTCACGGATGATGAGCGCTCCACCGCCGTACATCGGCGCGAGGATGAGCACACCCGCGATCTCGGCGGGAGGGATGTTGCCGAGCAGGTACTCGGCGACCAGCGGGGTGAGAAAGAACAGCCCGAAGGCGGGCGCGAATCGTGCCAGCATCCGCGGCCGACGGGAGGTCGCCGAGCCGGAGCCGGTCATGCGATCGAGGAAGGCCATGAGCCCACCGGGCGGGCGATCCCTGGGTGACGCGACGAAATCGGACATGATCGAACGCTAGAGGCCGCGACCGCGCCGGCGGATCGGCCGTCCGGATCCGTCCTCTCAACCGTCGTAGTCCCTCAAGCAGACCACGCCCACCGAAAGTACCGACCACCACGACTTCGGTACCGACGACGCCCGAGGACCCGGAACTGGGAGACCGGCAGCGCGTGGCTTGGGGGCGCGAGTGTTGCCGTTGGGGGTGCGATGGCGCGTCACCAACCGGCTCAGGTAGTGTTGCGGCCCCAAGCAGGGAACGTACCGAGGAGGTGAGCCCCATCACCGCTGTACCAGGTCGGGTGCTCCCATCTCACGGCCGTGCGGTCCGCCTGACATAGGTGACCCAGGGAGCGCCCACAAGGCATCCCGAAAGGCTCCCATGTCGGCTTCACCGTCACCCCTCCCCCGCCCCGCGACTTCCCCCGCACCTCTCATCGGGTCCGCCGCTCCTCCCTCGCCGTCCACCGAGTCCACTGCCTCGCCGGAGCCGGCCTCCCGAGACGCCGTCGTCACCAGGCTGCGCGCTGCCGGTTGCGTCTTCGCCGAGGACGAGGCGGACCTGCTCATCTCCGCGGCGCGCACACCGGCCGACCTCCTCGCCATGGTGGAGCGGCGGGCCGACGGACTGCCTCTCGAATACGTCCTCGGCTGGGCGGAGTTCTGCGGCCTGCGGATGGCCGTGGACTCCGGGGTCTTCGTCCCCCGCCGCCGCACCGAGTTCCTCGTCCAACAGGCCATTGCCCTCGCCCACCCGGCCCCCACCCCCACCAACCAGGTCGCTCTACC
>NZ_JALLPO010000026.1 GCF_023276435.1 Sphaerisporangium perillae
TGGTGTATGGGTATTTCCCGTGTGTGTCCGACGGCGATGATCTGATCATCCTGGATGAGAAGACCGGGAATGAGCGGACCCGGTTCTCTTTCCCGCGGCAGCGGCGGGACCGGCATCTGTGCCTGGCCGATTTCTTCCGGGGCAGTGACAGCGGTGAGGTGGATGTGGTGGCGTTCCAGGTGGCCACCATGGGCAGCCGGATCTCGGAGGCGACGGCGGAGTTGTTCGCCAAGGACGCCTACCGCGATTATCTGGAGTTGCATGGGTTGTCGGTGCAGTTGACCGAGGCGCTGGCCGAGTACTGGCATGCCCGGGTGCGGGGCGACTTGGGCATCGGCGGGGATGAGTCGCTGGCCGACATGTTGAAGGTCAACATCACCGGTTGCCGGTACTCGTTCGGGTATCCGGCGTGTCCGAACCTGGAGGACCAGCGGCAGTTGTTCGAGTTGCTGGACCCGGCCCGGATCGGGGTGAGCCTGTCGGAGGAGTTCCAGTTGCATCCCGAACAGGCCACCTCCGCCCTGATCGTCCACCACCCCGAAGCCAAATACTTCAACGTCTGACCTGGGCGGAGAAGCCGGTACCGTCTGCTGTGTACATGCGGGTGTCGTCAGGGGGATGAGTGGACGCGGTCTTCTTCGACATGGACGGGACCCTCGTCGACACCGAAAAGCTCTGGTTTCGAGCCGAGTCATCGGTGATGCGGCGCCTCGGCGCCGGGTGGACCACAGCCGACCAGGAGAACCTGGTCGGCGGCTCCATGCCGGCGACCGTCGACTACATGCTCAGGGTGAGCGGATCCGACAGGCATCCCGACGAGATCGAGGCCTGGATGCTCGACACCGTCCTCGGCCTGCTCGCCGACGGCTTCGAGATGATGCCGGGAGCCGCCGAGCTCCTGGCCGAGGTCCGCACGTCTCGCCTGCCCACGGGCCTGGTCACCTCCTCCTCCCGCCTGATGGCGGACGCCGTGCTCGCCGGCATCGGGCGCGGCTACTTCGACGTCGTGGTGACCGGTGACGACGTCGAGCGGTTCAAACCCGACCCCGAGCCCTACCTGAGAGCGGCGAGAGTCCTCGGCGTGGACCCCGCGCGATGCGCCGTCCTGGAGGACTCACCGACCGGCGTCGCGGCGGCCACGGCCGCGGGCTGCGCCGTCGTCGCCATCCCCAGCGTCGTCCCCATCCCACCCGCCCCCCGCCGCCTCGTCGTCGATTCCCTCAAACAAATCGACCTGCCCACCCTCCAAAACCTCGTCCTCTCCTAACCCCCCACGAACTCCCCCGCCCAACCCACCAAACGCTCCCGGCGACTGGAGCAGCCGGTTCCCTTCGGGCCCCGGAGATGGGTGCCCGGTTCCCTTCCGGCCCCCCGGGTGGTGGGGCGGCCGGTTCCCTTGGGCCCCCCGGGTGGTGGGGCGTTCGGCGCCGTGGCGGTGGGAGGTGGTACGGCGGGGTCGGCGCCGTTGTGCGGTGGGTGACCCGTCGGGCCGCGGGGTCAGGGGTGGACCCTGTGGTGGGTAGGGGAGGGATCATGCTGAGGGCCGGGGGATGGGCCATCCTTTGGGAGGAGGGGCCACCGCTCGTGCGCGTGCCAGGATGGAACGGTAAGCAATGACAAAGGGGGCGAGCCGTTATGTCCTTCGACCAGATCGCCTGGTTGCCGCTGTGCGCGGGGGTGACAGCAGCGGGGCTGGTGCTGAGCTTCCTGGCGTTCCGCAGGAGGGGCGCGGGCGCGGGCTTGCGTGGCGCCGCGTGGTCCCTGATCCCGCTGGCCGCCTACCTCACCGGCGCGCTCCCGGCCCTCTGGCAGGCCGGCACGGCCGTGGTCGGCTTCGTCACCGGCCTGGTCTTCTCGCCGACGGTCTGGGCCGGGGTGATCGTGGCCGGCCTGTCGGCGCTGCTGTTCCTGGTCTCCGGGGTCCTGCGCAGGAGGCGCGGAGGCGCAGCGGGCGGCGCGAAGAGCCGCCGCGCGGAGCGGGCCCAGGCGGGCGCACCGGGCGCGGGTGCCGCGGCCGGTGCGGGCGCGACGCCGACCCCCGGCGCGACTCAGCCGCTCCGGCGTCCACTGCAGGCCAAGCCCGCCGCACCGGCCGACGACGACCTGTCCGACATCGAGGAGATCCTCAAGCGCCGGGGCATCAGCTGACGCGCTGACACCCCGCGGGAGCGTTCGCGGGCACCCGCTAAGGGAACCGCTCCGACACGCGGGCCGGGCGCTCGTCTGGACCGGGGTGTTCGCCGGAAGGAACGGGCCGCTCCCCGTCGAGGAGACGGCGGGTGAACCAGACCGTCTTGCCGGACGGGCTCGGACCGGCGGGGTTCGGATGGGTGGGATCCGGGCCGGTGGGTCCAAGGCGGTGGGGGTCCGGGCTGTTGGACCCAGGATGAGAGTCCGGGTCGCCGGGTCCGGGGCGGTGGGCATCCTGGGCGGGAGGTCCAGGGGGGTGGGGGGAAGGGGTGGCGCCCCAGTGGTCGGCGAGGGCGTCTACGATCATCAGGCCTCGCCCGTGGCAGGCGTCCGCCGCCGCGTCGAGCCGGTGCGGGCGCTCCGGGCCGTGGTCGATGACCTCCCCGCGGAGCACTCCGGCGCCGGCGTGCAGCGTCAGCCGTATCGGAGGAGCGCCATGCGCGACGGCGTTGGTGACCAGCTCGCTGACGATGAGGATCACCTCGTCCGAGAGGTGGGGCAGTCCCCAGCCGGTGAGCGTCCGGCGTACCAGTCGCCGGGCCCCGGCGACCGCCGCCCGGTCGCACGCGAGCTCCCACGACATGGTCCGGTGTCCCCTCGGAGGTCCGATCATCGATGCTCCTTGCCGCCGGCCTCGCCCCGTATGGCGTGCGCCATCACGAGAGATACGGAGCCGGGGCGCATTACGTTCGGATAACGACGTCTCAGGCTTCAAGATCCGCCACTGCGGTCCCGGGCGGCCTGGATAGGATCGGCGATCACGTGGTCCGGGCCATGATCTTCCCGCCTCGCCGTGCCGGGCGCGCGGCCCTCCGGCCCCGCTGCGCCTATGCCGTCGAGACTCCGAGCGCCGTGTCACAGTTCCGGGACACAACCGAAACATGCCTCCGACATTCGGTCCAAGATCAACACGAATGAATTTCGCATGAATCACAGTTGAGCCACATAGCGCCCTTAGGTACTGGTCAGTGCAGCTCAGCACATAGATTCTGCGTCCGGGGGCCGTACACCTGCGGCCTGCCCGTAAAGATGGGCGACACCTGCGGCCACCGGCGGCGGGTGGCACATCGCACAGACAAAGTCGTCTGGGATCCAGGGGGCCGACAACTATGACCGCACCGCTCGACGTCTCCGGCACGGAGCTCGAGGCCGCGCCGGAAGCCGTTCTGGCCGGGGCGCAGGGCAAGGCGATCCAGGGGCGATCGCTTGGTCAGATCGCATGGATGCGCCTCAAACGGGACAAGGTGGCGCTCACCGGCGCCGGCGTAGTGATCTTCCTGATCCTGGTGGCCGTCTTCGCCCCGCTGATCGTCGGCTGGCTCGGGCATCCCCCTAACGACTTCAACCAGGACCTCATCAGCTCCGAGACGCTGGCGCCCAAGGACGGCACCGGCATCGGCTGGGACCACCTGTTCGGCGTCGAGCCGGTCAACGGCCGCGACCTGTTCAGCCGCATCGTCTACGGCGCCCGCATCTCGCTGCTCATCGCCTTCCTCGCCACGCTGCTGTCGGTGGCGATCGGCACCATCCTCGGCGTCATGGCCGGCTACCTCGGCGGCTGGGTCGACTCGGTGATCAGCAAGGCGATGGACGTCTTCCTCGCCTTCCCGCTGCTGGTCTTCGCCATCGCGCTGGCCGGCATCGTGCCCGACTCGGCGTTCGGCCTCTCCGGCGACGCGCTGCGCGTCTCGCTGCTGGTCTTCATCATCGGCTTCTTCAACTGGCCCTACATCGGCCGCATCATGCGCGGTCAGACGCTGTCGCTGCGCGAGCGGGAGTTCATCGACGCGGCCCGCAGCCTGGGCGCCCGGGGCCCGTACATCATCTTCCGCGAGATGCTGCCCAACCTCATGGCGCCGATCCTGATCTACGCCACGCTGCTGATCCCGACCAACATCGTGTTCGAGGCGGCGCTGTCCTTCCTCGGCGTGGGCGTGCGCCCGCCTACCGCGACCTGGGGCGGCATGCTGTCCGACGCCGTGCGGTTCTACACGATCCCGCACTTCATGTTCTTCCCCGGTATGGCGATCTTCATCACCGTGCTCGCCTTCAACCTGCTCGGTGACGGTCTTCGCGACGCCCTCGACCCGAGGGCACGATGAGCTCCACCTGATTCCCCCGTAAGTTCCCTGGCTCCGACAACAAGGGGTTTGTACATGAAGAGAAAAACCACGCTGGGGGTGACCGCCCTGGGTGCGGTTCTCGCCCTGGGGCTGTCCGCCTGTGGCGGCGGCGGCGCGGCGACGCCGAGCCAGTCCGGCTCGGCGCCGGCCGGTGGTGGCGCGAAGGCAGAGTTCAACGCCGCACTCACGCAGGTGTTCAACCCTTCCGACAAGAAGGGCGGCATCCTCAAGTTCGCCAACGCGGGTGACTGGGACTCCCTCGACCCGGCCGACACCTACTACGGCTACTCCTGGAACTTCATCCGGCTGTACGGCCGCTCTCTGGTGATGTTCAAGCCGGCCCCCGGCAAGGAGAGCACCCAGCTGGTCCCCGACCTCGCCGAGACCCTGGGCGTTCCGAGCGACGACGCCAAGACGTGGACCTACAAGCTGCGGGCGGGCGTCAAGTTCGAGGACGGCACGCCGATCACCTCCAAGGACGTGAAGTACGGCGTCCTGCGGTCGCTGGACAAGGAGGTGTTCCCCGACGGGTACACCTACTTCAACGACACCCTGGACCTGCCGAAGGACTACAAGGGTCCCTACAAGTCCAAGGGCGTCAACACCGACAAGGCGATCGAGACCCCCGACGACCAGACGATCGTCTTCCACCTGAAGCAGGCCTACAGCGGCTTCGACTACTTCGCGCAGCTCCCGGCGACGATCCCGGTTCCGGAGGCCAAGGACACGGGCGCCAAGTACAAGGAGCACGTGATCTCCTCGGGCCCGTACAAGTTCGACAAGAACGAGATCGGCAAGGGCTTCAACCTGGTCCGCAACGACCAGTGGGACGCGGCCTCCGACCCGAACCGCAAGGCTCTGCCCGACGGCTACGAGGTCACGACCAACGTCAACGCCGACGACATCGACAACCGGCTCCTCTCGGGTGACCTGCACGTCGACATCGCGGGCACCGGCGCCCAGCCGGCCACGCTCGGCCGCGTGCTGACCGACCCGGCGCTGAAGGCCAACACGGACAACCCGACGATCACTCGTCTGTGGTACACGTCGATCAACGGCAACGTGAAGCCGCTGGACAACCTCGACTGCCGCAAGGCCGTCGAGTACGCCGCGGACAAGGTCGCCTACCAGACCGCCTACGGAGGCGAGTTCTCCGGTGGCCAGATCGCGACGAGCCTGCTGCCCCCCGGCATCCCCGGCCACCAGGACATCAACCCCTACCCGGCGGGTGCGGACAACCACGGTGACGTCACCAAGGCCAAGGAGGCCCTGACGGCCTGTGGCCAGCCGAACGGCTTCGAGACCAACATCTCCTACCGGGCCGAGCGCCCGAAGGAGAAGGCCACCGCCGAGGCGCTGCAGCAGTCCCTGGCCAAGGTCGGCATCAAGCTCACGCTGAAGCCGTTCCCGCAGGCCGACTACTTCGCCCTGTACGCCGGCAAGCCCGGTTACGCCAAGGACAACAAGCTGGGCCTGGCCGTCAACGGCTGGGGTGCCGACTGGCCCGACGGTTACGGCTTCCTGCAGCAGATGGTCGACAGCCGCGTGATCCGTGAGACCGGCGGCTCGTCCAACATCAGCGTCCGCGACCCCGAGGTCGACAAGCTGCTCGACCAGGCCTCCCTGGAGACCGACGTCGCCAAGCGCGAGCCGATCTGGGGCCAGATCGACCAGAAGGTCATGGACGACGCGTACATCCTTCCCGGCATCTGGGCCAAGAGCCTGCTGATTCGTGGTAAGGGCGTGACGAACGTCTTCTACAGCGAGGCGACCGGCATGTACGACTACCTCAGCATGGGCCTGCAGTAGCAGGTCCGCGCCACCAGGTAAACCGATAGATCCGATAGACACGTGAACGCGGCAGGGGGCCGGCCGACCGGCCGGCCCCCGGAGCCGGGGGGACTGTGGTCACATACATCATCCGGCGCCTGATCTGGGGTGTCGTCATGCTCGCCATCGTGAGCATGACCACCTTTGCCATCTTCTTCCTGGTGCCCCGCCTGGCGGGCGCCACCTCGGACAGCCTCGCCGCACGGTACGTCGGCCGTACCGCCAACGCCGAGCAGGTCAAGATCGCCGCTGAGCGGCTCGGCTTCAACGATCCGCTGATCGTGCAGTACGGCCGGTTCGCCAAGGGCATCGTCGTGGGCGCCGACTACAACTACGGTCCCGGTGTCGAGCGCTGCCCCGCGCCGTGCCTCGGGTACTCCTTCCTCACCCGCCTGCCGGTGTGGCCCGACCTGCTCACCCGGCTGCCGGTCACCATCTCGCTCGCCCTAGGCGCGGCGGTGATCTGGCTCATCGCCGGCGTGGCGACCGGCGTCGTCTCGGCCCTGAGACGCGGCAGCTTCTTCGACCGGGCGTCGATGAGCATCGCGCTGGCCGGGGTGTCACTCCCCATCTTCTTCACCGGCATCGTGTCGCTGGTGCTGTTCAGCTACGGCCGTCCCTTCGCGATCACCGCGCCGGGCGGCAGCTTCACCCCGTTCTTCACCAACCCCGTCCAGTGGGCGTACAGCCTGCTCCTGCCCTGGATCACGCTGGCCTTCCTGTACGCCGCCGGGTACGCGCGGCTCACACGATCAGGCATGCTTGAGACGATGAACGAGGACTACATACGCACGGCCAGGGCGAAGGGCCTCACCGAACGCGTGGTCGTCTTCAAACACGGCCTGCGCGGCGCGCTCACCCCGATCCTGACCATCTTCGGCCTCGACCTCGGCCTGCTGATGGGCGGCGCGGTGCTCACCGAGAGCACCTTCTCCCTGCCGGGCATCGGCAAGTACGCCATCGACGCGATCACGAGCCAGGACCTGCCGAAGGTCATGGGCGTCGTGCTGGTCACCGCGTTCTTCGTCGTCCTTGCCAACCTTGTCGTCGACCTGCTGTACGCGGTGGTCGACCCGAGAGTGAGGCTCACATGAGCTTTCTCGAGCTGAACGACCTGCGCGTCCACTTCCCGACCGACGACGGCCTGGTCAAGTCGGTCGACGGGCTCACCTTCAAGCTGGAGCGCGGCAAGACCCTCGGCATCGTGGGCGAGTCGGGTTCGGGCAAGAGCGTCACGAGCCTGGCGATCCTCGGCCTGCACAAGGGCGGCCGGGCCATGATCTCCGGCGAGATCTGGCTGGACGGTGAGGAGCTGGTCTCCGCGAGCGCGGAGCACGTGCGGACGCTGCGCGGCAAGAAGATGGCGATGATCTTCCAGGATCCGCTGTCGGCCATGCACCCCTACTACACGGTGGGCGCGCAGATCGTCGAGGCGTACCGGATCCACCATCACGTCAGCAAGGCGGTGGCCCGCAAGCATGCCATCGACATGCTGGGCCGGGTCGGCATCCCGCAGCCCGAGAGGCGCATCGACAGCTACCCGCACGAGTTCTCGGGCGGCATGCGCCAGCGCGCCATGATCGCCATGGCGCTCTCATGCGACCCCGAACTGCTGATCGCCGACGAGCCGACGACCGCCCTGGACGTGACCGTCCAGGCGCAGATCCTCGACCTGATGCGCGACCTGCAGCAGGAGTTCAACTCCGCGCTGATCATCATCACGCACGACCTCGGCGTGGTCGCCGAGCTCTCCGACGACATCCTGGTGATGTACGGCGGCAAGTGCATCGAGTACGGCACCGCCGAGGACATCTTCGAGCGGCCCGAGCACCCCTACACCTGGGGCCTGCTCGGCTCGATGCCGCGGCTCGACCGCGCGCGCACCGAGCGGCTGATGCCCATCAAGGGCACTCCGCCGTCCCTGATCAACGTGCCCTCCGGCTGCGCCTTCCACCCCCGCTGCGCCTTCGAGGGCCGTACGGGCGGCAAGGCGAATACGCAGGTGCCCGAGCTCCTCGAGACCGAGGGCGGGCACCTGGTGCGATGCCACCTGCCGCGGGAGGAACGGCGCGCCATCTGGGAGAACGAGATCAAGCCCAACCTGGAGTCCGTGTGAGCGAGTCGCCCGAGCCCTTGCTGTCCGTTCAGGGCCTGGAGAAGCACTTCCCGATCACCAAGGGGCTGATCAAGCGCCAGGTCGGGGCGGTCAAGGCCGTGGACGGGCTGTCGTTCGACGTCGTCAAGGGCGAGACGCTCGGCCTGGTGGGGGAGTCGGGGTGTGGCAAGACCACGACCGGCCGCCTGATCACCCGCCTGCTGGAGCCCACCGGCGGGAAGGTCGTCTTCGAGGGCAGGGACATCACCCACATGTCCCAGGGCGCCCTGCGGCCGCTGCGCCGCGACATGCAGATGATCTTCCAGGACCCCTACAGCTCGCTCAACCCGCGCCACACCGTGGGCGCCATCGTGGGCGCGCCGTTCCGCATCCAGGGCGTGAAGACCGAGCACGGCACCAAGAAGGCCGTGCAGGACATCCTGGAGCTGGTCGGGCTCAACCCCGAGCACTACAACCGCTACCCGCACGAGTTCTCCGGCGGCCAGCGGCAGCGCATCGGCATCGCGAGGACGCTGGCGCTCAAGCCCAAGCTGATCATCGCCGACGAGCCGGTGTCGGCGCTGGACGTGTCCATCCAGGCCCAGGTCGTGAACCTGCTGGAGGACCTGCAGAACGAGCTCGACCTCACCTATGTCGTGATCGCGCACGACCTGTCGGTGGTCCGGCACATCAGCGACCGGGTCGCCGTCATGTACCTTGGCAAGATCGTCGAGATCGCCGACCGGCAGGCCCTGTACGAGGCGCCGATGCACCCGTACACCACGGCGCTCCTGTCGGCCGTGCCCGTCCCCGACGTCAAACGGCGCACCGAGCGCGAGCGCATCCGGCTCCAGGGCGACGTGCCGAGCCCGCTCAACCCGCCGTCGGCCTGCCGCTTCCACACCCGCTGCTGGAAGGCCCAGGAGATCTGCAAGACCGTGGAGCCGCCCCTCGCGGAGCTGGCCACCGGCCACCAGGTCGCCTGCCACTTCCCGGAGAACGCCCCGAAGGACGCCGTGCCCGGCGACGCCGGGACCGCCGTCCCCGCCTGACGCGGACCGTCACGCGGGTACGTGCTCGCATCGCCGTGCCCGCGGCCGGCCCTCCGGCGGTCGGCAGAGCCGGCCTGCGGCGGATGGGAGAGCCGGCCCGCGGTGAAGGGGGGCCGGCCTCGGGGCGCGCTGTCAGGGGATGGCGCCCGGGGTGATCAGACCCGTCTCGTAGGCCAGGACCACGGCCTGCACGCGGTCGCGCAGCGCCAGCTTGGTCAGCACGTTGCCCACGTGGGTCTTCACGGTCGTCTCGCTGACCACCAGCTCGGCGGCGATCTCGGCGTTGGACATGCCTTTGGCGATGAGCCGCAGCACCTCCAGCTCGCGCTCGGTCAGCCGGTGGACGCGGGCGGGGGTGGCCTGCTGGTGGGCGGAGGGCAGCCGGCTGGCGAACTTGTCCAGCAGCCGCCTGGTGACGCTGGGCGCGACGATGGCGTCCCCGGCGGCCACGACCCGGATGGCCTGCACCAGTTCGTCGGGCGGCACGTCCTTCAGCAGGAACCCGCTCGCGCCGGCGCGCAGCGCCTCGACGATGTACTCGTCCAGGTCGAAGGTGGTCAGGACCAGGACGCGCGGCACGTGGGCGCCGGGGGCGGCCTCGCGCACGATGCGCCGGGTGGCGTCGATGCCGTCCACGCCGGGCATGCGGATGTCCATGAGGACCACGTCCGGCAGCAGGGCCCGTGACTGGTCCTGCGCCGTGGACCCGTTGCCCGCCTCACCGACCACCGTGATGTCGGGCTCGGCCTCCAGGATGAGCCGGAAGCCGGTGCGCAGAAGCGGCTGGTCGTCGACCAGCAACACCCTGATAGTCATGTGTGTCAGTCCTTGAGGGGGAATCGGGCCCGGACCTCGAATCCGCCCCCCTGTCGTGGGCCGATCCGCAGGATTCCACCATAAAGGGCGACACGCTCGCGTATGCCCACCAGACCGTGACCGGGCCGATCCTCCGGGCCACGGGCGAGCCGCCCGTTCCCGCCGCGCCCGTCGTCTTCCACCTGGACCAGGAGCTCGCCCGGGTCGTGGCGGACGGTCACCCATGCCCGCGCCGCGGGCCCCGCGTGCCGCAGGCTGTTGGTCAGCGCCTCCTGGACCAGGCGGTAGGCGGCCAGGTCGATGCCCGGGGGGAGCACCTGCCGCTCGCCCTCGATCCAGAGCTGGGCCCGCAGCCCCGCCTCGCGCATCTGGTCGACCAGCACGGGCAGGTCGCCCATGCCGGGCTGCGGCGCCAGCTCCCCGCTCTCGCCGTCGGTGCGCAGCACCCCGACGATGCCCCGCATCTCCCGCATCGCGGTCCTGCCCATCTCCTCGATGGCCATCAGGGCGTCCTTGGCGGCCTCCGGGCGGGTGTCCAGCACCTTGCGGGCGGCGGCGGCCTGCACCGTCATCACGCTCACGTGGTGGGCCACCACGTCGTGCAGCTCACGGGCGATGCGTGACCGCTCCTCGGCACGGGCGGCCCGCGTGTCGGACTCCCTGGCCCGCTCCAGCCGCTCGGCGCGGTCCACCAGCTCGGCGAGGTAGGCCCGGCGCAGCCGGACCGAGCGCCCCACCACCCACACGGCCAGCGCCACCACGGCGACCACCGTCTGCTGGGGCCAGCCGCCCGGGTCGTGCGCCAGGATCAGGGAGGTGACGTAGGCGAAGGAAGCGACCGCGGCGGCCACGAGGCTGAGCGCAAGGCCGCGGTAGGCCGCCACGGTGTAGAGCAGGATGAGCGACACCAGCCCGGTGAGCCCGCCGTCGTAGTTCAGCGCGGCCAGGGCGATCTGCGGGAGTTCGGCGAGCCAGAGGAGGACGAACGGCCAGCGTCTGCGCAG
Source organism: Sphaerisporangium perillae (assembly GCF_023276435.1). GTDB lineage: Bacteria > Actinomycetota > Actinomycetes > Streptosporangiales > Streptosporangiaceae > Sphaerisporangium > Sphaerisporangium perillae. The sequence goes on from NZ_JALLPO010000026.1 coordinate 11,111, forward strand.
CGCCAGCGGCAGGCACGTCAGCGTGATGAGGGCGAGGCTCAGGGCGTCCGCCGCCCTGATCGGGCCGTGCCCGGCGGAGGGGGTGCCGGTGCCGGCGAGGACGGCGGTGGTGATCGACAGCCCCGTCAGGACCAGCGCGAGAGCCGAGTCGCCGACCACGGGATGGGTTCTCAACCAAGCTCGCGGACTGCCGGGGGTGGTGCGCACCCTCTCAATTTAGGACGTCTTCGCTGCCCGCCACCCTGCTGAGGATGGATATCGTCCTCATCCCGCGGAAGGACGCGCGGGCGTGTTCCGGCGGCGGGCGCGCGTTCAGGCGGCGGGGAGCCGCCAGGACGAAGCTCCTGCCGCCGTCCGGGCCCAGGCGCGCCCACAACGGATCATGGGGGTCAAGCGCTACAACCACCCCATCGTCGGGCGGATAACCCTCACCTATCACACGCTGGCGCTTGCGGAGGGACCCGAGCAGACCCTGTACGTCTACACCACCGAGCCGGGGTCGCCGTCGGCCGAGGGCCTGCGGCTGCTGGCCAAGTGGATCGAAGAGGGCAACATCCCACCCGTTCGCTAGATGCGGTCCGTACGGCCACGCGGGTGCCCGTACGGACCGGGCGCCGGGTCAGATGCCGAAGAGGCCCTCCTTGACGCCGTGGCGGAAGCGGGTCCACTCACTGGCCGCGAAGACCAGTGCGGGGCCGGCCGGATGCTTGCTGTCGCGTACGCCGACCCGCCCGCCGGACAGGCGGGCGATCTCGACACAGTTGCCGCCGCTGCTCCCGGAATAGGGGGACTTGAACCATGCCGCTTCGCGTAGCTCGTCCTTCAGATGGTCCATCGCTCAATCGTCTCCCTGATCAACTCGAGCGACGCGCGCTGGGGGAGCGCCTCAGCGCGGATCACTTCGTACCTCACGGTGAGCTCTTCGACCTCCGCCGCCCGCTCGACGACCTGGCCGTGACCCGCGGATTCGAGGTACACGGTATCGGGCAGGCCGCGGGTCTGGGCGATAATGAACCCCCCTTCGAGACCGGTGGTGGAGAACGCGCTGAGGGGAAGGATCTGGATGGTGACGCAGGGCAGGGCGCCGGCCTCGAGCAGGCGATCGAGCTGCGCCGCCATCACCCGCGCGCTGCCGATCGGCCGGTGCAGCACCGCCTCGTCGAGCACCGCCCATAACATGGGCGGCTCCGGGCGCTCAAAGATGCGCTGGCGGTCCATGCGGGCCGTCACCTGCTCCTCGACCTCCTCGGGGGTCACCCGGGGCTCTCCGAGCAGGATCGCGCGGGCGTACTCCTCGGTCTGGAGCAGCCCGGGCACGACGAGCGGCTCCCAGGTGTGCAGCGTGCCGGCCTCGCGCTCCACCTCCAGCCAGGGACGGAACCAGGGCGGGGTGGACGCGCGGTTGATGAACGGCCACAGCCTGATCAGGGCGCCGTCGAGTTGCAGGGCCTTGTCGCAGCGCTCGGCGAAATCGCGTGATGGGCTGCGCCTGGCGTTCTCCACCATGCCCACCAGGGCCACGGAGAAGCAGATCTTCTGCGCGAGCTGGTCCATCGTCCAGCCGGCCGTGGTGCGGTGCCGTCGCAGCTCATAGCCGAAGAGTGCCTGGGCGGAGGCAGCCGGGTCGAGCTCTCGGGGGGCGGGCATCCTGGCTCCGTTCGTCGGGTGCTACGACTCTCCTAACGTCTTCCACAAGTCTTTACACACAAAGTGTCGGATACGCAATGGAGGCGGATGGGTACCGTTCGTAGTCGCCGGGCGGCAGTCTGGAAGAGGCGAGCGGGCGATGGCCGGGTGAACGGCGGAGGCGATGACGAACATGCCACAGCATCATCGTGAGCGTGCGGGCGGACGGAGTCCAGTGCGGCGAGGAGCGGGGGGCGGCCGGTGATCTACTCCGCACATGAGCACGCCGAGATCCCCGAGGGGCAGCGGCACGCCAACCTGGAGACCGTGAGACGCGTGCGCGAGACGGTGTCGGAGTTGGTGGGCGCCGAGCGCCGCCGGCGGCAGGCCGCGGGGTTGATCATCTCCTGGAGCCTCGACCGGCAGCAACTCGACGAGGCGGCGGCCGCGCTCGGCCTGCCGCCCCTGCAGGACGAGGAGTGGCAGGCCGTCAGCGGGGAATGAGGGCCGCCGCGGTCAGAGCTCGTCGGTGGCGGCGCGGCGGGAGCCGCGGGTGGTGTCGCCGGGGCGGCGGTCGGGGACCGGCGGGGGAGTGCCGCCCCACTCGGGGCACAGGGCCTGGTAATCGCACCAATCGCAGAGTTTGCTGCGGCGGGCGCGCCACTCACGGGTGGTGAGCGACCGCTCGATGGCCTCCCAGAGCGCCTGCACCTTGCGCTCGGTGGCCCGCAGGTCGGCCTCGTCGGGGGCGTAACGGACGATCTCGCCGTTGCCGAGGTACATCAGCTGGAGCAGCCGGGGCACCGTGCCGCGCAGGCGCCACAGGACCAGGGCGTAGAACTTCATCTGGAACAGCGCCTTGGCCTCGAAGTCGCGGCCCGGCGCGCTGCCGGTCTTGTAGTCGACCACGCGCACGTCGCCGGTGGGCGCCACGTCGAGCCGGTCGATGTAGCCCCGCAGCATCAGCCCGCTGTCGAGCACCGCCTCGACGTAGAGCTCCCGCTGGGCGGGCTCCAGGCGGCGGGGATCCTCCAGGGCGAAGTAGCGTTCGAGCATCTGCCGCGCCTGGCCGATCCAGCGCTCGTGCTCGGTGTCGTCCTCGAACAGCGTCGAGTATTCGGGCGACCGCTCCAGCAGGCGGGACCACTGCGGGTCGAGCAGGGCCTGCGCCGAGGCGACGGTGCGCTCGTCGGCCGGCAGGTCGTACAGCCGCTCCAGCACCGCGTGGACGAGCGTGCCGCGCACGGCGGCGGGTGAGGGCCGCTCGGGCAGCTGGTCGATCACGCGGAAGCGGTAGAGCAGCGGACATGTCATGAAGTCACCCGCGCGGGAGGGAGAGAGGGTGCCGATGATCGCGGGCGGCTCCGAAATGCTCATGCCGGAACTGTAGGTCAGCCCGCCGACACTTTAGGCCGAAGGCGTGCACGTGATCGGCCGTACATCCCTCCAGGGCGCGTAGCATCGAGGCACAAGGAGGGAAGACGACAATCATGAGCACCCAGACCCCGCAACGCCCCGCGTCTCCTGGGCTGCGCATGGGAAGGCCTTTCGGCATCCCCGTCTACGTCTCGCCGACCTGGCTGATCGTCGCGGCGTTCATCACCTACACCTTCCAGCCCGTGGTGGCGAACAGCCTGCCCGGCAGGGGCACGCTCACCACCTACCTGGTCGCCTTCGTGTTCGCCGTCTTCCTGTACGTCTCGGTGCTGCTCCACGAGCTCGCGCACTGCGTGATGGCCCGCTATTTCGGGCTTCCGGTGCGCCGTATCACCCTCTACCTCCTCGGCGGGGTCTCCGAGATCGAGCGCGAGCCCGAGACGCCGGCCAGGGAGTTCCTGGTGGCCTTCGTGGGCCCGCTGCTCTCGCTGGGCCTGGCCGGGATCGGCTTCGCCGCGAGCATGGTCATCCCCGAGCAGACCATCCTGCACGTCCTGGTCTGGCAGCTCTGGTTCTCCAACGCCATCGTCGGGGTGTTCAACCTGCTGCCCGGCCTGCCGCTCGACGGCGGCCGCATGCTGCGCGCGGGTGTGTGGAAGCTCACCCGCAACCCCATCACCGGCACGGCGGCCGCCGCCTGGTTCGGCCGGGGGCTGGCCGTCGCCCTGGTCGTCGGCACGCTGGGGCTGTCGCTGCTGCCCGGTCAGGAGCCCGACTGGGGTTCGCTGCTCTGGTCGGTGCTGCTGGCCTCGTTCATCTGGGTCGGGGCCAGCCAGTCGCTGCAGGTGGCCAAGGTGCGCGCCCGCATGCCGCAGCTTCAGGCCCGCACGCTCGCCAGGCGGGCCATCCCCGTCACCCCCGAGGTGCCGCTGGCCGAGGCCATGCGGCGGGCCCGCGAGGCGCAGGCCGGCGCCATGGTGGTCGTCGACCACGACGGGCACCCCACCGCGATCGTCAACGAGGCGGCCGTGGCCGCCACGCCCGAGCACCGGCGCCCCTGGGTGACCGTCGGCTCGCTGTCCCGCACCCTGGAGCCGTCGCTGGTGCTCCCGGCCGACCTGGCGGGCGAATCCCTGATCGACGCCATGCGCGAGGCCCCCTCCGGGGAGTACCTCCTGGTGGAGCGCGGCGGTGACGTCTACGGCGTCCTGGTCACCGCGGACGTGAACCGCGTCTTCTCCGGGGTCTGACCCGCCCGGCGTCGAAGCGGGCGGCTCCTCGCCGGGTGCCCGCCGGACTTCCCTGACATAAGGCCGACCGCCGGATGATGCGTCCAGGCGAACCTCAGGTGCCGGTCAGGCGTCTGATCAGTGGCGCACGCCACGGGGGCCGGCCGGGAACACGCAGGGGAAGATCTCCCGCTATGTCCCACTCGTCTTCCGCGCGGGCCCACACTACTGTTCTGATCAGCCGATCAGTGTTCGTCGGCCAGGCATGTTAGGAACGTTCGCATTGGCTACGCCTCAAACACCCCCCGCCACTGGTGATCTCACCCCGGAGCTGCTCGGCGCGCCCGAGTGGAGTGATCAGATGGTCGCCGCGGCGGGCATCCCCATGTACGACATCCCCTTCCTGTCCGTGGGCGGCGGGATCGGGTCGTTCGTCACGCTCGACTACCTGCGCGTCTACGGGGTCCCCACCTCCCAGATGCGCGTCGTGTCGAACATCGACCACCCGTGGCAGACCTACGAGTTCCTCACCAGATGCTCGCAGATCCCCAGGCCCGAGCGCATCCGCTCCGACTCCTCCTCGCGGCCCGACAACCTGTGGGGCTTCCCGTCCTACGCCCTGGAGGAGGCCTGGCGCGAGAAGAACCCCCTCTTCCTCTTCCAGATCGCGACCGAGCCCATCCTCAACGACTACTGGACGCCCCGGGCCGGCACGGTGTTCCGCAACCTGGAGCGCGAGGCCAAGCGCATCAACTACTGGGACATGCTGGTCAAGGGCCAGGTCCGCATGGTCCGCCGCAGGGCGGGCGGCGGCTACTTCACGGTGGTGACGCCGCCGGAGGGCACGGCGCCCACCAAGCGCATCGTCTTCCGGTCCCGCTTCGTGCACATCGCCATCGGCTACCCCGGCCTGAAGTTCCTGCCCGACCTGCAGGAGTTCCGCCAGAAGCACGGCGACTACCAGCACGTGGTGAACGCCTACGAGCCGCACGAGCAGGTCTACGAGTTCCTCAAGACCCGCCCCGGCACCGTGGTGATCCGCGGCGGCGGCATCGTCGCCTCCCGCGTGCTCCAGCGGCTGTTCGACGACCGCGAGAAGTTCGGGCTGCAGACGCAGATCATCCACATCTTCCGCACGTTCGTCACCGGCTCCCACGGCCCGCACATCTGGTCCAGGCGCAAGGGCGGCGACGGCTGGGCCTACCAGGGCTTCAACTATCCCAAGTCGGTGTGGGGCGGCCAGCTCAAGGCCGAGATGCGCAAGCTCGAGGGGCCCGCCCGCGCCCAGAAGTACAAGGAGATGGGCGGCACCAACACCCCCTGGCGCCGGCACTGGCAGGAGCAGATGCGCGCCGGGCGCAGTGGCGGCTACTACCACGCCGTCCAGGGCACCGTCGAGCGCGTCGAGCGCGCCCCCGACGGGCGCATGCTGAGCTACGTGCGCAGCAAGGACGGCACCGTCCGCGAGCCCGTCTCCGACTACATCATCGACTGCACGGGGCTCGAGGCCGACATCGCCGAGCACCGGATCTTCGCCGACCTGCTGCGGTTCGGCGGGGCCTACCGCAACCCGGTCGGGCGCCTTGAGGTCGAGCGCCACTTCGAGATCAAGGGCACCGCCAGCGGCGACGGAGCGCTCTACGCCTCCGGTTCGGCCACCCTCGGCGGCTACTTCCCCGGCGTCGACACCTTCCTCGGCCTGCAGATCGCGGCCCAGGAGATCGCCGACGACCTGTCGAGGCGCGGGTTCTGCCGCAAGATGGGCCCGCTGCGCTCGACCTCCCAGTGGTTCAAGTGGGCTTTCAACAAGGCCGTCTAAGGAGACTCCCCCCGTGGTTCCAACCCTGTTCGGCCGCATCCAGACGCGGCTGTTCCTTCTCGCCACCGTGGGCGTGGTGGTCACGGCGCTGATCGTGCCCGTGCTGCCCGGCCTGTCCGGGCCGCTCTCGCAGGACTACCGCGTCGCGTTCCTCGTCCTCGCGGCGGTCGCGGTGCTGGGCGTCGTGTGGGAGCTGATCTACCACTTCCTCATGCAGTTCCGGTGGGAGAAGGACTGGCCCACCCTGTTCGGTCTGCTCACATTGGTCCCAGAAGGACTTCTGCTGTTCTTTTTGCTACGGTCCGGTGCCATCGGCAGCCTCATCGACCCCGTCCCGCCCGCCTCGGCCTTCTGGACGCAGTTCGTCGTCGTCTGGATCTGTGTTTGGCTGGTGTCCAACGGTCCGATGCGGGTGCCGTTCATCCGGTGGCGTTTTCGGGGAGGGAGAGTTCTGTGACGGAGCTAGGCGTGGGGGTGGTGCGTCCACTTCCCGGCAACGGGTTGATCGCCCATGTGGGCGGCCTGCTGCTGGTGTGCGACGCGGCCGACGCCGTCGCGGAGGAGCTGCTGGCGGCGGTCCAGGAGACCGCCGCCGCGGGCGGGGACGGCAGGGCGCTGGCCCGGCGCGCCGCCCAGATCCTCGCGCGGTCGATGACGGCCGAGCCGATCGCCTGCGCCCTCGCCGGCCGGGCGGGCGGCGGCATCGCGGTGCTGGTCAGCGGTGACGCGCAGGCGTCCATCACGGGGCCGGGCACCGACGTGCGGCTCGACGGCAAGGACGCCCTGACCTGGACCGACCGCCTGGTCCCCGGCCCGGTGGACTTCGTGGAGCTGCGCCTGCCCGACGCCGGCACGCCGATCGGGCGGGCGCGGCTCGACGCGGGCGTGATCCCCGGCGGCGGTGTCACCTGCGACTTCGGGCAGGGAGGCGGCCCGATGGCGGGCATGTCCGCGGAGCCCGCGAGGGGCCCGCGCGGGGTTATGACCTCCGAGCCGTCCCCGGGCCCGGCGATGGCGCGGGAGCCGTCAGGCCCGCCGGCGATGGAGTCCGCGCAAGCCCGTTCCGAGGCCGCCTCGATGGGGCACGCGCCGTTCATGTCCGGGCCGCCGGCGGCCGAGGCGCCCCGCCACCCGATCGAGCCCCCGCCGCTTCCCGTCATCCCGCCGCCTCCCCCCGTCACCCATGAGCCGCCCGCCGACCCCTCTCCCGCCCCGATGGGGCACTACGAGCAGTCACCGGCCCTGGTCACCGACCCCGACATGGCGGCCATGGAGCCTCCGGGAGCGGCCCAGGGCGAGGCGCCGGATTTCGAGTCGTTCCTGCTGATCGACGGGGCCGAGGAGCAGCCCGGGGCCGCCGACCCGTTGATGGAGCCCACCGAGGCCGGTCCGGCCCCCGAGCCGCTCAGCCGGCCGATGGTCTACGGCGTCGACTGCAAGAACGACCACTTCAACGACCCCCGCGTGCCCTACTGCGCGGTCTGCGGCATCGCCCTGGTGCAGCGCACGCTCGTGCCGTACAAGGGGGAGCGGCCGCCGCTCGGGGTGCTGCTGCTCGACGACGGCCTGACGCTGCGCCTCGACAGCGACTACCTGCTCGGGCGCGACCCGGAACGGGCCCCCGAGGTCACCTCGGGCGAGGCGCGCCCCGCCAGGGTCACCAGCCCCGACGGCTCGGTCTCCCGCCGCCACCTGCGGGTGCGGCTCGACGGGTGGGACGTCAACCTCATCGACCTCGGCTCGGTCAACGGCACCCAGGTGCAGCCGCCCGGCGACCCGAACTTCTACGACATCCCGCCGAACGAGCCGGTGCCCATCCTGCCCGGCACGACCGTGCGCGTCGGGGTGTCCCGCACGATGCGCTACGAGTCCCACCGCAAGGGCTGACCGGGCCCGCGCCGATCCCCCTGTACGCCGGCCCGCACGGGTCCGGTGGACAGGGGGGATCCGCCTTACGGTGCCTCGGCCGCCGTGCGAGCGGGCGGGGCGAGCGGGCGGGGCGCCGCCGCTCAGACCTTCGCGGGAACGACCGCCGACCAGTCGACCGGATCGGCGTCCTGCTCGGCGCGCACCAGCAGGTGGGCACCCGGAGGCGCGACGCTCTCGTGCGCGACCACGAACGCCTCGGGCGGCGCCTCGGCGGCCGAGGCCGCGTCGACGCCCAGCCGGGCCAGGCGCTGGGCGAGGGACGTGCCCTTGCCGCGGCCGAGCACGAGCAGCGGCCGGGACCTCGCGAGCGCGAACTGCAGGGCGACATGGGCGGCGGCGTCCCCCGGGCCGTGGTGCACGGCCACCGGCCCGCCGGCGGCGTACGCCTCCGGCAGGACGGTGACGGTCCGGCAGGTCGCCTCGGCGACGATCCGCTCGTACCCGGGGGCCTCCCGGGGCACCACCACCAGGTCGGGCCGCGCGCTCGCCGCCAGAGCGGGCAGCTCGCCGGCGGGGTCGGCCGAGAACCGGCTCACCACGCGCGCCTCCACGCCGCGCCGGCGCACGCCGGCGGCCAGGGCCTCCAGCGCGCCGAGCGTCTCGGTCATGTCGGCCAGCTCGGTGAACAGCCCGGTGGTGACCTTCTGGCGCCCCTGCGGGTACGGCTGCAGGTGGATGAGCACCACCTCCGCCGGCGCCTTGGCGCTCGCCAGGTCGGCGGCCAGCTCCGCGAGCGGCCCGGCGTCCGCCGGATGCCCAGGGATCACCGTCACCACCCGGTAGGCGGCGGTCACGCCCAGCGCGGCGCGCTCGGCCTCGGCGATGTCCCTGGCGATCCGCCGGTCGGGGTAGACGCGGCGCAGCAGCGGCCCGGTCATCGCGGTGGTGAGCAGGGCCATGAGCACCATCAGCGAGTACAGCTCGCCGTCGAGCACGCCCTTCTGCAGGCCGACCGACAGGATGACGATCTCGGTCAGGCCCCGGGTGTTGAGCAGCGTGGCGAGGGCGGCCGCCTGCCGGGACGGCACCCGCTGCAGCCGCGCCCCGAGGTAGGAGCCGATCAGCTTCCCGCCGATCGCGACCGCGAGGATCCCGGCGAGCACGCCGAGGCTTCCCACCGTCAGCGTCCGCAGGTTGACGCTCAGCCCGGAGACCACGAAGAACATCGGCAGCAGCAGCAGGACCGCCAGCTGCTCCAGGCGCTCGAGGATCTGGTGGTTGAGGTGCTCGGCGCCCTCCCGGGGCATCACCGCGCCGAACAGGAACGCCCCGAAGATGAAGTGGACGTGCATCCACTCGGTCGCCCACGCCGAGCCGATCAGGCCGAGGAGCACCAGCGAAAGCAGTCCCGGGGTCAGGCGCCCGGCCCGCTCGAAGGCGGGGACCAGCCTGGCCAGCAGGGGGCGTACCACCAGGAACATCACCGCGGCGTACGGCACGGCCAGCAGGACCTGCCACTGGCCGCTCGCCGCCTCGGCGCCCGCGATGCCGACCACGACGGCCAGAGCGGTCCAGGCCAGGACGTCGATGACCGCGGCGGAGGCGAGCGCGAGCCCGCCGAGGGTGGTGCGCTGCATCTCGCGGTCGGTGAGGATGCGCGCGAGGACGGGGAACGCGGTCGCCGACATCGCGGCGCCCATGAACAGCACGAACGGCAGGGTCTTGCCGTTCGCGTGGTCCGCGGCCAGGGTGAGGGCGAGCACCGCTCCGAGCGCGAACGGCACGCTCGTGGAGCCGAGGGCGACGGAGGCCGCCACCTTGCCCTTGCCCCGCACGAGCTTCTGGTCGAGTTCGAGGCCCACCACGAACATGAACAGGATGAGGCCCACGTCCGCGAGGGCGGTGAGGGCGGGGCGCATGTCCGGCCCGAACAGGTCGTCGCCGATCCACTGACCGAACAGGGTGGGCCCGAGCAGGATGCCGGCCACGATCTCGCCGATCACGGGAGGCTGGCCGAGGCGCCTGGCCAGCCAGCCGAAGAGCTTCGCGGCGGCGAGCACGATCACAAGGTCAAGCAGCAGCACATCGACGCGCAGCATCGAACATCGTCCCCCGCAAGTAACGACACTCTGATCAAAGCCCCCGATAATGGTCGACGCGACGTTATCGCGATTCAGGCGGACGTCGCGAGGCCCGGCACGGTCCGCCGGGCCGATGTGCGTGTGTCGACGAGAGGAACGCAAGGTGGAGGGCATCGCCGACTACGAGTTCGTCCGGCCGCTCGGGGCGGGCAACCATGGCGAGTTCTTTCTGGCGAGGAAGCCGCCGAGGTTGCCCGTCGAGACCGAGTACGTCACGGTCAAGGTCGTGGGAGGCACCGGCCAGGACGCGTTCAGGCGGGCCACCCGCGAGCTGAAGGCCTTCGCGGCGGTGCGCTCGCCCTTCCTGGTGACGCTCTACGACGCCGGCCAGCAGGGCGGCGTCTTCTACTATTCGATGGAGTACGTCCCGGGCGGCTCGCTGGCCGAGCCGGCCGAGCGGCCCTCCAGGGAGCAGGCGCTGCGCGCGGTCGCCTCCGCGGCGCGGGCCGCGCAGGCGCTGCACGAGGAGGGCATCGTCCACAGGGACATCAACCCCGGGAACGTTCTACTGACGCCCGCCGGTGGCAAGCTGTCCGACCTCGGCCTGTCCCAGGTGCTGATGCCCGGCGCGACGATCACCGGCATGGGCGGGCTGCAGTCCGTGGAGTTCACCGACCCCGCGCTGCTTCAGGGGGAGAAGCCCACGCCCGGCGGTGACGTGTGGTCCCTCGGGGCCACCCTGCACTGGGCGATGACCGGCCAGGGCCTGTACGGAGAGTTGCCGACCCACGATCCGCTCCTGACGCTCAGGAAGGTCTACAGCACCCCGCCGTCGGTCCGGCCCGAGCTGGAGCCCGAACTGTCGGACCTGGTGGCCTCCTGCATCGGCGACCCCGGCAAGCGCCCCACCGCCTTCACCCTCGCCGACCGCCTCTACCAGCTCGCCTCCTGAAAGCCCCCGCACTAGCCTCGGGCGGCGCGTTCGATGACGGCGATGAGCTCCTCATCGGTCAGGATGTGCGGCTCGCCGATCATCTTCGCCTGGACGTAGACCGCGCACAGCCACTCCAGGAGACTGGCGCCTTCGAGGGCCTGCTCGAGGCCGGCTCCGACGGCCACGGCGCCGTGGTTGGCCATCAGGGCCGCCTGCTTGCCCTCGAGGGCGGCACGGACGTGCGCGGCGAGCTCGGGCGTGCCGTAGGTCGCGTACGGCGCGACGCGGATGAGGCCGCCGAGCAGGAGGGCGTTGTAGTGGATCGGCGGCAGCTCGCTCATCGTGCTGGAGACGACCACGGCGTACTGGGAGTGGGTGTGCACCACCGCCGCGGCGCCGGTGCTCTCGTAGATCGCCAGATGCATCGGCGTCTCGGAGGACGGCTTGCGCGTCCCTTCCAGCACCGTGCCGGACAGGTCGAGGACCGGGCAGCCGGCGGGGGTGAGCCGGTCGAGGGCCACCCCGCCGGGGGAGACCGCCACCAGGTCGCCGCGGCGGACGCTGATGTTGCCCGAGGTGCCGAGCACGAGCCCGGTCTCCACCATCCGGCGCCCGATCTCGCACAGCTCCTCCCGCTCCCGCGCGAGCCTCATGCCGCCCCCGCCCCCGCCCCCGCCGTCGCTCCGGTCTCCGGGCGCGGGACGATCCTCTCCCCGCACGTCCTCGCCGTTCATGTCGCCGCCGCACGCGGGGCCAGGCGGTCGAGCTCGGCGGTCATGAGGCGCGAGAGGGTCTCGGGAGGGAGCCGGTCGGGGTAGAGAAGGCGGTGGACGCTGAGCCCGTCGACCAGCGCCAGCAGCCGTTCGGCGACGTCGTCGAGGTCCTCCTCGGTGGCGATCTCGCCCGCCGCCTGGGCCGCGTCGAGCAGGGTGCGCACGAGGTAGCGCAGTTCGGCGGCCTCCTCGCGCTGGACCTCCAGCAGCGTCCCGCCGGCCAGGCTTCTGCCCCAGAACCCCACTTCCAGGGCGGTCTCCTTGGCCCGCTCCTCGTCCAGGGGCAGGTTGTCCAGGAGCACCTCGCGAAGCGCGGTCAGCCCGGCACGGCCGGTGAGCTTGTCCTTCAGGCGCCGGACGATGTGGCGGTGCGAGGCTCTGAGCGCCGACAGCAGGATCTCGTCCTTGTCGGCGAAGTAGTGCGTGAGCACGCCGTTGGAGTAGCCCGCCTCCTTGGCGATGGCCCGGGTGGTCGCCGCGTCGATGCCCTCGCGCAGGATGACCCTGCGGGCGGCGTCGACCACTTCCTCCCGGCGTTCCTGATGATTGACGATCTTCGGCATTCCCGTCCCTTCGCGACGCCTTGACATTTTAGTCGGGCGCCCGTCTATTATCCGGCAATCCCGCTATCTCAGAAGGATCCAGCCATGACCGTCGTCACGCTCGGGGTGCACATCGTCGATGTGCTGGCCAGACCTGTGGAGTCCATCCCGCAGGGGCAGGACACCCACCTGCTGGAGGAGATCCGCATCACCGCCGCCGGCGCCGCGGCCGGCACCGCCGTCGACCTGGCCAAGCTGGGGGTGCCGGTCGCCTCCGCCGGAGCGGTCGGCGAGGACGAGCTCGGCGACTTCCTCCTCATGATCATGCGAAGGCACGGCGTGGACGTGCGGGGAATCGTGCGCAGGGCCGGCGAGCAGACGGCCGCCTCGATCCTGCCCATCCGCCCCGACGGCGGACGCCCCTCCTTCCACGTCCCCGGCGCCAACCTGACGTACTCGCCCGCCGACCTGGACCAGGACCTGCTGACCGGCGCCCGGGTGGTGCACCTCGGCGGCATGGACGTCACCTGGGGCCTGCACGACCCGGCCTTCTTCGAGCTGCTCCGCGCCGCCAGGCAGGGCGGGACGATCGTCACCATGGACCTGCTGTCCAACATGCCCGACCTCATGCCGGGCGCGCGGGCCTTCCTGCCGCACGTCGACTACTTCCTGCCCAACGAGGAGCAGGCCCTGATGATCACAGGCGCGTCCGGCGTCGAGGAGGCGGCGGCGAGGCTCCTCGCCGAGGGCCCGTCCGGGGTGCTGGTCACCCTCGGCGGCGAGGGCAGCCTGGTCGCGACCGCGACCGGCACGGTCCGCATCCCCGCCCGGGAGGTGCCCGTCGTGGACACCACCGGATGCGGCGACGCCTACTGCGCCGGGTTCATCGCCGGCCTGGTAGAGGGCCGCGACGTCACCGCCTGCGCCCGGCTCGGCACGGCCGTCGCCGCCCGGGTCGCCGGAGGGCTGGGCTCCGACGCGGGCCTGGACGGCCTGTCGGTCGAACGCCTCGAACGTGAAGACGGCGAAGCGCTCCACGCCACCGAAGGGATCTGAGACATGTCCGAGCACCCGTCCGACGCCGATCTGCGCGCGAGGGCCGCCAAGGTCGTCCCCGGCGGCATGTACGGCCATCTCAACGCCGCCATCTTCGCCCCCGGCTTCCCGCAGTTCTTCGTCCGCGGAGAGGGCTGCCGGCAGTGGGACGCCGACGGGCGCGAGTACGTCGACCTGATGTGCAGCTGGGGGCCGATCATTCTCGGCCACCGGCACCCGCGCGTCGAGGAGGCGGCGGCCGCCCAGCAGGCCGCCGGCGACTGCCTCAACGGGCCCGGGCCGGTCATGGTCGAACTCGCCGAGCTGATGGTGGACCTGATCCCCTCGGCCGACTGGGTGATGTTCTCCAAGAACGGCACCGACGCCACGACCCAGGCCCTGATGGTGGCCCGCGCCGCCACGGGCCGCACGAAGGTGCTCGTCGCCCACGGCGCCTACCACGGGGCCGACCCGTGGTGCACGCCGAGCCTCGCCGGCACGACGCCCAGCGAGCGCGCCGACCTCATCGAGTACCCCTACAACGACCTGGCGGGCGCCGAGGCCGCCGCGGCCCAGGCCGGCGGGGACGTGGCCGCGATCATCGTGACGCCGTTCAAGCACGACTCCTTCGAGGACCAGGAGCTCGTCGACCCCGAGTTCGCCCGGGGCCTGCGCGCCCTGGCCGACCGCATCGGCGCCGCCCTGGTGATCGACGACGTGCGCGCCGGCTTCCGGCTGGACCTGCGCGGCTCCTGGGAGCCTCTCGGCGTGCGGCCGGACCTCACCGCGTGGAGCAAGGCCATGGCCAACGGGTACGCGATCGCGGCCGTCACCGGCACCGACGCCCTGCGCGGCGCCGCCCAGACCCTCTACTCCACCGGGTCGTTCTGGTTCTCGGCGGTGGCCATGGCCGCCGCGAAGGCCACCATCGAGACGCTGCGCGACACCGGCGGCCCGGCGCTGATGGAGCGGGCGGGATCGCGGCTGCGCGCGGGCCTCGCGGCGCAGGCGGCCTCCCACGGGTTCGTGATCGACCAGACCGGCCCCGTGCAGATCCCGTGGCTGTCCTTCGAGGGCGACGCGACCCTGGAGAAGGGCATGTCCTGGTCGAGCGCCTGCCTGGAGGAGGGCGTCTACCTCCACCCGTGGCACAACTGGTTCCTGTCGGCCGCGCACACCGACGCCGACATCGACCGGGCGCTCGCCGGCACCGACGCCGCGTTCGCGAAGCTCCGTGCGAAGTTCGGCGCCGACTGACGGCGAGGACATGGAGCGGCCACCTCCGTTGGGAGCCGGCCTCAACCGCGCAGGCGGACCCACTGGAGGTCGTCGTGGCGGGTGCCGTCCAGGCCCGGGAGAAGCGACTTGATCACCGCTTCCTGGGTGAATCCGGCCCGCTCCAGCACCCGGTGGGAGGGGACGTTGTCCGGCGCCGTGCCCGCCACGATGCGGTAGAGGGGGGTGCTCGCGAACGCCCACTCGCACAGGAGGTCCACCGCCCTGGTCATGAACCCCCGGCCGCGGAACCGGCGGGCCAGGCTGTAGCCGATCATCGCCTGCCCGAGCGGCGGGACGATGTTCATGAGCTGGATGTGGCCGGCGAACTCGCCGGTGCCGGCGTCCCTGACACTGAGCTCGGCCCGCTCGCCCGAGAGCCACCACATGCCGGTGCACCGGAGACGCCGCGCGGTGTCGTCCGGGTCGGGCGCCTGCGGCGGCACGCTGCGGATCAGGACCTCCGGCTCCTCCATCATGGCCTGGTAGGCGCCGGCGTCGGCCGGGGTGATCGGCGCCAGCCGCACCACGCCGTCCGACAGCGACCCTCCGGGCAGATCGGGCAGGAAGGAGCGCTGCGGCTCTCCGGAGTCGGTGGCCAGGCGAGCGAACGGGACCAGGTCGTCGCGGCCGCCGTCCCTCAGTGGACCGGCCCCGCGCTGGAGGCCTTCGCGGCGGAAGCCCGCGGCCATCGCGACGCGCTGGCTCGCGACGTTCTCCAGGTCGGTGACGAGCTCGACGCGGTGCGTCCCCTGCCGGAACGCCCACTCCGTGAGGGCGCGGGCCGCCGCGGAGGCCACGCCGCGCCCGCGGGCCCATGGCGCCACCATGTAGCCGATCTCGACGTTGCCCCGGACGTCCGGCGCCTTGAGGGAGATGCCGCCGAGCCAGCCGCCGGTGGCGGGGTCGGCGATCGCGAAGTTCGCCCCGCCCGCGTCCCACATGCCGGGGGCGGTCTCGGTGACGAACAGGCGCGCGTCGTCCGCGGTGTAGGGCGCGGGGATGGTGGGGATGAACCGGACGATCTCGGGGTCGGCGCAGGCCCGGAGGATCGCACCGGTGTCGTCGTCCGCGAGCGGGCGCAGGACGACCGGGCCGGCCGGGACGGCTTCACGGGGGAGCATGTCAAAGAGCTACCAGCATCGGACGCCGAGGGCGAACACATTTCCCGCCGGCACCGCTGACCCCACAGGCCGCTCGCTCTCGCACGAGCGGACCGCGGGCGGATATAGCCTTGCGCGCATGGGTTTTCGCAGGCACGGGCCGTTCCGGCCCGGTGATCAGGTTCAGCTCACCGACCCCAAGGACAAGCGCCACACCGTGACGCTGAAGGAGGGCGGGGTCTTCCACACGCACAAGGGGTCCATCCCGCACGACGACCTGATCGGACTGCCCGAGGGCTCGGTGGTGCGCTCCTCCGGCGGCACCGCCTACCTGGCCTTCCGCCACCTCCTGCAGGACTACGCGGTCTCGATGCCGCGCGGCGCGGCGGTGGTCTACCCCAAGGACGCGGCCCAGATCGTCGCCATGGCCGACGTGTTCCCCGGGGCGCGCGTCGTGGAGGCGGGAGTCGGGTCCGGCGCGCTCACCTGCTTCCTACTGCGCGCGGTGGGCGAGAGCGGGACGGTCACCTCCTACGAGAGGCGCGAGGACTTCGCGGGGGTCGCCCGCAAGAACGTCGAGAAGTTCTACGGCGGCCCCATGGAGCAGTGGCGGCTGGTGGTGGGGGACCTCGTCGCCTCCCTCGACGAGTCCGACGTCGACCGGGTGATCCTCGACATGCTGGCGCCGTGGGAATGCGTGGACGCCGCGGCCAAGGCCCTCACTCCTGGGGGTGTTATCTGCTGTTATGTAGCGACAACGACCCAGTTGTCGCGTACGGTAGAAACGCTGCGCGATCACGGAAGTTTCACCGAGCCGCATTCGTGGGAAACCTTGGTCCGCGACTGGCATGTCGAAGGGCTCGCCGTACGCCCGGGTCACCGGATGGTCGGGCACACGGGCTTCCTCGTCACGTCCCGTCGCATGGCGGACGGCGTCACGCCCCCGCCCAGGCGCCGGCGCCCTGCCAAGGGCGCCTATGGGGAGGAGTCGGCTACATGAGCCCCCGAGGCCGGATGTGGCGGTTCGGTAAACAATCATGCTTAGCCGCGCACCATGGGAACAGAAACCCGTGTGACGCTGCTTACTAGCAATAGTCGTCTATAAGGCAATTTAACACTGAACACTGGATGTAATGACACGAACACTCCCTGGCCAGGTTACGGATGCCCCCGAGATAGGTAGGGTCTTGAGTAGTCGCCCTCGACTGGGAAGGAGGTGACTGTGGCAGCTCGCGATGACGCTGAGGCTCGAGCCGCCCAGCGCGAACGAGAGGTCGCAGACCTCACAACTCAGGTCTCCTTCCTCCAGGAGGAGATCACCGCGTTGCGCCGGAAGCTGGCCGAGTCTCCCCGGCAAGCCAGAGTCCTGGAGGAACGCCTCCATGAGCTGCAGGCCAATCTGGCCTCGGTCACCGGTCAGAACGAACGACTGGTGGCGACGCTCAAGGAGGCCCGTGACCAGATCGTCGCGCTCAAGGAAGAGGTCGACCGGCTGGCACAGCCGCCGTCCGGCTTCGGTGTCTTCCTCGAGTCCCGTGACGACGGCACCGTGGAGGTGTTCACCGGCGGGCGCAAGCTCCGGGTGAACGTCAGCCCCGCGGTGGACGCCGAGGCGCTCAGGCGCGGCCAGGAGGTCATGCTCAACGAGGCGCTCAACGTGGTTGAGGCGCTCGGCTACGAGACCGTCGGCGAGATCGTGATGCTCAAGGAGCTCCTTGAGGACGGCCAGCGCGCGCTGGTGATCTCGCACGCCGACGAGGAGCGGGTGGTCCGCCTCGCCGAGTCGCTGCTCGACCAGCCGATCAGGGCCGGTGACTCGCTGCTGCTGGAGCCACGCTCCGGCTACGTCTACGAGCGCATCCCGAAGTCCGAGGTCGAGGAGCTCGTGCTGGAGGAGGTCCCCGACATCTCCTACGAGGAGATCGGCGGCCTGTCCCGGCAGATCGAGCAGATCAGGGACGCCATCGAGCTGCCCTACCTGCACGCCGACCTGTTCCGCGAGCACAAGCTGCGTCCCCCCAAGGGCGTGCTGCTGTACGGCCCGCCCGGTTGCGGCAAGACGCTCATCGCCAAGGCCGTGGCCAACTCCCTGGCCAAGCAGGTCGCGGAGAAGACCGGCCAGTCCGGCAAGAGCTTCTTCCTCAACATCAAGGGCCCCGAGCTCCTGAACAAGTACGTCGGCGAGACCGAGCGGCACATCCGCCTGGTCTTCCAGAGGGCCCGTGAGAAGGCCTCCGAGGGCACGCCGGTGATCGTGTTCTTCGACGAGATGGACTCCATCTTCCGCACCCGCGGCTCGGGCGTCTCCTCCGACGTCGAGAACACCATCGTCCCCCAGCTCCTTTCGGAGATCGACGGTGTCGAGGGCCTGGAGAACGTCATCGTCATCGGCGCCTCCAACCGCGAGGACATGATCGACCCGGCGATCCTGCGGCCCGGCCGCCTGGACGTCAAGATCAAGATCGAGCGGCCGGACGCCGAGGCGGCCAAGGACATCTTCTCGAAGTACATCACCACCGAGCTGCCACTACACGAAGAGGACCTCGGCGAGCACAGCTCCTCTCGCGAGGCCACGGTCGCCGGCATGATTCAGCGGGTCGTCGAGCGCATGTACACCGAGACCGAGGAGAACCGCTTCCTCGAGGTGACCTACGCCAACGGCGACAAGGAGGTCCTGTACTTCAAGGACTTCAACTCCGGAGCCATGATCCAGAACATCGTGGACCGGGGCAAGAAGATGGCCATCAAGGCGTTCCTCGAGACCGGGCAGAAGGGCCTGCGGATCGCGCATCTGCTCGCCGCCTGCGTGGACGAGTTCAGTGAGAACGAGGATCTGCCCAACACCACCAACCCCGACGACTGGGCCCGCATCTCCGGCAAGAAGGGCGAGCGGATCGTCTACATCCGCACCTTGGTGTCCGGGAAGCAGGGCACAGAGGCCGGGCGGTCCATCGACACGGTCGCCAACACCGGCCAGTACCTCTGATTGACACCGGCATGCGACGGCGTGGTTCCTCCCGGAGCCGCGCCGTCGCTGTTTCCGACGCGGCTCAGCGGGCAGCCGACCAGAGGGGCTCGCCACCCGGGCGACCGTCTAGGCTCGGGGGTACGGACGGCGTGACGGCGGTGATGGTCCGGGTGCGAGCGAGCACAGATGAAGGGCTGAGAGCGTGACGGTACGGCGGGTCATGGGCATCGAGACCGAGTACGGCATTTCCGTACCCGGGCAGCCGGGCGCGAACGCGATGGTGACCTCCTCGCAGGTCGTCAACGCCTACCTCGCGGCCTCGGCCGCGCGGGCGCGCCGGGCCAGATGGGACTTCGAGGAGGAGAATCCACTTCGCGACGCCCGCGGCTTCGACCTGGCCCGCGAGATCGCCGACCCCACGCAGCTCACCGACGAGGATCTCGGGCTGGCCAACGTCATCCTGACCAACGGGGCGAGGCTCTACGTCGACCACGCCCACCCCGAGTACTCCACCCCCGAGTGCACCAACCCCCGCGCGGCGGTGATCTGGGACAAGGCCGGCGAGCGCGTCATGCACGACGCCGCGGTCCGCGCCTCGGCCATGCCGGGGAACGCTCCCATCCAGCTCTACAAGAACAACACCGACAACAAGGGCGCCTCGTACGGCTGCCACGAGAACTACCTCATGCGGCGGGCGACGCCGTTCGCCGACATCGTGCGCCACCTGACCCCGTTCTTCGTCTCCCGCCAGGTCGTCACCGGCGCGGGCCGGGTCGGCATCGGGCAGGACTCCCGAGGCGAGGGCTTCCAGATCAGCCAGCGGGCCGACTTCTTCGAAGTCGAGGTCGGGCTGGAGACCACGCTGAAGCGCCCGATCATCAACACCCGTGACGAGCCGCACGCCGATCCCGAGAAGTACCGCCGCCTGCACGTCATCATCGGCGACGCCAACATGTCGGAGATCTCCACCTACCTCAAGCTGGGCTCCACGGCGCTGGTGCTGGCGATGATCGAGGACGGGTTCCTCACCGGCGACCTGTCGGTCGAGAGCCCCGTGGCGGCCCTGCGCGCCGTCTCCCACGACCCGACGTGCAAGTACGAGATCACCCTGCGGGACGGGCGCAAGATGACGGCCGTCCAGCTCCAGATGGAGTATCTGGAGCAGGCCCGCAAGTACGTCGAGGACCGCTTCGGCGCCGCCGTGGACGACATGACCAAGGACGTGCTCAACCGCTGGGAGTCGGTGCTGACCCGCCTCGCCGAGGATCCCATGCAGCTGTCCAGGGAGCTCGACTGGGTCGCCAAGCTGGAGATCCTCGAGGGCTACCGCTCGCGCGACGGGCTGGCGTGGTCGCATCCGCGCCTGCAGCTCGTCGACCTGCAGTACTCCGACATCCGCCCCGAGCGCGGCCTGTACAACCGCCTGGTGGCGCGCGACCGCATGCATCGCCTGGTGACCGAGGAGGACGTGCAGCGCGCGATCGAGCTGCCGCCGAGCGACACGCGGGCCTACTTCCGCGGCCGGTGCCTGCGCCAGTACAGCGAGTCGGTGGCGGCCGCCTCGTGGGACTCGGTGATCTTCGACATCCCGGGCAGGGAGTCGCTGCAGCGCGTGCCGACCCTCGAACCGCTGCGCGGCACCAAGGCCCACGTGGGGGAGCTGCTGGACCGCTGCCGCACCGCGGCCGACCTGGTCAACGCCCTCACCGGCGAGCGCTGACCGCCGTCCCGCGCGTCGCCGGCCGGGGTCTGGCGCGGGTGCCCGCCTGCGCCGCCCGGCCGGTCCCGGCGGGACGCCACGGGCCTCACCCGGCCGGTGCCCGGCCCCATGTCTGATCTACATTGTAAAGGCGCCGGGCGGGAACAGCCCGCTGCCGGTCAGGCGCATGGGCGGCACCGCGATGCCCTCCTTGCGCAGGATCTCCGACAGCAGCAGGGCGGCCTGGTCGCTCGTGAGCCGCTCCGCGGGGTCCGGCTCCAGCAGGCCCTCGAGGAGCACGCGCAGCGCGCCGGCCCTCCGCGGCGGCCGCGCCTCCTCGGGGGGCCGGGTCGCCAGGATGTCCCCGCCGCCGCCGGTCGTGGGCGGCCGGCCCTCGACCGAGAAGTAGAGCGTGGCGCCGAAGGACCACAGATCGGCCGCCTGCGTCGCCGGGAGGCCGCGCAGCCGCTCCGGCGCGATGTAGCCGGGGGAGCCGACGATCGGCATGGTGTTGGTGTGCGGGGACTCGCCCTGCAGCACCGCGATGCCGAAGTCGCTCAGCACGACGCGCTCCCCGGTGAGCAGCACGTTGCCGGGCTTGATGTCGCGGTGCAGCACCCCGGCGGCGTGGGCGTGCCGAAGGCCGCTCAGCAGGTGGAATCCGATCCACGCCGTCCAGTGGACGGGCAGGCGGCCGAGGTGCCACGCCGTCGCCTGGAGGGTCAGCGCCTCGACCAGCTCCATGACGATCCAGAGGCGGCCCTCCTCCTCCAGCAGGTCGTGCACGGTCACGATGGCCGGATGGCTGAGCCTGGCGGCCGACCGGGCCTCCCGCAGCGCGTGCCGCCTGGCCGTGTGCACGTCGATCTCGTCGCCCTGGTGCGTCGGCCGTAGCTCCTTGATCGCCACATCCCGCGCCAGGCGCCTGTCGTGGGCACGCCAGACGATCCCCATGCCCCCTTGGCCCAGCGGCGAGATCAACCGGTATCGATCTCCTAGCAGCTGTGCGTTATCCGCTTTCATTTCACCCGTTCACAGTTGGCATCGTGCCCTGCCCCCACGGCCGCTCCGTCCGCGTCCGGAGCGGGATGCCTATGGGCGGATCATCACAGAATGCCATACGGCCCGGGGTGACGATCTGATTTACACGGAAGCCGCAGAAGGCCCTGTCCTTCAGGGCGGGGATGAATGTGGTCCCCTTCAGGGGCCAAGGCGCGGCTGCCGGAGGGTGTGGCGGGCATGGCCCGGTTGCACGCAATGATCGGTGGGCAGTTCGGAGAGAACGCCGATGATGCGGTGGTGATCGTCGGGATCGAGACCGGCCGGGGTCCGTGGGTGGGTGCGCTGGTCGCCGCGGGGTACACGGTGCCGGCGGTCAACCCGCTGCAGGCCGCCCGCTACCGGGAACGGCCGGCGGTCTGGGGCGTCAAGAGCGGAAGCAGTAAGGACCTCACGGCGACGTGGGGGAGTCCCCGGCGTTGACGCCGGGGAGGATGTCAAACGAGTCCGACACCCAGGAGGAGGGTGCCCGCCGCCAGGCAGAGGCCCCCGAGGCCGGTCAGCCAGATCAGCTTGTTCGGCCGGGTGTCGCCGGGCCGCAGGACCGACAGGAAGAAGCCCAGGGGCATGAGGATCGGCGCCGCGACGATCAGGGCGCGTACGAGGCCTTTGAGGCCGTCTGAGAGGTCCGCCTGGTCGACGTAGGGCATCGCGGCGAGGGCGAACAGCACGAGGACCCCGGCGTGGGCGTGGCCCGCCCGCCACAGGCCCCGCCGTACGGGGTTGTCGAGATAGCCGGGAGTGCGCCGGCCGATGAAGGACAGCAGGGAAGCGCCGCCCAAGGCGACGGCGGTGACGGTGATGAGCAGCACCCCTGCGGTGCTGAGCGACGCCGGGGACATCGGACCTCCAGAGACTGGACAGTACCCCTATCCAAACATTGGATAGGGGTACTGTCCAGTGGGATAAATCCTGGTAAGTCATCCGATTTGCCATGGGCCCTTCCGGGGAGGTTGTCTGACGGGACGGCCCTCCTCCAGACGACTCGCGTAGATCGCCGGACGATCCGCGCGAAATGTCGTCCGGTTCGGGGAAGATATGAATTAGATGCGTCCCCCAAGCGGAGGTACCACATGGCGACGAAGGACACCGGCGGCCAGAAGCAGACCGGCCGCCAGGATGCCGAGGTCGAGGAGACCGAGGCACAGGCGTCTCCGGACGTCCAGGAGCGTCAGGAAAAGCTCACCGACGACGTCGACGCGATCCTCGACGAGATCGACGAGGTCCTCGAGGAGAACGCTGAGGAGTTCGTCCGCAGCTACGTGCAAAAGGGTGGTCAGTAAGGGGCAGGGAGGATAGACCCCGCGTCACCTTGGTGGCGCACGCCGCCCCCGGAGGGCGCTCGGGCGCGAAGCCCGCTCCGCCTTCCGGGGGGCGCCCCGCCGCCCAGACGAGGCGCCCCCGATCAAGCCAGGCGCGCCCCAGGTCAGGCGCCCTCCGGTCAGATCTGGTGCACCGCAGGCCAGGCCGGATCCACTGCCGGTCAGACCGGATGCTCCCCGGTCAGGCCAGGTGCGCCGCAGGTCAGGCCGAGCGCACGCCGGTCAGGCGAGGTGCACTGTCGCGATCTCGAACGCGCGCAGCGGCACCCTCAGGAGGCCGTCGACGACCTCCAGCGCGCCGATGGGCCGCCCAAGAGTGTCGGCCGTCCGCGCCGCCGTGAACCGGCCGCTGATCACCGCCTCGGTGTCCACGGGATGCTCGGCCACCAGGCGCACCTCCAGCCATCCGTCCCGCTCTCGCAGGGCGCCCAGCGTCACCCCTTCGCCGCTCACCTCCAGCCGCGAGACCGGCGCCACCGCCGCACCCCCGGCCGCCTCCGGCACGGCCGCACCCGGTCCGGCCGGGGTGGCCGCGCGTGGACTCGATGCGGTTCCCGTCGCGGCTGAGCCTTGTACGGCCAGCAGGTCGTGCCGGTACTCCTCGGCCAGGCGGGCGAGGCCTGCCTGGTCCCAGCCCCCCTCGTAGAGGTGCACGGCGAACCGCGTCGTGACCGGCCCAGGACACTGGGCGTCCGGCGTGGCGATCTGCGGGCCCGCCGGCTCGTCCCTGAAGGCGTTGTGGTTGCGCGACAGGTACCCCACCGCCCGCAGCAGGGTGAGCGCCAGCTCGCCGCTCGTCCCGCCTCCGGGCGGGCATGGCAGCTCGTACTCGGTGACGTGGTCGAGCAGCACGGCGAGGCCGCCCGCCGCGACGAAGCCCGACGCGGGGAAGGTCGGCAGCGGCTCCTCGCCGCAGCCTCCCTCGCCGGTCAGCCCGCGCCGCACGACCGCGTACTGGCCACCGGCGAACGACTCCGCCGCCGGCCGGGGCAGGGAGGCGTGCCAGCGCACGCGGTGGTCACGGCACGGGTTGTGGAACGTGGTCGCCAGGCGGGCGAACGGCTCGCCCGCCCGCAGCTCCACGCGGGTGGTGACGGCGACCTCGGCGTCCTCCCGCGAGCGCGCGCCGCCCGTCGCCTGGCTCGGCCAGCGGTATCCCCGCGTGATCTCCAGTACCGAGACCAGCGGTCCGGAGCAGACCGGCGTGACCGTGACCCAGGCGGGCACCTCGACGAGACGGTCCTCGGACGGCGGGGCGTGGTTGTAGGTGTCGCCGGCGTCGCCGCCGTCGACGATCCGGCCTACGCCGCCCGCCCGCAGCCCCGAGGGGGTCGTCAGCGTCAGCGTGCCGTCCGCCTCCGCCGACACCCGCAGCAGGCCGTTGTCCAGAACGCCTCCGGCACCCGCCTCGGCGGCGTCCGCGCCCGAGTCCCCCGTGCCTGTCGCGGTGACACCCGCGTCCGCCGCAGCCGGGTCCGCCCCTCGGGTGCCGGCCTCGGTGCGGGGGGCCGGGGGGCCGCCGCCGGGGGAGGAGAGGGAGGTCAGCACCGTGCGGCCCAGGGCGGGCACCTCGACGCGCGCCGCGACCGTCACGACCGGCTCGGCGAGCGTGCGGACCAGCCACGGGCCGGGCCTTTCCGTCGCCGCCGCCACGATGGCGGCCTTCAGGTCGGCGTACCGGTAGCCGGTGCTCGCGTGGCGGCTGACGAGCACGGTGAAGACGCCGTCCCCGGCGGACCAGGAGACGATCTCGTGGCCGAACAGCTCCCGCTCGTGGACGCGCCCGAGCAGCGAGGCCAGGTCGTCCATGGACGACTCGTCCAGCAGGGTGGGCGCCCTGTCCAGCACCTGCGTCGGCACCGCGGAGCCGTCGAAGGCGGTCAGGACGGACCGTTCCTCCGGCAGGTCGGCCAGCACCAGCGCGGTCCGCGCGAAGGGGGAGGGGTTGACCACGACGAGCTGGTCGCGGCGCGCCGCCGCGGCGAGCGAGGCGCTCACCAGGTCGGCCACCGCCTGCCCGATCTGCTCCGCCTCGGCGATCCGCGCCCAGACCTGCTGGGCGGTGTCGTCCGCGCCGCAGCCGGTGATGGAGTCGTGCCCGCTGCAGGCCACCAGGCTGCGCCAGGCCAGTTCGATCAGCCGCCGGCTCGCCGTCCGCTCGCCGGTGGCCGGGCCGCCGGGGGTGCCGTCGCCGAGCCACAGGGCCGACAGCGGCTCGGCGTACCGGATCACGACCCGCTCGGCGCGCCCCATGGCCTGCTTCAGATGGACACGGGCTGAGATGACGCCCGGCAGGATGTTGGCGCGGGCGTGGGAGCGCAGCTCGCCCCGCACGACCGGCAGGTCGCCGGCGTCGTCGAGGACCTCGGGGGAGGAGAGGTACTCGCCCAGCGTGGCCAGGCGGAGCCCGGCGGCGGTGATGTCGGCCGAGGGCGCCGAGTGGTCCGCGCCGTACATGGCCAGCAGTGGTCCGTCGGCCCGCCAGGGGCGCATGGTGCCGGTGAAGGCGGCCACCCGGTCGGGCAGGCCCTCCGGCGGCCCGGTGAACAGGGCGACCGCGTTGCCGTAGCCGCCGGGCAGGTACTGGGTGCGGATCACCGTGCCGTCGGCGCCCTCCCACGCGAAGGCGTCGCGCTCGACCGTGCGTGGCACCCCGCGCCACAGGCAGGCGACCGGCAGCCCGGCCAGGGCGAGGATCTGCGGCATCTGCGCGCAGTGCCCGAACTGGTCGGGCAGGTACCCCACCTCCATGGCCCCGCCCAGCTCGCGCGCGCCCCGCAGGCCGTACTCCAGGTTGCGGATCAGGGTCTCGCCCGAGCAGAGGAACTCGTCCGCCAGGATCGTCCACGGGCCCGCGGCGAAGCGCCCCTCGCCGACGAACCGCGTGAGGTCGGCACGGCGCTCGGGCCGGATCTCCAGGTAGTCCTGCACGGCGGCGAGCTGCCCGTCCATGGTGAACCGGTAGGCGGGATCGGCCGCCATGGTGTCGAGCACCTCGTCGAGCATCCGCACCAGACCCATGCGGAAGCGCTGGAAGGGCAGGTACCACTCGCGGTCCCAGTGGGTGTGCGGGACGACGACGATCTCACTCAACGCGGTTGCCTCCGGCGGGTAGTGCGGGGATGCGGTGTCCGGCCGGTCAGGGGCGACCCCGGGGACCGGCCTGCGTGATCCTGGTGACGCGATGACCGGGTGACGACGGGCGGCTCGGTGGCGCCGTCGCGCGCGGTCAGGTGCACAGGGCCATGACCTCGTTGCGAGTGGTCTCCAGGCGGTGCGGGCCAGGGCGGGCCGGGAGTGTGACCCGGTCGCCGTAGATCACCGACCGGTGCTCGGGGCCCCACAGGACCAGCCCGTCGGCGTCCAGGATCAGGAACTCCTCGCCGTGCCGCAGCAGCAGCGGCCCCTCCGGGCCGGCCGATACGGCCGTGCGGCCCGCGCGGATGCCCTCCACGATCGCGCGGCCGCCCTCTCCGGACGGCTCGGCTAGCACCCAGGTGCAGGGGGCGCCGGGCGGGTGGTTCTCCTCGGGCCGGTGGTAGTCGCCGCCGCCGATGTAGACCAGGTCGTCGCGCCATGCCTGCGCCCAGGACAGGGGCGCGCCCCACGTCCGGTCCCACCACCCCGAGTGCCACACCTCGGCGGTGCGGGGCCGCTCGGTGAACGGCTGGCGCCACGCGCAGTCGGCGCCCAGGGGATGGTTGACCGACAGCAGCCCGCCCTGCTCGGACGCCGCCTTCGCCCAGGTGTCGGCGGGCCGCCGGAAGTCGACCCACCCGATGTCGCCGAAGGCGTTGGCGTGACCGAGGTCGGTGGTGACCTCCTGGCCGGGGACCAGGGTGATCCCCGTGCGCGCCGCCACCTCGGGCAGCTCGGCGTGGTGGCTGACGGTGTTGTGGTCGGTCACCGCGAGGAAGTCCAGCCCCTGCGACCGGGCGAGCGTCGCGAGCTCGGGCACCGTGAGGACGCCGTCGGAGTGGACGGTGTGGGCGTGCAGCTCGCCGGCCCGCCACCGCAGGCCGTCCAGGGCGGGCAGCCCGCGGCGGGCCGAGGCGGGCACGACCGCGGACGGCGGCGGGTCGGCGGGCGGGGCGGGCGGCTCCGGGGGAGTGGCGTGCGGCGTCACGGTGACGTCGTACGGCAGGCCGTCCAGCGGGACGCGGTACAGGCCGAGCAGCACCTGCCAGGTGCCCTGCTCCGGCTCCCCGGGCAGGTAGCCGGGCGTGGCCCACGTGGGCGCGATCGTGTAGCGCGACCGGGCGCCCCCCGACCAGCCGCGGAAGCGGTCCGGGCCCTCGCAGCCGAGGTCCAGCACGCCGGCCGAACGGTCGTAGGACAGCTCCACCGTGAACGCGCGGGCGCCGGGCGGCAGCGTGAACGCCACCCCGTGCACCTGCCGGGCCAGCCGGTCGTCGAGGGTCCACCGCCCGCTCAGCCTGATCGGCGGGTAGGAGGTCACGGGGTCACCAGCTCGCCGTCGCGGTACACCAGCGCGCGTGGATGGCGCGGGACGGCCCAGGCGGCGCCGCCCGGGGCGGGCTCGGCGTCCTCGGGCACGACCGCCTGGACCAGATGCTCGCCGGAGTCGCAGGTCACTTCGAGCGTCACGAGGAAGGACGTGCCCAGGTTCTCCACCACCGAGACGTGCCCGGCGAAGGCGTCCTCGCGGGCGGTGACCGACAGGTCCATGTACTCCGGTCGCAGCCCGTACACGACCTCTTCGCCGCCGGCGACGCCCTCGGGCAGGGGGAGCACGGCCCCGGCCACCCGCAGCGTGCCGTCCTTGACCACCCCCGGCAGCAGGTTCATCGGGGTGGAGCCGATGAACGAGGCCACGAACGTGCTGGAGGGCCGCTGGAACACCTCCGACGGCGTGCCCACCTGCATGATCCGTCCCGCGGACATGACGGCGATGCGGTCGGCCATGGCCAGCGCCTCGCTCTGGTCGTGGGTGACGAACACCGTGGTGACCGCGAGTTCGCGCTGGAGGCGCTTGAGGAACGTCCTGGCCTCCAGGCGCATCCGGGCGTCCAGGTTGGACAGCGGCTCGTCGAACAGGAACACCGTGGGATGGCAGGCGATGGCCCGCGCCAGCGCCACGCGCTGCTGCTGGCCGCCGGACAGCTGGCCCGGCCGCCGGGCGAGCAGCTCCGACAGGCTCAGCCGCGAGGCGGTCTGGGCCGCCTTGGCCTCCCGCTCGGCGCGCGGCACCTTCTTGATCCGCAGCGGGTAGGCGATGTTGGCCGTGACGTCCATGTGGGGG
Source organism: Sphaerisporangium perillae (assembly GCF_023276435.1). Taxonomy (GTDB): domain Bacteria; phylum Actinomycetota; class Actinomycetes; order Streptosporangiales; family Streptosporangiaceae; genus Sphaerisporangium; species Sphaerisporangium perillae. The sequence goes on from NZ_JALLPO010000026.1 coordinate 39,085, forward strand.
AACAGGGCGTAGTCCTGGAAGACCATGGCCACGTCGCGCCTGCCTGGCGGCAGGCCGGTCACGTCGTTGTTCCCGATCGTGATCCGCCCCGACGTGGGCGTCTCCAGGCCGGCGATCGTGCGCAGCAAGGTCGTCTTGCCGCATCCCGAGGGGCCCAGCAGCGCGAAGAACTCCCCGTCGGCGATCTCCAGGTCCAGGGCGTCGACCGCCTTGACCCCGCCGGGGAACTCCTTGGTCAGGCCGTGCAGCGAGATCACCGTTTGATCCCTCCGTGGAAGCGGAAGCCGTACTTGCGGCTCACGAAGATGTACATGAGGACGACTGGGAGGGAGTAGAGCAGCGAGAAGGTGGAGATCAGGTCCAGGCGGGGGGAGCCGCCCTCGGTGTAGAGGGTGTAGAGGATGACCGCGCCCGGCGACTTCTCCGGGCTTCGCAGCAGGATGAACGGCGTCAGGAAGCTCCCCCACACCGAGGCGACCGCCCAGACCGCGATCGTGGCGAGGCCCGGCCTGATCACCGGCACCACGATGTGCCACAGGATCTGCAGCGGGCTCGCGCCGAACACCCGGGCCGACTCCTCGTACGAGGTGGGGGTGCCGTCCATGAAGTCCTTCAGGATGAAGATCGCGGCCGGGAGCAGCCCTCCCGACAGCGTCAGCACCACGCCGAGGTGGGTGTCGATGAGGTTGAGCCGGGTCGCCAGCTCGAAGATCGGCACCATGGCGGCGGTGCCGGTGACCACCGACGACAGCAGCAGCAGCACGTACAGCAGGGCGTCCCTGCCCGGGATGCGCACCCGTGACAGCGCGTACGCCGCCAGCGCCGCCAGGACCACCACCAGCACCGCGCTGCCCGCCGCCTGCAGCACCGAGTTGCCCAGCGAGGTCAGGACGTAGGGGTTGTCCAGCAGCGACCGGAAGTTGTTGAGCGTGAACTCCGGGAATGACGCCGTGATCGTCGGATGGGCGTCGAACGGGGCGGTGGCCAGCCACAGCAGCGGCAGCGCGAAGAACCCCGCGACGGCCGCGAGGAAGGTGGCCCGCCCGATCGCCCCCATCGCGTGGCGCACGCGGCCGGTGTCCGCCCGTGCCGCCCGCGCCGGCGGCACCGCCCGCGTCACGGCCTGGTCGTGCTCTTGACCCACCGTCATGCCTCCGCCCCCCTCCGGCCGCGCAGCAGCCGCAGGTACACCAGCGCGAGCACCAGGTTGATGAGCAGGACCAGGAACGACACGGCCGCGCCGAAGCCGAGCCGCCCGCCGCTGAGGGCCACGTTGTAGATGTAGACCGGCAGGATCTCCGACCTGCCCTCCGGCCCGCCCGCCGTGATCTGGAAGCTCGTGAAGTCGTTGAACGTCCACAGGCTGATCAGCAGCAGGTTGGTCAGCATGTGCCCTCTGATCCTCGGGAACACCACGTCGCGCAGCTGCTGGAACGTCGAGGCCCCGGCCAGCCTGGCCGTCTCCAGGTGGGAGGGCGGCACGTTCTCCAGCGCCGCGCCGTACAGCATCATCGAGAACGCGGTGCCCCGCCAGGTGTTGAACACGATGATGGACAGCATCGGGTGGTCCAGCAGCCAGGCGAACCCGGGCATGTGCAGCAGCGCGTTCAGCGTGCCCTGGTCGCGGTCGAGCAGGGCGATCCACAGGAACGCCACCACCGACGAGGGCAGGATCCAGGCGAGCAGCACCAGGCCCTCGACCACCCGCTTCACCGGGCCGGTGCGGTTGCGCAGCGCCCAGGCGATCGAGAAGCCCAGCCCCGCCTGCCCGATGATCGCCGACCCCAGCACGAATTGCACGGTCAGCCACAGCGAGGTGTGGAACCGCTCGTCCCCGAGGGCGGCGGTGTAGTTGTCCACGCCCACGATCTGCGGATCGGCGGCCGCGAGCCCGGTGAGCCTGAAGTCGGTGAGACCCAGGTAGATCGTCCAGAGGGCCGGGAAGATCAGGAACACCCCGATGAGGACCAGGGCGGGGAACACGAACCCCACCGCCCTGGCCCTCCCGAGCCCAGCAGCGTCTGTGCTCATTGCGCTCGCTCTGTGTTCATTGCGCTCGCTCTGTGTTCACGGCGCTCGCTTCGCTCACGCGGCGTGAAGCCGCCCTTGAGCCGGCGGCCTTCCTTCGTCGCTCACAAGCGCTCGTTCCTCGCACTTGCTCCCTCCTCAGTCAGGCCACCGGCGCGGCTTCACGCGCGCGCTCCGTCTTGGAAGGATCGATCATTGTGCGATGTTGGCGGCGCCGCCGACGAGGCCTTCCAGTTTCTTCTGGTAGGCGGCGGCGGCCTCGTCGACGCTCTTACCGGCGACGATGTCGGCCGTGGCCTCCTGGAGGGCGACCGAGACCTGCGGGTAGACCGCGAGGCCGGGCCGGTAGGAGGTGATGGGCAGCACCTTCTCGGCGACGTAGCCGAGCATCGGGTCGGGGGCCAGCACCTCGTCGTTGACGTCGGTGCGCGAGGTGATCCGGGCCTCGCCGCCCAGGCTGGCCTTGGTGGCCTCGGCGCCGTGCATGAACGACAGCAGCTCCCAGGCGAGCTTGGCGTTCTTGGACTTGGGGTTGAGCACGCGGACGGCACCGCCGGACATGCTGACGAAGTCCTGGCCGCGTACCCCGGCGCCGGGCTGCTTGGCGGGGATCAGGGCGTAGCCGACGGTCTTGTCGCGGTCCTGCATCGGGGCGACGCCGAGCTTGGGCTCGACGACGGCCCGCCAGAAGTAGTCGCCCTCCGCCAGGACGCCGATCTTGCCGTCGGCGAACTCCTGGAACGACTTGTCGCGGCCCTTGGCCTCCTGCTGCAGCCGGGGGTCGCCTAGGCCGGTGGTGTAGATCTGCCGGTAGAAGCCGAGGACGTCCTTGAGGCCCTGCGACGCGCCGGTCCACTTGCCGCCTGAGAAGATCTCCGTGCCGGCGCCGACGAGCAGCGGCAGCGCCCCCTGCATGGAGGTCGCCTCGCCCATCGCGGTGCCCGCGTTGATCTGCAGGGGCGTCTGGACGCCCGCCTTCTTCAGCGCCGCACCGGCGTCGAGGATGTCCTGCCAGCTCTTGGGCTGCCAGTCGGCGGGCAGGCCGGCCTTGGCGAAGAGGGTCTTGTTGAAGTACAGGACGCGGCCGTCGGTGCCCTGCGGCAGCCCGTACTTCTTGCCGTCGAAGATGCCGAGCCCCTGGACGGCCTGCGGGATCTGGCTCCAGCCCTCCCACTGCTCGACCTCGGCGCCCGCCGTCTCGGTCAGCGGCTTGATGTACCCGGCCTGGGCGAACTCGCCCACCCAGATGCCGTCGAGGTCGATCACGTCGGCGCCGGCCCCGGACTTGAGGTCCAGGGCGATCTTGGTCTTGTACTGCTCGTCGTCGACGCCGTTCGGCTGGAACAGCACGTGGACGGTCTTGCCCTTGGCCTTCTGGGCCTCCTCGAACTTGGGGATCAGCCAGTTCTTGGTCCAGTCGGCGGTGGCGGCGTTCTTCCCGCCGGAGATGGCGTTGGCCGTGATCGTCAAAGTGGTGTCACCGTCTCCGGAGGATCCTCCGGAGCCGCACGCGGTGAGGGAGAGCGCGGCGGCGGCCAGTACGGCGAGGGATCGTGCGTGTCTCAACGGGGGACCTCCCCTTGGGGACGAGGGGGTTGCTGTGTTCATGTCACGACAACTCGACAATTGCATGCCCGGTCTGATCCGTAAAGATTAATTTTGGGGAAGATGGGACTGGATGGGCGAAAGGGGTTCGCGCTGAGCTGATCGTGGGAAGTGCAACCACGACAGCACCACGAGTAGGGTCGGCGTAGGAGTTGTAAGGCGCTTGGGAGGGAGTCGCGTGGCAGCACAGCGGGGCTGGATGAACAACCTGTTCCTGGACACGGGATCGACGTCGTTCACCGAGTTCGTCGGGTCCTATGCTCCGGGGCTCCTCCCGGGAAGATTCGAGTCCGCGGCGGGCTCCGTCGCCCACCAGATCCCGCATGCGACCACCATCGTCGCGGCCACCTTCGCGGACGGCGTCGTGATGGCGGGCGACCGGAGGGCCACCTCGGGCAACTACATCTCCCAGAAGGACATGGAGAAGGTCTTCCGCACCGACGACTACTCCTGCATGGGCATCGCGGGGGCCGCGAGCACCGGCATCGAGATGGCCCGGCTCTATCTGGTGGAGCTGGAGCATTATGAGAAGCGTGAAGGCCGCATGCTGTCGGTGGAGGGCAAGGCCAACCGCCTCGGCACGATGATCAGGGCCAACCTGCCGATGGCGATGCAGGGCATGGTCGTGGTGCCGCTGTTCGCGGCCTACGACGAGGACGCCGGCACCGGCCGCATCTTCTCCTATGACGTGGGCGGCGGCCCCTACGAGCAGACCAACTACGCCTCGATCGGCTCGGGCTCGCTGTTCGCCCGCGGGGCGCTGAAGAAGCTCTACCGCGAGGGCGCCTCCCTGGAGGACACCGTGCTCGCCTGCGTCGAGTCGCTCTACGACGCCGCGGACGACGACTCGGCGACCGGTGGTCCCGACGTCACCCGCAAGATCTGGCCGCTGGTCGCGGTGATCACCGAGGACGGCTACCGCCGCCTGTCCGACGAGGAGGTCGAGGCGTACGTCCGGCAGGTGCTCGACCGCCGCATGACCGAGCCTGACGGACCCACCGCCCCGCTGCGCTAGTCACCACCCACGGCCACGAGAGGATCACCACCGGTGTCCATGCCCTTTGGATATGTGTCCCCCGAACAGGAGATGCGGGACAAGGCCGATTTCGCGCGGAAGGGCATCGCGCGCGGCCGCAGCGTCGTGGTGCTGCAGTACGAGAACGGCATTCTGTTCGTCGCCCCGAACGCCTCCCGGGCGCTGCACAAGATCAGCGAGATCTACGACCGCATCGGGTTCGCCGCGGTCGGCAAGTACAACGAGTTCGAGGCCCTGCGGCTCGGCGGCATCCGCTACGCCGACATCAACGGCTACACCTATGACCGCAGCGACGTCACCGCCCGTGGCCTCGCCAACCTCTACGCCCAGTCGCTCGGCATGGTGTTCACCGAGTCGCGCAAGCCGTACGAGGTCGAACTCGTCGTCGCCGAGGTCGGAGACGCGCCCGAGGACGACCAGATCTACCGCCTCACCTTCGACGGCTCGGTCGCCGACGAGCACGGGTTCGTGGTGATGGGCGGCGTGGCCGACACGGTCGCGGGCCGGCTGAAGGACCGCTTCCGCCAGGGCATGCCGCTGGCCGAGGCGCTGGACGTCGCCCTGGGCGCGCTGACCGAGCCAGGCGGCGAGCGCCCGCCGGTGTCGCAGCTCGAGGTCGCTGTGCTCGACCGCACCAGGGAGCACCGCAAGTTCCAGCGCCTGACCGGCGCGCGCCTGGAGCGCCTGATCGCCACCGGGGCGGCCGGCGCCAAGCCGTCGGCGGAGCCCACCGTCTCTCCCGACACCGGGGACGCCCTGAACGGAGGTCCCGGTGAGTCGCCGGCGACCGCTCCCGAGGGTGACATCGACACCGGGTCCGGTGACTGAGGCCGGTTCTCCCCGAGGTCCATCGAACGCGGTTCTCGTCCCGGTCCCAGCGCAGTAGGGGCCGGGACGTACGTCTCTTCGGCGGAGTGATCCAGATCACTCCCGGCGGGACCGGCTTCGTGGCCCGGCACCATGTCTGATGGGGACGTGACCCCCTTAGACGTCCTCCGACGGGCCGCCCTGCCGCTCTCCCTCGCCGCGGGCCTGGCCGCCATGACCGCCTGCTCGGCGACGAACGGCACCGCGTCCGGCGCGGGCACCTCCTCGGTGGCGGTCTCACCCGCGCCCTCCGGCGGCGGCCCGGCCGCCACGCCGCCCGCGGGCACCTCCTCGCCGGCCCCTCCCGGCGGCCCCTCCACGAAACCCTTCCGGCCCGCCGCCCACCCGTCGTACCCCGCGCCGAAGATCTTCGGCACCGAGTTCCAGGCCGACCCCGGCCACGACTTCACCAAGCACGTCAGCCCGCGCTCCAACGGCGTCCTGCGCGGCATGATCCGCGCCCTCACCGGCGAGGACGTCGTCGAGTACGTCCCCGTCAAGTGGGTGAAGGGCGTTAACACCGAGGGGTACTTCGAGGGGCCGCCCGAAGGCGACGCCACCGTCTACGCCGCGCCGATCGCGGGCGACGTCGTCTTCCTCAGCGCCACCGGCTGCGAGGGCATGGACGCCACCGTCGACGACTGGGGTCTGGGGAACGCGCGCTGCTCCCGCGCCGCCCTGATCGCCAAGGCCAGGACCGGCGGGCGCGCCGCGCTGATCACCACCGAGAGCGGGAGGATCGTCAAGGTCGTGGAGATCTTTACGCCCTAGAGGCGGCGGTAGAGGTTCCTCGCCTCGAAACCCGGCGGAGATCTCTCCCTTCCGGCCCCCCGGGGACATAGTGTGATGTGATGGATCGTCGCATCTTCGGCTTGGAGAACGAGTACGGCGTCACCTGCACGTTCAGGGGGCAGCGCAGGCTGTCCCCGGACGAGGTGGCGCGCTACCTCTTCCGCAGAGTCGTGTCCTGGGGCCGATCGAGCAATGTCTTCCTCCGCAACGGCGCCCGCCTGTATCTCGACGTGGGCAGCCATCCCGAATACGCCACCCCCGAGTGTGACAACGTCGTGGAGCTCGTCACCCACGACAAGGCGGGGGAGCGCATCCTAGAAGGCCTGCTCGTCGACGCCGAGAAGCGGTTGCGCGAAGAGGGCATCGCCGGTGACATCTACCTTTTCAAGAACAACACCGACTCGGCCGGCAACTCCTACGGGTGCCACGAGAACTACCTCGTCGGCAGGCACGGCGAGTTCGGGCGGCTCGCCGACGTCCTGATCCCCTTCCTGGTCACCCGGCAGATCATCTGCGGGGCCGGCAAGGTGCTGCAGACGCCGCGCGGCGCGGTCTACTGCGTCTCCCAGCGCGCCGAGCACATCTGGGAAGGGGTGTCGAGCGCCACGACCCGGTCGCGCCCGATCATCAACACCCGCGACGAGCCGCACGCCGATGCCGAGCGGTTCCGCCGCCTGCACGTCATCGTCGGCGACTCCAACATGAGCGAGACCACCATGCTGCTCAAGGTCGGGGCGACCGACCTGGTGCTGCGCATGGTGGAGGCCGGCACCGTCCTGCGCGACCTGAGCCTGGAGAACCCGATAAGAGCGATCCGCGAGGTGTCGCATGACATGACCGGACGCAGGCGCGTGCGCCTGGCCAACGGGCGCGAGGCCTCCTCGCTGGAGATCCAGCAGGAGTACCTCTCGAAGGCCCGCGACTTCGTCGACCGCCGGGGCGGTGACGTGATCACGCGCAGGGTCCTGGAACTGTGGGAGCGCACCCTGCGTGCGGTGGAGACCGGCGACCTGGACCTGGTCTCGCGCGAGATCGACTGGGTGACGAAGTACCAGCTCATCGAGCGCTACCGCAACAAGTACGACCTGCCGCTGTCCTCCCCGAGGGTCGCCCAGCTCGACCTCGCCTACCACGACGTGCACCGCAAGAGAGGGCTGTTCTACCTCCTGCAGCGCCGCGGCGCCGTGGAGCGCGTGGCCTCCGACCTGAAGATCTTCGAGGCCAAGTCGGTGCCCCCGCAGACGACCAGGGCGCGGTTGCGTGGCGAGTTCATCCGCAAGGCGCAGGAGAAGCGCCGCGACTTCACCGTCGACTGGGTGCACCTGAAGCTGAACGACCAGGCCCAGCGCACCGTCCTTTGCAAGGACCCGTTCCGCAGCGTGGACGAGAGGGTCGACAAGCTCATCGCCGGGATGTGAGCCCCACCCCCGGGCGTCCCGCCGGTGCTCCGGCGCCGAGCGGGACACCCGGGGGAGTGCGCGGGGCTGGGGAGCGCGGCCCCGGGGGAGCGCGCGGTCCGGGGTCGGCGGGCCTGCGCCGAGGTCTGCCGGAGCCCATGGCCGATGAAAGTTTCCGGCGATCGCCGGACGAGAGGCCGGCGCGGGCCGGGACGGCGCCGGGAGGCGCGTGCGGCCACAGGTGGCGCGAGGAGATCGTCCGAGATGGGCGGCCCTGCCGGACGAAGCGAACCCGAAGATGAGGTCACACTTCGGCAAGATCGAGTCAGGCCGACTCGCGCGGTCGTGACCGTCCGGTAGTGTTACGCGAACGTGACGTCTTTCCGAAGGATACCCATGCGCCGACTGGCCCTTCTCGCCGCTCTGCCGTTGCTGTTCGCCGCCGCCTGCGGTAGCAACGGCGACGTCACCGCGAAACCCGCGTCGCCCGCGACCGGCGTCAAGGTGGCCGGGGAGTTCGGCAAGAAACCGCAAGTGAGCTTCCCCGCGGGCAAGCCGCCCGCGACTTCCTCGTCGCAGACGATCTCCCAGGGCCAGGGGGCGGCGGTCAAGGACGGCGACTCGGTGGTCGCGAACCTCACCGCCTACAGCTGGGACGGCAAGACCAACGCGGCGTCGGGCTCCACCTACGATGACGGCGCGCCCCAGCTGATCAAGGTCGACGCCAAGCTTCCCGGAGTGGTGTACAAGGCCTTCCAGGACAGCAAGCCCGGCGGGCGCTTCCTCGCCGTCGTCGCCAAGGACAGCCTGACCCCCGAGCAGGTCGAGCAGGCCAAGTCGCAGGGCGCGGACACCTCCATCGCGAGCGTCTACGTCGTCGACGTGATGGGCGTGCCCACCGCCAAGGCCGCCCACGGCACCGCCACCGACCCCGGGCTCGAGGGCGTCAAGCTCGAGAACCCCGGCGGCGACCAGGCGCCCAAGCTGACCACCAAGACCGACGTGAAAGCGCCGAAGGGCCTCGTCGCCAAGACCGTGATCAAGGGCAGCGGCCCGGCGGTCAAGTCGGGCCAGACCGTCCTGGTGCACTACACCGGCAAGATCTGGGGCAGCGACACCGAGTTCGACAGCAGCTGGGGCCGCGGCGAGCCGGTGATGTTCCCGATCGGCGTCGGCAAGGTCATCAAGGGCTGGGACCAGAGCCTGGTCGGCGTCCCGGTCGGCAGCCGGGTGCTGGTGTCGATCCCGCCGGACCTCGGCTACGGCAAGGCCGGCTCCGGCGACAAGATCAAGGGCACCGACACCCTGGTCTTCGTGGTCGACGTCCTCGGCACCTACTGAGCCCGCCTTCCAGCGGGATGGCCGGCTCCGCGCCGGCAACGCAGATCTACTTTGTAAAGGCCGTCGGCCGGTGACGCTCATCCCGCCCGCCGGCGGCGCCGCCCTAGACTCGCCGCTGTGAGCGGTGACGATCTGGACGTCCTCGGTGCGCTGCACGATCCGGTCCGGCGGGCGCTGTACGACTTCGTGGCCGCGCAGGGCCGTGAGGTGGGGCGGGACGAGGCCGCGCGGGCCGCGGGCGTGAGCCGCACCCTGGCGGCCTTCCACCTGGACAAGCTCGTGGAGAGCGGCCTGCTGGAGACCGGCTTTCGCCGGTTGAGCGGGCGCGCCGGGCCCGGGAGCGGGCGACCGGCCAAGGTGTACCGGCGCTCTCCGGTGGAGCGCCAGGTCAGCGTCCCTCCGCGTGACTACCGCACCCTTGCCCTGGTGCTCGCCGAGGCCGTGGACGCGCTCGGCGCCGAGGAGGCGGCCGAGAACGCCGCCCGCCGGCTGGGGGAGCGCGCCAAGGCCGCCGATCTGCGCGAGACGCTGGGGGAGCGCGGTTACGAGCCGTACGACGAGGACGGCGTGGTCCGCCTGCGCAACTGCCCCTTCCATGTGCTGGCGGAGGAGCGCCCCGTCCTGGTCTGCTCGCTCAACCTCGCCCTCTGCCAGGGCCTGCTGTCGGCTCTCGGCGACCCCCGGGTCTCGGCGCGGCTCGACCCGCGTCCAGGGGAGTGCTGTGTCGCCTTTTCTAAAACAAATGAAGATTGACATAGAAGCGGGCGGCGTGATCTCCTGAGGGCCATGCACCTGGCTCAGCTCAACGTCGCCCACATGCGCGCCCCCGTGGACTCCCCCGAGCTCGCCGACTTCGTCGCGGCCCTGGAACCCGTCAACGCCCTCGCGGACGCGGCCCCGGGGTTCGTCTGGCGGCTCAAAGGCGGCGACGCCCCCACCGACACCATCCAGCACGACTACGGCGACATGCTGCTGGTCAACTTCTCGGCGTGGGCGTCACGCGACGCGCTGTGGAACTACGTCTACCGCAGCGGCCACCTCGAGGTGCTGCGCCGCCGCCGCGAGTGGTTCCACCGCATGGCCGAGCCGTACAGCGTGATGTGGTGGATCCCCGAGGGGCACACGCCCTCCCTGGCGGAGGCCATGAGGCGGCTTGCGACCCTGAAGGCGGACGGCCCCGGCCCCGAGGCGTTCACCTTCACCGACTTCCACCCGGCGCCGGGAGAACACGCCGAAGCCGTGGACTCCACACGACGCTGAGCCCCGCCCCGCGCGGGGCGGGACCGCCGATGAGGCTCAGCCGACGCAGGCGAGGGCGTCGATCTCGACCAGCATCGACTCGTGCGGCAGGGTGACGAAGACGGTGGTGCGGCACGGCAGCACGCCGCTCGGGCAGTTCTCCTTGACGAACTCGCCGTACGCCTCGTTCATCGGGCCGAAGCCGGCGCGCTCGGTGAGGTAGACGCGGAACATCAGCACGTCCTCGACGCTCGCGCCGCCCGCGGTCAGGACGGCCTTGACGTTCTCCAGCGCCCTTCGGGTCTGCGCCTTGACGTCGCCCGGGTGCACGTACTCCCCGGTGGCCGGATCCTGCGGGCCCTGCCCGGACACCTGCAGCAGGGGGCCCTTGCGCACTCCCTGGGAGAACACCCACGCGGGAGCGGGCGCGCCGTCGGTGAGCACCGCCGTCTTGGTCGCCATATGTGATTCCTCTCAGATGTGATCCTGGCCGCCGCCGGCCGGAGAAGGGTCCCAGCCGCTGTCGACGGAGATGGCCCGGGCGGTCGCGAGCAGCTGGGGGACCAGCTCGAGCACTCCTTCGTAGCCCAGCACCATGTCGGGCACCGAGATCGACACCGCGGCCACCACCTCGCCGGCGGCGTCCCTGACGGCCGCGCCGACGCAGTTGATGAAGGTCTCGTGCTCGGCGTGGTCCACCGCGTACCCCTGGGCGGTCACCCGGTCCAGCTCGGCGAGCAGGGCCTCGGGCCCGGTGATGCTGTTCGGCGTGAAGGGGTGGTAGTCGATCCGCTCCACCACCCGCTCCCGCTCGGCTCGCGGCATGCCCGCGAGCAGGGTCTTGCCGATGGCGGTGCAGTGCAGGGGCATGCGCAGCCCGATCCGCGAGTACATGCGTACCGGGTGCCGGCCGTCGTACTTGTCGATGTAGATGGCCTCGCCGTCCTCGCAGGCGCCGAGGTGGACGGCCTGCCCGGTCGCCTGGTTGAGCCGCGCGAGATGCGGCGCCGCGACGCCGCGGACCTCCCGCTGCTCGAGGGCGCGGCTGGACAGCGCGAACAGCCGGGAGCCCAGCCGGTAGCGGTAGGCGCCGTCGCGGTACACGAACCGGTCCTGCTCCAGGGTCCGCAGCAGCCGCAGCACGGTCGTCTTGTGCACGCCGAGCAGTGACGCCAGCTCGTCCAGCGAGCGGGCGCCCTCGGCGAGGTCGGCCAGGATCCGCAAAGCGCGGGCCAGGCTCTGGCTCATTGCGCACCTCCGCCGTCCACCCCGGCCGCGGCCGTCCCATGCCGTCCGTTCCGGGCGCACCGTTGACCGCCACTGGACGGCGATGCTAGAACACACTGACACACAGCGCAACGGACGTTGCAAAATACGCAATGCGATGGGTGGTGCGATGAGCATCGACGCGGAGAAGATCAAGGCGCTGCGCGATGAGCCTCTCGACTGGCGGTACAAGGCACTGCCCACGGGCGTCACCGGCACCGTGGCCGGCTTCCTGGCGGACGGACCGGTCCTCGCCGACTTCGGCACGCCGCTGCTGACCCTCGATGACACCGCCATCGAGCACAACATCACGCTGATGGCGCGTTGGGCCGCCGAGGCGGGCGTCACCCTGATGCCGCACGGCAAGACGACGATGGCGCCGGAGCTGTGGCGGCGGCAGCTCGAGGCGGGCGCCTGGGGGATCACCCTGGCCAACCTCCCGCAACTGCGGGTCGCCCGGGCGTTCGGCGTGTCCCGGGTCATGCTCGCCGCCGCGCTGCTGGACCCGGCCGGGCTCGCCTGGATCAGGCGGGAGCTCGAGGAGGATCCCGGCTTCCACTTCCTGTGCTGGGTGGACTCCGTCCGCTCCGTCGAGATCATGGACGCCGCCCTGCGCGGAACGCGGCGACCGGTGGACGTGTGCCTGGAACTGGGCGCCCCCGGCGGGCGCACGGGCGTCCGCGGCGCCGCCGAGGCGGTCGCGGTCGCCGACGCGGTACGGGCCGCGCCGTCGCTGCGCCTGGCGGGGCTCGCCGGATACGAGGGGTCCTACGGCCACGACGCGTCCCCCGCCAGCCTGGCGGCGGTGCGCCGCTACCTCGAGGGGCTGGCCGGCCTGTTCGGGCGGCTCGCCTTCGAGACCGGCGAGCCCATCCTCACCGCGGGCGGCAGCGCGTACTTCGACCAGGTGGTGGACGTGCTCGGCGGGCTTCCCGCCCGGCTGGTGCTGCGGTCGGGCGCCTACGTCATCCACGACGACGGCTTCTACCGCGAGATCTCGCCGTTTCGGACCGGCGTCCCGTTCCGGCCGGCGATGCACGGGTGGGCCCGCGTCATCTCCCGGCCCGAGCCGGGCCTCGCCCTGCTCGACGCGGGCAAGCGCGACCTGCCCTTCGACGAGGGGCTGCCCGAGCCGCAGTACGCGCGCGGCAAGGGCGAGCTCGAGGGCGCCCGGGTCACCGCGGTCATGGACCAGCACACCTACCTCGCCGTCGACCCCGCCTGCGACCTGGCCTGCGGCGACGTCGTGCGGATGGGCCTCTCCCACCCCTGTACCGCCATGGACAAATGGGACCTGGTACCCCTCGTCGACGGTGACGCCGTCGTCGGCCTGCTGAGGACGTTCTTTTAGATGATCTTCAAGAACGTCACCGTCGCCGACGGCACCGGCGGCGCGCCGTACGTCGCGAACGTCGGCGTCAGGTTCGGCCGGATCGCCGAGATCGGCCCCGACGCCACCGGAGGCCCGGCCATCGACGGCACCGGGCTGGTCCTCGCTCCCGGCTTCATCGACATGCACGCCCACTCCGACCTGCGGCTGCTGGCCGAACCCGACCACCTGGCCAAGGTGAGCCAGGGCGTGACCTGCGAGGTGCTCGGCCAGGACGGGCTGTCCTACGCGCCCGTCGACGACACCACCCTCGGGCAGCTCCGCCGGCAGATCGCCGGATGGAACGGCGACCCGGGGGGCTTCGACTGGAACTGGCGGTCGGTGGGGGAGTACCTCGACCGCCTCGACCAGGGCATCGCGGTCAACGCCTGCTACCTGGTCCCCCAGGGGTCGGTCCGGATGCTCGTCATGGGCTGGGACGACCGCCCGGCCACCGACGGTGAGATCGCCGAGCAGAGGCGCCTGGTCGCGGCGGCCATGGCGGAAGGCGCGGTCGGCATGTCCTCCGGCCTCACCTACACCCCCGGCATGTACGCCGGCACCGGAGAGCTGGTCCAGCTGTGCGAGGTCGTCGGCGCGCTCGGCGGGTTCTACGCTCCGCACCACAGGTCCTACGGCGCGGGAGCCCTCGAGGCCTACGCCGAGATGGTCGAGGTCTCCCGCAGGTCCGGCTGTCCCCTGCACCTCGCCCACGCGACCATGAACTTCGCCGTCAACAAAGGGCGGGCCGGGGAGCTGCTCGACCTGCTGGACGCCGCGATCGCCGGCGGCTGCGACATCACCCTGGACACCTACCCTTACCTGCCGGGCTCGACGACGCTGGCCGCGCTGCTGCCGGGCTGGGCCTCCGAAGGCGGGCCGAACCGGGCGCTGGAGCGGCTGCGCGACCCCGGGACCGCCGAACGCATCCGGCACGTCATGGAGGTCGAAGGCTCCGACGGCTGCCACGGGGTGCCGGTGGAGTGGGACACCATCCAGATCTCCGGCGCCCGGACGGCCGGGCTCGCGGAACGCGTGGGCACCAAGGTCGCGGGGTTCGAGGACTTCCGGCGGCTGCTCATCGAGGACGACCTCGGGATCACCATCCTGCAGCACGTCGGGGACGAGGGGAACGTCCGGGCGATCATGCGGCACCCGGCGCACACGGGCGGCAGCGACGGGCTGCTGGTGGGCGCGCGGCCGCACCCCCGGGCATGGGGGACCTTCCCGCGCTACCTTGCCCGGTACGTGCGCGAGCTCGGCGTCCTGACCCTGCAGGAGTGCGTCGCGCACCTCACCGGCCGCCCCGCGAGGCGGCTGAAGCTTACCGGCCGCGGGCTCATCCGGCCCGGATACCACGCCGACCTGGTGCTCTTCGACCCCGAGACCGTGGCAGACACCGCCACCTTCGACGACCCCCGCCGTCAGGCGGAGGGGATCTCCCACGTGCTCGTGGCCGGGGTCCCGGTCATCGAGCACGGCCGGCACACCGGCGCCCTGCCCGGCAGGGCGCTGCGACGTACCCCCCAGGGGACCACCGCGAAAGGCGCAACGTGATCGACTGGCTCCAGCACCAGACCGGAGGACTGCTGGTCCTTTGCGGGCTGGCCATAGCCGTACTCCTCCTGCTCATCATCAAGGTCAAACTCGAACCCTTCATCGCGCTGCTCATCTCCGGCCTGCTTCTGGCCCTCGGCGCGGGACTGAGCGTCGAGCAGATCGTCGGCACCGCGCTGAGCTCCAAGACCTCGCTCCTGGAGACCGGATTCGCCGGCATCCTCGGCCACATCACGCCGATCATCGGGCTCGGCACGGTCCTCGGCGCGATCCTCGAGGCCTCCGGCGGCGCCGACGTCCTCACCCACCGGCTGCTCGCCCGGTTCGGCGAGCGCAGGGCACCCCTGGCGATGGGCCTGGCCGGCCTGATCTTCGGCATTCCGGTCTTCTTCGACATCGGCATCTTCGTGCTCGCCCCGCTGGTCTACATCGCCGCGCGGCGCGGCCGCCGCTCGATGGTGCTGTACGCGCTGCCGCTGCTGGCCGGCCTGTCGGTCACGCACGCCTTCCTCCCGCCGCACCCGGGCCCGGTGGCCGTCGCGGGGCTGCTCGGGATCGACCTCGGCTGGCTCATCGTCATGGGCCTGGCCTGCGGCATCCCCGCCTTCCTGGTCGCGGGCGTCGCCTGGGGCTCCTGGATCGGCAAGCGCGTCGTCATCGAGGTGCCCGACGAGTTCATCGTGGCCCCCGACGAGCCGGCCGACGAGCGCTCCGCGCCGTCCCTCGGGCTGGTCAGCCTGATCATCGCCAGCCCCCTGCTGCTGATCCTGCTGGCCACGTTCGGCAGCGTGTGGTGGAAGGGCAGCGCCGTCCTGCCGGTCGTCACCTTCCTCGGCACCCCCGCCGTGGCGCTCACCATCGCCGTCCTGCTGGCCATGTGGCTGCTCGGCACCCGGCGCGGCATGACCAGGGCCGCGCTGGCCGACCTGACGAGCAGGTCGCTGCGCCCGGTCGGCATGATCCTGCTGGTCGTCGGGGCTGGCGCCTTCTTCGGCTCGGTGATCGCCGCCACGGGCGTCGGCAAGGCGCTGGCCACCACCTTGTCCTCGGCCGGCCTGCCGATCATCGTGCTGGCCTACCTCATCAGCTGCGGCATGCGGCTGGCGCAGGGCTCGGCGACCGTGGCGATCGTCACCACCGGCGGGATCGTCGCCCCGCTGGTGAAGGACCTGCACTACACCCAGGGCCACCTGGCGCTGATCGCGATCGCCATCGCGGCGGGCTCGATCATCGCCTCGCACCTCAACGACGGCGGCTTCTGGATCGTCTCCCGGTACTTCAACATGTCCGTCAAGGACACCCTGAAGACCTGGACCATCCTGGAGACCATCCTCTCCCTCACCGGCTTCGCCATGGCGGGCCTCCTCAGCCTCGTCATCTGAAAGTAGGCTCGCGGGGCAGGGCGTCCCAGAAGCAGAGGAGAGCGAACGTGGCACTTCCGGACCCGGACAGCTCGGTCGGCCTCTCCTTCGGCCTGGAGATCGGCGGCATCGTCATCAAGCAGATCGACGAGGTCTCCGGACTCAAGATGGAGCAAGACGTCATCGAGGTGAAGGAGAACACCCCCGATGGCAAGTACGTCATCGAGAAGCTCACTGGACGCCCCAAGCCCGGCGAGGTGACGCTCGTCCGGGGCCGAACCTCGGACGATGGCTTCGAGAAGTGGGTGAAGGAGTCGCAGTCCGGACGGACGGGCGATGCCCGCAAAAGCGGAGCGATCATCGTCTTCGACGACGCGGGCAACCCGATCAAGCGCTACAAACTGCTCAACGCCTGGCCGAAGAGCCTGGAGATCAGCGCCTCGAAGGCCGGTGACACAAGCGTCCTCACCGAGAAGCTTGTCATCACCTACGAGCAGATGGAGATGGAGTGAGCACGCGAAGCCGGTGGCAGGATGCCCATTGCAGGGGCGTCGACCGACCGTAGCCGGGGCGCGGGCCCGGCCGCCGGCGTCAGAGTCTGGGCTCGACCGTGCGCCTGTGGGACGCTGTGCGCCGCAGCCCCCTGGCGACCTTGACCGGGCACGTCGGAGCGGTCACCTCGCTCGGCTTCGGCCGGCGTGGGCGACGCCTGGTCGCGCGCGGCCGTTCCCCTCTCAGGTGAGCAGGGTGGCCGTGTGGCGGCCGGCGGCGGCGGAGGCCAGGAAGCCGGCGAGGTCCTGCGCGAGCCCGCGGCCCATGGTGGACAGCTTCACCGGGCTGTCCTCCAGCAGCTTCTCCAGGCCCTCGACCGGCACCCTGACCAGCTCGTGGCGGGCGGCCAGTTCGGCGGCCTGGGCGATCACTCGCTCGCCGAACGCGCCCGGCAGCTCCGGTACCACCACCTGGGCGGGGGCGAGGGCCACGCGCCCGTAGGCGGTCAGTGAGTGGTGGGAGACCCCGATGTGGCGCTCGCGCAGGTCGCCCTCGCTCACCCGCAGCGCCGCCACCGGACGGCCGCCGAGCACGGCCGCCGCGTTGATCGCCTCGCCCGCCGACACCCCCGAGAAGCCCCAGCGGGTGCCGGTGCCGAGGTTGCCGGGGCCCTGGGTCACGATCGCGACGTCGGCGGACAGCACGTGCCTGGCGGCCAGCAGGCCTGTATGGACGGTCACCGCCTCCACGTCGCCGCCGAACGACTGCCCGGTGGTCACCACCCCGCACAGCCAGCCGATCTCGCGCAGCCGCGCGGCCGACATGGAGAACCAGCCCGGCAGCGCGCCCCCGTCCAGCATCACGTAAGCCACTCGTGGGCTCGCCTCCGGGCGGGAGCCGTACAGACCGCACAGGATGGCCGGGAGGGCGGAGTGCAGGTCGGCGACGATCACCGGCATGCCGTCGATGGAGTCGGCGTCGCGCAGCGTCTCGTGGTAGGGGGAGTCCTGCTCGTCGGCGCCCAGCACGGTGGCCTGCAGGGGCGTGTATCGTGCCTTGACCAGGTGACCGGGACCTTCGGGATCTTCGGGCAAACGGTCCGGCAGGGCCACTACCATGGCGTAACCTCCCGTACCGAGGCCCATGGCGAGCGCGGTCGTGTTCAGCAGCACCGTGTCGCCGGGTTCGGGGCGGCCCACCAGCGGGGGGTAGGCCAGTGCCCGGCACTCTCCCTCGGGAAGGGTCACGTCCAGCTCCATCGCGCCCGGCCACTCGCGCCGGACCGAAAGCACCTCGCCCTTGCGCCATCTGATCACGGGGCAAGGGTAGCGTCACCTGAGAAGGGAGGCCCGATGTCCCGCCGGAAGACCGAGCGGCTGCTGAACCTGGTCATCTGCCTGCTGGCCACGCGCCGCCCGCTCAGCGCGGAGCAGATCCGGCACGCCGTGCCCGGCTACGACGCCGGCAACGACGAGGCCTTCCAGCGCATGTTCGAGCGCGACAAGAACGAGCTGCGCGAGATCGGCATCCCGGTCGAGGTCCATCGCGACCCGTGGGACGACGAGCCGGGCTACCGCATCATGCGCCAGGCCTACGAGCTGCCCGAGATCACGCTGGAGGCCGACGAGGCCGCCGTGCTCGGCCTGGCCGCCCAGGTGTGGCAGCGCGCCAACCTCGCCGAGGCGGCGAGCGGCGCGCTGCTGAAGCTGCGCGCCGCCGGGGTGCAGACCGACGAGGCCGCCGCCGGGCCGCTGGAGCTGCGGGTGGACACCCGCGACCCCGCCTTCCCCGCCCTGTGGGAGGCGGTGCGCGACCGCCGCGTCGTGCGCTTCGACTACCGCGCCGCCGGCAGCGAGGTCCTGATGACCCGCACGGTGGAGCCGTGGGGCGTGGTCAGCCGGCGCGGACGCTGGTACGTCGTCGGCCACGATCGCGAGCGCGACGCGCCCCGGGTCTTCCGCCTCAGCCGCATCAGCGGGCCCGTCGCGCCGGTCGGGCGTCCCGGGGCGGTCGCCGTGCCCGAGGGCGTCGACATCCGCTCGATGGTCGGCTACCGCGACAGCCTCGTCCCTGAGCGGGTCGCGACCGTCCGCGTCCGCCAGGACACCTGCCAGTGGCTGCGGCAGGTGGGCGCCGTGCGGCCCGGTGAGGACGGCTGGGACGTCGTGACCTTGGTGTTCGCCGACCCCGAGTGGCTCGCCGGGTCGATCGTCGCGTTCGCCGCCGACGCCGAGGTGGTCGATCCGCCGGACGTCCGCGACGCGGTGATCCGCCGGCTGAAGGGAGCGCTCGCGTGAGCACGGCCGATCGCCTGCCCAGGCTGCTGGCTCTGGTGCCCTACCTGATGTCCCACCCGGGCGCGGAGGTGCCCGAGGTGGCCAGGTTGTTCGGGCTCACCGAGAAGCAGCTCGTCGACGACCTGCAACTGGTGTGGATGTGCGGGCTCCCCGGCCACACCCCCGGCGACCTCATCGACGTCTCCTGGGACGGCGGCGAGATCCTCATCGACAACGCCGAGACCATCGCCCGGCCGCTGCGGCTCGGGATCGACGAGGCCAGCGCCCTGCTCGTCGCGCTGCGCATGCTCGCCGAGCTGCCCGAGTTCGAGGAGGGCGACGCGCTGGCGCGGGTGATCGCCAAGCTCGAGCGCGCGGCCGGAGAGGGCGCCGCGGCGGTCAGCAACCAGGTCGCCTTCGAGCTCGACGCCGCCCCCGACGCCATGAGCACGGTGCGCGAGGCGCTGCGCCGGGGCCGCCGGCTCTCTCTGCGCTACTACGTCCCAGGACGCGACGAGATCACCCCCCGTGAGGTGGACCCCACGCGGCTGGTGATGGTCGACGGCCGGTCCTACCTGGAGGGCTGGTGCTACCGGGCGGACGGCATGCGGCTGTTCCGGCTCGACCGCATGGTCGGGGTGGAGGCGCTCGACGTGGCGGCCGACCCGCCCGCCGACGCCGAGCCGATCGACGTCACCGACGGGGTGTTCCGGCCCTCGCCCACCGACGAGCTGGTGGAGCTCGAGCTGACCCCCGTCGGCCGCTGGGTCGCCGAGTACTACCCGTGCGAGGAGGTCACCGAGCTGGGGGAGGGGCGCCTGCGCGTCACGCTCCGCGCCCGCGACCAGGGCTTGATCGTCCGGCTCGCGCTGCGCCTGGGCGACAGCGGGCGTGTCCTGTCCCCGGTGTCCCTGGCCGACCGGGTGCGCGAGGAGGCCTCGGCGGCGCTCGCCCGCTACGAGTCGCTCAGCTGAACGCCCCCCGCGGGGCGCCCGGGGGTTCATCGAATCTCTTTAAGCGTGGAGACCCCTGCCTTCAGGACTCTGTCGCCCAATTGATGGATCACGCGGTGAGCTGCAGGTCGAGTTGTGTGAAATGCGAGCTTCGGGTGGTTCCCAGAGGTGTGCCGGTGAGCCAGGCGTCGAGTCGGACGAGGTTGATCGCGGTCGCGGCGAGTGCGTGGTGCAGGTGAGTCTTGTTCAGGCCGGGGTAGCGGGTCCGGCGCATGCCGAGGCGGGCGGCTTGGGAGATGGTTCCTTCCACCCCGGCCCGGGTCTTGTAGCGTTCCTTCCACGCGTCGGTGGCTTGGTCAAGCCGGGCGCGTTCCAACGCCTCGTGCTTGGCCTGGGGGCGAATGGTGAGTTGGCGCAGCCCGATCATGGCTGTGGTGCACTGCGGGCGGAGTGGGCAGGGGCCGCAGTCGCGTTTACGGAAGGCGATGCGGATCAGGGCACCCCGCGGCTGGTCTCCTCGCGCCACCTGCTGCTGGTGTGGCCCGCCGGGCAGATCGCGTGCTGCTGCTCGAAGTCGATGGTGAAGGCGCTCAACTCGAAGCCATCCTCGCAGCGGGCGTGGCGGCTGGTGGAGGACCGCATCGGGCCCAGCAACGCCACCCTGTGTGTGCTCATGGCCTCCACCAGCAGCGCCGCAGAGGTGTAGCCCATGTCGACAGCGTGCTCGGCGGGCAGTAACTCCCGCGCAGCCAAATCCTGGTGGATGGTGGCGGTGAGCTGCGAGTCTTCGACGGTGGCGTCGGTAGTGGCCACGTGCGTGACCAGGTGAGGCGCGTCATCGTCGCAGGTCTCGGTCAGATGAACCTTGTAACCAACCCAGCCGGTCCCGCGCTTGACCCCGTACCGAGCCTCGGGGTCATAGGGCGAGGCCAGCCGGAATCTTCCCGGCGGCAGGTCCTTACCTGCCGCACACGCACCTGCGTCCGGGCGGCCTCTCCCTCGGGAAGCCGGTAGGCATCGACCCGCTGCCCGTAGCGTTCCTGCCCCCCGGTGGGAACCCAGGAAGCCAGCCAGGCCGGCTCGCAGGCCGCCAGCGCGTTCAACGCCGACCGCATCACCTCCCCGACGAACTCTGCCCGGTTCAACGAACGCACCGCGGCCAGCACGTGAGTGGAATCGGTGCGCTGACGCCCACCAGCGCGCAGCAACCCCAGCTCTCCTAGGCGCTCCAGGAGCAGTTCCAGTACATGTTCCTCCTGGCCGTGCGCCACCAGACGCGCGCGAAAGCCGCTGAGCACCGAAAAATCGAACCCCTGATCCTCTAACTCCAGACCCAGCGCGTACTTCCACTCAATGCGGCCACGAACCGCATCAGCGGCCTGCCGATCGGAGAGATTCTCCGCATACTGCAGCACCGACACCAACGCCAGCTGACCAGGAGACAGACCAGGGCGACCCCGAACTGCGAACATGCCCGCGAACTCCGCATCGGCGAACAACGGCCCCAGCGCATCCCGGATCCGAATCGCCAGCGCCCCCTTCGGGAAAGCGGCCCGCGCCACTCGCGCGGTCATCTCGGGGATCTCCGGCCAAGGACGCGACCGCATCGACATCACAGGCTCCCCTCCACCGCCCGGCGAGGGGAAACCGAGCAGAGGCAGGAC
This sequence comes from Sphaerisporangium perillae, assembly GCF_023276435.1. Classification (GTDB taxonomy): domain Bacteria; phylum Actinomycetota; class Actinomycetes; order Streptosporangiales; family Streptosporangiaceae; genus Sphaerisporangium; species Sphaerisporangium perillae. Next base: position 60,328 of record NZ_JALLPO010000026.1, read on the forward strand.
ATCTTGAACCAGAAAACGATCAACACGAAGAAGGCACGCCGAATAAGGCAACAGAGTCCTTCAGGCGGGGGAGGAAACGCGGCACGGTGTGGAACGGTGTCGTCGCACGGTGTGGAACGGTGTCGGATGGTGTGGAGTCGAATCGGTGTTCGCATCCGGGTGATCGTGCCTAAAGTACGAGCCGTGGCGCGAACTGTGAAGCGGGCGTTGAAGTTCCGCTTCTACCCGACCCCTGGGCAGGCCGAGGAGCTTGCCCGGACGTTCGGCTGCGTCCGCCTGGTCTACAACAAGGCTCTGGAGGAACGTACCCGCGCCTACAGGCTGCACGGCAAAGGGCTTTCCTACGAGGAGTCCTCGGCGGCGCTCACCCAGTGGAAGCGCACCGAAGAGCTGGGCTTCCTCAGCAAGGTGTCGTCGGTGCCGTTGCAGCAGGCGCTGCGGCATCTGCAGGCGGGGTTTGCGAACTTCTTCGCCAAACGGGCCCGCTACCCGGTGTTCAAGTCGCGGAAGAGGTCGCGGGCGGCGGCGGAGTACACCCGTTCGGCGTTCCGTTACCGCGACGGTGAGCTGTTCCTGGCGAAGCTGGACGGCCCGCTGGACATCGTGTGGTCGCGTCCGCTGCCCGAGGGCGTGGAGCCGTCGACGGTGACGGTGTCGCGTGATGCGGCGGGACGGTGGTTTGTGTCCATCCTCTGCGAGGAGACGATCCGCCGGTTGGACCCGGTCGGGGAGTCGGTCGGTATCGACGCGGGGATCAGCGCGCTGGTCACGTTGTCGCGTCCGATCGACGTCTGACCGACGGCGACGGGAAGGTCGCCAACCCCCGGCACGAGCGGGCCGAGTGGCGCAGGCTGGCCAAGGCGCAGCGGGCGCTGGCCCGCAAAACCAAAGGCAGCGCCAACCGCGCCAAGGCGAGACTGCGGGTGGCCAAGGTGTACGCGCGGGTCGCCGATCGGCGCCGCGACTTTCTGCACAAGCTCACCACACGGCTGGTTCACGAGAATCAACTGATCGCCGTGGAAGAGCTGAGCGTGCGGAACATGGTGAAGAACCGCTCGCTGGCCCGCGCCATCTCCGACGCGAGCTGGCGGGAACTGCGGAGCATGCTGGAGTACAAAACGGCGTGGTACGGGCGGGAACTGGTCGTGATCGACCGGTGGTTCCCCTCCTCCAAGCTGTGCTCGGCGTGCGGGGCCATCGCCGAGTCCCTGCCGCTTGACGTCCGCAGTTGGCAGTGCGGCTGCGGCGCGCTGCATGATCGGGATGTCAACGCGGCCACCAATATCCTCGCTGCCGGGCTGGCAGAGAGGTGAAACGCCTGTGGAGCTGGTGTAAGACCTCAAAGGAGAGAGTCCTCTCTGGCGGGCGACCGGCGGCGAAGCAGGAAACCCGACCCGCGAGGGTCGGAATCCCCCTCGTTCACGAGGGGGAGGAGGTCAACAGATCTCCGGCACGCCCTCCAGGGCCTTCGGTAGAGTTCCCGGTCATGACGTGGATCTATGTCGCGGTGGGCCTGGCCGTCGCCGGGCTGGTCCCGCTGGCCGTGCTCGCCGCGCGCGTGGTGGTGGCCGTCCGGGGGTTGTCACATGAAATCGAGCGGGCCACCCGCCGTCTGGAGCCTGTCCAAGGACGGCTCAGGGCCGCGGTCGGTGCATCGGGGCGGCAGGAGGGGTGAATCAAGTGGTGAGGGCAGCGTACGATCGAGCTTGAGAATGCACGGCGTTCGGCCTAAGGATGTGTCATGCCAACACTTGGTCCCCTGGAATGGATCCTCATTCTGCTGGTCCTGGTCCTGCTCTTCGGTGCCAAGAAGCTGCCGGACACCGCGAAGGCGCTCGGCCAGTCGCTGCGTCTGTTCAAGAAGGAGACCAGCAAGCTCAGCGAGGAGGACGAGGCCAGGGCCGCCCAGGCCGCGACCGCGACCCCTCAGCCCGCGGCGGCTCCGCAGCAGTCCCTTCCGCCGGTGACGCCCTCGGTCGAGGAGCGGCTGCGTCTCCTTGAGGAGGAGAACGCCCGGCTGCGCACGGCCCAGGCCCGCCCCTCCGACGCGCCGATCAGCGACGCCCCGCTGTCCCAGGCGCGCAAGGACCAGGGTTCCGCCTGACCCGACGCCCCCTACCCTGACCGCCCGCTAGACCAGGACGCCCGATGGCATTGCTCAAACGGTCAAGTCCGGCCGACAAGGGCCAGGACAATTCGGATCCCGACGGCCGCATGTCGCTCATGGACCACCTCCGTGAGCTGCGCAACCGCCTGGTGAAGGCGATCCTCGGCCTCACCCTGGGCACCGTGGTCGGGTTCGTCTTCTTCGACCGCATCTGGGATTTCCTGGTCGGCCCCTACTGCCGGCTGCCCGCCGCCTACAAGCTCAAGGCCGGTGAGTGCACGCTCGTCCAGCAGAGCGTGTTCGAGGGCTTCATGGTCAATCTCCAGGTCGCCCTGATGTTCGGCGCGGTGGTGGCCGCGCCCATCTGGCTGTACCAGGTCTGGGCCTTCGTCACGCCGGGTCTCTACCGCAACGAGCGACGCTACTCGCTGTCGTTCATCGCGCTGGCCGCCCCGCTCTTCGCCGCCGGCGCCGCCCTCGCCTACGTCACCATGGACAAGGGCCTCTCGCTGCTGTTCGGGTTCGCCCCGGACAACGTGATCCAGCTCATCAGCATGGACCAATACGTCGGTTTCATGATGGCGATGCTGGTCATCTTCGGGCTGTCGTTTGAGATCCCCCTGCTGATGGTGTTCCTCAACATGATCGGCGTCCTGCCGTTCCGCCTGGTGAGCAAGCACCAGCGCATGGTCATCTTCCTGATGTTCGTCTTCGCGGCCGTCGCCACGCCGAGCCAGGACCCGATCACCATGCTGGCGCTCGCGCTCCCGATGGTCGGCATGTTCCTGCTCGCCGAGGTCTTCATGTACTTCCACGACCGCAAGAAGGACGCGATCGAGGCCGAGCGCCAGCGTGAGCTCGATGAGGAACTCGACGGCTCCGGAGCCAACACCGCCGAATAAGGTTTAACTCCGCTTGACCCTGGTTTAGCCGGATGTATACGGATATGTTCCGGCTGTGGCTGGTGAGCTGGTACTCCTCGTTAACCCTGCGGCCCGTGGCGGCCGCACCCTCCGCCTGCTCGACCCGGTCGTGCGCCGCCTGAGGGAGGGTGACCGGCCGGTCTCGGTGATCGTCGGCACCTCCGCGCAGGACGCCCTCGAGCGCGCCTGCACGGCCGTCGCCGAGGGCCCCGAGGCCCTGGTCGCGTTCGGCGGCGATGGGCTGGTGCACCTGGCCGTCCAGGCGGTGGCCGGGACCGACGTGCCCCTCGGCATCATCCCGGCCGGGACGGGCAACGACTTCGCCGGCGCCCTCGGCATCCCGAGGAGGGATCCGCTCGCCGCCGCCGACATCGTGGTGACCGGCAAGATCCGCAAGCTGGACGCCGCCACGATCGGCGCGGAGGAGTGGTTCGCGGGCGTGGTGGCCTGCGGCTTCGACTCCAAGGTCAACGAGCGGGCCAACCAGCTGAGCCGCCCGCCCGGGATGTCCAAGTACCTGCTCGCCGTCCTGCGGGAGCTGCGCTCCTTCGTCCCCATCCCGTTCAGGATCACCATCGACGACGAGGTGATCGAGCAGGAGGCCATGATGGTGGCCGTCGGCAACACCCACTCCTACGGGGCCGGCATGCGGGTCCTCCCGGACGCCCTGCCGGACGACGGGCTGCTCGACGTCCTGGTCGTCGGCCCGCTGCCCAAGGCCGAATTCCTGCGCACCTTCCCCCGCGTCTACCGGGGCACCCACCTCGGTCATCCCGCGATCACCGTCCGCCGGGCCCGCAGCGTCACGCTGGAGGCCCCCGGCATCGTCGCCTACGCCGACGGCGAGCGCATCGGACCCCTGCCCCTCACCTGCACCGCCCACCCCGGCTCCCTGCGCGTCCTGGCCCCGTCCACCACCTGATCCAGGTGATCCGTTCACCGCTCTCGTACGTTAGATGGGTATGAAGATCTGGCGAGTCCTACTCCTGCCCGTGCTCCTGCTGCTCGTGGGCACGGCCACGGTACAGCCCGCTCAGGCGGCGGTCGTAGCGAAGAAGGTGTGGGTCGAGCTGCGCGAGCAGGGCGGTTTCGCGGGGCTCGACGATCGCGTGATCGTCTACACCGACGGGTGCGCACGGCTGAGCCACCGGACGGGCCCTGCCGTGCACACGTGCCTGACCAGGACGGAGACCCGTGCGCTGCGGAGCAGCCTGAAACACCTGCGCCTTGGACGCACCGAGACGCAGCCACCGGGAGCCGACTTCATCAAGTACACGATCACCTACCGCGGGCACCGGGTCAGCCGCTACACACTGCCCAGCACCTGGAAGCCGGTGGTACGGCGCCTGGAGAAGATACTCCACAAGTGATCTCCGCGACGGCGCTCTCAGTGCGGTCTTGCCCGCGGGATCGACCCGACGGATGAAGACACCACCACGGCGATCGCCGGGACCCGGGAATCGATGGAACTCGGTGGATCATCGGCGCGTCTCCGAGCGAAGGCCGACGCGGCCGACGGGACCGGAATTCGGTTATCGGTAGGCTGAAGTGCATGACGACGCCTGCGGAGCGCTACGCCGCCTTCCGTGAGAAGCACGCAGAGAGCGGGCCGGCCCTCACCTCCTTCCGCGGCCTGTACGACTTCGAGCTCGACGAGTTCCAGCTCGACGCCTGCCGGGCTCTGGAGGCGGGAGACGGCGTGCTGGTCGCGGCCCCGACCGGTTCCGGCAAGACCGTCGTGGGCGAGTTCGCGGTGCACCTCGCCCTCGAGCAGGGCAGCAAGTGCTTCTACACCACGCCGATCAAGGCGCTGTCCAACCAGAAGTACAACGACCTGGTCCGCCGCTACGGAGCCAAGCAGGTCGGGCTGCTCACCGGCGACAACAGCGTCAACGGCGACGCGCCGATCGTGGTCATGACCACCGAGGTGCTGCGCAACATGCTCTACGCGGGCTCCTCGACGCTGGCGGGCCTGAGCCACGTGGTCATGGACGAGGTCCACTACCTCGCCGACCGCTTCCGCGGGGCCGTGTGGGAGGAGGTCATCATCCACCTCCCCGAGTCGGTGCGCGTCGTCGCCCTGTCGGCGACCGTCAGCAACGCCGAGGAGTTCGGCGAGTGGCTCGGTGAGGTGCGCGGCGACACCACGGTGATCGTCGACGAGGTCCGCCCGGTGCCGCTCTGGCAGCACATGCTGGTCGGCGACAAGCTGTACGACCTGTTCGTCGACGAGGACAACCGTCCCCGCATCAACCCCAGCCTCATGCGCATCTCACGCGACGAGCAGCGCCTGGCCCAGGCGCGCGGCAGGCGCGGCTACTCCCGGCCGCGCCGCTCCGCCAACGCCGTCAGCCGCTCCGACGCGATCGAGAAGCTCGACTCCGAAGGCCTGCTGCCCGCCATCACCTTCATCTTCTCCAGGGCCGGCTGTGACGCGGCCGTGCTGCAGTGCCTGCACGCCGGCATCCGGCTCACCACCGACGGCGAGCGCCACGAGATCCGCCAGATCGTCGACGAGCGCACCTCCCACCTGCCCGACGAGGACCTCTCGGTGCTCGGCTACCTGGAGTGGCGCGACTGCCTGGAGCGGGGCCTCGCCGCCCACCACGCCGGCATGCTCCCGGCCTTCAAGGAGGTCGTCGAAGAGCTGTTCACCCGCGGCCTGGTGAAGGCCGTGTTCGCCACCGAGACGCTCGCCCTGGGCATCAACATGCCCGCGCGGTCGGTGGTCATCGAGAAGCTCGACAAGTGGAACGGCGAGACCCACGCCGACCTGACCCCCGGCGAGTACACCCAGCTCACCGGGCGGGCCGGGCGGCGCGGCATCGACGTCGAGGGGCACGCCGTGGTCGCCTGGCAGCCCGGCATGGACCCGGTCGCGGTCGCCGGGCTGGCCAGCACGCGCACCTACCCGCTGCGCTCCAGCTTCCGCCCGTCGTACAACATGGCCGTGAACCTCGTCGGCCAGGTCGGCAGGGAGCGCGCCCGCACCCTCCTCGAGGCGTCCTTCGCCCAGTTCCAGGCCGACCGGGCGGTCGTCGGCATCGCCAAGCAGGTGCGGCGGGCCGAGGAGGCCCTGGACGGCTACTCCGAGGCGATGACCTGCCACCTCGGCGACTTCCAGGAGTACGCCCGCATGCGCAGGGAGCTGTCGGACCGGGAGGCCGACCTGTCACGCCAGCGCGGCACGGCCCGCCGCGCGCAGGCCCTGCGCTCGCTGGAGGCGCTGAAGCCCGGTGACGTGATCCGCGTCCCCGGGGGCAGGCGCGCGGGCCTGGCCGTGATCCTCGACCCCGGCCTGACCATGCGCACCGAAGGCCCCTCGCCGCTGGTGCTCACGATCGGCAAGCAGGTCAAGCGGCTGTCGGCGGCGGACTTCCCGGTGCCGGTCGAGCCGGTGGAGCACCTGCGCATCCCCAAGGGGTTCAACGCCCGCGCGCCCAAGGACCGCGCCAACCTCGTCGCGACGCTGCACGCCAAGATCGGCGACCGGGACCTCGGGCGGCCGGTCCGGGTCCGCGACCACGAGGCCGAAAGCATGCAGGCCCGGGACGCGAGGCCCGGCACCCCCGAGTGGGAGATCGCCGAGCTGCGCCGCCGGTTGCGCGCCCACCCGTGCCACGGCTGCGACGAGCGCGAGGACCACGCCCGCTGGGCCGAGCGCTACTACAAGCTGCTGCGCGAGACCGAGGGCCTGCGGCGGCGGGTCGAGAGCAGGTCGCACGTGATCGCGCGCACCTTCGACCGGGTCTGCGGCGTGCTCGACCAGCTCGGCTACCTGCAGGAGGAGGCCGTCACGCCCGAGGGCCGCAGGCTCGCCCAGCTCTACACCGAGCTCGACCTGCTGACCGCCGAGTGCCTGCGCGCGGGCATCTGGGAGGAGCTCGACCCGGCAGAGCTGGCGGCGTGCGTGTCCTCGCTGGTGTTCGAGTCCCGGCAGGCCGACGACGCGCGGCAGCCCAAGATCCCCGCCGGGGGCGCCAAGGAGGCGCTGGCCGCGACGGTCCGCATCTTCGCCGAGCTGGAGGACATCGAGCGCGACCACGGGCTGTCGTTCATCAGGGAACCCGACTTCGGGTTCGCCTGGGCGGCGTTCCGCTGGGCCAAGGGCCACAGCCTGGACGCGGTGCTCACCGACGGCGACCTGGCCGCGGGCGACTTCGTGCGCTGGGTCAAGCAGCTGATCGACCTGCTGGACCAGGTCGGCAAGGCGGCGCCGCCGGGCGGCAAGGTCAGGCACAACGCCGGCAAGGCGATCGACGCGATCCGCCGCGGCGTCGTCGCCTACTCCTCGGTCGCCTGACTCCGCCGCGCCCCCGTGCCCGCCGCCCCTGACGAAGGGGTGGGCGGGCCTCGCGGGGGCGTTCAGGCGAGGGTGAAGCGCACCTCGCGGGTGATCAGGTCGGCGCGGGTCAGCCGCACCTGGACCTTCTCGCCGAGCGGGAGGCCGGCGCCGTCGCACCGCGCGACGACGGCGGGCTCGGCGACCTGGACGACCCCACCCGGTTTGCCGTCCTCGACGTCCACCACGACCGCGTCGAAGGTGTGGCCGACGCGGTCGCGCAGGACGAACGCCTCCACCAGGTCGACGCAGGCCCGGTCGACCGCGGACGCCCGGCGGCCACTGCCCGCCATGAGCGCGGGTAGCGCGGCAAGTGCCTCCTGGACCGGTTCAGGGACCGGCACGCCCTCGGCGACGGCCAGGCACACCTCGGTGCCGTAGCGGTCGACCAGGCGGCGCAGCGGAGCGGTCACGTGCGCGTACGGCGCCGCCACGGCGGCATGGGTGGCGTCCTTGGGCGGCTCGCCGTTGAAGGCGGTGTACCCGGCGCCGCGCAGCAGGACCGTCGCCTCCTTCAGGAACGCCGCGTTACCGGGGATCTTGGGGTCAAGGCCCGCCACGACCTCTCCGAAGCCGGCGCCGTCCGGCCAGGGCACCCCGAGGGCCGAGGCGATCCGGCGCACCCGGGCGAGGGTGTCCGCGGGGGCCGGGGGCAGCGTGCGCAGCACGCCCATCTCGGCGTCGAGCATCATCGCGGCGGCGGCCATGCCGGTCATCAGGGAGATCTGCGCGTTCCACGTCTCGGCGGGCAGCGGCGTGCGGAACTCGACGCGGTAGCCGTCCCCGTGGGGGACCACCTCCTGCTCGGGCGTGGGCAGCGACACCCCGCCGCGGTCCCGTTCGAGCGCGAGGCGCAGCTCGCCGACCACGGGCAGCAGCCGCAGCGTCCCGTCGGCGGTGCCGGTGTCGACGGCCGCCTGCACGTAGTCGTAGTCGAGCCGCTCGCGGCTGCGCACCAGCGCCCGCGTGACGTCGGCCCCGACCGTCCGCCCGTCGGAGTCCAGGTCGACGCACCACAGCGCCGCCGGCCGGGTGACGCCGGGCAGCAGGCTGGCCGCCCCCTCCGACAGCACGGGCGGATGCAGCGGGACGCGCGCGTCGGGCATGTACACGGTCTCGCCGCGCTTCCTCGCCTCCTCGTCGATCGGCCCGCCGGGGCGCACGAACGAGGCGACGTCGGCGATGGCGTACCACACCCGGTAGCCGCGGGGGCGCTCCTCGATGCACAGGGCCTGGTCGAGGTCCATCGACCCCCGCGGGTCGACGGTCAGCAGTGGCAGGTCGGTGCGGTCGGGCAGGGAGGGCACCGGAGCCGTGGCCACCCGCTCGGCCTCCTCCAGCGTGGGCCGGGGGAACGTCTCGGGCAGTTCCAGCTCGCCGCGGATGCGCTCGAAGCCCTCGTCGAGCCGCGGCGCGACGGACACATGGATCGTTTTAGGACGCACAATCGAGGATCTTATGGGGCAAGCACGGCGAGCAGCCGGTTCAGCGGGCCGTCGATGCCATAGCGGTCGGCCAGCGCGACCAGCGCCTCGGGGTCGCGCGGGGCGACCGGCACGGCGACGGCGACGCCGGGCAGCGGCGCGTCGTGGGCCACCTTCACCACGGCGGGTGCGACGGCGAGGTAGTCGCGCGCCTTGGTGAGCTTGAGCCTGCTGCCGGCCGGGAACCCGTCGGTGACCCCGTCGTCCAGCGCCTTGAGCATGGCGGCCAGGGAGCCGAACCGGGTGATGAGGGCGGCGGCCGTCTTGTCGCCGACCCCGGGGACGCCCGGCAGCCCGTCGCTGGGGTCGCCGCGCAGGGTGGCGAAGTCGGCGTACGCGCGGCCGGGGATGCCGTACTTGGCGGTGACCTGCGTCTCGTCGATCGCCTGCAGATTACGAATTCCCTTTATCGTGTAAAGGACACGGCACGGTTGATCATCGTTCACGAGCTGGAACAGGTCACGATCACCGGTGACGATCTCGACCTGCCCGCCGGCCCGCGCGGTGTAGGTGCCGATGACGTCGTCGGCCTCGTACCCCGGCACGCCGACGCGGGCGATGCCGAGCGCGTCGAGCACGTGCTCGATCACCGGAACCTGCGGCGCGAGGGTGTCGGGCACCTCCTCCTCGTGGCCGGTCGCCACCCGGTGGGCCTTGTAGGAGGGGATCGCCGCGACCCGGAAGGCCGGCCGCCAGTCGGCGTCCATGCACGCCACCAGCTCGTCGGGGGAGTGGGCGCGGACCAGCGTGGCGATCATGTCGATCAGCCCCCGGACGGCGTTCACAGGCATGCCGTCCGGGGCGGTCATCGACTCGGGAACCCCGTAGTAGGCGCGGAAGTAGAGCGATGGGGTGTCGAGCAGCATCAACCCTGGCATGAGCCCATCCTTCCAGCACTCGCCCCCGCTCGGGTTCACGCCAGGAGTTCGCGGACGCGTGGGGCGACCTTTGTGCCGAAAAGCTCGATGTTCGTCATGAGTGCTCCGTGCGAGAGGCCTCCCATGGCGTACTTCAGCTCGAAGCGGGTCGCGCCGAGAGTGGTGAGGTTCGCCGCGATCTTCTGGGCGACGGTCTCCGGCGATCCGACGTAGAGCGCCCCGTGCGGCCCGATCTCGCGGAGGAAGGACTGCTTGGTCGGGATGGCGAATCCGCGGGTCTTGGCGACGTGGCGGATGACCGCCAGGTAGTGCGGCCAGAACTCCTCGCGGGCCTCCTCGTCGGTGGCGGCGACGTGCCCGGGGGAGTGCACTCCGACGGGGAGGGGGGCGTGCCCGATATTTGACGCGTCAATCATATTCAATAATACTTGACTCGTCAAGGAGATGGAGCGCGGATCATGAGAGAAACCACCAGTGCGGCGGCGCGGCGGCGGCCGTCGACTGGGAGCGCAGCCGGCTGTCCCACCACCTCGGACGGATGGAACGACGCGGCCTGATCCGCCGCGACGACTGTCCCTCCGACGCACCTACGCGACTTCCTGCTGGACGTGCGCAGGCAGCGAGGCTTTCCCAAGATCACTCGCGAGTACTTCGAGCACGAGGTGGAATACGGCTCCCTCTACGTCGGCTCGCCCGAGACGGTCGCCCGCCGCATCGTCAAGACGAGGACCGTCCTCGACGCCACCCGGTTCGATCTCAAGTACGGCATGGGCCCGATGCCGCACGCGACGCTCATGGAGAACATCCGCCTCTTCGGCACCGAGGTCGCGCCACGAGTGCGCGAACGACTCCAGGCGCAGTGGAAGCGGCCGGCACTCGAGCCGGTGGGCTGAGCGCTCGACCTGGACACCGGCATCCTCCCGTAACGACGTGACCCGGCCCGGCCGATCGTCGCGCAGGCGTGACCGGCGCGGGCAACCGGCGGGCGGGACGGGGGGTGCGGACGCGGATGTTACCGGTGGAATACATTGGTCGATGTGACAACGACGTCCTCTGACCTCTACCCGGTGACCCGCGTGGCGGACGCGCGCGAGGCCACCGCCGCCGCCGGCATCGACGCCCTTCTGCTGACCCCGGGCCCCGACCTGCGTTACCTCACCGGCTACGACGCCCTCCCGCTGGAACGGCTCACCTGCCTGGTGGTGCCCGCCGAGGGGGAGGCCTTCATGGTGGTGCCCAGGCTGGAGCTCCCGGCCGCCGAGCACTCCCCGGCGTCCCGGCTCGGCCTGGAGTTCGTGCCCTGGGACGAGACCGACGACCCCTACTCCCTGGTCGCCCGCCGCATCGGCCCGGCCGCCACCGTCGGGCTCGCCGACCGCATGTGGGCCATGCAGTCGCTGCGCTTCCGCGCCGTCATGCCCGGCATCGAGCAGGTGCTCGCCGGGTCGGTGCTCAGGGAGATGCGCATGCGCAAGAGCCCCGCCGAGGTCGCCGCCCTGCGGGAGGCGGGCGCCGCCATCGACGTCGTCCACGCCCTGGTCCCCGGCCTGCTCAAGGCCGGCCGCACCGAGCGCGAGGTCGGCAAGGACATCGCCGAGGCGATCCTCGCCGCCGGGCACGCCACCGTCGACTTCGTCATCGTCGGATCCGGGCCCAACGGCGCCAGCCCCCACCACGAGCTGTCCGACCGCGTCATCCAGGCCGGCGAGCCGGTGGTCGTCGACATCGGCGGCCAGATGCCGAGCGGGTACTGCTCCGACTCCACCCGCACCTACAGCGTGGGCGAGCCGCCCGCCGACTTCGCGGCCTACTACGAGGTCCTGCGCCAGGCCCAGGACGCCGCCTGCGCCGCCGTGCGGCCGGGCGTGTCGTGCGAGTCGGTCGACGCCGCCGCCAGGCAGATCATCGAGGACGCCGGCTACGGCGACCGCTTCATCCACCGCACCGGGCACGGCATCGGGCTGGAGACCCACGAGGAGCCCTACATCGTCTCGGGCAACACCGAGCCGCTGGCCCCCGGGTTCGCGTTCTCCGTCGAACCGGGCATCTACCTCGCCGGACGGCACGGCGCACGCATCGAGGACATCCTGGTGTGCACCGAGACCGGCGGCGAGCGCCTCAACAACCAGCCCCGCGACCTCGTCGTGGTGTGACCCCCGCCCTCGCCATGACCTGCGGCGCCGAAGGGTCCCCACCGGCCACGCCTGTGACCCGTGACGTCACAGGGTCTCAGTCGGCGACCCCCGTGACCCGCGGGAAGGCGTTCCCGCGGGCCATCCCTGTGACCCGCGGCACGAAGGCGTTTCCGCCGGTCGGCGAGGCGTCGCCGCATGACCCACCGAACCCCCCGTGACCAGGAGTGCATCATGGCGGTCGACCGCGCCCTTCCCACGCCCGAGGCTCACGACCTGCTCGACCTGGTCCGCGACCTCATCGCCAAGGAGATCGCGCCTCGCGCGGCCGGTGACGAGGCCGAGGGCCGTTTCCCCCGTGACCTGTTCACCACGCTCGGCACGGCCGGCCTGCTCGGCCTGCCCTACCCCGAGGAGCACGGCGGCGGCGCGCAGCCGTACGAGGTGTACCTCCAGGTCGTCGAGGAGCTGGCGGGGGCGTTCCTCGCCGTCGGGCTCGGCGTGTCGGTGCACACCCTGTCGTGCTTCCCCGTGGCCTCCTACGGCGCGCAGGAGCGGCGCGCGGCCCTGCTTCCGGACATGATCGGCGGCGGGCTGCTCGGCGCGTACTGCTTGTCGGAACCGCAGTCCGGTTCGGACGCCGCGGCCCTCACGACCCGGGCCGAGCCCGTCGACGACGGCTACGTCGTGAACGGCGTCAAGGCGTGGACCACCCACGGAGGGGTGGCCGACTTCTACACCCTGATGGCGCGCACCTCCGGCGACGGCGCCCGCGGCATCTCCTGTTTCCACGTGCCCGCCTCCACGCCGGGGCTGTCGTTCGGCCGGCCCGAACGCAAGATGGGCATGCGCTCCTCTCCGACCGCCCAGGTGCGCCTGGACTCGGTACGGCTCGCGCCGGACGCGCTGATCGGCAGCGAGGGCGAAGGGTTCCGCATCGCGATGGCCGCCCTCGACGGGGGTCGGCTCGGCATCGCCGCCTGCGCCGTCGGGGTCGCCCAGGCCGCCCTCGACACGGCCACGGCCTACGCCCGCGAGCGCCGCCAGTTCGGCACGCGCATCGCCGACTTCCAGGGCCTCGGCTTCATGCTCGCCGACATGGCCACCCAGATCGCCGCCGCCCGCGCGCTGTACCTCGACGCCGCCCGCCTGCGTGACGCCGGCCGGCCGTACGGGACGAAAGCGGCGATGGCCAAGCTGTTCGCCACCGACACCGCCATGAAGGTCACCACCGACGCGGTGCAGGTGCTCGGCGGCTACGGCTACGTCGAGGACTTCCCCGCCGAACGCCTGATGCGCGAGGCCAAGGTCCTGCAGATCGTCGAGGGCACCAACCAGATCCAGCGCCTGGTCATCTCCCGCGCCCTCACCAAGGACGGCTCATCCTGACATTTCCGCACGTCAGCGTCCTGCTTTGTGGCCGGCTCGCCGCGCATCCGTTTGATCGTTGCCAAGACGGTCGCGTTCATCGCCCTGGGCTTCATCGGCTGGTTGCACCGCCGTCATGCGCTGGCGAGGCTGGACGAGGGGCGGCCGCATGTCTTCTTGCGGCTTGCCCTGGTCGAGATGCTCATCATGGCGGCCACCATCGGGCTGGCCGTGGCACTGTCCAGGACATCGCCGCCATCTGTCCTGCTGTCCGCCGACGCAGCTCGGGATCTGCTCGGATACGACTTACCACCCGAACTCACCGTCGCACGGCTGGCATCGCTGTGGCGGCTGGACCTGTTCTTCGCGCTGGCCGCCGCGGCCGCCGCCGGGCTGTATCTCGCCGGTGTTGTCCGGCTGCGCAAGCGGGGTGATGACTGGCCGAAGGGACGACTGGTCGCTTGGCTGAGCGGCGTCGCGCTGGTCGTGATTTTCACGCAGAACGGCATCGGCACTTACGCTCCTGTGCTGTTCAGCATGCACATGGTGCAGCACTTGGGGCTCGCCATGTTCGCCTCGATCTTCCTGGTGCTCGGCGCGCCAGGCACCCTCGCGTCCCGGGTGATGAAGCCGGCCGCGTGGCACGGCGACCTGGAGCAACTCCCTCGTGGACGACCAACGGGTGGCAGGCAGCATGGTATGGGTGCTCGGCGAGATCCCGACCCTGGTCGTCGTACTTGCCGTCACCGTGCAATGGAGGCTCGGCCACCAGGGCAGACAGGATGCGGCATCTCGCTCGCCGAGGCGAGGCGGAGTTGGACGCCCACAACAGTGACCTGGCGGAGTCGGACGCACGCTCCCGAGTTCACCAGGCCTGACTCCAGGACCCGTGCTGTACATCGGCGATTGCCTCTGCGGTGGTCATGCGCTCCACCGGAAACGCATGACCACCGGGGCTGGGAATTACCGGGTGAGCCGCCCCCCTTGCTCGGTGTCGGAAGACGTCAGCGTTGCGTTGCGTTGCGTGCTGCGGTGGTGGCTCGCGTGTCCGGCCCGGGCAGGTCACGGCTGAACGCGTAGACCACGGCCGCCGTGGCGATGGCCCCGGTGTTCAGGGCGAGCGCCTTGTCGTTGATGTTGGCGATGGTGTCACATGCCTGGTGGTAGCAGGCGTCGTACGCCTGTCCGGCGGTGCCACCGAACATGGCCTGCTCCTCCGGGGTCTTGACGCCTTCGGCACCGGTGAACAGGCCGCCGGAAGCAATGCCTGTGTCCATGAAGGGGCCATAGTCGGATCGGCCGTCGAAGTCGGTGCCCACGTGGCCTTGGCGCAGGGCGTCGAAGTACTTCTCGAAGAGCTTCTCGATCTCATCTGATCCGGCCGGGCCTGCGGGTGCACCCGTCGCGTCGGAGTCGTCACCGTCGTAGATCTTCAGCGCGTAGTTCGGCGAGGCCACCATGTCGAAGTTGAGGTACAACTTGATCTTCGCCCGCTCCTCGGGAGACAGGCTGGCCACGTAGTGCTCCGAACCGAGAAGGCCGAGCTCCTCAGCGCTCCAGAAGGAAAAACGCAGCTTGTTGCGCGTCGGGATCTTGCCGAGCTTCGACGCGACCTCAAGGATCGCGGCGCTGCCCGAGCCGTTGTCGTTGATACCCGGGCCGGCCAGGACACTGTCCAGGTGCGCGCCGAGCTGGACGACCTTGTTGGCGTCACCCCACTTGGAGTCCGCGATGACGTTGTGCGTCGTACGGAGTTCGCTGGTGGTATCGGTCTTCAGCCGGACGACGGTCCCGGCCGGGCTGGCCAGCTCCTCACCCACAGCGAAGCTCACGCCGACGACAGGGATCGTGACGGTCGGACCCCCCAACGTGCCCTGCAGGGTCTCGGTCCGGCCTTCCTGTCCTTCGTTGAGGATTATCGCCCCGGCCGCGCCGGCGGCCTGGGCGTTCTCCGCCTTCGCCTGGAAGGCGCAGGTGCCTCGCTGCAGTAGGGCGATGTTGCCGGGCGTGAACCCGGCGAAGTCGCTCGCCTCACAGCCGGACGTCGAGCTGCTCGGGGTCGGCCCGGGCGGGATCATCAGGTCGACGTTCTGCAGGGGCGCGGTGACGTCGCCCGAACCTGAGTAGGTCATCGTGGCGAACTCGCCGACCGAACTCCCGTCGATCGGGGTCGGGGTGTAGACCTTGGGCTCCGGCGAGATCTGCTGCAGCAGAGCGTTGGTGTTCTCCGTGAAGAAGGGGAACTCGAACGGCTGGATCGTGACCTTGTAGCCGGCCTTCTTCAGCTCGCCGGCCACGTAGTCGCGAGAAGCATCGTGCCCGGACGTGCCCGCGGCGCGGGTGCCGCCGTTGGCGTCGGCGATCTGCTGCAGCTTCTGCAAACGCTGCTTGAGCGCTGGTGCGGAGATGGTCTTGGTCAGCTGCGTGGGGTCAGGGTCGGCACTGGCAGGTCCTGCCAGCGCCAGGGGAAGGACGAGGGCGACGGCCGCGGTGGCGATGCCTGCCCCTCTGTGGAGGGTGATGCGCATTCAGCTTCTCCCTTGGAACCAATGACAGAAATCCCCCGAAAGTGTTGCTTGTGGCAAACTAGCCGGACTTGACCGTTACGTGAAGGGCTGGTCACCTCTGTGACCCCGCGCGGGCAAGTTCCCGGCTGCAGCCGCCACATTGCGGCCGAATGCGCGCATGACGAATACTGATGCACGCTGGCGCCAACCGTTTGCAGCCTTTGTGCCGTGCCAGGCGGTTGTGCGCGGCATGCCCTTGCGGGCAGCATCCCGGCGCCGGTCTGGCGCCATTGTTTAAAGTGTCCGGACGCGAATCTGATGCTCGCACATCAGGGCAATCCTGCTAAAGCGCGACAAAATGATTCGACGGCGATGGCTTCCTGCGGGTTGTGGCAGTGGAAACAGTGCCGGTATGCCAGCCCCGCCCAGCGGATCGAACCGGAATCACGGATTCGCCGGTGCACACACAGCGATGAGGCCAAAGACACGACGCCACTGCCCACATAGTCCAGATGCAGCTTCGCTCGAGGATCGCGATGCCAACCACCTGCGCGAACACGAAGTTCGGCTTGTTGGCGACCTTGCAGTTCCGGTCCCAGCCGGTGCCGCGATGGCACCCGGGACAAAACGGCACGAACCACGGACAGGGTGAGGTGACGCACGCCACACATATCACGAAGCCGACCCCCGAGCTCGTGCCCGATGGCCACCACGCACCCCCAGCGGCTGATCTCCACCACAAGCAGATAATGCCACCGGGAATTCACAATAAATAGTCCCAATTCGGATCGAAAGGGAAGGCAAAATCCGTATCCCCGGAGAATTAACAAGTGACTACGCTGGTGGCAAGGAAATATATTGCTTACGCTTTGACATATGAGCAGAGCTTCAGGCGTTGCCTCACGGCTCGATGCCTGTGGGCTGCGCATGGTGGACCCGGATCGGGTCGCTGTGGTGGCCGCGGCCATCGTAGCTCGCGGCCCTCCGGCCGCGCGCACCCGTCAACGGGCCGCCCCAGGTTGGCGCTGGGTTTGTCCGTTGATCCTGGATTCTTCGCAGTCCGCCCTGACGACGTTGCCGCGCTCAGCACCACACCGCACTTCCGCTCACTACGCTCCACCAGTCAGCTGGCCCGTGACCAGGCGTTCGCCTACGGGCAGCTCGCCGTGGACATCGCGGCCAGCTTGGAACGGCACGTCGAGTTCCCCGAGACCGACGTGCCGAGCTACCCAGTGTCCGTGGACGACCGAGATGGCGATGGCCCTGAGCGGGCCGCACAGCTCGTGCGATAGCAGTGGGGAGTCGAGGCTGGACCTGCCGGCCACGTGGTCCGCTTGCTGGAGAACCGTGGAATCCTGGTGGTGTTCAGCCCTCCGCAGACCGCCTCGGTCGACGCCTACTCCTTCGACAGCCGCCTACGACCAGTCGTGATCCTTAACCCGATCAAACGCGACTACTACCGCCAGCGCTTTGACGTCGCGCATGAACTCGGCCACTTGGTTATGCACAGCGACGCTGAGCCGGGCGGCCGGATCGTGGCCGAGCGCATGTCGCTGGCCCAGTCGGCCACCTCGACCCACCTTGCCACGCTTCGCGACGGTGGCCTGCTGACCTCGCGCCGGGAGTGGAAGACCGTCTACTACCGCGCCGATCCGGGCCGCATCGGCCGGGCGCTAGCCGACCTGCAGGTCAGCCTGCGGGCATGCTGCCCGCCGGGTGATGGCTCGCCGACCGGCTGCGGCTGACCCCCGGCCGGTTCGCGACGCCGTGGTCGGTGGCTTTCATGTTCTGGTGCTTCGCCGTTCCAGAAACAGCACGTCGCGCCAGGTGCCGTGATGTCGTCCGATGCGCTCTCGCGTACCGACCATCCGGAATCCGCAGGCCTGGTGGAGCATCAGGCTCGGCCCGTTCTCGGGGAAGACGCCGGTCTGGATGGTCCAGATCCCGGCCGCTTCGCTGGCGCTCACGAAGGCGTTCAGAAGGTCGCGGCCGATGCCACGCCCCTGGCAGGCAGGGTCGACGTAGACGCTGTGCTCCACGACTCCGGCGTAGACGCACCTGCTGGACACAGGCGAGGCCGCGATCCAGCCCACGACGCGGTCGGTGTCGGTGTCGGTGTCCACGGCGACGTAGCGAAGCCGGTAAAGCTTCCCCTGGTCGAAGTCCTCCCAGGCCGGGGTGGTGGTCTCGAAGCTGGCGTTCCCGGTGTCCAAGCCGGCCTGGTAGATGGCCAGGACCTGGAGGGCGTCCGCGTCGCGCATCGGGCGGATGGTGATTCCCGGCGAGGAGGCGGGTTTGCCCGCCCGGATGATGGCCGAATGCACCCCGCCTCCGTGATCGGAGGTCGGGGTGATGTTCCCGGCGACGAAGCCGAAGTCCAGCAGCAGATCGCGGTACTCCTCCACGGTGAGGACGCCGGCCGTACAGCCCACACGCCCCTCGGTGGCGGCGCGCTCACCAGGGTCGGCGTCGTCGTGTGCGACGACGTCACTAATCCCCAGACGCCCGCCCGGCTTGAGGACGCGGAACGCCTCGGCGAACACGGCGGGTTTGTCGCTGGACAGGTTGATCACGCAGTTGGAGATGATCACATCGACGGAGGAGTCCGGCAGCGGGATGTCCTCGATGGTGCCGTGCAGGAAATCGACGTTGGCCGCGCCGGCCTCGACCGTGTTGCGCCGGGCGAGTTCCAGCATGTCCACGCTGGCGTCCAGGCCGTAGACCTTGCCATACGGGCCGACCTTGCGTGCGGACAGCAGTACATCGATCCCTCCACCTGAGCCGAGGTCGAGGACGGTCTCGCCCGCGGACAGCTCGGCTACCGCGACGGGATTGCCGCACCCTAAGCTCGCCCGAACGGCCCCTTCGGGCAACTCTTTCGTCTTTCCGTAGCCCGCGCTGCCGAAGCATCCCTCGCTGAAGGCATCCGCCGCACAGTCGGCGATCGGCTGACCGGACAGTGCGGCCCTCGCCAGACTCGAACGCCGCTCCACGACCTCTTCGTAGGCCATCGCGCACTCCTCACTCGCAGATCGGGGTCGCCGGAACAGGGCGGCCCATCACCACGTCGGCGGCAGTGGGGAAGCAGTCGACGCAGGTTTCGTTGATCCGGTACAGGCTCGCGGTGCCGCGACGCTGCACCAGCACGAACCGGACCTCAGACAGGATCTTCAAGTGGTGGGACACGGTCGACTGGCCGATCTGTACGGCCGTGACGATCTCTCCCACCGTCATTGGCTCCCGGTGTCTGGCCAGTAGCGACACGATCTGGATGCGGGTCGCGTCGGCCAGGGCCCTGAACCAGCTCGCGTACTCCTCGGCCGAGTCCCGGTCGAGCGGGGTGATATCTTCCATCGACAATCGACGATACTCGATAAAGTGCAGGCTGTGAAGCCTGTATGCAGGGCCGAAGAGGTCACCCGCGACTACGAGCGGGTCCTCCAGCAGCTCGAGCTTCGTGTCGAGCCTATGGCCAACGCCGAAGAGCAGGTCGCCAAGCCGCACGTCCTTGCTGGTACGCCATCGTGTGCTCCGAGGGTGGCCGAGGAACGGCTGAGGGAAGAGCTCGGTGACCACGGCCTCGACCTGAACCGCACCGGGCCAGCGGAACTCGGCATGTATGTCATCGACAGAGGAGCCACCGGTCGCAGTAGGTGACCGTGTCTCGCAGGCGGGGTTGGCGCACCGGCCGTGCGGGGCGTCGCCCGCGCCGGGTCCTGGGTGGCCCCCATCATCGCTCAGCCGACCACCCGGCGGCTGATCAGCCATTTCGTCCCGCGGGTGCCCGAGTCCGGTCAGTGGCTGGACCGGCGCGCCTCGCTGCTAGCCATACGGCACTCCCCGCACCAGGGTGGAACGGCACAGGGAGCGGTGTACCACGGGGATGCGATGAAGAGCTTCATGAACGGGCTCAGCCCTTGCCGGCAAGGCGGGCCACCGGCGCCTCGGCGCGGGCGTCGCCCTGGGAGGCGTAGGGGCGGGCTTCGCGCCTGCCCCACGTGCTCCGAGTCCTGACCGCTCCGATGCAGCGGCACACCAAGTAGATCGCGAACGAGATGGTCGTGACGTACGGGCTGATGGGGATGCTGCTGCCCAGGGCCAGCAGGGTGCCGCCGACGATAGAGACGGTGGCGAAGAGCGTGCTTAGCAGCGGTGCTTTCACCGGCGAGGCGGTGACCCTCATCGCGGCGGCTGCGGGCGTGCACAGCAGGGTGAGCACGAGCAGGGCGCCGACGATCTGGATCGAGATCGCCACCGCCAGGCCGAGCACGATGGTGAAGAGCGGTGCCAGCGCACGGACGGGGACGCCGCGCGCGGAGGCGACCTCGGGGTCGAGGCTGGCGAAGGTGAGCGGCCGCCACAGGATGACGAGCGCGATCAGGATGACCGCCGCCGTTCCGGTGAGCCAGGACAGCTGGACGGTGTCCACCGCCACGATCTGGCCGGTGAGCAGTCCGAATTTGTTGGCGGCCCGGCCCTTGTAAAGGGCCAGGAACAGCACGCCCAAGCCGAGACCGAACGGCATGAGCACGCCGATGATGGAGTTGCGGTCCCGTGCTCTGATGCCCAGCGCGCCGATGGCGCAGGCGGCCAGCACCGAGCCCACGAGGGAGCCCGCCATCACGTTCGTCCCGAGCAGGAGGGCGCCCGAGGCGCCGGCGAAGGACAGTTCGCTGATGCCGTGCACGGCGAAGGGCAGGTCGCGCATGATCACGAAGGTGCCGACGAGGCCACCGATGAGCCCTAGTATCGCCCCGGCGATGAGAGAGTTCTTCACCAGGCCGAGCAGGGCACCGTAGTCGGAGAAGTTGAAGATCTGGTGCCACAGATCGTTCACGTGGCGGCCTCCTTGACGGCGCCGTTGTGGTGAGGCGTGCCGGAGCCGTCCACGGCTCCTGCGACCACGATGCGACCTCCGGTTCTGATGACATCGACGGTGGTGCCGTACAGCTCCGACAAGGTCTGCGAGGTCATGACCTCCGAAACCGTGCCGACGCTGAACCGGCCGCCGGCCAGATAGAGCACCCGGTCCACCATCGCGAGGATGGGGTTGATCTCGTGCGTGACGAAGACCACCGTCGTGTCGCGGGTGCGACGGCGCCGGTCGAGCAGCTCGGTGATCGCTCGCTGATGGTTCAGGTCGAGCGACAGCAGCGGCTCGTCGCACAGCAGGATGCGTGGGTCGGTGGCGAGGGCCTGGGCGACCCGGACGCGTTGCTGTTCACCTCCGGACAGCAGCCCGACCGGAACGTCGGCGTAGTGCGCCGCGCCTACGTCGGCCAGCAGTTCCTCCACTCGCCTGCGGACCGCCGGCCCACCCCATCCGATCCCCCAACGGTGGCCGTCGATGCCGAGTCGCACCAGGTCACGGGAGCGCAGCGGGGTGTTCGGCGCGAGAGTCTTCTGCTGGGGGATGTAACCGACCAGCGCGCTTCCTCGTCGCGGTGGCCGTCCGTCGATCGTGAGCGTCCCGGCCGAGAGGGGGGTCTGGCCGAGCAGGGCACGCAGCAGGCTCGTCTTGCCCGAGCCGTTCGGGCCGAGCACGGCCAGGAACTCTCCGGGTGCGACGTCGAGGGTGAGGTCGCGCCACAGGATGCGTTCGCCGTAGGAGAGTGCCGCGTCGCGCAGGCTGATCATCGTGACACGGTGGTGCGAAGCGCGGCGAGGTTGCCGTTCATCCATCCGATGTAGTCCTTGCCCTGGGGCATGGTCTCGGTGACCGGCACGACCGCGACGCCATTGTCCTGAGCGGCCTGCTTGAGCTTCTCGGTCTCCGGGCCGGAGGTCTGCTCGTTGTAGGCCAAGGCCACGACCTTCTTGCCGGTCAGCAGAGCCAGCGTCTCCTGCAGCAGGCGTGGCGAGACGTCGCCGCCCTCTTCGATGGCCTCGCTGAACTTCTCGGGAGTCCGGTTGACCAGCCCGCATGCCTCGAGCATGTACAGCGGAACCGGTTCGGTGATCAGTACGCCTTGGCCCTTGGCGGTGGTGGCGATCTCGGACTCCTGCTTCTGCAGGGTCTGCAGCTTGTCCTTGAACGCCGCGGCGTTGGCGGTGTACAGCGAGGCGCCGGTGGGGTCGGCCTTGCTCAGCGCGCCCGCGATCTCGTCGGTGAGCTTGCCGACGCTCGGGAAGTCGTACCAGATGTGCTCGTTGAGCACGCCGCCCACCGGGGTCTTGCCGGAGACCGTGACGGCGTTGAGCACCTGGGCGCTCGAACCGGCGGCCTTGAGCATGGTGTCGACGAAGTCGTCGTAGCCGCCACCGTTCTCGATGATGACCTTCGCCTTGGTCAGCTGCAGTTGCGTCTGCGTGTTGGCCTCGAAGGAGTGGGGGTCTTGAGAGGGGTCGCTGATGATCGAGACGACCTCGACCTTGTCGCCGCCGATCTGCTTGGCGATGTCGCCGTAGACGTTGGTGGATGCCACCACCGTGACCCGTTGGGAGGCCGTGGCTGTCGGTGAGGCGCTCGAGACGTTCGACGCGGGGGATCCGCAGGCGGTCAGGAGAACGGTGGCCACGCCGGCCACGATGCTTATGAGCGGCACGCGCGGGAGAGTACGCACACCAGGCCTTTCAGATAACGATAATGATATTCAGTTACAACATAGCATTGTGTGAATGTTCTGGTCGAGTCGGGTCAACGGCGACCGGGGGGCGCGCGCCGAGCGGTCACGGCGCCGAACGAGAGCGCGAAGGCGGCTCCCGTCGCGAGGGTGATGGCGCCCCCTGCCGCGACGTCGAAGCGCACCGAGGCGAGGACGCCCGCGACACCGCTGGCCGCGCCCACCACCACGGCGATCGCGGTCATCACCGGGAGCCGGCGGGTCCAAAACAGTGCGGTGGTGGCGGGGGCGACCAGGATGGCCACGGCCAGGATGGTGCCCACGGCGGGCACGGAGACCACGATCATCGCCTCCACGGCGAGAAGCAACACGATGTCGAGGACGGCGGCGCGGTACCCCGCGGCGGCGAAGCCGCCCGGATCGAAGGCGCGGAAGGTGAGTTCCTTCCCCGCGACGGCCAGCAGGAGGACCACGGTGACGCCCGCGACGGCGACGGCGACCAGGTCGCCGGCGCCCACGGTGAGGATCTGGCCGACGGTGTAGGCGGCCAGATCCTTGGAGAAGCCGTCACTGGCCGACATCAGCACAACACCGAGGGCGAACCCGGCCGAAAGCATGATGCCGATGGCCGAGCCGGTCTCCTGTCCCGGGCGGCGGGACAGCATGACGACGCCGAGCACCACCAAGACGCCGAACAGGCCGCCACCGAGATAGAGAATCGCGCCGGTGAGCGCCGCGAGCACCACTCCCGGAAAGGTGGCATGTGCCATCGCTCGGTGCCCACGGCCCGGACCGACGCCACGACGACCAGCGCCACGCGGTCCCGCGCACGCTCGGCGAGACCGACCTGTTCCAGTGCCCGCGAGGCGACCGCGCGGTCGGCCGTCTTGGGTCGCCGGAGCCAGCCCATCCGCCGGTAGCGGCCCATGAGCACGACCTGGCCGACCGAGATCGGGAAGTCCGGGTCCAGGGTGTCCGCCTGTGGGACGTAGGCCATGTGGCGGCGGGCCTGGTCCGGCGAGCCACCGAGGACGGTGATCCGTCCGCTCGACACGGGCACCAGGCCGAGGATCGCCTTGATCAAGGTGGACTTGCCCGCGCCGTTCGGGCCGATCAGGGCGACCGCCTCACCGGCTTGGACGGTGCCGTCGATGCTGTCCAGAGCACGGGCGGAGCCATAGGTGACGCCGACCTGGTCCAGCGTGAGCACCGTCATTTCGAACCCCGCAGCGCGGTGACAATCGTGGTGGTGTTGTGCTTCTCCATGTCCACGTACGTGGCGCCCACGGAACCCGCCGGGCCGAGGGTGTCACCGTAGAGGGAATCCTCCCCGCTTCGACCTTCACCCCGGCCTAGGCGCCGATGGCCTCCGCGGTCTTGGGGGGCAGTGACGACTTTCAGTAGTGGCATGGGGTATCGTGCCCTTATGGGAAATGGTTGTCAATGTCGTACGCATCTCGTAGCGTCGGCTCATGACCTCCGCCCTCGACGAGACCACCGCACAACTGCGGGCGGCGGGCCTCTCACCGACCCGGCGCCGCCGGCTGGTACTGGAGGCCCTCGACCGGCGGCCTCGCCCCGTCGGAGCCCACGAGCTGTACGTGGAGCTCACCCAGCAGGGCACCCCCGTCGGGATGTCGACCGTGTACCGCACGCTGACCGCGCTGGCGGCCAAGGGGCTGCTGCATGTTTTCGTCCGTGATGGGGAGACGCACTACCGCCTCTGCGCCGCCGGACGGCATTACCACCTGGTCTGCCGGCGATGTGGTCTGGTCGTGGAACACGTCGACGAGGACGAGGGCTGGCTGAAACGCATAGCCAGGGAGGCCGACTTCGAGGCGGATTCTCCCGAAACCGAGATCCACGGCGTTTGCGGTCCGTGCCACCGCGCCCTGAAGTCATGAGGGAATCGCACATCGGTTAGTAGTATTCGTAACGACCGCAAAGGTCGGACTCGACGGCAGATGGGAGCGCTCAGCATGATGTCGCAGACGACCCCATCGTCCCGACGGCTCGATCGACCCGCCACCCGGGGCACCCGGGTCCGGGGCACCCGGCAGGCTGAGGCGCTGGTGGCGGTGCTCGGCACGCTGTCGGGGTTCCACAGCGCGCAGGAGATCCACGCCGAGCTGCGCCGCCGGGGCGAGCGCGTCGGCCTGACCACCGTCTACCGCCACCTGCAGGTGCTCAGCGAGGACGAGGCGGTCGACGCCATCCGCGACGAGAACGGCGAGACGCTCTACCGCCGCTGCGTGACCGGCTCCCATCACCACCACGTGACCTGCCGCTCGTGCGGGCGCAGCGTCGAGGTCGAGGGCAAGGACGTCGAGCGGTGGGCCGAGCGGGTCGCGGCGGAGGCCGGGTTCGTCGATCTCGACCACACCGTGGAGATATTCGGCGTGTGCCCCGGCTGTGCCTCCAGCAGAACCTGACCGCGGCTCACGGCCACTCCCCTGGATACACCTCCAGCAGGACCTCAGGCGGTCTCGTGGGCGAAAAGGTCAGCCCCTGCCTCCGTACGATTTAGAGCGGCGGCCCGATCGACGCCGTCGTGATGCCAGCCCCGATCTCGTCGGCAACGAGCAGGCTGCGCGCCCGGGGGAACGGGGCCCGGGCGGCGGCCGGCATCCGTTCCAGGTCGGGTTCTTCAGGATGCTCGAGCGCGTGGGCACTCGCCGCGGCGAGTCGAACCGGTGGGGCGACGAGTTCAACGAGTGATGCGTATGGCAGCGCCGGGGCCTCCCGGTCGAGCAGGTGCTCCAGGAGTGGCGGGAAAGACGGGGAGACGCGTAGGCGGATGCGCGAGCTCGGCCGCGATGCGCTGATCGAGACCTCCGTCGGGCCTTATCCGGCAGGTGCCGAATGACGCCGTGCGCCTCTTGCGAAGCGTCGTGAGGACGACCGGAGGCCTCATTGATCAGCCGACCGTCAAGACGACCTTGCCGACGTTCGTCGACTGCTCGAGGAGCCGGTGGGCTTCGGCGGCCTTCTCGAGAGGCAGGATGCGATCGACAACGGGATGTACCGCACCGGAGGCGATCAGGGGCCACACCCGTGCCTGAACCTCGGCCACGATGCGGGCCTTGTCTTCCGGTGCTCGGCTGCGCAACGTCGTCCCCGTGACGATCGCACGCTTCCTGAGGAGCATGCCGAGGTCCAGCCGCGCGTCCGTCCCGCTCTGGAGGCCGATCACGTGCAGCCGCCCGTGCTCGGCCAGGACTTCGAGGTTCCGGTGGAGGTAGGCGGCGCCGACGATGTCCAGGACGACGTCCACACCGCGCTCATCAGTGGCTTGGCGAATGGCGGCGACGAAGTCCTCCTCTCGGTGGTTGATGAGAATCTGCGCGCCGAGCTCGCGGCATCGTTCGAGTTTGTCGGTCGTCGAGGCGGTGCACGCGACGCGGGCCCCCCAAGCCCTGGCCATCTGGATCGCCATGGTGCCGATCCCGGAGCCGCCGCCATGGATGAGGACGGATTCACCTGGACGAAGCCCATAGGGTCCGAACAGGTTGCTCCATACGGTGCACGCGACCTCGGGAAGGGCCGCGGCTTCGACGAGATCCACGTTGTCGGGAATCGTCAGGAGCTGGCCGGCCGGGACGGCCACCTTCTCGGCGTATCCGCCGCCGCCGAGAAGGGCGCACACCTGGTCGCCGACGGACCAGCCGCTGACCTTGTCGCCGATCGCGGCTATGGTGCCCGAGCACTCCAGGCCGAGGTAGGGCGAAGCTCCTGGTGGAGGATCGTAGAGGCCTTTACGCTGACTGGTGTCGGCCCGGTTGACGGCTGTGGCCTTCACTTCGATCAGCACCTCGTCGGACCCGATCATTGGGTCTGGCACCTCATGGAGCGACAGGACCTCGGGTCCTCCGTTTCCATCTGCGACGATGGCCTTCATCAGGGCTCCAGCCTTCCCCGCTGGGGGTCGCCCGCCGGCACCGGGCGAAGAACCTGGATCCGCGAGGGACCTGCCATCAGACCTGCGACGGCGGTGCGGAAGGCCCGCATGTGCGGTTGCGTCCGGTGGGCTGCGAGGGCCTGCTCATCCGCCCAGTGCTCGATGACGACGATCTGATCCTCGCCGCTGGTGTGCGGCGCGTACAGGTGACAGCCCTGCTCGGTGTGCACTTTCGAGACCAACTCGGTGACGAGCCCGAGGAGTTCGTCGCGGTGGCCGGGGACGGCTTCCAGGGTGGCGACGACGACTATGGACATGTGGCGGCTCCATGGATGGTAAAGATAGCCATTCTTAACATCTTTACGGTATATGTTTCTCTGACCGGGCGCGAGCCGGGGGACTGAGGTGGTGTGGTGGGCGAGCGTTTCGTCCCGATTCTCTGGACACCGGGGGCAAGCCGGCAGGACCACCCGGCCGGGTCGCGTCTGGCCGACCGCTCGTTACCGGCCCGCCCGAGCGACCACAACGCAAGGAGAGGAAAGCATGGACCTGCGGCTGAACCCGACCCAGCAGGCGTTCCGTGACCAGGTGCGCGGCTGGCTCGAGGAGAACGTGCCGAGGGAACCGCTGCCGTCATTGGACACTCGCGAGGGTGTCGAGGCACATCGGGCATGGGAAAGACGGTTGTACGACGCCGGGTTCGCGGCAGTGCACTGGCCGGCCGCTCATGGCGGCCGGGGGATGGATCCGTTGGCAACGGCCATCTTCTACGAGGAGTATCTGCGAGCCGATGGCCCGGCGCGGCTCAACCGCCTCGGCCTCGGTCTGGCGGGACCGACGCTCATCGACCTGGGCACGCCGGACCAGCAGGACCGTTGGCTGTCGAAGATCCTGACGTCCGAGGAGATCTGGTGCCAGGGCTTCAGCGAGCCCGGCGCCGGCAGTGACCTGGCCGGTATCCGGACCCGCGGTGAGGTCCGCGACGACGGCATCCTCGTCAACGGCCAGAAGATCTGGACTTCGCACTCCCGCTGGGCGGACTGGATGTTCGCGCTGGTGCGCACGGACCCGCAGTCGAGCCGGCACGCCGGGCTGACCTTCCTGATGATCGAGATGGCCGATCCGGGGGTCGACGTCCGGCCGATCCGGCAGCTGAACGACGCCCGCGACTTCGCCGAGGTCTTCCTCACGGACGTGTTGGTGCCGAAGAACAATGTCATCGGCGAGATCGGCGGTGGATGGTCGGTGGCCATGGCGACGCTCGTGCACGAGCGTGGCAGTGGCCTCAATACGGCCGCCCACTTCCACAAGATGCTCGCCGAGCTGGTCTCGATGATCCCCGAAGAGAGCCGGGGCGACACGCGGGTGCAGGAGGAGATCGGCTGGCTCTACGAGCACATCGAAGCCTACCGGTACATGACACTGCGGACCTTGTCGGAACTGGCGCAGAAGAAGCCGCCGGGGCCGCAGGGAAGTATGGGCAAGCTGTGGTGGTCGGAGCTACAGGTTCGGCTTTACGAGCTGGGGCTGCAGGTGCTCGGGTCACGGGCGGAGCTACTGGACGGTCACGACGACGGCGCCGGCCCGCCGGCGTGGCGGCAACGCTACTGGCTGGCTCGCGCCGCACTGATCTACGCCGGTAGCAACGAGATCCAGCGCAACATCATCGCCGAGCGGGTGCTCGGCCTGCCCAAGGGGAGCCGTCGTGCTGTTTGACCTGTCCGACGACCAAGCCGAATTCCGTGAAAGCGTGCGCGGTATGCTGGGCCGTCAGATGACGCCCGCGACGTTGCGTGCCGTGTGGGACGCCGATGGTGCCGGTAGTGGAGACCTATGGCGCCGGCTCGCCGGGATCGGCGTGCAGGGCATGGTGGTACCGGAGGAGTACGGCGGCGTCGGCGGCTCGCATGTCGAGCTGGCGCTGGCCCTGGAGGAGATCGGCTACCACGGCGTCCCTGACCCGGTGCTGGAGACGGCGTTCGTCGCCGCCTCGACTCTCGCGCAGTGTGGTGACCAGACCGTACGTGACCGCTGGCTACCCGCGATCAACGCCGGAGAGGCCGTCGTCAGCCTCAGCCTCGACAAGCCCGCGCTCGTGGTGCACGGCGCCCAGGCCGACGCCGTGCTGGTGAGGCGTGGAACGCAGACGCACCTGCTACCCGCGGATCGTGCGGTGTGGCGGCCGGTCGCCACACAGGACCCGACCCGCCGCCTCGCGCTTGGGGAGTTCCAGCTCGACGACTCGACGCTGCTCGCGGACGACGCAGCCGTCGCCGACCGCCTCACGACGGCGGCGCGGACGGCGTCGGCGGCGGTCCTGGTCGGTGTCGCACGCCGGCTCGTCGACATGACCATCGGGTACGTGCTGTCGCGTGAGCAGTTCGGCCAGGTCATCGGCTCATTCCAGGCGCTCAAGCACCGGCTGGCCGACGCGGCCGTCCTCGTCGAGGCCGCACGGTCACTGACCTGGTATGCGGCCTACGCCTTCGGCCATGAACCGGCGGCGGCGAGGTGGGCGGCGCGGGTGGCGAAAAGCGCCGCGAGCGATGCCGGTGCGACGGCGAGCGCCGCCGCGCTCCAACTGCACGGCGGGATCGGCTTCACCTGGGAGCACGACCTGCATCTGTGGCTGAAACGAGGCCAGGCGCTGCAACACGCCTACGGGTCGGCCACCGATCACCGTGTGGCCGTGGGAGCCCGGATCCTTGACCGAGACGCGCCGGCTCTCGCCGGTTGATCAGAACAACAGGAGTGATGAACTTGATGGCGGCAGACACGGCGGCGGGCACGGATCCGGCCGGAGCCGGTGGCAAGACCGTTTTGCCGGGTGCGGAGGACACCTTCGATGCCACCTCGATTGCCGCGTTCGCGAACAGGAACCCCTCCCGGGAACTGGACGGGCAGGTCGCCCTGGTCACCGGTGCGGCGCGGGGCATCGGCCTGGCGACCGTGGCCGTCCTGGCGTCGCGGGGCGCCCGGGTGGTGTTGACCGACCTGGACGCCGACGAGGCCGAGGCGGTCGCCGGGCGACTACGGGCCGATGGTGGTGATGTGACGGCTCGCCGGCTGGACGTACAGGACGAGGATGAGGTGCAGCAGGTGATCTCGTCGGTGCTCGAAGAGCTCGGCGGCATCCACGTGCTGGTCAACAACGCCGGCACGACGGGCCCGGCGCGCCCGGTCTGGGAAACGCCGACCCGATACTTCGAGACGATGCTCCGGGTGCACCTGCTGGGCACCTTCTTTTGCGTCCGGGCGGTCGTGCCCCCCATGAAGGACGCGGGTTACGGCCGGATCGTCAACGTCGCCAGCGTGGCGGGGAAGGAAGGTAACCCAGGCTCGGGCGCGTACTCGGCGGCCAAGGCCGGGGTCATCGGCTTGACCAAATCGCTCGGCAAGGAACTGGCGACAACGGGGGTCACCGTCAACGCCGTGACCCCCGGGGTCATCGACACCACGATGATCCGGCAGACGAGCCCGGACCACATCGAGCGGCTGATCTCGAAGATCCCGATGGGCCGCCGGGGACAGGCCTCCGAGGTGGCAGAGATGATCGCGTGGGCGGCGTCGCCTCGGTGCTCTTTCACCACGGGTGCGATCTTCGATGTCAGCGGCGGAAGGACCACCTACTGATGCGTCCGCTCACCGTCTTGACTCCGGCAGAGGTGGTATCCCGTCTCCTGCACGCCCGCAGCGTCGCGGTGGTGGGGGCGTCCGACGACGGCAACAAAGCCTCCGGAAGGACCCTGCGCTATCTGCTGCGCTACGGCTACCGTGGTGCCATCTACCCCGTCAACCCGCGGCGCGAACGGGTCCAGGGCGTCCAGGCGTACGCGAGCCTCGCTGATCTGCCCGAGGCGCCCGAGCTCGCGGTGATCGTCCTCCCGGCGAGCGGAGTGCCCGAGGTGTTGCGCCAGTGCGGTGAGATCGGCACCCGTGTGGCGATCGTTTTCGCTTCCGGTTTCGCCGAAGTCGGCCCAGCCGGAGCACGGGCACAAGAAGAGCTCCTCGCCGTGGCGCGCGAGGCCGGCGTCCGGGTGCTCGGGCCGAACTGCGTGGGTGCCGTCGGCGCGTCCGCGGCTCTGACCGCGGCTTTCATGACCGGGCTGGACCAGGACCGCTTCGAGTTGAAGGACGACGGGGTCGCCTTCGTGACGCAGAGCGGAGCCATGGGGGCCTTCATCCTGAACATGGCGCAGTCCACCGGGCTCGGGCTCGGGCGGTTCTTCAGCACGGGCAATGAGGCGGACATCTCCCTGCCGGAGGTGATAGAAGGCCTGGTGGAGGACGACAGCACCCGGGTGATCCTCGGTTACGTGGAGGGCATCAGGCAGGCGTCCAGTTTCCGTGCCGCGCTGAAGCGCGCTCGTGACCGTCAGGTCCCCATCTGCCTCATGAAGGTCGGGCGGTCAGCGCGTGGAGCGACCGCAGCCCAGTCCCATACGGGTTCACTCGCCGGCCAGGATGTCGTGTACGACGGGTTGTTCGAGCAGTACGGGGTCTTCCGTGCCACCGACGTCGACCACCTGCTCGACCTTGGACGCATCCTCGCGTCCGGCCAACGGGCCTGCGGGCCCCGGGTCAGCATCGTCACGCTGTCTGGTGGCGCGGGGGTGCTCATGACCGACGCCGCGGATGACTTCGGCCTGGAGGTCCCACGCTGGGACGACGAGTGGGCCGGTCGCATGGCCGCGGTGCTGCCCGCCTTCGCCTCTGTCCGCAACCCGATCGATACGACCGGCGTCATCGCCTCCGATCAGCAGGTGCTGCGCGACGCCATCGACGTCTGCGTGCAGCACCCGGGCACCGATGTGGTGATGGTGATGCTCGGCAATATGGAGCGGGAGGAGGACGCGCTCTGCAGGATCCTGGTGGAGGCGGCGGCCACCAGCACAAAACCGATCGTCGTGGTCTGGGTCGGTGGCTCCGGGCGGCCGGTGGAGTCGCTGGCCGCGCATGGGATCGCCACCTTCCCTGAGCCGGTCCGCGCCGTACGGGCGGTGGCCGCACTCGTGCGGTGGAGCGCCCGGTCCGGTGGCGCTGCGCCGCAGTCCAGCAGTCTGGAGGGGACGGCAGAGATCTCGGCACATGGTGGCGCGGACGCCGGCGGAGTATCGGACCTCAGGATCCTCGACGAGGTGGCCGCCAAGAAGCTGCTGCACGATCACGGGATCGCGACCGTGCCCGAGCAGGAGGCCCAGGATCCGGCCGAGGCGGTCGCCGCAGCGGGCCGCATCGGCTACCCGGTGGTCCTCAAGCTGTTGTCGGAGGAGGTCGCGCACAAATCCGATCACGGTCTGGTCAGGGTGGGCCTGCCCGACCAGGAGTCCGTGCGCAGAGCAGCCGAGCAGATCCTCGGCATCGCCGACAGGATGGGGGTGGGGGACCGCCGGCTGGTCGTCCAGGCGCTTGTGCCGTCCAATACCGAGCTGATCCTAGGAATGCGGCGCGACCCGGTCTTCGGTCCGGTGGTGGCGCTGGGTATCGGGGGAGTCCTGACCGAGTTGGCCTCCGACGTCCAGGTGCGCGTCCCGCCGCTGACCGCCGCCGACGTGGAGTCCATGGTGGACGGGCTTCGATACCGGGCTGTGCTGGAGGGCGCCCGCGGCCGCACCCCGGTCGACCGGAAGGCGTTGACCGAGACCGTACTGCGGTTCGCCCAGCTGGTGACCGAGCAGGGGGCCCGCCTGGACTCACTGGAGATCAATCCCCTGCTGGTGGACGGTGACGGGCGACCGGTCGCGGTGGACGCTTTGGCAGTGTGCGGCGTCGAGGGGCGAGACTATGCTGAAGTATGATCTGGATCACCGATGCTTGAGCGGGCTTCGGAACGATCTGATGAGCCGCATCGTGCCGGTGCGTGGCGTGCGGGAGCTCGGAGCACTCTCACCGGCGAACTGCTCGGGCGGCACACCTGGTCGTCGACGTCGGAGCGGTGGCGCACCCTGGAGCCGGCGTGCCCGGTGCATATCCCGCGCGTGCGTACCGCCGCGAACTCCTCGGACGGCGCCCCGCCGGGGTGAGCCCCCGGCTACCGGTCGGGGGGCTCGGTGACTCGCAGATCTCACGGCACCGTGTTCGTCGCCGCTGGAAGCCCAAGGGCCTCGCATGCGAGACCGTCGATGCCAACGAAGGTAGGTTTGTGGGCCGAGTTGCCGAAGGGCTTCTACCCCTCACAGCACGTGCGAAAGATGCGGCACCTTGTGCGCCGATCCCGACAGGTGGAGTAGTTGTGGCAGTGAGCAGGCGCCTCCCGAAGGCTTCTGACCTAGTGGTAAGCGCTGTGAGCCAACGCATTCTGACCGAGCGGTTGCCCGTGGGCCACCGGCTTCCCTCAGAAACGGAACTCATGGAGGAGTACGGTCTGGGCCGCGTTACGGTGCGGGAAGCCCTGCGTCTGCTGGAGCGTGATGGGCTGATCGAGATCAAGCGGGGGCCCGGCGGTGGCATCTACGTCCGGCACCCGGACATCACCCAGGTCAGCGAGGCGATCTCCTTGCTGTTCAGCGTGCAGCAGGTGACGCTGCGGGAGTTCCTGGCGTTTCGGCAGATGGTGGAGCCTGGTGCGGCGGCGCTGGCTGCGGTGCATGCCACCGATGAGCAGCGAGAGGCGATTTTGCAGGCCGCGGAGGCGGACCAGCCCGAGTTCGGTCCGGTGGTCGACCTGCACGTCCTGATCGGAGAATCCACCGGAAACGGTGTGCTGAGGCTGGTTCTGCAGGCTCTGCACAGTCCCATGGCGGCGCATTTCCGCAGCGACAAGATTCATGAGCATCATCGGACGGAGACGATGAAGGCGCACCGGAAGATCGCCGAGGTCATCGCTTCTCGGGACGCCGCGGGTGCTGAGCGTGCGATGAAGCGGCACCTGGATGCCTACGCCCGATACTTGGAGGAGGTGGGCCTGATCGACGAGCCGATCGTGCCGCAGCCGAGGTGGCAGATGGTGCGATGACGGCTCCGGCCGAGGGAGCCACCACGCATTGACACCGAGGTCCGGGCGAACCAGGCCCGACCTCGGCACCCAGGCAGGTTGGCACGCGCCCGGCGCCGGCTCCTCAGCACACGCCTCGTCGGTCCCCTTCGCGGTGCCGTGCCCCTGATACGTCCACCCGGTGCACCGGGCATGGCGATTTCTTTCCGCGCATCTGATCCTCTGTGAGACCTCTGCGGGATCCGGCGTCCCGCGCCTGCGCCGCCGGTTCGCATTGATCACGACATGTCCCTCATCGTCTGTCGAATGCGGCCTCGTCCTGCGCCCGGCCGGTGGCGTCATCGGCGTGCGCGGCGCGACCCGAGAGGCCCAGTGGATGCCTCGACGCGTCGCCCACGTCGGCCGGCCGATCTCGAAAGCCTGATCGGGCCGTCTGGCACCGCTGGTGGCATGGCCGGTTCAGCTCACGTGACCCCACTTCCAGGGACGAGCTCACAGTCAATTAAATGGCAAGGATAGTAATCCTTGACAAGAAACCGTGCATGCGTCACAGTCGCAGGAGCTTGGAGAACGGGCCGCGTATCCGTTACCCCGCTACACAGCAACGGCTCGACCGGAGCCCCCTGTTCTGCGCCTCTGAAACCGCTACGAGCTCATCGGTCGCGCGGACCCAAGGCACCTCCTAGGAGCGCGCGTCGGCACACAAGTCGTTCGCCCCCGACGGACATCGGAACAAAGAGAAAGTCGGACCCCCATGACGAGGAACTCAGGTTTTCGCGCCCTGCTCGGGATCGCAGTGATGGCCCTGATCGGCGCTACAACCGGATGCGGTGGCGACACCGGCGGCGCGACGACCACTGGGCCGATCAAGGTGGGTGTGCCGCTGGCGCTGACCGGACCCGCCGCGACCGTAGCCTCCTGGGCGCGCATGGGCGTGGAGATGTCGGCTGCTGAGATCAACGACGCCGGAGGCATCAACGGCCGCAAGGTCGAACTGATCTTTGAAGACACCGCGCTCGACCCCACCAAAGCGGTGACCGCCATCAACCGCCTGATCAACCAGGAGAAGGTCGAACTGATCGTCGGGCCCATGACGAGCGATGAATCGCTGGCCACGCTTCCCACGACGACCAAGGCCAAGATCCCTTCCATCAACGGTTCCGGCAGCGCGATCACGCCCCAAGTGGCGCCCTACAGCTTCGCGATGCTCATGAACGCAGAGCACCAGGCGCAGAAGATGGTCGAGGTGGCGCTCGACAAGTACGGCGCCACGTCGGTCGCCACGCTGAACTACAGCGGCACGCAGGGCAAGATCGGCGGCGCTGCGTTCATCAAGACGCTGCAGTCCCACAGCATGAAGCCGACGGCGACCCAGGAATTCAAGTTCCCGGTGACGGACCTGACCCCGCAGCTGCTCACCCTGAAGAAGAGCAACCCCCAGGTTCTGCTCAGCTTCAACAACACCGGAGACGACACCGGCCGGCTGGTTCTCGGTCTGCGCCAGCTCAATTGGAACGTGCCCGTGATCGGCAGCTACGCCACCACGTTCGCGACGCAGACCAAGGGAGTCGCCGGTCCCGACGCCTTCGCCAACCTGAAGTCCGTGACGTGGTCGGCGTTCAGTGCCTGCGACAAGGCGCAGATCCGCCCGCAGGCGACAGATTTCATCAAGCGTGCGCAGGCGCGCTTCGACGCCACCCGCCTGAAGGACGCCTCCTACGACTACATGGCGGTGTACCGCGACGCCCTGTTCATCCTGAAGGCGGGCGTTGAGGCGACCAAGAGCACCGACGGGCCGAAGGTCGCCGACTGGATTGAGACCAAGGGCGCAGAGGCCCTGAAGTCGCTTCCCGTCGTGCACCAGGGCTACGCCATGAGCAAGACGAACCACTTCCTCATGGACACCAGCTCGCTCGCCCTGGTGGACGCGGGGGAGGAGATCGCGCCGGGCATCTTCCGCCGGCTGGACTGCGACAAATGATCGGCCGGTCGCTGAGTCGGAAGGTTCGTCATGGATGAAGCTGTGATCATCCTCATCCGGGGTATCGGATCCGGTGCCGTTTACACGCTCGTCGCCATGAGCCTGAACGTCATCTACAACGCGACCGGTGTCCTGAACTTCGCCCAGGGGCAGCTCCTGGTGGTGGCCGGGGTGTTCACCTATCTCTGGTACCCCGACTCCAGCGGCACCGGGAGCCTGCCGTGGATCGCCGTACTGCTGGCCGTCACCCTGGTCGTGACGCTGGTGGCGGCGCTGCAGGGGTGGCTGACCCTGCTACCGATGCGGTCCGGCTCGGACCAGCACTCCTGGATCGTCACCACGATCGCCGCGTCGATCGTGATCGGGGCAGTGATGATCTTCGTGATCGGGCCCCGTACCCTGGCGCTGAAGAACCCGTTCGGATTCTTCCCGCTCGCCGGCACCCAGGTGCCGTACGTGTACCTCGCCATCAGCGTGCTGGCAGTGGTGGTACACCTCGCCCTCCGCTGGTTCCAGCGTCGTTATCTGGTCGGGCTGGCGTTGAACGCCCTGTCCCAGGACCTGGACGCCGCCAGGACCGCCGGAATCTCCACGCTGCCCCTGCAGGTTCTCAGTTTCGCGATCGCCGGCGCCATCCTGGGCCTGACCGGCTATCTCGGCGGTCACGTGATCGGGGTCGCGGAGAGCAACGCCCTGCATTACGTCATCTTCGGCTTCATCGTCGCGGTCGTGGGCGGCCTCGGCAACAATACCGGCGCCCTGGTCGCCGGCCCGGTGTTCGGCGTACTGCTGATGTTGGTCTCCTTCCAGCTCGGCGGCAGTGCCGAGATCCCCTTGGCGCTCGCTGTGATCGTCATCGTCCTGATGCTCCGGCCTGAGGGCATCTTCGGCCGGCTCCACGCAAGGCGGGTCTGAGATGGCCAGTAGAGCAAGCACGGAAAGGGCGCCGGCGCGCGTCACACCGACGCGCCATCTTGTGCGGCCGGAACTCAAGCGCGAGTTGTGGCTCAGCATCGCGATCGTGACCCTGGCGGTCGCCGTTCCGCTCGTCGCCGGCAGCACCTACTGGCTGCAGGCCATGCTGCTCGCCAACGTCTATCTGGTCGCCGCCTCCGGACTCAACATCCTTCGTTCGCAGGCCGAGCAGATGTCCTTCGGCCAGGGCGCCGTCCTCGGTGTCTCGGCCTACACGATGGCGCTGGCCGTCGGTGTCTGGGGCCTGTCGCCCCTCAACGGCGTGCTGCTCGGGTTCACGGCGGGCATGATGGCGGGGCTGCTCATGTCCCTGCCCTCTCTCAGGGTTCAGGGATACTACCTCGGGCTCGTCACCATGGCCGGAGCGCTGGCCCTGCCCGAGGTGTTCTTCCTGTTCGAGGACCAGACCCGGGCGACGACGGGGGTGAACGTACTCCCTTCGGCGATCAACGACATCGCGTTCTGGCAGGTCGACTGGCTGACCATCGTGATCCTCGCCTGTTCGATCGGCTCGCTCGTGCTGACCGGTGTCGTGCGGTCCTCGAGATTCGGCAGGCAGTTGCGGGTCGCGGGCGCGAGCCCGGAGGCGGCGGCCACGCTGGGCCTGAGGTCGGGGCGACTGCGACTGCTGGCCTTCGGGCTGGCCTCCGTCTGCGCCTCACTGGCCGGGGTTCTCTACGTCCTGCTCATCCAGTACGTGGCTCCCGGCTCCTTCACCCTGTCCCTGTCGATCCTGCTCTATTTCGTGGTCGTCATCGGCGGGGCCGGAACGATCGCGGGGCCGATCGCTGGCGTCGTGGTGCTCTACGTCGTTCCGGAGGTGGGGCTGGTGAGTCTGCTCGACTACCGGCTCCTGATCTACGGCGCGATCGCGTACACCGTGATCTTCCTGATGCCCGACGGCGTCGTCGGCGGGCTGCGGCGCATCGCCTCGTCGCTGCGGAAGAAGGCCGAGCCCGGTGGGGGCATCGCCCTGGCGGCGCTGCTGGCGAACGCCCCCCCGGCCGGGGCCCCGGCTCGGGCCGGAACCGGCGAGACCGGTGCGCCCCTGCTGAAGGCCGAGAACCTCAGCGCTCGCTTCGGGCGGGTGCAGGCGCTCGACGGCATCTCGATCGAGATCGGGCGCGGCGAGGTCCACGCCATCGTCGGGCCCAACGGCTCCGGTAAGACGACATTGCTCAACGCGCTGTCGGGCCTGGTCACCGTCGATCAGGGCACGGTCTGGTTCAACGGCGAGGACATCACCCCGGTGAACGCCGGCGGCCGGGCCGCCCGCGGCCTGGGGAGGACCTTCCAGACCCCTCGGGTCTTCAGCGACATGACGGTCTGGGAGAACGTGGATTGCGGCCCCTCGCGGAAAGGGGCGTCGACGGACTGGATCGAGAAAGCCCTGGAGGGCGTGCGCGCGCAGTGGGACGGCATCGCGGCTCACACCTTGCCGCACGGCCAGCGCCGCTCCCTGGAGATCGCGCGGGCCCTGCATCGCGCCCCCACGCTGCTGGCGCTTGACGAGCCGGCCGCAGGCCTGTCACCCGCCGAACGGCAGGAGCTCAGTTCGCTGCTTCGAGCCGTCGTGGCGGCGACCGGAGCCTCCGTGGTGATGGTCGAGCATGACCTGGAACTGGTGTGGAACGCGGCCGACTTCATCTCCGTCGTCGACGCCGGCAAGGTCCTCGTCACTGGCCGACCCGCCGATATCCGGCACATGCCGGAGATCAGGCGACTGTTCGCGGGAGTCACCGATGTTCCTGGCTAAGAACCTCCACGCCGGCTATGGGCGGATGACGGTGCTGCGTGACGTCAGCCTCACCGTGGCCCCAGGAGAGATCGTTCTCGTACTGGGTCCGAACGGGGCGGGCAAGAGCACGCTGATGAGAGCCCTGTCCGGGCTGATCCCGCTGCAGCAGGGGCAGCTCGAGCTCCAGGGGACCGTCGTCACCGGGCGGAGCGTGGAGCAGCTGGCCCAGCGTGGCCTGCGGCATGTGCTGGAAGGGCATCGCGTCTTTCCGGAACTGTCGGTGCAGGACAACGTGAGGCTCGGGCAGATCGCCCGCCGGCGCGCCGATCGGCTGCCCGACGCCGACATCCTGAAGCGGGCCTTCGAGATGTTCCCGATCCTGGGCGAGAAGCGGCACCTGCTCGCGCGCAGCCTCTCCGGCGGCCAGCAGCAGATGCTGGCCCTGGTCCAGGCATGGGCGGCCCAGCCGAGCTTCCTGCTCTGCGACGAGCCGTCGCTCGGGCTGGCGCAGTCCTTGATCCCGGAGATCCTGCGCTTCTTCCAGGAGCGCGCGAGCGAGGGCATGGGGATCGTTCTCGTGGAACAGCTCGTCGAGCAGCCGCTGAGAGTGGCCGACACGGTCGTCGTGCTGCGTCAGGGGCAGGTCGTGGCGCAGGGCAAGGCCGACGGCTTCACCGACGCCGCCGCGGTCGCGGAACTCATGCTCGGAGACCGCCCTTAAGTCCTTGACCGTCTCAACCGGTCAGAAGATCGAGGAGGAAATCATGGTCGGGACGAACACGGCGCCGCGCTGTGCGGTGGTGACGGGTGGTGCCCGGGGCATCGGAGCGGCGATCGTGCGTGAGCTCGGCGCCCGTGGCGTGCACGTCGTCGTGGTGGACGTCGACGATCAGGCGCTGAAGGCGTGCGAAGCAGAGGAACGGCCGGCCGGGAGCAGCGTCCGATGCGTCAAGGCGGATGTGTCCCAGGAGGCCGACTGGAGGCGGGTGCTGGAGCTGGCCCGGTCGGCTTTCGGGCCGGTCGGCGTCCTCGTCAACAACGCGGGAATCTCCCCCAAACGGGACGGAAAGAAGATCCCTGCGAGCGAGATGCCGCTGGAGGAGTGGCACCAGGTCCTGGCGGTCAACCTCACCGGTGCCTTCATCGGGTCGAAGCTGGTGTTCCCGGACATGCGTGATATGGGATGGGGCCGGATCGTCAACATCGCATCCCAGGCGGCCAGGACGGGTGCGAGGGTCGCGGGTGTCCACTACGGCGCCTCCAAGGCCGGGCTTCTCGGCCTGACCCGCACGCTGGCCTACGAATACGGCCCGTACGGCGTCACCGTGAACGCCGTGACGCCGGGGCGGATTCTGACCCCGATGGCCTTGGGCGTCGATGACCATGTCAACCAGACGTTCCTCGCGGACATCCCGATCGGACGGCTCGGGACCCCGGAGGACATGGCGAGCGTCGTGGGCTTCCTGGCGTCGGACGAAGCAGGCTTCGTGACCGGCGCGACGATCGATGCCAATGGCGGCAGCTACATGGGTTGACCGCTCTCCCCGCGGTCGTGACACGCCGCCGCGATTCGTGACGTCCACGTCCAACAGCCCCAAACCCTGACAAATCATCCGAGACGGGTCGACAGCGACCATATAGCCACGTAATCATTGCCATGATTCACAGGATAGTCGCCGCCGTCGTGCGTCTCGATGGGGTGACGGCGCGGATCGCGGAGCCTGGGAGGCGGATGTGCCGCTCGGGAACCGGCCGCGCTCGCCCCATGACTGCTCGATACGGATTTACGGAGGAACAGGTGCAATCGACCGACAGGCTGGACGAGGCGACTATCCGCGCATCCCTTGACCGCGCCAATCTGAACGTCCTTCGGATGGCTCTGCTGCAGGCCACCGGCGATCCCGCTTTGGCGAAGATGAAGGTCGACCAGGTCCCGATGCGAGGGGGTGCCTTCGTCGGATACCTCCTGGCCGAAGAGCACCATCAGGAGGTGCGGGACAAGGCGCTGAGCTTTCTTCTCAACCGTCCGGCCGTGGCGCCGGCGCCACGGCCGGACGACGACGAGCTGCGCACGATGATGGGCCTGCTCACCGGTGATGAGCTCACCGAGCGGGCCTACCGCTTCGGCCGGGAGGAACTGGCGCTCGATGACTTCCCGCGCGAGGCGCGATGGACGGGCGAGAGGCCGGACGCGGCATCGGACTGCACGGTCCTGATCATCGGAGCCGGAGCGAGCGGCATCTGCGCGGGCATCCAGTTCGAGCGCCTCGGCATCCCCTACACGATCGTCGAGCGACAGGGCGACCTGGGCGGCACCTGGAACCTCAA
The DNA here is from genome assembly GCF_023276435.1 of Sphaerisporangium perillae. Lineage (GTDB taxonomy): Bacteria > Actinomycetota > Actinomycetes > Streptosporangiales > Streptosporangiaceae > Sphaerisporangium > Sphaerisporangium perillae. The sequence goes on from NZ_JALLPO010000026.1 coordinate 100,486, forward strand.
CCGGTACCCGGACGCTCGCGTCGACACCAGCAGCTACCTCTACCAGTTCAAGTTCGAGAAGAACTATCCGTGGCCGGAGTACTTCGCCTCCCAGGTGGAGGTGAAGCGCTACCTGGAGTACATCGCCAAGAAGTACGGCGTCTACGACAAGATCCAGTTCAACGTCGAGGTCACCAAGGCGCTGTTCGACGAGGACGATCGCACGTGGAAGGTGGAGGCCACCGGCGCGGACGGCGGATCGCGAGCGCTCGAGGCGAACGTCGTGATCAGCGCGGCGGGCATGTTCAGCACGCCCAAGTTCCCCGACATCACCGGAATCGGCGACCTCGAAGGGCGCCTGTTCCATACGACGGCGTGGGACGACTCCTACGACGCCACCGGCCAGCGGATCGCGGTGATCGGGAACGGCTCGACGGGCGTGCAACTCGTGCCCAAGCTGGCGGAGACCGCCGAACTCGTCGTCGCCTTCCAGCGGACTCCTCAGTGGATCTCTCCGATGGAGGGATACCGCGAGCTCATCACGCCCGAGGTGCGATGGCTGTTCGAGAACGTGCCCTTCTACTGGAACTGGTTCTGCTACTCCGCGCAGGTCACGAGCTCAGGACTGCAGGGCGCGCAGGTGTACGACCGGGAGTGGCAGAAGACCCACGGCGGGATCAGCGAGCGCAACGACGGCCTGCGACGCAGCCTCACCGAATACATCCGCGGCAAGGTGGGACACGACCCCGAGCTGTTCGCCAGGTGCGTGCCCGACTACGCGCCGCTGGCCCGCCGGCTCGTCGTCGACAACGGGTGGTACGACGCGCTGCTCCGCGACAACGTGGAACTGGTGACCGAGGGCATCGACAGGATCACCGCCCAGGGCATCCAGACGGTCGACGGGTACGAGCACAAGGTCGACGCCATCGTGTTCGCCTCCGGATTCGAGGTCACCAAGTACCTGTGGCCTACCGACTATGTGGGGCGCGGCGGCGTGCACATGGAAGACCTCTGGGAGAAGGACGGACCTCGCGCCTACCTGGGCCTGACGGTGCCGGGCTTCCCGAACCTGTTCATCTTCTACGGGCCGAACTCCCAGCCGCGAGCGGGCGCGTTCCTGTCCTGGGTCGAGATCTGGGCCCGCTACTCGGCGCAGGCGGTCGTCGCGATGATCGAGGGGGGCAAGCGGACGATCGAGGTGAAGCAGGAGGTCTTCGCGGACTACAACGCCCGCCTGGACGAGGTCACCAAGGACCGCATCTGGGAGAAGGAGGGGCCGGCCGGCAAGAACTACTACGTCAACAAGTTCGGCCGCCAGAACGTGAACCTGCCGTGGGACAACGACGAGTACTTCCTGATGGTCGAGTCTCCCGACCTCGGTGACTTCATCCTGCGATAGCCGCGCGACGCGGGCCGGCCGGTCACGGCGGGCACCGCGTCGCGGTCACGGGGCGGGTGCCGCGAACCAGCCCACAGATCCGTTCCGGCCCCGGAAGGAGCCGCTTGATGAAAGGGCGACCGCCTGAGATGAAGACGTTGATCATTGATCGTGCCGACGGGATCGCGACGGTGAGCCTCAACCGGCCGCCGGTCAACGCGGTGAACCGTCAGATGCAGCTGGAACTCCGCGAGGTTTTCGAGTCCTTGTCGGAGGACAGGCAGGTCGGCGCCGTGGTGCTCGCGGCGGAGGGCGATCGCGCGTTCTGTGGTGGCATCGACCTCAAGGAGACCGCGTCCGGCACCGCGGCGGCCGAGGACAGCTCCCTTCGGACCACCCTGAACCCCGGCTGGGAGTGGCGTGCCGCGCAACGCGCCATCCGGCACTGCGCCGTGCCGGTGATCGCCGCCGTCGAAAAGCCGGCCATCGGGGCCGGGTTCGGCCTCGTAGGCGTCTGCGACCTCATCATCGCCTCCGTCACGGCGACGTTCGGGCTGACGGAGATCAATGTCGGTCTCCTGGGCGGCGCGAGCAAGGCACTGCGGATGCTCGGTCCGTACAAGACCCGGATGATGATGTTCACGGGACGGCTGCAACCGGCGCAGGAACTGTATCGGCTCGGCGCGGTGGAGGAACTGGTCGAGCCGGGCGAGGCGTTTCCCCGGGCCAAGGCCATCGCCGCCGAGATCGCAGGTAAGAGCCCGCTCGCCATACGACTGGCCAAGGAATCGATCCTGCGCATCGAGACCGACGAGGTCGAGACGCAGTACAGAACCGAGTGGGACTACACGAACCGGTTGCGGGGCTTCCAGGACTCCCAGGAGGCCATGAACTCCTACCTGGAAAAACGCGAGCCAACCTGGACCTGGAGCTGACCGGCCGGATCGGCCGCCGCCGTAGGCATTTCCATTCGCCCCTCACGTGATGACAAGGTGCACAGAAACATGGTGAAGATACAGGACCGCAGTCCGGTGCCCGACTACGCCCAGCTCGGCTCCCTCGCGGGGCGCGGGTTCATCGTGGCCGGCGCGGGACAGGGGATCGGGCGCCAGACGTCGCACGCGCTGGCCGCGCTGGGAGCGAAGGTGCTCTGCGTGGACGTGGTGCCCGAGTTGGCCGAGGCGGTCGCGAAGGAGGTGGGAGGAGTCCCCCTCGTCGCCGACATGTGCGAGCGGCAGGGAGTGCGGCAGGCGCTCGACACCGCGCAGCAGTCGTTCGGCGGGCTCTCGGGCATCGTCGACATCATCGGGCTCGCCCGCTTCGCCTACCTCGCGGACATGAACGATGACGACTGGGACTGGGCCCAGCACGTCAACCTCAAGCATGCTTTTCTGCTCGCGCAGATGGGCGGTGCGGCGCTCGCCGACGCTGGCGGTGGCAGCATCGTCTACATCGCCTCCGTGAGCGGCCTCGGCGCAGCGCAGCGGCATGCGGCCTACGGGGCGGCGAAGGCGGGACTGATCTCTCTGGTCAAGTCCGCCGCCGTCGAGTTCGGCGGGCGACAGGTGCGCTTCAACGCCGTCGCCCCCGGCGTCGTGTGGACTCCGCGCATCGGCGGCGCCATCGGCGAGGAGCGAAGGGCGCAGTGGTCGGCGCCCACTCCGCTCGGGCGGCTCGCGGAGCCGCGCGACATCGCGGCGGCGGCGTTGTTCCTGTCGTCGGACCTGGCGGGCTTCATCACCGGGCAGACCCTGGTCGTGGACGGCGGCCTACGCGAGAGATTCCCCTACCCGGTGGAGGAACTGTAGTCCCGGTGTGGATCGCCGACCCGCGTCGGCGGTGCCGGGCCACCCGTTACATCAGATCGAGAGGCACTCCAGGATGACCAACTCACGATTCAGGCCGGGACGAGTGGCGATCGTCACCGGCGCGGCGCAGGGCCTGGGAAGGGCCATCGCGGAACGTCTGCTGAAAGAGGGGGTGGGCGTTCTTCTGGTCGACAGGAACGGCGAGCAGTTGGACCGGACGGCGGCCGAGCTGGCAGGGCTGGGCAAGTGCGGCACGCTCGCGCTGGACGTGACCGAAGAGTCCGCGCCCGAGGCGATGCGCGAGCGGGCGATGGGAACGTTCGGGTCGATCGACATCCTGGTCAACAACGCCGGTGTCGCCGGTTCCCGTCCGGTGCACGAGATGGACGAACCGCGCTGGCGGCAGGTGCTCGAGGTCAACCTCAACGCGGTGTTCCGGGTGACCAAGGCGGTTCTACCGGCGATGATGGCGGCCGGCTACGGCCGGATCGTCAACATGGCGTCGATGACCGGCCTCACCGGCTTTCGTGGCAGCTCGGACTACGCGGTGAGCAAGGCCGGGCTCATGGCCCTGACCAGGTCCTTGGCCGCGGACTATGGTTCTTACGGGATCACGGCCAACGCCGTGGCCCCCGGCGCGATCCGTACCCCGCTGGCCGAGAAACTGCTGGCGACCCGTCCGAAGTGGTACGTACGCGGCAACCTCGAAATCAAGCCCGTCGAGCGGATCGGTGAGCCCGAGGACGTCGCCGCCGCCGTGGCGTACCTCACCTCGGACGAGGCCGGCTACGTGAGCGGGCACGTTCTCGTCGTCGACGGCGGACTCACGGCGACCCATTTCCTGCCCGACCACTTCAGCGACGAGGTCTAGGTCTCTGTCGCCTGGCCGTGCGACAGACGCCGGCTCGCGTCAGGACGATGAGCGGAGGTTCCCATGATGAAATACACCGACCTGCCCGGCGGTGATGCGAAGGGCGTGTTCGGACAGGAGGACGTGCTCGGCACCCTGAACCTGCAGACCGCGGACGCCATCCGGCATGCGGCGGGTCTCGTCAGGACCGGCGAGGTCTTCAGCCTCAACGCACCACTCGATTGGCCCGACCCGCCGCTGTTCAACCGGCAGGCCGTCCGGCACACCGTCTACCGCACCGATATGGGCAACCGCGACGATTTCCTGGACGGGTTCTATCCCCAGGCGTCGTCACAGTGGGACGGGTTCCTGCACATCACCGATCCGGAGACCGGCTCCTACAACCATCTGCCGCCGGGCAGGCTGGGGATCGAGTCGTGGGCCGCGCGTGGCATCGCGGGCCGGGGCGTCCTGCTCGACGTCGACCGTCACCTACGCGACCAGGGGCGGCCGCTACATTGGCGGAGGAGAACCGAGATCACCGTTGAGGATCTGGAGGCCACGCGGGCGAGCGCGGGCGTCGAGAAGCGCCGGGGCGACATCGTGCTGATCCGCACAGGCTGGGTCACCGGCTACAACGCCGCCACCGAGGCGGAGCGGCAAGCCGTCCGCACGGATCCGGACTCGCCGGGGCTCTCGGGCGGGGACGCGATGGCGGAGTACCTGTGGGACTGGGGCGTCAGCGCGATCGCCGCGGACAACATCGGGCTGGAGCCTCTGCCACTGGAGGCTGATCTCCTCCACTACAAGCTGCTGTGCCGCCTCGGAATGCCGATCGGAGAACTCTGGTGGCTCGATGAGCTCGCCGAGCACTCGCTGGGAGACCGACGGTATGAGCACCTGCTGGTGTCGGCTCCGCTCAACCTCACAGGAGGCGTCGGCTCGCCGGCCAACGCTCTCGCGCTGAAGTGAAGCGGTTGCGGCCATGACAGGTGTTCGCGCCCGGGGCGACGCCAGAGGAGGCCTATAACGCGGAGGCCGTCGTTGCCTCCAGCAGTGCCCTCGGTGCTGGGTGTGGCCGACGCAGTTTTGCCGAGATCGCTGACCGTGCAGGACTGACCAAGAGCACGTTCTTCCGTCACTTCGCCGACAAGCGTGAGGTGCTGTCCGGCGGACGGGACGTGATGGCGGATCGCTTCGCCGATGCGATCCGGACCGCTCCGCCCGGGGCGACGACCGCCGGCTGCCTCGCCGCGGCACTGGAGTCCGTCGCCGCCGCGTTCACTGCGGACCGCCACGATCTCGCCCGGCAGCGGCAAGCGGTGATCGCGGCCCAAAGCGAGCTGCAGGAACGCGAGCTGCTCAAGCAGGCCCGCCCTCGGTTCCGCCATGGCCGACGCCCTGCGCGCACGCGGAGCCGACGACACAACCGCGCGCCTGGCCGCCGAGATGGGCGTCCTCGCGCTCACCACCGCCTTCGCGCGCTGGGCAGAGCCCGACAACCGGCAGCCGTACACCGAGATCGCGCACGCGGTGCTGCGTGATCTGCAGGCCTGCGCAACACCCCTCGGCACAGACGCCGACGGCCGCGCCTGGCCCCGTTCCCCGGCCACGGCTGGCGCGCGGCCCCTGGGACAAACCCGCCCGCATCCCCTCCGAGGACGGTCATGACCTGGTTGTAGCCCGCCTCAGTGATGTGATTGCTCTCCTTGTACTCGCCGGTCCACGTCGCGGAGGTCAGCCGTGCCCGCCCCCGAACTGGACGCGCTGCGGCTGCCGGCCGACGTACCCGGCGCTGTCGACATCACTGGCCGGCGTACGTGCGCCAGCCCGCGGAACCCGTCGGCATGGAAGATGAGAAATCGCTCGGCGACCTGCTCGCGCGCGGCGCGCCATCCGTGGCAATGGTCCTATCCGGGCCTCTCGACCTCCCCTGTTGCCTCTCCTGTGCAGATCCTGTGCGGGCTTACCACGATGATGTGTTCACACCGATCGTCCCCGAATCGGGCGACGGGAAGAACGCGCGCATCGCACGGGCACTTCTCGCGATCGGAGCGGCGGCCGTTGCCAACCGGCCCGGACGGCCAGGCGGCCGGCCTCGGAGCGGGCGGTGACCTTCGGCCGAAGATATGACCGTCTCCTTACGGCTGCCTGCCACCTGGTGACCTTGGTCGGGCGGCGCTGTGTACTTGCCTTCGCGGGTTCCCCCTCGACCCGCGAACGGAGGCACACCCCCATGCACCAGACGAAACACCGCGCAACGCCGCCCGATCGACAGGGCGCGACACGGCAGCGCCGGCTCGCGGTCGTGCTGGCCCTCGTGACCGGAGTGGTCCTCGCGCCCGCGGCGTCCATCGCGGACGCCACTCGGACGAGCACGCCGATCACCTCGCACGGGCTCATCGACGTGCGGCAGCCGTCCACGACCCTTCTCAACCCGGCGAATCAGTCGTCGACCAGGGTGACCAAGCACCCGTCCCGCAAGCCGACGCCGACACCGACACCGTCCACGACAGCGACCCCGACCCCGACAGCGACTCCGACAGCGACCCCGACCGTGTCGGCGCCGCACGCGCCGTTCGGCCTGTATGTGGCCTCCTCCCCTGAACTGCCCCCGCAGTTCTGCCAGAGCACGACCCCGCCACTGGCGCGGAGCACTCACCCTGTCTTCGGCGTGAGCAGCGGCGCCCCGGCCTACAACAGCGACCGGCCGAACCTGCGGGCTGCCTTCGAGTTGTCGCGCTCGAGCGGCGAACCCCTGCTGACCCAGACCGTGGCATTCGTCGGTTCGTCGGCGCGCTTCCAGGTGCCCGACGGCGTGTTGGTCGACGGCGCCTACAGCGTGCGGGCGCGGGCCGAGGACGGGGCGGCGGTGTCGGAGTGGCTGCCCTGGTGCGCGTTCACCATCGACACCTCCGACGCGGTGCCCACCCCGGGCGTCCCCGACGCGCTGCGCATCTCATCCGGCCCCTACTCCGGAACCCAGCAGTGCGGAGCCGAGAGCGGCGCTCCTGTCGTGGGAACCGGTGACAGTCCGGGCTTCGCCGCCTCCCCGACCCCCCACATCGTCGGCGTCACCTACCCGGACCTGAGCGCGACCTTCGAGATCGGCCACCCAGGGCAGGAACCGCTGATCCGGAAAACCGAACCGATCTGGCCCAGCGGCCTGGTGTTCGGCACCGGCGTCGCACCAGGGACGCTGACTCCTGGCTCCTACCAGTTCCGCGTGCGTGCCGAGGACGGGAACGTGGTCTCGGCCTGGTCTCCCTGGTGCGCCTTCACGGTCACCGAGTAGCGGGCGGAGCACAGGGGCGGCAACCGGACGCTTCTCGCCCGCAGGATCATGAGCGCTCCGATGAGCGAGAGGAAGCCACCGGCGACGAACAGTCTCAACGCCGACCTGTAGTGCCGCCCGCCCGCCGTCCGGGCGTGCGGCGTGGCGGACACGTCATGTGCCCCCGGCGGCCGGTGAGCGGCCGCCGGGGGCACATCGTGGTGGATCGGGGTACCGGCCTGGCTTAGATCCAGAGAATGCCGGTCCGGGGGCCCGGGTCGATCGCATCGCAGCCGCCGCCTCGGCGAACAAGCAGGCGATCTACGCCATGAGAGTGAATCCTTGCTAGTCGCACGCAACCTCGTGGCGAGGGTCATGATCCGAGTAGATCGAGGTCACGAACGCAGAAGCCGTGGTGCGCCCACTCCTCGTCCAGTACCACCTGAATGCACTCCAGCACCGACTTTCCCCTGGCATACGGCGGCCAACCCGGGCCCGCCGGCACTGGCGCGGGCGCCGAGAGCTGATCGGCCGTCACCGTCGACAGCCAACGCTCTAGCTCAGCGCCTTGCACGTCTCGCGCGGCCAGCACCTCGTCCAGACTGGGGGCCGCCGCTCGGTCCAGGCCCTGCTCCTCCTGGTCAGGGACGAACTCGGACGCCAGCCCGATCGCGGTGAACGGCTCGGTCGATCCCAGACAGCAGCGGCGGAACCACGAGTCGTGCACGAACACCAGATGGCGCTGGGTCTCTACCGCCGACCATTCGCCGCCGACGCGCTGCTGCTCCGAACCCCTGGGCATCGCTCGCAGCCGCTCGATCGTCTCCGCCCAGCCGGCCCGCAGCTGCCGGACAGCCTGCAGCAGGTCCGCCGGATCGGCTGAGCGGAGCAGCAGCCGCACCGGATACCGGCGGTCAAGCTCGGCTTCGACGTACGACGTCACCTCGACTCCGTTGACCACCAGATTGGTGACCAGCCCGTCGATCACAGCGTCCTGCATTACCACCCCGATCAGACGAGCGCGGGTCAAGTCACACTCGCGGAACTCGGCATCAGTCAGGTCCTGGTCCTTGAAGCTCGCCATGCCGGGCAGTATCCACCGGCGTACCGACAACCGCGCAGTTACCGCCATACGAGACGAGGTCAACGTTCGGCTAGGTACACGCGAGCGATCGTCGATGTCCGGATGCGCACGCGGGCGTGCCATAAGCAGGCACTCGCTCTTCACGCTGTCACGCGTTCGAGCAATGCGAGATCCTCGCCGGAGAACCGGGCTCGCCGCCGGGCGTGGTGGATCATCATCAGCGCGAGCAGCCCGTGCGCCTCCGGCTCGTCCGGCATCAGTGCGGCGAGCACTCGCCCCAGACGGATGGCTTCGGCGGCGAGGTCGACCCGGCCGCTGTAGCCCTCGTTGTAGATCAGGTAGATGACGGCCAGCACCGCATCGAGGCGGTCTGGAATCAGGTGCGCGTCGGGAACCGCGAACGGGATCCCAGTCGCCTTGATCTTGGCCTTGGCGCGGGACAGGCGGCGCTTCATGGTCTCCTCGGAGACCACGAACGCCCGTGCGATATCGGCGGTCTCGAGGCCGCCCGGGGCCCGCAGCGTGAGCGCCACCTGCCCTTCCAGTGGCAGCGCCGGGTGGCAGCAGGTGAAGATCAGCTCGAGCACAACTCCAGGACAGCCCAGACGCCAGCCGCCGACCCGGCACCGGTACACCGCGTCCAGATCCGGGGTTGAGGAGCAACGGTACAGCCGTTGGCCCCTTCGACCCGCTGCGCCGCGAGCGCGAGGACGGCCTCGACACCTTGAACCCGGTGATCAAGCAGCCCTGGTTCGGCGCGTCGATGATCCTTTACGGCGCCGGCTACCCCGGCTTCGTCCAGTGAGGGGTCGAGTGCATCGGCGAGCACGGCAGCCTGCGTGGGGCCGCGAAGATGATGCGCGATCTGGATGTCGGCGCGCTCTCCTTCGCGGCCTCACGGCTCATAGTGCTGACGATCTTGGGACCGCGGGCGGCCAGATCGTCGTGCAACTCGGTGACCTTGGCGGTGGTGGTGTCGGCGTATTCGCGGGCTTGCTCCGGCAGGCTCTTGACAACGGTTTCGCGCGCCTTGCCCGGCAGCTCCTTGGCAGTCTCGCGGACCTCACCCTGGTGGGCCCGTAGCTGCTTCTGCAGCCGCTTACGCAGCTCGCGCAGGTTCTCAACGGCGTAGTCGCCTGCGCCCGCGGTGGCGTAGAACGGCTTGGGCTTGGTGATCTTCTTGACCCGATCGGCGAGCGTCATAGGCACTTGCTCCCTCCCGGAAGTCTGGTACGGCATCGCCGTTGCGGGCGAGCCGCGTCTGTGATCGCGACTCATCGGATGTGTCGACTCGGTCTCCGGAATCTCGGTCCGGTTTCTCCCTTCGGAACGATTCGTAGATGTCGATCAGCACTTGGCGTTGCCGCCAGGTCATATTGGTGTCCGCCCTGATCGCGGCCAGCGCGTCACTGTGGGGACTGCGATCCTCCAACAGCCCCGCCTGCACAGACAGCGCCTGGGCCGAGATGTGCATCCCTCTGGCGATCTGGTGCAGAATCACGGCGCTCGGTTTACGAAGGCCACGCTCGACCTGGCTCAGGTAGGAGTTGTAGACGCCCGCCTGGGCGGCGAGCTGGCGCAGCGACATCTTCGCCTGCTGCCGCTGCCGGCGAATGTATTCGCCGATCAGGCTCCTCCTGCTCAGTGCCATACCCCATCCTCAGCGGCGGTGCTTGCAATTGCGAAATCTGACACACAACAGCCAGCAAAGATGTGTCAGGCTGGTAGCGCCGATAGGACGACCGAGGCGGCCGCGATCGTGAACCGGCGAGGGAATGCCGGTACAAACCCTGACACCAGCCTCGATCAGCAACGTCTTCACGCGTCAGGCGACCAGCACCATTGCTGCGATCGAGGCGTCAACGCTCTTCCCAGACGTAGTCCTCGTCCTCGTCCTCGTTCCAGACGACCGAGGTGTCGTCAGGGTCAGGTAGCAGGTCCTCGTCGTCGACGTCGTCGAGGTGCTCAGGCGTCATGATGTCTCCCCGTCAATGCCGAGGTCGAGGCGGGCCGGCCATCTCTCAGCGCTCTGGTGCAGGTTGCCATGCCTGTCATCCCCGCACCGCTGACCACAACTCCCCTAGATGAGGCAAAAGAACCGATCGAGGAGTCCGGTTTGGCTTTGTCAACCTCATTCGGGGCCACATGACGGCTCGACTCGGACCCACCCGACCCGTCGGCGGGTTCCAGGAGCATGGCGGGCGCTGCGGATGCGCCCGCCGTGCGAGAGCGGTAAGGGGATGCGGTCAGGCGGCGGAGCGTTCATTGACGGGTCGGCGGCGGAGGTTCGAGCGCTGGAGGGCCGGGGGAAGGTAGGCCATGTCGAGCGTGCCGACATCGGTGCCGGGCGGAACGATCTCGTCGATCCGGTCGAGGATCTCGTCGGTGAGCGTGACGTCGACGCCGGCGAGCAGGTCGTCGAGCTGCTCCATTGTGCGCGGCCCGATGATGGCGCTGGTCACGCCAGGATGAGTGATCGCGAACGCCATCGCGAGGTGCGTCATCGGCAGGCCCGCCTCTTCGGCGAGCGGAATGATCTGTTCGACGGCGTCGAGCCGACGCTCGTCACTGAGGTGCTTGAAATAGGCGGCGCGGCGGAGGTCGGTCTGCTGACCCTTGCGGATGCGCCCGGTGAGCATTCCCTGCGCGAGCGGGCTCCACACCATCGTGCCCATCCCGTAGCGTTGGGCGACGGGCAGCACCTCGGTTTCGATGCCGCGGTTGAGGATCGAGTAGGTCGGTTGTTCGGTGCGGAACCTTTCCAGGCCGCGCCGCTCGGCCACCCACTGGGCTTCGATGATGTCGGAGGCGGGCATCGTGGACGACCCGATCGCACGGACTTTACCGCTGTGGATCAGGTCCGAGAGCGCGGAAAGCGTCTCCTCGATGTCGGTGTCGGGATCCGGTCGGTGGATTTGGTAGAGGTCGATGTGGTCGGTCTGCAAGCGACGCAGCGAGTTCTCGACCTCGGTCATGATCCAGCGCCTCGAGTTGCCTCGCTGATTGGGATCATCCCCCATCGGGAGATGCAGCTTGGTCGCAAGGACGACGTCGCCGCGACGCCCCTTGAGCGCCTTCCCCACGATCTCTTCCGACTCGCCGTGGGCGTACGCGTCGGCGGTGTCAACGAAGTTGATCCCTGCATCCAGCGCTCTATGGATGATGCGGATCGAGTCGTCGTGGTCGGGGTTGCCGATGGCCCCGAACATCATTGCGCCGAGCGCGTAGGGACTGACCTTGATGCCGGTCCGGCCGAGGGTGCGGTACTGCATACGGTTTCTCCCGAGGTTGTGGTCGCGGTGTGGTGGGCGTTCTTTCGATGCCGTACCCTGGACCGAAACGGAACGTCTTTCCGGAACTATACGGAAAGGCTTTCCGGAAAAGCAAGCGAGGGAGTGTCGTGACGGAGAACACGGCGCCGACCGGAGTCGACTCGACCGGCTCCGCGGGTCCGGGCGCACTCGAACGCGCGCCGCGTCGGCTGCGCGCCGACGCGCAACGCAACATCGACTCCTTGCTTGAAGCAGCGAAGGCCGTCTTCGGCACGTCAGGCGTGGACGCGCCCGCGAAGGAGATCGCTGATCTGGCCGGCGTCGGAGTGGGAACGCTGTACCGGCACTTCCCGCAGCGCTCGGACCTGGTCAAGGCCGTGTTTCAGCGCGAGGTGGATGCCTGCGCCGACGCGGCCCCGGCGCTGACCGCAGCGCACGAGCCGGGAGTAGCACTCGCGAAGTGGCTCCACCGGTACACCGAGTTCATCGCGACCAAACGAGGACTCGCTACAGCCCTTCACTCGGGCGATCCGGCGTTCGACGCCCTGCCGGGCTACTTCATGCAGCGACTCGGACCCACCCTCGGGTCACTACTCGAAGCCGCGACAGCGAGTGGCGAGATTCGTGCCGACATCAGCCCCAAGGACCTCCTGTACGCCGTCGCCAATCTGTGCCTGCCCGTGGCGGACGAGGGAGTCGCGTACAGCCAACGCATGGTCGCGCTCCTCATCGACGGACTACGCTACGGCGCCGATACGAGCCGGTCTCGCTCCTGAAGTCGTGCCTGCCGGAGCCGATCGTGGCACGGCTGTCGCAGACGCCCCTCGGGCGGGTGGCATTGACCGGCACCCTCTATGGGCGTCCCGAACTCTGCCCGCCCGACGGGGACCTTCTTCTGCCGGCGACCTTGTCGTGCCTTAGGGCTTCCGTCCAACACCGCAGAATCCCGCCACCTCGGGAGGTTCACCGAACGGGATGGCCTCGGGGCGCCACCGTGACATTGAGACCAGGCCCGGCTCGACCAGTTCAAGACCGTCGAAGAACTGGAGGATCTGCGCTTTTGTACGAGCCATGAGCGGAACTGCCGCGTTTGCGTTGTAGTCCGCCTGGGCCGCGGCATTCGCCTCGACGACGTCATGGCTGCCGATGTCGAAGGTGGCGTGGGTGAGCGCCAGGTGCGAACCCGATGGCACGGCCTCGACCAGCTGGGCCACGACCCGGCGCACGAGGTCGAAATCCTCCACGAAGTGGAGGATCCCCAGCAGCATGAGGCCGATCGGCTGGTCGAAGTCCAGCGTGTTGGCGGCCTTGGCCAGGATCATCTCCGGTTCGCGCAGGTCTGCCTCGATGTAGTCGGTGACCCCTGTGCTGCTGTTGAGCAGGGCCTGGGCGTGCACTAGCACGAGGGGGTCGTTGTCGACGTACACGATCCGCGATTCAGGGGCCACCCGCTGGGCGACCTCGTGGGTGTTGTCCATCGTGGGCAAGCCGGTGCCGATGTCCAGGAACTGACGGATGCCTTCCTCGCCGGCCATGTAGCGAACAGCGCGGCCCAAGAAGGCTCGGTCCGTGCGGGCGATCGTATCGATCTGCGGGAAGAGTTCCCGGTATCGCCTGGCGGCCTCCCGGTCGACCTCGTAGTTGTCCTTGCCGCCGAGGAAACAATTCCAGACTCGAGCGCTGTGCGGAACACTGGCGTCGATCTTGCGGGAGGAGTCGTCTGTCACGGGAAGCATCCTGGTGTGTATGGAATTCAGCACGCAAGCACCGGAACGATATCAAGTTGATCACCCGCCACTCCGCTATCCAGACAATGTGATGGCACGCGAGCCCTGATCGGCCGGAGCCGGCCGCCTCTCTCGGCTGCGGGGCGAGAGGCGGCCGGCAGCGAGGACCGATATTGGCCTGACCTGCGGCATGCGCGAGTCACCAGCAGCGCTCTCTCCAGGCCTGCAACAGTAGCCAGCGCGTCGTCGTAGAGAAACGCTGCTCCCCTGCGGAGGTACCCGATGGTGGAGCGCTAGCACGGTAAACGAGCTGTTGCTCAGCTCGGTGTCACTGATTACACCGCCGTCCTGCTTGGGCGATTGAATTGTCGCTGGTAATTGCCATCGAGATGCCGATAGTCGAACTGATCGATCCTCACTCGCGCTGATCGGCGGCGGCGTGCGAACGGTCGGCGCGGTACTTGGTACGGCGCTGCGCGCTGGTCGTACACCCCGGTTGCGCTCTGCCGTGCACCACCGGCATGTCCACCACCACATCTCAGATTTCAGGTCGTTGCGCTGGAGGGCCTCCTGGCAGGCGGCTGTGGGTGGTCGGGCACGTCAGGGAGTCTGGTGGGGGCGGCGTTGTGTACCTGCTGGAAGATCACTGAGGTGCGGAAGCCTGCGATCTCCCGGCGCTTGCTGAGCCGGTCGAGCAGGAAGGCGTGCAGGTGGTCGAGATCCTGGACGGCGACGTGGAGAAGGAAGTCATCGCCGCCGCCCAGCACGAAGACGCTGAGCACTTCGGGCATGGCGCTCGCGGAGTCCTGGAAGGTATCGATGACGGTGCGGCTGAGGGGGCGTACCTGTACCGAGACCATGGCCTGGACGCCGCGGTTGAGCGCGGCCGGGTTGATCTCGGCGTGGTAGCCGCGGATGACACCCCGGCGGGTGAGCGCCCTGACGCGTTCCAGGCAGGTGGAGGGCGCGACGCCGAGTCTGCGTGCCAGTTCGCGGTTGGACTGCCGCGCATCTGTCTGGAGAAGCCGGATGATCTCCGAATCAAGTTCGTCCATGTACGACAGTTTGCCAGCGTTTCCGATCGTTCGTACGGTCAGACCTCCATCACGCGGCCGGATGCCCAATGCTTGCTGGACAACACCGCTCGTATGACACGGAGGTTCGATGGCATGTCCATCCTCGACCACGAACAGGTTCTGATCCGTACGGGACCGCGCTCTGGCCTGCCGGTCATCGTCGCCGTGCATTCGTCCACGCTCGGCCAGGCGGTCGGCGGATGCCGGCTCTGGCGCTACGCCAGCTGGCAGGACGGCCTCACCGACGCGTTGCGCCTGTCGGCCGGCATGACCGCCAAATGCGCCGTGGCCGGGCTGGCGAACGGTGGCGGCAAGACCGTCGTCGCCGTGCCCCAGGGCGCCGAGCTGGACGCAGCCACGCGCCGCGCGGTGCTAGACGACGTGGCCGACACCATCGCGTCACTGGACGGGACGTATGCGACCGGTCCAGACGTCGGAACGACTCCGCAAGACATGGCGGTCATCGGTGAGCGCACCCCTCACGTCTTCTGCAAGCCGGCACAACACGGTGGCAGTGGCGACTCCTCGCCGGCCACCGCGCTCGGCACGCTGGCGGCACTGCACGCGGTACGCCAACGCCTCCACGGCACGCGGACGCTCGCAGGCGTGCGCCTGTCGCTGGTGGGGCTGGGCAGCGTCGGCATGCGGCTGGCGCGCCTGCTCGCCGATGAGGGAGCCGACCTCCTGGTCAGCGACATCGACCCCGCCAAACGGGCAGGAAGCGAGGAACTCGGCGCCACCTGGGCTTCGCCCGAACAGGCCCTCACCGCGGACGTCGACATCCTCGTCCCTGCCGCGCTCGGCGGCGTCCTCACCGAGGACGTCGTGCCGCATCTGCGCTGCGCCGCCATCGCGGGGCCGGCCAACAACCAGCTGGCCACCGCAGCCGTCGGTGACCTCCTGCACCAGCGCGGCATCGTCTGGGTGCCCGACTACGTCGTCAGCGCGGGCGGAGTCATCAACGCGGTCACCAGGGAGCTGCACCACGAAACCCCCGACGAGGCACGCGAACGCGTCGAGGCCATCGAGCACACCGTCGCCGACCTCCTCGACACGGCGGAACACCGACAGATGACACCCGCCCAGGCCGCGACGGAACTGGCCCGGCTCCGCCTCGACGCCCCTCCCTCCACCCCGCGACCCACGTCCACCTGAGCAAGAACGGAAGATCCACAGGAAAGGTTCATTGATCTTGAGCAACTCCGGCCGCGCCAGAAAAGCCGAATTCTTCGCCGGCGACCATGAGCGTCGCTTCCGTTATCCCGCCACCGGCGACGAGCGGAGCATGCTCCTCAACGTCCTCAGCTCGCACCGTGCGACGCTGGAGTTGAAGTGCACGGGCCTGAACGCCGAACTGGCCCGGCGGTCCGTGGAGCCCTCCACGCTCTCGCTGCTCGGACTGATCCGCCACCTCGCCGACGTGGAACGCCGCTGGTTCCGGCAGGTGATGGCCGGGCACGACGCACCTGCCCGCTTCTCCTCCGACCAGAACCCCGACGAGGACTTCGACGGCGCCGTAGCCGACCCCGCCGTCATCACCGCCGCCTGGCAGGCCTGGCGGGAGGAGGTGGCCTTCGCCGACAGCTACGTCACCGCCGCTGCCGACCTCGACATCACCGGCAAGGACGCATGGCGCGGAACGGTGTCGCTGCGCTGGGTGCTCATTCACATGATCGAGGAGTACGCCCGGCACAATGGCCACGCCGACCTGCTCCGCGAACGCATAGACGGAGCAACGGGCGTGTGAGGGCTCGGCGTAAATCTGCTCCAGCAGCTCGCGGGCCTTGCGACCTGCTCACGCCGGACGGCGTGGCGTCGGGCCCGCGAGTCAGTCGGACGTTCATTCGAACTGTTCGGAACAAATCGGGAAGATCCGACTAAAACATATAATAAGAGGTTAAATAGCTGGAAAGACGTCAGTATCCTCGTTTGTCGTATCGGGCGCCCGGAAAGACCCTACATGGGCCAGCTCTTAACGAGTCGCCTGGGCATTTATCTCGAATCAGCGCGATAAATGCCTCTGTAGGGCGACCGACGTCAAAGGGGAACGCAATGCCCGGTATCAAGAAATACGCCGCAACGCTCGCTGCCACGGCCGTGCTCACCGGTGGTCTTGTCGGCCTGAGCGCCGCAATGGCCACCAGCGCCACCGCGTCCACCGCCGTCACCGCCGGTGGCTGGGGAGAGCGCCACGACAAGTGGGACCGCAACTACGACAAGTGGGACCGCTATGACAAGTGGGACCGCAACTACGACAAGTGGGACCGCTATGACAAGTGGGACCGCCACGACAAGAGGGAGAGCTACGACGAGGGGCGGCGATGGGGCTACAGCAGTTGGGACGGCTTCGACTGTTGGTGATCGATCTCCGGGCCGCCGTAGTATGACGACCGCAGTCCAGCACCACTACAAGAAGCGACCGGCGAGTTGGTTCCGCGACCGATCCGCCGGAGAATTAGGTGGTCCCTTTGCCCGGGCGGTTTCCCCTGCCCGGGCACTTTCCGTTTTCTTCCGGTGAGTGGCCCATTCCCGGACTGGTCGGCGTGCGAAGTAGGCGGTTGATCACTGTTCAGCGTTTCCTCCCTGGGACTGAAGCCCGGGGTTCTCCACGCTCAAGAGAGGTGAGCCGTACACCAGAAGTACGTCGGAGGGATCGGCCGGATCTCATCCAGTGACCCAGACTCGCGAGGAGCAGGTAAGCACCCGGAGCCGACAGCGCCGGGGAAGAAATGCCGGGCCGGCTTTGCGCTGGGAGTGAAGGGATGGAGTTCACCCAGACCACGTGGGTCAGGATGGGGGGATGCGGACACTTGTTCTGGGTGGTACGAGGTTCCTGTCCAGGGAGATCGCACGGCAGGCGCGCGATCGCGGGCACGAGGTGGTGTGCGCGGCTCGCGGGCTCGCGGGCGATCCGCCGGCGGATGTTGAGTTCGTCCGGGTCGATCGGAGTGAGGACGGCGGGCTGGCGCCGGTGGAGGGGCCGTTCGACCTTGTCATCGACGTCGCCAGGCATCCGAGCCTGGTGCGGCGAGCCGTCATGGAGCTCGCGGGTCGCGCCGGTCACTGGACGTTCGTGTCGTCGTGCAGCGTCTACTCCGACTTCGGTGAGGCCAACCAGGTCGTGCACGAGCCGCTGGCCCCCGATGCCGACGAGACCGACCCGGAGAACTACGGGCCGGCCAAGGTGGCGTGCGAGCAGATCGTCGGTGATGGGGCGCTCGTCGTGCGTGCCGGGCTGATCGTGGGCCCGGAGGACCAGTTCGACAGGTTCACCTACTGGGTCGACCGGCTGGCGCGTGGCGGGCCCGTGCTGGCTCCTGGGTCACCCGACGAGCTCGTGCAGCTCGTCGACGTGCGCGATCTGGCCGCTTGGACGCTCGACTCGGCGGAGAAAGGGCTCGCCGGGCCGTACGATGCGATCTCCATGCCGTTCAGCAGGGGCAAGCTGCTGGCGGAGATCGCCGAGGGCCTGGAGGTGGAGCCCGAGTTGGTCTGGGCTGATCAGGAGTTCCTCGTCGAGCAGAAGGTGGAGCCGTGGATGGGGCCGCGGTCGCTGCCGATGTGGCTGCCGTTGCCCCAATATGCCGGCTTCATGACCCGCGACACCGCCGCCACGCTGGCCGCCGGGCTGCACATCCGCCCGGTCGCCGATACGGCTCGCGACACGCTCGCCTGGCAGCGCGAGTCCGGCCACACGGTGAGCCGCTCCGGCCTCACGACCGCCGAAGAAGCCGAGCTTCTTCGAATGCTTGGTTGATACAGCGGGGTGGTGTCGAAGCTCATCGACATCGACTCGCGAGTGGATCAAGCCGGCGCCCACGTTCGCGGACATGTGGTGCTGGTTCTCAGATCCCATTATCCGCTCGCCTGATCACGCACCAGGTCGCCGCTTGACCGGGCGCGCCGCGCCGGACATCTCAGAAGGCGGTGAATCCGGCAAGGCGCGCACGAAGGCATTGACGGCCCGGACGGCGGACTCTACGATCCGGGAACGACTTATAGGAAACTTTCCTATGAGTAAGCAAGCAGCGAGTGGAGATGGCTGTGCGACGTCCTTTCCAGCACCTTGTCACAGCGGCGCTCGCCGTCGGCCTAGCTGCGGTGGCCGTACCCGCGCAGGCGCAGACCACGTACCCGGACGGCGGCGACCGGTTCAAGCGGGTCGCGTACTTCATCCAGTGGGGCATCTACGCCCGGAACTTCCATGTCAAGGACGTGGACACCAGCGGAGCCGCGGCCAAGCTCACCCACATCAACTACGCCTTCGGCAACGTCGGCGCCGACGGCACGTGCGTCTCGGCCGACCCCTGGGCCGACTGGCAGCGGCCCGTGTCCGCTGAGGAGAGCGTGGACGGCGTGGCCGACCAGCCGGGCCAGGCGCTCAACGGCAACCTCAACCAGTTCAGGAAGCTCAAGGGCAAGCACCCCGGCCTCAAGGTGCTGATCTCGCTCGGCGGCTGGACCGGATCGAAATACTTCTCCGACGCGGTCCTCACTCCCGATTCCCGTAGCAAGCTGGCCGCTTCCTGCGTCGGCCTGTGGCTCAAGGGCGACCTGCCCGGCCTGCCCGCGGGAACGGGCGCGGGGGTCTTCGACGGGATCGACCTGGACTGGGAGTGGCCGGGCTCGGAAGGCAACACCGGCAATGTCGTCCGTCCCGAGGACAAGCGGAACTTCACGCTCTTCGCCGCCGAACTGCGCCGCCAGATGAAGGAGTACGACCCGAAGAGTCAGCTCACCGCGTTCCTGCCGGCCGCCGCGGCGAAGATCGACTCAGGCTTCGAGGTCCGCGACGTCTTCCGCAGCCTCGACTTCGCCACGATCCAGGGATACGACCTGCACGGGTCCTGGGAGAACAGGACCGGCCACAACGGCAACCTGTTCACCGACCGCAAGGACCCGAACCCGGTGAAGTACAGCGTCGACACCACCGTCGGCGACTACCTGTCGCGCGGCGCCCCCGCCAGGAAGATCGTGGTCGGCGTCCCCGCGTACGGCCAGGGCTGGACCGGCGTGAAGTCCACCGGCGACGGGCTGTACGAACAGGCCACCGGCCCGGCCCCCGCCACCTGGGCGCCGGGCACCGAGGACTACAAGATCCTGGTCAACAAGCCGGGCAAGCGGTATCGCGACCTGCGTACCGGCACGCAGTGGCTGTACGACGGCAACGAATTCTGGTCGTACGACGACCCGGCGACGCTGCTGGAGAAGGCCGCCTACATCAGGCTGAAGGGGCTCGGCGGCTCGATGATGTGGTCGATCGACCAGGACGACGCCAAGGCGTCTCTGACCTCGGCACTCCACAAGGTCCTGCGCTGACGCTACGGGCACTCGGTACGGAGCATTCCGTCCGGGTGCCCTTCGCCGTCCTGTCCGATACGCGTCCGGGACCGGTTCGTAAGCTCCGGAGATGGCGGAGCATCGTCTGCGACACTCTCGGCCCGCTCGACCTGCGGGTCCGGCGTGGCGGCGCAGCCTCGACCGCATCCGCTCCTACCGGGCCGACCGGATCGTCGACTACACCGTCACCCCCCCTCCCGCAGGCGGTCGACCGGCGGCCGCCCGCTGCCCCCGATCTGGAGCCCGTTCTCGCGCAGGCCGAGCGCGCCCAGCAGCGCCTGCGACAGGGCGGCGCCATCGCGCAGCGCGGCTCAACTCCACAAAGCACACCTCATGGGCCGCGACAGCGGCGACTTCGATGGACAGCCGGGTCTTGCCTACGCCGCCGGGACCGATCAGCGTGACCAACCGGGCCACGCGCAGCAGATCGGCGACCTCGTCCATCTCCTCGGCGCGGCCGACGAAAGCCGTCAGCTGGGCGGGCGGCGCGGTGGGCGACGGCGACGGATCGGCGCTCAGCAACTCTCGGTGGAGCGCCGTGAGCTCGGCCGAGGGATCGGCGCCCAGCTCGTCGGCCAGACGCCGCCTGGTCTCCTCGAACACCACGAGCGCCGCGGCCTGCCCGCCCTCGGCGAACAGTGCCCGCATCAGCAGCCCCGCCAGCCGTTCCCGGAGCGGATGGCGGCCGACCATCTCGCGCAACTCGGGTACGGCCGCGCGGTGCTCGCCGAGCCGGAGTCCACCCTCGATCCGGTCTTCGATCGCCCCGAGCCGCTGCTCCTCCAGCCGCACGGCGCTCGCCTGGGCCGTCCGGCTCCCGGCGAGGTCCGCCAGCGCCGGTCCCCGCCACAGCTCCAGCGCCTCGCGCAGCAGCGCGACCGCCTGTTCGGCGTCGCCATCGCGCAGCGCGGCCCGGCCTTCCCGGGCCAGCCGCTCAAATCGGCAGGCGTCCACGTCCTCACCAGGGACCACGATCCGGTAGCCCGCCCCGGCACGCTCGATCGAGGCCGCCGAGCCGAGGGCCGTGCGCAACCGGGACACCTGGGACTGCAGCGCGTGCGCCGACAGCGCCCCGTCCGGGTCGATCTCGTCGGCCAGCCGGTCAGCCGACACGACCTCGCCGGGGCGCACCAGCAGCAGGGCCAGCAGCGCGCGGCGGGCCGGGCCGCCCAGCGGAACCTCGGCCCCGTCCTCGCGCCACGCCCGGGTCTGGCCAAGGATTCCGAACCGCATGCCGGTGATTATCCACCGGTGATCACGCGGGGGCGATGGGGGAGAGGTAGGTCCCACCCGAGACGTCGATGGTCTGGCCGGTCACCCGCCGGCCCTGCGGCCCGGCCAGGTAGCCGACGACGTCGGCGAGGTCCTTCGCCTCGCGAGGTTTCCGGCAAGAAAGCGTTGACCATCCGATCGGATGTAAGTAACTTCCAGGCAACGCGATGACCTTGCATGAAATTTACCTACATGCGAGGGGTTGGAGGAAAGATGCGTCACCGGCGGTTACTGGCTCTGGCGGCAGCGGTGGTTCTGGGGGTGGGGGCGGCGCCGGCCGTACACGCTGACCAGGGGAAGGATCCCTGGATCCTCAACAAGATCGCGAGCATGAGCCTCGAGGAGAAGGTCGGGCAGCTCTTCGTGGCGGACGTCTACGGGGAGAGCGGGGACACGGCCAACCCGGCCGACGTGGCCGCGAACCAGGCGATGTACGGGCCGGACGTCAAGAACGGCGACGACCTCATCGCCAAGTACAACCTCGGCGCGATCCTCTACTTCCGGTGGGCGAACAACCTGAACGACCCCGTCAAGACGGCGGGGCTCTCCAACGACCTGCAGCGGGCGGCGCTGGCGCAGCCGGCGAAGATTCCGCTGCTGATCGCCACCGACCAGGAGCACGGCGCCGTCTACCGGCTGGACGAGCCGTTCACCGCGTTCCCCGGGCAGATGGCGCTCGGGGCGACCCGCAGCGCGGGTCAGGCGCTCACCACGGGGATGGTCACCGGCCGGGAGCTGGCCGCGCTCGGCATCAACCAGGACTACGCGCCGGTCGCCGATGTCAACATCAACCCGGGCAACCCGGTGATCGGCGTCCGCTCGTTCGGGGAGAACACCGAGCTCGTGTCGGACCTGACGCGAGCGTCCGTCCGCGGCCTGCAGCAAGGCGGCGTCTCGGCGAGCCTGAAGCACTTCCCGGGCCACGGCGACACAGTCAACGACAGTCACAACAGCGTGCCCTGGATCTTCCACACGAAGGAGCAGTGGGAGCGGATCGACGCGCCGCCGTTCCGGGCCGGCATCGCCGCGGGCGCCGACATGATCATGACGGCGCACGTCATCATGCCGTACCTGCAGAGCGACTGCGACGTGGTGACCCAGCAGGGCTGCGACCCCGCGACGCTCGACCCGGAGATCATGACCGGGCTGCTCCGCGGCGAGCTCGGCTACGACGGCGTCGTGGTCACCGACTCGCTGTCCATGCAGGGCGTGCGCGACAAGTACGGCGACGACCGCATCCCGGTGCTCGCGCTCAAGGCCGGGGTCGACCTGCTCATGATGGTCGACGACACGACCAGCACGATCTCCCTCGACGTCGCCTACAACGCCGTACTGAACGCCGTCCGCTCGGGCGAGCTGACCGAGGATCGCATCGACGAGTCCGTCTACCGGGTCCTGCGCCTCAAGAAGCAGCGCGGCTTCTTCCACGGTGACCAGCAGGTCCCCGAGGGCAAGGTGCTCGACCGCCTCGGCACCCCGGCGCACAAGGCGCTCGCGCGAGCGGTCGCCGACCACAGCGTGACGCTCGTGCGGAACAACGCCGGCGTACTGCCGCTGAAGAACACAGGGCAGCGGGTGCTGGTGACCGGCTACCGCAACGTCACGCCGCCGTCCATCAAGATCCCGCCGACCGAGCGGCTGGCCAAGGCGATCAGCGATCTGGGGGTCACCACCGAGTTGTTCGAGACGGGGACGGCCCCCAACGCGGCCACCGTCAACGCCGCGGTGGCCAAGGCCGGCGCCAGCGATCTCGTCGTGGTCACCACGGTGAACTCCAAGACCTCGGCCTCCCAGCGCAACCTGGTCAACGCGCTCCTCGCCACCGGCAAGCCCGTCGTCATCGTCGCCACCCGGAACCCCTACGACATCGCGGACTTCCCCGACGCTCCGACGAACCTCGCGACGTACTCGTGGGAGAAGCCGGCGATGGAGGCCACCGCGCGGGTACTGTTCGGCCGGACCCACCCCAGGGGCAAGCTGCCGGTGACGATCCCGGCCGCCGACGGCTCCGTCCTCTACCCCTACGGACACGGCCTGAGCTACTGACCCTCCCCAGAACGGAGCAACACCTGATGGGCCAGCTCTTCTCCCGGCGGGCCGTGCTGTCCACCACGGCCGTCGCCATGGCCGGGACAGGCATGGGCATCCCCCAACTCGACCATCATCCACAGCCCCGCAAGTTCCAGACCGGCGTCCAGGTCCTGATGGCCGGCGACTACGAGCTCGTGCGGGGCCAGAAGGTCGGCATCGTGACCAACCCGACCGGCATCCTGCCGGACCTCGGCCACGAGGTCGACGTGATGGCCGCCGGCGACGGGATCGATCTCGTCGCGGTGTTCGGCCCCGAGCACGGGTTCCGTGGCACGGCTCAGGCCGGTGGCTCCGAGGGTTTCTACGTGGACGAGCAGACCGGGCTGCCGGTCTACGACACCTACCTGAAGAGCGGCCAGGCGCTGGCCGACATCTTCACCAGGTCGGGCGTGGACACGATCATGTTCGATATCCAGGACGCGGGCGCCCGGTTCTACACCTACATCTGGACGTTGTTCGACTCCATGCAGGCCGCGGCGCTGGCCGGCAAGCGGTTCGTCGTCCTCGACCGGCCCAACCCGATCACCGGCCGCCGGGCGTACGGGCCTGTCATGACCCCGCAGTTCTCCACGTTCGTCGGCCGGGAGGCGATCTCCCAGGCACACGGCATGACCGTCGGCGAGCTGGCGAAGCTGTTCAACGCCGAGTTCCTGGACCAGCCGGTGGATCTCACGGTCGTGAAGATGCGCGGCTGGAAGCGGGACCTGACGTACGAGGACACCGGCCTGCCCTGGGTCCTGCCGTCACCGAACATGCCGACCGTGGACACCGCGTTCGTCTACTCCGGCACCGGCATGTTCGAGGGCACCAACCTGTCGGAGGGACGCGGCACGACCCGGCCCTTCGAGCTCATCGGTGCCCCGTACGTCGACCACCGGTGGGCGGACGCGCTCAACGCGCTGGGCCTGCCCGGCGCCGGGTTCAGGCCGGCGTACTTCACGCCCACGTTCTCCAAGCACGTGAACAAGCTGTGCGGCGGGGTGCAGCTGTACGTCACAGACCGGGAGGTGTTCGACCCGGTCAAGACGGGCATCGCGATGATCGTCACGGCGAAGCGGCTCTACCCGAACGACTTCGCCTGGCGATACGACACCTCCGACCCGGCCCGGCCGTACTGGATCGACAAGCTGACCGGCTCGACCCAGGTCCGGACCGACATCGACGCCGGGAAGAGCCCGGACGAGGTCGAGGCCGGCTGGGCCGACGCGCTCAAGGCGTTCGCCGAGACGCGCGAGAAGTACCTGATCTACCGTGGAGGGGACTAGCGGTGCGAGCTCTGCCCGTCCTCCTGGTCGCGGTGGCGCTCACCGTGGCGACCCCCCTGTCCGCGTCGGCGGCCGCCGACGGCCCGCCGACCGTCACCATCGGCGACGTGCACTTCGCCGGCAAGCAGCTGCGGTACGGCGACGCCGGCATGGCGGGCCTGGTCCCCGAGCACGTGGACCGGATCGCGCCCGACGCCGCGAGGTTCATGGAGCCGTCGCCGACGCGGCCGCTCTACGCGGGCGCGGTCGTGATCGCGGGCCGGGACGGCGTGATCGCGACCCACGAGGCGATGGGGAAGGCGGTCCGCTACGCCGACTCCACGCCCACCGAGCTGCCGCCGGACCAGCAGATCCCGATGCGCAAGGACACGATCTTCGACATGGCGTCGGTGTCCAAGCTGTTCACCTCGATCGTGGCCGTGCGGCAGATCGAGCAGGGCCGGATCGGGATCGACACCCCGGTGACCGAGTACATCCCCGAGTTCGCGGCGAACGGCAAGGGTGGCATCACGGTCCGGAACCTGCTCACCCATACGTCGGGGCTGCCGGCGTGGACACCGCTGTACAACTACCCGACCATTGAGGAACGGTACGCCGCGGCCTGGAACGTCGCGCCGACGAACCCGCCGGACACGGTCTACCGCTACTCCGACCTCAACCTGATCACGCTCGGCGTGATCGTGGAGCGGGTGACCGGAAAGCGGCTCGACGCGGTCGTCGCGGAGAACCTGACCGGGCCGCTCGGGATGCGCGACACCGGGTACAACCCCGACCCGGCGCTCAAACCGCGGATCGCCGCCACCGAGTACCAGACCACGACGGAGCCCGACCGCGGCATGGTCTGGGGCCAGGTGCACGACGAGAACGCCTGGTCGCTCGGCGGGGTCGCGGGCCACGCCGGGGTCTTCTCCACGGCCTACGACATGGCGATCCTGGCCCAGACACTGCTCAACGGCGGTCACTACGGCAAGGCGCGCATCCTGTCGAAGGACTCGGTGCGGCTGCTGCTGACGAACTTCAACACCGCCTTTCCCGGCAACTCGCACGGCCTCGGCTTCGAGCTCGACCAGATGTGGTACATGGACGGGCTCTCCTCGCCGGTGACCGGCGGGCACACCGGCTACACCGGGACGTCGTTCGTCATCGACCCGCTGTCCGGCTCGTTCGTCATCCTGCTGACCAACCGGGTGCACCCCAGCCGGGACTGGGGCTCCAACAACCCGGCCCGCCGGGCGGTCGCCCGCGACCTGGCGCTGGCCATTCCGGTACGGCCGGCCAAGGGGCAGGATGCGTGGTTCTCCGGAGTCGGGGACGCCCGGACGGCGACGCTGACGCTACCGGTCGGCGCGCCGCAGGGCGGCCGGCTCTCCTTCGCCCTGTGGTACGACACGGAGGCGGACTCCGACATCGGGTCCTTTGAGGCCAGCACCGACGGCGGGGCTAACTGGAGCCCGGTGCCGATGGAGCTGAGCGCCGGCCCGCACCGCTGGTCGTCGGACGGCACGTTCTCGGGTTTCGAGGGCCGTCAGTGGCTACGTGCGCAGGCCGACCTCCCGGCAGGGACCACCGGACTGCGGTGGCGCTACGTGAACGACCCGCTCTACCAGGGCCGCGGCGTGTACGTGGACATGGTCCGGATCAGCGGGCCGGGGGTTCACTTCGAGGACCAGAACCCGCACGACGCGGACCTGTTCATCGCCGACGGCTGGACCCGATCCACGTATTGACCCCCAACTCGCAGCGATTGTCACGTTGTCCTATACGGCGGAAGTTCCGCAGGACCTCCTCATTGGCAGGCGTGGGCGGCCCCCCGAAGGTTCGGAGGGCCGCAACACTCCTCACAGCCCCACATCGCGGCGCATCAGGTCTTCGGGCTCTTCCCTGCGGACGATCAGCCGTGGCCCGCTTGGTCCGACGGCTACCACGGGGGGACGTCCGGTGAGGTTGTAGGTGGAGGCCATCGAGTGGTGGTAGGCGCCGGTGGCCGCCACGGCGATCAGGTCGCCGGGGTGGACGTCGGCCGGGAGCGGGACGCCTTCGGCGAGGGTGTCCCCGGTCTCGCAGTGGTGACCGACCACGGTCACGTCGCGCATGCCGCCCTGGGACCTACGGCCGATCAGACGGGCCTCGTAGGGGGACCCGTACAGCGCGTGGCGCGGGTTGTCGCTCATGCCACCGTCGACCGCGACGTAGGTGCGATCGAGCCCCTTCTTCACGGCGATGACCCGGTACAGGGTGAGGCCGGCGGGACCGCTGATCGCCCGCCCCGGCTCGACGATCAGCCTCGGCAGGGGAAGGCCGAGACCGGCGCAGCGCTCCTCGACGGCGGTGGTGAGCCGCTGGGCGAAGCCGGTAACCTCGAGTCCCTGCTCTCCTTGGAGGTAGGGGATTCCGTGGCCGCCGCCGAGGTCGAGTTCCGGCAGCACGACCCCGTGGGTCTCCCGGATCCGGGCCATCTGCTCGACCATCACCCGCGCGGCGGCCTCGTACGGCAGCGCGGTGGTGATCTGCGAGCCGAGATGGCAGTGCAGGCCGGCCAGTTGGAGGGCGGGTTGCGCGAGCACGCGGGCAACCGCGTCGCCGGCGGCGCCGGTGGCGATCGACAGGCCGAACTGCTGGTCCTCCCTGCCTGTGCGCACGGCAGCGTGGGCGCCGGCGGTGATGTCGGGGATGACCCTGATCAGCACCTTCTGCCGCCGGCCGAGCGGGACCAGCGCGGCCAGCCGGCTGATCTCGGCGAGGTTGTCGATCACGATCCGTCCGACGCCTTCGGTGACCGCGGTCTGCAGTTCGTGGGTGGTCTTGGCGTTGCCGTGGAAGATGATCCGCTCGGCGGGGAACCCCGCGGAGAGCGCGACCGCCAACTCGCCGCCGCTGCACACGTCCAGGCTCAGCCCTTCGGCTCGCATCCAGTCGGCCATGGCCCGGCACAGGAAGGCCTTGGCCGCGTACGCGATCTCGGCACCGGGCAGTGCGGTTCGGTAGGTGCGGCAGCGCAGGCGGACGTCGGTCTCATCGAGCACGTAGGCGGGGGTGCCGAACTGCTGAGCGATCCGCACGAGGGGAACACCGGCCAGGGTGGCTTCCCCTTCGGGCCCGAACCAGGTCGCCGTGGACCACGGTCCTCGGGCGATCTCGGCGATGGAGGGCATGGAAGTCATGGCGGTCACGCGGGCCTCGCTTCGAGCTGGGTTTCCTTCGGGATTTCCTGGGTGCTGCAGGTCTTGGGCCAGGACGCACATCACGCCACCCGCAGATGGCGGACGCGGTAGCCCTGCTCGCGTTGCCGTGCCGGCATGGTCCCGGCGGGATCGACGACGATGCCCGTCACGCCGACGTCGGTGAGCATGTGCCGCAGTGCGGTCTCGCTGAGGCGGATCCACCGGTGCTCGGTGCCGAGCACCCGGGCCAGGGCGAGGGGCGTGGAGAACGCGACGGCCGTCCGTTTGCCCGCCGCCGTGCGGAACAGGCGGAGTGACACCGCCGTCCTTCCTGCGCGTACCGGAACGACTAAGAGTGGATCGCCCATGATTTCCTCCCCGTTATTGGCCTTTTACGGCGGGTCGAAGCACCTGAAATCACAATATGAGGACATAGCGGGCATATGGTGCTATCTTGACGCACTTCCGACGGCATCCCCCGCAGAACTGACGCCTTCTTGACGAGGGCCGGAGCGAGGCCGGCCGCAGGATGCGGTAGCCGTCGGATCAGGGGCGAAAGCGGTAGCCCATTCCCGGCTCGGCCCAGGACAGGTAGGCACGCATGCCGCCACGCGCGGGAACCTCACCCGGATATTCCCGCACGGGACTACCGCGACCGGGCGATGCCGAGGACGTGGCTGACCAGGTAGAGGGAGAAGTGGTCCAGTCGTTCCATGACGAAGCCCGCTGCTCTGATGGGAGCGAGGACGTCATGAGCCGGGTGGCAGCCGCCGCACATCCGTGACCACGCCGGGGTGATCAGGCGCTCGGCCAGCGTGATGGCCGGGTTACAGGACCGCTGGTGCTCGTAGAACCGCAGCCGGCCTCCCGGGCGCAGGACCCGTCTGACCTCGGCGAGAGCCGCCTGCGCCTGGGGCGCGCAGCACAGGACGAGCGAGCAGACCACGGTGTCACAAGACGCGTCGGGAACCGGTAGCCGCGCCGTGGTGCCGTCGATGACGCGCACGGGAATCGGAACTCCTGCCGCGACGTCCTTCGCCGTGGCACGGAGGAAGGGGTCGGAATCGACGAGGATGATCTCCTCGGTGCCAGGCGGGTAACAGGTGAGTTTGACGCCGTCACCGGCTCCGATCTCCAGAACCCGTCCGGTCAGCCCGTCCATCAGGTGCCGGCGCTCCGGGGTCGGGCGGGAGCCTTCCGCACGGCCGAAACGGACAGGGCGCGGGTGGTGGAACTGTTCCATGCCCCATCCACAGGCAGGTCTCATATCGGCGGGCGCACTGAGCAAGGTCGGGCGTACTGTCATGTTTACTCCTGAACTCGACACCCTCACTTTGGGGCCGCTCCGCCCTGTTCCGTGCGGTCGATATGGGATTCCTACGGGTTACCGGCCGATTCATGCGCTCTCTTGACGCCTGCCCTGGTCTGGACCCCAGGCCTTGCACATGGTGCCCGCCGGCCGCTCACCCGCGAGGCGTCGGATCGTCCTGGGTGGTGTAGAGATCGCGTCAATAATCGGGCTGGGTTCGTATGAAACCCGTCAAGACGCGCTAAAAGCCCGAAATCTAGCGGTTTGCTGCTTCAAGGCCGCCCATCCTGGGCGGCCTTGAAGCATGCTCATCCGGAATCTGAGGAGTGGGGATGGCTGACGTCATCTTCGTCGCCCTGACGATCGTGATATTCGTGATCCTCGGGCTCGTGGTAAAGGCGGTGGAGCGCCTGTGAGCGCTGTCAACGCCACCGGGCTGGTGGTCGCCGCCGCCCTCGTGGTCTTCATGGTCGCCGCCTTGCTGTTCCCGGAGCGCTTCTGATGTCGCCGACCTTCGCCGGGATCCTGTTCATAGGGTCCCTCGTCGTCGCGCTGGTGCTGACGCACCGGCCGGTCGGCGACTACATGTACCGGGTCTACACCAGTGCGAGGCATCTGGCGTTCGAGCGGGTGATCTACCGGCTCATCGGGGTCCGGGCGGACACCGAGCAGCGATGGAGCGTCTACGCCCGGAGCGTGCTGGCGTTCTCCGCCGTCTCCATCCTGTTCCTGTACGCCTTCCAGCGCCTGCAGGACAAGCTGTTCCTGTCGCTCGGGTTCGACGCCGTCCCCAGCCACATCGCGTGGAACACCGCGGTCAGCTTCGTCACCAACACCAACTGGCAGGCGTACTCGGGTGAGTCCACGATGGGTCACCTGGTGCAGATGGCCGGCCTGGCCGTGCAGAACTTCGTGTCGGCCGCGGTCGGCATGTCCGTGGCGGTCGCGCTGGTGCGCGGGTTCGCCCGCAAGCGGACCGAGAACCTCGGCAACTTCTGGGTGGACCTGGTCCGTGGCACCGTCCGCATCCTGCTGCCGATCGCGTTCATCGGTGCGATCGTCCTGGTGGCGGGTGGCCTGATCCAGAACCTCTCCGGCGTCCACGATGTCGCCACGCTGGCCGGGGGCACGCAGCACATCACCGGCGGCCCGGTGGCCAGTCAGGAGGTCATCAAGGAGCTCGGCAACAACGGCGGCGGCTTCTACAACGCCAACTCCGCCCACCCGTTCGAGAACGCCAACAGCTGGACGAACTGGTTCGAGATCTTCCTGATCCTGGTGCTGCCGTTCGCGCTGCCCCGCACGTTCGGCCGGATGGTGGGCGACAAACGGCAGGGTTATGCGATCGCCGCGGTCATGGGCATCCTGGCCTTCACCAGCGTCGCCGTGCTGACCGGGCTGGAGATCGCGCACAACGGCACCGTCCCGCAGGCGGTCGGCGCCGCGATGGAGGGCAAGGAGGTCCGGTTCGGCGTCGCCAACTCCGGCACCTTCGCCGCGGCCACGACGCTGACCTCGACCGGCGCGGTCAACTCCTTCCACGACTCGTTCACCGCGCTCGGTGGCATGCTCACCATGTTCAACATGATGCTGGGCGAGGTGGCGCCCGGCGGGGTGGGCGCGGGTCTGTACGGCATGCTCGTGCTGGCGGTGATCACGGTCTTCGTCGCCGGCCTGATGGTGGGCCGCACGCCGGAGTACCTCGGCAAGAAGATCGGCGCCCGCGAGATCAAGCTGGCGTCGATGTACTTCCTCACCACGCCGGTGCTCGTGCTGATCGGCACGGCGCTGGCCATGGGCTCGGCCGAGCAGCGGGCGAGCATGCTCAACAGCGGCCCGCACGGGTTGTCGGAGGTGCTCTACGCCTTCACCTCCGCCTCCAACAACAACGGCTCGGCGTTCGCCGGCATCACCGTGAACACCCCGTGGTATGACACCGCGCTGGGGCTGTGCATGGCCTTCGGCCGCTTCCTGCCGATTGTCTTCGTGATCGCACTGGCAGGCTCGCTGGCCAAACAGGCGCCGGTCCCCGCGTCGGCGGGCACGCTGCCCACCCACCGGCCGCAGTTCGTCGGCATGGTCGTCGGCGTGACGATCATCCTGGTCGCCCTGACATTTCTCCCCGCCCTGGCGCTGGGGCCGCTCGCAGAAGGAATCTCCTAATGGCAACCCCCATGCTGCGACAAGCGCCGGGCCGTGCACCTGAGCCGCAGAAGAACGGCAAGGTGGGCGGTGGTCTGCTGGACCCCAAGCAGCTTGTGATCTCGCTGCCGGACGCGCTGCGCAAGCTGAACCCGACCACGCTGTGGCGCAACCCGGTCATGTTCATCGTCGAGATCGGCGCGGTGTTCACCACCGTCCTGGCGGTAACCGATCCGTCGATCTTCGCCTGGGCGATCGTGGTCTGGCTCTGGCTGACTGTGGTGTTCGCCAACCTGGCTGAGGCCGTGGCCGAGGGCCGGGGCAAGGCTCAGGCGGCCACCCTCCGCGCCGCCAAGCGTGACACCACAGCGCGCCGGATCGAGGGCTGGCAGGCAGGCCAGGTCGCCGTCTCGTGGGACACCGTGGGTGCCCCCGAGCTCAAGCAGGGCGACTTCGTGGTCGTCGAGGCAGGGGAGATCATCCCGGGCGACGGTGATGTGGTGGAGGGCATCGCCAGCGTGGACGAGTCGGCCATCACCGGCGAGTCCGCCCCGGTGATCCGCGAGTCCGGTGGCGACCGCTCGGCGGTGACCGGCGGCACCAAAGTGCTGTCGGACCGGATCGTCGTCCAGATCACCCAGAAACCGGGCGAGAGCTTCATCGACCGCATGATCGCCCTGGTCGAGGGCGCCAACCGGCAGAAGACCCCCAACGAGATCGCCCTGAACATCCTGCTGGCCGCGCTGACGATCATCTTCCTCGTCGCCACCGCCACCATGCAGCCGCTGGCCATCTTCTCCAAGGCCCAGAACCCGGGCATCCCCGACTCGCTCGCCCTTACCGGGGACGGCGTCACGGGAATCGTCCTGGTGTCGCTGCTGGTCTGCCTGATCCCGACCACGATCGGCGCGCTGCTGTCGGCCATCGGCATCGCGGGCATGGACCGGCTGGTGCAGCGGAACGTGCTCGCCATGAGCGGCCGCGCGGTCGAAGCCGCGGGCGACGTCAGCACCCTGCTGCTGGACAAGACCGGCACCATCACGCTGGGCAACCGGCAGGCGTCGGAGTTCGCGCCGGCGCCCGGCGTCACCGCCGGCGAGCTGGCAGCCGCGGCGCAGCTGGCGAGCCTCGCCGACGAGACCCCCGAAGGCCGCTCCATCGTGGTGTACGCCAAGCAGGCCTACGGTCTGCGCGTGCGGCAGCCGGGCGAGCTCGCCCACGCCGAGTGGATCGCCTTCACCGCCCAGACCCGCATGTCGGGCGTGGACGTGGACGGCCGCCAGGTCCGCAAGGGCGCCGCCACCGCGGTCATGAAATGGGTGCGCGACAACGGCGGCCGTCCCACCGAAGAGGTCGGTGACCTGGTGGACGGCATCTCCGCCTCCGGCGGGACACCTTTGGTAGTGGGCGAGGTGCTGGACGGCAAGGCACGGGTCCTTGGGGTGATCCACCTCAAGGACGTCGTCAAGCAGGGCATGCGCGAGCGGTTCGACGAGATGCGCAAGATGGGCATCCGAACCGTGATGATCACCGGGGACAATCCGCTGACCGCCAAGGCCATCGCCGATGAGGCGGGGGTCGACGACTTTCTGGCGGAGGCGACCCCGGAGGACAAGCTGGCACTGATCCGCAAGGAGCAGGAGGGCGGCCGGCTGGTCGCGATGACCGGGGATGGCACCAATGACGCCCCGGCGCTGGCGCAGGCCGATGTGGGCGTCGCGATGAACACCGGCACCTCGGCCGCCAAGGAGGCCGGGAACATGGTGGACCTGGATTCCAACCCGACCAAGCTCATCGAGATCGTGGAGATCGGCAAGCAGCTGCTGATCACCCGCGGGGCGTTGACGACGTTCTCCATCGCCAACGACATCGCCAAGTACTTCGCGATCATCCCCGCGATGTTCGCCGCGGTCTACCCAGGTCTGGACACGCTGAACATCATGCGGCTGGCGAGCCCGCAGTCGGCGATCCTGTCGGCGGTCATCTTCAACGCCCTGGTGATCATCGCGTTGATCCCGCTGGCCCTGCGCGGCGTCAGGTACCGCCCCTCCAGCGCGTCCAAGCTGCTCAGCCGCAACCTCTACGTCTACGGCCTGGGCGGCATCATCGTGCCGTTCATCGGAATCAAGCTCATCGACCTGCTCATCCACTTCCTTCCGGGGATGTCATAAATGGAACGCCTGCCAAGCTGGATCCGCCAGCACCTGGCCGCGCTGCGCGCGCTGCTGGTGCTGACCGTGGTGACCGGCATCATCTATCCCCTGGTGGCCACCGGGGTCGCCCAGGCGCTGTTCAACGGCAACGCCAACGGCTCGATCGTGCAGAAGGACGGCAAAGACGTGGGCAGCTCCCTGGTCGGACAGTTGTTCACCGACAAGGACGGCAATCCCGTCAAGAAGTACTTCCAGAGCCGCCCCTCCGCCGCCGGTGACGGCTACGACATGGAGTCGACAGCCGCTGGCAACCTGGGCCCGGAGGACATCGTGGACACCCTGGCGGTGCCCGGAGCCAAGGACTCTGAGGGCAACCCCGACACCGGTAAGCAGAGCCTGCTCACCCAGGTCTGCGCCCGCAGCAAGGCGGTCGGCGAGTTGGAGGGCGTCAGCGGCGCGCGGCCGTACTGCACGGCCGACGGCGTGGGCGCGGTGCTGAAGGTCTTCCCGGCCGTCGGCACGCCCACGCGGGCGGTCAGCGTCAACCAGGCCTGCCCCGCGACCCCCTTCATCGCCGAATACCAGGGGGTGAAGGTGGAGTGCGGCAAGCCCGGCGAGGACTACGCGGCCGGCCGCACGGTCGCGATCCGCGGCTCGGGCAAGGCCGTGGTGCCCGCCGACGCGGTCACCGCCAGCGGCTCCGGCCTCGACCCGCACATCTCCGTGGCCTACGCCGATCTGCAGGCCGGCCGGGTCGCCAAGGAGCGCGGCCTCACATCGGACCGGGTGAAGGCCCTGATCCGGGAGAACACCACCGGCCGGAGCCTCGGCTTCATGGGCGAGCCCGGGGTGAACGTCCTCCAGCTCAACCTGGCCCTCGACCGGCTCAAGGGTTAAGGCGATGAATGCCGTTCGGGCGCCGTGGCGTGCTGAACTGAGGAGCGAGGGAGAGCGAAGAACGAGCACTCCCCGGCGCCAGGGGAAGCCACCGGCTGCCGGCGTCCGAGCCGCGCGAGCGGAGCGAGCACGATGAACTCGGCGCGCGGGCGGTTGCGGATCTATCTGGGTGCGGCCCCCGGTGTGGGCAAGACCTTCGCGATGCTCGGTGAGGGACGCCGGCGCCTGGAGCGCGGGACCGACGTGGTGATCGGATTCGTCGAGACCCACGGCCGACCCCGTACCGCCGCGCAGGCGGAGGGCCTGGAGATCGTCCCGCGGAAGACCATGGTCTACCGCGGGACGAGCTTCACCGAGCTCGACGCCGACGCCGTCATCGCACGCCGGCCGAAGCTGGCGCTGATCGACGAGCTCGCGCACACCAACGTGCCGGGATCGAAGAACGCCAAGCGCTGGCAGGACATCCACGACATCCTCGACGCCGGAATCGATGTCGTATCCACGGTCAACATCCAGCACCTGGAGTCGCTCAACGACGTCGTCCAGCAGATCACCGGGGTGCCGCAACGGGAGACCGTGCCCGACGAGGTCGTCCGGCAGGCCGACCAGGTGGAAATCGTCGACATGGCCCCGGAGGGGCTGCGCCGCCGGATGGCCCACGGCAACATCTACCCACCCGAGAAGATCGACGCGGCTCTCTCGAACTACTTCCGCGTCGGCAACCTGACCGCCCTGCGCGAGCTGGCCCTGCTGTGGGTCGCGGGAAAAGTCGACGACCAGCTCGACCGCTACCGGGCCGACCACGGCATCGCCGGCACCTGGGAGGCCCGCGAGCGCGTGGTGGTGGCGCTCACCGGCGGCCCGGAGGGCGACACGCTGGTGCGCCGGGCTGCCAGGATCGCCGCCAGGACCAAAGGCGCCGACCTGCTCGCCGTGCACGTCACCCGCTCCGATGGTCTGAGCGGGGCCGACCCGGCGAACCTGTCGCGGCAGCGCACCCTGGTCGAGAGCCTCGGCGGCACCTACCACCAGGTCGTGGGCGAGGACGTGCCACGCGCTCTGCTCGACTTCGCGCGCGGCGTCAACGCCACCCAGCTCGTGCTCGGCGCCTCCCGGCGCGGCAGGTTCGCCCAGCTGTTCTCCCGGGGCGTCGGGGTCACGACCACCACGCTCTCCGGGTCCATCGACGTGCACATCGTCGCCCACGCCGAGGTGAGCAAGGGCGCCCGGCGTGCCCGCTCAAGGGCCGCGCTCACGCGCACACGCCGGTTCCTCGGCTGGGGAATGGCACTACTGATCATTCCCGTGCTGACTGCCGTGCTGGTCCCATGGAGGGACGATCTGACGCTGCCCAGCGAGATCCTCCTGTTCCTGCTGATGGTGGTCTGTGTCGCTCTGGTGGGCGGCATGTGGCCCGCCATCACCGCGGCCGTGACCGGCTTCCTGCTGCTCAACTACTACTTCACCCCACCGGTGGATCAGTTCACCATCTCCGACCCGGAGAACCTGTTCGCGCTGAGTGTCTATGTGCTCGTGGCCGTCATGGTGAGCGCCGTCGTCGATCTGGCGGCGCGGAAGACCAGGGAAGCGGTTTACGCGACCGCGGACGCCGAGGTGCTGTCCACCCTGGCCGGGCATGTGCTGCGCGGGGAGGCGGCGCTGCCGTCGTTGCTGGCGCGGCTGCGTGAGACCTTTGGCCTGACCGCGGTCACGCTGCTGGAACGGATCGGTGAGCCCAGCCCTGACGACAAGTCGGAGCCCGAGGCGTGGCGGATCGTGGCCACCTCCGGCGGGGCGCCCTGTACGTCTCCGGGTGTCGCGGACTCCGACGTCACCATCGACGAGGACCTGGTGCTTGCGGTGCGAGGACGGCTGCTGGACGCCTCCGACCGCCGGGTGCTGGAGGCGTTCGCCGCCGAGGCCGCCGTCGCCTTGCGCCAGGAACGGCTGCGCGAGCAGGCCGAGCAGGCCAAACCGCTGGCCGAGGCGGACAAGATGCGTACAGCCCTGCTCGCCGCGGTCAGCCATGACCTGCGGAGCCCGCTGGCCTCGGCCAAGGCCGCCGTGGACAGCCTGCGTAACACCGACATCCAGTGGAGCGAGGAGGACCAGCAGGAGCTGCTGGCCACCGCCGACGAATCGCTGATCAAGCTCGACCGGCTGGTGGCCAACCTGCTCGACATGAGCCGCCTGCAGGCGGGCGTGCTTGGTCTGACCCTGCAGCCGGTCGCCGTCGAGGAGATCGTGCCGCGCGCGATCGACGACCTGGGCCCGATCAGGGATCGCGTCGAGGGCGACATCTCCGTCGAACTCCCGGACATCGTCGCGGATCCGGCGCTACTGGAGCGGATCCTGGTCAACGTGATGAGCAACGCGGTTCGCTACAGCCCCGTCGGGACCAAGGTTCTCATCACCGCTAGCTGGCACGGCGACCATGTCGAGATCCGCGTCATCGACCGCGGTCCCGGCATCCCGCCTGAGGCACATGACCGGATCTTCATGCCCTTCCAACGCCTGGGCGACCGCGACAACCACACCGGTGTCGGCCTCGGCCTCGCGCTCTCCCGGGGGCTGGCGGAGGCGATGGGCGGCACCCTCGTTCCGGAAGAGACACCAGGGGGAGGTCTCACCATGATCATTACGCTGCCGATTTCCTCGCGGACGCACGCCGAGCCCATCGAGGAGATCGCGTGACTCGCATCCTCGTCGTCGACGACGAACCGCAGATCCTGCGGGCACTGCGCATCAATCTCGCCGCCCGGCACTACGAGGTGGCCGTCGCCGCCGACGGGAGCTCCGCCCTGCGAGGGGCGGCCGACTGGCAAGCCGACCTGGTCGTGCTCGACCTCGGGTTGCCTGACATGGACGGGGTGGATGTGATCCACGGGTTGCGTGGCTGGACCGCCGCACCAATCATCGTTCTTTCAGGGCGGGCCGGTAATCAGGACAAGATTGACGCTCTGGACGCCGGAGCAGATGACTACATGACCAAGCCGTTCAACATCGAGGAACTGCTCGCCCGCATTCGGGCGGTGACCCGAAGAGCCGCCATACAGGAGTCCGAGCTCGCTCGCATCCAGATCGGCCACCACACGGTGGACCTGACCGACAAGACGGTCTCTGGTGATGTACGACTTACGCCTACCGAATGGCACATGCTGGAGCTCCTGCTGCGCAACCCCGGCAAGCTGATCAGCCAGCGGCAGATGCTCACCGAGGTGTGGGGCAGGAACCATCTCAAAGAGACCCACTACCTGCGCCAGTACATGGCGCAGCTTCGCCGCAAGCTTGAGCCGGACCCCAGCCACCCCGTGCACCTTCTCACCGAGCCGGGCATGGGCTATCGCTTCAAGCCCTGAGCGACGAAGCGAAAGCCTCCCCGGACACCCTTGTCAAGACGGCGCATGTGCCTACCTGACAGTGGACCCTTCGACGGTGGCGTGGCCGGGTGAGGGGTGCGGGTCGTCGTCGCGGTCGATGTGGTCGGCGTGGTAGATGCCTTGGGTGAGCAGGCGGCGTACGTGGTCGTCGGCGGCGCTGTAGTAGACGAAGGTGCCCTCACGGCGGCCTTTGACCAGCCCGGCCAGGCGGAGTTTGGCCAGGTGCTGGCTGACCGCGGTCGGCGCGGCGTCGGCGAGTTCGGCTAGGCAGGCGACGTTGGACTCGCCCTGCAGCAGCGCCCACAGGATTTTGATGCGGGTGGGGTCGGACAGCAGCCGGAACGACTCGGCGGCCAGGTGCACCTGTTCCTCGTTCGGCATATCGAAGTCCGGCAGCGACGTGTGCATGCCCCCAGCATACCCCGCGACCTGTCTGTTTGCGTATCTTCGTGAATACGCATATACGATGGGTTCGGTGACAACAGAACTGAGAACTCTCATCGCCGGCGAGGCCGGGGCCGCGGCTCCGGCCCGGGCCACATCGTCGTGGCGGTCTGGGATGTGGTCGCTGCCGGAGGTGCGCTGGGCAGCGGCCGCGACAACCTTGTTCGCCGCCGGCGGCATCACGCAGCTGGCCGGGGCGCCCGCCTGGCTGTGGTGGAGCCTGTACCTGTCCAGTTACGCGGCAGGCGGGTGGGAGCCGGGCCTGGCCGGGCTCAAGGCGCTGCGCGAGCGGACGCTGGATGTGGACCTGCTGATGGTCGCCGCGGCGATCGGCGCGGCCGCGATCGGGCAGGTCTTCGACGGTGCGTTGCTGATCGTCATCTTCGCAACCTCCGGAGCGCTGGAGGCGCTGGCCACCAAGCGCACCGAGGATTCGGTGCGCGGCCTGCTGAACCTGGCCCCTGATCAGGCCACCCGCCTGACCGACGCCGGTGAGGAAGTCGTCGACGCGGCCGTCCTTGAAGTCGGTGAGGTGATCCTGGTGCGGCCCGGGGAGCGCATCGGCGCCGACGGACAGGTGCTGTCCGGGGCCAGCGCCGTCGACCAGGCCTCCATCACCGGCGAGAGCCTGCCGGCGGACAAGCACCCCGGGGATGAGGTGTTCGCCGGCACGTTGAACGGCACCGGCGTGCTGCGGGTGCAGGTGACGCGACCGGCGGGTGAGACGGTGATCGCCCGGATCGTGGCGATGGTGGAGCAGGCCAGTGCCACCAAAGCGCGCACCCAGCTGTTCATCGAGAAGGTCGAGCAGCGCTACTCCGTCGTCATGGTCGCCGCCACGCTGGCGTTGTTCGTCCTGCCGCTGCTGTGGGGGGTGGGAGTGCAGGACAGCCTGCTGCGCGCGATGACGTTCATGATCGTGGCCTCGCCGTGCGCGGTGGTGCTGGCCACCATGCCGCCGCTGCTGGCCGCCATCGCCACCGCCGGCCGGCACGGCGTGCTGGTCAAGTCGGCCGTGGTGATGGAACAGCTCAGCACCGCCACGGCGGTGGCCTTCGACAAGACGGGCACGCTGACCGAGGGCCGCCCGCACCTGACCGGTGTGCATGTCCTGCCCGGCGCCGACTTCGCCGAGGAGCAGCTGCTGGCGCTGGCGGCCGCGGCCGAGCAGGGCAGCGAGCATCCGCTGGGGCGCGCCGTGGTGCAGGCCGCCCGCGAGGCCGGCCTGACGCTGCCGGCCGCCGACGCTTTCAGCTCCGAGCCCGGGCGCGGCGTGCGGGCCCGCGTCGATGGCCACCTGGTCGAGGTCGCCAGCCCCGCCCATCTGCTCGACCGCGGCGGCAGCGACGTCGGCGCAGCAGCGGTGGTGGCCGACCTGCAGGACGGCGGGCACACGGCCGTGGTGGTGCGCGTGGACGGTGTCCTGGCCGGGGTGCTCGCGCTGGCCGACCGGATGCGGCCCGGCGCCGCCGAGACCGTGGCACAGCTGACGGCCCTGACCGGGGCCGCGCCGGTGCTGTTGACCGGCGACAACTGCCGGGCCGCGGCCCGGCTGGCGGCGCAGGCGGGCATCAGCGAGTTCCGCGCGGACCTGCTGCCGGCCGACAAGGTGAGCGCGGTGCACGAGCTGCAAGCCGGCGGCAGGAAGGTGGCGCTGGTCGGCGACGGCGTCAACGACGCTCCCGCGCTAGCCTCCGCGCATGTCGGCATCGCGATGGGCCGTGCCGGATCCGACCTGGCCCTGGACACCGCCGACGCGGTCATCACCCGCGACGAGCTGGCCACCGTGCCGGCCGTGATCGCGCTGGCCCGCCGGGCCCGCCGCCTGGTGGTGGCCAACCTCGTCATCGCCGCCACCTTCATCGCCGTGCTGGTGGCCTGGGACCTGTTCGGCGACCTGCCGCTGCCGCTGGGCGTGGCCGGGCACGAAGGTTCCACCGTCATCGTCGGTCTCAACGGACTGCGCCTGCTGCGCACCGCCGCCTGGCGACGCGCCGCCCAGAGCCCCGCGGGTAAGGGACGCTGAAGAGCGCCCTGCACACCGGCCACATCGGCCGACCCCTGTCACACCGCCGGCGGGGCGGTCGCCCGCTCCGCGGGCTTCCAGCTCACCCCAGCGCCGCTGATCAGCCGGGCGGGTGCCCGTGACCCGCTGCACACCTTGCCCAAAAGCCGCAATGCATGATCGCTAACTCGCACTCGGTGTCATGCACAACCAACGCCACCTGGAAGTCCTCGGGTTATGACGGCCGCCCGCCGAACTGCCAGTTGTGCACCTCGATGTCCGCGTACCGGTCCGCGGTCAGGATGGTGCGTGCCATGTCCGCGTCCGGCGCCCGGACCAGCGCCGCCGTGCCCAGCCAGGTGGCGCCGTTGTCGGACAACAGCGGCCCATAGGCGATCAGCACGTCCCTGTTGGGTGGCACGGCGATGTCGGCAGCCTGCCCCGTGCCGAGGCCAAGCACCAGGTACCGGTTGCCACCGGCCCGGCCGCCGGGGAAATCCCACATGGTGCGCCCCAGCGTGTTGCGCCACCGTCGCACCAGCACGTCCCGGTATACGCCGGCCTGGTAGTTCGGCTCGTCGAAGGCGAACGCACGGGCGGTGACGGGATCGGGAAGGTCGACGATGTGCACGCTGCCGGTGGGTGTGTCGCCGTCGTCGGCGAGGGTCGGGCCCCGGGCGATCATCTCCTTCGCGTACCGGTCCATATAGGACCAATGCTCTTCCAGTAGCTCGTCGCGCAGCGCTACGGAGCCGGGCCGGTCGCGGTGATAGCAGAAGAACTCCATGCCCATAGTTTGCACCCACCCCACCGACAGATCGCCGCGCACAAGGCGTTCGGGAAACGATCGTTCACGTTACATAAAGATCATCATTGCGCTCCCGCAGGTCACCTCTGTAACACATGCCGTGTACGCGCCTATGTGACGCGCAAACCCCTTCGCGTCACGCTTTGATCACGAGAATCGGGAGCGCTGGCACCCCGACGTGGAACTCGTGCAGATCTTCGACGCCCACCGCCGCCAACCCCCGCAGGCATGATTCCCGGACACCGCTCGCGTTACTGATCACCGGCGGTTTCGTGACGGTCATCGTGACCTGCGTGGCCGACGCGGTGGTGTTCCAGCCGGTGGAGATCGGGGCACGCGTCGCCACCATGGCCATTGTCATCGGAGTGTTCGCGACGACGGTGCGCAATCTGGCCGGTGCCTTGGCGACCGCTGCCCTGGCATGGCTGTTCGTCACGGGCTTCCTGGTGAACACCGACGGTGAGTTGACCTTCGCCCGGCCAGAGGATGTCGCCAGGTTCGGGGTGCTGGTCGGTGCCGCGTTGGCGGGCACTGCCTGCCGTGCGCTTCGCGACCTGTATCGCCGTTCTCGTCGCACCCGAGGTCCCGCACGCGTGCGCGACAGCATGCGCCGTCCGCCAGTCCTGGCCGGTCGGCTGCATGGGAGGAACACCTCGGTCAGGGGCTTCGGTCCGAAGCCGTGACGCTTGCTGCTCCCGGTGATCGATGCCGTCAATGTCGCGTCAAATGTCAAAGGGTCTCCGTCAGAATCCCGTCACGATCGCGCTAGCAGACGCGAGCGGGGTCTAGCGTTGCTCTTTGTCGGGTTCGTCCCCAAAGGACCCGTTCGCCAGGAGGAAGTCATGTCAAAGCAGGCCCAACCCCCGTTAGTCGTCCCCGTCCGAGTGGGCGCGGTGACGCAGTCGTTGCGGTTGTTCCGGACGGTGAACGGCACCAGAACGGCGGTTGCGTTTTCGTCACCGGCGCGCCTGATGGCGGTGCTCGGTTCTGACCAGCGCTGGATCCACCTCAGCGAGTCCGCCCTGCGCAAGATGATCGAGGACCTGGATCTTGAGGGCATCGTCATCGATCCCTCGGGATCCTTCTCCAACCGCGTCGCCGAGCGACAGGCGGCCTGAGGTGATGACCATCGGCGATGCGGTCGACGCGCTCCGCCGGGCCGGCGCCGGGACGATACACCCAGCTCATCGCCCGAACCGTACTGGGTCTCGGAGAGTCGTCTTCCTGCCGACGTCCACCCCGGCGATCTTGTCGTAGTGGTAGTGCTGTTTCGTCCGAGACCGCTCCCGGCTATTTGGGGCCGTGTTTGGGCGGGGATGGTAGCCAGCGCTCGACCATGTGCCAGGGTGGTGGTCCTCCCACGAGCGATTCGAGCGGCTCGTTCTTCCGATCCAGGGACCGCCTCGCCGCGTTGACGAACCCGCGGCTGGGCTCGATCAGAGCCATCCTCGCCGCTTGAACACCATGTAGAGCGTCAGGGACAGCACCGCCATCAGCACCAGAGCCATGGGATAACCGAGAATCCAGTGCAGTTCGGGCATGTGGTCGAAGTTCATGCCGTACACCGTGCCGATGAAGGTGGGAGCGAAGAGGATCGCCGCCCACGCGGAGATCTTCTTGATCTCTTCGTTCTGCGTGTAGCTCGCCTCGGTCAGGCGCTTGACCTCCGCGCTCTGCGCCTGGCCGATCAGCGCGGACTTGATGGTGAGGACGGTCTGGTAGAACTCGATCACCCCCTGGAGGTACTCCCTTTCGCCGTCGGCCAGGCTGCGGACCCGGTCGAACTGGTCGGCGATGTCGGCCACGAGCCGTTGTCCTCCGCGGGATATCCGGGTGAGGCCGCTCATCCTGCCGTAGATGGCGCCGCTCAGGGCGCCCATGGTGCGCACGGCGAGCAGCCCGTGGCGGGCGCGGAACAACTCGTTGAGGAAGTCCTCGGGATCGCCGACCTGCCCGCCCGTCACCCGCTGTTCCAACTGCCACACATCGCTGGTCACCGTCTCCACGTAGTCCTCCTGGCTGCGGATGAGGGTGGTGACGATCGCGTACGACAGTTCGAACGGCGTGGTGGGGCGCAGGCGCCCCGCCTGTATCCGCGCGAGCACCGCGCGGGTCTCGCGAAGGGCTGCTCCCGGCGCGACAGCGGGGTTGACCGGTCCGTGGACGGTCACCAGGTAGTTCCGGCCGACGAAC
Source organism: Sphaerisporangium perillae (assembly GCF_023276435.1). GTDB lineage: Bacteria > Actinomycetota > Actinomycetes > Streptosporangiales > Streptosporangiaceae > Sphaerisporangium > Sphaerisporangium perillae. The sequence goes on from NZ_JALLPO010000026.1 coordinate 143,394, forward strand.
TGGTCGAGCTCGATGTAGTGCACATGCCCGCGCTCCCCTCCTTCGGGGCTGTGCAGGACGACGAACACGTGGTCAAGGTAGGCGTGCATCTTGGGAACGCGGTTGCGCTCGACGCAGTCGTGGATCGCCATCGGGTGGAATCCGAACACCTCCGACAGCACGCGCGCGGCGTCTTGGTCGCAGCTTGGGATGTCCACCCAGACCAAGCCGTCCTCGCGTTCGAGCAGCTCCGGGAGCTCTTGGAGGGGACGCTGTTCCACCCCCTCGTCATTGACCAGGCGAACATCCATCTGGTTCACACCCCCTCAAGGCGATCCGGCCGCAGGCCGGTCCGGTGCCGCCGGACCGGCCTGCCGCGGCCCTACCGGCTCGATGATGCCAGGCGACGGGTGAGGGCAACTGCGGCAGGGCTTGCCGGTCTCGTTCTTGACCCTGACGTAGCGCACGGTGAGGCCGTCCGAGCCGTCCAGGTCGGACAGCGTGACCGTGCGGCAGGTGGAAGCGAAGCCCGCGCCCGTCCAGGTCCCTGCCGTCGGTGAGGGCGGGGCCATTAAGCAAGGTCCTTTACTATTAGATCGGATCTGCTTATCGTGAGGCTACGGCCGGCGGGGGCAGCGGCGACCACGCGACATCGGATCCCAGCGGAGGCCCTGCCTTGAGCATCCGTCGTCTCCTCGCACTACTGCCGTTCTTCCTCCTCACCCTCCTTCCCGCCGGGCCCCCGGCGACGGCCGCGGCCGTCGTGGCGTTCGGCACCGTCGTTCCCGTGCCGGTCACCTCCACCGTGACCACCGGGGTGACCTACGGCATCACCGCCTCGACCGCTGTCTACGCGGATCCGGGCGCCGAGGGCATCGCCGAGCGGCTCGCCGCGCTGCTGCGCCGTTCCACCGGCTACCCGGTGCCGGTGTCCGCCGCGCCCGGCGTCGGCGGCGTCTCCCTGCTGCTGTCCGGGGCTCCGGCCACGGTGGGGGCCGAGGGTTACCAACTGGATGTGACCGCCGCCTCGATCGTCATCCGCGCCACCGGGCTCGCCGGGCTCTCCAACGGGATCCAGACGCTGCACCAGCTCCTGCCCGTCGCGGTCGACGCCGCGACGGTCCAGCCGGGCCCGTGGCCGGTGCCCGGCGGTCACATCGTGGACTACCCGAGGTTCGGCTACCGGGGCGCCATGCTCGATGTGGCCAGGCACTTCTTCCCGGTGTCCGCGGTCGAGCGTTACATCGACCAGCTCGTCCTCTACAAGATCAACTATCTGCACCTGCACCTGTCCGACGACCAGGGCTGGCGCATCGCGATCAACTCATGGCCGAACCTCGCGACCTACGGCGGCAGCACCGCGGTCGGCGGAGGCGCAGGTGGGTACTACACCCAGGCCGACTACCAGCGGATCGTGTCCTACGCGGCCGCCCGCTTCGTCACGGTCGTTCCCGAGATCGACATGCCCGGCCACACCAACGCCGCACTGGCCTCGTACGCGCCCCTGAACTGCGACGGCGTGGCCCCGCCGCTGTACACCGGCACCGACGTGGGCTTCAGCTCGCTGTGCACCTCCAAGGAGCTCACCTACTCCTTCATCGACCAGGTCGTCGGGGAACTCGCCGCCCTCACGCCCGGCCCGTACCTGCACATCGGCGGTGACGAGGCCGCCTCCACCGCGCCCGCCGACTACGCGGCCTTCATCAACCGGGCCCAGCAGATCGTCGCGGCGCACGGCAAGACCGTCGTCGGCTGGCACGACGTGACCAAGGCCACCCCGCTGCCCTCCACGCTCGCCCAGTACTGGGGCACCACGACGAGGGACGCCGCGGTGCAGACGGCCGCGCAGAACGGCACCAAGCTCATCATGTCCCCGGCCAACCGCGCCTACCTCGACATGAAGTACAACTCCCGCACCCCCCTGGGCCAGAGCTGGGCCGGGTACATCGACGTCAAGACCGCCTACGGCTGGGATCCCGGCGCCTACCTGACCGGCGTCCCCGCCTCCGCGGTGCTCGGCGTCGAGGCCCCGCTGTGGACCGAGACCATCACCACCAGCGCCGACATCGACTACATGGCGTTCCCGCGGCTCCCGGCGATCGCGGAACTCGGCTGGTCGCCTTACAGCACCCACAACTGGACGGCCTTCAAGCAGCGGCTCGGCGCACAGGGCCCGCGCTGGCACGTCATGGGCGTCAATTACTACCACTCCGCGCAGATCTCCTGGCCAGGCGGTTCATGATGCGTCGACTTCTCGCCATCGTCGTCTCCACTCTCACGCTGATCCTCGCCATCGGCGCCGTTGACGCCCGTGCGGCCACCGTCGCCTCCGCCGAGCTGACCGCGGGCTGGGCGCTGCGATCGGCCACCGGGCTGGCCGACACCGGCGCGGCCGTCTCCCAGGTCGGCTACGCCACCCCGGGATGGACCCCGGTCTCGCTGCCGTCCACGGTGCTGGCCGGGCTGGTGGCCGGCAACGTCTACCAGAACATCTACTTCGGCCAGAACCTGAAGAACGTTCCTGACCTGACCGGGCAGGACTGGTGGTTCAGGGGTGAGTTCACCGCCTCGGCGGCCTCCCCTGGGCAGGTCTACTGGCTGCGCTTCAAGGGAATCAGCTACCGCGCCCAGATCTGGCTCAACGGCGTTCAGCTCGACGCCAACGCCGTCGGCACCATGGTGGCCCACGAGTACAACGTGAGCGGCGTCATCCGTCCGGGCGCGGCCAACGCCCTGGCCATCCGTGTGACACCGCCCGCCCACGGCTGCGAGGACCTGTCGTTCTGCACCGTCGACTGGAACCCCGAGGCCCCCGACATGAACGCGGGCCTGTGGGGCAGGACGCTGCTGGACACCACGGGGCCGGTCGCGCTCCGCGACCCTTACGTCAAGACGGTCCTACCGCTTCCGGCCACCGACGCCGCCGACCTCACCGTCTACGTCGACGCCGTCAACGCCACCGCGGCCCCGGTCACCACGACGATAAGCGGCACCATCTCCAAGGCCGGCCAGCCCAGCATCCCGATCAGCCAGACTGTCACCCTCAACGGAGGCGAGCGGCGTGAGATCGCCTTCGCGCCCGTCCACGTCACCAATCCCGTCCTGTGGTGGCCCTACCAGTTCGGCTCTCCCGAGCTGTACCAGCTCAGCGTGTCGGCGGCGGCGAGCGGGGCGACCTCCGACACCAAGGCGATCGACTTTGGCATCCGCCAGTTCACCGACTACCGCACCACCGTCAACGGCACCTCCTTCGCCGGCTACAAGGTCAACGGCCGGAACATCATGTTCCGTGGCGGCGGCTACATGTGGGACATGCTGCAGCGCTGGGACTCAAGGACCAACGCCGCCCACGTCAAGTACGTCAAGGACATGGGCCTCAACACCATCCGCCTGGAGGGCACCCTCGGCAACGAGGAGCTCTACGACCTGGCCGACAAGGCCGGCGTCATGATGATGCCGGGCTTCGTCTGCTGCAGTGCCTGGGAGAACGACAGCGGGTGGTCGTCCGAGCAGGCCCAGGTCGCCGTCGCCTCCCTCAACACCCAGATGCGCGCCACCCGCGCCCATGCCAGCAGCTTCCTGTGGACCTACGGCAGCGACCAGCCGCCGACCGCCGCCCACCTGACCGCCTACAAGAACGCCGCCGCCGCCCTTCACTGGCAGAACCCCACTCTCGACAACGTCGCCACCTGGTCGAACGCGAACGCGGGGATGAAGATGGACGGGCCCTACGTGTGGGAGCCGCCCGTGCTGTGGTGGGACACCACCAAGGCGGGCAGCGCCTTCGGCACCACGGGGGAGGAGGGGACCGAGTCGCCACCGCCACTGGAGAGCCTCCAGCGCTTCCTGGCCCCGGCCGACCAGTGGCCGATCGGCGCCGCCTGGAACTACCACGCGGGCAAGGCCGGCAGCGTCTTCGACAACACCACGCCGTTCACCACCGGGCTCAACGGCCGGTACGGCACGGCCACGAGCGCCGCAGACTACTCGCGCAAGGCCGAGCTGCAGAACTACGAGAACACCCGGTCGTTCTTCGAGGCGTGGAACTCCCATGAGTACACCCAGTCCTTCGGCACCATCTTCTGGATGCTCAACAGCGCCTGGCCCTCGGTCCACTGGAACCTGTACGACTACTACTTCAAGCCCGGCGGCGGATACTTCGGCACCAAGAAGGCCAACGAGCCGGTGCACATCGCCTACGACTACGCCACCAAGAAGGTGTTCGTGGTCAACTCCACCCTCGCGGCCCGCTCCGGCCTCACCGCGACGGCGACGCTGTACAACATCCCTGGCCTGGCCCAGAAGTACAGCACCTCGGTGCCCTTCACCGCCGCGGCGAACTCCTCCACCGAGGTCCTGACCGTCCCGGCCGTCACCGGCCTGTCGACCAGCTACTTCATCCGCCTGCGAGTCAGGGACGCCGGCGGGGCGACGGTCAGCGACAGCCTGTACTGGTACTCCACGACCGCCGACGTCCTCGGCAACAAGAGCAACTGGTACCGGACCACGCCGAAGACCTCCGCCAACCTCACCGGACTGAACAGCCTGCCCGCCAACCCCGCCCTGAACGCAACGGTCTCCAGGACCATCTCCGGCGGTCAGGAGAGCGTCGCCATCACCCTCACCAACGGCAGCGCGACGAACCTGGCCTTCTTCCTCCGCCCCGAGATCACCGCGGGCAACGGCGGAACCGAGGTCGTCCCTGTCACCTACACCGACAACTACCTGTCCCTGTGGCCGGGGGAATCCACCACCGTCACCGCCGCCTACCAGACGGCCGACCTCGGTGGTCAGGCCCCTTACCTGCGCCTGCGCGGATACAACACTCCCACCACATCCATCCCCGTGCCCTGACCCGGCGTAGCCGGCGTTCCGGGACGGCCGCTCCGGAACGCCCGGCACCCGTGCGGGCTCACGATGTCACCCGCCGCGAGGCCCGCCGGCCCAACTTCAACGACCGCCACGTCGAGCATTGAGGACCTCCTGGCATGGTGGTTCACAACAGTTACGCCTGGACGAATCCGGCAAGCAGGACGGTGACGCCGCAGATCTCGCCGACGATCCGTGCGGACATGAAGGCAGCCGTGCCGCGGACGGGATGGCGATCCTCATGGCCGAGCTGCGCATCGAGGCCCCGCCGAGCGTGGTGCAGACCAGCATCAGTTGACCGCCTGCTCGGCAGGCACCCCCGCGCCCGCTGATATACCCCCCTGCTGTAGCAGAGCCGTCGGTCTACCCCCGGGATATCGGTCCGCCGGCTGGAGCCCGGCATCGTCCTTCTTGCCGCAGAGGGTCGTCTTCGCCTTTGACAGCACCCCCGGGGGGTATGTTACGTTCCTTCACATCCGCTACCCCTATGGGGTATGTCTTAAGCCTTCCCTGGAGGGACAGGCAGAAAGGGGAATGTCATGTGCACGGCGTGTTCGTGCGGTACCCAGGACAGCACCGGCACCACGACGCGGCTCGCTACCGATGAGGGCGCTGGGCGCGTCTACTCGGTCAGCGGGATGACCTGCGGCCACTGCGTGTCATCGGTTTCGGCGCAGATCGGCAAGGTCGAGGGCGTCAGCGACGTCCAGGTCGATCTGGCCGGCGGCGCCGTCATGGTGAGCGGGTCGGGCTTCTCCGACGAGCAGATCCGTGCGGCAGTGAAGCAGGCCGGCTACGAGCCGGCAGGGACCGGGGCCTAGCGGCAGAAGGTGGGCGTGCACGGGCATGCACGCCCACCTGCGGGGCCGGTCCGATTTCGACATCACACCCGAACCCCCTTATCGCATCCTGCCATCGGCGGCGGGTGCGAGGAATCAGGAGTACGGCATGGACGCCGTCAACCCGCGCCGCTGGCAGGCACTCATCGTGCTCGCCGCGGCGCAGTTCATGGTCATCATGGACACCTCGATCATCGGGGTCGCGCTGCCTGACATGCAGCGCGATCTCGGCTTCACCCAGGGCAGCCTGCAATGGGTGTTCAACGCCTACGTCATCGCCTTCGGCGGCCTGTTGCTGCTCGGCGGCCGCCTGTCCGACCTGTTCGGCGCCCGGAAGGTCTTCACCATCGGCTGGATCATCCTGATCGCCGGATCCGTGGTCGCCGCGGCGGCCGGTGGGGCATGGGTGGAGATCCTGGGACGGGCGGTGCAGGGCATCGGCGGGGCGCTGATCGCCCCGGCCGCGATGACCCTGCTCATGATGCTGTTCGGAGGCAACCCCCGCGAGCTCGGCAGGGCCATGGCCCTGTACGGCGCCGCGGCACCCGCCGGCGGCACCGCCGGAGTGTTCCTCGGCGGGGTCATCACCCAATACCTGAGCTGGCCGTGGGTGTTCATCGTTTACATCCCGATCGGCCTGGCCACCCTGTCCGCCGTCCCGGCGCTGCTGCCGGCCATGGCGGGCAAGCGCGGTTCGGTCGATGTGTTCGGTGCCATGGCGGTCACCGCCGGCATCGCCCTGGCCGTCTTCGCGATCGTACGAGCTCCGGAGCAGGGCTGGGGTTCGGCCGCCACACTCGGTGGCCTCGCAGCGGCCACCCTACTGCTGGCGGTATTCCTGCTCATCCAGCGCACCGTCCGGCAGCCGCTCATGCCACTGGCGATCTGGAGGACGCCGGGCCTGGCCACGGCCAATCTGGCGATGGCGCTGCTGGGGGCTGCATGGATCCCCATGTGGTACTTCCTCAACCTCTACCTGCAGCAGGTGCTCGGCTACGGAGCCTTTCCCAGCGGCGCGGCGCTGCTGCCGATGACCGTCGCCATCATGCTGTTCATGATCGCCATCACGCCGCGCCTGCTCGGTCGCGCGGGCGCCAAGCCGCTCATCGCCGGCGGGTTGTTCGTCCTGGCGGTCGGAGTGGCGGGGCTGTCGCCGGCCCGGGCCGACGGAGCCTTCGTCACCGGCGTGCTGCCGGCCTCGTTGATCGCCGCGGTCGGGATGTCCCTGGCCTACATCCCGGCGATGATGTCGGCCATGTCCGGCGCTCGTCCGCAGGACAGCGGGTTGGCCTCCGGCATTGTCAACACCACCTACCAGGTCGGCTCGGCCCTCGGCCTGGCGATCATGACCGCCGTCGCGACCTCGCGCGGGGCCGCCGCGCTGGGGGACCCGTCCAAGCTCACCGCCGGGTTCGGCTCGGCCTTCATCGGCGCGGGCGCCGTTGCGGTGCTCGGCGCGGCACTGAGTTTGCTGCTCATCCGCAAGCCGAAGCCCGCAGTGCCGAGCAGTGATCAGGCCGCCTCTGTGCGGGTGTAGACGTCCGGGAGGGGCGTGGCGCTGAGCATGCGCCCCTGCCCGGCTTCTGCGGCACAGAAGGACAGGGGAGCCGGAGATCGGAATACCCTATAGGGGTATCACGTTTCTAGTTGTCGACAGCGTGAGAGGGGCAGACAGATGGCTGGATACACCCACGCCAAAGAGGACCACCTGCGCAGGTTGCGCCGGGCCGAAGGGCAGGTTCGTGGCCTGCAGCGGATGGTGGAGGACGACAAGTACTGCATCGACATCCTCACTCAGGTCTCGGCGGCCACCAGTGCCCTGCAGTCCTTCGCCCTGTCGCTACTAGAAGAGCACCTGGCGCACTGCGTGGCCGAGGCGACCGTCAAGGGCGGCCCGGAAGCGGACGCCAAGATCAAAGAGGCGTCCGACGCCATCGCCCGGCTCGTGCGTTCCTGACCAGTCGAAGGAGAGATCGATATGACCACCGCCACCTACACCGTTCAGGGAATGACCTGCGGACACTGCGTCAGCTCGGTTAAGGAGGAGGTCGGCGAGGTGGCCGGCGTCAGCGGCGTCGAGGTCGACCTCGCCACCGGGCTGCTGACCGTCACCAGCGACGACCCCGTAGATGCAGCGAAGATCGTTTCAGTGGTCGAAGCGGCGGGGTACCAGGTGGTGGATCCGTCATGAACACGCCCACCAAGCTCGGTAGCTACCTGCTGGGTGTCAGTGTCGTCTTCGGTAGCGCGTTAGGCATTGGCCGGGCGGTGGGACCGGTTGGGGCACCTGCGGCCGGCGACCACTCCACAATGGCGGCACCGACGGCGAGCGAGGGACATGGGCAGCAGGCCATCGAGCAAGCGAACGAGGTAGCGCCCGGGGGGCTTGAAGTGTCGGCGGATGGCTACACCCTCACCCCGCTCACCACGACGATCAAGCCGGATACACCCACAGACTTCCGCTTCACCCTGACCGGGCCCAACAACAAGCCGGTCACCGATTACCAGGTCCAGCACGACAAGAAGCTGCACTTCATCGTCGTCTCCCGCGACCTGAACAGCTTCCAGCACCTTCACCCCGTCGAAACGGGCGGAGGCGTCTGGTCGGTGAAGCTCACTCTGCCGGCGGCAGGGGCCTACCGCGCCTTCGCGGATTTCGCGCCCGCCGGTGGCGATGGCCTCACTCTGGGCACCGACCTGCTCGTAGCAGGTGACTACGCCCCTGAACCGCTCCCGCCCACCAGTCGTACGGCGAACGTCGACGGCTATACGGTCACCCTGGATGGTGACCTGATCCCTGGCAAGGCGAGCAAGGTCACCCTCACCGTCAGCAAGGACGGCCACCCCGTCACCGACCTGCAGCCCTACCTCGGCGCCTACGGCCACCTGGTGGCACTGCGCGCCAGGGATCTGGCGTACCTCCACGTTCACCCCGACGGGGAGCCCGGCGACGGCACCACCAGGTCCGGACCCGAGATCGTCTTCTACACCGAGGTGCCCAGTACGGGGAACTACCGGCTGTTCCTGGACTTCCAGCACGAGGGCGAGGTCCGCACCGCCGGGTTCACCCTTTCCGCCGACCAGACGACACCAACCTCCACGGTCGCTCCTGGCGATCACGGCCACTGAGGGGAGACAGAGCATGTCTTCGGTCACCGAACAGAAACCGCCGGGCGCCGGCGGCTCGGTCGAGCTCTCGATCGGCGGCATGACCTGCGCGTCGTGCGCCAACCGCATCGAGCGCAAGCTCAACAAGCTCGACGGCGTG
>NZ_JALLPO010000027.1:0-62846 GCF_023276435.1 Sphaerisporangium perillae
GCCCGACCGCCGACGGCATCCGCTTGATCAACCAGTCCAAGGCCCTGGACGTCCCCATCGACAACTACACGATCATGCCGTTCGACTTCGGCGGCGGCGCGAACATGTACCAGAGCACGGTCAACGCGTCGGAGGGGCTGAAGAACGCGCTCAAGAGCGCATGGGGCTGGACCGACGCGCAGGCCTACGCCCACATGGGCATCTCGGGCATGAACGGCCTGTCCGACCAGCAGGAGCTGACCAGCACCGCCACCTGGACCCAGATCCGCGACTGGGCGAACTCCAAGGGCCTCACCAGGCTCGCCTTCTGGTCGGTCAACCGCGACCGCCCCTGCCCAGGCGGCGGCGTCCAGGAGACCTGCAGCGGGATCTCCCAGAACGACTGGGACTTCACCCGCATCACGGCCGGCTTCTAGCCGGTTCCTCCCCGCCCGACCGCGGCCGCCGTCACGGTACCCCGATGGCGGCGGCCGCCCGGCCCGGCATGCGCCCCAAGCGCGGCGACGCCCAGGAGAGCCGCGATGAGCGCGCGGGGCAGTTGCGGCGCGGCGAGCCAGGCGACCATGGGAAGCGCGGCGAGGCCGATGATGAGCACGGTCGGGCAGGGGCAGTCGCGCGAGGTGACCGTACTCGGCGGCGCACAAGACGCCTGCCGCGGCGGCCAGGGCGGCCGCGCCGCCGGGTCCGACGCAGAACGCGGCGACGACCACCGGCACGGCCACGGCCCAGGCGCACCAGCGGAGCATGTACTCCCGCCGCCGTGACAGCGCCACGCCGATTCCGCCCACTATCAGCGCGCCGGCGATGAAGGGGACCAGGTCGCCTGCGGTGGTCACCCGGCGCTCTGCAGGTCCTGGAGTGTCGCCGCGACGGTCGCGGCGACACGGGCGTTGGCCGCGGCGTCGCTCAGCTTAGATCGGCGTCCAGGAAATCCGCGAACAGGACAAACGGCTGTATATCCCAAGTTCTATCGCATTCTTCTATGAGAACCGGCGACCGCCGAGAAGTTCAGGTCAGCATCTTGATCACGGGGCCGGACCGGTGTGCCCCGTGCGGGACGATGGGAGGGTGGACTTCGTACTGGCCGTCTGGCATGAGGCTGAGCCGATCAGCAAGGAGCGAGCGGGAGAGGTGTTCGCGGCGCTGAGCCGGGGTGACACCACGGCCGCCCAAGCGCACCCGGCGGTCGCGGAGTTCGCGGAACGGCTCCCCGAGGCCGAGGCGGTCTCCCCCGCGCACGCCGTGGTCACCGTGGACCTGGACTCCTCCGACGAGGTGTCGCGGGCGGCGTTCGCCCTGGCGCGGGAGTGCGGCCTCGTCTGCTACGACCCCCAGCGCGGGCTGGTGCACAACCTCGCGCCGACGGGCGCGTACCCGGAGATGCAGCTGCACACCGGCGACGGAATGATCATCGTCGATCCCGACCTGGGCCTGGTGTCGGACGCCCTGGCCACGTTGTCGCCACAGAACCCCTTCGCGGCGCTGGTCGTGTTCGGCCGGCACTTCGTCCAGGCGTCCCCCGAGCAGTCCGGCTACGAGCTGGAGTACAAGGACAGCGTCGAGAACGTGCTGCTCCGCACGCACGCCGCGAGCCTCGCGGAGGTCCAGGACGCCTTCGCCGAGTACGCCACCGGAGAGCGCGCGTTCCTGGACCGCCACGAGTGGCAGCGGGTCTGAGAGGGGACCACGCCCCCTGCCGCCGCGGCGGCGGAGCGCTGCGGCCCGGGGCGGGCCGCCGTCAGCGGGCGGCCGGGGCCGGTGTCCGGGAGGCGCGCAGCGCACGCTCGGCGTCGCACACGATCACGCTGAGCACCGCGGCGCCGAGGGCCATCGCCCAGCCGAGCGCGGGCACCTGCACCAGGGCGAGCGGCGCGCCGAGCACCGGGACCAGGGTCACCAGGACCTGCAGCTCCGCCGTGGCCAGGACCGCCACCAGCACCGCGCGGCCACGCCACCACCAGGCCGGCGATGAGCAGCAGGATGGACATCGGATCGGCGAGCTGGCGCGCCGCCCGCGCCAGGAGGCTCGGAGGCCGCCGCCGCGGGAGCTCGTTCGGCCCGTGCTCGGCCAGCAGCCGGGACGCGGCCTCCTCGGAGAGCCCGGACGGAATGCGCACAGCGTGACCCATGGCGTCAGGAGATCATCGGGAGCCATTCGGGATCATCGGGCAAAAGCCACCTTTAGCAAGGACCTTCGGCCCATAGGGCGACCGCGGGCGAAGATGGGACCTTCGCCCCTAACCTCAGCGCCCACCCGGCGGGCAGGCTGTACCGCGTGAAGATCGATGCCGCCGGCCTGCTGGTGCTGTCCCGGGACGAGTGCATGGCACTGCTCGGCTCGACGCCGATCGGGCGGATCGTGTACACCGACCGCGCGCTCCCGGCCGTCCAGCCCGTCAACTTCCTCCTCGACAGCACCGCCATCGTGATCAGAACGGGAGTGGGCTCCAAGCTCGCGGCCGCGGCGGGCAACGCGATCGTCGCCTTCGAGGCCGATGAGTTCGACGCCGAGACGCGCACAGGGTGGTCGGTGACCGCGGTCGGGCACGCGCGCGCGGTCGACGACCCCGGCGAGATCGAGCGCCTGTCGCTGCTCCCCCTGAACCCCTGGGCGCCGGGAGGTCGGGAGCACTTCATCGTCGTGTCGCCCGAGCAGATCTCCGGCCGCCGCATCCGGCGCTAGGCGACCGGCACGCTCCACCGCAGCCGGGTTCCCCCGGTCGCGGGGGTGCTCAGCTCGAACGAGCCGCCGAGGTTCCCGGCCCGCTCCTCGAGATTGCGCAGGCCACTGCGCCGTCCCCCCGCCGGGACGCCCACCCCGTTGTCCTCGACGACCAGGGTGAGCCCGCCGTTCTCGGTGCGGACCGTCACATCGGCGCGCGAGGCCTTGGCGTGGCGGACGACGTTGGACAGCGACTCGCGCAGCACCGCCAGCAACTGCTCGGCCAGCTCGGGCGGCACCTGGTTGTCCAGCTGGCCCTCCATGCTGAGCCCCGGCATGAAGCCGAGATGCCCGCGCGCCCCCTCCACCACGTCCACGATCTGGGCGCGCAGGCTGGGCGCGCTGGCCTCGCGCGGCGTCTGGAGGGCGAAGATGGTCGAGCGGATCTGCCGGATGGTGTTGTCCAGCTCGTCGATGGCGCTCTGCAGCCTGGAGGACGCCTCCGGCCGCTCCACCAGGCGCACCGCGCTCATGAGGGTCATGGCGACGGCGAACAGCCGCTGGATGACGACGTCGTGCAGATCCTTAGCGATACGGTCGCGATCTTCGAGCAACCCGAGCCGCTCGGCGTCCTTGCGGGTCTCGGCCAGCTCCAGCGCGACGGCCGCCTGCCCGGCGAAGGCGTACAGGGTGCGCAGCTCGGAGTGGCTGAAGGGGATGCGTCCCGGCCGCTTGCCCAAGGACAGCACGCCGCGCACGGCGCCGGCCGCGCCGAGCGGAACCGCCACGACCGGGCCCAGCAGCGGATACTCGGCGATGGCGCTGAGGACGTCGCTCTCCGAGGGGTTGCCCAGCATCAGCGGCTCGCCGCTCAGGAAGGCCTGGCCCTCCAGGGAGTCGCCGACGAGCACCTCTTCGGCGCTCTGCCAGCTCTCCGGCTCGCCGTCCTGGACCACGACGCGCAGGGTCTTGCCGTCGGCGGCCTCCTTGCCGGGAAGCAGGATCGCCGAGGCGTCGGCGCCCGCCATCTCGCGAGCCCGCCGGGCCATGAGCGTCAGCACCTCCTGCGGCTCGGCGCCGGACAGCAGGCGGGTGGTGATCTCCGAGGAGGCCTCCAGCCAGGTCTCGCGGCGCCGGGTGTCCTCGTACAACCTGGCGTTCTCGATCGCCACACCGGCGGCGGTGGCCAGCGCCACCACGATCGCCTCGTCGTCCTCGTCGAACTCCCCGCCACCACGCTTCTCGGTGAGGTAGAGGTTGCCGAACACCTCCTCGCGCACCCGGATCGGCACGCCGAGGAAGCTGCCCATGGGCGGATGGCCGGGCGGGAAACCGTAGGACTCCGGATGCTGGGAGATGTGGGCCATCCGCAGCGTCCGGGGGTCCTTGATGAGCAGCCCGAGCAGGCCGAGCCCGTGCGGCCAGTGCTCAATGCGGGCGATCTCCTCCTCGCTGAGCCCCACCGGCACGAACTGGACCAGGGTGTTCTCCTCGCCGATCACTCCCATGGCGCCGTAGGAGGCGTCGACGAGAGTGGTCGCGGTCTCGACGATCCGGTGCAGCACGGTCTCCAAGGCCAGGTCGCTGCCCACCGACACCACGGCGTCGAGCAGGGCGTGCACGCGGTCACGCGTGGCGAGCACCGCTTCAAGCCGATTCTGCAATTCCGCCAGCAGGTCGTCCAGCCGCATGTTAGGGATCAACGAACGGGGCTCGTTCTCCGTCATACGAGGAAGTCTCGCATCGAGGGCCGCTGACATCCCAGCCGGGAGGCCTTTTCGATCTTCGTTCGGCGTCCCGCCCGGCGTGACTTTCGTCCCTAGGCAGCGCTCGCGTCGCGGAGATGTGATGTAAGGCAGGGGAGTCGGCAGGCGGGGAGATCCGTCATGGTTACAAGGCGTCAGTTCCTGCAGGCGGGCGCGGCCGCCGCGCTGGCCGCGCGCCAGACCCGAGGACCACGCCGCAGGGCCGTCGCGGACGGCCTGATGGACCCCAGGGAGATCGCCAAGTACGCCATCCCGCTGGCCGTCCCCGCGGTCATGCTGGCCGTGCCCTCGCAGAACGGCGCCACCGACCGCTACGTCATCGGGGTCCGGCGGTTCCGGCAGCAGATCCTGCCCCCGGGCAGGCCCGCCACGCCGGTCTGGGGCTACGGCTCCCCCATGAACCCGGAGACCTTCGCCACGCCGGCCCGCACCCTGGAGGCCGTGGCCGACCGTCCCACCCGGGTCACCTGGGTGAACGAGCTGGTCGACGCCGACGGCGGCTACCTGCCGCACCTGCTGCCCGCCGACCCGACGCTGCACTGGGCCAACCCGCCCGGCGGACCGGACGGGCGGGACGGGCGGCCGACCTTCTCCGCCACGCCCGGGGCCTACCGGGGCCCGGTGCCGATCGTCACCCACCTGCACGGCGGGCACAGCTCCGACGACAGCGACGGCCACCCCGAGGCGTGGTTCCTGCCCCGGGCGGCCGGCGACATACCAGGCGGCTACGCGGCCGAGGGATCCCGGTACGCCGGTTCCGCCGCCGCCTTCGAGAGCAGGCACGGGGTGCGCTGGGGCACAGGCTCGGCCGTGTACCAGTACGCCAACGACCAGCGGGCCGCCACGCTCTGGTACCACGACCACACGCTCGGCATCACCCGCCTGAACGTCTATGCCGGACTCGCGGGGTTCTATCTCGTACGCGGCGGGGCGTCCGACCTGTCGCCGGGGATCCTGCCCGGGCCCGCGCCCCAGGCAGGCGACCCTCCGGCATCGCCTACCGTGAGATCCCCATCGTCGTCCAGGACCGGACGTTCGCCGAGGACGGCTCGCTGTTCTACCCCGGCGGCCGCAGCCTCTCCGACGGGTTCCGCGGCCCGTACATCCCGCGCAGCGACATCTCGCCCATCTGGGTACCGGAGTTCTACGGCACCGCGATCATGGTCAACGGCCGCACCTGGCCCGATCTGCGGGTCGAGCCGCGCCGTTACCGGTTCCGGCTGCTCAACGGGTGCAACGCCCGCTTCCTCAAGCTGTCGATCGTGAGCGGCGCGCTGGAGCGGCGCCGCTCCGAGCCGGCGCTGCCGCTATGGCAGATCGGCGCGGACGGCGGCTTCCTGGCCTCCCCCGTGGAGCTGTCAACACTCCTCCTGGGCCCGGCCGAGCGGGCCGACGTCATCGTCGACTTCACCGGCGTCCGGGAGGGCACCCGGCTCTACCTCGTCAACGAGGCCCCCGACGGGCCGTTCCGCACCGAGACGGGGGGCGCGCCGGCCGACCCGGCGACGACCGGGCAGGTAATGAGGTTCTCGGTCGGCCCGCTGCAGGAACGCGACACCAGCGTGCCGCCCGACCGGCTCGAACTGCCCCCGCTCCCCCGGCTCGGCCCGGCCACGCTGAACCGGCCGCTCGCCCTGATGGAGCGCGATTCGGCACGCCTGCGAGGGGTGGGCCCCGCGGTGGCGATGCTCGGCGCCTACGACGGGCGCTGGACCCCCCGGATGTGGGGGGATCCCCTGACCGAGAACCCGGCGGTCGGCACCACCGAGACGTGGGAGTTCCACAACCTCACCCCCGACGCCCACCCCATGCACATCCACGAGGTCCTGTTCGAGGTGGTGGATCGCCGCCCGTTCCGCGGGGCCGCCCGGCCTCCGGAGCCCGGTGAGCGGGGGTTGAAGGACACCGTGATCGCCAAGCCCCAGGAGATCACCCGGGTCAAGCTGCTCTTCGACCGGCAGGGCTCCTACGTCTGGCACTGCCACCTCCTCGAACACGAGGACAACGAGATGATGCGCCCCTATCGCATCGAGGCCTGAGCCCGCCCGCGGCCCGCGCTCACCATGCGGCCCGGCGCCGAGTCATGCCTCCCACGATGTGCGCCCGGCGGGCGGTCTCCACAGGGCCTAGCGCCTCGGCGACCAGGGACCTTGCCGCCCAGGCCCCGGCTGCCGACCACGACCTCCGTCGCCTCGGTGGCCTGCTCGCAGAGCACCTCGGCCGGGTATCCCTCGATGGTCTCGGTGGTCACCGTGATCCCGGGACGGCGGCGCAGGGCGCTCGCCTCGGCCAGCACGCGCTCGGCGCCGTGGACGAGGCTGTCGCCGACGTCGGGGGGAGCGGGGAATCTCGCGATGCCGTAGGGCCAGCGCTCGACCACGGACACGATGCGCAGGGGCGCTCCCCTGCGGGCGGCGTTGTCGGCGGCCCACTCAACGGCGGCGGTACCTGACACCGAGCCGTCGGTGCCGACCACGGTTCTCTCGGACATGATCCCTCCACTCGCGTGACCGTCCGCTGGCCGGATCGGCCGCCGGAAACGGTCGTCGTTCCTGCTACGAGCAAAGCGCTTCACGGCCGCCGCGAGCAGTGCCCTACGGCTCGCCCCCGGCGGACCGTCGGCCCTCCTGAGGGAGGTCCTTGGTCCTCCGGGGACGCGCTCAGTCCCTCCGGCCGGTGGGCAGGACGACGACGGGGCACGGCGCGTGGTGCAGGAGCCCGTGGCTCACCGATCCGAGCACCAGCCCGGAGAAGCCGCCGCGCCCGCGGGAGCCGACGACGAGCAGCTCGGCCTGGGACGCGGCCTGGAGCAGGACCTCCACCGGATGCCCTGGCACGCCGTGCTCGCGCACCTTGACGTCGGGGTGGCGCTCCAGCCACTCCCGTAGCGTCCCGGACACCGGCTGCCCCTGTTCGGCCTCCGCCGGCCCGGGCAGGGACTCCTTGGCATGCACGACGACGAGATGCGCTCGCCGCAGGCCGGCCTCGGCGAAGGCGAACCGCAGCGTCTCCACGTCGGAGTCCGCGCCGTCGATCCCGACGACGATCTGCGGTCTGGCCCCGGCCGGCAGGGGCCGTACGACGGCCACGGGGCAGCGGGCTCGGCCGGCGACCCCAAGGGCCACCGACCCGAGCAGCAGGCCACGGAACCCGCCGAGTCCGTGGTTGCCCACGGCGAGGAGCTCGGCGCCCTCCGAAGCCTTGATCAGCGCGGGCCGCGGATCGCCCGGCAGGCGCTCCGTGGTCACCTCGATGTCGGGCGCCACCTGCCGGACCTGCTCCAGCGCTTCGTTCAGCACCGTGTCGGCGCCGTCTCGCATCCATCGCGCGACCTCGGCATAGGGTCCTTCTTCGGCCTCACACGCCCATGCCGGCATCGCGTGCACCAGCCGCAGCGCGGTGCCCCGTAGCGCCGCCTCCTTGGCCGCCCAGCGCGCGGCCTCCAGACCGGCCTCGGAGCCGTCCACTCCTGCCACGATCACGGCATTCCTCCCTATGTGTTCCGTTCCACATCCACTGACACCTAAAGCGAACATCCCCCGTCCACGGCGACGGCGCTCCTCGCCGAGCGCCCCCTCACCGGTCAGTTAGAGAGCGCCGGTTCGGCCTGGCCGGTTCACAGCTCGGCGAGCTGCGGGTGCGGCTCGAAATGCTCGGGGGGACGCGCCGGATGGGTGCCGAAGTCACGGATCACGGCGGGATCGCCGGCCGGGCGGGGCCCGAGCACGTAGGCCGGCAGGCCGTCGGAGCGGGTTCCCCCGATCGTCCACGCCCGCAAGCTCCGCGAGGTAGTCGTGGTCACCGGCGAGCTCGTCCTCGGCGATCGCGACGTAGTCGAGCAGGTCGGCCGTGGCGCGCCTGTTCGGCAGGACCAGGTTGGCGCCCTCCCTTGAGGCGGCGATCCGCAGGTCGGCGAGCACCCACGGGGGCACGCGCCTGTCGCTGAACGGCTCGCGGCAGGTGCGGCGGCGCCCGATTCCGGCGTACAGCTCCTGCTCGAGGGCGGACGGCGGAGCCGACTCGGTCATGTGGACGGTGGCGAGCAGGCGCGGCTCCTCGCGGGGAGCGGGCAACGTCCACACCGAGGGCTGGTGCCCGCTCACCCGGACGGCCAGGCGAAGGTTGAACAGGGCCGCTCCGCAGCTCACGTGCAGGGATCGGCCACGCGGATCGACCGTCCGCAGCCGGCGGTCCGGGTCGGCCAGCAGCTCAACCGATTTATCCCCATTTATCCTGAACCGCCATAGCTGGGTGTTGAGGACCGACGGCGCCTGGCCCGCCGCGGCCAGCAGCCGGCGGACTCCAAGGTCGGTGGCCGCGGGGAAAGGCATCACGTACCTCCTTCATCGGCGTTCTGGTCTCGAGGCTCGTGCGCGCGGGCGTGCGCCGCGTAGAGGCAAAGGTCCCGCCACGGGGCCCGGAACACCGCGGCGGCGGCGCACACGGGCCAGGTCAGGGATGAACGGCCATATGTCCGGTAAAGGGCGAAAGTCCCGCCGACCGGGAGCATCGGACCATCGGCGGCGAGCCATACGGCACTGCCGGGGAGACGCCGACGACGATGAACTTAGGCCAACGGACGAACAGTGTCCCCCCGCGCTGAAAGGGGCCGATCATGGCACTCATCGAAGGGCGTCACCAGGACGACGCCGCCCCCCGCACCCCTCACGTGCAGGCCGACCCCGCGAAGACCCCCGTCACCGGCTATGTGTGGGCCGCGGCCCGCCTCGCCATCGGCTGGACCTTCCTGTGGGCCTTCCTGGACAAGCTCTTCGGCTTCGGCTTCGCCACCCCCGCCGCCAAGGCGTGGATCAACGGCGGCAGCCCCACCACCGGCTTCCTCAAGGGCACCAAGGAGAACGCCCTCGGCGGGTTCTTCGGCGGCCTCGCCGGCCAGGTCTGGGTCGACTGGCTGTTCATGATCGGCCTGCTCGGCATCGGCACCGCCCTCATCCTGGGCATCGGAATGCGGATCGCCGCCGCCACCGGCACTCTCCTGCTGGGCTTCATGTGGGCCGCCGAGCTCCCCCTGCCCAACAACCCCTTCATGGACGAGCACATCATCTACGCGATCGTCATGATCGGCCTGGCACTGGTCGCCGCGGGCAACGTCCTCGGCCTCGGCGAGTGGTGGGGCAAGACCACCCTCGTCAAGAAGTACCCGATCCTCAAGTAGCCGCGA
Organism: Sphaerisporangium perillae; assembly: GCF_023276435.1. GTDB lineage: Bacteria > Actinomycetota > Actinomycetes > Streptosporangiales > Streptosporangiaceae > Sphaerisporangium > Sphaerisporangium perillae. Next base: position 9,611 of record NZ_JALLPO010000027.1, read on the forward strand.
TGACGGCTCCACCGGCGCCCGCCCCTCACCAGGAGGGGGCGGGCGCCGGCGCGTGTGCCGGGCCTGCCCGTACCGCGCATGTGCCGGGCCCGCCCGCGCCCGCGTGCGCAGGGAACGGCCCACCGGCGCACGCGCCGGGGAGCGGCCTACTCCGCGTCGCGGCCGGGCTGGTCGGCCTTCAGGCGGGCCGCCAGGGCCGCAACCTGGGTGCGGCGCTGCATGTTCAGCTTGGCCAGCAGGTTCGAGACGTAGTTCTTGACGGTCTTCTCCGCCAGGAAGAGCCGCTCGCCGATCTGCCGGTTGGTCAGGCCCTCGCCGATGAGCTCCAGGATGTGCCGCTCCTGCTCGGTGAGGGCGGCGAGCGGGTCCTTGTGGGTCGCCTGGTCGCGCAGCCGCTGCAGCATGGTGGCGGTGGTCCTCGGGTCCAGCAGCGACTGGCCGGCCGCGACCGTGCGCACGGCGCCGACCAGGTCGGACCCGTGGATCTGCTTGAGCACGTAGCCCGCGGCGCCGGCCATCACCGCGTTGAACAGCGCCTCCTCGTCGGCGTAGGAGGTGAGCATGAGGCAGGCCAGCTCGGGCATGCGCGAGCGGACCTCCCGGCAGACGTCCACGCCGCTGCCGTCGGGGAGCCGGACGTCCAGCACCGCGACGTCCGGCTTCAGCGCGGGGATGCGCGCCACCGCCGACTCCGCCGTGCCGGCCTCGCCGACGACCTCGATGTCGTCCTCCGCCCCCAGCAAGGCCGCGACGCCGCGACGCACAACTTCATGATCATCTACTAGAAAGACCCGGATCATACCTGGACGCTAACTCCTCGGGAGTCCCGGGCGGTAGCGGGCCGGTCAGCGGCTCACGACCCCGTGCGCGCGGAACCGGGCGTGGACGTGCTCCAGCAGCCCGGCCGTGGGCGGCTCCACGCCGGCCAGCGGGTACGCGAGGACGAGCTCGGCGTACTTGCGCGCGGCCATGCGATGGCCTCGAGCTCGGCGATCTCGGGAATGTCGTCCATGAGCCGCCCTACCCCGATGATGTGCGTCTCCAACTCTTCCAGGTTCACGTCGAGACGGCCGCGGTACGGGCACAGGGGGCGGATGTGCGCGGTACCGCCATCGCGCAGCAGGACATCGCATTCCTCGGGCGTGGATCGTCTCATGGTCCCAGCGTTCCGGGCCGCCGCGGCCGGACACAGGGGCGAAGTCCCCTCGCGAGGGGGACCCTCGTCCCTCGACCGGCTCCGCGCGCGCCGATCCGGGGAACCCCCGGCGCCGGACGGTGGCTCCAGAGCGCTGGAGTAGCGTCGTACATGGCGGACTCGGGGACGGGTTCCGCCGGCCGACAGGGGGAAAGCCGATGTCACACGGAACGGCCTCGCCCGGCGACCTGGGCCGCCGCATCGCCTACCACCGCGGCAGGCTCGGTCTCAGCCGGGAGCAGCTTGCCGACCGCGCCGGCATGGCGCCCGGCTACGTGCGGTATCTGGAGGAGAGCCCCGCGTCGATCAACGAGGGGATGCTGCTGCGGCTGGCCGCCGCCTTGGAGACCACGGCCGGGGAGCTGCTCGGCGGCGCCACCGACCGGCCGCCCGGCCAGAGCAGGCCCTCGGTCAGGCCCGTGCTCCACGCGCTGGAGCGCGAGGAGTGCCTGCGCCTCATCTCCCCCGGCGGCGTCGGCCGCGTCGCCTTCAACGATCCTTCTTCCGGGCCCGTCGTCGTCCCGGTCAACTACGTCTTCCACGAGGGGGCGGTCGTCTTCCGCACCCAGGCCGGCGGCCTGATCGACCAGGATCTGCGCAGCGGCGTGGCAGGCGTCGAGATCAAGATCGGCTTCGAGGTCGACCACATCGACGAGGCCATGCGGGGAGGCTGGAGCGTGCTCGTCCAGGGCCCCGGCCACCACGTCTCCGCCGAAGAGCTGCCCGAAGCCGCCCGTTCGGGCGTCGAGCCGTGGGCGGGCGGCGAGCGCGACCTGTACATCCGGATCGTCCCGCACGAGGTCACCGGGCGCCGTATCGAAGTTCTCTGACGCTCGTCGCGGCGCGGGCTCCCCGGCCGATCGAAGGTCTCTGACAACCGGCGGGCTCCCCCGGCGGATCGACCGGCGCGGCGCGGGCTCCCCGGGCGGGCCGCGTGCTTCCCGGCCAGGGAGCGCACTCCTGGAGGAGGCGGGCCCGGGGAGTGGTGCTCACATGCCGCGCGGGTGCTTCGGCGGGAGGACCGGCTCCAGGCGGAAGAGTCCCCCCACCACCTCGGTCGGACCGATCGCGGGCGACCGCCGGCCGGCGACCGCCCGCAGCACGTCGGTCGCGGTGACCAGCCCTTCCAATGTCCCGGAGTCTCCGACGACGGGCACGACGTCGACACAGGAGTCGACCATCGTGGCGGCGATGGTGGGGACCACCGTCTCGGGCGCCACGTGCGGGCACCGGCGCCCGCCCAGAAGGTGCCGGACCTGCCCGCTCGACTGCTCGGCGGGCCCTCCGGTCCAGTGGGAGGCGATGTCCTCCCGCTTCAGGACGCCGAGCACGTGCGAGCGGGCGTCGACCACGGGCAGGTGGTGGACGCCTCCGCGGCGCATCAACTCCCAGGCCATCAGGGGCGACTCGTCCGGCTTGACGGTGACGACCACCCGGGTCATCACATCCGCCGCGGTCAGAGTCTGGATGTCCATGGCGCCTCCTCCAGGGCGATCGGCGAGGCAGGCGTGGCCTCCTCGTCCGTCACCTCATCGAACTACGCGGCGCGGGGCCGCCGCAGGGGCCGAACGTCCCCGCGTGGCGGGACCTCCGCCTCCCGCCTCCCGCCGCTCACGGCCGGCGGCCTGCCATGCCCCCCGTTCAAGATCCCCTATGCGATGTGATGCACTGCTTATAGGGGGATTTTGGGATGACTGCGCGGCACCGCTGGCCGGTGAAACGCCGGTTGACGCTGTACGCCGGCGTGGTGGCGGTGCTGCTCTGCACCGTTCTGGCCACCGCCGTCATGATCGCCGCGCACCGCACCGCCAGTATCTATCTCACCAGGGAGGTCATCGCCTCGGCAGGGCGGGTCGCCACCGAGGTCGATCGCGGCAACGTTTTCACCCCCATCCCGCACGGTCTCATCTACGACATCCAGGTGCTCGATCCGGCCGGAAAGGTGGTGGCCGCCTCCAAAGAGATGGAGGGCAAGCCCGTAATGGCCGACCTCCACCTCACGGACGACATGAGCGGCGTCATCTCAGTCGTCTGCGACCGCGTGTTCTCCGAGGGGGAATGCAACATCGTGGCCGGCCAGCAGGTGTACCTCGCCGGCCAGGGCTGGACGATCTACAGCGCCGCCCCGGTGGTCCCGCCGCTGGTCCACCCGCTGCTGGCCACGGTGGTGATCGGCGGCGCGGTGCTCCTGGCTGCGGCGATCACCTTCGGTACCCACCGTACCGTGGCCGCGTCCCTGTCCCGCGTGGAGGCCATCCGGACGGAGCTGGACGAGATCAACGCCAGCTGCCCGGGGCGGCGGGTGCCGACCCCCGAGAGCCAGGACGAGATCTGCAGCCTGGCCGAGAGCGTCAACCACACCCTCGGGCGGCTCCAGGCGGCGATGGAACACCAGCGCCGGCTCGCCTCCGACGCCTCCCACGACCTGCGCAGCCCCATCGCGGCCATCCGTGCCGAGGTGGAGGACGCCCTCACGGACTCCGCCGACCACGACTGGCACGCGACCGGCCGTGCCATCCTCAACGGCCTGGACCGGCTCCAGGCGATCGTGATGGACCTGCTGACGCTGGCCCGCCTCGACCAGGGGGCGCCCGGCGCCTCTGACCGGGTCGACCTGGCCGAACTGGTCACCGCCGAGATGGCGGCCCGCCACTGCGGCAAGAGGCTGGCGTACGAGCTGGGCGAGGGAGTAGAGGTGATGGGCGACCGGGTCCGGCTGGCCCGGCTGGTGACCAACCTGGTGGACAACGCCGAGCGGCACGCCGAGACCACGATCACCATCAAGGTGTACCACGAGGCTGCCGGCGACGGTTCTCACGCCCGCACCGGCGCCGCCGTGCTGGAGGTGCTGGACGACGGGGCCGGGGTCGCCCCCGACAAGCGCGAGCTGGTCTTCCAGCGCTTCACCCGCCTGGACGCGGCGCGCAGCAGGGACACCGGCGGCACCGGACTCGGCCTGCCCATCGCCCGGCAGATCGCCGAGATGACCGGCGGCACCCTCACCATCCAGGACAGCCCTCGCGGCGCGCGGCTCGTCCTGTGCCTGCCGCCGGCGCCACCGGAGAGCGACATGACCGCGGCCATGCCGGGGGGGTCGCACGCCTGGCCCAAGCAGGATCAGCCGCCCCCGTGCCTGGGGGACTCGCCGTAGGACGGATCGGGATCGACGTTCACGATCTCCTTGCCCATCCGCTCCAGGGACGACCCGACCGAGCGGGTGGCCGAGGCGAAGGTGTCGCCGGCGCCGACCATCAGGCCGGTGAGCTGGGCCTCGAACACCACGCCGGCGTTGCAGGGTTCGATGAGGTAGTCGCCGAGCTCCAGCGTGACGAGCCCGTGGACCGCGGTCCACAGCTGGTGGGCGACCAGTTCGGCGTCGCCGGGGCGGAAACGCCCGGCGGCGATGCACCGGCTCGCGCACTCGACCACGGTGCTCAGGGTGTAACGGCCGTGCTGGCGGTCCTCTGCGGTGAGGGAGAAGCCGGCCGGGGAGGCGCCGCCGAACATGACGGCGTACAGGTGGGGGTTGGTCAGGGCGTTGTGCCGGTAGGCGCGCCCGTACATCGCCATGTCCGCGACCGGGTCGCCGGTCGTGGCCACGTGCGAGAAGTAGGTCTCCAGGCGGGCGAAGCCCTCGTGCACCATCTCGCGCACGAGCCCGCTCATGCCGCCGAAGTTGGTGTAGACGGTCATCGTCGAGCTGCCCGCCTCGGCGGCGATGCGCCGCGCCGACAGAGCCTGGGGCCCCTCGCCGGCGAGCAGCCCCGCGGCGATGTCGATCAGAGCGGAACGCGCCTGCGGATCGGATCGGCGGGGACTCATCTTGACAGTATGGCATAACACCGTTATTTTTTACATAACGCTGTTATGCCAGGCCGCACCAGGAGGTGCCCGAAATGACCGTCGCGGAGCACACCGACCCGATCGCGGCGCCCGGTCGCCTGCCGCACGACGAGCCGCCGGTCGTCGACGGCGCCATCCCTCCCGGCCTCACCGGCGCCCTGGTGCTGACCTGCGCGCACCCGGCCGGGAACGCGGGCCTCGCCCCCCGGTCCGCACTGCTCTGCGGCGTGCGGTTCGGCGGCGGCACCGCGCGGTGGCTACGGGCCGCCGGTCCCGGCGAAGGGCTCCCGGGCCGCGCGGCGGGCGCCGCCACCTGGCTCCGGTCCGCCGGACCCGCGATCCCCGGCGCGCCGGGCGGCGCGAGCGTCGCCCCGCCCGCCGGCGACCACATCGGCGCCGAGTGGCACACCGTCGCCTCCTATCCGGGCCTGGACGTCGCCGAGCACCTGGTCATCGGCCCGGACGGCGCCGTCCGCGACGCGCGGCCCTTCGCGCTCGAGGGCGCGCCCCTGATGAGCGCGGTGGCCCTCACCGAGCGGTTCGTCGTGGTCTTCGACCTCCCGGTGACCCACCACCGGGCCGCGGCCATGCTCGGCTCCGCCCTGCCTTACCGCTGGCGTCCGGGCCGCCCGGGCCGCATCGGGCTGCTGCCGAGGGCGGCGCACGACCCGTCCGGGCCCCGCTGGTTCCCGATCGACCCGTGCTACGTCTTCGAGGCGGTGAACGCCTACGACGACCGGGGGCGGGTCGTCGTGGACGCGGTGCGCCACGACCGCGCCTTCGACACCCCCTCCTTCGACCCCGGCCGCGACGCCGGGCCGGCGCGGGTGCACCGGTGGATCCTCGACCTCGCGAGCGGCACGGCGGCCGAGCGCCTGCTGATCGACACCGTTGAGGCCGCCTCGGTGGACCCCCGGCGGGCGGGCCGCCGGCACCAGCTGCTGTTCGGCCGCCTGGCCGGCAAGCGGGCGATCGCCGGCCGCGACCTGGCCGCGGGCACCACCCAGGTGCGCGAGGCCGGCCCCGGCAGGCGCGCCGGCCGGCCGGTCTTCGTCCCCCGCGACACCGGCGTCGAGGGCGACGGCTGGATCATGGTCTTCACGCGGGACCTCGCGCAGCGGCGCAGCGAGCTGCTGGTGCTCGACGCCCTCAACCTCACCGGACCGCCGCAGGCGGTGGTCCACCTGCCGGCCGCCCTGCCCGCCGCGCGGCACACCGCCTGGCTCGCCGCCTCCTGAGGCGGAGAACCGCCACAACCGACAACTCTATTCGTCTTGACAGACTATTTTTTCGGTGCCAGGGTTGTGCCAACAGGCGCGAGCGGGTGGCGACGACCAGCCGGACGGCCGACATTGGACGGTCGACACAGAGACGAAGGAGCTTTCGAGATGCCGCACGAGTTCGAACTGCGCAAGCAGGTCACCCTGGAGGCCACCCCCGAGCAGGTGTGGGAGGCCATCGCCACCGGCCCCGGGATCGACTCCTGGTTCATGGGACGCAACGAGATCGAGCCGCGCCTGGGCGGGGCCACCCGGCAGTACTTCGGCGACATCCCCGCCGCGGCCACCGTCACCGCCTGGGAGCCCGCGAAGCGCTTCGCCTTCCGCAGCGACGACAACCCCGACGGCTCGTTCATGGCGTTCGAGTACCTCATCGAGGGGCGCGAGCAGGGCAGCACCGTGCTGCGGCTGGTGCACAGCGGCATCCTCGGCGACGACTGGGAGACCGAGTACGACGCCCTCAACCGCGGCTGGGACATGTACCTGCACACCCTCGGCCAGTACCTCACCCACTTCCGCGGCCGCTCCGCGGCGGTGGTCTTCGGCGCCCTGCCGCAGGCGGGCGGCGGCATCGAGCCCGCGTGGGACGTCCTGGAGCGCGGCCTCGGGCTGACCGGCCCCGTCGCCAAGGGCGACCGCGTCCGGCTCACCCCCGAAGGGCTCCCCCCGATCGAGGGGGTCGCCGACTACGCCGCCCCCGACTTCCTCGGCGTGCGCACCGAGGACGGGCTCTACCGCTTCATCCGCGGCGGGCACGACACGCTCGTCATCGGGCACCACATCTTCTCCGGCGTGGACCCCAAGGAGACCGAGCAGGCCTGGCAGGGCTGGCTCGCCAAGCTGCCTGCCTGAGGCCCGTCACACCTCCGCGTCGACGGTGTCCGGGTCCATCCTCGGTCAGGCGAACGCCTGGGCGAGCCAGGACTTCCACGCCTCCTCGGCGGCCCGGCCGTCGGCGCCCGCGGTGAAACCGTGCTGCTCGACGACCACCGTGTCGCGATAGCCGTGCATGAACATGTACAGCGCGTCGGCGGTGCACACGCTCGGGACGCTCGGGTAGTCGGCGCGCTCCACGACGCCCTCGGCGGCCGGCAGCCCCGCCACCGAGAGCCGCACGCGGGTGCCCTCGGTGAGCTCACCGGTCACCCCGAGGGCGTTCTTGAACGCCGACCAGACGCGCTCGTGGTCGGGGACCTGCGGGCCCGGGACCAGCACGTTGAAACTCGAGGTGCGCCCGGGGAAGTGCTTGAGGTAGGCGGCGAGCTTGTGCAGGTACATGCCGTCGCCCTTCTTCAGGGCGTCGTACTGGGCCTCCCAGTCGTCGCCGAGGAAGCCGCTGTGCACCAGCCGCAGCACGGTGCTGCCCTGGCCGCGCCCCTCGATGAGGTAGTCGAACGCCATGAACGTGCCGTCGGGGTTCTGCTCGGTCTGGTGGGAGAACCTCTTCCCGGGCTCCCACGCGGTCACCGAGGAGGTCTGCGTCTGGCCCATGAGGCTGTGGCGCACCATGCTGCCGGGCTCGACCTCGTTGTGCCCCATGAACCAGGAGTCGATGCCCGGGCCGGTGGCGATGGCCTCCCAGACCTCCTCGGGGGTCGCGTCGAGCGCGATCTCCTCCCGCACCTCGAATTGGTGCCGCATGTCACTGCTCCTTGGTCACGGTCTGGCTGGAATCTGTTCCGGCGGTATCGCCGGTGATGCTCGGGTGGACGGCGACGATGACGCGGTGGTCGCGGCCGCCTTCCGCCGTCTCGTCGTGGTACTTGCCGACCAGCGCGGTCACCGCCTCGGCCAGCTCGGTGGCGAAGGCCGCCCGGTCGGCCGCCGAGGCGAACCGGATCTCGCCGTCGATCGCGAACGTCGCGACCTTCTTACGCGCCTTGGCCGCCCCGGTGATCAGCTGGCCCACATCGCGCACCAGCCGGGCCGCCACGGCCAGCAGCCAGCGCGCCGACAGCTGATCGGGCGCGCGCGAGGGGTCGGGCTGCACCTGGGCGAGCGCGATCGGAGAGATCACATAGGAGGCCGCGGTCGCCCGCATCACCCGCTCGGTGACGTTGCCCTTGCGCCGCTCCTCCACCAGCTCGACCAGCCCGTACCGCTCCAGCGCCTTCAGGTGGTAGTTCACCTTCTGCCGTGGCAGGCCGACCTTGGCCGCCAGCATCGTCGCCGACCCCGGCACGGACAGTTCGGACAGAAGCCGGGCCCGTATCGGGTCCAGCGAGACCTCCGCCGCCGCCGGGTCCTCGATGACCGCCACATCCAACATGCCGCAACACTTTCAGCGACGATTAACCCACGTCAAGGCGAGGGAAACCGTCGGCGTGGTGGCCCCGGCCCGGCGCCGGGGGCCGCCGCGGGAGATCCACTCTGTTAGTTTCTCCCCGTGGATCCGGGCATCGTGAGAAGGGCTCGCGTGGCCGTGGCGGTGACCTTCGCCGTGCACGGGGCCGTGACAGGGAGCTTCGCCACCCGCATCCCCTGGCTACAGGAGCACCTGGGGGCGGGCCCCGGCGAGCTCGGCCTGGCCCTGCTCGCGCCCGCCGTCGGCTCCCTGGTCACGATGCCGATGGTCGGCCGCCTCGCCCACCGCGCCGGCGTCCGGCCGGCGACGCGCCTGCTGATCGCGCTGTGGTGCGTGATGCTCGCCCTTCCCCCGCTCGCCCCCGACCTTGCGGTGCTCTGGGTCACGCTGCTGGTGTACGGCGCGGTGGCGGGCATGTGCGACGTGGTGATGAACGCCGAGGGCATCGAGGTCGAGCAGCGGCTCGGCCGTTCGATCATGCCGGGACTGCACGGCATGTGGAGTGTCGGCGGCCTGGTGGGCGGAGCCGTGGGCGTGCTGGCGGCGCAGGCCGGGGTCGACGCCCGCGTCCACCTGGCCGCGATGGCCGCGGCGCTGCTCGCCGTGAGCCTGGTGGCGGGGCCGTCGCTGCTGGACGTCCGCGCGCCGGCGGGGCAGGCGGCTCCGCCGAGGTTCGTGCTGCCGTCGCGCGGCCTGCTCGTCCTCGGGCTGGTCGGCTTCTGCGCCGTCTTCGGCGAGTCCGCCGCCCAGGACTGGTGCGGGGTCTACCTGACGCAGGTCACCGGCGCCTCTCCCGGGGTGGCCGCCGCCGCTTACACCGGATTCGCGTTCACCATGGCCGCGGGGCGGCTCTTCGGCGACCTGGTGGTGCGCCGGCTCGGCGCCGTGGTGACCGTGCGGACGAGCGGGCTGGTCGCGGCGCTCGGCGCCGGGCTGGTCGTCCTCACGCGGACACCCGCGCTCGCGATCGCGGGCTTCATGCTGATCGGCCTCGGGGTGGCGGCCGTCGTGCCGCTCGTGTTCGCCGCGGCCGGCAACGCCGCGCGCACGCCCAGCGAAGGCGTCGCGGGGGTCGCCACGATCAGCTACACCTCCGGCTTCGTCGCGCCGAGCATGATCGGCGCGGTGGCGGCCGTCAGCAGCCTGCCGGTGTCGTTCGCGCTGGTCACCGCCACGATGCTCGCGGTGGGGCTGGGGGCCGGCGCGCTGGCGCGGCGCCCGCCGGCGCAGGAGCCGGAGTCGGCCGCCGTCGCCTGAGACGACGGTACGCCCTCTCATCGCGACGGATGCGGCCTTCGGCCGATCATCGGCGGCCCGGCACGCCTGGCGGGCTTAGGGCCTGTTCTGAGTTCAGATCTTCAGTGGAGTGAGGGGTAGGGATCCAGCGCTCGGAGAATGACGGCGAAGAGAGGAACGACCAGGGCGAAGAGCTGGACCGCGGCCAAGGCTCTGAAGTGGCGGCGCCACGCCCACACGGCACTCGCCAGCATGATCACGGTCACGCCACCGAACGACCAGAAGGTCACCACTGTCCGGAAGTCCATCTCAGCGACCCATTCGGCGGGGGTTGGATCCCCGCCTGTGCACCACACGCTTGCCCCGTCGCACAACTTGCCCCGCAGGTACGCGCCCGCCACGATCCGGCCTGCCAGCAGTATGAGCAGCATGTCGGCGCCGAGGGCGGCCAGGGGCGGTACCCCCCGCCGGCCGAGTCTGATGACGATGTCCATGCCCCGAGCATAGGGACACGCCGCAGCCGCGATCCCGATGATCATAGAAAGGTGGCGAACCTCCATCAGATCTCCGCAAACGGGATCCCCCTTCGCGTCTTCTTCGCAGCGTGCGCCGCTTAGGGTTCAGCCGGCGGGGTGCTCCTCGATCCCGTCGACCCGGTCGGGGTAGAAGGCGAGGTGCCCCTTGATGTCCGAGACCGCGGCGTAGGGGGCCTCGTAGGTCCAGACGGCGTTCACCGCCCACTCGCCCCCGTCGACGACGCTGTAGTAGGCGGCGTCGCCCTTGTAGGGGCAGTAGCTGGCGTTGTCGGTCCGCTCCAGACGGCGCATGTCGACGTCCTCACGCGGGATGTACTGCACGGGCGGGTAGTCCGCCTCGCGCAGCGTCAGCGCGTCCCGGGTGTCGGCGAGCACGCGCCCTCCGGCCGACACCACGACGCGCGCGGGGTTGCGTTCGATCGTGATGGGGTGGTCCGGACCTGGTATCGCCACCGGCTTGTCGGCCATTCTCGTCATCTCCGTCCACTGGTACCGGGGGCACGCGCCCCCGGCCGATCGGAAAGGCCGTGCTCACGCAGGCCCCATCGCCGGGCTTCCCCGGCCATAAGCCCCATTCTCGGCGCTATCCAAGCAAAGCGGTCACCGGGTGTCGGCGGACGGCACGCCGGCGTGGGCCTCGACGGCGGACAGCAGGCGGCGCAGGGCGTGCCCGAAATGCTCGGGCCGCTCCAGGTTCGGCATGTGGGCGGCCCCCTCGATCACCGCCAGCTCCGACCGGGGGAGGCGGTGGTGCATGAACTCCGCGTCCGCCACCGGAGTGAACTCGTCGTCCCGGCCGACCACGACCAGCGCCGGCACCGCGACCGTCGCGAGCAGGTCGCCGTAGTCGGGGCGCTCCGCGCGGCCGCGCAACGCCGCCGCCGCGCCCGCCACGGGCGCGTCCCGCATCATCCGCAGGACGTGCGCGGCCACCCCGGGAAGCGCCTCGATGTTGTACGGGGCCACCATCTTCGGCAGGACCTCCTCGGCGTAGGGCCCCATGCCCTCCGCGAGAAGGCGGTCGGCCATGGCGTTCCGGACCTTCTTCCCCTCGTCCGTCTCGGCCTGGGCGAAGGTGTCGGCGAGGATCAGCCCGCGCACCCGCTCTGGGAACAGCCGGAAGAACTCCAGCACGATCTGGCCGCCCATGGACAGGCCGCCGATCACCACCTCCCGCAGCCCCAGGTGGTCCAGCAGGGCCGCGATGTCCCGGGCGAAGGTCTCCAGCGGCGTCGCGCCGGGGACGACCGTGCTCTCGCCGTAGCCCCGCAGGTCCGGGACGATCACCCGCCACGCCGGGCCGGCGACCTCGGCGACCTGGGGCGCCCACATCGAACGGTCGAACGGGTGGCCGTGCACCAGTACCAGAGGCGCGCCATCGCCTTGATCGTCGTACGCGACGGTGATCCCGTTGACCGCGACCCTGTTCCCCACCGGCGTTCCCCCTCCGTGTCGACGCCCGCGCGGATCCGCCCGCGCCGTCACGCCCAGGGGCGCGATGCTAGGTCGGCGACCTTGGTCGGTGCAATACAATCATTGCACTCGGTGCAATGTTGAGCTTCGTATCGATTCTGGACTTCGCGCATTGATGGGGTGCCTCATGGAGGACTACCGGCTGGTCGCCGACGCCGTCGCGGCCGACATCGCCGCCGGGCGGCTGCGCCCGGGAGACCGGCTCCTGCCCCAGCGGGTGTTCGCCCGGCGGCGGGGCATCGCCGGCTCCACCGCGGGCCGGGTGTACGCGGAACTGGCCCGGCGCGGGCTGGTGATCGGCGAGGTCGGCCGCGGGACGTTCGTACGCGCGCCCGAGCGCTCGCCCGGGCCCGCGCTGGTCGAGCCGGGGAGCACCCGCGTCGACCTCGAACTGAACTACCCGATCGTGCCCGAGCAGCCGGCCCTGCTCGCCCAGGGCCTGGACCCCCTGCTGCGCCCGGACGTCCTCGCCTCGGCCCTGCGGCCGGTCGCCGCGCACGGCACGCCCGCGGCCCGCGAGGCGACGGCACGGCTGCTGGCCCGCGGCGGCTGGGCGCCGGACCCCGCCCGCGTCGCCTTCGCGGGCAACGGCCGGCAGGCGATCGCGGGCGCCGTCGCCGCCCTGGTGCCCCCGGGAGCGCGGCTCGGCGTCGAGGCGCTCACCTACCCGATGATCAAGTCGATCGCCGGGAGGCTCGGCGTCACCCTGATCCCCATCGCCTGCGACGAGGCCGGGCTGCGTCCGGACGCCCTGGCCGCCGCGCACCGGAGCACCCCGCTCCGCGCGGTCTACCTGCAGCCGACCCTGCACAACCCGCTCTCGGTGACGATGCCCCCGAGCCGGCGCGAGGAGCTGGCCGCGGCGCTGCACGATCTCGGCCTGTACGCGCTCGAGGACACCATCTGGGCATTCCTCCACGAAGGGGACGAGCCGCCGCTCGCCGCCCTCGCCCCCGAGCGCACGATCCTCCTCGACAGCCTGTCCAAGCGGCTGGCCCCCGGCCTGACGGTCGGCTTCGCGGTCACACCTCCCGGCCAGGCGGCCCCGCTCGCCGCCGCCCTGCGGTCGGGCGCGTGGACGGCGACCGGATTCGCCCTCGAGGCCACGACCCGCTGGATGACCGGCGGCGCTGTGGCCGCCGTCGTCGCGGCCAAGCGCCGGGACGCGGCGGAACGCCAGCGGATCGCCGCCCGCAGCCTCGCCGGTTTCACCGTGCGCGCCGACCCGCACGGCTACTACTGCTGGTGGGAGCTGCCCGAGCCCTGGCGCGCCGAGACGTTCGTCGCCGCCGCCGCGCGTCAGGGCATCGCGGTGACTCCCGCCGCGTCGTTCTCGGCCGGGGTGCAAAGCGCGCCACCGGCCGTCCGCGTCGGCCTGGCCTCCCCGCCGACGGCCGTGCTGTCCCAGGCGCTGGAGACGCTCGCGGCACTCGGCCGCGGCACCCCCGAGGATGCCGCGGCCGACTGACACCGGCGCGGCCTGAGTCCGGCTTCGCACCGTTTGACACGCATAATGTGCCTGATTAGCGTGACGTGGCCCCGCCGACCCCCGGCCACCCGCCTGCGGGAAGGGCACGGCCTGAAAGGAAACCCCCGATGCCCTCCGTTCCCCTGCACGTCGCCGAGGTACATCACCACCACAGGGACGTGACCGGCGGCTGGCTGCGGCCGGCGGTGTTCGGCGTGATGGACGGGCTGGTGTCCAACGCCTCGCTCATCGCCGGAGTCGTGGGCAGCGGCGCGAGCGCCCACGCCGTCACGATCGCGGGACTCGCGGGCCTGGCCTCCGGAGCCTTCTCCATGGCCACCGGCGAGTACACCTCCGTGCGCTCGCAGACCGAGATGACCCTGGCCGAGATCGACGTGGAACGCCGGGAGATCGCCAAGAACCCCGAGGCCGAGGAGCGGGAGCTCGCGATGCTGTACGAGTCGCGCGGCCTCACGCCCGAGCTGGCACTCGAGGTGGCCCGCCAGCTCCACCGGCGCGACGACATCGCCTGGCGGGTCCACGCCCGCGAGGAGCTCGGCGTCGATCCCGACGATCTGCCCTCGCCGTGGACCGCCGCCGGCTCCTCCTTCCTGGCCTTCGCCCTCGGGGCGCTCATCCCGCTGCTGCCGTTCCTGTTCGGTCTCGGCTCGGTCGTCGTGGCGGTCGTGCTCACGGCCGCCGGGCTGTTCGCCACAGGGGCGCTGGTGTCCCGGCTCACCAGCCGCCCCTTCCTGCTCGGCGGGACCCGGCAACTGCTGCTCGGCGCGGCCGCCGCCGCCGTCACCTACGGGATCGGCCACCTCGTCGGCGCGGCCATCTCCTGAACGGAACGGCCGCCGTCTGGGGCGCCATGACCGGTTCCTGCCGTTTCAGGGGCGGTGGCGGGACGGGTCAGGGGGGCGCACCGGGCCCTTGACCGGCCGGTCTTTGGGCAGCGGAACCGATCCTTGTCTATTGTTTCGGGCGTGCCGATGAAAGAGAACGACCCGCGACCCGCCCTGCCGGGCCCCCGGCCGGAACGCTCCGTGCTCGTCGTGGCGCCCCCGCAGGACGGGCCCGGCCACTGGGCCGGCGCGCCGAGCTCCGTGCTCGCCGACGGTGTGATCTACCTCGCCTACCGCCTGCGCCGTCCCATCGGCCAGGGGCGCGGCTACGCCGTCGCCGTGGCGCGCTCCCTGGACGGCGAGCGATTCGAGACGATCTACACGCTGGGCAGCGAGGAGGTCGACACCGACTCCCTGGAGCGGCCCGCCCTGGTGCGCACGCCCGAGGGCAGGTGGCGGCTCTACATCAGCTGCGCCACCCGCGGCTCCAAGCACTGGCGGGTGGAGGTGCTGGAGGCCGGCGACCCGTCCCTGTTCGACGCCGCGAAGCGCACGGTCGTGCTGCCGGGCGACCCCAAGACGGGGGTGAAGGACCCGGTGATCATGCACCGCGACGGCGTGTGGCACCTGTGGGCCTCCTGCCACCCGCTGGAGGAGCCGGGCGAGGAGGACCAGATGGTCACCGACTACGCCACCAGCCTCGACGGCCTCGTCTGGACCTGGCAGGGCACCGCGCTTAGCGGCCGCCCCGGCCACTGGGACTCGCGCGGCGCCCGGGTCAGCGCGATCGTGCACGACGGCGACACCATCCTCGCCGCCTACGACGGCCGGGCCAGCGCCGCCGAGAACTACGAGGAACGCACCGGCATCGCGACCGGGACCGGGACCGACAACGCCACCCTCATCCCCCTCGGCGCCGAACCGCTCGCGCAGTCGCCGTACGGAGGGCTGCGCTACCTGGACATCCTGCCGCTCCCCGGCGGCCACCGGCGCCTCTACTACGAGCTCACCCGGCAGGACGGCACGCACGAACTGCGCACCGAGCTGCATTGACCGGCCCGCGGCGGCTCGATGGCCTTCAGTGCACGCGCGGGCGTCCGTTGCGTGCCTGACGCTGACCGGGCGGCCGGTCGCCCATCAGCCCGCCCGACCGGTCGCGAGGCCCGAGCCAGTCGCCGAAGCCCTCCCCCGTCACCCGCTCCAGCAGCGCGATGTCGTCCTGGAAGTGCGGGATGAGGGCCCGGCGCTGCTCCCAGCCGAGCGGGCGGCGCGGGCGGCCCCTGTCCTGCAGGGCCGTCTCCAGCGGCTCGGTGAGGCGGGCCGCGAGCGCGCCCGGCAGGTGGCGTCCCACGGTCGCCCCCACGCGCATCAGGCGCGACAGGGCACGGTGCCGGAGCGTCGGGTCGGGATGCGCCGTGACGTTCTCGCGCGGCACCTCGGTGAGCACGCCCTGCTCCACGCCGAGGAACCCGCAGATGCGGTCGAGCGTCGCCGCGGGCTCGTGGACCAGCTCGCGGTAGCGGAACAGCAGGACGTTCTCCCGGGGGAACAGCCCGAAAAGGTGCTCCAGCTGCTCGCCGTACCGGCCGAGCGCCACGTAGTGCCAGAACGCCGACCAGCCCGCGGCGATGCGGCGCTCCTCTTCGGCGCAGGCGCGCACCACGTCCCCGACGGGCTCGAGCCCCGCCGACCAGAGATGCGTCCAGTTGGAGTGCGCCCGCTCCACCGGGTCGCGCAGGACGACGATCAGCCTCGCGCCGGGCATCAGCGCGTGGATGCGCCGCTGCGCCCGCCGGTCGTACAGGTAGAACGGGGTGGACTCCCCTCTGACCGTTCCGGGTGGAGCCGGATCGAACAGGGCCTCGTAGTCCGTCCTGCGCCAGACGTGCTCCCGGAAGGTCTGCGCGTCTCCGGGACCGCCTCGCGCCGGCGGCGGCCCGTCGGTGAGGAAGAACTTGGGCTCCTTGACGGGGGACATGAACACCCCGGGATGCCGTGCGAGGGCGGCGTGCAAAGCGGTGGTCCCCGACTTGGGCGCTCCGATCACCAGGAAGTCCGGCAGAGCCATCCGATCTCCTCGGTACAGATCACGTCACCGAGCATCATACCCACTTAAAGAATAGGGAATAGGGATATCGCCACCGCATATCCCTCCCATGCCCCCCGTCTCCGCAAACGAACAGCCCTCCCGCCGCGTTCTCGCGGCGGGCCACCCTCACCTCCCCGGAGCGGGAGAGCCTGGTCAGGCCGTGCTCGGCGCCCGGTGGTCGGTCAAAGTGGCATGGTGGTCGGCGTCGCGCGGGCCGTCGGGGTCGGCGTGCACGGTGGCCGCGCGCAGGCGGGACACCTCGTGGATCAGCCGGTGCTCGGCCTCGACGGCGACCGCGTGCGCCTCGATGAGGGACAGGCGATGGTCGACCGCGATGTCCACCTCGGCCCGCAGGACATGGCCGATCCACCTCATCCGCACCGAACCCACCCTCCGCACCCCGGGAGTGCCGGCCAGGACGCGCTCGGCATGATCGAGCAGAGCGGGATCGACGGCGTCCATCAGGCGGTGGTAGATCTCCCGGGCCGCGTCCCGCAGCACCAGGCAGATCGCCAAGGTGATCAGCAGCCCGACGATCGGGTCGGCGATGGGGAATCCGAGCGCCGCCCCGCCGGCGCCCAGGAGGACGGCCAGGGAGGTGAAGCCGTCGGTACGGGCGTGCAGGCCGTCGGCCACCAGAGCGGCCGAGCCGATCTCGCGGCCCACCCTGATGCGGTAGCGGGCCACCCACTCGTTGCCGAGGAAACCGACCAGACCGGCGGCGGCCACCCAGCCCAGCGCGTGAACGTCCTGCGGGGCCAGCAGCCGCTGGATCGCCTCGTATCCGGCGAAGACGGCCGAGGCGGTGATGATGACGACGATCATCAGCCCGGCGAGGTCCTCGGCCTTGCCATAGCCGTAGGTGTACCGCCGGGTCGCCGCCCGCCGCCCCAGCCAGAAGGCGATGCCGAGCGGGACGGCGGTGAGGGCGTCGGCGAAGTTGTGCAGCGTGTCACCCAGCAACGCCACCGACCCGGAGAAGGCGACGATCACGGCCTGCGCGACGGCGGTGATCAGCAGTACCGTGAACGACAGGGCGAGCACCCGCATGCCCCGGCTGCTGGACTCCAGCGCCGCGTCGGTCTTGTCGGCGCTGTCATGGCTGTGCGGGGTGATCACATGCGACGCCCACGACAGAAGCCGCGCCCTCACACCCCCCGAGCCACCTCCCCCATGCCCATGCCCATGCCCGTGGCCCTCTCCGTCCCCATGCCCGTGACCATGGCCTTCGTGATGCTGGGGACCACGGCCCTCGAGATACTCGTGCACGTGGCCCTCGTCGTGCGCGGGACCACGGCCCTCGGGATGCTCTGGACCATGGCCCTCGTGATGCCCATGCCCGTGGTCCTGTCCGTCGTGGCCTTGGGCGCCTTCCCCGTGCCCTTCCCCGTGCCCGTGACCACGGCCCTCATGATGCTCGTGCACGTGGCCCTGTCCGTCCTGGCCTTGTTCGCGCTCGCGCGTACGAGCGTGGTCGAGCCCACCGGACTCGTCGGGGGATGAAGAACCGGACCGCTGCTGGTCGGACATGGTTTCCTCGCTTGCGGACGGGGACCCTTGCGTGGAGTATATGTAGCCATGTACGCACGCGACAACGGATCAGGTGCGCATCCGTTGCAGGAGCAACCCACCGCCGCTCAGGTGGAGACGGCCGTGGAGGCGTTCCGCATGCTCAGCGACGGGACGCGCCTGCGCCTGATGTGGCTGCTGGCCGCCGGCGAGTACGACGTCTCGTCGCTGGCCGAGACCATCGGCGTGGCCCGCCCCTCGGTCTCCCAGCACCTCGCCAAGCTCCGCCTCGCCGGTCTGGTCGACACCCGCAGGCACGGCCGCCGCATCCTCTACCGGGCCCGCGACGCCCACGTCCGCAGGCTGATCTCCGAAGCGCTCTTCCACGCCGACCACGAGGTCTCCCGCATCCCCCGCCACGAAACCTGACCGGACGACTCCAACCGCACCCGGCAGACGGCATCCGGCAGATGGCGGATGGACACAGCTCAGCCCTCTGGTCAGCGTCCAGCCGGCCGGGAGTCGATGTCTGGCCGCGCCCGGCGGTCGAGCCCGGCCGTGCAGGCGGTCGCGTGGGCGTCGAACCCGGTCGAGCCAAGTCAGGCGTCGAAGGCCGCGGCCAGCGCCTGGGCCTCGGCGTAGGAGGGTAGGCCGGTCACGGTCACCTCCTCGTGCGCGAGGGCCCAGGCGAGTTCGACGGCATTGTGCACCGCCGCCCGGAACAGCAGCGATCCGCAGCTCACCCGCCGCACCCCGAGGTCGGCGAGACGATGGAAGGACGGGCCTCCCGGCGTGAGCAGGATGTTCAGCGGGGCGTCCAGCCCCTCCGCCAGCGTGGCAATGGCGTGCTCGTCGTCCACACCCGGGACGAACAGACCGTCGGCCCCCGCGTCCTGGTACGCCCGCGCCCGCGCCATGGCGGCACCCAGCACCCGATCCACAGCAACCGACCCGGACGACGGGCCTCCCGGGCCGACACCCGCAGGCCGAACACTCGCGGGTCCGGCCCCGCGCGGATGCGCGTCGTCCTCGGCACCCGGCGGCGGCCGCTCGCCATCTCTCAGCCAGTAGACATCCGTCCGTGCGTTGACGAACAGGCCGGGTACGGCGTCCTTGATCGCCGTTATCAGCGCGCACTGGCGATCCCGCGCGGTGAGGGTGCCGTCGGGACGGCCGTCCTCGATGTTCACGCCCACGACCCCGGCCTCGGCCAGTTCCACCGCGAGCTCCACCACCCGATCCGGGTGGTCGCTGAACCCGCCTTCGATGTCCACGCTGATCAGGGCGGGCAGCCGTGTGAGGCCGCGAGCCAGGCGCACGGTGTCCTCCCGGGTGGCGCCGGCCGCGTCCGGCTTGCCCGCGGCCGCCGCCACTCCGAGGCTGGTGGTGCCGATCGCGCTGAACCCCCGGGCCGCGAGCGCCGCCGCCGAGGCGTGGTCCCAGGCGTTGGGCAGGAACAGGGGGCGGTCCGCGTGGTGCAGGGCACGAAACTTGCCGAACCGGTCGTTATTCGCGTTCATCGGACACGGACCTCCAGTCGTAGGGGAATGCGCAGGTTGGCGGACGGCTCGTAGGCGCCCCCGGCCCCCGCCCGCTCACAGCCGGGCAACAGCGCCGAGAGAATCCCGCAGGCCAGCGCCACACCGTGCTCCATGCCGGGACACGCCCTCGCCCCGTACCCGAAGGTCAGGTGAGCAGGTTCCCCCAGCACCGGACCAGAGCCCGGGTACACAGGCGTCCGCTGATCTGAATCAGGCCGCAGGTGCTCGGGCGTCCGCTGCCCGAGGTCAGGGCGCAGGTGCTCGGGGTCAGGGCGCAGGTGCGCAGGAGTCCCCTGATCAGGATCAGAGCGCGGGTGTACGGACGTCGGCTCGCCGGGGTCGCCGGTCGAGTGGGGATGCGTGTGCCGGCCGGGGTCGAAACGATCGGGCTTGGGGAACACGCGAGGGTCGCGGTTGGCCGCGGCGAAATCCAGGATCACCAGCGTGCCGGGGGTGACGACCCGTCCCCCGATCTCGGCGACGGCGGTGGCCGACCGCCGGGTGGAGCGGACCGGAGGGTTCAGGCGCAGCGTCTCGGCGACCAGCGCCTCGACCGGCCATTCCCGCCGTGAGGCGGCCGGGAGCCGCAGAGCCGCGTCCAGCGTGTTGCCGACCAGCCCCGCGGTCGCGTCACACGCCTGCACGAGCAACCCGATCCGGTTCGCCACCACCTCCGCATCGCCAGACCCAGCGCGATGGACCGCACCCTCCGCATCGCCCGGCACGGACCGATCGGCGGCACTCTCCGCGTCACTCGGCCCGATCTGGTAGGGCCCGTCCTGCGCATCGCCCGGCCCGGTCCGGCCGGCCCTGCCGCCCGCGTCGCCCGGACCTAGCAGGGCGACGAGTTCGGCCACGGCCGTGTCGGCGCGGGCGATCCGTTCCGGGGTCGCGCCCGGGTGGTAGGCCGCGGCGATCGCCGAGACGGCCCGTACGAGGGCGTCCTGGCCGGTCTCGTCGACGCCGAGCGCGCCGCCGAGAACACCGACAGGGACCGCGCGGGCGACCAGGGCCATGACGTCGAACGGCTCGCCACCCACGCGCCCGAGCACGCTCGCCGTCCTGTCACGGGCGGCCGAGCGCAGCGCGGAAGGGTCCATGCCGGCCAGCTCGGTGCGCACCAGGGCCCTGCGGCGTTCGTGCTGTGGCCCGTTGCTGAACCTCGAGACGCTGCGGCGCAGCCATCCCAAAGTGCCGGGCACCCCATGATCCTCAGGGGGCGGCGGCACGACGAAGCGCGGGTCGGCGAGGACGGCACACACCTCAGCGTGACCGGTAACCGTCACAGCCACACCCGAGCCGGGTGCGGGCCGGGAATCAGCTTCGGGTCTCGGTCCGGGTTCGGCTCCCGCTCCGGGTTTGTGGCGGGGTCCGGGGTGGGGTTCGGGTCCCGGCTCGGGCTCCTGAGCTGCGGCGATGGCCGGGCCGGGTGGTCCGCCCGTCGGTGAGGGTTCCATGCCTCGACGCTAGGACCGGATCCTTTCGACGGGCACCGAAACGTCGGGCCCTCACCGAAGGCGGCCGCAGTGACGCCGGGACGCGGCCGAGCGGCATGTCCGGACATAGCCGCGCGGAAGCGGGTGTTCTTCCGGACGGTCGCCTGGTTGCCATACGCACGCGGGGCAGCCAGCGTCCGCCGCGTCATACGAGCGCGGTGCAGGCGTCCTCCGCCCCCGCGTCATAGGCACGCAGGGCAGGACTCGTCCGCCGCGTCATACGCACGTGGGGGCAGCCGTGCTCTCCCGCGTCATACACACGCGGGTCGACCGTCGTCCACCGCGTCAAATACACGTGGAGGCGGGCGTCGTCCGCCGCGTCATGTGCGCGCGGGGCAGGCGGTCGTTCTGTTAGGGCGGCCGCCTGCCTCGGGCGCGGGTGGTTAGGGCCAGGTGTAGTTCAGTTCACGTGCGAAGTTGATGTACCCGGCCCGCTGGAACGACCTGGCCATCGGGACGTTGCCCAGGTCGGTGGAGGCCCGGACGCGCGGGACCTCCTGCGCGGCGAGGATGCGGGTGCCCTCGGCGAGGATCTCGTCGATGTACCCCTTGCCACGGTGCGCCGGCAGCACGCCGATGTAGGCGATGATCGGGTTGTACGAGTTGTGCGCCGGGATGACGAAGCCCACGGGCTCGCCGCCGGGCAGCGTGGCGATCCGCCACCAGTCGTGCGGGCTCGTGTAGCCCACCAGCTCGCCGTCGTACTGCTCGGCGGCGGCCTTCTCCGGGGGCATCCTGGTCAGATCGCTACAGCTGTGGGCGTCCAGGGTGCCTTCCAGGACCATGGTCATCAGCGCCACGAGCTCGTCGCGGTCCGCCACGGGCCGGAACGCCAGGCGGCCGGTCGGGGAGGCGATCGGCGTGCCCGGCCGCCACTCCAGGCGCAGCCGTTCGACGAACAGCCGCGCGCCGATCCGTTCGAGCGCCGCGACCCGGGTCTCGACGGCCTGGCGGACCGTCGCGTCGTCGCGCCAGCCCGGCGGGACGTACCGGATGTACTCCGGCGGGCGGCCGCCCTGCGGGACGACCTTGGCCATCGCGGCCTCCAGCAGGCGTACGCCCACGTCCACCGCGTCGGACTCACCGATGTCCCCGGCGAGGTCGAAGACGTCGAACAGGAAGGGAGTCTCCTCCCACGGCCTGCTCCACCACGCCGCCCTCGCGACCAGGCGGTCCCCGCGCAGGGCCACCCACATCCAGCCGGGCCGCCTGCGCCCGGAGTCCAGGTCGTCCGCCAGCTCATGGTTCAGCTCGTAGGGCAGCCGGTTGAAAAGCTCGAGTTCTTCGCGCCCGGTGATCGGACGCATGGTCAGGTCATGCTGTACTGCGGTCAAGGCACTCTCCTGTGGAGGCGCGCCCGCCCGCTCCGGGGTCAGCCCTGACGAGCACCCCAGGAGGACACGAGCGCGCTGATCATTCTGGTCATCGCCTCTTCCTCCTCTCGTTTCTCGCCCCGGCCGGCGACCCGGCAGGGGATCCAGTCGCAAGTTGTACCGGCACCGCTCCCGCCGCCGCAAGCGCTTTTCCGCCACCCGAACGCGCGAACCCGCCACCGCGCCACCACACCCGCCGTTCGCCAGGCCCCGCCGCTGACCGTGCCGTTCAGCGGGCCGCCTGCTCGACCGCAGCCTGGTATTCGACGCTGCCGGCGGTGAGGCGCATGTAGGCCTCCTCCAGGGAGGCGCCGCGCGGGGTCATCTCGTGGACGGGGATCCCGTGCCGCGCGGCGAGGTCGCCGATGCCGGTCACCTCCAGCCCGGTCACCGAGAGCCCGCCCGCGGGGTCGTCGGCCACGGTGGCTCCGGCTCCGGCGAGGACGGCGGTCAGCTCCGCCGCACGCGGTGAACGCACCAGCACACCGCGCCCGTAAGGGGCGGCGAGGTCGCGTACCGAGGTGTCGGCGATCAGGCGGCCCCGCCCGATGATGATCAACCGGTCGGCGGTGAGCTCCATCTCGCTCATCAGGTGGCTGGACAGCAGCACCGTGCGCCCCTCGGCCGCGAGGTCCCGCATCAGCTCGCGGATCCACCGGATACCGCCGGGGTCCAGCCCGTTGACCGGCTCGTCGAACATGAGGATCCCCGGGTCGCCGAGCAGGGCCGAGGCGATGCCGAGCCGCTGCTTCATGCCCAGGGAGAAGCCGCCGGCCCTGTCGCGGGCGACGCCGGCCAGGCCGACCTGTTCCAGCACCTCCGACACGCGCGCCTGGCCGATGCCGTTGGTCCGGGCTAGCCATGTGAGGTGGTCGAGGGCGCTTCGCCCGCCGTGCAGGGCCCCGGCGTCCAGCAGCGCGCCGACCTGGCACATGGGGCGGCGAAGGGACGCGTACGGGCGGCCGCCGACGAGCGCCTCGCCGGAGGTGGGCGCGCTCAGGCCGAGGACGGCGCGCATTGTGGTGGACTTCCCCGCTCCGTTGGGCCCGAGGAAGCCGGTGACCTGCCCCGGCGACACCTCGAACGACAGCCGGTCGACGGCGAGGGTGGCGCCGTACCGCTTGGTCAGCTCTCTCACTTCGATCATGGGGCCACGCTCCCGCACCGGTGCCGGGCTCCGCATCGGCTGGGGGCCGCAATCCGCGCGTGGGGCCGTAGGCGCACCTGAAGGCCGCGCACGGGACGATGTCCGCCTACGGGATGACATCCTCCGGCGGGAGGTGACCTGGCGGCCGTCACCGATAACCTCGACGGATGGACGACGCGAAGACGACCGCCGGGCCGCGGCCTTCTCGCACGCCTCCCCCCGCCCCCGGCGCCCCCGAGATGGCACGCGTGCTCTCTCCGGACGGCCCAGGGGCCGATCCCATGGACGACACCGACCGGCGGCCTCTGGACGACACCGCCTCACGCCCTCTGGACGACGCCACCTCGCGCCCTCTGGACGACACCGCCTCACGGCTTCTGGACGACACCGGCCGGTGGCCTCTCGGTGGCGGCGGCTCGTGGTCTCTGGGTGGGACCGGCCGGTGGCCTCTGGGTGTCCCGTCTCCGGACGGCCTCGGGTCTCGGCCGCTGGTGGGGCCGCGGCTGAGCCGGCGGCGGCTGATCGCCCTCGACGTGCTGGCCGCGGCCGGCTTTACGGCGCTGCTGCTGGCGTTCACGGTGCCGCGGGTGCCGGCCGCCGGCGCGCTGCCTGCGATGGCGCAGTGCCTGCTCGTCGCCTGCATCGGGCTTCCGGTGGCGGCACGCCGGCTGTGGCCGGTGCCCGTCTTCTGCGTCGTGCTCGCGATGACGGTGGTGTCGCTGTTCATCGACATGGCGCACGACTCCTTCGCCGCCGCGGCCTTCGCCCTCTATCTGGTCGCGCTCACCCGTCCTGGGCTTCGCTGGGTGCCCACCCGGACGATCGGCGCAATCAGCGCGGTCGTGATCGTCGGCTCGGCGGTGTCGGGCCCCATCGGCTGGTGGATGGAGGGTTTCCCGTTCCCCATGGTGGTGTTCGGGACGACCCTCATGGGCGGGGCCTGGACGATCGGCCGTGCCGTACGCGAGCGGCGGCTGTACCTCGACCGCTCGGCCACCGAGTTCGCCCGGCGGGCGGTCGCCGAGGAGCGCCTGCGCATCGCCAGGGAACTGCACGACGTCGTCGCGCACAGCATGACCCTGATCACCGTGAAGGCGGGCATCGCGGACCACGTCGCCGACGTCAGGCCGCAGGAGGCCCGCAAGGCGCTGCGCGAGATCGAGGCCGTGAGCCGGAGCGCGCTCACCGAGATGCGCCACCTGCTGGGCGTCCTGCGGTCCGAAGGCGACCAGGAGGCGGCGACCGACCTCTACCCCGCCCCCGGTCTCGCACGGCTGCCGGAACTGGCCGAGCGAGCGGCCCTCGCCGGGGTCCGGGTCGAGTTGGACGTGCGCGAAGTGGAGAGCCTGCCGGAGGGACTGGAGCTGTCGGCCTACCGCATCGTCCAGGAGGCGCTGACCAACGTGGTCATGCACGCCGCGCCGGCCCGGTGCCAGGTCACGGTCCGCGGCGTCGGGCGAGAGCTGCGGGTGGAGGTCCTCGACGACGGTCCGGGGACCCGCCTGCTGCCCGGCACGGCGGAGCCCGCCAGCGGCCATGGCCTGGTGGGGATGCGCGAGCGGGTCACGATGTACGGGGGAGCCTTCAGCGCGGGGCCCCGGCCCGGAGGCGGTTTCGCGGTTCGCGCCCGCATGCCGTACGAGCCCACCGCACGGCGGACCGGCGACCCCGAGCCCGCCGCAGGACCGACCGGTGACCCCGAGGCCGCCGCACGCCGCGCCCGGCCCGAGGCCGACGCACGCCGGACGGGTGACCCCGAGCGGGGCGCGGCGGATGGAGCCGTGGAGTGAGCGAGGACACGGCGGAGGCGGCGGGCGGGGACGTCCGCGTGCTGGTCGCCGACGACCAGGCCCTGCTGCGTGGCGGGTTCCGCCTGCTGATCGACACCGCGCCCGGTCTCACGGTCGTCGGGGAGGCCGGTACGGGCGCGGAGGCCGTCAAGCTGGCCCGCCGTGAGCGTCCAGATGTTGTGCTGATGGACGTGCGGATGCCGGAGATGGACGGCATCGAGGCGACCCGCCTGATCTGCGGCGCGCCGGAGACCTCCGGCGTGCGGGTGCTGATCCTCACGACCTTCGACCTGGACGCCTACATCTACGCGGCGCTGCGGGCGGGGGCGAGCGGGTTCCTGCTGAAGGACACCCGTCCGGCCGACCTGCTGGCCGCCGTCCACGTGATCGCCTCGGGCGAGGCGCTGCTGGCGCCCACCGTGACCAGGCGCCTGATCGCCGAGTTCACCCGGCGGCCGGAGCCCGCGCACGCCCTGCCGCGCGAGCTCGACGGGGTGACCGCGCGCGAGCGGGAGGTGCTCACCCACATCGCCCGTGGCCTGTCCAACAGTGAGATCGCCGAGCATCTGCACCTCAGCCTGGCCACGGTGAAGAGCCACGTCGGCCGCCTGCTCGCCAAGCTCCACGCCCGCGACCGCGCCCAGCTCGTCGTCGTCGCCTACGACAGCGGCCTGGTCTCGGCCCCGCCTCGCACCTGACACAAGCCCAGGACCGCATGCCGGCCGCCCGCCCGGCGCGACCCTCCACCGGACGCCCGGCCGACACGGCCCCGCCGGACGCCGCCCGTCCGTACCGGCCCGCGCGGCGCCGCCCACGCACGGCCGGTGGGCGGCGCTCGGTTCCGGCGCCGCCCTTCTGTGCCGCCGCGGGTCTCCGGTGTTCAGGCGGTGGGCACCTTGTCGAGGAAGCCGTGCACGTCGCGCAGGCGGCCGTCCTCGGTCAGCACCGCCACGTCGAAGCCGTCGACCAGCGACTCGGCGTCCGGCGCCGGGGCGAGCTGCCAGGTGAACCTGGCCAGGTTGTGGTGGGCGTCGACCGGCCCCGCCAGGCGGAACACGAACCCGGGGAACTGCTCCTGGACGGCGGCGATCGTCGCGTCGATGGCCGCGCGCCCTTCGGCGACGGCGAGCGGGTCGACGTAGGTGCCGTCCTCGGCCCACAACCGGTCGACGGCCGCGCGGCGGGCTGCCGGATCGGTCTGGTTCCAGGCCGCGATGTACTGGTTGACAAGTTCGTTGACGTCGCTCATCGCATGTACTCCTCAGGAGAATCGCATGATCCGCCCGGATCACGCGCAGGTGTCCGGACGGCCGGGTGCCGTCCAGGCCACCTGGTGCGGTGGCCTGGACGGCGGGGCGGACCGCCCCACGTCCCCAACAATGGCGACCCGGCGCCGGGAAATCGATTACGTGCCAGGTAACCCCCGAAGGGCCCCCGTCGCCACCGGCACCCTCTGGCGACGCGACGCGACGCGACGCGACGCGACGCGACGCGACGTGACGAGGACGACGCTGCGGCGAAGGCGACGGCGACGTGACGCGGAGCGCCCCGGCCGGTGCGATCAGCGGCCGAGCGTGCGGTACCGCCGGACCGACAGCGGAAAGAACACCACCAGGAGCAGCAGCGGCCAGGCCAGCGCCAGGAACGGCGCGTTCTGCGCGGCCCAGGAGTCACCGCCCCAGCCGGGGTTGCCGAACAGCTCGCGGGTCGCCGACACCGTCGCCGACATCGGGTTCCATTCGGCGATCGCGCCGAGCCAGCCCGGCATCGTGGCCGGCGAGGCGAAGGTGTTGGACAGGAACGCCAGCGGCCACACCAGGATCTGCACCGCCATGACGGCCTCGGGGTTGTTCATCACCAGCCCCAGGTAGACGCCCACCCACAGCAGGGCGAAGCGCAGGAGCAGCAGCAGGCCGACCGCCGCCAGCGCCGGGCCGGGGCCCTCATGCCAGCGCCAGCCGACCGCCAGCCCACAGGCGATCATGACGGCGAGCCCGAGGACGGAGTTCAGCAGGTCGGCGGCGCAGCGCCCCACCACCACGGCCGAGGGCGCCATGGACAGCGAGCGGAACCGGTCGGTGACGCCCTTGGCGATGTCGGCGCTCACCGCGGTGAACGTCGCCTCGACGCCGAACACCATGGTCATGGCGAACATGCCGGGCATCAGGAACTCCCGGTAGTCCCCTCCGCCCGGGATCGCCATGCCGCCGCCGAACAGGTAGGCGAACATCAGGACGACCATGACCGGGAACAGCAGCCCCACGATGACCTGCGCGGGCCGGCGGGCCCAGTGCGACAGGTCCCGGTGGGTGATCGTCCAGCCGTCGGCCAGGGCCCACCGCAGCCGGCTCGCCATCGTGCGGGGCGGGGCGGGAGCCGCCGGGGTGGTGATCGTCACGCCGCCACCTCCCCCGCCGGCTCGGACGCCCCGGCGCGGTGACCGGTCAGGCGCAGGAACACCTCGTCCAGCGTTGGGCGGCGCAACGCGATGTCCTCGACCTGGACGCCCGCGTCGTCCAGGGCCCGCACCATCTCGGTGAGCGCGGTCACCCGGTCGCGTACCGGGACGCAGACGCGCCGGTCCTCCTGGTCGCGCTCCGCCCGCGCCCCGGCGATCCGCTCGGCGATCGCCGCCGCCGCCCCGGCCTGCCCGGCGTCGCGCAGCACCAGGTCGATCTGGTCGCCGCCGATGGCCGACTTCAGCTCTTCGGGACTTCCTTCGGCGATGACGCGGCCGGCGTCCATGACGCAGATGGTTCCGGCCAGCCGGTCGGCCTCCTCCAGGTACTGGGTGGTCAGCAGCACGGTGGTGCCTCCGGCCACCAGC
This sequence comes from Sphaerisporangium perillae, assembly GCF_023276435.1. Classification (GTDB taxonomy): domain Bacteria; phylum Actinomycetota; class Actinomycetes; order Streptosporangiales; family Streptosporangiaceae; genus Sphaerisporangium; species Sphaerisporangium perillae. The sequence continues at coordinate 37,564 of NZ_JALLPO010000027.1, forward strand.
GAGGTGACCGCCTGCCAGACCTCGTCGCGTCCGCGCGGGTCCAGCCCGGTGGTCGGCTCGTCCAGGAAAAGCACCGGCGGGGCGAGGATCAGGCTCGCCGCCAGGTCGAGCCTGCGGCGCATGCCGCCGGAGTACCGCTCGACCGGCTTGTCGCCGGTGTCGGCGAGACCGAACCGTTCCAGCAGCTCGTCGGCCCGCCGGCGGGCCCTCGCGGCGCCGAGGTGGTAGAGCCGGCCGAACATCACCAGGTTCTGCCGGCCGCTCAGCACCTCGTCCAGCGCGGCGTGCTGCCCGACCAGCCCGATCCGGTAACGCGCCTGCTCAGGCCGGCGTACGACGTCGAACCCGGCCACCTCGGCCCGGCCGGCGTCGGGACGCAGGAGCGTGGTCAGAACGCGTACCGCCGTGGTCTTACCGGCGCCGTTGGGCCCGAGCAGCCCGCACACCGTGCCCTCGGGCACGGCCAGGTCGAACCCGGCCAGGGCCTCGGTGTCGCCGTACCGCTTGCGCAGGCCTTCGGCGACGATCGCGTGTCCCGTGGAACCCACTTCACTCTCCTCGGTCGCTCATCCGTACGCTGTACCGTACAGCATACGGCATGACGTACGGCCCAGTCGGATGATCTGCCGGGAAACCGCGCCGGCCCTGCCCGTCACGCGCCGGACGGACGCCTCCGCCCGCCGATCAGGGCCAGGCGGCGGGCGATAGGATCGGGGGCACGATGACCACCGAGTACACCGGCGCGGGAGACCCCGCACGCAGCCTCGCCCTGCTCTGGCGCACCCGCGAGAAGGCCAGCAGGAAGGGCAAGCCCGACCTCAGCGTCGACCGCGTCGTCCGCGCCGCCATCGAGGTCGCCGACGCCGACGGGCTGGCCGCCCTGTCCATGCGCCGCGTGGCCGAGCACCTCGGCGTCGGCACCATGTCCCTGTACACCTACGTCCCGGGCAAGGCCGAGCTGCTCGACCTGATGCTCGACTCCGTGTACGGCGAGGCCGCCCAGCCGAGCGACGTCGAAGGCGGCTGGCGCGGCAGGCTCGAGCTCATCGCGCGCGAGAAGTGGGCCCTCTACCAGCGCCACCCGTGGATCCTCTACGTCGCCACCAGCCGCCCGCCCCTCGGCCCCAACGTGACCGCCTCCTACGAGTACGAGCTGGCCGCCATCGACGGCGCCGGCCTCTCCGACCTGGAGATGGACTCCGTCGTCACCCTCATCTCCTCCTACGTCCACGGCGCGGCGCGAGGAGCCGTCGACGCCGCCCAGGCCGAGCAGCGCACCGGCATGACCGACGAGCAGTGGTGGTGGGCCCACGCCCCCTACCTCGCCAAGGTCATGGACCCCACCCGCTTCCCCGTCTCCTCCCGCGTCGGCACGGCCGCGGGCGAGGCCTACGGCGCCGCCTCCGCCCCCCAGCCGGCCTTCGAGTTCGGCCTGCAGCGCATCCTCGACGGCATCGAGACCCTGATCGGCACCCGCACCCCGCCCCACCCCGAGCAACCCCGCACCTAGGTCGCCCTGAGTCGATTGGTGAGCCCTTCACCTGCATCAACGCTCTGAGGGCGTCGCGGTGGGCCTGGGGGAGTCGGAAGACGTTGGCTCCCGAAATTGGCGTGGCTCCCTCCGGGCGGGGGAGGAGGCCACATGACTTACAACATCAAGTGTTACGACGGTGCCCCGGTCGAAGATCGTTTCCTCGGCGGCGTACGAGTTCTCAGGCGACGCCCGTGCTTAGCGTCGATCAGGGGTCCTGGCCGGCTCAGGACGCTCTCCCGCACGGGATCACTGATGCCTCGTCAGCCTACCGACCGCTGCTCCCCGACGGAAAGCCCGGATCGACCCGATCGCTCCGCCAACTCGGCGAGCCGCATCTCGGCTGCGCTCACGACCTCCAGGTCGGCCTTGGTGTGCGCGATCGCCGCGTCGATCAGGACGGCCACCAGCGGGTCGGCCTGCTCCCGCCGCTGCCGGGTGAGCGCGGCCAGGTCGGACAGGTAGGAGGTGCGCTGCCGGTCGACGAACGCGGCCAGCGCCTCGGGGCCGAGCCGGGCGACGCCCATCAGCTTGAGGAACAACTCGTCGCGGAAGCCTCCGGCGCGCACCACCGGACTGGCCGCCCAGTCGCGCAACTCGGCGAGGCCGGTGTCGGTCAGGCGGTAGATCGTCTTGTCGGGACGGTCGTTCTGGGAGACGTGGTCCCTCGTCACGTGGCCGTCGCGGACCAGCCGGTCGAGGATCTGGTACAGGTGCCCGATGTTCAGCCCGCCCCACTGGGGGCCGATGGCCGCCTCAAAGCGGCCCTTCAACTCATACCCGTGGCTGGGGCCGCTCGACAGCAGGGCCAGTACGGCGTGGCTCAACGGCATGCCGTCATCCTAGGGGCTTCCGCAGGTCGCATACATTGTGACAATGTATGGCCATGAGTGTGGAGATCAGGCTCGTGGCGGTCACACGGGCGTACACGTCGGGGCTCGCCCTTGACGGAGTCGACCTGGACATCGTGGCGGGCAGCACCGTGGCGCTCACCGGCCCCTCGGGGGCGGGCAAATCGACGCTGCTGCACCTCATCGGCGCCATGGACTTCCCGGACGGGGGCGAGGTCCACGTGGGCGGGCAGCGCGTCGACACGCTGCGGCGGCGCGGCCTCGAGCGGCACCGGCGCACGGTCGGGTTCGTCTTCCAGCGCTTCCACCTGCTGCCTGCCCTCAGTGTGCTCGACAACGTGCTCGCGCCGGTGCTGCCGTACCGGGTGGGCTTCGACCGCAGGGCGCGGGCCCGTGACCTCATCGCGGCCGTCGGGCTCTCCGGACGGGAGAAGTCCCTGCCCGGCGAGCTCTCGGGCGGCCAGCAGCAGCGGGTGGCGATCGCTCGCGCGCTCGTCGCCGAGCCGCCGCTGCTGCTGGCCGACGAACCGACCGGCAACCTCGACACCGCCACCGGCGAGGAGATCGTCGACCTGCTGCTGCGCCTGCGCGAGGAACGCGGCATGACCTTCGTCGTGGCCACACACAACCCCGAGGTCGCCGCCGCCTGCGACCGGGTGGTGCGGCTGCGCGACGGGCGCGTCGTCGCCGACCAGACCGTGGTGCCGTCCGACGACGTCATGGACCGGATCGGCAGGCTCGGATGATCCGGCTCGCGTGGGGGCAGTTACGGCACCGCGCCGGGCGCGCCCTCCTCCTGCTGCTGGGCATCGTCGTGGCGGCCACCGGATTCACGGTCCTGACCGGGACCGCGAGCACGCAGCGCCTGGAGATCACCGGCACCGTCCAGCAGAACTACCGCGCCCAGTACGACCTCCTCGTCCGCCCCAAGGGCAGCGCCTCCGCGCTGGAACGCGGGCAGGACCTGGTCCGCGCCAACTACCTGTCGGGCATCTTCGGCGGCATCTCCTTCGCGCAGTACGACGCGATCAAGAAGCTCGACGGCATCGAGGTCGCCGCCCCCATCGGCATGATCGGCTACATTACCGGCCGCGGCCGCGAGTCGTTCGACGTCGGCGCCGAACTGCGCGGCGAGCGCACCATGTTCCGCCTCCAGTTCACCCACGTCCTGGACCGCGGCCTGACCCGCATCTCCTACGGCGCGCCTGACTACTCCTACTTCACCCGCCGTCCCTTGGAGGTCGGGATGGGCGAGGGCGACCAGACGCAGTACGTGTCGGAGAAGCTGGCCGGCGGGCGCACCGTGTCCCTGGGCAAGCCGTTCTACCAGCCGCCCGACCCGGACCCCTCGCCGTACTACTTCGACCAGAAGAACCGCTCGATCGGCTGGTGGTCGGAGAAGACCGCCTACGACGGCGAGCAGCAGCCCACCCCACCGCGGCTGTCGATCGTCCAGGACTTCCCGTTCGTGCTGGCCGCCGTCGACCCGGACGCCGAGGCGCGGCTGGCCGGGCTCGACGACGCGATGACCGGCGGTCGTTACCTGAAGCAGCGGGAGTCGTCCGAGTCGCAGACGGCGACGATGCCGGGACTCAAGGAGATCAAGCTCATCGCCTCCGACCGCTCCTACACCGACCAGCGCGAGGAGGCCGTCATCAGCCGGCTGCCCGCCGCGGCGGCCGAGCGCGCGACGCGGGAGCCGTCCGCCCGCTCGTTCCGCGCCTACCTGGACGGGCAGCGGGGCCAGGAGGTGCTGCGCCGGACGTTCGACTCGCAGGAGTCCTACCGCCGGCTGCTCGATCAGTGGGAGAACCTGCCGCCCGGCGTCTGGAACCCGTTCACCCGCTACTGGGTGCCCGGCCCGACCGGCTACCGCGTCGACGGCCCGCGCCGGGTGGCCGCGCTGCCGGTGACCAACGACCCGGACGTGTGGAAGGACCCGGCGTACGACATGTTCGGAGGGCTCGGCGCGGCCACGAGGGCCCCGCTCGGCTCGGCCGACACGCAGTTCCGCACCCTGACGCCGCGCTACATCGAGGGCGGCATCGGCACGCTCACCTCCCGTGTCGTGGGCCGGTTCGACCCGGCGAAGATGCCCGGCATCAACGAGCTGACCCGGGTGCCGATGGAGACCTACAACCCGCCGGAGGCGGCGCCCGGGGACGCGCGCTCCCGGGAGCTGCTCGCGAACCGTCCGCTGCTGCCGGGCGACAACGTCGCCGGATACCTTCAGGCGCCGCCGCTGCTGCTGACGAACTTCGACGGGCTGCGCCTGATCACCGAGGCCACCAAGGGCGCGCCCGCAGCGAAGGCGCCGCTGAGCGTGGTCCGCGTCCGCGTCGCCGGCGTCACCGGGCCCGACGCGGTCTCGCGGGAGCGGATCAGCCAGGTCGCCCGCGACATCGTCGCCGCCACCGGGCTCGACGTGGACATCACCATCGGCTCCTCGCCGACCCCGGTCACCGTCGACCTGCCCGCCGGCCGGTACGGCCGTCCCGCGCTGACGCTCAGCGAGGGGTGGGTGAGCAAGGGCGTGGCGTACCAGATCCTGGATGCGGCCGACCGCAAGTCCGTCGCCCTGTTCGTGCTGATCCTCGCGGTGTGCGCGCTGTTCGTGCTGAACGCCGCGGCGGCGGCCGTACGGGCGCGGCGGACCGAGCTGGGGGTGCTCGCCTGCCTGGGGTGGGCGCGGCGGCGCATCTTCGGGGTCGTGCTGCTGGAACTCGGCCTGATCGGGCTGCTCGCGGGCGGGCTCGCGGCGCTGCTGGCGATGCCGCTGAGCGCCTGGTCGGGCCTCCCGGAGCCGGGGGCGCGCACGTTCCTGGCGATCCCGGCGGCACTCGCGCTGGCGCTGCTGGCCGGGCTGCCACCCGCGCTGCGCGCCGCGCGGGTGCCGCCGGTCGAGGCGGTCCGGCCCGCGCCGCGGCTGCCGCGCCGGGCCCGCTCGCCCCGCGGCGTCGCGAGCCTGGCGGTCACCGGGCTGACCCGCGCGCCCGGCCGTTCGCTGCTCGCCGCGGCAACGCTCGCGATCGCGGTGGTCGCGCTGACCATCCTGCTCGGCGTGACGTACGGTTTCCGCGGCCGGGTCGTCGGGTCGCTGCTCGGCGATGCGATCGTCCTGCAGGCGCGGGCCGTCGACTACGTGGCGATCGGGTTGATGTTCGCGCTCGCCGCCCTGGCCGTGGCCGACGTGCTCTACCTCGGCGTCCGCGAGCGGGACGGCGAGCTGGCCGCGCTGAAGGCGTTCGGCTGGCCGTCGGCGGCCCTGGCCCGGCTCATCGTGACCGAAGGGGTCGGCGTGGGCGTGCTCGGCGCCGTCGCGGGAGCGGGCGTGGGGTTGGCCGTCACGCTGGCCGTCACCGGGACCGCCGGGGCCGCCGTCGCCGTGGGGGCTCTTGTGGCCGGGGCGGTCGCGGTGCTGCTGGCGGCCCTCGCCTCAGTCGCCCCGGCGGTCCTCGTCCAGCGGCTGCCGCCGGCCCGGGTGCTGGCGCGCGAGTGAGGCGACGAAGTCGACGAACAGCGGGCAGTGCGCCCGCGTGATTGTCGTGCAACGTCCAGAGGCGTATGCCGGCCTCACCGGCCACAGAGCGGCGATGGTAACGATCGCGGAGATCGTCAACAGGACGCCCGCCAGAACTTCGAGAAGCACAGCGGTCGACATCGAGCCCTCCCCCAACGACCTCGCTGTGGACACGAGGACGAAGGTCTTCCCACACTTCCATGTCGCGCGAGAGGGCCACCCGCCGACTCCCTATGCTCGGGGCCCTAATGGCGATCGGAGTTGGAACGGCGGGTACTCCCCCGCACTGATTCCACTATCCGCAGGTCAGGCCCTAGTCAAATGCCTGCGGCCGTTCCAAGCTCCCGCTCAGGGTGGCGCAAGTGCGGCTCAGGGACTGGCCTAGTCCCGGCCCCCAGGCAGGGGGTGAGCGGGTCCGGGCAGGGCGGGAAACGCCGGGCAGGTCTCGGGCAATCGCCGGGAGCGGAAGAGTGGCCTGTGCGTGACAAGGGCGTCCAGGCGTTATGGTCAAGCCGATGGCGGAGTTCTGGCAGGGTGGACGACTGGCGGCGTGGCAGGAGGGTGCCGGTGGATCGCAGTGGGCCTGCGTCCGCGTACTGGCCGATCACCGATGATCTGAGCGCCTTACGGGGGCTGGTACGCGGCTATGCCGTGCAGGCCGGGCTCGACGGGGTCCGGCTGCAAGACCTGGTGCTCGCGGTGAACGAGGCCGCCGCCAACGTCCTCGACCACGCCCACGGCGAGGGGCACGTCCAGGCCTGGCACGACGACCGCTACGTCACCGTGGAGGTGCACGACTGCCTCGGGCGGCTCGTGCCTGCCCACGCCGACAGGCGCAACCCCGGCGTGAGCACGCTGCGCGGCCGGGGCCTGTGGCTCATGCAGCAGCTGTGCGACGAGGTGCGCATCACCAGAGACGCCAAGGGGTCGGCCGTGCGACTGCGCCAGGCGATCGAGGGCATGGCGCCGCCGGCCTGACCGAGGGCACCACCCGCAACCGTGCCGGGAGGGCGCGCACTCGGGCCGGCGGGGACTTCCTGATCAAGCCTGTCGATTCTGTGGGCAGGCGTGGCCGCGTCGCATATCGTCACCGATGTGGAGCAACAGCTGTCGGAACGCAGGCGGTCCCGGTGACGACACCGGGATACCGGCCGCCCTACCCCGCACCGCCGTCCCCGTTGGTCAAGCGCTCGCCCCGTGAGTAGGCCGCCCATGAACTTCACCGTGCACGTCGACGGCGCGTCCACCGCCGACGCCCACCCCTCCCCGGTGCGCATCCTGGTCCTGACGGGGGAACTGGACCATGGCAGCGCCCCGCATCTGCAGAAGGTCCTGGAGGAGGCCTACGCCCAACAGTGCCGCCACCTGATCATCGATGTCACCGGCCTGGCCTTCTGCGACTCCACCGGCATCAGCGTGTTCCTCGGCGCGCGCCGCGCCCTGGCGGCACACGGCGGCAGCGTGGCGCTGGCCGGCCTCAACTCGCGTGTCCAGCGGACCTTCCGCCTGACGGGCGTGGCCGACGCCTTCCCCACGTATCCGACCGCGGACGAGGCCCGCGCCGCCATCCTCGCTTCCTGATCTCCGGACCGCCTGGACCGTCCGCCGTCCCGCCTGGAAATCCACCCGGCCGCCCGCCGCGCGGGCCGGGGGGCGGCGCGTGCGGAGAGGGCGGTCTGTTTCGGTAAAGCTCATTGACCGGACTTGTCGGAGAAGTTACGTTACGTCGGCAGGGCGGGGGGGTCCCGTACGCGAAGGGAGAACCGTCCTCATGGCCATGATGGCCCGCATTGTTCGACGCATGCTCGCCTGTACCTCCGCAGCCGTGCTCCTCCTCCTCGGAAGCGCCCCGCCCGCCGCCTTCGCGGTGGACGGCACCCGAACCCCCGCCTCACCCTCCTATACCGTCAGCCTGACCAGCAACGCGTCGGGCAGCACCTGGACCGGGCACGAGAGCGTCACCTTCAGCAATCCCTCCGCCGACCCGCTCAACGAGGTCTACCTGCGGCTGTGGGACAACTACCACGGAAGCTGCCCCTCCACGCCGATCACCGTTACCAACGTGACCGGCGGCACCCCCTCCCCGCTGTCGGTCAACTGCACCGCCCTGAAGATCACCCTGCCGGCCCCGCTCGGCCAGAACCAGAGCACCTCGATCGGATTCGACCTCGGCATCGTCGTGCCGAGCGGAGCCGACCGGTTCGGCCGCGACGGCTCCTACAACTTCATCGGCAACGCGCTGCCCGTCCTCGCCGTCCGCGACGGCAGCGGCTGGCACCTGGACCCCTACACCAACAACGGCGAATCCTTCTACCAGCTGATCAGCGACTACACCGTCACCCTCGACCACCCGAGCTCCCTGTTCGTCCCCGCCACCGGCACCTCCGTCGACACCCCCGGCACCTCCGGACGCACCGTGACCAAGGCGACCGCCGCCAAGGTGCGCGAGTTCGCGTGGGCGGCCGGGCCGTTCACGAAGACCACGAGCACGACCAGCACCGGCGTCACGGTGAACGTCTACCGGGTGAGCTCGATCAGCTCCGGCAGCGCCTCCTCCATGATGACCACCGCGAAGAACTCGCTCGTCGCCCACGCGGGGCGCTTCGGCGCCTTCCCCTACGGCGAGGTCGACGTGGTGCTGGACAACAACTTCTGGTTCGGCGGCATGGAGTACCCCGGCTTCGTGCTCGACGTGATCAGCTCCACGGCCCTGGCCCATGAACTGGCCCACCAGTGGTGGTACGGCATCGTCGGCGACGACGAGTACAACAGCCCATGGCTGGACGAGTCGTTCGCCGACTACGCGACCGACCTGTACAACAACATCTCCGGCACCAACTGCTGGAACAACGTGTCCTGGCAGTCGTCCGCGGAGAAGATCAGCAACCCGATGTCCTACTGGGACGCCCATTCCAGCAGGTACGGAACGGTCGTCTACTCCTACGGCAAGTGCGCGCTGCACGACCTGCGCCGGACCATCGGCACGACGGCGATGCAGGACCTGCTGAAGAACTACGCCGCCTCCCACTGGTACGGGATCTCCACCACCGCCGAGTTCAAGGCCGCCGCCCAGGCCGCGACCTCGGTGAACCTGTCGTCGTTCTGGACCACCCACCGCATCGACGGCTGACCTCCGCCCGGCCGGCCCGTCCCGGACCTGAACCAATGTTCAGGTCCGGGCTAACCTTGGCCCATGACACGAGTCTCCTGGCAGGCCAAGCAACTGACCGTCGGAGAGCTCTCCGAGCGGAGCGGAGTGCCGGCCTCGGCCCTGCGGTTCTACGAGCGGCAGGGCCTGATCCACAGCCACCGGACGGCGGGCAACCAGCGGCGCTACACCCGCGACTCGCTGCGCCGCGTGGCCTTCATCCGGGTCTCCCAGCGCGTCGGCATCCCGCTCGCCATGATCCGCGAGGTCCTCGGGCTGCTCCCCGAGGAGCGAACCCCCACCCGTGCCGACTGGGCCCGCGTGTCCCAGTGCTGGCGCGACGATCTCAACACCCGCATCAAGCAGCTGGAACAGCTGCGCGACCGCCTCACCGACTGCATCGGCTGCGGCTGCCTGTCCATCGACATCTGCACGCTGGCGAACCCGGAGGACGCCCTCGGCGAGCAGGGCCCGGGCCCACGGCGGCTAAAGGCCTGAACGGGCAAGCCGAAGAAACCCACTATGAGCGTTTCGTCGCACTTCAGTTCGCTTGCCGGACCGGCAGGATCACCGCCGACGGGTGGGCAGGGTCGTGGAACACCCACTGGTCCGCGGCGTGGAGGGTGGCGGCGGTCGCCCTGGGTTCGCCGGTGCCGGGGTTGCGGTTGTAGCGCGGGAAGGCGCCGCTGGAGACCTGGAGGCGGATGCGGTGACCGCGTTTGAAGCGATACGCGGTCGGCCACAGCCGCACCGTCGCACACGAGGTCTCGTCGGCGCCGGTCAGGCCGGTCAGACCGTCGCACACGTTGGACGAGCGGCCCTTGTCGTCCACGTCGCAGAGCCGGACGAACACATCCGCGTACGGCAGGCTGGAGCGGAACCAGATCTCGGCGCCGACCTCGCCGATCACCTCTACGTCCTGCTCGAGCGTGGCGGTGGTGTAGGTGAGCACGTCCGGCCGCGCCTCGAGTTCGGTGTTGTCGACGCGGCCCGCCTTGACCCCGATCGCCATGCGGACCCCGCCGACGGCCGGGGTGGGATCGGCCGGGTCGTAGCGGTAGCCGTCCGGGGCCGACTCGCCGGGCACATCGGCGGCCAGGGCGCCCGCCGGGTGCAGGTGGAAGCGCCGCGGCGCGTATCCCGGCGGCGGCCAGGACGGGAAGTCGCGCCACGCATCCTCGCCCATCACGAACAGGCGTACCGGCGCGCGATCCGACGGCTTCTCGTCGCGGGCGTGGGCCAGGCCGAAGTCCAGGGCCTCGCCGACTGCCGTCGCCCCCGCGTTGAGGGAGATGTGCGACCAGGGGCCGACCGTGAGCCGGGACTGACGTCCGGCCGCCTGCAGCGTCCGGTGGTCGCGGAGCTGACCGGGCAGGAAGATGTCGTACCAGCCGCCGACCGAGCTCACCGGCACGGTGAGCTCGGCCACCCGTTGGCTGTGGTCGAGCACCGCCCAGTATGGCGAGTCGGCGTCGTGGGCGAGGCAGTCCTGGAAGTAGTCGGAGTGGCGGCCCATGGCGGCGATGTCGGCCCGGTTCAGCGGCAGCGTGTGCAGGGCGCGGCGCACCCCTCTCGCCTCAAGCAGTTGGCGCGGCATGGCCCACCGGCGTTCCTGGTTGGCGACCATGATGCCCCAGTTGAACGTCGTCTCCAGGGAGAATCCGTCCCGGCGGAGGAACTCCAGGGTTAAGGCCGATTCGGACACGTACGGAATCATCGCCTTGACCTGGGCCGGCAGCCGGCCGGCCACCGCCCACTGAACGAAGCCGAGGTAGCTGCCCCCGAACAGCACCATCGATTCACCGAACCAGGGCTGTTCGATCACCCAGTCCAGGGTGTCCAGCCCGTCCTCGCGCTCGCACCGCATCGGGTCGAATGCGCCGCCGGAGCCGAAGGTCCCGCGCGTGCTCTGCACCAGCACCTGGTAGCCGCGCTCGGCCAGCGGCCTGACCATCTGTGCGGCGCCCATGCCCACCCTGCCGTAGGGAATGCGGACGAGCGCGGTCGGCAGGCCGTCACCGCCGGATCTCGGCGCCCAGCGGTCGGCCAGCAGGACGGCCCCGTCGCGCATCGGCACCCGCAGATCGCGTTCGATGACCAGATCCCTGGTCAGGGGCGATGGAAGGCTCAGCATGCGCTGGATGAGACGACTGCTCAGGTTCATTGATCGAGTCCTTCGTCCGCTGGTACGTGGTGGCTGCCGCCGAAGGCCGCCCCGAGGCGGAGCATGCGGTGCGCCAGCTCCTCCGGGTCGAGGGGAGCAGCACCGCGGCCGCCATCAGCGCCGCACGTGAGCGCAGTACCCGCCGGTCCTGGGTGCGAAATTCCGATGGGTGACCGCATGGCATACGTCGAAGATATACACGAGTTTGCTCGCCGTCGCGCGCGCACATGGGGCGAGCGCGGGGCAGGTTCGGCCGGCGCGGACCGGGCGCCTTTACATTGTAGATTAACTTCGCTGGGCCGGCGGGACGGCGGCTACGGGGCGCCGGGGAGCGTGGCCATCCGTTCGAAATCCTGGTCGCTCGCCGGGACCTGCACGACCATGAGAAGGTCGGGGTGCTCGACCGGGCGGAGCTGGAAGAGCTCGAGCCCTATCCGCCCGAGCTCGGGGTGATCGATGCCGACGGTCACCGGCCGGAAGTAGCGGACGGGGTACTCCGCCCACCACTCCCGGAACTCCGGGCTGGCCCCGCTCAGCGCCTCGACGATCTCGGCGAACCGCGGGTCGTCGGGACGCCGCCCGGCGGCCGCCCGGAACTGGCTGACCATCGCGCGGGCGGCGGGCTCCCACCGCACCATGCGAGCGCGGTTCTCCGCGTCGGTGAACATCATCCACAGCAGATTGCGCCGGTCGCCGGGCAGCCGCCCCGGATCATGCCGGATCCGTACGTACGGCCCGTTCCACACCAGGAAGTCGAAGTGCGCGTCGTAGATGGAGGCGGGGTTCGGCGCGACCGCGTCGACCAGCCGTTGCAGCCGGGGAAGCACCTCGTCGGCGAGCGTCTCGCGCTCGAGGGCAGGCAGCCCGGCGATCTCGCGAAGGTGCCGGCGCTGGTCGGGGTCGAGCAGCAAGGCCCGCGCAAGCGCGTCGACGACCTGCGGAGACGCCGCGATGTCCCTGCCTTGCTCCAGCCAGGTGTACCAGGTGACCCCGACTCCGGACAGCTGGGCGACCTCTTCGCGGCGCAGGCCGGGGGTGCGGCGCCGGCCTGAGGCGTTGCCCACGGGCAGCCCGACGTCGGCCGGCCGCAGCTGCGCCCGCCGCGCGCGCAGGAAGGCGGCCAGCTCCGCGCGCCGCGCCGGCCGTCCCGGCATGAGATCTCCGCTCAACGCGATCCGCTCCGTCCCGGCGTGAGGTCGCCGCTCAACGCGATCCGCTCCGTGCCGGTATGAGGTCGCCGCTCAACGCGATGCGCTCCGTCCAGATCCGGGGTCGCCGCTCCTTGCCGTCCGGCGGGGAGCCGCAGGCTAGCAGGATCGGTACCAGGATCGATATCAGCATTCTCGCTACCGTGAGGCCATATCCCACATACCCGCCCTAGATCCCCCGCAGACCCCCGGATCCCCCGGCCTCACCGCCAAGGAGAATCGCATGGCTCACGGAAAGGGGCCGGTGCTGGTCATCGGCGCCACCGGGCAGCAAGGCGGCGCGGCCGCGCGCGAGCTGCTCGAACGCGGCTGGGCGGTGCACGCCCTGGTACGCGACCCCGGCAAGCCGGCCGCCACCTCGCTGCGTCAGGCAGGGGCCGAGCTCGTCACCGGCGAGCTGGACGACCCGGCGTCGCTGCGGGCCGCGATGGCCTCCGTGCACGGCGTCTTCCTCGTCCTGACCATGATGACCGGCCCCCGGGTGACCCTGGAGGGGGTGGCGGCGGAGGAGCGGCGAGGCAAGGCGGTGGCCGACCTCGCCCGGGAGACCGGCGTCGCGCACCTGGTGTACAGCTCGAGCGCCGGCGCGAACCTCCCCACCGGCGTCCCGCACCTCGCGAGCAAGGGCCGCATCGAGGAGCACATCCGGGCGCTCGAACTGCCGGCGACCGTTCTGCGCCCGGCCTTCTTCATGGACAACTTCGCCTCGCTCACCCGCCCGGTCCTGACCGGCGACGAGCTGGTGGTCAGCCTCGCGTTACGGCCGGAGGCGCGCATGCCGCTGATCGCGACGCGGGACATCGGCGCCTTCGCGGCGATCGCGTTCGACCGGCCGGAGCGGTATCTCGGCCGGGACGTCGAGATCGCCGGAGACGACCTCACCTGCTCGGGGATCGCCGAGACCTTCGGCCGGGTCCGCGACCGGCCGGCGCGCTTCCAGCAGGTGCCCATCGAGCGGGTGCGCGCGTTCGACGAGGAAGTGGCCAAGATGTTCGCGTGGCTGGATCGCCGCGCCACCGTGGCGCCCGACCTGCCGGCCCTGCGGGAGGATCACCCCGGCCTGATGACCCTGGAGACCTGGCTGCGCAAGACCGCCTGGACCCCCGCCGGCGAAGCGGAGGCGAGATGACCAGCGGACTGGTGCTGCCGCCCGGCGCGGGTCACCGCATCGAGGGCACGAGCATGACCTTGAAGGTCGGGGCCGGGCGGTCGCGGGTCTGGTCGATGTTCGAGGCCGCGGTCTCCCCCGGGTTCGACGTCGGGGCGCATCTGCACCGCGAGGCCGAGGAGGTGTTCTACATCCTCGATGGCGAGCTCGACCTGCTGGCCTTCGAGCCGCTCGTCAGGACGGCGGACGGCTGGGACGCCTGGGAGTCGGCCACCGGGGACAAGGTGGTCAGAGGCGGCCCGGGAAGCGTGATGTTCGTCCCGGCCGGCTGCCCGCACGCGTTCTTCAACCCCGGGTCCGCGCCGGTCCGGATGCTCTTCCAGGTGGCCCCGGCCGGCCACGAGCGCTACCTGGAGGAGCTCGCCGAGCTGCTCGCGGCCCCCGGACCACCCGACCAGGCCGCGATCGCGAGCCTGCGGGCCCGCCACGACATCCACCAGCTCACCCCGATGAACCCGGGCCGCCGCCCCGTCTGAGCCCCGCCGACCGGCCTTCCCCCGTGGGGGGCCGGTCAGCGCGTGTCGGTGACCATGCGCACGCCGAGGCCGATCAGCACCACGCCGGAGATCCGCTCCAGGCGGCGGCGCACCGCTGGCCGCTCGAACACCGGGCGCACCCGGCCGATCATCCAGATCACCCCGAGGTACCAGACGGTGTCGACCAGGCCCCAGATCGCGGCGAGCAGCATGAGCGTGACCGGCACGTCCGCGCCCGCGGGCACGAACTGCGGCAGGAACGACATGGCGAACACCGCGGCCTTGGGGTTGGCCACGGCCGTGGCGAGCCCGAGCACGTAGGACCGCCGCAACCCGCCTCCCGGCACCGGGCCGCCTCCGCCGCCCCCCGCACGGGCGCGTCCTGCTGGTCCTCCGGGCCGTGCGCGTCCTCCCGGTGCCCCGGCATGGCGATCAGGAAGCACGAGCCGACGAAGGCGGCGAGATACACGCGAGACATCGTCGCAAGCGCGCCAATTCCCCCGCAAAGGGATTATCCGGTCACCCTCTCACCGCGGAGCGTGATGAATCGTGCGAGGAATGTGACATTTAATGGTTATTTTCCCGGGGCTTTGATGGCACGTCACCCCGCACGCGGGATGCTCGATGGGGAGGAGGTCCCCGTGACGCACAACACGACTCGGCCACGCATCGTCGTGGGCGTGAGCCACTCCCCCGCCGCGACGGCCGCCCTGCGCTGGGCGCTAGGCGAGGCCCGGCTCCGGGGGGCGACGATCGAACCGGTGCACGCCTGGCAGTGGTCGGGACAGCACCGTGCCTCCTACGCGCCGATGGGCACCTGGCGCTCGCATGACGAGGAGTACGCGTCCGCGAAGGAGCAGACGCGCCGCATCGTCGTCCACGTGGCGCCCTCGATCGAGCCCATCGTGGCGCACGGACCGCCCGCTCAGGTGCTGCTGACCCACTGCGCGGGCGCCGCGCTGCTCGTGCTCGGCATCCGCGACCCCGAGCCCGGCACGCCCGTCGCCGCCACGCCGGTGCTCGCCGCGTGCATCATGGGGGCTCCGTGCCCGGTCGTGGTCGTCTCGCCCCGCACGGTCCCGGTGCCGGCGTACCCGTCCTGCGAGATGACCCTCAGCGTGGCGCCGACCGGCTGACCTGCGCGGGCGCGGCGGCGTCACCGTACATGGCGGCCAGCTCCGACACCGTGGCGGCCATCATCTCGCGCAGCTCGGGCGGCTCGAGCACCTCCAGTCGCGCCCCAAGGCGCAGCAGCTGCCAGCAGGCGTGCCTGACCGACTCGACGGGCACCCGCAGCACCCTCCAGCCGTCCGGGCCGGGCGGTCCGGCCTCCGCCAGCGCGGTGTCGACCGGCCGTGTTCCCATCGTGTAGCGCAGCAGGTCCTCCCCACCGGGCGCCAGCCGCACGGTGGCCTCGGCGGTGTACATGCGGTCGCGGAACTCGGCCGCGTAGGTCTGCCAGAACTCGCCCAGATCGAAGCCCTCCGGCCGGGTGAAGCGGTCGGGCAGCACCTCGAGCGACAGGATGCGCGAGACGCGGTAGGTGCGCGCCGCCGCGCCGTCGGGCGCCGCGACCATGTACCACGAGCCGCCCTTGAGGACCAGGCCGTACGGGCTGACCAGCCGCTCCACCTCCGCCGGGCCCCAGCGGCGGTAGACCATGCGCAGCTTGCGTCCCTCCCAGACCGCGTCGGCGACCTCGCCCAGGTGGGGCACGTCGTCGGCGTCGCGGTACCAGCCCGGCACGTCCAGCAGGAACCGCTCGCGCATGTGGGAGGCCTGGGAGCGCGGCTCGGGCGGCAGGGCGGCGAGCAGCTTGAGCTCGGCCGCGGCGGCCACGTCGGCCAGACCGAGCTCGGCGGCCGGGCCGGGCAGTCCCGCGAGGAACAGCGAGGAGGCCTCCTCGGCGGTCAGGCCGTTGAGCCGGGTGCGGTAGCCGTCCAGGAGCTGGTAGCCGCCCGCCGGCCCCCGGTCGGCGTA
The DNA here is from genome assembly GCF_023276435.1 of Sphaerisporangium perillae. Taxonomy (GTDB): domain Bacteria; phylum Actinomycetota; class Actinomycetes; order Streptosporangiales; family Streptosporangiaceae; genus Sphaerisporangium; species Sphaerisporangium perillae. Next base: position 53,610 of record NZ_JALLPO010000027.1, read on the forward strand.
GACGGGGACGCCCGAGGACGACAGCGCCTCCACGTCGCGGTAGACGGTGCGCACGGACACCTCGAGCTCCTCCGACAGCTCGGCGGCCGTCATCCGCCCGCGCGCCTGGAGGAGCAGCAGGAGGGAGAGAAGCCGACTTGCTCGCACATCCGCCATTGTCCCTGATTTGCCAAACAAACACCAAAAATGTTCATATGAACGCATGGATCGATTGCGGGCGATCATGGACGCCCTGATGACAGCGGACAGCGTGTCTGTCGCGGAGCTCGCCGCCGAGCACGGCGTCTCGGAGATGACCATCCGCCGGGACCTCGACGAGCTGGCCCAGCAGGGCGTCGTCCGGCGCGTCCGCGGCGGCGCGCAGAGCCTGCTGCTCCGCGGCGAGGAGCCGCCCTTCGGCGTGCGCGAGCACGAGGAGCCCGACAGCAAGAACCGCATCGCCGCCGAGGTCGCGAGCCTGCTGGCCGACGGCGAGGCCGTCGTGCTCGACGGTGGCACCACCGCCCTGGCGATCGCGCGCCACATCCGCGACCGCAGGCTCACGGTGCTGCCGCTGTCGGTCCAGGTGATCCAGGCCCTCAGCGACGCCCCCCGGATACGGATGGTGCTCCCCGGCGGTGAGGTACGGCACGGCGAGCTCAACATCGCCGGTCCCCTCGCCGTCAACACCATCGGGTCCCTGCGCTTCGACACCGCGATCATCGGCTGCTGCGGGCTGTCGGCCGAGCACGGGGTCACCGCCCACGACCTGGAGGACGTCGCGGTCAAGCAGGCCGCCATCGCCTCCTCCCGCCGGGTCATCGTCGCCGCCGACTCCTCCAAGTTCCGCCAGACGGCATTCGCCACGGTCTGCCCGCCCGGCCGCGTCGACGTGCTGGTCACCGACGCGGGCATCCCGCGCGACCAGCGCGAGACCCTCACCGCCGCCGGCGTCACCGTGCGCCTCGCCGCATGACGGTCACGCTCAAGCGCGACATCGCGCCGCACCGCTCCCGCCTGGCGGTGTCGATCATGTTCCTGATCCCCGGCATGGCCATCGGCGTGTGGACCTCCCGGATCCCGGCCCTGAAGGAAGGGCTGGCGCTCGGCGACGGGGTGTTCGGCCTCGCCCTGCTGGCCATCGCGGCGGGCGCGCTCGCCGGCATGCAGGTCGTCGGGCGGCTGGTCGACCGCTATGGCAGCGCCCGGGTGATGATCCCGCTGGCCTTCTGCCAGGCCGCCGTGCTGCTGCCGCCGGCCGCCATGCCGGATCTCCCCTCGCTCGCGGCCTCGCTCGCCCTGTTCGGCGCCGCGCACGGCATGCTGGACGTCGCCATGAACGCGGGCGCCGTCGAGGTCGAACGCGACCGGGGCCGGCCGCTGATGTCCTCCTTCCACGCCGTGTTCAGCATCGGCGGCTTCCTCGGCGCCGCCCTCGGCGGCCTGTCCGCCCACGCCGGGATCGCCCCGCTGCCCACCTTCGCCGCCGTCGCCGTCCTGCTGGCGGCGCTGGCGGCCCTGGCCTCCCACCGGCTCCTTCGCGGCGCGGGCCGCCGGAGCCGGCCGGACGAGCGTCCAGGAAGCCTGACCGGCGCCGACCGGCATCCGCAGGACACTCCCGGCGACAGCCGCCCGGACCCGCTTCCGGCGGCGGACGGCGGGCACGCAGGGAAGGCCCGCGGAGTGCTGCTGCTCGGCCTGCTCGGCTTGTTCTGCATGGTCGGCGAGGGCGCGTCCGCCGACTGGGGATCGGTCTACCTGCGCGAGGACCTCGGCAGCTCGCCGGGCTTCGCCGCCGCCGCCTACGCCGCCTTCTCGATCGCGATGACCACGGGGCGCCTGCTCGGCGACCGCCTGGCGGCCCGCCTCGGCCCGGTCGCGCTGGTGCGCTGCTGCGGGACGCTGGCAGGGGCCGGCCTGTCGGCGGCCCTGCTGATCGGCCACCCGCTGGCCGGGGTGATCGGGTTCGGCTGCTTCGGCGCGGGCCTGTCCTGCATCGTCCCGCAGGTGTTCTCGGCGGCCGGGAACCGCGACCCGGCCCGCGCCGGGCAGGCGCTCGCCCGGGTGGCGACCCTGGGCTACCTGGGCTTCCTCACCGGGCCGGTGCTGATCGGTGCCGCGTCGGAGCTGCTGGGGCTGCCGCGCGCTCTGGCCATCCCGGCGATGCTCGCGCTGTTCGTGGCCCTGGCCGCCCCGGCCGTGCGCCCGCGCGGCCGCTGACGCCCGGCGCGAGCCCTCGGACGGCGCCGGCTCGGGCCGTCAGATGGGGTCGCCGAGGTCTTCGCCCGGCAGGCTCGGCCGCGGGGAGACCGTGCCGCTGTCCCCCGGAGAAGGGGTCGGCGAGGGCTTGAGGGTGTCGTTCGGCGAAGGCAGGGGCGGCGGCGTCGGCACGAACATCGTCGGCGGCAGCGGGCGCGACGGCGGCGGGTCCTCGTCGCCCCGGCCCAGCAGCAGCCAGGCGATCGCCCCGGTCAGCACCAGCAGCACCACCAGGGCCGACAGCGCGAACAGCACGGCACGCCGGGTCTCCACCGGAGGCGGCGCGGGCGGCGGCGGGGCCGGGACCGCGGGGGCCCGGTCGCCCAGCCAGTACGGGACGAAGTCGGGCCCGTGGGTCTCCCCGATGAGCGTGCCGCTGACCAGCACCGACTGCAGGAACCAGGCCGCGCCGACGCCCCCCGGCGTGTAGGCCACCGCCACCCAGGGCGCCGGCCCGTCGTCCATCGCGAGAACCTGCGGCGCGCCGGCCGGCCCCCGGCCGCGGGCTCGCGCCATCCACCCGCGCACGCCGCCGCGCGCGGGCGCCGCCTGCCGGATCGCCGTCAGGAACCGCTCGCGGGCGGCGGCGTCCAGCGCGGCGCCCCTGGTCAGCAGCGCGACGGACACCGCGCGGCCGTCGGCGTCCTGCGCGAGGTACACGAAGCCGGTCGCGAGCGACTGCAGCCGCGCCTGCACGACGTATGCGCCCAGCCGGGGCGGGTCGCCGTACTGCAGCGGAGTGGCCACGGATGCCATGAAAGCACACCCGGAGATCCGGCTCACCGTGACGGTGCCGTGCACCTTTGCGCCGTGTTTGATGGAATGGCCGCATGACCGTTGCGGAAGAGCGCAGTGACGGATCCGGGCCGAACGACGGCGACGACGCGGACCTCCGTCTCCTACAGCAGTCCCTCACCGAGGTCCGGCGCGTCATCGTCGGCCAGGACCACATGATCGAACGGCTGCTGGTGGCGCTGCTGGCGCGCGGTCACTGCCTGCTGGAGGGTGTGCCCGGCGTCGCCAAGACGCTGGCGGCCTCCACCCTCTCCACCGTGGTGGGCGGCACCTTCGCCCGCATCCAGTTCACTCCCGACCTGGTGCCGAGCGACATCGTCGGCACCCGGGTGTACCACCCCTCCAGCGAGAGCTTCGACGTGGAGCTCGGGCCGGTGTTCGTCAACTTCCTGCTCGCCGACGAGGTCAACCGGGCCCCGGCCAAGGTGCAGTCCGCGCTGCTGGAGGTCATGGCCGAACGGCAGGTCACGCTCGCCGGGCGCACCCACCCGCTTCCCCGGCCGTTCATCGTGCTCGCCACCCAGAACCCCATCGAGTCCGAAGGGGTCTACCCGCTGCCGGAGGTGCAGCGCGACAGGTTCCTGTTCAAGGTGACCGTCACCCATCCGACGGCGAGCGAGGAGCTGGAGATCCTCCACCGCATGAGCGTCTCCCCGCCGCTGCCCGCCCGAGTGCTGGACCCCTCGCGGCTGCTGGCGCTGCAGAAGCTCGCCGACCAGGTCTCGGTCCACCAGCTCGTCGCCGACTACGTCGTGCGCCTGGTGATGGCGACGCGCTCCCCCGCCGAGTACGGGCTGCGCGACCTGGAGGAGGCCATCGAGATCGGGGTGAGCCCGCGTGCGACCCTGGGCCTGGTGGCGGCCGGCCGCGCCCTGGCGCTGCTGCGCGGCCGCGACTACCTGCTGCCCGACGACGTGCGCGACGTCGCCGTGGACGTCATGGGCCACCGGCTGATGCTGACGTTCGACGCGCTGGCCGACGGCGTCGACCCCGAGGACGTGGTGCGCCAGATCCTGGCCTCCGTGCCGCCTCCTCTCGTCGTCTGGAACCAGGCGCAGCGGTGACCGGCGCGCACGCCCCCGGGCGGGACGCCGGACACGGGAGGAGTCCCGAGCACGCCCTGCGGCGGCTGGAGCTGACCGTGGTGCGCCGCCTGGACGGGCTGCTCCACGGCCAGCACCAGGGCCTGCTGCCGGGCGCGGGCAGCGAGCCCGGCGACAGCAGGGTCTACGTGCCCGGCGAGGACGACGTGCGCCGCATGGACTGGTCGGTCACCGCCCGCACGACCATCCCGCACGTCCGCGACCTGGTCGCCGACCGCGAGCTGGAGACCTGGGTGCTGGCCGACCTGTCGGCGAGCATGGACTTCGGCACCGCCGCCATGGAGAAGCGCGACCTGGTCGTCGCCGCCGTGGGCGCCGTCGGCTTCCTGACCAGCCGCATCGGCGACCGTTTCGGCGCCTACGTCATCCACGGCGACCAGATCCACCGCCTGCCCGCCCGCACGGGCCGCCCGGCGATGTACGCGCTGCTGCAGACCCTGCTCGACGCCCCTCGCGGGGCTCCCGGCCATGGGCCCACCCGCCTGGCCGAGGCCATCGACCTGCTCGGCAAGGCCCGGCGCAAGCGCGGCCTGCGGGTGATCGTGTCCGACTTCCTCGATCTCGGCAAGAACGGCGATCCGGAGTCCGAGCGCGACTGGGAGCGGCCGATGCGCCGCCTGGCCGCCCGCCACCAGGTGCTCGCCGTGGAGGTCCTCGACCCGCGCGAGCTGGAGCTGCCCGATGTGGGCCTGGTGGCCCTCACCGACCCCGAGACCGGGCGGACGCGGGAGGTCCTCCTCACTCCCAAGATCCGCCGCGCCTACGCCGAGGCCGCCGCGGCGCAGCGGGCGGCGACCCACGTGGCGTTGCGCCGCTGCGGGGCCGGTCACCTGGTGCTGCGCACCGACCGCGACTGGGTGTACGACATCGCCCAGTACACGCTCAGGCACCGGCGCACGGCCCACCTCGCCGGGCGGCATCCCACCAGGAGGGCAGGCGCGTGATCTTTCTGTCTCCGGGCTGGCTGTGGCTGTTCGCGGCGCTCGCCCTGATCGTGGGCGCCTACGTCTACACCCAGTTCGCCCGCCGCCGGTACGCCGTGCGGTTCACCAACCTCGCGCTGCTGAGCCTGGTCGCCCCCGAGCGCCCCGGGTGGCGGCGGCACGTGCCCGCGGCCCTGTTCCTGCTGATGATGGCCCTGCTGATCACGGCCGCCGCCCGGCCGGCCGACGCCACCCGTGTGCCCAGGGACCGTGCGACGATCATCATCGCGGTGGACATCTCGCTGTCGATGGAGGCCGCCGACGTCTCCCCGACCCGGCTGGTGGCGGCCCAGCAGGCCGCACAGCAGTTCGTCAAGGACCTGCCCGAGCGGTTCAATGTGGGCCTGGTCTCCTTCGCCCGCTCCGCGTCGGTGGTCATCTCGCCGACCACCGACCACCTGGCGGTGATCACCGCCATCGGCAACCTGTCGACCCGTCCCGGCACCGCCATCGGGGAGGCGGTGTTCAACTCGCTGGACGCCGTGCGCTCGTTCGACCAGCGGGCGGTGACCGACCCGCCGCCCTCGGCGATCGTGCTGCTGTCCGACGGCGACAACACCTCCGGCCGGTCGGTCAACGAGGCCATCCAGGCCGCGGCGGGCTTCCACGTGCCGGTCTCCACCATCGCCTACGGCACGCCGGACGGCACGGTGAGCATCGACGGCCGCGACGTGCAGGTGCCGGTCAACAAGACCACGCTGCAGTCCCTGGCCGACGGCACCAGCGGGCGGGCCTACACCGCCGAGTCGGGCGACGAGCTGCGCGACGTCTACAGCCAGATCGGCAGTTCGCTCGGCTACCGGATCGTGCACCAGGAGATCGGCCAGTGGTTCACCGTGGCGGGCATCCTGACCGGCCTGCTGGTGGCCGGTGCCGCCATGCTCCTGGGGTCCCGCCTGCCGTGACCGGCCGGGGGGCCCGGGACCCTGCGCCGTCCGGCGGCCGGCGATAGGCCGACGTCCGGATCAACATGCCCAAGGGGCGCCGGAACAAGGTGCAGCCTCTCAGGTCGCCCTCGGCCGGCCTAGGCCAAAGGCAACTCGTCTCTTGAACGAAACCTGCGGCCAACGGCCGGTACGCCGCCCAGATCCAGTTGCGGCAAACTGGGGCGCATGACCTACCGCGTGACCTTCGTCTGCACCGGCAATATTTGTAGATCTCCAATGGCGGAGCATGTCTTGAGGCGGCACGTCGAGGAGGAGGGCCTGGAGGTCGAGGTCGACAGCTCCGGCACGGGCGGCTGGCACGTGGGAGGTCCGGCCGACCACCGGACAGTGAACACGCTGCGGCGGGCCGGGTACACCAGCGCGCACGAGGCGAAGCAGTTCCGGCCGGTCTGGTTCGACCGGTACGACCTGATCGTCGCGCTGGACGAGGGGCACTACCGGGACCTGCGGTCGATGGCGCCGAACGCCGAGGCGCGCGACAGGGTGCGGCTGCTGCGCTCGTTCGATCCGAGTGCCGCTGACATGAACGTGCCCGATCCGTATTACGGGGGAAAGGCCGACTTCGAGGAGTGCCGCGACCTCATCGAGGCGGCCGTCCCGGGACTACTCGATGAGATCCGCAAGGGCCTCAAAGAACGCACCTCCTGAACGCCGCACAGGCTCGCACTCCCCGACGGGGGTGCGATCCACACGGCTCACACCGTGTACTCGGCGTGCGGGACAGCCCGCTCCCAGACCATCTCGAACGCCGCGACGACCTGGGCGGCGGTGCCGGGGTCGGAAGTGCAGGCGGTGCTGTCGGGCCGGGCCACCGGCGACGCACCGCGGCAACCTGGAACGCGGATCACGAGCACCGCTCCGCGGTTGGTAACGTCTCTGCACGTGACGTCCAAGGGGGCACATTACTTCGAGGAGCGGCCCGGAGCGGCCGCCCGGCCGGGCACGGTCGACGTGGTGCTGCCCGACCTTCACCTGCGCCTGGCCACCGACAGCGGCGTCTTCTCCCCGGGCCGGCTCGACCCGGGCACCCGGGTGCTCCTGGAGAGCGTGCCGCCGCCACCCCAGGAGGGCGATCTGCTCGACCTCGGCTGCGGGTACGGGCCCATCGCGCTGACCATGGCCTCGCGGGCGCCCGGGGCGACGGTGTGGGCGGTGGACGTCAACCGGCGCTCGATCGAGTTGTGCGAGCGCAATGCCCGGGCCGCCGGCCTTGACAAAGTAAGGTCGGTGCACGTCGACGACGTGCCGCCGGAGGTGCGGTTCTCGGCGATCTGGTCCAACCCGGCCATCCGCATCGGTAAGCCGGCCCTCCACGCCATGCTCGCCCGCTGGCTCGACCGGCTCGCCCCCGGCGGCACGGCCTACCTGGTCGTGCAGAAGCACCTCGGCTCGGACTCCCTGCAGCGCTGGCTCGGCGGCCAGGGCTGGGCCACCACGCGGGAGGCCTCCCGGTCGGCGTACCGGGTGCTGCGGGTCGCCGCGCGCGAGCCGGGCGCGGCCCGCGACACCGCAGATGACGTTTCCGCAGGCGGCGCCGCCAACAACGAGGAGCGATGAAGCACCCGATGAGCACAGGCACCCGCAGGCAGCTGCGCCCGACCGACGTCAAGCGGCTCAACCGCACCTGGCGCCGGGGCACCGAGAAACGGCTGTCGCTGATCCTGGAGTCGGTGACCGGCCCGTTCAACGTCGGATCGATCTTCCGCACGGCCGCCGCGTTCGGCGCCGACGAGCTCTGGCTGGCCGGCAACACCACCCCGCCCACCAACCCCAAGGCGCAGAAGACCGCCCTCGGCACCGACCGGCTGGTCCCCTGGCACGAGCCCGTCCCCGCCGTCGAGGCCGTACGGGCCGCCAAGGAGGGCGGCTACACCGTGATCGCCGTCGAGCTGACCGGCGACGCGGTGCCGCTCCCCCAGGCGAGGCTCGACCGCGACGTGTGCCTGGTGCTCGGCAGCGAGGACCACGGCTGCTCCCCCGCCCTCCTGGAGGCCGTCGACGAGGTGCTCTACATCCCCCAGGTCGGCCGGGTCGGCTCGTTCAACGTCGGGGTCGCCGCCGCGATCGTCCTGGCCGAGGTCCGGCGCCAGGAGTGGGCCTCCGGCACCGTGCCGGCCGGCGCCGCGGGAGCTGGGGAGGAGACCTCCGGCGACGGCTGAGCCCCGGCCCCCAAGGGGGACGTCAGGGGCGTTCGTGACCCAAATGTTCATCCAGGTAGGCTGACGTGACAGCCCTACACAGGGGATACTCCTCGTCGTGCAACGCCGCTTCCCGTTCCTCGACCATCCGGGGCCGCTCGCCTTCGCCCACCGGGGCGGAGCCGCCGAAGGCCGCGAGAACACCATGGCCGCCTTCTCCCGGGCCGTCGAGATGGGGTACACCTACCTGGAGACCGACGCGCACGCCACGGCCGACGGCGTGCTGCTGGCCTTCCATGATCACACCCTCGACCGCGTGACCGACCGCCACGGCCGGGTGGCGGCGCTGCCCTACCGCGAGGTGCGCCGGGCCCGCATCGGCGGCGTGGAGGAGATCCCGCTGCTGGAGGAGCTGCTCGGCACCTGGCCCGACGTGCGCGTCAACATCGACGTCAAGGAGGCCCCGGCGATCGGCCCGCTGGCGGAGGCGATCCGCCGCACCAACGCCTACGACCGGGTCTGCCTGACCTCCTTCTCCGACATGCGGCTGGCCAGGGCCCGCATGGCGGTCGGCCGCCCGATCTGCTCGGCGCTCGGCCCGCGCGGCGTGGCCCGCCTGCGCGCCGCCGCGATGGGCTCGGGATACGGCCGCCTGCTCGGCGGCCTGGCCCGGGAGGGCGTCCCCTGCGCGCAGGTGCCGGTCGGCTTCCGCGGGATGCGGGTCACCACCCGTGCCCTGGTCCGCACCGCCCACGCCCTCGGCATGCAGGTGCACGTGTGGACCGTCGACGACCCGCGCGTCATGGGGAACCTGCTCGACCTCGGCGTCGACGGCATCATGACCGACAACATCTCGGGCCTGCGCGACGTCCTGCGCACCCGTGGCCAGTGGCATCCGCGCCGGCCCGCCGCCCACGCGTGACCCCGCCGCCACGTCGCCACCCCGCGCGCTTCCCCGCCGCCCGCGCCGGCGCCCCCCCCCCCCCCCCTACCCCCGCCCCCCCAAGCCCCCCCGCCCCCCCCCTGCACCCAA
>NZ_JALLPO010000027.1:62856-146520 GCF_023276435.1 Sphaerisporangium perillae
ACGTCGCCACCCCGCGCGCTTCCCCGCCGCCCGCGCCGGCGCCCCGCCGCACCCCTGACCCCGGCCCCACCATGCCCCTGCGCCCCCCAGGAGACCCCATGAGCACCTCCGTCGTCGCCGAAGATCCCCCGCAGGCGCGCAAGCGCGAGCAACGGGGCTGGTACTGGTACGACTTCGCCAACTCGGGCTTCCAGTCGACGGTGATCACGGTCTTCCTCGGCCCGTACCTGACGACGCTCGCCGAGAACGCCGCGGGCGGGACGGGCGGGTTCGTCGGCTTCCTCGGCTTCGACTTCCGGCCCTCGGCCTACTTCCCGGCCATCGTGTCGATCTCGGTGGTCCTGCAGATCCTGATCATGCCGGTCGCCGGAGCCCTGGCCGACCACACCGGCCGCAAGAAGGAACTGCTCGCCCTGTTCGCCTACCTCGGCGCGGCGGCGACGCTCGGCTTCTACTTCGTCTCCGGCGGCGCCTACGCGCTGGGCGGGGTCCTGTTCATCGTCGCGAACGTGGCCTTCGGCGCCGCAATGGTCGTCTACAACTCGTTCCTGCCCCAGATCGCCGCGCCGGACGAGCGGGACGCCGTCTCCTCGCGCGGCTGGGGGTTCGGCTACCTCGGCGGCTTCGTGTTGCTCGCCGTGAACCTCTACCTCTACCAGAGCAGCGGCATCGACGAGGGCATGGCCGTGCGCATCAGCCTCGCCTCCGCCGGCCTGTGGTGGGCCGTGTTCACGGTGATACCCCTGCTGCGCCTGCGCAACCGGCTCCCCGCCACCCCCGAGGCCACGACCCGGCAGGCCGTCGGCGGCAGCTTCCGGCAGCTCGGCCGGACCATCGCCGGGCTGCGCCGCTACCCGCGCAGCCTGCTGTTCCTGCTGGCCTACCTGATCTACAACGACGGCGTGCAGACGGTGATCTCCTTCTCGGCGACCTACGCCGACAAGGAGCTCGGCCTGGGCAAGGAAGTGCAGATCACCGCGATCCTCATGGTGCAGTTCGTCGCCTTCGGCGGCGCCCTGCTGCTCGGCTGGCTCGCGTCGCGCCTCGGCACCAAGCGCACGGTCCTGACCAGCCTCGTGCTGTGGACGGCCGTGGTGGCCGTGGCCTACTTCCTGGAGAAGGGCGCCGAGGTGCAGTTCTACGCGATCGCCTTCCTGATCGCGATCGTGCTCGGCGGCACGCAGGCCCTCTCGCGGTCGCTCTACTCGCTGGTGATCCCCGCGGGCAGGGAGGCGGAGTACTTCAGCCTGTTCGAGATCAGCGACAAGGGCTCGGCACTGCTCGGCTCCTTCACTCTGGCCCTCGCCCTCCAGCTCACCGACAGCTACCGCTTGGCCATCCTGTCCCTGGTGATCTTCTTCGTGGCCGGGTTCGTGCTGCTCGCCCTGGTCAACCTGCCAAGGGCCATCAGAGAGGCGGGAAACGAGGTCCCCGCGCGCATCTAGCCGGGGCTCCCCCGGCCGGGACGCCGGGAAGATCGGCTACGGGAACCGAGGGCCGGAGGCGAAAAGCGCGATTGGATCACCCTCAGGGTGGGAATCCATCCACGGTATCAAGCGTTGTAAGCCGTGGAGACCCACCCCTCACGATGGGGCCCTCAGGAGGCATTAGAACATGGGCGAGCGTGCACTTCGCGGTACCCGGCTCGGAGCCACCAGCTACGAGAACGACCGCAACACCGATCTGGCCCCGCGCCAGGAGGTGCCTTACACCTGCCCGAAGGGCCATCGCTTCGACGTGCCCCTTGCCGCGGAGGCGGAGATCCCGGCGACGTGGGAGTGTCGCAGTTGCGGCGCCACCGCTCTAAGGGTAGACGCCGAACAGCCTCAGCAGAAGAAGGCCAAGCCGCCGCGCACCCACTGGGACATGCTACTGGAGCGCCGCACGATCGAGGACCTCGAAGAGGTGCTGAACGAGCGTCTGGCGATCCTTCGGGCACAGCGGCGCAAGAGCGCCTGACCCTGTCCACCGGTGCCTCCAGGCCCCCTCAGGGGTGGCCTCGGAGGCACCGCTCTTTTGTGCGTGCCCCTCTATCGGTCCGCGTCGCCCTAGCGGCCCAGGGCCTTTACCGGCCCAGGGCCTCCGTGCCCGGCCCCGCGTCGCGCGGAGGGACGTCGTCGTCGATGACCTGACCGCTGACCACCCGTGAGCCGTCCTGGCTCGGGCGCGGCCCGCCGGGCCCCCCGCCGGAGAACATCACCCCGAACGGCGACACGGCGGCCATGGCCCGTACGCGGCGGCCGAGGAACCAGCTCAGGCCGCGCCGCGCGATGGGCCGGCTGAACGGCAGGATCATGAAGAACCCCGCGATGTCGGTCAGGAAGCCGGGGGTGAGCAGCAGCGTGCCGCCCGCGACGATCAGGGCGCCGTCGGCGAGCTCCCGGTCGGGCATGCGGCCCGACTCCAGGGCCTGCCGCAGCGCCCGCCACGCGCGCCGCCCCTCCCGCCGCACGAGCCAGGCCCCGAGCAGGCTGTCCAGGATGAGCAGGCCGACGGTCTGCCAGCCGCCGATCACCTGGCCGATCTGGATGAGCACCCAGATCTCCAGCACCGGCACGACCAGGAAAGCTATGAACATGAGCACGCGCAGCATGGCTTCACCACCTCGCGACCTACAACGCCTGGACCCCCGCCGATGGTTCCCGCGGGACGGAGCTCAGCGGGCCCTCCTGAGGCGGCGCGGCAATCCGGTGATCCCCCAGAGGGTGACCCGCCACAGCGCCTCGACGAAGACGGCCCGGCTCATCTTGCTCGCCCCCACCGTCCGCTCGACGAACGTGATCGGCACCTCGGTGACCCGCAGGCCCTGCCGCACGGTGCGCAGCGTCAGGTCGACCTGGAAGCAGTAGCCCTGGGACTGCACCTCGTCCAGGACGATCTTCCCCAGCGCCGAGGCGCGGTAGGCCCGGAAGCCCGCGGTGGCGTCGCGCACCGGCACCCCGAGCATGATGCGCACGTAGGTGTTGGCGCCCCGCGACAGGGCCTTGCGGGAGGCCGGCCAGTTGACCAGCTCGCCTCCCGGGACGTAGCGCGACCCGATGACCAGGTCGGCGCCCTCCGCCAGGGCCTTCAGCAGCAGGGGCAGCTCCTCGGGCTGGTGCGAGCCGTCGGCGTCCATCTCGACCAGCACGTCGTACCCCTCGGCCAGGCCCCAGTGGAACCCGGCGAAGTAGGCGGCGCCGAGCCCTTGCTTGCCCGGGCGGTGCAGCACGTGGACGTGCTGATCTCCGGCGGCGAGCTCGTCGGCCACCTCACCGGTGCCGTCCGGGCTGTTGTCGTCGGCGATCAGCAGGTGGGCGTCCGGCACCGCCGCGCGTACCCGTCCCACGATCACCGGCAGGTTCTCGCGCTCGTTGTACGTCGGAACGATGACGAGTACCCGCCCGAGGATCCGCTCCATCACCCGTCCTCTTCTTCGGATTTGTCGTGTTGTGCCGCCGTGCGCCGCCGGGGAAGGGCACCGGCCAGCGCACCGGCCGCGACGAGCAGCAGTGCCCACTCGGGCGCGGCCCCGATCCGTGTCGCGATCGTCTTCTTCGTGCGGACCGGGACGCTCACCACGGCCATGTCCGCGACCCGTTCGGCCGTCCGCCACCGCACCCGGCCATCGGGGTCGACATAGGCGGAGATGCCGGTCGTGGCGGCCGTGATCACCGCCCGGTTGTGCTCTACGGCCCGCAGTCGCGACATGGCGAGCTGCTGCGGCGGCAGGTTGGTCAGGGCGTAGGTGGCGTTGTTGGTCTGCACGACGAGCGGCGTCGCCCCCGTGCGCACCGTGCTCCGCACGACGCCGTCGAAGGCGACCTCGTAGCACTCGACCGCGCCCACCGTCACCGGGCCCATCTTCAGGTCACCGTCGCGGTCGCCGGCCAGCGACTGCAGGCCGACGAGCTCGACCCGCGCGATGAACTTCGCGAGAAGGTCCTTGAAGGGGACGAACTCGCCGAACGGCACCAGTTTGCGCTTGTCATAGTAGGCGCCCGGGCCGGTGGACGGGTCCCACACGATGCCGCGCGTGTACCTGTGCTGCCCGTCCGGCGTGCGCACCACGGCCCCGACGAGCACCGGCACCCCGATGTCGCGCACGGCCCCGTCGATGATCTCGCGCGCGTAGGTGCTGCGGTAGGGGTCGATGTCGGTGGAGTTCTCCGGCCACACCACGATGTCCGGCTTTTCGACCTTCCCCTGCCGGACGGCCAGCGCCAGGTCGTGGGTCTTGCCGGCGTGGTTGCGCAGCACGACGGCGGGTTCGTCGCCGAGGAAACCCATGCCGGTGCCCGGGACGTCGCCCTGGATCACCCCGACCCGCACCGTCCTGGCCGCCTCGGCTCCCGGCCTCGGGACGACGTAGGCGAGCAGGGGCACCGCCAGCGCCCCGGCCACCAGCAACGTCGCCTGCCTGGTCCACCGGCGCGGCGCGAGCCGTACCGCGAGCATCGCCAGCAGGGCGCCGCAGAGCACGACCGCGAAGGACACCAGCGGAGCGCCGCCGAGCGCCGCGTACGGCGTGAACACCGACCCGCCCTGGCTGAACGCCACCCGCACCCACGGGAACCCGCCGAGCGGGAAGACCCCCCGGGCCCACTCCTGCGCCACCCACAGGGCCGCCACCCACAGCGGCCAGCCCCGCAGCCGGGTCACCAGCGCCACCCCCGCGGACGTAGCGGCGAAGAACAGGCTCTCCACGGCGACCAGGAGCACCCACGCGTCGTCACCGATCGGGCGCACCCAGGACAGCGCGGGCAGCAGGAAGGCGGCGCCGCCCAGGTATCCGAGCCAGGCGGCCCTGCGGACGCCCGTCCCGTACGCCGCGAGCGTGAGCAGCGCCACACCCGGCGGTGCCAGGAACCACAGGTCGATCGGGGGGAAGGCCAGGAAGAGCAGCACCCCTCCGATCAGGCCGGCGGCGAGCCGCCAGAGGGCACGCGAAGGGGACAGGACGCCGGAAACGGCCGGCGTCCGCTCGATGTCCTGCACTGTCGGCTGGGCCACAGGGTCGGGGTCTCCTCGGCGGGTCCTTCGGTAACCACCGAACGCTACCGCTCGGCGGACCCCGCTCCAACCGCCGGGCAGGCGCGGCGGTGAACGATCACGCATGGTGATCCCTGGGTCTCCCGCTGCTTCCACGGGAACCCAGGAACCACACTGCGGCTCTGGCACGAGACGGGAAGAGGGCCTGGACAAACCCTTCGGACCGGACCCGTCCCGTCGGCGGCGAGCGCGGAGTTCCGTTGTCTACTGGGTGTCCAGGCCCCTCCCGGGTCCAACCCCCCATCCGGCTGGGGTGCCCCGACTCGACGGAACGCCAGCGCTGCGCCTGGCTGAGCAGACGGAGTCGTGCTCCGTCATGACGCAGAATCCGACGATGTCTGAAGACGGCCAACCGGTAGTCCCGTGCTGGACTGTCCAGCAAACTACCGACCTCAGCTCAGATGTCAACCGTGTCCCGATCAGCGGAAACACCAAGTTTTCGCAGCTAGGACAGGAGACGTGAGTGCTGTCAATGCCGTCATTCGGTCAGGGCGCCTGCGCGTCTTCGCAGCGGGAGAGGACGGGGGGCAGGTCGCCGGTATGCAGGATGCCAAGCCGGCGGGTGGCACGGGTCAGAGCGACGTAAAGATCGCTTGGGCCCCGGGCGGACTCGGTCAGGATCTCGGCCGGTTCCACGATGAGCACGGCGTCGAACTCCAGGCCCTTGGCCTCGGCCACGGTCAGCACGGCCGCCGGGGCCTCCAGCGCGCCGGCCACCGGCCCGGCCACCGCCCCCGGGACCGAGGAGGTGACGATCCGGCCGATCTCGTCCGCGCGCGTGGCCGGGACGATGACGACGAGCCGCCCGCCCTCCACGATCTCGCCGCCGACGATCGGGCCGATGTCGCGCGTGTCGCGCACCTTCCTCGCCCAGGGCCGCACCCCGGTCTCCCGCACCGATTCGGGCGCCTTGAGATCGGGGCCGATCAGCTTGAGCACGTCGGCGGCGACGGCCATCAGCTCGACGGGCGTGCGGTAGTTGACGGTCAGCGTCTCCTCGCGCCAGCGCCCGCGGGCGTAGGGGTCGAGCACCTGCCCCCAGGAGGCGGTGCCGGCGGCCGACCCGGTCTGGGCGATGTCCCCGACGATGGTCATCGAACGGGTGGGGATGCGGCGCATCAGCATCCGCCAGGCCATGGCCGACAGCTCCTGCGCCTCGTCGACGATGATGTGCCCGTAGGCCCAGGTGCGGTCGCCCGCCGCGCGCTCCGCGGTCGTCAGGTACTCGTCCTGGCCCCGGTGCCTGGCGGCGAGCCGCTCGGCGTCCATGATGTCGGACATCCCGGTCAGCTCGAGGACCTCGCGGGCGTAGGCCAGCTCGGCGTCGCGTTCCTCCTGTTCGGTGCGCCGGGCGGCGGCGAGCTCCTCCTCGGCCTGGAGGGCGGCGGCGCGCAGCACCCGGGCGTCGATGTCGCCGAGCAGATCGGCGGCCTCGTCCAGCAGCGGCACGTCGGCCTCGGTCCAGTGCGCGCCGCCGCGCGGGACCTCGCGGTACAGCGCGTCCTGCTCGGCGGCGGCGAGCCCGGCGTAGGCCATCCGCTCGCGCGAGCCGAACAGCCCGATGAGGAGCTGCTGGGGGGTGAGGTAGGGCCACAGCCGGTTGAGCGCGGTCTTGACGGCGGGCTCGGTGCGCAGGTCCTCGCGCAGGTCGGCGAGGTCGGACTCGTCCAGCATGCCCCGGCCGAGCGCCTTGGCGGCCTGCCTGGCGAGCACGTTGAGGATGTGCCGGACGAAGACCGCCCTGGCCTCGTTGTGCGGGCGGCGGCTGCGCATGGCGCGGCTCTTGGCCGCCTCGCAGGTGCGCTGGTCCAGCCGGAGGGTGTAGTTGCCGAGGTCGATGTCGATCGGCTGCCGCGGCACCCGCTGCCGGTCGCGCAGCGCCCGCGCCAGCACCTCGGCCATGCGGATGGACCCCTTGATCGCGGCGGCCTCCGCCGGCTCGCGCGCGGTGCCGGTGACCCCGGGGTACATCTCGCCGACGGTGGACAGCAGAACGTCGGTCTCCCCCAGCGAGGGCAGCACCTGCTCGATGTAGCGCAGGAAGGTGAGGTTCGGGCCGATGATCAGCACGCCCCGGCGGGCCAGCCGCTCGCGGTGGGTGTAGAGGAGGTAGGCGGCGCGGTGCAGCGCCACCACGGTCTTGCCGGTGCCCGGCCCGCCCTGGACGACCAGGATGCCGTTGAGGTCGCTGCGGATGACGCGATCCTGCTCGGCCTGAATGGTGGCGACGATGTCGCGCATGCGCCCGGTGCGCTTCTCACCCAGCGCGGCGAGCAGGGCGGCCTCGCCGTTCAGGGTGGCCCGGTCGGCCTCGCTCAGCCGGTCCAGGTCGAGCAGGTCGTCGTCGACGCCGATGACGCGCCGGCCCTTGGTCTGCAGGTGGCGCCTCCGGGTCACCCCCATGGGCGCGGCGGGGGTGGCGCGGTAGAACGGCTGGGCGACGGGGGCGCGCCAGTCGATGAGCAGCCGGGCCTGGTCGTCGTCGGAAAGGCCAAGCCGGCCGATATAGAGGGGCCTCTCTTCCGCCAGGTCCAGGCGCCCGAAGCACAGGCCGTTCTCGACGGCCCAGAGCCGCGCGAGCCGTTCGGCGTACATCCCGGCGAAGGAGTCGCGCTCGGAGCGGTTCTGGTGGGTGCCGCCACCGCCCTGCGCGAGCACGCCGTCGAGCTGCTTCCGCGTGCGCTCGCGCAGCACGTCGAGCCGTTCGTACAGTCCGGTGACGTACTCCTGCTCCTTGGCGAGCTCGATTTGACGGGTAGCCCCTGCTTCATTATTATTGGTAGTAATGTGAAACTCCGGGCCTTTGTGCACTTTATGGTGAATATGAGGACAAGGGCTCAGAATAGCAGACCGTTCACGGATCACTCCGTTCCCCGCGCCGCCCTCCGAGGCGGCGTTTCGTTTTTACCGGCCACCCATGCACCCCGTCTCCAGTGGAGCTTCCGGCGGGCGCCGGCCCGGCGAGCTTGATCCGCAGGCTCACCTGCGGCGTGCCTGGAAGGCGGCCCGGTCCGCTGGTCAAGCGGTGTCGGCCCGTGGAGCTGACGTAAGACATTCCGGGTCCTCTGGGTGCGGTCGGCCATGAAGCAGGAGACCTCACCCGCGAGGGTGGGACCTCCCCTTCTTGGGAGGGGAAGGAAGTCAAAGACTGGCAGCGCCTCTTGACTCCACTCCAGGGTCTGCCTGTACGTTCTGTTCAAGTTAGGAATCTTTCCTAACTCTGCATGGAACGGTCCGGGCATTCCGGCGGGCTGAGCGAGGTGGAGGCAAGGGTGCGCGAGGCAACCCGCGGCGATCGCCATGAGCACGGAGCCGTGAGCCCGGGCACGCGGCCGGGGACGCCGAGTCTGCTGCGGGCGATCAACGATCGTGCCGCGCTGCAGGTGATGCTGGAACGGGGTCCGCTCACCCGGCCCGAGCTGGGAGCGCTCACCGGCCTGTCCAAGCCCACGGCCTCCCAGTTGCTGTCGCGCCTGCGGGACGCGGGGCTGGTCGTGCTGGACGGCATACGCGAGGGCCTGCCCGGCCGCACGGCGGAGCTGTACCGGATCAACCCGGCCGCCGCTTACGTCGCGGCGCTGGACGTGACCCCGGCGCGCATCGCCGCCTCCGTCGCCGACATCACCGGCACGGTGCTCTCGGAGTACCGCCACCCGACGCCCGGCCGGAGCGCCGGGGACGTCGTCGCCAAGGTGCGGGCCGCCGTCCACGGGGCGTGCCTGCAGGCCGGCGTCGACCCCGTGGGCCTGCACCGTGTGGTGATCGGGATCCAGGGGGCCGTGGACCCGGGCACCGCCCGCCTCGGGTACGCCGCCCACATCCCCGGCTGGCACATCCCCGAGCTGGTGGGCACGCTCCGCGACGGGCTCGGCGTGCCGGTGGACGTCGAGAACGACGTGAACCTCGTCGCGCTGACCGAGCAGGTCCACGGCGTCGCGCGCGGCCACGCCGATTTCGTGCTGCTGTGGGCCGACGAGGGGATAGGAGCGGCGCTGGTCCTCGGCGGCAGGCTGCACCGGGGCGCGACCGGCGGCGCGGGCGAGGTCGGGTACATGCCGACGGCCGGCGTGCCGACGGCCAAGGAGACCGGCAAGCGGGGCGACCACGGCTTCCAGGCCCTCGCCGGCGGGCCCGCCGTGCTGAAGGTGCTGCGCTCCCACGGGGTGCGCGGCGGCGACCCGGCACAGGCCGTGCGCGCCGCCGTACGGGACGCCGCGCTCGGCGGCGAGCGCGGCGAGCGGGCCGGACTGGCGCTGCGCGAGGTCGCGGCGCGCCTGGCCGTGGGCCTGGCGCCGATCACCGCGGTGGTCGATCCCGAGATCGTGGTGCTCACCGGCGGCATGCTGCTGGCCGGCGGCGAGGTGCTGGCCGCGCTCGTCGAGCAGGAGTTGCACGCGCTCACCCTGCCCCGCCCGCCGGTGCGGGTGTCCACCGTCGAGGGCAACCCGGTGCTGACCGGCGCCCTCGGGCTCGCCCTGACCACGACCCGCGACGAGATCTTCGCCTCGACCGTGTCCGCCTGACCCCTCGCCCCTCCAGCTTCCCGTCCGCCCTCACCTCTCCCCCATCACCCCTCCTGATCGCTCACCACCCCCATGGGAGGCACCCCGTGAAACCACGACGCTGGCAGCTCGCGTTGGCGGCCCTGGCCGTGCTGGCCTCGGCCGCCTGCACGGCGGGCACCGAGAACGGGCCCGCGAAACCGCAGGCGGGAAGCACGCCCGACCGGCGCCCCGTCACCATCACGATGTGGCACGGCTTCGTCGCCGACAACGAGCTCAAGGCGTTCGACGACGCCCTGGCCGGGTTCCGGGCGAAGTACCCGTGGATCACCGTCAAGACCTCCAAGGCCGTCCAGGACGACCAGATCATCCAGGCGGCGCGCGGCGGCAACCCGCCGGACGTGGCGCTGTCCTTCACGACCGACAGCGTGGCGACCTTCTGCAAGACCGGGGTCTTCCAGGACCTCAAGCCGTACATGTCGGCGAGCAAGGTGGATGAGTCGATCTTCCCCAAGGTGATCGCGGAGTACACCCAGTACCAGGGCAAACGGTGCGTGATGCCCATGCTCGCCGACACCTACGGCCTGTACTACAACAAGAAGCTGATGAAGGGCGCGCAGCCGCCGAAGACGCTCTCGGAGCTGTCCGCCCTCGCCAAGAAGTGCACCGTGCGCGACGCCCAGGGGAACATCAAGGTCGCCGGCTTCGTCCCGAGCAGCCAGATGTACGAGAACGCCCCGATCCACACCGGGGCCATGGTCGGCGCCAAGTGGACCAACCCGGACGGCACCTCGGCCATCGGCGGCGACCCGGCGTGGCAGCAGCTCATGAAGTGGCAGAAGGACCTGGTCGACTGGTTCGGGTACGACAAGCTGGAGAAGTTCCGCAAGAGCCTGGGCGATGAGTGGTCGGCCGCCAACCCGTTCATGAAGGGCAAGGTCGCCATGGCCATCGACGGCGAGTGGCGCAACGCCATGATCGCCACCGACGCCAAGGGGCTGGACTACGGCACCGCCCCGATGCCGGTCGCCGACGACAAGCCGCAGCTGTACGGGGGCGGCTTCATCGCGGGCACGATCATCGGCATCCCCCGGGGCGCCGCGCACTCCGACGCGGCCTGGGAGCTGGTCCGGTACCTCACCACCGACACCGGCGCCCTGGTGAGCCTGTCCAACGCCCTGCGCAACGTGCCGAGCACGCTGCCCGCGCTGCAGTCCCCCAAGCTGGACAAGGACCCGAACTTCCAGACCTTCCTCGACATCTTCGCCAACCCGAGCAGCAGCACGCTCCCGGCGCACATCAACTCGGTGTTCAACCAGCAGACGCTGCAGGAGGCCCAGATCAAGTGGGAGTCGGGCCGGGCGCCCGACCTGGACGCGCTGCTCGCGGAGGTCGACAAGAAGATCGACGACAAGCTCAAGCTGACCGCGGGCGACTGATCCATGGCCACGACGACGTTCGGGCGTCGCGGAGCCGCGGAGCCGGCCCGGCCGAAGGGCCGGCACCGCGGGAGCCTCGTGGCGCTGCTCTACCTCTCCCCCTGGCTGGTGGGCTTCTCGGTCTTCTTCGGCTACCCGCTGATCGCGACCGTCTACTTCTCCTTCCAGCGTTACGACATGTTCACCCTGGAGCCGGTGGGGTGGCTGAACTACCGGTACTTCCTGCAGGACGAGGCGGCCTGGACCTCGATCAGGAACACGCTGTGGCTGGTCGTGGTGATGGTGCCGCTGCGGGTGCTGTTCGGCCTCGGCGTGGCGCAGCTGGTCACCAAGCTGAAGGCGGGCACCGGGTTCTTCCGCACGGTGTTCTACCTGCCCTCGCTGGTGCCGCTGGTGGCCGGGACGCTGGGGTTCGTCTACCTGCTCAACCCCGGCACGGGGCCGGTGGCGGCGATCCTGTCGGCGATCGGCCTTCCTTCGCCCGACTGGTTCGGCGACCCCGCCTGGGCCAAGCCGGGCCTCACGCTGCTGGCGCTGTGGTCGGTGGGCGACCTCATGGTCATCTTCCTGGCGGCGCTGCTGGACGTGCCGAAGCAGCTGTACGAGGCCGCGGCGCTGGACGGCGCCGGCGCCTGGCGGCAGTTCTTCCACATCACGCTCCCGGTGATCCGGCCGGTGCTGATGTTCGCCGCGGTGACCGGGGTCATCCAGACACTTCAGTACTTCACTCAAGCGATGGTGGCGGCCCGGGTGGCGTCGGGGGGGACGGACTCCGCCGGCTCGGTCTTCGTCCCCGGCTACCCCGACCAGTCCACCCTCACCTTCCCTGAATGGCTCTTCCACCAGGGGTTCCGCGACTTCGCCATGGGCTACGCGTGCGTCCTGGCAGTGATCCTCTTCGTGGTGTCGATGGTGTTCACGCTCTTCCTGCTGCGCCAGTTCCGGGGCCTTGAGGAGGAGGCATGACCCTGACCGCCGCTCCGGCCCGGGCCGCTCGCGAGGCCCGCCCCCGCCGGCACCGGAACCACCGCAGGCGCGCCGCGCTGGGATGGATCGCCACCCACGCCCTCGCCATCGCCCTGTCGATCATGTTCCTCGCCCCGCTGATGTTCATCGGCCTGACCGCCGTCATGACCGACCAGCAGGCCCTCACCTCGCAGCTGTGGCCCGAGCGATGGGAGTGGGGCAACTTCGCCGACATCTTCGCAAGGGCCCCCCTGCTCACCTGGATCGCCAACACGATGCTCTACGCGGTGCTCGCCACCGCGTTCATGCTCATCTCGTCGATCCCGGTGGCCTACGCGCTGGCGCGACTCCGCTTCCCGGGCAGGAGGCTCGCGTTCCTGCTGGTCATCACCACCATGATGCTGCCTCCGCAGGTCGTCGCCGTGCCCATCTACCTGCTGTGGGCGCGGTTCCACCTCACCGGGACGCTGTGGCCGCTCATCCTGCCCATGCTGCTCGGCGACGCCTTCTCGATCTTCCTGCTCCGGCAGTTCCTGGTGACGATCCCGAAGGAGTACTCCGACGCGGCGCGCGTCGACGGCTGCGGCGAGTTCCGCACGCTGATCCGGGTCATCCTGCCCATGGCGCGGCCCGCGATCGCCGCGGTGGCGCTCTTCCAGTTCTTCTACTGCTGGAACGACTACTACGGGCCCCTGCTGTACGCGGGGACCGACTCTTCGAACTGGACGCTGTCGCTCGGTCTGGCATCCTTCAGAGCCGTGCACCGCGTCCAGTGGAACCTGACCATGGCCGCCACCCTGCTGGCCATGGCACCGGTGATCATCGTGTTCTTCCTCGCCCAGAAGGCATTCATCGAGGGCGTCAAGCTGACGGGAGTCAAATGATGAAACTGGCCGTTGTCGGGGGCGGCTCCACCTACACACCGGAGCTGATCGACGGATTCGCGCGCCTGCGCGACGAGCTGCCGCTGTCGGAGATCGTCCTCATCGACCCCGACGAGCGGCGCCTCGCGCCGGTGTCGGCGATGGCGGCGCGGATGCTCCTGCGGGCCGGGCACCCCGCCACGGTGAGCACCGCCACCACCGTCGAGGACGGCGTCGCCGGGGCGCAGGCGGTGCTGCTGCAGTTGCGGGTGGGCGGGCAGGCCGCGCGCAACGTCGACGAGACGCTCCCCCTGGCGTGCGGGTGCGTCGGGCAGGAGACGACCGGGGCGGGCGGCCTGGCCAAGGCGCTGCGCACCGTGCCCGTCGTGCTGGACATCGCCGAGCGCGTCGCCAAGGCGGCCCCCGACGCCTGGATCGTCGACTTCACCAACCCGGTCGGCATCGTCACCCGCGCCCTGCTGCAGGCCGGGCACCGGGCCATCGGCCTGTGCAACGTGGCGATCGGCTTCCAGCGGCGCTTCGCCGCCCACCTCGGGGTCGCCCCGGAGCGGATCTCGCTCGGCCACGTCGGGCTGAACCACCTGACCTGGGAGCGTTCGGTCCACCTGGACGGCCAGGACGTCCTGCCCCGGCTGCTGGCCGAGCACGGCGAGGAGATCGCCGCCGACGTCGGGCTCGCCGCGCCGCTGATCCGCAGGCTCGGCGTCGTGCCCTCGTACTACCTGCGCTACTTCTACGAGCACGACGCCGTCGTCGCCGAGCAGCGGTCCAAGCCGACGCGGGCCGCCGAGGTCGCCGCCATGGAGCGGGAGCTGCTCGCGCTCTACGCCGACCCGGCGGTGGACACCAAGCCCGAGCTGCTCGAGCGGCGGGGCGGCGCCTTCTACTCCGAGTCGGCGGTCGCGCTGATCGCCTCGCTGATGAACGACCGGGGCGACACGCAGGTGGTCAACCTGCGCAACGACGGCACGCTGCCGTTCCTCCCCGCCGACGCGGTCATCGAGGTGCCCGCGCGCATCGGGTCCTCCGGAGCCCGCGCCCTGCCGGTCGACCCGGTCGAGCCGCTGTACGCCGGGCTGATCGCGCACGTCACCGCCTACGAGACGCTCGCGCTGGAGGCCGCCCTGCGCGGCGGGGCCGAGCGCGTCACCGACGCGCTGCTGGCCCACCCGCTGATCGGGCAGGCGTCGGTGTCGGCCGACCTGGCCGAGCGGCTCGTCGCCGCCAACCGCCCCTACCTGCCCTGGG
Source organism: Sphaerisporangium perillae (assembly GCF_023276435.1). GTDB lineage: Bacteria > Actinomycetota > Actinomycetes > Streptosporangiales > Streptosporangiaceae > Sphaerisporangium > Sphaerisporangium perillae. Next base: position 76,927 of record NZ_JALLPO010000027.1, read on the forward strand.
CCGGCGACGGGGCGGTGCCGGCGTGAGGACGGTGCTCGCGGTCGACGGCGGCAACAGCAAGACCGACGTCGCCCTGGTGGCGGAGGACGGCACGGTCCTCGCCACCGGCCGGGGCGGAGGGTTCGTCCCGCAGAGCGCGGGCGTGCCCGCCGCGATCGACGTGCTGGGCGAGGCCGCGCGCCTCGCGCTCGGCCCCGGGGCGCGGCCCCCGTTCGCCGACCACGTGGCGGCCTACGTGGCCGGGGCCGACCTGCCCGTCGAGGAGGAGCTGCTCCGCGCGGAGATCCTGTCCCGCGGGTACGGCCGCGAGGTGGTGGTGGGCAACGACACCTTCGCGCTGCTGCGGGCCGGGGCGTCGCGGCCGTGGGGCGTCGCGGTCGTCTGCGGCGCCGGGATCAACGCGGTCGGGGTCTCCCCGGCCGGCGAGGTGGCCAGGTACCCGGCCCTCGGCAGGATCAGCGGCGACTGGGGCGGCGGCCTCGGGCTCGGCGAGGAGGTCCTGTGGCACGCCGTGCGCGCCGAGGACGGCAGGGGCCCGCGGACCCTCCTGCTGGAGGCGGTCCGCCGGTTCTTCGGCACGCGGCTGGCCGAGGAGGTCGTCCTCGGGCTGCACTTCGGCGAGCTGGCCGCCGAACGGCTGCACGGCCTGGTGCCGGCCCTGCTGGCGGCGGCGGCCGAGGGGGACGCCGTCGCCAGGGGGCTGGTGGAGCGCCAGGCCGACGAGGTGGCCGTCATGGGGGTGGTCGCGATGCGCCGTCTCGGCCTGCTGGCCGAGCGCTGCGAGGTCGTGCTGGGCGGTGGCGTGCTCACCGCGCGCGATCCCCTGCTGATGGCGCTGGTCGAGGAGAGGTACGCCGCGCAGGCGCCCCATGCGGTGCTGCTGGTCGCCGACGTGCCGCCCATCGTCGGCGCCGCGCTGCTCGGCCTGGACCGTCTCGGCGCCGGGGACGCCGCCGCGGACCGGCTCCGGGCGGGCTTCACCGGGCCGGTGTCCACGCCGGTGTGAGCGCGATCAGGCGGTGCCGGCGGTCAGGTCGGGGGTGCGGTGCTCGTAGGGGGTGCTGAGCACGATGGTGGTGCGGGTGGAGACGTTCGCTGAGGCCCGGATCTGCTGGAGCAGATGCTCCAGCGCGTTCGGGGACTGCACTCGCACCTTGAGGATGTAACTTTCATCCCCGGCGACGCTGTGGCACGCCTCGATGGCCGTCAGATACTCGAGCTTCTCGGGCGCGTCGTCGGGCGCGGAGGGGTCGATGGGTTTGATCGAGACGAAGGCCGTGAGCGGAAGCCCGACGGCGTCGTGATCGACCAGGGCCGCGTAGCCCCGGATGACGCCGCGCTTCTCCAGCCTGCGCACCCGCTGGTGCACGGCCGACACCGACAGGCCTGTCTCCTTGGCGAGGTCGGTGAAGCTCATGCGCCCGTCCGCGGTCAGCAGCATCACGATTTGGCGATCGATCTCCTCCACTCCGTAAACGGTAGCGCCCTATGGGCCCGTTTCGTCACCCAACCGGTCACGTCATGGTCCCAACCGGCGTCCCTGCGTGGCCGGAGCGGCCGGGTCGTCGTGCCGCGGGCTACCGGCGGCGGTCGGAGACCCACATCTTCTCGGAGATGTGGCACACCCGGTGCTTCTTCCTGCAGTAGCCGGACTGCGAAGGGGACGCTCCTATGACGCTCGCGTTGGACACGTGCTGCACGCCGTGCATGTGGGTGGGGCTGAGCACCTGCGCGTAGTTCCTGTTGCGCTTGCCGTTCCCGATGATGATCGGGCCGCGGTCGCCGGTGGTCGCGATCAGCCGTGACCCCTCGGGAACCGTCCGGGCGTGCGCGGCGAGCGGCGGCCACGCGACGGCCGCGGACATCGCGATCACGAGCGCCGCGCGCGCCGGCCACTTCGTGCCGGCGGCCACACGGGCGAGCGGATGCTGCGCACAGTGACGATCCATCGCGTTAGCACCTGGCCCTTCGGGAGTCGGTCGCGGGCGTTTCCGCTGGTACCGACATCGGCGATGTCAGTTCCCTACCCTCCCGCCGGGCGCCGGTCCCGCTCTCGGCGCCCGTGGCGCAGATGATTGCGCGCTCTTTGCCGCCTCCGGCCATGGCCGCGGCCGGCCCGTCTCGCGACCGCGCGGCGCCGGGTCGCCGTGGCGAACCTCCAAGGCGCGCCGCCGGCGTGGCGGCCTGGGCAAGATGTATCCGATATGTCCGTTTTACCTGACAAGTCAGTTATAGCAAGTACCTTGACCTGCACTTTTACGGCAAACGGCGGAGTGGAAGTGGGCGGCAACTCGAGCGGTGGACCGCTGTCGCGTCTCCGGCGATCCTCCATCCGGGCGCGCTACACGATCGTGACGGCGGTGCTGTCACTGATCGCGTTCACGTTGATCGGGGCGGGCCTCGACCACACGGTCCGCAACACGATCGAGACCAACCCTGCGGATAGAGGATTCGCCGCGAGGCGCCAGGTTCGTCCTCCGCCTGCCCGCCATCGGCTCACCCTGAGGGTCGGTTCCGCCGTCACCATGCCGATCAGCGGCCCCACTAATCCCAGATGTCGCAGTAACCGTAATTATTTTTACCTAAAGACGTATAAAAGCACCTCTAACAGCATGGCAGCCTGAACTCCGTGCTCAACCGGAAAGTAGCCCTCAGCGGCTTTACAGCGATGTTCGCCCTGGTCACAGGGTTCTCGGCAGCGCCGGCACCGGCCCAGGCCGCCCAGGCGCCGGCTTTCTCCGCCCAGGCCGGAAAGGCGTATGCCGCGCCGGCCGTGTACGGACGCGCCACCTACCTGATCGACGCCTCCAACGGCAAAACCCTGCTCAGCGAGAACGCCACCGAGCGGATGCCGATAGCGAGCCTCACCAAGGTCATGACCGCCTACGTCGTCCTGAGCGAGGCCGGGCCGTCGGACACCGTCAAGATCACAGCGGACGACGTGCAGTACGCGGAGGACGGCGACGGCACGACCGCCGACCTGCGGCCCGGTGACCGGCTTCCGGTCAAGGAGCTGCTGTACGGCCTCCTGCTGCCCTCGGGCGCCGACGCCGCCCACGCCCTGGCCCGCACCTACGGCCCCGGCGTCGACGGATTCGTCGGCAAGATGAACGCCACCGCGCGGCGGCTCGGCCTGCGCGACACCCTGTACGTCAACGCCGACGGGCTTCCCACCTCCGAGGGCGACGGCTACTCCACCGCACAGGACCAGGCGCGGCTGGCCGCGGCGGCGTTGCGCGACAAGGCCTTCGCGCGCGTCGTCTCGACCTCCAGCCACTCCGTCGACGAGACCGAGGAGCACCAGGCCTACACCTGGACCAGCACCAACAGGCTGCTGGGCGAACCTGGCGTGCTCGGCGTGAAGACCGGTTTCACCAACGCCGCCGGCTTCTGCCTGACCTTCGCGGCCGACCGTGACGGACACCGGCTGATCGGTGTGATCCTCGGCGAGGACGTCTCCAGCCGGCGCTTCGACACCGCCGAGTCGCTGCTCGACTGGGCGGCCGAGCGCGGCCCGGGGGACGGCGCCGCCCGCGGCGACCTGTAACGGAGGAGTCCCCGGCGGCGGCAGGCAAGGGCGCCGCCTGCGCCCATGGGACGGCATGATCAACGGCTGACGCGGCAACCGGCAGCGAGATCGGCCAGGGCACGCGGAGGACGGGCGGGCGTCTCCGATCCTCCGGGCGGTCACGGCCGGTGGCGTGTCGCGGCGAGGAGGTAGGCCTCGCGCAGGCCGTGCATCAGGGCCGGGGAGCCGTGCGCCTCGGCGGCGGCCGAGGCGAGGTTCGCCCATGTGGCGCGTACCTCCGGGTCCTCCAGGCTCCGGAGCAGCTCGACGAACTCCGTCACCGTCCGCGCGTGCAGGTAGGCGTCCTTCAGCCATTCCCGGTAGCAGGGAAGGTCGGGCACGACCACCGGCAACGCGGCGGTGGCCGCCTCGAGCGTGGCCAGGCCGAACGTCTCGTGCTTGGACGGCAGGAAGAACACGTCGGCCGCCGCGCAGTACTCGAAGACCTTCTCTCTCGGCACCAGTCCCGTGAACGTCACGTTTGCCGGGGCGTTCTCCCGCAGGCGCGTCAGGTCGTGCCGGGCGTCGGAGATCATGCCGAACTGCATTCCGCCCACCCACACGAATCTCAGATGCGGCAGGCTCCTGGCGCAGGAGACGAATTCCTCGACGCCCTTTCTCGGCTGTACCTGCCCCACACCGAGGACGACCAGGCGGTCGTCCCAGTCGAAGGCGCGCCGCAGGTCGTCGCGCCGCCCGGCGAGCGAGCGGATGCGCTGATCGTCGATGGCGTTGCCCATCGGCAGGATCGGGCCCCGCACGCCCAGGGTCCGCGTTAATACTGCAGCGGTACATCGCGGCCGAGCGACCGGCGGCCGGGCCCCGCCGGGCCCGGCCCCCGTTCACAGCGATCGGGCGAGCCGGAACCCGAGGTCGTCGATGCGGAACGTCGGGTGGCTCTTGCGGCGGCACGACGCCCGGCATCCTCGCGGGTGGTCGTACAAACCCCCGCCGCGGAACACGCGGTACGGGCCGTAGACGCCGGGATCGTAGACGTCCCAGCACCACTCCCACACGTTGCCGATCATGTCGTGCAGGCCCCACGCGTTCGGCGCCTTGGTCGCGACGTCGTGCACCTCGCCGCCGGAGTTCCCGCGGTACCAGGCGATCTCGTCCAGCTCTCCGTAGCGGACGCCTGAGGTCCCCGCCCTGCAGGCGTACTCCCACTCCGCCTCGGACGGGAGGCGATAGCCGCCGGCCTCCCAGTCGCAGACCACGTCCTGCCCGTCGGGGTCGTCGCCCATCGAGTAGCAGGGTTCGAGCCCCGTCGCCCGCGAGAGCAGGTTGCAGAACCGGACGGCCTCCAGCCAGGAGACCTCGGTCACCGGCGTCCGCGGCCCCGCCGCGCTCGCGGGCGCCTCACCCAGAACGGCGCGGTACAGCTCGCGGGTCACCGGATACGGCGCCAGCCGAAAGGCCCCGACCTCGGCCTTCCAGTTCGTCTTCGTGCCCTCGTCCCGCAGGACGATCTCCCCGGCGGGCAGCCGGATCATGCGCTCGGCGATCGCCTGGCGCAGCACTGACTCAGGGCTCATCGCACACCCACCCCATACGTCCCGTTCGCGGCCATGGCGTGCGGACACACCTGGTCGCGAAAGGTACCACGCGCCCCGGCAGGCGGCCGTGGCCGGCGGTTACACGATCACCGTGCGCAGGTGAGGAGACAAGAATTCCGTGAGGCGCCACGCCTCCTACTCGCACCGCGTCTCGTCCTCGCATGGCACGGCGTCCACGCGGTCCGGGCCGTGCGCCGTCCATGATCAGGGCCTATGCGCTGGTTTGCTCGTCGAGCCACTGAACCGCCGCCGATTGTCGGTGCGGTGGGGTAGGTTCCGTGATCATTGATCGGCCGTTCGCGTAGGCGCCGACGTTCCGGTTGGCGTCCGCGAGCCGTTCGGGCTGGAGGTCGAAGGTGGTGGACGCGGACAGGACCGCGTGGGAACGGCGCAGCGTGGTGCGGGTGATACCGCCCGTCGAGCCGCGCAAACTGGCGAAGGTGCCGTTCGTCGAGCTGGCCGACGGCCGGTTGCAGGGCGTGGTGTCGAGCGGGTCGGACATCGCGCGGGTCTACGTCTCGTCGATCACCGCCGGGACCCACGCCTTCGCCTGCAGCACCAACAACAACCGGCCGTGCGGGGCCGTGCACAGCTCTCCGTGCAAGCATCTGCACGCGCTCGCCGACGAGGCCGTGCTGCAGTACGGCCTCGACCGGGTGGCCCGCTACCTCCGGGTCGAGGTCCCCGAAGGCGCCTCTCTGATGAGCTGCATGAGCGGCCCGCCGGAGCGCACCCCCGCGGCGGTGGTGTTCAGCCGCTTCCTGCGCCACCTGGCCTACCTGGAGATGCCCGACAGCACCGAGCCCCTGACCGAGCTGCACTGGTTCCCGGCCATGGGGACGGTGCGCTGATGCTCGGCGTACAGCTCGGCGAGCTGCTCGCCGGCGCCCCGGCGGGGGTCGATGAGGCGCTCGATGTGGTGACGGGCTTCGACGACGCTCTGGTCCACGGGTTCGCCCGGCTCGGCGAGGAGCGGGCCGCGGCCCTGGCCGCCCTGGCCGGCGCGCTGGCGGCCACCCCGCTCGGCGAGCGGGCGGGCGAGGCGGCGGAGAAGGTCGCCGCGGGGTCGGTCTCCGACGAGCATCTGGCGGCGCTGGCCGGCGGGCGGGCCGCGCTGTTCGGCGCGGTGCACGACGCCCTGCTCGGCCGCCTCGACGCCGCGCTCGGGCGCTCGCGGGCGGCGTGGAAGCCTTCGGCGGCGACGGCCGAGGTGGCGGGCAACCTGCTCGGCGGGTGCCGGGTCTGGCTGCGCGAGCTGGCCATCGCCGGATGGCGAGGGGTGGATCACGATCTCGTCTCCGCCTCCGACCAGACGCTCGACGCCCTGCTGGCCGTGCCCGAGCTGCGAGGGGCGGCGGTGCTGCTCGACGGCCTGGCGGCCGAGCTGCGCGCGTCGTGCCCGGTCGCGACGATGGAGCGGCTGCCCGTCCGCCGGTGGGCCGACCTGTGGACGCGCGGTCTGCTGCTGTCGCAGGCCGGTGCGTGGCACGGCGGCGCCGAGCCGGTGTCGGGGCGGCTGCTGCTCCTCGGGGCCGACGTGCACGAGCACGGCACGGTCGTGCGCGTGCAGGTCCACGCGATCCTCGAACCCGCCGGCGGCTCCCCGTCCCGGCTGGTTCGCACGAGCCTGGCCGCGGCGAAGGTCGACACGATCGCCGGCCCGGCCGTGTGGCGGCTGATGAGCGGATATCCCGTCCTGCTCGGAGCGCTGGCCGGGCACCTCAGCGTGGAGATCACCGACATGCCGCTGCTACGCGGCGGCGATCTGGTCTGGAAGGAGGAGCGCGCCCGCGCCGGCGAGGCGGCCGACCCGTTCGCGACCGCCCGGGTCCGGCTCGGCGAGGCGCTCGCCCCGGCGGTGCCGCCCCTGGACCGCCATCCTGTACGCATCGCCGAGCCCGTGCTGGTGGAGGGGTACACGGCCGACGGCGGCTCGTTCGACCTGGGCGGTCACACGCTCGACGTCGACCTCGACCGGCTGCCGGCCTGCGGCCCGCTCACCCCCGAACTGGTGGCCGCCTCCTCGTCGTGCCTCGGCCTGATGCGCTGGGACGGTGGGCGATGGCTGCTGCAGCCCCTGGCGGTGCAGGCGACGGTCAAGCGCAAGCCGGTCGCCGCGCACAACGGCGACTGGGCGCTCGGGCCCACCGATCCCAAGGTCGTCAAGGCCGAGGCCAGGGCCGGTGACGTGGTCGCCGTGCTCCGCGAGCGGGCAGGGCGGCTGTTGCGGCGATGAGCGACTCTTTGAACGGCGCCGACCAGAACCGGCGCCAGGTGCTCTATTGGCGCCTGCTGTCACGGCTGTTCGACGGCGACGAGCAGCCCGCGCTGGAGGCCGCAAGCGTGGCCATCGTCGACGACCTGGGGCTGCCGCCCGCGCTGCTCGATCCCGGGGTGTCGGTGGACAACCTGGTGCAGCGCTTCCCCGAGCTGGGCGCCGAGCTGCAGGACCTGCTGGTGGAGCGGGAGCATTCGGACGGGGGCGAGGTGCGGCGTGCGGCCCTGGTCTCGAAGCTGCTGCTCAACGTGTTCTCGACGGGAACGGGCAGCGTCACCGCCGGCGACCTGGCGCGCTGGCAGCAGGACGCGGGCTGGTTCGAGCGCGGCATGGGATGCGAGCCCGGAGGGCTTCGCTCACGTCCCGGCGATGAGGAGCTGGCGGCGGTCCTGGCGGGGCTGGAGGGCGACCTCGTCAAGCGCATGCGCCTGCGCGAGGTGCTGGCCGACCCCGTCCTGGCCAAGCGGCTCACGCCGAGCATGTCGCTCATCGAGCAGCTTCTGCGCGACAAGTCCAACCTGTCGGGAGTCGCGCTGGCCAACGCGAAGGCGCTGATCCGCAGGTTCGTGGACGAGGTGGCAGAGGTGCTGCGGACGCAGGTCGAGAAGACCAGCGTGGGCGTCATCGACAGGTCGGTGCCGCCGAAGCGGGTCTTCCGCAACCTCGACCTGGAACGAACGATCTGGAAGAACCTCACCAACTGGAGCCCGGAGGACCAGCGGCTGTACGTGGACCGGTTGTACTACCGGCACACCGCCCGCCGCACCACCCCCGCCCGGCTGGTCGTGGTCGTCGACCAGTCGGGGTCGATGGTGGACGCGATGGTGAACTGCACCATCCTGGCGTCGATCTTCGCGGGGCTGCCCAAGGTGGACGTGCACCTGATCGCCTATGACACCCGGGCGCTCGACCTGACCCCGTGGGTGCACGACCCGTTCGAGGTGCTGCTGCGCACCACGCTCGGTGGCGGCACCGACGGCACCGCCGCGATGGCCCTGGCCCGGCCGAAGATCGCCGATCCGCGCAACACCGTGATGGTGTGGATCTCCGACTTCTACGACAACCGCGCGCTGATCACCGACTTCGAGGCGGTGCACCGCTCGGGGGTGAAGTTCATCCCCGTGGGCTCGGTGAACAGCTCCGGCCACCAGAGCGTGGACCCGTGGTACCGCCAGAAGCTCAAGGATTTGGGCACCCCGGTGATCTCGGGCCACATCCGCAAACTCGTGTTCGAGCTCAAGAACTTCCTGACCTAGGAGTCCCCTTCTGATGACCGACGACATGCTGCGTGCCCCCGCCGAGGTGAAGTACGCCGAAGAGCTCGACTGGCTGGAGTCGATCGACGACGGCCCCAAGCCGTTCTCGTGGCGGCTCAGCCCCCGCATGGTGCGGCTGTTCGTGCTCGGCTCCGAGCGCTCCGACGGCCTCGACCGCGAGATCCCGCAGAAGTGGTTCGGCGACCGCAGCTTCGTCGAGCGCAGCATCGTGACCCTGGCCTCGGACCGCGGCCTGCTGCTGATCGGCGACCCGGGCACCGGCAAGAGCTGGCTGGCCGAGCTGCTCTCCGCCGCCATCTGCCGCAACTCCACCCTGGTCGTCCAGGGCACGGCCGGCACCACCGAGGACCACATCAAGTACTCGTGGAACGTCTCCATGGTGATCGCCAAGGGCCAGTCCCGCCAGTCGATGATCCCCTCGCCCATCATGACGGCGATGGAGCAGGGCGTGATCGGCCGCTTCGAGGAGCTGACCCGGTCCACCAGCGACGTGCAGGACGCCTTGATCTCCATCCTGTCCGAGAAGTACGTGTCCATCCCGGAGCTGGACGACGACAACATCGTCTTCGCCCAGCCCGGATTCTCGATCATCGCCACGGCCAACAGCCGCGACCGGGGCGTCAACGACCTCTCCTCGGCCTTGAAGCGGCGGTTCAACTTCGTCCGGATCCCCGTCGTGACCAACAAGCGCAGCGAGACGGAGATCGTCCGCTTCCGCACCGAGGAGCTGCTGCGCCGGCACCGGATCGAGCTGGACGTGCCGCCCACGCTGCTGGACATCCTGCTGCAGAGCTTCGCCGACCTGCGCGCCGCCGCCGCCTCGGCCACCAGCGACGACGAGAAGCTCGAGTCCGCGCTGTCCACGGCCGAGCAGATCGGCGTGCTCGAGGACGCCATCCTGCACAGCAACTTCTTCGGCGACCGCACCCTGCGCGCCGAGACGCTCGCCGGCTCGCTGGTCGGCTCGCTCGCCCGCCGCAGCCCCGAGGACCTGGCCATCCTGAACAAGTACTGGCACGGCGTCGTCGAGCCCCGCAGCAAGCAGGACGGCGGGCCGTGGCAGGGCTTCCTCGAAGGCGGCCGCCAGGCCATCGCCACGCTCTCATGAGTCCTTTCGGCGCACTCCGCGAGCAGTTGCTCGACGCCGCCACCGCCTTCGCCGGCGCCCCCTCCGCCGTGCCCGGCATCCTGTCGGGCCTGGTGGACGACGTCGACCGGGCGCTGCGCGAGGAGCTCGAGATCTTCCCGGTGTGCCACCACTCCCCCGCCTCGGCGCTGGCCATGGTGCGGCGCCTGCGGGAGAAGCAGCCGAAGGTCATCTACCTGGAACTCTGCGAGGACCTGCGGCCGCTGCTGACCGAGCTGCGCAACTGCCGCCTCCCCGTGGCGTTGCAGGCGTTCGCGACCGACCTCGACGGCTTCCCCCCGGCCTGGGGGCCGCTCAGCGTGGTAGCCCCCATCACCGAGGCGTCGGCCGAGTACCAGGCCATCGCCTACGCCCTCGAAACGCCCGGCGTCGAGCTGGTGCTGGTGGACCGCTCGTCGGACCACGTCTTCCAGTGGTCTCCCAAGGAGGAGCCGGAGGCGGCGGGGCACGGGGACGACGCGGGCCTGCACGGCGACGCCGTGGGCATCGAGATCGGCGACCTGCGCCCCCGCTTCGCAGAGCTAGAAGAGCACCTGCTGCACCACGGCAAGGTCAGGCACTGGTCGGAGTGGTGGGACCAGTACGTCGAGCAGCCCCTCGCCGGCGCGGACTACGACACCTACCGGCAGGTCATGGTGCTGATCGGCAGCCTGTTCCGGCGGCTCGGCCCAGGCGGCGACCGGCTGGCGAGGGACGAGGACCGCGAGCGCTACATGTGGACCCGGATCCGCGAGCACCTGGCCGCGTCGGGCGCCGACCCGGCGGAATGCCTGCATGTGTGCGGCGCCTTCCACGCCGCCAGCCAGGTCGAACAGTTCGGCCTGGCGTCGGAGGCGCCGGCCTACGACATCAGCCCACGCACGGCCACCCGCTGGCTGTACGGGCTCATCCCCTCCAGCCACTCGGCCATCGAGGCGCAGTTCGGGCTGGCCTCCGGCTCGGTGTCGATCGCCGCGGCGACCTGGGCCAAGGCCGTGGCGCGCGGCGGCGACACCCCCTACCAGTTGGCCGGCCAGAAGGGCACCCGCAAGCGGTCCGCACGCGTCCGGCAGGGCGCGCCGAGCCCGCCGGCGCCGGTCGCCGATCGGCTGTCCGGCTTCATGTCCAAGCCGCCCGCCCTGGACGACCTCGACGAGGCCGAGCTGCTCGGCTGGTGCGTCGACGTCGTGCGGCTGGCCCGCCGTAACGGCTATCTGGCCAGCACGGCGGACGCCATCGCCGTGTTCGAGACCTCGATCCTGCTCGCGGGCATGCGTAACAGGGCCCGGCCCACGCCGTACGACTTCCAGGACGCGGCCGTCACGTGCATCGAGAAGGACGCGGTGCCCGGACGCCGCGACGTGCGCCGCCTGTGCGAGATCCTCCTCGGCGGCGACCGGGTCGGCGAGGTCGGGTACGATGCCCTGCCGCCGCTGGCCCGCGACGTGTACGACCGGCTGAAGCCGCTGGGGCTGGACCTGGAGAAGCGCACGATCCAGCGGGCGCTGCTGGACCTCAAGGCGGACCCCGAGGTGGTGCCCTGCTCCGACCTGCTGTGGATGCTGCGCTACCTGCTGCCGCAGGACGCGGTCCGGCCCATCATGGGTGAGCGCAGGCTGGGCGAGCGGTCGATCCAGGAGAGCTGGGACCTGTCGTTCGGCCGCCACCAGCGCTCCATCATCGAGCTCGGCTACGAGGGCGTCACCGTCGAGCAGGTGCTGGAGCAGCGGCTCCGCCGCGCCGTGTGGGAGCCGGAGGCCACGGCGGCCGCCGCCCTCGCGGCGGTCGAGGACGCCCTGCTGTACCTGGGCGGCAGGCGGTTCGCCGACGAGCTCGGGGCGCGCGCCGTGGAGCTGCTGGCGGCCGAGCGCACCGTGGACGAGGCGCCGGAGGTGCTGCGCCGGATCCGGCGGCTGCTGGCCTACTACCGCGCCACCGAGCCGGAGCTTCCCGCCTGGTGCGAGGCGTTCGTCAGCACCGGGTACGCGCACTACTGCACGCTGCTGCCGACCGCCTTCGTCGACGAGGACACCGGTGTCCGGCAGGTGGGCGCCATGCTCGGGTTCCTGTTCACCTTGGAGAGCCTCGCGCTGGCGCTGGGATGTGACCGCGTCCAGCTCGAACTGGCCGTGCGGCAGTCGCATCCCGAGGCGCCCGCCAAGATGGCGCTGCTGTGGGCCGCCCAGTCGCAGCTCGGCCTGCTGCCGCTGCCCGAGCTGCGGGCGCGGTGCGACGAGCTGCTGGCCAACCCTCTGGTGATCCCGTCGTTCCCCTTGTACATCATGGGGTTCGTGCAGGCCGTGGAGCCCGTTCCGGCCCTCGCGGGCTTCGTGGTCGAGGTCATCTCCAAGGCTTTCGGGCGGCTGCCCGACACCGTCCTGCTTCCGTGGCTGCCAAAGCTGATCACGATGCTGCGGGATCAGGCGGGCGAGCTGATGCCGATGCTCGTGCGCGAGGCGGGCCGCACGTTCCCGGGTGGCCTGGCCGCGGTGGACGCCTGGGCGCCGCCGTGGTCGGAGCGACCGGCGCGGTCCGCGCCCGGAGCCGAGCGGGCACCCGCGCCGGTGCCCGCGGGGCCGGTGACCGAGCTGCTGGCGGGGCATCCCGCGGCGTGCGACGCGGTGGCCGAGCTGCTCGGGTGCGACGCGGAGTGGCGGGCTCCGCTGGCCGGCGGCGCCGATCACCGGGAGGTGAGCGCGCTGCTGGCCGGGCATCCCGAAGCCGCCCTGGCCGTGGCGCGGCTGCTCGCCTAGCCGGTTGTCCCTGGCCGGTCAGGCCCCTGCCTGGCCGGCCAGGCTCTCGAGCAGGGCGCGGCTCGTCGCCGGGCGGGACGGGCGGCGGTGACACCACCGCGACGCCGGTCACCCGGCCGGGTCAGACCGTGCGGGACCCGTGTCCGACGGCGTGTTCGCCGACGGCCTCACCGAAGACCAGCCGGACCAGATCGGCGGACGGCTCGACACCGAGCTGGCCGATGAGCAGCTCCGGAACCGCTTGTACTCCCAGAGCGCCTCGGCGAAGTTGCTGGCCGCGCCGAGAAGCGCCCTCGACGGGGCGGGCCGCCCGGGCGGGCGGCTGGACGTGGCGAGCTTCCGGCCGGTGACCTTCGCGGTGGGGATGGCGGTGCTGGTGGCGGCGGACCGGCGGCGCGACGCCGTCCTCCGCTCGGTCACCGGCGCTCTGCGAGCGGCGTTCTCCTTCGACCGGCGCGCCTTCGCCCAGCTGGTGACCGCCGCCGAGGTGATCACCGTGGCGCACCAGGTCCCCGGAGTGGTGGCGGTGAACCTGACCGCCCTGCACCTGAGCGGCGCGGGCCCCTTCGGCACCGCGAGGTTCGACGCGGCCAGGTTCGACGCGGCGCTCGTGGCGGACGTGCTCCCCGCCCGTCGCGCCCACCTCGCGATGCCGCGCGACGCCGATCCGGGAATCGCGCCGCCGGCCGTGGTCCCCGCCGAACTCCTGCTCGCCGACCCGGCACAGATCACGGTGACGGAGATGGTGCCATGACCCCCGGCCGCCCCGTGTACGACCTGCTGCCCGCCGCGCACCGGGCCCGCGACGCGGAGCTTGGCCACCCGCTGCGCGGCCTGCTCGAAGTCGTCGAAGAAGAACTGCTCCGGCTGCGAGAGACATCGACGGGCTGTACGACAACTGGTTCGTGGAGACCTGCGCGGAGTGGGTCCTGCCCTACCTCGGCGACCTGCTCGGGGTGGAGGCCGTGTCGCCGATGCCGGACGGGGGCGCCTCGCGCTGGGCGTTCGTGGCCAACACCCTGCGCCACCGGCGGCGCAAGGGCACACTGCCGGGCTGGAGCGGCTGGCCCGGGACGTCACCGGGTGGCCCGCCCACGTCGTGGAGTACTTCCGGCTGCTCGTCACCACCCAGCACCTCGGCCACATACGGCCCGGCAACCTGCGCACCCCGGATCTGCGGGACACCGGGCGGCTGGACCTTCTGGGCATCCCCTTCGACCCGGTCGCCCGCACCGTGGACGTCCGGCACGCCGACAGCGGGCGCGGGCGGTACAACATCGCCGGCATCGGCCTGCACGTGTGGCGGCTCGGCGCGTACCCGTGCACCGGCCTCGACGCGCGCGCCGTGGACGCCGCGCGGGGGCGCTGGACCTTCGACCCGGCCGGCCGGGACCTGCCGCTGTTCACCCGTCCGCCGAGCGGCGACGGCTGCGGAGGCCCCGCCCCGCTGCGCCGCCTGGCGCTCCACCGCGAACTGGACGCGCTGCGCCTGGCGCTCCACCGCGAACAGGAAGCGCCGCGCGACCCGGCGCACCACCAGGAACCGGAGACGCCCCGCGACCCGGCGCCGGTCCCGCTCGTAGAGCCCGGGCCGCCGTTCCAGATCACCTTGGGCGGCCATGACGAGCCGGTGAAGCCCGCGCGCCTGATCAGCGCCGACCTGACGGACTGGACCCGCCCGCCCGCCCGCCCGCGGACGGAGGCGACGACGACCCCTGGGTCGCGGTCGACCCGGCCCTCGGCCGATTCACCCTGCCGCCCGGGGTGGGGCCGGAGCGGGTGCGGGTGGACTTCAGCTACGGATTCCCCGGGGATGTCGGAGCCGGACCGCACGACCGGCGGGCGACACTCGCCGCCACTCTCGCGGCCGGCGACACCCCCTGGCCCGACGCCTTCGACTGGCAGATCAGCGTGAGCCGCGACCACGCGTCCGGAGGCCGGGTCGTCGGCACGATCGGGGAGGCGATCCGCGCCTGGAACGCTCGGCCCGACCCGCGGCCCGGCCAGGTGGGCGTGATCGCCGTACTGGACAGCGCCACCTACCACGAGGATCTCACCGGCGCCGGCGGCATCGTGATCCCCCCGGGCAACCGGCTGCTGCTGGTCGCCGCCCAACGGCCGTCCGGCCCGGCCCCGCGGTCCCCGGATGGTCCAGACCCGGCGCCCGGGCCGCTCGTCGCCGCCGGGCCACGCCCTCACCTGGCCGGTTCCCTCGAGGTGGTCGCGCCGCATGGCGGGCACGCCACCGAGCCGAGCGAACTGATCGTCGACGGCCTGTCGATCGAAGGGGACCTCACCGTGGGCGAGGACGGCCAGGTGCACCGGGTGACCGGGGTCGGGGTACTCAGCGACAGCATTGAGGAAGGCGCACCCCCCGAAGCCGGGGGACTGGATGCCCTGGGCAATGGATGAACTGAGGGCTCGGATGGTGTCGGCTGCCGGGAGCCCGGCAGCGACGGCCGCGTCCGCCTGGCCGCGTATGGCTCGGTCAGCCTCGTCCAGGTAGGCGACGACCAGGTTTTCCTTGCTGGGGAAGTGGCGATAGAACGTGGCCCGTGTCACCTGCGCTTCCGAGACGATGCGGTCGACGCCGACGGTGTGGATCCCTTCCGCGTAGAACACCCGGCTGCCCGTGTTGAGCAGCCGGGACAGCGCATCTGACGGACGGCTTTCGGATTCGCTGCGCACCATGCCAGCCATCTTGGAGGGTAGAACGTTCGGTCTTGACAGTCCGGGACGCCACTGTCACCCTTGCGGGACAGAACGTTCTTTCTCGCGGAAGTGGTGTCCAGTGGCTCGTCGTATCTGGCAGTGGCCTGGCACACCATCCCGTCCTGGCACCTGGTTCTAAGCAGGACCGGGGCATCGCGCCGGACCAAGAGTGCGACCTGGCGAAACGGGCTAAGGCCCATACCGAAGAGGTGAACGCCTCGCACGCCGTCAGGTAAGTCGGCCCGACTTGGTCGCCCACCTGATCGAGAAGGCCGACCGCAGGACACGCTGAGCCACCATCCCCTCCGTCTAATCCACCGAAAGGATCACCGTGAGCGCCACCCTTGCTGCTCCGTCCGGCATTGCCGGGACCGCCTCTGCCCTGCGGCGGCTGTACTTCGTCCGGTTCGCGTTCGCCATCGTCTGGGCCGCCGTGATGTTGACGATGGCCCAGAAGCTCAGTCCGGTCGTAGTCACCGCGCTGCTCGTGCTGTACCCGCTGTTCGACGTGGGTGCGGCCCTCGTCGACGCGAAAGTGTCACGCAGAACGGGATCGCCTGCGCTGTTGTACGTGAACGTCGCGGTCAGCCTTGCCACCGCCGTCGCCCTCGCCAGCGTGTCCGGCATCCCGGCGGTGCTGCGCGTGTGGGGTACCTGGGCGGTCGTGGCCGGGCTGGTCCAGCTGATCGTGGCTGTCCCCCGCCGCAAGATGGGCGGCCAATGGCCGATGATCATCAGTGGCGGTATCTCGGTCCTGGCGGGGGCGTCGTTCATCGCGTCGGCCAGCGCGGACAAGCCCGCGCTGGCCGGCGCGATCGGCTACGCCATCCCGGGCGGCATCTTCTTCCTCGTCTCGGCCCTGCGCCTGGGCCGCGCCACCAAGGGGAACTGACATGGATACCCACACGTAAGACGTCATCGTGATCGGCGCGGGTCCGGTCGGGGAGAACGTCGCCGACCGGGTGGTGCAGGGCGGGCTGAGCGCCGCCATCGTCGAGCGGGGACTGGTCGGCGGTGAGTGCTCCTATTGGGCCTGCATGCCGACCAAGGCACTGCTGCGGAGCACGGCTGCACTTCGGGCGGCCAGGCAGGTGCCGGGATCGCGTGAGGCGGTGACCGGTGACCTGGACGCCGCGGCCGTGCTTCGCCGCCGCGACTCCTTCTCTTCGCACTGGAATGACGACGGGCAGGCGTCTTGGCTCAACTCGGCTGGGATCGCGCTGTACCGAGGCCAGGGCCGGATCAGTGCCGACCGGGTCGTCGAGGTGACCGGCGCCGACGGCGCCGCGACGTCGCTTACCGCGCGGCATGCGGTCGTCATCGCGACCGGAAGTAGCGCGCTGCTATCGGACATCCCCGGTCTGCGTGAGGCTGCCCCATGGAGCAGTCGCGAGGCGGCCGCCGCGGGTGCGGTTCCCCGTCGGCTCGCTGTCATTGGCGGCGGCGTGGTGGCGTCGGAGATGGCGACGGCGTTCGCTGTCGGTGGGGCTGACTGCGGCCGCGGCCGCGGCCGCCGGGGTCCGGATCCGCGTCATCGACTACGACCTGGGCGCCGTCGCGGGATCGGCCCTGCACGCGGACGGATACCGGGGGCACGCCCGCATGGTCGTCGACGAGGACCGGAAGGTGATCGTCGGCTTCACGCTCGTCGGCCCGGACGTCGCGGAACTACTGCACGCTGCGACGATCGCGGTCGTCGGCGAGGTTCCGCTGGACCGGCTGTGGCACGCGGTTCCGGCGTTTCCCACGGTCAGCGAGGTGTGGCTGCGGCTGCTGGAAGCGTACGGCCGCTGACCGTCCGACGCGCGGGCTTGCTCGCCGAAGGCCGCTTCGACGATGGCTGGGTGGTGTAACTGCTCGGCCTGGAAGATCTGGTGGAGTCGCTGGGCCCAGCGGGTGATGTTGCGCTGGCGCCCTGCCCTGCGCAGCAGTTGCTCCAGGTCGTGCACGGTGAGGTCGGCCGCCTTGGTGGGGGTGGGGGCGGCCGCCAGGACGGTGCGTGCCTCGGTGCAGCTCAGCCCGATGTGTTTGGCGGGTTCGAGGTGACCGATGCCGGCGGCGTCCCCCGGGCCTGCCCCGCCGCCGATCTGCGGTTGTCTGCCGGCCGCTACTACGTCGGGGGTGTCCTGTGCGAGAACGAGGAGCCGGTGCCGCTCGGCGCGCAGCCCGATCTGCCCGGTGTGCCGCTGCCGGACGCCGACGGCCGGTACGCCGCCCACCTGGACGTATGGCGCGAGCACCTCACCGCCGTGGAGCGGCCTGAGCTGCGGGAAGTCGCCTTGGGCGGTCCTGACACGGCCACCCGGAGCCGTACCGTCTGGCAGGTCCGCCTCACAGCGGTCCCGGACTCCGCCACCCCGGCCGAGGTCGCGTCGTCGTGGGCGCCGGGCGGCGGGGCGGGCTCCGGGCGGCTCCGGGCCGGCGCGCAGGCACCCGCCGCGAGCCCCGCGCCCTGTGTCATTCCGCCCTCCGCCGGCTACCGGCGGCTGGAGAACCAGCTCTACCGGGTGGAGGTCCGCGACGAGCCCACCGGCCCGGCGTACGTGTGGTCGCGGCGCAGGATACCGCAACGGCGACTACTGGCTGATCCCGGCCAGGACGGCCCTGTCCGGCACCGACCTCGACGCGGATCTCGCCGGTGTCGAGTGGCCCGTGGAGGACGGCGGCCCGGTCTTCCGGCCGCCGGAGGGCATCGAACACCGGACCGCGCTCATCGCGCTGCTCGACCGGGCCGGCGGCGCCTGGAGCCTGGTGTCGGACTGCCGGGCGCTGTTCACGCCGTTCGCCCAGGTGCCGGAGCGCCCGCCGGCCGCCCCCGGGCTGCATGTGGAGGGCGTGCTGGTGGCCACCCGGGGCACCGCACTGGACAACGACACCACCGTCAAGCTGGAGGACCTCCTCGATGGCGTCGCCGTACGTCTCGACGGAACACCGTCCACGGCTCTGACCGGCAAGCCGGTGCTCACCCTCACCCTCGACCTGCCGTGGCCGCTGTTCCCGGCCGACCGGAAGAGCGGGGGTCTTCCGGCGAAGTCCACGGCGGTGCTGGGCACGCAGCCGCTGGACCTCGCCGGGACCGTCTCGGTCGAGGACCGGGAACTCCTGTGGCGCCCGCCGGCCGAGGAGGAGGTGCGCGCGGGAGTGGAGTCGATGCTCGAGGCCGCGAACAAGCTGGTCCACCGGGTGCGGTGCCGCCTCACCGTCCACGGACGCTCCGTCATGGACGCGGAGGACCCCCGTCGCGTCCTGAACGGGCTCGCGCTGAGCAGGGTCCGGGCCGACGAGGGGATCGACGTGGTGTTCCCGACCGTGGACGACGTGCGCGGCGCCGACTTCACCATGTGGTTCTGGGTGGCCGTCCCCGACCTCGACGGCAGGTTCGACGCCTCGTTCTTCGACCGGCACGTCTTCGTGTGAGGCGGCCCCACACATCGGGACATGGATCGCTGACAGCGGCGCAAGCCGAGAAGGAGACCGAGCATGGCACTGGACGAGAACATCGGGAACAAGCACCCCGGTGACCCCATCAAGTCCGACGACTGGAACAGACTGGCCGCCGAGACCCGGCGGCTCGACACTCAGAAGCTCGACACGACCGGTGGGACGATCTCCGGCCCGCTCACCGTACTCGGAGCGATCAGCAGCCCGACCGTGGGAGTTCAGATCGTCCATGGAAACGAGGACGCGTGGTCGTACTCGACCGACCAGGTCGAGTACCAGCCGGCGCTCGCCCGCGACCTGACGTTCGAGAGGGCGGGATACCCTGCCTGCGGTGCCTCGAACCACGTGACCGGAGGAGTCGATGCTGGGATGACGGCTGGGCGACCGATGCCCACACAGGACGACGTGCTCGGGTACTTCAACACGCTGTCGAACTGGGGACGGTGGGGCGACGACGACGAGCTCGGCACTCTGAACCACATCACCGACGACGTCCGGCTGGCGGCGGCGCGGGCCGTGCGCCACGGCAGGAGCGTGTCGTGCGCATGGGAGGTTGCCGTACCGGAAGACATGGAGCGGTCGACGACGACGTGCCCGTGCGCCGCCGACATGCCGGGTGCCGAGGACATGCCGGCGCCCGGATTCCGCGACGACCGGCGCTGGGGCTTTTCGTCCGAGCGGCTCGGCGTCACCTTCCACGGCAACACCCTCACCCACGTCGACTCGCCGTGCCACATCTTCTGGGACGGCACGATGTACAACGGGCGGTCGCACTCGCTGGTCGACGCCGCGACGGGATCGGCGTGGGCGTCCGTCACGGCGGCGGCGAACGGGATCATCACGCGTGGTGTCCTGCTGGACATTGCGAGCGTGCGGGATGTGCCGTGGTTGGAACCGGGGCAGGGTGTGTTTCCCGACGATCTCGAGGAGGCCGAGCGTCGCCAGGGTGTGCGGGTGCGATCCGGCGATGCGGTACTCCTGCGGACCGGCTATGGCCGCGTCCGGCACGAGACCGGTGCGGTCAGCGGTTTCACGCAGGCCGGGTGGCACGCGTCCTGCCTGCCGTGGCTGCATGAACGGGAGGTCGCGCTGATCGGCGCTGACACCCCCCAGGACGTTCAGCCGTCGGGGTACGAAGGCGTGTTGATGCCGGTTCACGCCGTGAGCCTCGTCGCTATGGGTCTGTGGATGCTCGACAACTGCGACCTGGAGGCGTGCGCGACGACGGCTGCCGAGCTCGGCCAGTGGGACTTCCACCTCGCAGTCGCGCCGGTCCGCTTCGCCGGTACGTCCGGCAGCCCGGTCAACCCGATCGCCACATTCTGACCGCGGTTCACGAGGAGGTGCGACGCCATGAAGGACCCGGCCCGCACCTGGAACGCGGTCGTGGGTGCCTACGTCGGTGGTGCTCGGCCGCGTGAGGAGAGCCGATAGTCGTTAAGTACTCAGACCGCGAACGGCCGCTCGATGCGTCTCGCGGCGAAGATGGCCATCACCGAGGTGGGGATGTTCGAGGAGTACGGCGCCGAGCAGTGGTTCGATGTGCGGGTCGCACGCCCGGTAGCGGCCGATTGCTGACACCGCACCTGACCTGGGAAAACCGAGGTGACCCCGTGAGTGACGGCCGCGAGGGCTCTGTCACTCAACCGCTTCTGACCTGGGCAAACGTGAGTGACAGTCCCCCGGGACTGACAAGCCCGGCGTCGTCGCGGTCCACGACAGTAAGAAGCCTCACGGTCCCAAGCTCTTCTGTGCCCCCGGCGCATGGCGCACCTTCATCGGCGGCGTCAAGACAGGCGACCTCGACCACCCAGCCTGATTGCCAGACTTCCCCCGTTTGCCGCCAGACCCGACAGGTTCGCTTCGCCCACTGCCCTCCGGCCCTGTTCCTCCCGCAGGTGGGCGCGGCCTGAGCGCGAGCATCCGCGGGCCAGACCCGTCGGCGCCGGCGGAGTTCTCGCCGGATGAGCGGGCGGCGGGGCCGGCGTCCCTACCTACCTAGCGAGGGCCGTGGGAAGCCACCGGAGGGTGGCGAGGATCCGGATCAGGCTCGCGGGTATGGCGATGGCCATCGGCCACATCGGGACGGGAGCGAGGAGGGCGATCGCGATCAGCATCAGCACGTCGAGGGCTATCAGTCCCAAGGCGGCGGCGAGGGTCGCCCGGCGCATCCTGCGGTAGGCGCGCCTCTCACGGGCCGCCAGGAGCAGGGCGAGCACGGTGACCGCCAGCGTGGTGCCGTACAGCATCCTGACCGCGAGCGGCACCGGCCACGTCCAGGCGTGGGCGGCGACCAGGGTGGCTCCCCACGCGGCTCCCACCAGGGGGCCGGTCGCCAGCAGGGTCAGCGCGGCACGCCGCCACGGTGACTCGCGGAAGAAGGCGGCCGTGATCAGGCCGACCTCGCCGAACTCGCCGATCGCCGCCCGTGCCGCGCGTTCCGGGTCGCCGGATATGGCCAGGTACTTCTCGAAGGTCTCGTGCAGTCCGTCCGCGATCTCTTCCACCGCCTGAGGAGGCAGCCGGCAGGCCAGAGCCCGCAGGTGCTGCGCGATCAGCTCGTGGTCGGCCATGGCCGGGCTCCCAGTGCGGTGGTGACCGCGGCGGCGAACTCCTGCCAGCCTGCCCTCTCTCCGCTGAGCGCCCTGCCGCCCGCCTCGGTGAGCCGGTAGGTACGGCGGCGGCGTCCCGCGACGACCGACCAGCTGCCGGCGATGAGCCCGGCGCGCTCGAGGCGATGCAGGGCCGGGTAGACGGTCCCGGTGGGCAGGTCGATACGGCCGCCGGTCGCCGCGCACAGGGCTTCCTTGACCGCGTAGCCGTGCAGCGGCCCCTCCTCCAGGGCGGCCAGCAACAGGCCGTCCAGGTGTCCTTTAAGCGCCTCCGCCCTCATACGTAGCGACGCTACACCGAGCCTTGTCCGGCGGCAATCGCTGGAGTAGCGTCGCTATATATAGCGTTGCTACGTATTGGGGCGGACATCAGCGGGATCGGCATGCCGGGCATCCCGATCCCGCAGGCGGGAGAGCGGATATCATGATCGTCAGGTTGGCGGACGCCGCCGCGTACGGCCGGTCGCTGATCGGCGCCAAGGCCGCGAACCTGGCCACGCTCGCCGCGACCGGTCTTCTCGTGCCCGATGGCTTCGTGGTCCCGGTGGACGCCGACCCCTCCCCCGACGAGGTGCGCCGCGCGGTCGGCCACCTGGGAGCGGGCAGGTTCGCGGTGCGGTCGTCGGCCGTCGCCGAAGACCTGCCCGAGGCCTCCTACGCCGGGCTCTACGAGACGTTCCTGAATGTGACACCCGGCGAGGTCGCCGACGCGGCACAGCGCTGCCGCGCCTCGGCCGGGGCCGGACGGGTCGCCGCGTATCACCACGGGGACGCCGGCCGGGGGGTGGCGGTGCTGGTGCAGCGGATGGTCGACGCGGACGCGGCCGGAGTGGCCTTTACCGCCGACCCGGTGACCGGCGCCCGCGATGAGGTCCTCATCACGGCGGTGCGCGGTCTGGGCGAGTCGCTGGTCTCGGGCCAGGCGGTGGGCGAGGAGTGGATCGTCCGCCGCGGGCACGTCGAGCTCACCCGGCCAGGTGAGGTGCTGGAGCCCGAACAGGCCCGGGCGATCGCCGGCCTCGCCCGGCGCGTGCAGGATCTGCTCGGCGGGCCGCAGGACATCGAGTGGGCGATCGAGGCCGGCCGGGTCCATCTGCTGCAGGCGCGGCCGATGACCGCCCTGCCGGAGCCCGTCACCTGGCAGCCCCCTGGGGGCGGGCTGTGGCTGCGCAACTTCCGCATCGGCGAATGGCTACCGGATCCGGTCACGCCGCTGTTCGCCGACTGGCTGCTGCCGCGCATGGACGAGGGGTTCCGGGAGGGCATGCGGGACACCGCCGGCGTCGCGGTGCCCTTCCACTACGGTGTCGTCAACGGCTGGTACTACACCCGGCCCACGCCCTCCCTGCGGCACGTTCCCGCCGCGGTCCTCAGGTCGCGCGGCAGGCTGCCGGCTTTCATGGTCAACGCGCTCGTCCGCCCCGGGCGCGACCCCGCCGCCGCGGACCGCGCTCTGCTCGGCCGCCTGTACCGGCGATGGCATGACGATCTGCTACCCGCCTACCGCGATCTGGCCGGCCGGCGGGCCGATGGCCTGCCGGCGCCCGAGCTGATCGAACTGGTCGACCAGATCGCCCGCACGGCAGGACGGCACCTGTGGTATCTGGCCGTGGTCGGTGGGGCCGCCTGGAAGATGGAAACCTGCCTGGCCCGGTT
The DNA here is from genome assembly GCF_023276435.1 of Sphaerisporangium perillae. Taxonomy (GTDB): domain Bacteria; phylum Actinomycetota; class Actinomycetes; order Streptosporangiales; family Streptosporangiaceae; genus Sphaerisporangium; species Sphaerisporangium perillae. The sequence goes on from NZ_JALLPO010000027.1 coordinate 99,906, forward strand.
CCTCGCCCGCCGGCGGCTCACGGGGGTCAGTGCGCAAACCCTGCTGAGCGGCCTGCCCGGCGCCGATCGCAGCGTGCCCGCCCACGCGGTGTACAGCCTCGACTGGTACCACCCCACCGCGGCGGAGAGCGGGCTCCCGGGAGCCGGCGCCGGCCCCTGCGGTCAGGCGGAGCTGGAGAACCGGCGCGTTCGGGGCGAACGTGACTACCGGGATCAGCTCACCGGCCGGCCCCGGCTTCTCGCCGCCTTCACGACGATGACGGAGACCGCGCAACGCTACGCCGTGATCCGTGAGCGGCAGGCCCGCGAGCTCACCGTGGGATGGCCCCTGCTGCGTGAATGCGCGCGCCGGATCGGGCAGCTCCTGACCGATGACGGCGTGCTCGAAGAGCCGGACGAGGTGTTCTTCCTCACCCGGAGCGAGATCGGTCAGAGCGGGCCGCACGGAGCGGTGGCCCGGCAGCGCCGTATCGCGTGGGAAGGACAGCGCCGGCTGGCCGCGCCACTGACCATCGGGACACCACCACCGGTCATCGGCCGCCACCTTCTGCGCACCCTTGGCCTCACCCGCGCGGGCCGCACAGCAGACACCCTCACCGGGCAGGGCGCCAGCGCCGGCCGGGCCACCGGCCCGGTGCGCGTCATCCACGGCGCCGAGGACTTCGGCGACGTCCGGCCCGGCGACGTGCTGGTCGCCAGGGCCACCGCCCCCGCGTGGACACCGCTGTTCGCGACGGTCACCGCTGTGGTGACGGACGGCGGCACGCTGGCCGCCCATGCCTCGCTGATCGCCCGTGAGTACGGCATACCGGCCGTCGTGGCGACGGGCGATGCCACGCTGCGCCTCCGCGACGGCCAGATCGTCACGGTCGACGGCACCCAGGGGATCGTCCACCTGTAGCCGGCAGCGGGTTCGATGCATGAAGGCCGTCCTCAAACAACGCTCCAGGAAATACCCGCACGGCCGAAATCGGGGTTTCGCGGTACCGGGATGCCCGTGTTTCGCTAGCGTCACTTCCGTCCCGCAGGAAGGAGCCCCGGATGCGACGCCTCGTCTCCGTTCTCGCCACCGCGCTGGCGGCGACCTCGCTTCTCCCCGCCCCCGCCGCCCTGGCGCAGCCGGCTCGAAGCGCAGAGAGCAACGCGATCACCCGGGTGGACGCGGCGACCTCGGTGGTCAAGGGCAAGGCGACCTTCTACGAGCTTCGGCCCGGCGGCGGGAACTGCTCCTACCCCTCCGCTCCGGCCGGCAGCCTCTATGTCGCGCTCTCGCCCCGCGAGTACGCCGGCGGCACCGCGTGCGGCGGCTACCTGAGCGTCACCGGGCCGAGAGGAACCGTCCGGGTCAAGGTCGTCGACCAGTGCCCGAAGTGCCCGGCGGGTCACATCGACCTGAGCCGTACGGCCTTCGCCCGTGTCGCGGACCCCGGCAAGGGCATGGCAGGGGTGACCTACCGCCCGGTCCGCGACCCGCGGATCGGCAGGCGGCTCTCCTTCCGCGTCAAGGAGGAGTCGTCGCGATGGTGGCTCGCCCTGCTGGTCATCGACCACGGCAACTCGCTCACCTCGGTCGAGATGCGGGGAGGCGGCGGCGCGTGGCGCGAGCTCGCCCGCACCGACTACAACTATTGGATCGCCCGGTCAGGCATGGGCCCGGGCCCCTTCACCGTGCGGGTCACCGACAGGCGCGGCCACCAGGCCACGGTCAGGCGCGTACGGCTGGCGCCGGCCGTGATACAGCGCACCACCGCGAAGATGTACTAGCGCCGCGCGCCACGGCGAAGCGCCCGCGCCCCCTGGCCGATGGTCATGACCCCGCCCGGCGCGCCGCGGCACATGAGCATTTCAGCTCACACCTCGGCGGCTCACCCCGGGAAGCGCAGGAAGCCGGGCGGGACGTGGTCCACCAGCCATACTCCATTGGCGCTGACCTGGAACTCGTGCCCGGCGGCGTGCATCGCGGCGGCGTCGGCGACGAGCACGACCGGGACGCCCCTGCGGGCGCCCACCCGGGTCGCGGTCTCCCGGTCCGGGGACAGGTGCACGTGGTGGCGGTTCATCGGCCGCAGGCCCTGCGCGCGGATCGAGGGCAGGTTCCGGGCCACCGTGCCGTGGTAGAGGATCGCGGGCGGCTCGACCACCGGCAGGTCGAGCCGAACCGGCACCGAATGGCCCTGGCTGGCCCGGATCCGGCCGTCCTGGATGACGTATCGCCGCTTGTCGTTGGCGGCGACCACCTGCTCCAGCTCCGGCATCGTGATCGGGAATCCGTGCTCACCGGCCACGCGCAGGAGGGTCTCCACCTCCACCCAGCCGCTCGCGTCCAGGGTGAGCCCGATGCGCTCCGGCTGATGCCGCAGGTGCTTGGCCAGGTACTTGGAGACCCGTACCATCCGTCGCTCGTCCATCATGGGCAGTCTTCCGGGTTCGCGTGTCCCCGCCAACTCTATTTCCGCGCGCGACCGGCATCACGCCCGGAGAGCGACCCGGTCGTGCGACAGGTCCCCATCACCGCTTCGCGGGAAGCCACGCGAGGCCCATGCGTCGCCGGTCCTGCGCACCAGCTTCGCCGTACCCGTGCTCTGGTCGGCGCCCGAAGCCCATCCACCGCTGCCATGTGGTGGTGCCGCGGAGCCAACCTGACGGCCGTGGTCGAGTCAACGAGCCGGCATGCCGATTCGAACGCCCTCCTCTGCCGCCCGCCCCCTCAACTGGGCTTGCGCCGCCCGGTGGGCAGCCTGGCCGGCGAGCGGGCGGCCGGCCAGGGGGCTGATGTTGCGCCCGTGGTCAGGGGCGGCCGAGGGCGCGTAGCTGGTCGGGGGTCAGCGGAGAGACGTTCTGGTCGATGGGAACGTCGGTGTACTGGTGGATGGTCCAGGTCTTCCAGTCGGCGGGCGGTGTGACGTCGCCCTTGGCCCTGCCGTAGTACGCCACCCACAAGGGGTAGTCGGCCAGGCCGTGGCCGTAGGTGTCGGCGAAGTTCCAGCCGCTGTAGAACAGCGGGGTGACGCCGGTCTCGGACTTCACGTGGGCCAGCCAGGTCTTGGCCCAGGTGTTGACGTCCGCCACGGACTCGCCGTCAGTGGTCTCCAGGTCCAGCACCAGCAGGTCGCCGGGCTTGGCCGGCTGCTGGTTCACCACCGAGAGGAAGTAGTCGGCCTCGGCGATGGGATCGTTGCCGGGGTGGCCGTAGTGGTAGGCGCCGCGGACGATGCCCTTCTTGCCGAGTTCCCGCCAGTGGTGGGCGAAGGAGGGGTCGCGGAAGGTCAGGCCCTCGGTGGCCTTGATGATGCCGAACTGCGCCGGGCTGGCGCTCCAGTCATGATCGGACTCGTAGTCGGAGACGTCCTGGCCATAGGTGCGGGTGTGGTCGGGGGCGGCTTGCGCCGGGCCGGTTGTCATGACGACGATGGCCGTGGCGGCGAACATGGCCAGGATCAGCCCCGCGATGGCGGCGTGGAGGAGCTTGCCGGAGAGGTTCAGCCGATCCCTGAGGGAGAGGATGATCGAGGAAAGCCGACGGGTGGGCATGAAGGGGTTGACTCCTTGCTTCCATGCGCCTACCGGGTTAGCTGACGGGTTCGGGCGGGAAGTGCCCTACGGGCGCCCCTGGGGGCCGGCGCTCCGATTCACCCCGAAAAGATGGGGTCCCCGGTTCCGCGAGGTACGGATTCGGCGGGCGCGTATCCTCGCCGGGACTGGATCCCGCCGGGCACGCGCGGTCTGGGCAACGAAGCGGCAACGGATGCGACGGCGTGGGCCATCGCTACACGTGCCGTGACTGCTAAAGGTACACGCAACACCATAACGGTGTAAATAGGACAAACGCCCCATGTGGGCACAACCTGGACACCATCGAACCGGCGGATCGTCCTCGTCCGCGGATCCGCCGAGACCAAGATCACCGTCCCCGGCGCCTGCGACTTCGCCACTCGGACAGCGTCCCGATCAGATCGCGGGGCCCCGCCCCACTTGGCGTGATTCATACCAGGGGGAATGACCCAGAGCCGAGGTGCTGGGCGAGGAGATGCGATTCAGCGTCGGCACCGTGGAGGCGGAGTTCACGGGGTCACCGTGGGGAACTCACGCAGCAGCTCGTGGTTGTAAGGGTTGACGCCGGCGATCGACGTCCGTGCATGACGGCGTCGGCGGTCATGATCTTCCTTCGCTCGACCATGAACGGCCAAGACACCCCGCCTGGCCGTCCCGGCGAGGCGAGGTGCCTTGGAAAGGCGCTTTACCAGGGCTTGAGGACGACCTTGTTGCAGTCGTTCTCCTTGTGCTTGAACATTTCGTATCCGCGTGGGGCGTCCTCCAGCCGCAGATGGTGGGTGATGATGAAGCTGGGGTCGATCTCGTTGTTACGGATCCTCTTCAGCAGGGGCTCCATGTAGCGCTGGACGTGGCACTGACCGGTCTTCATCGTCAGCGACCGGTTCATGAAGGAGCCCATCGGGAACTTGTCGACCAGGCCGCCGTACACGCCGATGACCGAGACGGTCCCGCCGTTGCGGCAGGCGAGGATGGCCTCGCGCAGGGCGTACGGCCGATCCGTCTCCAGCCGGGTCGCCTGCTTGGCCCGGTCGTAGGCCTGCATCGCGGGGACCGGGCAATGAGCCTCCATGCCCACGGCGTCGATGCACGCGTCGGGACCGCGACCGGCGGTCATGTCCCGCAGCGCGTCCAGGATGTCGACCTCCTCGTAGTTGAGGGTCTCCGCACCCGCGCACGCGGCGATCTCGAGCCGGTACGGGAAGCGGTCGATGCAGATCACCCGCTCGGCGCCCATCAGGTAGGCGCTCGCGGCCGCGAACTGGCCGACCGGACCCGCGCCCCAGATGGCGATGATGTCACCGGGCTTGATGTCGCACATCTCGGCGCCCATCCACCCGGTGGGCAGGATGTCGGACAGGAACAGCACCTGCTCGTCCGGCAGATCGTCCTCGATCTTGATCGGCCCGAAGTCGGCGAACGGCACGCGCGCGTACTGTGCCTGGCCTCCCGCGTAGCCGCCGAGCATGTGGGAGTAGCCGAAGATGCCCGCGGGAGCATGTCCCATGAGCTTCTCCGCCATACCCGCGTTCGGGTTGGAGTTCTCACACAGCGAGTACATTTCGTGCTCGCAGGCGAGGCAGCTCCCACAGGCGATCGGGAACGGGACGACCACCCGGTCGCCGACCCGTAGCGTCGACACTCGCGGGCCGACCTCCACGACCTCCCCCATGAACTCGTGGCCGAGGATGTCGCCCTTCTTCATGGTGGGGACGTAGCCGTCGTACAGGTGGAGGTCGGAGCCGCAGATCGCGCTCGAGGTGATGCGGACGATGGCGTCCCGAGGGTTCAGGATCCTCGGGTCTGGCACCTCCCGCACCTCCACCGTGTTGCGCCCCATCCAGCAGTTGGCTTTCATGGGTATCTCCTCACCTCACCGGCTGGGCCGCATGCTGGAAGACCTGCCGCATCGCGCGGGTGCCCTCCGGGCTGCCCTCGGAACGGGCCACCTCACCGGTCTCCATGACCTGCTTGAACCGGCGCAGGTCGTCGCTGACCTGCTGCTCGGGGTGCTCACCCAGGAGCCTGGCGAAGGCGAGGCCGACCTTGCCCGCCGGCGGGTCGTAGTGGATCTCCACCCGCACCTCTGTGCCACGCCCGCCGGGAGCGTCGGTGAAGCGCACCACACCGCTGTTGCGCACGGTCGCGTCCCTCACCGATCGCCAAGCGATCACCTCGTCCGAGAGTTCCTCGATGATCTCCGCGTCCCACTCGACGGCCTTCTTCCAGGGGCCCTTGGCCTTCCAGTGGGAGTAGCCGCCCGCGATGGTCTCCACCGACTCCAGGTGCGCCATGAAGCGGGGAAGGTTCTCGAAGTCGTGCCAGAACCGGTAGACCTCGTTGCGGGGGCGGTTGACCGTGATGGCCGCGCGCAGGCTCGTGGTGGGTTCGGTCCGCGCGCCCGGCATCCGGTTCGCGCGCACCGCGGTGTACAGATCGGCGGCCGCGACGCCCGCCACCGCCGCCGAGGCGGCCATGACGCGGCGGCGCCTCGCCCCCTCCCGGTGGGACATGGCTCGGCGCAGCAGCTCCATGTCCATGGCGTCGCCCGCGACACGGGTCCACACCATCGGAGCGGGCCTGCGGCTGCCCAGCAGGACGGCCGCGTGGAACAGTTCCCGTATGCCGACCAGCCGTACCACGACACGGGACCAGGCCGAGTCGTCGATGCCGCTGAACCGGCTGACGGCGCCGGGCGCGGCGAGCTGCACGGCGCCCAGGCCTAAGCTGGCCCACCCCAGTCCGCAGGCGAGACGGTCCGTCTTGTGGCCATTCGCTTCGCTCATGTGAACCTCACATGGCTGGGTGTCTTCCGGTCCGCGTCCACGTTCACTCATCGTGGCGATCGCACCCGACGCGGCGCCGCGCGGCCCGATCGGTGGCGAACCTCTCGTGTATCACTCAGCCGTACCCCTTTGACATGGGACAACACTGATCGTCCGGTTCCTGGCCTGGAACCGGACCGTATCGATACCCGTTCCACCCCGCGGCGGCCGGCCGCCGCGGCCCGCGCCCGCGAGCGTTACAGCTGCTTCGACCACCATTCCGATGACGACGGCCAGGAGTACGGCTTCGCGGCGCGTCACCGGTCGCTTCGGCGTCGCACGGTCGCGCAGGTGATGCAGGTCTTCGCCGCCGGGCGGACCTTCAGGCGTTCGAGCGCGATGGGACGCCCGCAGCCCTCGCACACCCCGTACGTGCCGTCGTGAAGCCGTTCCAGAGCTCTGTCCAGGTCGGCGAGATGGCTATGTGCCTGGTCGAGCAGGGCTTGGACGTGGGCGCGTTCGAAGGCGGTCGACGACCCCTCGGGGTCATGCTCGTCATCGGTGGCCACCAGCGTGGCCGACTCGACGATGGCGTCCCGGTCGCGCGTCAGCGAAGCGACTCGCGACATGGTCTGCTCGCGGTCCACGCCAAGGAGATCTTGGATGGTCGCCTGCTCCGAGGGGGACAGCGCGGCGTCCTGAGGTCGCTCAGCCATCATGGTGCCTCACCTCGCATCCAGCCTATTGCGAGCGCCGTGACCGAGAGCGGTAAGCAGCCGCAGCCAGGAGGATCACGGCGAGAATGGCGAGTGCCGCTATCCGGCCGATGATGTGCTCCACCGCCCGGTAGGAGTTTCCGGCGAGATAGCCCGCGAGAACGCAGCCGGTTCCCCAGACCAGTCCCCCTGCCGCGTTGAAGGCGAGAAATCGCCGGTAGGGCATCTGGGCGGTACCCGCCAGGGCGGGCATGACCGCGCGAAGGAAGGCGACGAACCGGGCCCAGAACACTGCCGGACCGCCCCGGCGGGCGAGAAGCTCCTGGGCGGCGGACACCTGTCGGCCACGTCCGGCAAGGAAGCGGCCATGCAGGATCCGGGCACCGACGTGGTGGCCGATCTCATAGCCGACGGAGTCGCCGATGATCGCGGCGGCGACCACCACCGCGATGATCAAAGCGAGGGAGACGTGTCCTCGGCTGGCATCGATACCGCCCACGATCGCAGCGGTCTCGCCGGGAACGACGAAACCGACGAAGAGGGCATCTTCGGCGAACACCAGAAGCCCGACCAGGAGGCAGACCAGCCAAGCAGGGGCGGTGAGGATGTGATCGATGACGCTGCTCACGGGCTGGCTGATTTCTACGCGAACCGGATGGTGCCCAGAATACCGGCGAGCAGGCAGTACACGGCGAACGGGAGCAGGGCACCAACGGCGATCTTCGGGACGCCTGGTGCTGTTCGAGGACATCTCAGACGCGGCTGTAGCTGTCGATATCCTGCTGGAACTCGGCCACGATCTCCGGCGTGAGGGTCGGCCGCGTCTCGGAGATGGCGGCCAGGTAGTCCTCGGTGGTCGCCGTCCGCTTTTCGCCGTGCAGAACCTCTCGCTCGAAGGCGGCTTGCGCGGCCTTGCGGGCGGCGAACTCGATGTCGGCGGGGGTGTAGAGCTCGCTGGACTGCGCGAGGCTCACCAGGTCCACCTCATCGCGATTCGGCCCGGCCCGAGCCGCCGCGATCACCTCGGCGATCGAGAAGACGGGATTTCCTCCTCCGCGGCTCTGATCCCAGATCTGGATGGCCTGATCCAGATCGTCGTCGTGAAAGTCGCGTAGCCACCAAGCAGGCATGAACTAGACATCACCCACCTGGACCAGCGGAAACGTCGATTACGGTGAGCGTGCGACTCTGCCGGCGCCGGGCACCAGTGAGACCAATGTCCGCAGGGTCATTCGGGGGTTCCACCGCCGGAGACGAGAGGCGGGAGGGATCCTGTCCGCCGGGTGGGTCGACGCGCGGACCGCCTTTGCGGACCGATCTGCAATATTGACGTTTTCTTGACGGCATGATCGCGAAAGTCACCTCCTGGCCGCCAGTAGGGTCCATGTCGTCTTTATGGGTTGTTGACGCGGGGGTGGCGTGAGGGTGGCCAGGGAAACACGGTCTGCCGTGGCGGCGGAAAGACCGCTGCGAACGTGGCTGCTCGACGGCTTGCAGAGCGACGCTCAGCAGGTCGATCGAGGTCCGCACAGGAAGCATTCGTGGTGGCAGGTGATGTGCCTGACGGGTGTGGACTATTTCTCCACGCTCGGCTATCAGCCCGGGATCGCCGCGCTGGCGGCGGGGGCGTTGTCCCCGGTCGCCACGTTGCTGCTCGTCGTGCTCACCCTGTGCGGTGCGTTGCCCATCTACCGCCGAGTGGCTGTGGAGAGCCCGCACGGGCAGGGCTCCATCGCGATGCTGGAGAAGCTGGCTCCCCAGTGGTGGGGCAAGCTGTTCGTACTCGCGTTGCTCGGTTTCGCGGCGACGGACTTCATCATCACGATGACGCTGTCGGCCGCGGACGCGACGGCGCACATTCTGGAGAATCCCTTTGTCCCCGGCTTTCTGAGCGGACAGCGGGTGCTGGTCACGCTGGTGCTGCTCGGCCTGCTCGGCCTGGTGTTCCTGCGCGGGTTCGGTGAGGCGATCGGCATCGCTGTGCTGCTCGTCGGGGTGTACCTCGTGCTCAACGCGGTCGTGGTGGGGGCGGCACTGCTACACGTGCTGGAAGCGTCGAACGTGGTGGTGGACTGGAAGCGGACGCTGACCTTCCGCTACGACAGTCCACTGGCGATGATCGGTCTCTCGCTGCTGGTCATGCCCAAGCTCGCGTTGGGCATGTCCGGATTCGAGACAGGCGTCGCGGTGATGCCGCTGGTGAAGGGCGACCTGGCCGGGCGGATCAAGGGCACCAAGCGGCTGCTGACCGTCGCGGCCCTGATCATGAGCGTCTTCCTGATCTTCAGTAGCTTCGTCACGACCGTGCTGATTCCGGAGAAGGAGTTCGAGGCGGGCGGTAAGGCGAGCGGCCGTGCCCTGGCCTACCTCGCCCATGGCTTCCTCGGCGACTGGTTCGGCACGCTGTACGACATCAGCACGATCGCCATCCTCTGGTTCGCCGGGGCCTCGGCGATGGCCGGGTTGCTCAACCTGGTGCCGCGCTATCTACCTCGGTACGGCATGGCGCCGGACTGGACTCGCGCCGTCCGGCCCCTGGTGCTGGTGTTCACCGCGATCGCGTTCGCCATCACGATGATCTTCCATGCCGACGTCGAGGCGCAGGGCGGCGCGTACGCCACCGGAGTGCTGGTGTTGTTCATGTCCGCCAACGTCGCCGTGACCCTGGCCGCTCGCAGGCAGGGGCAGCGCAGGCTGATGTACGGATTCACCGCGATCGGCCTGGTCCTGGCCTACACGCTGGTCGCCAACATCATCGAACGCCCCGACGGTGTGAAGATCGCGTCGTTCTTCATCCTGGCGATCATCGCCACGTCGCTGATCTCCCGGGCCACGCGCTCCACCGAGCTGCGGGTCACCGAGGTCCACCTGGATCCGCAGGCGGAGAGAATCGTCCGGGACGCCTGCGGGGAGATCCATCTGATCGCCAACGAGCCGCACGAGCGCGACCAGAACGAGTACAACGACAAGCGCCGCGAAACGTGGCTCAACCACCGGCTGGGCAGCAAGGATCCGATCATCTTCGTCGAGGTCACCGTGCCCGACGCCTCGGAGTTCGAGACCGAGCTGCGCGTCCAGGGCGAGGACCGGTACGGACACCACATCCTGCGCATCGAGAGCTCGACCGTGCCCAACGCCCTGGCCGCGCTACTGCTCTACCTGCGCGACCGCACCGGCCGGGTACCGCACATCTACTTCCACTGGGCCGAGGGCAACCCGATGGTGGCGATGCTGCGCTACCTGGTCTTCGGCGGAGGTGACGTGCCGCCGCTCACCCGCGAGGTGCTGCGCCAGGCCGAACCCCACCTGGAACGCCGGCCGCACGTCCACGTCGGCTAAGTGTGCCGGACCTGACGGCGTTACCCGGTGCCGGCGGTGTCCAGCGCGGCACCGGCCTGATCGGCGAGGGTCACCGCGACGAGACGTGCCTGCAGGGACGGGAAGGTCCCGGGCATGGGATCCATCATGTACCGGCCATAGAAGCGGCCCTGGCCGAACGTGCGCAGCTCGACCTCCTCCTCCGGCAGCCCCAACCGGTCGACATCCCAGCGCCTGTGGCCCCAGACCACCGAACCGTCCTGCTCGAGACGGGGCGGATGGCCGATCAGCGTTCCGTATTCGAAGCGGCATCCGCGCAAGCCCAGCAGGTCGGTGAGCTGGGCCGTGACATGAGCGACCACAACATCGGGCGTTTTCGCGGACTGGGCCAGCTCGGCCGTCGCGTGGACCCGGGCCAAGTAGTCGGCGTCGGTAATGGCGATCACGCGCATACGCCGAGCGCGTGCGGCCAGCTGCGAGACCACCAAGCCCACGATGAGCAGCAGGACGGCGGTCTGGATGTCCGCGGCCTTGGCGATGGTAAGCCGGTGGTGGGGCTGGGTGAAGAAGAAGTCGAACCACACGGCGGCCGACACCGCCGCGAGCGCGCCGGCGAGGCGGTGCCCGTTGGCGGCCACCGCGACCACGATCGCGGCCAGGACGAGGGCCACGTTCGTGTTCACGATGCTCGCGCGAAACGGCACGAGCACCGCACATACGGCCAGTGGGACCACCAGCGCCGCCACGATCGCGATGCGGTCCCTGTCCAGGTAGCGAGGCATTGCCACACCCCCGTCCCTCACGTCCCCTCTACGGAGGCCGACGCACCATCCCTACCCAGGCCGGGGGCGCCCCAGCCGTTCCGGCATCCGAGCGGCCACTACCCAGGGTGATCATGGCCGCACCGTACGGCACGCTCGCCGGCGGCCGTCCGGATCAGCCGGACGGCCGGCCGGCGACCGGGCCTATTCGTACCGTCTGGGCCATTGGGGCGCCGACGCGGAAGCGCATACGGCAGACCACGGTGTCGGTACGGCGGCGCAGCGCCCGGGCGAGGACGACGCCGCGCTGATTCTGCAGCGGCCGCTGCCAGAGGTGTTCGGGCTCGACCTCGGCGATGAGCACGAACACGTGCGCTTCGGGCACGCTGTTGAGGTACTCGATCAGGGGGGCGGCGAGACGGCGGTGGGCGTCGAAGATCTGCACGAGTTCCACGTCGGGGTGCCAGCGCTCCCAATCCTCGACGAAGCGCCGGGCGTCGTCCTCGTCCTCGGCGTAGGTGACGTTGACGGCCACCACCCGGTCGCCCAGGGACAGCGCGGCGGCCAGGGCGTCGCGGGTCAGCCGGTTGACCGCGTGCACGGGGACCACGACCAGTGAGCGGCGTGGCCGGGGCGGCATGGGGGTCTTGCCGAGTTCCAGCCGCTGGCCGATCCGGGTGTAGGTGCGGTTGACCATCTCCATCATCAGCACGATCAGTGGCAGCGCGACGACGATCAGCCAGCCGCCTTCGGTGAACTTGGAGGCGGCGACCACGATGGCCGCGACGAAGGTCAGCAACGCGCCGAACCCGTTGAGCGCGGCCTTGCCCTGCCAGCGCCGGGGGCGCACCACCGCCCAGTGCCGGACCATTCCGATCTGCGAGAGCGTGAAGCCGACGAACACGCCGATGGCGAACAGCGGCACCAGCGTGTTCATGTCGCCATCGGAGAGGATCAGCAGCCCCGCGGAGGTGATCGCCAGGAAGGCGATGCCGTACCGGTGGACGTGACGGTCGGCCCGCAGCGCGAACAGATGAGGAAGGTTGTTGTCCGTGGCCAGCAGGTGGGCCAGCACGGGCAGGCCGCCGAAGGAGGTGTTGGCCGCCAGCGCCAGCAGGATCACCGTGGAGAACTGCACCAGATAGAACAGCGGCCCATCGCCGAGCGAGGCCTGAGTGACCTGGGCCAGCACGGTGACGCCATCGACGGGGGCGATGGAGAACTTCTGGATCAGCGCGGCGATGCCGATCAGCATGACCGCCAGCAGGGCGCCGAGGGCGACCTCCGTCCGCTGGGCCCGTTTGACGCGCGGCTTCTTGAACGAGGGCACGGCGTTGGCGATGGCCTCCACCCCGGTCAGGGAGGCGCAGCCGTTGGCGAACGCCTTGAGCAGCAGCAAGATGCCCACGCTATGCAGGTTGTGCGCCTGCGCGGCGTGCTCGGCGACCGTCGCGGGCTCGCTGCGGACAAGGCCGGCCAGGATCACCAGGAGGATGGCGCCGACGTAGATGACCGTGGGGGCGATGAAGGCCCGGGCGCTGTGCGCGATGCCGCGCAGGTTGATCGAGGTGACCAGGGCGAGAACGCCCAGACAGAGCCAGACTGTGTAGGGCAGAAGCCGGGGGAACGCCGAGGTGAGCGCGGCGACTCCGGCGGCCACCGACACCGCGACGTTGAGCACGTAGTCGATGATCAGGCTCGCCCCGGCCACGAGCCCGGATCGGCGGCTGAGGTAGGTCTTGGCGACGCCGTACGCGCCGCCGCCCTGGGGAAAGGCGGCGACGACCTGGCGGTAGGAGAGGGTGAGCACGCCGAGCAGCACGGCGATGGTCACTGTGATCGGGAGGGTGAACCCCAGACCTGCGCCGCCGGCGAGCGCGAGGACCAGGACCATGGCCTCTGGGCCGTACGCCACCGAGGCCATCGCGTCGAGCGACAGCGCGGCCAGGCCGCCGATCACGCTCAACCGATGCTTGTCACCGGGTGCCTCCTTCGCCATGGAGGCGACAGCAGGGGCCGGGGCTGCGGACATGAGTCCTCCTGTAGGGGAAACATCCCTATCTTCAGCCCGGTAAGCCCCTTGTCCGGTATATCCCTACGCGCCCTTGACGCGCATATCCGAAATTCCTACGGCGCCTTGACGAGGATGCCGATCGATCGGCGCGCTCGATCAGCAACCCGGTAATCGCGCGCTGTGCACCGGCGGGCGGCGCTGCGGCCCGAGTGGGACGACGACACCGTCACTGCCCGGCTGTCCGAGACATTAGGCGTTCAGGAGGACGGCGTGGGCCGCCATGAGGCGTTCTGCCTCGTCGCGGTCTGAGTCGCCGCCCGAGACTTCATCGGCCCATTCGAGCAGGCGGTGCAGGTGGGAGTCGGTCGTAGCCGTGGCGATGCGGGCGCCGCCGACGACGACCTCTCCGCCGGTCCCGTCGATGGTGATGAGCGTGCCTTCTGGGAAGGTGCGTCCGCCGGCTCGCACGGAGGCGGCGGCGACGTCGACCGTGAGGTCTGTGGCTCCCACGACGGCGGGTTTGCCCATTGCTCGCGCGACGACAGCGGCGTGGCTGGTCGGCCCGCCGCGGGCGGTGACGACTCCCGCGGCGGCGGCCAGGCCGTGCATGTCGAGCGGGGAGGTCTGCGGACGCACCAGGATCACCGGACCGCCGGCGGCCATCCGGGCTGCCTTGTCGGCGGTGGTCGCCACCCTGCCGACCGCGACACCCGGACAGGCGCCCAGCCCTCGGGTGAGGAGGTCGATCGGGTCGGCCGTCTCTATCCGGGGCGTACGAGCGCTTTGGAGATGCCGCGGAGAGACCCGGAGCAGGGCCTCGCGGCGGCCGATGACGCCCTCGCCGGCCAGGTCGACCGCGACGCGGACGGCGGCGCGTCCGACGAGGCCGCCGGTGCGCACCTGCAGGACCCACAGCCGGCCCGCCTCGAAGGTGAACTCCACGTGGCATGCGTCGCGGTAGTGCTCCTCGATTCGCTTCATGGCGTCCAGGAGGCCGGCCCATACTGTCGGCTCTCGTTCGGCGAGTTCGGGCAGTGGCCGAGTCAGCGACCTGCCAGAGACGACGTCTTCGCCTTGGCGGCCGAACAGGACCTCACCGAATGGAACATTCTCCCCGGTGTTGGGGTCGCGGCTGAACGCGACACCGGTGCCACTGTGGCCGTCGCGATTGCCGAACACCATGGCCTGCACGGTGACGGCCGTGCCCAGCTCGTGCGGGATGTCGTGCAGTTCGCGGTAGGTCTTGGCGCGCGGCGTGTCCCATGACGAGAACACGGCCCTGACGGCCAGCTCCAACTGCCGCGTCGCGTCGTCGGGGACCGGTCCGCCGGCTCGTCCGCGGATGAGGCTCTGAACGCCTCGGATCGCATCGGCAAGACGCGTCTCCTCGCTGCCGGCGTCGCGTCCGGCCGGCTCCCCCGCGACGGCTTCCAGGCTTTCCGGGTCCAGGCCGAAGACCGCGGAGGCGAAGCCGGACAGGAACCGCAGGCGTGAGTCGAGCGCGAACCGCGGGTCCCCTGTCTCGGCCGCCAACGCTGCCGTGGTCTCGGCGGTGAGACCGAGGTTGAGGATGGTGCTCATCATTCCGGGCATCGACACGCTGCCGCCTGAGCGAACCGACACCGCCAGTGGCCGCTCGGGTCCGCCAAGGCGCCGTCGCGTGGCGGCTTCGAGGTCGGACACGGCGGCCGCCAGCTCGGCATCGAGGCCATCAGGAAGCCGCCCGTCACGGAGAAAGGCGCGGCATGCCCCGGTGCCGATGACGAACCCAGGGGGCACGGGCAAGCCGAGACGTCGCAATACGACAAGGCCGTGCCCCTTGCCGCCGAGGACGCTCGCGGTTTCCTCGACCTCCGCCGACAGCGGGTGAATCCAGGTCATCGGTATAGCATCTCGACGTGCCGAACTCGCCCCATTCGACCAGCACTGACTTGTTGGTCCTCCACGCCCTTCGCTGCATCGGGTTCGCCGTCCTGGCCCGCGTGTCCGACGCGGCGGGGCTCCCTGAGCCCGAGGTCGAATCCGAGCTGATCGATCTCGCGGTGGCCGGCCTTGTCACGCATCTTCCGGGTGACTTCGGCGGGTGGGGTCTGACCGAGGCCGGCCGCGCCGCGGATGCCGAGCGGATCTCCGCCGAGCTGGACACGGCCGGCACCCGGACCACGGTGGCCGAGGCCTACGACGGCTTTCTCGTGCTCAACCCGGAGCTGCTCGATCTGTGCACGGCATGGCAGATGCGATCGGCCGGCGGTGTCGCGACAATGAACGACCACACCGATGCTGCCTACGACTCCCGTGTCCTGGACCGATTCACCGACTTGGACCGGCGTGCCGATGTCGTCTGCGCAGACCTGTTCGCGGCGATGCTCCGGTTCCAGCGGTATCGGTCCCGGCTCACAAACGCGCTCACCCGCGCCAAGTCCGGTGCGCTGGACTACGTGACCGACAGCATGGCGTCCTACCACGCCGTGTGGTTCCAACTTCACGAAGACCTGCTCGTCACCCTGGGCATCCCACGACACTGAACCGTTCCGACCCCTCCAGAGGGTTTCGTCTCGACGTCGACGCCCCCTCGAGCGACGCGAGTCATCCGCCGGCCTCGCCGGATCGCGTGGTGGTCGAGTCACCCGCGGTCGCTACAGCATGGGCGGCGCCTCGCCCGCAGGCCCGCGCGACGATCTTGCCCGCCTGGATGCGCACCGCGGCCTCGGTGGCGTCGCCGGTGTCCGGAACTCCGATGGCCGACGCGACGGTGGCACGGTCGTCGAGGACGAGGCGAAGGCCCGGCCAGGCGTCCGGGGCGAACACGCCTCGCAGGCACCCGATGAGGTCGCTGATCCTGAGCCGCACAAGACGTCCGATCTCGGCGGGATCGCTCGTCACCACGGCCACGGTGATCCGGTCGCCCGGGCGGGCGGCGCGGACGGCTTCCTCCGACGCCTCCAGCCGGCTGGTGCCCAGGACCGCGATCACGCCGTCAGCGTCGAATCCGACCCGGCGACCGGTGATCTGATCCGGCAACTCCGCGGGCGGCTCCCAGGCGTCCTGGACGGCTTGTGCAGGGGTGACGTAGGGCAGGTGCGGCGGGTCCCACGTGTCGGCGAGGTCGAGGCCGGCCAGGTGCCGGCAGGCGCGTGCCACGTCGAAGGGGTCGCCGAATCCGGGCGCCGTAGCGGCCAGGTGGCCGGCTCCGTTCAACAGCGTGAAGACCAGCTCGGCCAGCCGTACCCGCCGTACCCGCCCCCCGTGGTGCGGTACGCATGACTCCAGCGCGAGAGCGAGCAGCAGCGCCTCCAGTCTGCTGACCTGCGCCAGCGCGGTGCGGCCCGGTTCGTCGTCGAACACCCCGGCCAGCGAGCGCAACTGCAGGCTCCCGCCGGCGGGCGTGTCACCGGTCAATGGCAGCCGTTCGAGCCAGACGCGAGCGAACGCGCCCATCGCCTCGGCCAGGCCGGGTGACGACGGGGCCTCGACCCCGCCCGTGTGCTCGATCGAGTCGACCAGGACCGCCAGGTAGAGCGCGCGCTTGCTCGGGAAGTTCGAGTACACCGCGCCACGGGTCAGCTCCGCCCGCTCCGCGATCCGATCGACCTTGGCGTTGGCGTATCCGCACTCGGCGAACTCCTCCCTCGCCGCGGCCAGCACGGCCGCTCGGGTGCGTTCCTGCTGCTGCGCCCGGGTCAGCCTGGCCATCGCGATCTCCCCGCTACACTCATGGCCATACGATACTCACAACACTCAGATGTTTCTATCATCTGGGGGTCCCGGATGCCCGAGCAGGCGGCCACGGTGCAGGTCCACTTCCGCGACGTTCGGCTCCCGGCCGGGTTAGAGCAGAGAAGGTACTGCGGCGTCGATGAGGTGCGGCCCTGCCTCCGCCAGGGCCCGGCGGAACTGCTCGGCCAGCTCCTCGGCGGTGGTCGCGCGCGACGCCGGGACGCCCATGCCCTCCGCGATCTTCACGAAGTCCATGTCCGGCCGCGAGAGATCCAGCAGTTCCATGGCCTTCGGCCCGGAGCCCTCCGCACCGACGCGCAGCAGTTCCAGCCGGAGGATGGCGTACGCGCGGTTGTTCAGCAGAACCGTTGTCACGTTGAGGTTTTCGCGCGCCATGGTCCACAGGGCCGAGATCGTGTACAGCGCACTCCCGTCCGACTGCAGGGCGACCACCGGGCGGTCGGGGGCGGCGATCGCGGCGCCGGTCGCCACCGGCAGGCCCTGGCCGATCGCGCCGCCCGTCAAGGTCAGCAGGTCGTGGCGGGGCGCGCCCGCAGTCGCCGCCGGCAGGCGCACGCCCGAAGTGTTGGCCTCGTCCGAGACGATCGCACCCTCCGGCAGCAACGCGCCGATCACGTCCACCCAGTTCTGCGCGGTGAGCGGGCCCGTCGGCAGGTCCGGGCGATGTGGCTGCTGCAGCACGGGTTCCGTGCCCGGGGCCACCTCCTCGGCCAGCGCTTCCAACGCGCCGACGACGTCCTGGTCCAGCTCCGCGAGGGTGTGCGCCTGCGCGCCCTCCGGCACCAGATCGCTCGGCTTGCCCGGGTAGGCGAAGAACGACACCGGCGCCTTCGTCCCGGCCAGGATCACGTGCCTGACGCCCTGCAACTGCTCCGTCACCTGCTCGGCGAAATAGCCCAGCCGTTCGATGGCGGGCAGGCCGGCACCGCGCTCGAGCCGTGCCGGGAAGGTCTCCACGAAAGGCTTCGCGCCTGTCGCCGTCGCGATCCGGCTGATCGCGCGCAGCCCGGGCTCGCGGCAGGCGGGCCCACCGACCAGCAGCGCGACCGGCTCACCGGTACGCAGGACCTCGGCGATCGACTTGACCGTCGTATCCGCCACCGCGTGCGGGACGCGCGGCGGGATCGGCGGCACGGCCACGCCGCCATCGCCCCACGAAATGTCGGCGGGGAGGATCAGAGTGGCGACCCGGCCCGGGGGGGCCTGCGACGCCGCCACCGCGGCCGCCGCGTCCGCGCCCACATCGGCGGTGCTGCCCGAGCGGCGGATCCATCCGCGGAGTGAACCGGCGACCGGCTCTATGTCGGACTCCAGCGGCGCGTCGTACTTCTTGTGATAGGTCGCGTGGTCGCCGATCACGTTGACGATCGGGGT
The DNA here is from genome assembly GCF_023276435.1 of Sphaerisporangium perillae. Classification (GTDB taxonomy): domain Bacteria; phylum Actinomycetota; class Actinomycetes; order Streptosporangiales; family Streptosporangiaceae; genus Sphaerisporangium; species Sphaerisporangium perillae. Next base: position 118,144 of record NZ_JALLPO010000027.1, read on the forward strand.
GTGCGCCCGCCGGGCATTGTGCAGGTTCGCCAGCCCGTTACCCAGCCCGGGCCCCAGGTGCAGCAACGTCGCCGCGGGCTTGCCCGCGATGCGCGCGTACCCGTCGGCCGCGCCGGTCACCACGCCCTCGAACAGCGCCAGCACCCCGCGCATCTCGGGCACCGTGTCGAGGGCGGCGACGAAATGCATCTCCGACGTGCCGGGATTGGAGAAGCACACGTCGACGCCCGCGTCGACGAGCGTGCGGATCAGGGACTGCGCGCCGTTCATCTCGCTCCTAGTCAGATGTCGCCCGGGTGGAAATCCAGCTTGACGCTCCGCGGCAGAACGCGTCCCCGACACCCGTGACGACCACGATCGCACACCCCGGTGTACCGCCGGTCGGCGCCCGGCCGACCGGCGACATCCCTCTAAGATCCGGGACGCAGATCAGGTTTGCGGCCGGCCGATGTTGACCATCCACGCGATGCCGAACCGGTCCACGCACGCACCGAACTCATCGCCCCACATCTGCTTCTCCAGGGGGACCGAGACGGTGCCGCCGTCGCACAGCTTCTGCCAGTAGCCGCGCAGCTCGTCGGCGTCGTCGCCGCTCAGGCTCACCGAGATGTTGTCCCCCGGGTTGTGCTCCATCCCAGGCGGGGTGTCGGAGGCCATGAGCGTGAATCCGCTGTCGGTCTCGAGCATGCCGTGCATGATCTTGTCGGCGCCCTCGGAGTCCGGCGCGCCGTATTCACCGTAGTTGTTCAGCGTCAAGGTGCCGCCGAAGACGTCCTTGTAGAACTCCATGGCCTGCCGCGCGTTGCCGGCGAAGCTGATGTACGGGTTGAGTCGAGAGGTCACAGGCTGCTCCTTGGTCGTGACAGAAACCTAGCTTTGCAGACTGGCGCGGCGCCGACACTGTAAAACGCGGCCGAGAACGCGTCGGCCCATGCCGCGGAGCGAGAGAACGCCGATGATCTCCTCGACGGCTTCGGCGCCGCTACGGGCTCAGCGCCGGGCGCGGTCTTCTACGGGACCACCTCGATGTTCGCCATCATTCCCTTGTCCTCGTGATTGAGGATGTGGCAGTGAAACGGATACTTACCGAGGAAGTCACGGAACCGCATCCTGATGACGACTTCTCCATGCACCGGTAGTTGAACGGTGTCCTGCCAGCTGCGGGCGTTGTACGTTCTGCCGTTGACGCTCATGACCTGGAAATCGTTGACGTGGATGTGAAAGGTGTGCTCTTCGTCGGCGAGGTTGCGCACCGTCCATTCCTCGGTGGTGTTCAGCCGTGCCCGCACGTCGATCCGGTCGGGGGCGAACAGCTTGTTGTCGATGTAGAACTCGGTGGACGCGCTGTTCTCGGAGAACGTGATGGTGCGCCGCCGATCGACCCTGTCCGCGCGCAGATCATCGAACGGGGCGAACGTCGTGGGCAGTGTCGCCTGTGGCATGGGCCGGCCCGTTGACAGCAGGGTGGCCAGGGTCGTCTCCGGATAGTCGTCACCAGCGGGCCCCGTGGTGTAGGGCAGGGTCCGCAACAGGCTCCGGCCGGCCGGGGGCCCCTGCACCAGCACGTCGAAGCGGCTTCCGGGGGGCATGACAAGCGTGTCGGCGCTCCACACCGTGCTGACGGGATTGGCGTCCTGCGCGATGACGTTGAAGCGCGTTCCCTGCAACTGGACCTTGTAGGCGATGTCGGCCCCGATGTTCGCCAGCCGCCACAGCTGCGTCTCGCCGGGACGGATGGCGATGGCCGGGTCGACCAGCCCGTTGACCGTCCGCGTCGTCGGCGCGTTGCTGTCGATACCGGCGGTGGGGATGGCCCCGTTGCGGGCCTGGAAGTCCTTCAGCGCCAGGAGGCGCTGGGTGACGTGCCGCAGGCCGGCCGGCAGGTACTTCTCGAGCCCGTCGATCACGATGGCCCCCGACAGACCGGCGAACACCTGCGGTTCGCTGATCGGGTGCGCATGGGAGTGGTACCAGTACGTTCCCGGCGCCAGGTCCTTTGGAAGCCGGTAGCTGTATCGGTACGTCTCACCAGGGTGGATGTGGAGGTAGATGTTGTCGGAGTTCCCCTGAGGCGAGACATGCCAGCCATGCGTGTGCAGGTTGGTCTTTTCCGGCAGCTTGTTCACCAGAGCCAGATCCAGCCGATCGCCTGGGCTGAGCCGTATCGTCGGGGGCATGTAATCGCCGTTGTAGGTCAACGCCCGCAGCCTCTGGCCCGCCAGTTCCACGGTGCGCATCTCGACGACCAGCCGCACTTTCAGGACCTTGTTGGCGCTGACCAGCTGGCGAGGCTCGCGGAACGAGGGCTGCGCCGCCCCGGTTCCGGTCGGGCTCTCCTCCGCGGCCGGGCGGCCCGCCGGAACACCGCCACAACCGCTGATCACGACGGCCACGGCCACCAGGCCGGCCAATACCCGCCGCCTGATCCGACGTCCTCCGCGCGCCGGGAACCGGCCCGGCCGTACCGGCCTGCCCACATGCGCATGAGGCACGGAACCGATCGCAGACATGGGGCCCCTCACATACGTCGCGTGGGGGACCGGGAAATCGTACGATCCCGGTAAGCGATCCTCCGACCCGACACTCGGTCCTGTCCGCAGTTGGGGCCAAGCCCGCCACAGCCCGGCGATGAGCTCAGGCCCCTGACGCCGGCGTCGCCGGGGCGGGCAGCTCGATGTCCATCAGCGGTGCGTACTGCTGCCCGGCGTAGCAGTCGCTGTCGCGAAGGTCGCCCTGTACGGCGGGACGCGGCAGGGAGACCTTGACCGCCAGCGCGAGAGGGTGGCCGACGACCATCATCTGCTCTTCGGCGGTGCCGAAGAGCCGCGCGAAGAGGGCGGGACTGAGGAAGCCGGTGTTCACGAGAGCTCGGTAGGTGTGCTCGTCGCGGCACATGAAGTCGAAGGTGAGGGTGAACGGTCCGGCGTTCTTGGAGCGGACCAAGGAGCAGTAGTCGAGCAGGGTGGCCATGGTCCTAGAGCTCCTCGGTGGTGATGCGGAACAGGTCGGCCTCCAGCGACCGCTGAAGGGCCGCCTCCCTGGCCATGTCGACGGCCGAGCCGACATGCGAAGGCTTGACCAAAATGAAGGGTTCGCTTTCTTGAATTATTCGTGTTTGGGTGTTGCTCTGGACAGGTGACGACCGAAACCCCGGGAGCCTCCACCGCTGCTGCGGAGTTGCGGAACGAGGGCCTTCGGGCGACCACCGTCCGGCCGGCCGGCGCGATCACTGATGTCGACCGTGTCAAGGGTGAGGCGCCTTCCCTGGAGCCCGCCGCCGGCGCCGGGTACCAGATCGACGAGGCCGCCGTCATCTTCTGGGGCATGTGCCCCGCCTGCCGGCGAACACCTGGCCCCCTACAACGAGGAACGACGCAATGACCGAGAGACCGACCACCACCACCGATGCCGGAATCCCGGCGCCCAGTGACGAGTTCTCACAGTCCGTCGGCCCCAACGGACCGCTGTTGTTGCAGGACCACTACCTGATCCAGAAAATGGCGCACTTCAACCGGGAGCGCGTGCCGGAGCGGGTCGTGCACGCCAAGGGCGGCGGTGCCTACGGCGTCCTCCAGATCACCGAGGACGTCAGCCAGTTCACCAAGGCCGGGGTCTTCCAGAAGGATGCCGAGACCGATCTGCTCCTCCGGTTCAGCACCGTGGCGGGCGAGCTGGGCAGCGCCGACAGCGCGCGTGACCCGCGTGGTTTCGCGATCAAGTTCTACACCGAAGAGGGCAACTACGATCTCGTCGGCAACAACACGCCGATCTTCTTCATCCGGGACCCGCAGAAGTTCTCCGACTTCATCCACTCGCAGAAGCGCCGGGCCGACAACCATCTGCGCGACAACAACATGCAGTGGGACTTCTGGACGCTGTCGCCGGAGTCGGCGCACCAGGTCACCTTCCTGATGACCGATCGCGGCACCCCCGCCTCCTGGCGGCACATGAACGGCTACGGTTCGCATACGTTCCTGTGGTACAACGCGCGCGGCGAGAAGTTCTGGGTGAAGTACCACTTCAAGACCGACCAGGGCATCAGGAATCTCACCGGCGCGGAGGCCGACGCCATGAAGTCGGCGGACCCGGACCACCACATCCGGGACCTCAGCACGGCCATCGCGAACGGCGACCACCCGACGTGGACCCTGCAAATCCAGGTCATGCCGTTCGCGGACGCCGCCGACTACCGGTTCAACCCCTTCGACCTGACCAAGGTCTGGCCGCACGGCGACTACCCGCCGATCGACATCGGCACGCTCACACTGAACCGCAACCCGGAGAACTACTTCGCCGAGATCGAGCAGGCGGCGTTCGACCCCGCCAACCTCGTGCCCGGCATCGGGGCCTCCCCGGACAAGATGCTGCAGGGGCGGCTGTTCTCCTACCCCGACACCCACCGGTACCGCATCGGCCCCAATTACCTGCAGCTCCCGGTCAACCGGCCCAAGGCGGCCGTCCACTCCTACAACAAGGACGGCCCGATGACCTACCTCAACCCGGGCGACCCCGTGTACGCCCCGAACAGCATGGGCGGCCCGGTGGCCGATCCGGAGCTGTGGAAGGGGGAATCCTACGAGCTGGCCGGTGAGATCATCCGCAGCGCCTACATCCTGCACTCCCAAGACGACGACTACGGTCAGCCGCGGACGCTCTGGGAGAACGTGCTCTCGGACACCGACAAGCAGCACCTGGTCGCCAACATCGTCGACCACGCCTCGGCCCCCGAGGTGACCGCGGACATGAAGGTACGCGTCGTGGAGTACTGGCGGAACATCGCCAAGGACCTCGGTGACCACGTCGCCACCGGCCTGGGAGTCAACGGGTCCTGATCCCCCGTACTCACCAGCGAATCGGAACCTCCGGTCAGAACGTCATGGGCCACGGTCAGCACCTGCGGGTGAACCGGTCGAAGCTAGGACTTGCAATTCTAAGTTACAAGCTAAGTTACCGGTATGGAACGCAATCCGAGTTTCAACCTGCATGTGCTCACCGCTCGCCTGGACCGGGCGGCCGACCGGATCCTGCGGGCGGGCACGACGTGTCCTACAGCCGCTCCCTGGCGCTGACCCTGGTAGGGGAGCTGGGCGCCTCGACGCAACGAACCCTTGCCGACGGCCTTGGTGGGACCGAGCCTTCGGTGAGCCGCATGACCCGCGTCCTTGCCGCCGAGGGTTAGGGCTGATCCTTTGCGGAGGCCGCTCTTTGACATCCGCGATCCTTCGGCGGCCGCAGAAGTAATCCGCTCGTACGGTCGAGCTCATGAACATCGGGACACATCGCGACGCATCCACTGACCTGGCAGCCGACCACGTGACCATCACGCCGAGCATCTTGTACTTCGGGACACCGGTCGTGTTGCTGTCGACCGAGAATGAGGACGGCTCGTTCAACCTCGCCCCGATGTCCTCTGCCTGGGCTCTCGGGCAGGTGGTCGTCTTGGGCCTGGGGTCCGAAGGCCACACTGGGCAGAACCTGGCCATCCGACCCGACCTGGTGATCAATCTGCCGCAGCCGCGGCAATGGCCGGCGGTAGAACGTCTCGCCCCGCTGACCGGGCGTGACCCGGTACCAGCGCACAAGCAGGGCGCTTTCCGCTTCGAGCCGGCCAAGTTCGCGGCCGCCGGCCTGCGACCTGAGCCTTCCGACATGGTTCGCCCGCCCCGGGTGGCTGAATGCCCGATCCAGCTGGAGGCTCGCGCCGTCCGGGTCCAGCCCGACGTCTCCGGTGAGTTCCTTATCGTGGAAGCCCGCGTGCTCAAGGTCCACGCCGACCCGCGCATTGTCATGCCTGACACCCAGCACATCGACCCAGCCCTATGGAGCCCGCTGATCTACAATTTCCGCCACTATTTCGGGCTCGGCTCCGAGCTCGGCCACAGCTTCCGCTCCGAGACACCTCGACCGGGCCGATGAGCCCTTCCACGTCCGAGGACATCGCGATGCGTGATCGTCCGCGGCGGCCGGGCGGAACGCATCCCGGCCGGCGGAGGGGGGACCTCTACGGTGACGAGCAGCGACGGAGCCGGGGCTTGAATTGAATTGAGTTTAGTCTATTGTGACACGCGGATACCAACACCCCTCTGGACAGCCGATCCCTGACAGGAGGAGCGCCGCGTGAACGCAGAGGACGTCGACCTGCTGATCATCGGCGCAGGCATGGCAGGGCTGACCGCCGGTGCCCGCGCCGTCCGCAACGCACTGTCCGTGCTGATCGTCGAGATCAGCGAAGACGTCGGCGGATCCGCACGCTTCGCCGGCTACGCCTGGACTGCCCCGAGCCGTGAAATCATGGATCAGCAGAATCCGCACGGAGAGGTCTCCCTGAAGCACGCCCTGGTGGACCGGTTCGCCGACGGCGTCTCGTGGATCCGCTCCATCGGCGTCGAGACCAAGGACGCGCAACGCGTCCTCAGCTTCGGCCACGGACACCAGTTCGACACCAACCACTACGTCGACACCTGCCGTCGGCTCATCCTCCAGGGCGGTGGTGAGCTGCTGCTCAACACCGATACCGAACGGCTGGTGGTCGAGCATGGGGTCGTGGTCGGAGCGGAGCTGAGGTCGGCCGATGGCACGCGGAGGGAGGTGCGAGCCCGCTCGACGCTCATCGCGACCGGCGGATTCCAGGGCGACCCCGGACTCCGGACCGCTCACGTGCACCCTCACGCCGACCGCATGGAGCTGCGCTCGAACCCCTGCAGCCGCGGCGGTGGCTACCGTCTGGCCACCCAGGTCGGTGCGGCCACCGGTTACGAGGACGCCGGCTTCTATGGCCACCTCATCCCGGCCGGCATTCCCTTCGCCGATCCGGCAGACTTCGTCGACATGTCGCTGTACTACAGCGAGCACGCACTCCTCTTCAACCTGAACAACGAGCGGTTCGTCGATGAGACGCTGGGCGACCACCTCACGACCATGGCGTTGCTGGAGCAGCCCGAAAGTCGCGGTCTCCTCATCGCCGACGCCCGGGTGTTCCGCCACTGGATCGTCGGCTCGTACGTCAAGGGAGCCGTCGCCGTCGACAAGTTCGCTCTGGCGAGCAAGCGAGGTGGCCGCGTCGGACTCGCCGAGGATCTCGACGAGCTGGCCTACCTGCCCGAGGAATGGGGTTACGAGGGCAAGGCCATTCGCAACGGTGTCGAGCTGTTCAACGAGCGCGCCTCGGCAGGGCTCGAGCCGACGCCCGGCCGGGAGCTGGACCGCCTCCCGCTCGACGAAGCGCCGTTCTACGTCATCGAGACGGTGCCGGCCATCACGTTTCCGTTCCACGGCGTGCGCATCGACGACCAGGCTCGCGTCCTGCGCGAGGACGGCGAACCACTCGGCGGACTCCTCGCAGCAGGGTCGGACATCGGCGGCCTGTGGAACCGCGCTTACGCCGGCGGTCTTGCCGCGGCTCTCGTCTTCGGGCTCACTGCGGCGGACACCGCCACGATGGCGGCGCCGCCATCATGAGATCTTCCAACGCTCAACCTGCCGCCCTCGACAAGGAGTCACCCATGACCACCGAGACGCCCCTCCTCGAAGCGTGGTTCGCCACGATGGACTCCGACGAGCCCGAACGCGTGCTCGAGAAGATCACTGACGACTTCCAGATGTCAGTGGTGTTCTCCAAGGGCGATTCGCGGACCGCCGAGTTCTGCGGCGACCGTGCGGGCCTGGTCGGCTATCTCGAGCAACGTGAGAAGAACGCGCTCGTCCATCACCTCCTCCGGACCGCAGCCGTCGGCGACGTCGAGCTGGGTCTGGGAACGGTGACGCGGGACGGGCAGTTCGAGGCGTCGTTCAACGTGACGGCGTTCGTGGAGCCCGCATCCGGCAGATGCCGACGACTGCTGATCTGCCGAACTCCTGAAATCGCCTTTCCACTGAGTGACTAGCGTGCGCGAACCGCGCCGACCTCACGCAGCCGGGAAGTGGCGCATCTCGGTGCGAGTTGCCGTCTGCGCAGGCATGCGCCTTGCCTTATCGAAGGGAACGACAGCATGACCGGGACCACCAACGGCAGATTCGAGGGGGCGATCGCGCTGGTCACCGGAGGCGGATCCGGAATCGGAGCCGCAGTCGTCCGGCGGCTGGATCACGAGCAGTGTGCCGCGATCTATGTGGCCGACGTCAACGAGGTCGGAGCGCAGACGGCGGCCGCGACGACCAGGTCCGGTCACCCGGTCGCCCTGGACGTCACCGTCGCCGCCGACGTGGAAGCGCAGGTCGAACGGATCGTCGCAGCACACGGCCGGCTGGATGTTGTCGTGAACACCGCAGGAGTCGACGACCCGCGCGCCAAGGAGCGGATCCTGGGCGCCCAGCAGTCAGGCGAGCCGGTCGATGTGTTCCGCCACCTCGAGGACGAACAGTGGCGCCGGGTCATGGCGATCAACCTCGACGGGACGTTCCACGTCCTGCGTGCCGCGGTGCGTGCGATGATCCCGGCCGGTCGCGGCACCATCGTCGTGGTCGGATCGTCGGCGGCCTTCGACACGCTGACGGGCTACGCCCACTACGCCGCGTCCAAGGCGGGAGTACACGCGCTCGCGCAGTCGGTGGCCAAGGAGGCGGCGGCGTTCGGCGTACGGGTCAACGTCGTCGCACCAGGTCCCGTGGACACCCCCATGGCGGCTCGGACTCCCGCGGCCGTGAGGCAGGCGATGGCGGCGTCGGGACCGGTCGGGTACGCCTCCCCGGACGAACTGGCGGACAACATCTTGTACCTCGCGTCCCCCGGCGCCTCGAACGTGGTGGGTGCCGTGCTGCTCAGCAACGGCGGCCGGTTCACGATCTGAAATCGTCGGCATCTACTTCGATTCCCGACCCCGAACGCCGGTTGCCGCCTTTACGCACTTGTTGATCTTCTCGCAGATCGGCAACTCGCACGGCAGCCGGAAGAACGTCTTGCCACGCGCGGGCGCCCCCCTTGGCTACCAGGGCAACTTCCACTATTTTGAAGTGAATTCAATCCAGTTCAATGACGACCGGCCGCCCGAGGGCCGGCCCAGAAGGAGATTGCCGTGAAAGCTCGACTGTCCGGGCGCGTGGCCCTGGTCACCGGCGCGACCGGCGGGATCGGCGACGCCATCACCCGCCGGTTCGCCGAGGAGGATGCGACGGTCGTGGTCACCGACGTGGATGCGGGACGCTGCGAGGAGGCCGCCCAACAGCTCACGACGGCGGGCGGGCGTGCCATCGGCCTAGGCCTCGACGTCTCCGACGAGCGGGCCTGGGAGACGGTCGTGAAAGAGGTGAACACCCGGTTCGGCGGTATCTCGGTGTTGGTGAACAACGCCGGGATCGCCCGGATGGTGAACGTGGAGACCGAGACGCTGGAGACGTGGGAAGAGGTCGTCGCGGTGACCCAGCGCGGGGTCTGGCTCGGGATGAAGCACGCCGGCCCGGTGATCGAGCGTTCCGGCGGGGGCTCGATCGTCAACATCTCGTCGGTATTCGGCACGGTCGGCGGATTCGGCGGGCAGTTTTCCTACCACGCCGCCAAGGGCGCTGTACGGCTGATGACGAAGAACGCGGCGCTGCACTGGGCGACTCGCGGGGTCAGGGTCAACTCGGTTCACCCGGGATTCATCGAGACCCCGCTGTCGCGCAAGCTCTGGCAGGGAACGCCCCGGCTCGACTCGATGATCGACAACACCCCGATGGGGCGGTTGGGCCGCACCGACGAGGTCGCCGGCGCCGTCGTCTTCCTCTCCTCCGACGAGGCGAGTTTCATCACCGGTTCCGAGTTGTACGTCGACGGCGGCTACACCGCCCGCTGAGGCCGGTGACGGCGGCGCGGATCAGACGCCGATCACGCCGCGCCGCCGCCCACGCGCGTGTACCTGCTCACGCCGCCGTCGAGCGCGACGAGCACCTGTCCGCGGGCCACGAGGACGTCGAGGTGGGCGGCGGTCTCGTTGACCGCGAGCATCTGGTTGAAGTCGTCCAAGTTCGCGAACGGCACGTCGCGTCGGGTCCAGGTCAGCTGCCGCGCAACCGCGTACGCGTCGAGGGTTCGCATGCCGAGAGTCCCCAGTGCCTGCGCCAGCCGTACATCATGGTGGGCCAGCAGCTCGGCGACGCGAGCATGGGCGCTCTCGGTGACCGGACCGTGCGCGGGCAGCAGCCTCGCGTCGGCGAAGCGGGTCATCAGCCGCAGCGAATCCAGGTAGTCCGCCAGCGGGAGCCCGGGCTCGGCGAGCTCGAAGCCGATGGACGGCGTGATGTGCGGCAGCACATGGTCCCCGGCGAACAGCAGACCCGCCGCCTCGTCCAGGTACACCACGTGCCCCTTGGTGTGGCCGGGCGTGGGGATGACGCGGAGCGCCCGCCGGCCGAACTCAAGCACGCCCGCGCCGATCCATCCGTCCGGTGCTTCCCAGTCGGTCTCGGCGAAGCCATCGTGGTCCAGGCTCTTCAGTAGCCGGTCGGCGAGGTGGCCGGCGCCGCCGCGGCGGAGCACTCCCAGCGAGGTGACCGGCACGCCGCTGCGCACCTCGCCCAGCAACTCCAGGCCGTGCCGCTCGCCGGCCCCGAGATACACCCGCGACCCCAGCAACCGGCGCAGCGCCACCGCCTGCGTGTAGTGGTCGCGATGGATGTGGGTGACGAAGATCTTCGTGATCTGACCGAGGTCGTGCCCCAGCGACGCCATGGCGTCCTCAAGGGCACGGCGGGACTGGGGCAGCGCCCAGCCGCCGTCGATCATGACGATGCCGTCGTCTTCTTCGAGCAGGTAGACGTTGACGGCCCGAAGGCCGTCGTTCGGAAGCGGGAGCGGGACGCGGTGCACTCCCGGCTGGATCGTCTCCGCTCCGGCCTCGGCCCACCGGCCACGCTCGGTGCGCGTCGTCACGCCTCCGCCTTGCCGGCCAGGCGGGCCAGGCGGGCTTGCAGGTCACCGGCGAGGTCCTTGGCGGCGGACCGGGAGATCTTGCCGACCGTGGTCTGTGGCAGCTTGTCCACCGCGAACACGAACTCGGGCCACTTGGTCTTGGACAGCCCGACACTCCGCAGGTGCCGGGTGATGTCATCCAGCCCTACCCCGCCACCGTCCACGACGGTCACCAGCGCCGCCACCCGTTCACCGAGAATCTCATCGGCGACCGGCACCACGCACACCTGCCAGACGCTCGGATGGGACGCGACGGCGCGCTCCACCTCGGTGACGTCGATGTTACGGCCGCCACGGATGATCACATCCTTCTCCCGGCCCATGACGCTGACGGTTTCGTCCTGGTTGATCGTCATGAGATCACCGGTCGGGAAGAACCCGTCCGCGGTGAGCTCGGGAGCCTCCAGCTTGCCATCCCGCGCGTAGCCGAGGAACAGCGACGGCCCACGCACCTGCGCCCGCCCGACCTCTCCGCGCGGCATCTCACGCCCCTCGCCGTCCACCACCCGAAGCTCGGTGCCGGGAAACGGGCGCCCGTCACGGCCGAGTCGGATCTCCACCGGCTCCCCCGGCAACGGCGAGGTATGACCCAAGCACTCCGACATCCCGAACACCCGCAGAATCCGGGTGCCGAGCGACTGCTCGGCACGGCCAAGGGCCGCCACATCCATCGGACCGCCACCAACAGTGATCGAACGCACGCCCTGGAGCACCCGCGAACCGGCGGCGGCGCCGCCCAGCTGAAGCGCCATGGTGGGCACGCACATGCTCCACCGCACCTGGGCCTCGGCCATCCGGGCCAGGGCCGCGGCGGGATCCCACCTGCGCCACAGGACCAATGGGCCCCCCAGCGCCAAAGCCAGGTAGACGCCGAAACAGTAGGCCGCGGTCGACGACAGCGGCACCAGCGCCGCGACCGCGTCCCCCTGGCGCAGACCGTTGATGGCGATGGTTTGCGAGCAGGCGTACCGCAAGGCGTCCTCGGACTGCACGACCCCCTTGGGCCGCCCCGTGGAGCCCGAGGTCAGCCCGATCAGCGAGCCGCCGGCCCAACGCGACACCTCACGCGGCCCGTCGCTCGACCAGGCCTCCCAGCCATCGAGCACACCTCGCCGCACCCCGCCGGCCGGTAGCGAAGGCACGCCCCACTCCTGCAGGGCGGACGGTTCTGCCACCACCGCATCGGGCCGGATGTCCTCAAAGGCGGCGGCGAACTCTGCGCCCGTCGTATGGCGATTCACCACCGCCAGCACGCCGCCACTCATTCCCACGGCCACAGTGGCCGCAACGGTCCGCCACGAATTGTCAGCCTGCACCAGCACGGTACCCGCGCCGCCCTCGCCTTCCAGCGCGGCCGCCAGCTCCGCCGCATGAACGAACAGCTCCCGCGCGGTGTGAGCGCCCGAATCGTCGATGACGGCGACGGCGTCCGACCCGGCGGCCCGCCGCTGGAACTCACCCACTACCTGCCGCATTCCGCTCTCCTCCCATGCCTACCGGCCCGGTCATCATGACCGCGGTCAGCCCGTGAACATTTCCCTCTCGGTTCCCATCACGGCGATCCGGCGGCCCCTCATGTCGCCGACCTGGGCGACCGCCGCCGCCCACTCGGGGCTGTCCAGCGCCTTCCGGAGGTCTTCCGCGCTGTCGAAGCTGAGCACCGACATCCCGTCCCAGCCCTCGGACCGGCTTTCGAACGCCGAGTCGATCTCGGTATGCCGCCAGGCGCGCAGGCCGGGGAGCCGATAGGTGAGCTCGGCGTGCTCACCTCGCCACCAGGCTATGAACCGGTCGTGGGTCCACTCCGGCGGCCGTGCGGCCAGGAGCACAAGGTTGTACATGCCCTCTCCTCATCTCAATGCCGGTTCAACATCACGGCCGTGTACCGGTGATGAGCGAAGGTCTACGGCGTACCGACGCCAACCTCCACCATCTTGGTCACGCGTCGAACCGGATGGCGGGCAACCGGGTCCGGCGGAGCTAGAGCGCCGCCGGCCAGTCCAGCAGCTCGAACGATGTCGTGAAAAACGACTGGTAGCGGGCCATCTTCCCGTTGGCGGACACCACGGCCGCGGAGTGGAACGCCCCTGTGGGCTTGCCCGACTCGGTGACCACCCCGTAGACCATTTCGAGGTTCCCGTCGACGGCCGAGCGGAGCACGTTGTGCACACGCACGACCGCCTTGCGGCCGGCGATGTACAGGGCGAAGTCCTCCCTGGACTGTCCGCTCACCTGGCCGCCGGGGAGAGCGAGCAGGAACCGGAAGTCCGGCTCCACGTACTCGAGCGCCTTCTCCGGGTCCTGGCTGTCCATGCAGGCCATATATTCGCACAGCACCATGATGTCGATCCTCTCTAACGACAAGGAACGCAGCTGAGCCGGGGTCAGCGGTCCGGGGGTGTGTAGAAGTCACCCTCCGACACGAACTGGCCGTCCTTCACGATCACCTTCTGCACCGCACGCGTCCCGAGGTGGTTGCCCGCGCTGAAGCTCATCACCGGCGCGACACCGGGGTCGATCTGGCCGGCCTTCTCATATGCCGCGACGAGCGACTGCGAGGTGACCGGGCCCTGCACGGTCTGCGCGATCTGGACGAAGACCTTCGCCGCGGTCCACCCCCAGAGGGCGATGAAGTCGGCGGGCTGTCCCGGCTCGTACTTGGCCATCGCGTCGCGGAACTCTTTGACCGACGGATCGCTGTCGTTCGGCACCTTGACCAACTGCACCGCCTTGAAACCTTCGGCGGCGTCACCGGCGAGGGTGAGCGTGGAGGCCGCGGCGGTCGGCGCGTAGCCGTAGGTCGGCACGGACAGGCCCTGCAGCTTGGCCTCCTTGAGGTAGGCCGCGGCCTCCGGCGAGGCGAGGATCAGGACCACCGCGTCGGGCTTCTTCGCCTTCACCTGCGTGATCACCGGACTGTAGTCGGTGGACTGGAACTTCACCGACAGCAGCTCGGCGTTGCTGCCCGGGCTGGTCTTCTGCAGGACGGGCGCCACCTGGTTGGCCACGTTGACGAATGCCGCCGGGTCGCTGTGCACTACCAGCACCTTCTTCGCGCCGTCCTCCGCCGCCCAGGCCGCCAGCGCCGCCGCCTGGTCCTCATAGAGGGTCTGGACGCCGAACAGGCCGGGACGGGGCGGCGTGTACCAGGTGGCGGCGCCGCCCAGCTCGTTGAAGATCGGTACCTTTGACTGCTGCAGGGCGAACGGGAAGGTCGCCTCGCCCTGCGCGGTGCCGTTGGCGGCGACGATGGCCACGACCTTCTCCTGGCCGATCAGTTCCCGGGCGACCTGCACGGTCTGCTGCGGATCGAATGCGTTGTCCTTGACGATCCAGTTGACCTTGCGGCCGTTGATGCCGCCCTTGTCGTTCGTCATCTTGAAGTACGCGTCGGCACCCGCGCGTTGCGGGACGCCGGAGGCGGCCACGGGACCCGTGAGCGGGTACCAAGCGCCGATCTTGATTTCTTTGTCGCCCGCGGCGTTGGAGCCCCCACCACCGCAGGCGCTCGTGGCCAGTGCGAGGGCGGCGACGCAGGTTATGAAAAGGTGCGTTGAACGGAGGCGCATGACCCACTCCTATAACTGAGTTCAGTTCAGTTTAGGGGACTCTATCGCCGCGCTCGCATTCGGGCAATAGCCTGGTGAGCCAGAGAAGAATCCGGTGCGCGCAGCCCGGTTCCGTGCCCGGGACAGCACGACCGGCACGACCTTCCACGCAGGTCGTGCCGGACATCAGGCCTCATCGATCGGGCCGGCGCGCGCCACCTGCGGGCCGCCGGCCACCTGGCGCGGCGTCCGGCAGGGCTCAGCGGCCCTTCCAGTTCGGCTCGCGCTTCTCCAGGAACGCGGCCACGCCTTCGGCTGCGTCCTTTGAGTTGAGCGTCACGCCGACGGCCAGGTGCTCCATCACCATCAGCGACTGGATGTCGGCCTCCAGGCTGCGATCGATCGTCATCTTCGTGATCCGCATCTGGAACGGGCTCTTGTCGGTCAGGTGGCTGATGAACTCCTCCACCGTGGCATCCAGCTCCTCCGCCGGCGCCGACTTGTTGATCAGATCGAAGTCGGCCGCCTCCACACCCGACAGAAGCTTGCCGGTGAGCATCAGCTCCTTGGTCTTGCGGATACCGATCATCCGAGGCACCCGGTAGATCGGCCCCGCCCCACCGAACAACGCCCGCCGGATATGGAAGTCACCGATCTGCGCATCGTCGGAGGCGATCGCGAAGTCACAGGAGATCATCAGCTCAAAGCCGCCCGCCGTGACATACCCCTCCAGCACCGCCACCGACGGAGTGCTCATCGAGTACAACCGATCGCAGACCTTCGCCGAGACCACCGCCACATCCATGGCCGTGCTGCTGCCGATGTAGTCCGCCTGCAACTCATCCAGATCGAACCCCGAACAGAACGTGCCACCCCGGCCGCGCAGCACCAGGACGCGCAGTTCGGGGTCGGCGTCGACCTCGGTGATGATCTCGTCGAGACGCCTGAGAATCGGCAGCGTCACGCAGTTCTTCTTCCACGGGCGGTTGAGCCACACCCGCGCCACGTTCCCATCGCGCTCGAACTGGATCTCATCCTCAACCGACACGATTCCTCCTTGAACTGAATTCAGTACAGTTGTATGAGGCGTGCGTCGCCCTTGTCAAGGGGATCGCCGGACCGAGGTGGATCTCACCCGTCAAGCCACATCGACCTGGAGGGCCCGGGGAACGGGCCGGCGGCAACACCGGAACCGCGCCCCGGGCAAACGCTAACGCCGGCAGGGACTGTCCCCCGGCCGGCGGGCACGAGCGGGCTGCGTACGGCAGCTCCGCCATGCCGCTGCCCGCCAGGCCGGCCAGGCCGAGGATCTCACCACGGTGCACGCGCGGTGGGCTCGTCGAGCACGAGTACGCCGGGCCCGCCCTGCCAGCCGTGCAGCGCGGCGACGATCGCGACAACGGTGCGTTCGACCGGGGTGGCATCCGGAGGCATCGCGCTCGGCCCACCGAGCGTGGCGGTGGATCGCAGGCTGTCCAGGTGAGCGCTCAGTGCGTGTCCACGCGGACCTCTGAACTCACCTCTGGCCGCGCCAGAGGGTTGACGCCCTGCGTACTCGGGGTGCAACCTACACAAATCTAAACTGAAGTCAGGTCATGAGAGGAGATGCGATGTCCTCGATGCTGACTGAGCGCGTCGTGCTGATCACTGGAGCCGGGCAAGGACTCGGCCGCGCCACCGCGCTGGAGGTGGCGCGGAGCGGCGCCGCGGCGCTAGCGCTCATCGACCGCAACCCCGACACGGCCGCGGAGCGGCCGCCGCCCTAGTGAAGTGTGCGGTACTGCCGGCTTCGTGGCGCGGACCCGGCGCGCGCGAAATCCAAATGACCGAATTGAATTCAGTTAAAGTTTACTGGTATCGCCAACGAGGAGGGCACCAATGCCGTTCGTTCTCATTCACGGCGCCGGTTTCGGCGCGAGCAGCTGGGACGAGCTGATCCCCCACCTGAGCGCGGAAGCGCTGGCAGTCGACCTTCCGGGCCGCGGGACCAGGGCCGGAGTCGAACTGGGCACGGTCACTCTCGCGGACTGCGCCGAGGCGGTCCGGGAGGACGTCGAGGCGAAGGATCTGCGGGACGTGGTGCTGGTCGGTCACTCCTTCGCGGGAGTCACGGTGCCGCGCGTCCTGGACCTCGTACCTGGCCGGATCCGTCACGTCGTCCTGGTGTCGGCCGTGGTGCCTCCCGACGGATCTCGGGTGCTCGACCAGATCGATCCCGGCGTACGGGATCTGGTCGAGCAGTCCATCGTCGGCGGCGTCTACCAGCAGACCCGCGAGGGCGCCGCCGCGATGCTGTGCAATGACATGGACGAGGCGACCACCGCTTCCACTCTGGACCGGCTGGCCGACGACTCAGCCGCCCTGCTGAGCGAGACCGTGGACCTGAGCGGCTACCGGCGCGAGATCCCCCGGACCTACGTTCACCTCACCCAGGACCAGTGCTACGTCGAGGAACTCCAGCAGCGATCCATCGCGCTGCTCCGGCCGGAGGTCATCGATCTGGACACCGGTCACATGGCGATGATCAGTGCGCCCGGAAAGCTCGCCGCCGTACTCAACGCCATCCACGGCTGATCGCGCTCCCCAGGCCGAAGGCCTGGGGATTCCGCCTGTGCCGCATGGTGATCATGCGGCACAGGCGGAATCGATGTTTCATCGGCCGTCTCGGTCACCGTGCTGCTTGGTAGTCGTAGAAGCCCCGCCCGGACTTGCGGCCGAGGAACCCGGCTTCCACCATGCGGCGCAGCAACGGCGGCGGCGCGTACTGGGGTTCCCTGAATTCCTCGTGCAGGGAATCGGCGACGGCCCGCAGGGTGTCCAGGCCGATCAGGTCCGACAGGCGCAGCGGGCCCATCGGGTGGGCGCAGCCCAGCGTCATGCCCGTGTCGACGTCCTCCGCGGTGGCGTGGCCGGCCTCCACCATGCGGATGGCCGACAGCAGGTACGGCACCAGCAGCGCGTTGACCACGAAGCCGGACCGGTCCGGCGCGACGATGGTGGTCTTGCCGAGAGCCTCGATGGCGAACGAACGTGCGCGGGCGACGGTGAGCGGGTCGGTGAGAATCGATTCCACGATCTCGACGAGCTTCTGCACGGGAGCGGGATTGAAGAAGTGCAGGCCGACCACCTGCGCTGGGCGGCCGGTGGCCTGGGCCAGCCGCGCGATCGGGATGGAGGAGGTGTTGGACGCGAGGATCGCGTCGGGCCGCTTCACCACCCGGTCGAGCTCCGCGAACAGCGCGATCTTCAGGTCGGGGTTCTCGACGGCGGCCTCGATGACCAGGTCCCGATCCGCCAGGTCGTCCAACTCGGTGGTGTAGGTCAGGCGGTTCCGTACGGCGTCGAGCCGCTCAGCCGTGAGCCTGCCGGCTGCGAAGGCGCGGTGGAGTGAGGCCTCGACCCGGGCACGGCCGGCCGCGAGGGCGTCGTCGTCGATCTCGCGGACGACGACGTCGAGGTCTCCACGGGCGCAGACTTCGGCGATTCCGGCGCCCATGAGTCCGCAGCCGACCACGCCGACACGGGTGATGTCAGTCATCTTGGTGTTCCTCTCACACGTTGCGGCGGTACCGGCCACCGACGTCGAACAGTGCGCCGGTGATCTCGCCGGGGGGAGCAGACTGAATTCGCGATCAGCATCAGATCGCCTCAGGACCAGCGAGGAGCTTCTGGTTGCCGAAGGGTGTCGAGACCTGCCCGCAGCAGGGCGGGAACGGCGGAGCCGACGACGCCGAAGCCCGCTCCGACGGTCTGGCCGGCGAGGTACACGTGCGGGGCGAAGATCCCGGCTTGGCGGGCGGCGGTCTGCAACCGGTGCCTGAGAGGTTCGGGCGCGTCGTGGACGGAACCACCGCATGCCCGCTCCTCGGGCAGCACGACCCCGCGGACGAACTCGGCGGTACGCCGGGCGATGTCGGTGACATCGCCGCTGATGTCGAACTGAATGGACACGGCGACTCCTGTACGCCAGCGGCTAATGATGATTAGCCATCACATGGCAGAACATACCCGCGTGTCAACCACTTCAAGGCGGAAAATTGAACCAACTTCATTTCAAGTGCGGACACCCTGTGCCGTTTCGGCTAATGTTCGGTAGCCTGGGGTCATGGCGGCGCCCGATCCCTATGAGCGACCACATCGGCCCGGCGGGGCGGACGCGGACACACCCGACGATCGCCGGGGAGCCATCCGGCTGGCCGCGCTACGACTGTTCGCCGGGCAGGGGTACCGCGCGACGACGATGGCCGACATCGGCGCGGCGGTGGGCATGCGAGGGCCGAGTCTTTACAAGCACGTGGCGTCCAAGCAGGAGCTCCTCGCCGAAATCATGATCAGCACCATGGAGCGGCTGATCGAGGCGAGCCAGGAGGCGACCGCCGGCGCCGACGACGTCCGGGAACAACTGCGCAGAGCGGTCGAGGCACACGTGCGCTATCACGCACGGTACGGCTTGGAGGCGTTCGTCGGCAATCGCGAGATCGGCAATCTGGAGCAACCGAATCGGGACCGCGTCCTTCGCCGTCGAGGCGAATACGAGCGCGGGTTCCGCCGGCTCATCGAACGGGGCCTCGCGAAGGGCGTCTTCGACGTACGGTCCGCCCGGCTCGCCTCCTACTCGATCCTGGACATGGGAATCGGCGTCGCGGCCTGGTTCCGCGAGGGCGGGGAGTTCTCCGCCGACCAGCTCGCGTACCAGTACGGCGACCTCGCCCTGCGCATGGTCACCGCCACCGCACCCGCCTCCCGGCCCTCATCGGGTTGATCGGTGGCGGGACGCGCCCGAAACAGGACGACCGGCACGACCTTCCACGCAGGTCGTGCCGGTCGTCGGACCGCCGGCTACGGCAGGACCATCCGCACGCAGCAGTCTTCGGTCAGCTCGCTCACGGCCGACATCGTCACCGGGCCCCTGGGGCGATACCACCGCCAGACGCTCACAATCATGCCGAGCATGTTCAACGCCAGCGTGTGCGCGTCACGACGCGCGAAGACGCCCTCGGCCATCCCGCGCTCGAGCAGTTCGGTCCAGGCGCTCTCGATGCGGTGCACGAGCTCACGCGCCGCCAGCCGCTCGGCCTCCTCCTTCTTGGAGTTACGTGGCACCGCGAGGATGGCGAGGTTGTTCTGCAGGATCCGCATCTGCAGCACGTCGTTCTCGGACACCGCGTACGCGGCGCGCACCGCCTCCCGGAGCGCCTCCATCGGATCGGATCGGCCCTCGGTGGCCTTCAGGAACATCTCGTGCGAACGTTGCAGCTCAAGCCGCATGATCGTGAGCAAGCAGTGGGCCTTCGACTCGAAGTAGTGGTACAGGGCGGTCTGCCCGATGCCTACCTCGTCGGCGACGATCGACCACTTGGTCGCCTCATAGCCCTTCTTGCCGAAATTCTTGATCGCCGCCGCCAGGATCGCCGCTCGCTTGGATCGGGGACCGTCGTCCGGTTCCGTGAGCTTCGAGGCGGCCTTCTTCGCCACTGCCATCCACCATCTCCCCCGACATGCGTGTCAACCGGGCGTCGTCAAGGACCACCGGCACACCGCTGCACGGCCGGAAGACCAGAGTAAACATGATTTGAACTCAATTCTAGCTTGTCCCCCTCACATCCGCTCGACAATCGTGGCGTTCGCCATCCCGCCCCCCTCGCACATGGTCTGCAGGCCGTATCGCCCGCCGGTGCGGCGAAGCTGGTGCACCAGGGTCGTCATCAGCCGCGCTCCTGTGGCGCCCAGCGGATGGCCGAGCGCGATCGCTCCCCCGAACGCGTTGGTTCGCTCAGGCGACGCGCTGAACTCTTTCTGCCACGCCAGCACCACCGAGGCGAACGCCTCGTTGATCTCGATCAGGTCGATGCCGTCGATGGACAGCCCGGAGCGGTCCAGGATCTTCTCGGTGGCCGGGATGGGCCCGGTGAGCATGTAGATCGGGTCCGAGCCCACCACGGCCATGCTGTGGACCCGGGCCAGCGGCGTGAGCCCGTGGCGGTGCACCGCGTCCTCGGATGCGACGAGCAGTGCGGCGGCGCCGTCCGAGATCTGGCTGGACACCGCGGCGGTCAGCCGGCCGCCCTCGCTGAGCGTCTTGAGCCCGGCCATCTTCTCCAGACTGGTGTCGGCCCGCGGGCCCTCGTCGGCCGCAAGGCCGAACGCGGGCACGACCTCGTCGGCGAACACTCCGTCCGACCATGCGGCGACCGCGCGCCGGTGACTGTCCAGTGCGAACCGCTCCATGTCCTCCCTCGACACGTCCCACTTCCGCGCGATCAGTTCGGCGCCGCGGAACTGCGACACCTCCTGATCACCGAAGTGGGTCCGCCAGCCCTCGCCGTCGTACGGCGTGCCCATGCCCTCACGCTCACCCACGATGGCCGGGCTCGCGATGGGCACCAGACTCATGACCTCGACACCGCCCGCGACGACGAGGTCGGCGGTGCCGGACATGACCGCCTGGGCGGCGAAGTGGACGGCCTGCTGCGACGAGCCGCACTGCCGGTCGATGGTCGTGCCGGGCACGTGCTGGGGAAGCCCCGCGGCCAGCCATGCCGTGCGGGCGATGTTCCCCGTCTGCGCCCCCATCTGGCTCACGCAGCCGAAGTAGACGTCATCGACGGCCCCGGGGTCGATCCCGGTGCGGGTCATGAGCGCACGCAGCACGTGGGCGCCCAGGTCGGCGGGGTGGACCCTGGCGAGCGCCCCATTGCGGCGGCCGACGGGGGTACGGACGGCGTCGACGACGAAAGCTTCGGCCACGATCTTCTCCGGTCATTCGATGTGGTGTGTGGAAGGGAACCGAGCAGGACGCTTGCTCAGGAAGGCGGCGGCAGGCGCGCTCATCGTGCCGTCCAGCCGCCGTCGACGACCAAGACCTGTCCCGTGCAATAGGAGGAGGCGTCCGACGCGAGGAACAGCAGAGCCCCGTCGAGCTCGCCCGGGTCCCCGCCGCGGCGCAGCATCGTGTTCTTCTCGACCCACCGGCTGGACCGTGCGTCGGAGAACAGCTCCTCGGTCATCTCGGATCTGAACCAACCCGGCGCCAGCGCGTTGACGCGCACGCCCGCGTGACCCCACTGGCCGGCCAGCTCGCGGGTCAGCCCCACCAGCCCCGCCTTGGAGGCCGCGTAGCTCGCGCCGCCCAGCGGAGCGGCGGACACCAGCGCGAGGATCGACGCCACGTTCACGATGCTCCGCCCGGTGCCGGGTTCTCCGGCTTCCGCCATGAGGCGGGCGAGATGGAACGGCGCCACCAGGTTCACCGCGAGGACGTCCGCGAAGTCCTGCGAGCTCTCGTCCTCCGCGCGTAGTTCGCCCGCGACGCCGGCGTTGTTGATCAGGACGTCGAAGCGACCCGTCGCCGCCATGGCCGTCTCGACCAGCCGGTCACGGTCCTCCTCACAGCTGACGTCGCAGGCCACCGGGTGGATACGGGGATCGCCGGCCGCCAGCTCCGCCAGCCGGTCGGCCCGCCTGGCCGCCGCGAACACGGTCGCCCCGGAGGCGGCCAAGGCCGTGGCGAAGCGGGCGCCCAGTCCCGAGGAGGCGCCTGTGACCACGGCCGTCCTGCCGTGCAGGGAGAACAGGTGGTGGTCGATCACTCCTCGACCCCGATCGGCAGGACCAGTGCGCCGCCGTCGATGACGAGGGTCTGGCCGGTGATCCAGGACGACGCGTCCGACGCCAGGAAGAGGGCGGCGTTGGCGACGTCCTCGGGGGTGCCCAGCCGGCGTAGCGGGAGCTTCGCGGTGAGGATGGGCTCGCGTGCCTCCCACACGGCACGCGCCAGTTCCGTCTTGATCAGACCCGGTGCGATGGCGTTGACCCGCGCCTTCGGCCCCAGCTCGAAGGCGAGCTGGCGGGTCATGTGCATCATGGCCGCCTTGGTCGCGTTGTAGTAACCGATGTGCGGGTCGACGATCAGCCCGCCCACCGACGCGATGTTGATGACGGCGCCGCCGTGCTGGGCCATCGAGGCCTTCCAGGCGCAGCTGGTCCACGCGATCATCCCGTACTGGTTGACCCGCACCGTCTTCTCCGCGCGGGGCAGGTCGAGGTCGAGCAGGTCGCCGTGATACGGGTTGGTGGCCGCGTTGTTGACCAGGATGTCGACCCGGCCGAACCGCTCCATCGTCTCGTCGATGCAGCGCTGCGCCTGGTCCGGCTCGCCGGCGTTGGCCACGACCGTGTGCACGTCCCCGCTCGCCTCGGTGCGCGACAGATCGGCACGGGCTGTTGCCAGCCCCTCCGGTTTCCGCGCGGCGATGACCACATGCGCGCCGGCGGTCCGGTAAGCCTGCGCGATCGCGAGCCCTATACCGCGGGACCCACCGGTGATCACCGCTACCCGGCCGTCAAGCGCGTTCATGCTGCCCCCTTTTTCGTGTACTTGGCCAACTCCTGGCGGGCGACGGTGCGCAGGTGGACCTCGTCGGGCCCGTCTGCGATGCGCAATGCCCTGGTGATCGCGAACAACCGGGCCAGGACGGTGTCGTCGCTGACCCCGGCCGCGCCGAACGCCTGGACGGCCCGGTCGACCACCCGGTGGGCCACGTCGAGCGCCGCTACCTTGATCGCCGCGACCTCCATGCGGGCCGCGGAATTGCCGACGGTGTCCATCAACCACGCCGACTTGAGCACCAGGAGCCGCAACTGCTCGATCTCGATCCGGCTGCGCGCGATCCATTCCCGTACCACGCCCTGGTCGGCCAGCGGGCCACCGAACGCCTGGCGGTCGAGCACGCGCCGGCACATGAGCTCCAGCGCGCGTTCGGCGAACCCGACCGCGCGCATGGCGTAGTGCATCCGGCCGGGTCCGAGCCGTCCCTGGGCTAGCGCGAAGCCCTCGCCTTCGCCGCCGAGCAGGTTGGCGGCGGGCACGCGTACGTCCTCGAAGAGCACGTCGCCGTGCCCGAGACGGTCCGTGTACCCGAACATGGGCAGGTCCCGCAGCACCTTGATGCCGGGGGTGTCCCTGGGGATGAGCAGCATGCTCTGCTGCCGGTAGGTCGCCGCCCGCGGATCGGTCACCCCCATGAGGATGATCAGCTTGCAATCCGGATCAAGGATGCCCGACGTGTACCACTTATGGCCGTTGACGAGGTAGCTGTCACCGTCGCGGATGATCGTGGTGCGGATGTTCCGAGGGTCGGAACTGGCCACTTCGGGCTCGGTCATGGCGAAGCACGACCGGATCTCGGCGTCCAGCAGCGGGCGCAACCACTGCTCCTGCTGCTCTGGGGTTGCGAACAGTGCGAGTAACTCCATGTTACCGGTGTCCGGGGCGGAGCAGTTGAACACCTCCGGGCCGATGATGGAGCGGCCGGCGAGCTCCGCGAGCGGGGCGTACTCCAGGTTGGTCAGCCCCGCGCCCCAGTCTCCGTGGGACAGGAACAGGTTCCACAATCCTTCCGCACGGGCCTTCTCCTTGAGCTCCAGCATCACCTGGGGCAACTCATGTGGGTTCTCCGCCTCGGCGATCTGCCGGTCGTACACGATCTCGCCGGGGTAGACGTGCTGCTCCATGAACGACCGCATCCGGTCCTGCAGATCGCGTGCGCGGGGAGAGAATCCGAAGTCCACGATGTCCTCAATCTCTTGAAAGCCGGAAAGATCGTCAGCCGAGAATGTCGCGAGCGGTCCGGATCATGGCGGCGATCGTCGGTGGCAGCCGTTCCTGGTCCGGGTCGTGGATCCTTCCCTCGCGGTGACGGCGCAGGTTGTGCCCCATGATGGCGGCCATCTTCATCCGGCAGAGCGCGCGGAACCAGTCGAAGCAGGCAAGCGGCGGAGCACCCGCGAGATAGGCGTCCAGCAGCTCGGCCTCCGGCGGCAGCCCGGAAAGCTTCTTGCCCAGCGCGGGGAAGTTGCGGTGGTCGGCGAACAGGAGGAACCACCCCAGATCCGTCCGCGGATCGCCGACGTTCCAGATCTCCCAGTCGACGACGGCCGCCGCATCCTGTGCCTGGCACAGGATGTTGCCGAGACGGAAGTCGCCGTGCACCAGGACCGGCGGCAGGTCGTCCGGCACCGCCTCGGCGAGCCGGCGGAGCAGCTCATCGGCCCCGGGGCGGAGCTCGGCGGGAACCGCGCGCATCGTGCGGCTCCACTGTTCGAGCTCGGCGGTCGCGTCGCGGGGCGATGGCGCGTCCAGCGTCAGGGAGGCGACGTCGAGGTCGTGCAGCCGTCGCAGCACACCGGCGGCCTCCAGCATGCGAGCCCGGGCGAGTTCCGGGGCGAGTTCGTGATCGTCGAGCACCGGTTCCACGGCCTCGCCGGAGACGAACTCCATGGCGAACCAGGCAGGTTGCCGCTCGTCGACCGCCACGACCTCGGGGACCGGCACCGCCGTACCGGCCAGCGCCCGTAGCACCCGCGCCTGGCGGAGCATGTCGTTGCGGCCTACCGGCCGTTCCGCGTGCGGGACCGCTTTGACGACGTACCTGCGCTGCCCTGCCGTGACCACGTAGGTGAGTCCGGAATGGCCGCCGGCGAGTGCCCGCAAAGGGCCGACCTGCCGGCCGGGGAACGCGCCTGCGACCCGATCGGCCAGGTCGGGCGAAGCGACGTCGGTGGTCATCGTGCCGGCTCCTTGGGCAGGCCGAGCACCCGCTCGGACAGGATGGTGCGCTGGATCTCGTCGGTGCCGCCGGCGATGCTGTAGCCGGGTGCGCCCAGCAGGTGCTCGGTCCAGGCGAAAGCGCCCCACTCTCCGGTGTCGGCGACCAGGCGCGGCCCGAGCAGTCGCAGGACCAGGTCACTGGTGCGGCGCATGGTCTCGGTGGCGTAAAGCTTGCCCACCGATGCCTCGGCGCCCGGTTCGCGACCGGAGACCAGCGCCGCGGTGACGCGTAGCCCGATGATGCGCTGAACGAGCGTACGTACGTACAGGTCCGCCGCGAGGTTCTGCTCGTGGCCGGTGAGCGGCCGTGGCAGGTGCCGGGCCAGTTCGATGGCGCGGTCGGCGTTGGCCAGGCCGAGGGAGCCGGAGTCCAGCCGTTCGGCGGCCAGCACCGTCAGGGTGACCCGCCATCCCTCGCCAACGGGCCCGAGCCGGTCGGCATCGGGTACCACGACACCGTCGAGGTAGACCTCGTTGAAGCTGGTGCCGCCGGTCATCTGCCGGATAGGGCGTATGGTCACGCCCGGGGCGTCCATCGGCACCATGAACACCGTGATGCCCGCGTGCTTGCGCGCGTCCGGGTCGGTGCGGCACACGGCCACGCCCCAGGACGCGACCGTCGCCCCCGAGGTCCACACCTTGTGCCCGTCGAGCACCCAGTTGTCGCCGTCGCGGATCGCCCGGGTGCGAACCGCGGCCAGGTCGGAACCGGCCTCGGTCTCGGAGAACAGCTGACAGGCCAGCTGATCCGCACGCAGCATGGGCCGGATCCAGCGCTCCTGCTGTTCGGGCGTGCCCCAGATCCGGATGGCCGGGGCCACCAACTGCTGGGTGACCGGGAAGATCTCGGTGCGGCGCGGGACGTCGAAGGCGGCTTCCTCTTGTCGGTAGAGCTGCTCGTAGTACACGGGCAGGCCGCGTCCGCCGAACTCCTCCGGCCAGCTCAGCGCCCCCCAGCCCTGGTCGAACCGGGTCAGCTCCCAGGACCGGATCCGTTCGGTGTGCTCGCGCTCCTCGTCCTCGGACCAGTTCTCGAAGACCGCGACCGAGTCGTCACCGGTGCCCCAGGCACCGTCTGCCGGCCGCGGACGGGCGACCGACGCGAGCCAGTCGCGGGCCTCAGCCCTGAACCTCTCAGGTGCGGGAATGCCGCTCATGTCTCCCTCTCCCCGGGACGGACCCGTGTCACCGGGACAGCACGGTGCAGGCGCTGACGCCGGGTGCGCCGTACACGTGGGTGAATCCGACTCTGGGCCGGCCGGGCACCTGCCGGTCGCCGGCCTGCCCGCGCAGTTGCCGGACCACCTCGTAGACCTGGCGCAGGCCTGACGCTCCGATGGGCTCGCCGTTGGCGATGCAACCGCCGTCGGTGTTGACCGGCAACGGGCCGCCGATCTCGGTGGCGCCTGACGCGATCAGCTTCTCCTGCTCGCCGTCCTCGCAGAACCCGCACTCGGCCATGTGCATGACCTCGGCACCGCTTTCGGTGTCCTGCAACTGGCACACATCGACGTCGCCGGGGCCGGCACCGGCCGCTTCGAACGCCGCCGCCGCGGCGTCCCGGCTCACGCTGGTCAGCTCTCCGCCGGCGATCCACGGGCTGAAGACCTCGAACGAGCCGAAGCGGCGCGACTTCACGACCGCGGATCGCAGCGTCACCGGGACGCTCGCCAGTTCCTTGGCCACCGAGGGCGCGCACAGCACCAGCGCGGCCGCGCCTTCCCCGGGGGAGCAGAACATGTAGCGGGTCAGCGGGTCGCTGACCATTCCCGAGCCGAGAATCTCGTCGGCACCGATCGGCGTGCGCCGCCAGGCGTTCGGATTGCGGGCACCGTTGCGGTACGCCTTCTCCGCCACCAGCGCGAGCGTCCGCGGGCTGATCCCGTGATCGTGCATGTAACGCCGGATCTTCATGCCGAAGAACTGGGTGGTGACCATTAGCCCGTCGCGGCCGTAGGCCTCGTCGAGTCCCCAATCGGCCGGCAGCGGATCGAACGCGCCACGCGGATGCTTGTCGAATCCGACGGCGAGTACGACGTCGGCCATGCCGGCCCGGATCGCGTTCACCGCCGACACCAGCGCGCTGCCGCCCGTCGCGCAGCCGTTCTTGACGTTGACGAAGGGCAGGCCGGTCAGGCCCAGCTGTGCCACCAGGGTGTCGGCCAGCCCGGCGGCGTCGCTGCCCCCGAATGCCGCGCCCACCCGTGACCACGGGATACCGGCGTCGGCGAGTGCCGCGTTCACCGCCTGGACGGCGTGCCGGCGCCCTGTAGTGTGCTCGGTCCGGCCGAACGGCGTTATGCCGGCGCCGGCGATCAGCACGTCGGACATCAGGCCTCCTCGATCGGGATGGCGTGCGGTACTCCGTTGGACGGTTCGATCCGCAGCGGCATGCCGATCTGGATCGAGCCGAGGTCGTCTGTGTCGAGCACCGCCGCGACGCGGACGCCCTCCGGCAGCTCCACGTAACCCAGCGCGAACGGCCGGAAGCCTTCCGGCGGCGGGACGAACGGGGGTGACTTGGGGGCGAACCGCTGAACCGTCCAGGTCCACAGCGTCCCCACCGCGGACAGCGCCACCGGAGACGTCGCCCGCCCGCACCGCGGACAGGCGTCGTCGGCCGGGTAGACCGTCACCGCGCAGTCACCGCACCGGGAACCCCGCAGGCCGGCCGGCGCCGGGACCTTTGAGACCTCGGCCACCTGATGCGCAATCACCGACACCGGTCAGCGGCCCTTCCAGTTCGGCTCGCGCTTCTCCAGGAACGCGGCCACGCCTTCGGCTGCGTCCTTTGAGTTGAGCGTCACGCCGACGGCCAGGTGCTCCATCACCATCAGCGACTGGATGTCGGCCTCCAGGCTGCGATCGATCGTCATCTTCGTGATCCGCATCTGGAACGGGCTCTTGTCGGTCAGGTGGCTGATGAACTCCTCCACCGTGGCATCCAGCTCCTCCGCCGGCGCCGACTTGTTGATCAGATCGAAGTCGGCCGCCTCCACACCCGACAGAAGCTTGCCGGTGAGCATCAGCTCCTTGGTCTTGCGGATACCGATCATCCGAGGCACCCGGTAGATCGGCCCCGCCCCACCGAACAACGCCCGCCGGATATGGAAGTCACCGATCTGCGCATCGTCGGAGGCGATCGCGAAGTCACAGGAGATCATCAGCTCAAAGCCGCCCGCCGTGACATACCCCTCCAGCACCGCCACCGACGGAGTGCTCATCGAGTACAACCGATCGCAGACCTTCGCCGAGACCACCGCCACATCCATGGCCGTGCTGCTGCCGATGTAGTCCGCCTGCAACTCATCCAGATCGAACCCCGAACAGAACGT
>NZ_JALLPO010000028.1 GCF_023276435.1 Sphaerisporangium perillae
CATCCATCACCCAAAACCCCGCTCTGCACCAGCCGCAGCACCGTGCCACCCTGACCACGCCCCTCGACGAGGAACTCCAGCGCCATGTAGGCGCCCTCCTCCCCCTCCGCACCACGGAAGGCGAACCGCCGCAGCGGCTCCCAGCCCGTCACCCTCGCCTCCACCGGAAAGTCACCGAAGAACTGCACCGCCTTGCCGCCCACACGCGGCTCGACCTCGTTACGCCCCAGGAACCAGGAGGTCAACCCCGGCCCGGTCGCCACCGCCTCCCACACCCGCTCCACACTCGCCCGAAGCTCGATCTCCTTGCGCAGCTCGAACCGATGCGCCATCTCACAACTCCTCGATCGTGGTATCCGATGTCATGGGCCTCGGCCGGTCTCGCCGACCGTTCCTCCGGCCATGGCTCTACGTTCTCACCGAACACTTTTATTGTCAAGACTATTGGAGTTGTCGGATCGCGGGCATGCGTCATGGCCGGGCCCCTGATGCGGAGGACCGGCCATGAACGTGCTTCATCCCTGTTCGGCGGGGGTGCCGGGCGGCCGGCCGCCGGCGTGGCGGCCGGCTGGGGTCACGCCGACTCGCGCACGACCAGCTCGGTGGGCAGGACCACCGGTTCGGCCTCGCCGCCTTCGAGCAGGCGGAGCAGCAGCCGCACCATGGCCGCCGCCTGCTCGCGGAAGGGATGGCGGACCGTCGTCAGCGGCGGCTCGGTGTAGCGGGCGGCCTCGATGTCGTCGAACCCCACCACCGCCACGTCGTCGGGCACCCTGCGGCCCGCCTGCCGCAGCGCCTGGAGGGCCCCGATCGCCATCAGGTCGTTGGCGACGAAGACGGCGTCCAGCCCGGGATCGTCCTCCAGGAGCTGGCGCATCGCGATCGCACCGGACTCCCGGGTGAAGTCGCCGATCGCGACGATCGAGCGACGGTCCGAGCCGTGCAGGACCGCGCGGTACCCGGCCAGCCGGTCCTGGCCACCGATCATGTCCGGCGGCCCCGCGATCGTGGCGATGCGCCGCCGCCCCCGCTCCAGCAGATGGCGCACGGCCATCTCCGCGCCGCCCACGTTGTCGTTGTCGACGTAGGGCAGGTTGACGTTGACGGCGGGCCGGCCGTAGGACACCGCCGGCACGCGCATGCGCATGATCGCGGCCGGCAGCGGGTCGGCGCCGTGCATCGAGATCAGCATGACCCCGTCGACGTGCCCGCCCGTCAGGTAGCGCTCCACCCGGGCGTGGCTGGTCGGGGTGCCGGCGAGCATCAGCAGCACCTGCTTGTCGGCGGTCTCCAGCTCCGCGCTCGCCGACCGGATGACGGTGGAGAACATCGGGTCGTCGGAGAACACCCTGGTGGGCGGCTCCGACACCACCAGGGCGATCGAGTCGGTCCGCTGGGTGACCAGGCTGCGCGCCGCGAGGTTCGGGACGTACCCCATCTCCTCGATCGCGCGCATCACCGCGTCACGCAGTTCCGCGGTGACCGTCGATCCCCCGTTGACCACCCGGGAGACCGTGGCGCGGGAGACCCCCGCCCGTGCCGCCACGGCCTCGAGAGTTGGTCGTCTCATTCCAGTGACCTCCACGATGATGTTTACGCCGACTCCCTGATCACCAGCTCGTTGGGCAAGATGACCGGATCGCCGGATGCGCCGTCGAACAGGCTCAGCAACAGTGTGGTGGCCGCCGCCGCCTGATCCCCCATAGGACTGCGAACGGTCGTCAGGGTGGGCGCGGTGTACAGGGCCGCCTCGATGTCGTCGAACCCCACCACCGCCACGTCGTCGGGCACTCGGCGGCCCGCCTCGCGCAGCGCGCGCAGGGCGCCGATGGCCATGAGGTCGTTGGCGGCGAACACGGCGTCCAAAGCGGGGTCGTCCTCCAGAAGCTGCCGCATGCCCTCGACGCCGGAGGCGCGGGTGAAGTCTCCGAGGGCGACGATCGAGCGGCGCCCGTGGTCGCTCACGGTCTCGCGGTAGCCGGCCAGCCGGTCCTGCGAGCAGTTCATGTCCAGCGGTCCGGTGATCGTCGCGACCCGCCGCCGCCCCTGTGCCAGCAGGTGCCGCACGGCCAGCGCGGCGCCGCCCACGTTGTCGTTCTCCACGTACGGTACCCCCGCGGCGGACCTGCCGAAGGACACCGTGGGGACGCCCATCCGCGCCAGCGCCCCCGGAAGCGGGTCGGGGCCGTGCATCGACACGAGCATGACGCCCGCCACATGCCCGGCCGCCACGAACTGCTCCGCCCGCACCCGGCTCTCGGGCGACCCCGCCAGCATGAGCGTGACCTGCTTGCCCGCCGCCTCCAGCGTGCGGCTCACCGTGCGGACCACCGTGGAGAACATGGGGTCGTCCGAGACCAGACCACGCGGCGGATCGGACACGATCACCGCCACCGCGTCGGTGCGCTGGGTCGCGAGGCTCCTGGCCGCGCCGTTCGGCACGTACCCGAGCTCCCGCACGGCCCTGATCACCAGGTTCCGGATCTCCGGCGTGACCGACGCCTCCCCGTTGACCACCCGGGACACGCTCGACTTCGACACCCCCGCCCGGGCGGCCACCGCCTCCAAGGTGGGTCGTCTCATGCCAGTCCATTCTCCTCGATGACGCCGCGATACCACATCGCGGAGTCCTTGAGGAGCCGCCGCTGGGTGGCGAAGTCGACGTGGACGATACCGAATCTGCGGTGGTAGCCCTCGGCCCATTCGAAATTGTCCAGCAGCGACCAGACGAGGTAGCCGCGCAGGTCGGCGCCCCCCTCGACGGCCGCGTGCGCCGCCCGCAGGTGGGATTCGAGGTAGGCGGTGCGGTCGGCGTCGTGCACCCGTCCCCCCGGCTCGGCCTCGGTCACGACGTCCTCGAAGGCCGCGCCGTTCTCGGTCACCATCAGGCCCACCTCGGGGTAGTCCTGGGACAGCCGCAGGAGCAGGCGCGACAGCCCGGCCGGGACGATCGGCCAGCCCATGGCGGTCTTCGGAACCTCCAGCCTGGGGAAGGCGATGCCTTCGCTGCCGGGCCACGCCGAGTCGGCGGGCTCTCCGGGGCTCGACCGCACGACGCAGGGGTTGTAGTAGTTGACGCCGATGAGGTCGGTCGGCTGGTTGATGGCCCGCAGGTCGTCGTCGTGTATGTGGCCGAGGCCGGCGTGCCGCTCCACGATCTCCAGCACCTCGGCAGGGTACTCCCCGCGCAGGACCGGGTCGAGTATCTGCCGGTTGAGCAGGCAGTCCACGCGGTGCACGGCCTCGGCGTCGGCCTGCGACACCTCGGCGGCGGGGTCTTGCACCTGCTCGGGGGTCATCACGGGCGAGGAGTTGATGACCAGCATGATCTCCTGCGCGCCGGCCGCGCGCAGCGCCTGCGTGGCGAGCCCGTGGGCGAGGACGAAGTGGTGCGACGCCAGCAGCGCCGACCGCGCGTCGGTGCGGCCGGGCGCGTGCACGCCGGAGCCGTACCCGAGGAAGGCCTGGACCCACGGCTCGTTCAGCGTCGTCCAGTTGCGCACGCGGTCGCCCAGCCGGCCGTGCACGACCTCGGCGTACTCGGCCAGCCGGTAGGCGGTGTCCCTTGAGGTCCAGCCGCCACGGTCCTCGAGCGTCTGGGGCAGGTCCCAGTGGTACAGGGTCACGTACGGCGTGATGCCGGCGTCGCCCAGCTCGTCCACGAGCCGGTCGTAGAAGTCCAGGCCCCTGGTGTTGACCGGCCCGCTGCCGTCCGGCTGCACGCGCGGCCAGGAGATGGAGAACCGGTAGGCGCCGAGGCCGAGGCCGGCCATGAGCCGGACGTCCTCGGCGTAGCGGTGGTAGTGGTCGCAGGCCACGTCGCCGGTGTGCCCGGAGGCCACCTTGCCGGGCGTGCGGGAGAAGGTGTCCCAGACCGAAGGGCCGCGGCCGCCGTCCCTGACCGCCCCCTCGATCTGGTACGACGCCGTCGCGGCGCCCCAGATGAAGCCTTCAGGGAAGACCGCCCGCCCCTCCGTCAGATATGAAGGCAGGGTCCCCCGAGTGGTGACGGTCATGGTCATCCCTTCACTGCTCCTTGCATGATTCCTCCGATGACCTGCTTGCCGAGCAGGGCGAACACGATGACCAGCGGCAGCGTGCCGAGCGCGGTGCCGGTCAGGCTGAGCGCGTAGTCGCTGACGTAGCCGGCGGCCAGCGTGGACAGCGCCACCTGCACGGTCGGGTTCTCCGGGGTCAGGACGACCAGCGGCCAGAAGTAGTCGTTCCATGCGGACATGAACGTCAGCATGCCGAGCACGGCCGCCGCCGGGCGCGCCACCGGGATCACCACGTGCCAGAACAGTCCCCAGGTGCTGCAGCCGTCGACCCGGCCCGCCTCCAGCAGCTCGGTCGGCAGCGCCCGCGACAGGTACTGCGTCATGAAGAAGACGCCGAAGGCGTTGGTGAGCGCGGGCACGATCAGCGCGTACATGCTTCCGGTCCACTCGAGCTTCACCATCAGCAGGTACAGCGGGATGATGCCGAGCTGCGTCGGCACCATCATGGTCGCCACGGTGAGCAGCAGCAGGGCCTTGCTCCCGCGGAAGCGCAGCTTGGCGAAGGCGAACCCGGCCAGGGTGGAGAAGAGCATCACCGAGATGGCGATCGAGCCGGCGACCAGCACGGAGTTCAGCAGAGCCAGGGCGAACGGCACGGTGTCGAAGACGCGGGTGATGTTGGCGACCAGGTTGCCGCCGGGCAGCAGCGGGGGCGGCACCTCGGCCAGCGCGGAGTTGTCGCGGGAGGCCACCACGACGCTGTAGTAGAGCGGGAGCGCCGAGAAGAACGCCACCGCCATGAGGGTGAGGTAGGTGAGGGTGCGGGCCGTGCCCGCCGTGCGCGGCATCACGTCAGGTTCCCTCTCGTCCGGCGGGTCAGCAGGTAGTTGACGGCCGCGATGACGACGATGAAGAGGAACATCATCCAGGACACGGCCGAGGCGTAGCCGAAGTCGAGCTTGACGAAGTTCTCGTAGATGAACAGCGACAGCGTCTGGTACTGCCGGTCGGGGCCGCCTGTGGGGCTGTAGGTGCCGAACAGCAGCGGCTCGGCGAGGATCTGCATGGCGCCGATCGTGGAGGTGATGACCACGAAGATGATGGTCGGCCGGATCACCGGCACGGTGATCTTGCGGAGCTGGGTCATGCCGCCGGCTCCGTCGATGGTGGCGGCCTCGTACAGCTCGCGCGGCACGGCCTGCATCGCGGCCAGGAAGATGAGCGCGTTGTAGCCCGTCCACCGCCACATGATCATGACGGAGATGGCGACGTGGGAGGTGGCGGTGCCGGCGTTCCAGTCGATGACGCCGACGCCGAACCACGACAGCACCCAGTTGATCAGCCCGTAGTCGCGGCCGAAGAGCTGGCTGAAGATGACGACGACGGCGACCACGCTGGTCACGTTCGGCAGCAGCAGCGTGACGCGGAACAGCGTCTGCGTCCGCAGCGGGCGGTTCAGCAGGTGGGCCAGCCAGATGGCCAGCAGCAACTGCGG
Source organism: Sphaerisporangium perillae (assembly GCF_023276435.1). Lineage (GTDB taxonomy): Bacteria > Actinomycetota > Actinomycetes > Streptosporangiales > Streptosporangiaceae > Sphaerisporangium > Sphaerisporangium perillae. Next base: position 5,494 of record NZ_JALLPO010000028.1, read on the forward strand.
CACGGTGGAGAGCACGCCGATGGACAGCGTGTTGAAGGTGGCGTTCCAGAAGTAGTCGTCGCCGAGCAGCGTGACGAAGTTGTCCAGGCCGACGAACTCGTGGACGTCCGACAGCAGGGTCCACTCGTGCAGGCTGACCCAGGCGGTGTACGCGAGCGGGAACAGCCCGAACGCGCAGAACAGCAGGAAGAACGGCGCGACGTAGGCGTACGGGGAGACCTTGACGTCCAGCCGGTGGACCAGGTGACGCCGGTACGCCCGGGGACGATGCCGCACGGGCGGCAGGGATGGTGTCGCCGCCAGGTTGTCGGGGGCGCGGGTGGCCATGGCAGCTCCTTTCGGCAGGCCATCGGGCCGGCGGATCGGGCCCGGCGTCGGGGACCGGCGCGTCCCGACGGTGAGAGGGCGCGTCCCGCCGCCGGAGCGGGCACGTCTAGCATGGGATCTCGCAGGTGCGTGGCCGGCCCGCTGGTCCCGGGCCGGCCACCGCCACGCGGGTTACTTGATCCTTTCGAGGTCCTTCAGGGCCTGGGCCCAGGACTCCTCCGGCGACTGTTTGCCCTGCTCGACACGCTGGAGCGCGTTGCCGAACGCCGTGAGGACGTCGCCCGCCTTCGGCCCGACGTGCTGCGGCTTGAGCGCCTTGGCCGCATCGGTGAAGATCTTGCCGGTGGGGGCGTCGCTGAAGAACTCGTTCTTGAACCCGGTGATCGTCGGGTCGTCGTAGAGAGCGGGGATCGAGGGGAGGGCGCCCGCGTCTGTGAACAGCTTGAGCTGCGCGTCCTTGTTGGTCAGCAGGTCGATCAGCTCGGCGGCCTCCTTGGGGTGCTTACCCTGCTTGGGCGCCATGAGGTGGGTGCCGCCCTGGTTGCCGCCGCCACCGCCGGGCACCGCCGCCACGTCCCACTTGCCGGCCGTGGTCGGAGCGGCGTCCTTGATGCTGCCGGTCTTCCAGGACGGGCAGATGATGGTGGCGAACGAGCCCTTGGTCAGGCCGGTGTTCCACGGCGGGCTGAACGCGGCCAGCTTCGCCGACTCGTCGGCCAGGACCATCTGGGCTGACAGGTCGAACGCCTTCTTCACATCGGCGTTGGTGCCGGCGACGAGGTTGTTCTGCTCGTCGTAGAACCCGACGGGGGCCTGGTCGACGATGGCGCGGAAGTTCTCACCGGGGCCGTCGAACCACTTGGCCCCCGGCACCTTGGCGGCGACGAACTTCTTGCCGGCCTCCATGTAGGCCTCCCAGGTGGGCCAGAGCTTGGACACCTCCTCGCGGTCGGTGGGCAGTCCGGCCTTCTTGAACAGGTCGGTGCGGTAGCACATGGCCAGGCCGCCGACGTCGGTGCCGAGGCCGAGCAGTTTGGAGCCGTCGGGCGACAGGCCCTGCTTCCACTTCCAGTCGAGGTAGTCGCCCTGCCGCTTGCCCAGGCCGTAGTCGTTGAGGTTGTACCACTTGTCGGCGAGCGGGGTGAACGTGGCGATGTACCCCGCCTCGACGGCCTCGACGTCGGCAGCTCCCGCCCCCGTGGCCAGCTGCGTGGTGAGGTTCTTGTGGTGGTCGTTGAACTGCGCCCGGCGCTCGACGATCTCGACGTTCGGGTGCGTCTTCTTGAACTCCTCGTACAGTGGCGCGAAGTGGAAGTCGCTGAACAGTGCGACGGTCAGCTTGATCTTCTCGGCCGGCTGCGCGGCACCCGACGAGGCGCCCGCGCCGCCGTTGCCACCGCCGCTGCCGCAGGCGGTGACGGCGACGGCGAGCACCGCGGCGAGCAGAGGCGTGGCCATGCCGGGGCGAAGCTTGCCCATAGACCCTCCTGGGGGGCTATTAATGATCTTGGAGGGAGCGCTCCCTGAGAAGGGTCACGCGGCGTCCGCCCTCGTGTCAACGGGTTCGCGTGTAACGATCGCCGTGACCTGCACAGCGGGGCCGGGGACGTGCGAGGGAGCGCTCTCTGAGCCTCTTCACCATTTGCCCAGGTAATACCGCCGGAATCGTCGTCCGGAGAGCCATCAGAGAGCGCTCTCGCCTCTCGGGCAAGGGTGGGGGCCAGATGTCCGGCAGGTTTCCAGCAGGTTGATCGGGCCCTTGACAGCCCCTTACACCAGAGCGCACGCTCGGTTCTCCGGGAGCGCTCCCCGAACCCCCCCAGCTTCCGAGGAGACGCCGTGAGTCCTTCCTGCGGCCCGAGCCGCCACCGCTTGGGCCTGCTCGTCGCCACCGCGATCGTCGTGATCGCCTCCTGCCTCACCTTCGTTCCCGCCGTGGCGGCCGACTCCCTGCTGTCGCAGGGCAAGCCGGCCACCGCCTCCTCATCGGAGAGCGCCGCCTTCGGCGCCGCCCTGGCCGTCGACGGCGACCCCGGCACCCGGTGGTCCAGCGGGTTCAGCGACCCCCAGTGGATCCAGGTGGACCTCGGCGCGAGCGCCGCCGTCAGCCGCGTGGTGCTCACCTGGGAGGCCGCCTACGCCAGTGCGTTCCAGATCCAGGTCTCCCCCGACGCGGCGAACTGGACCTCCGTCTACTCCACCACCACCGGCACCGGCGGCACCCAGGACCTCACGGTGAACGGCACCGGGCGCTACGTCCGCATGTACGGCACCCAGCGGGCCACCGCCTACGGCTACTCGCTGTTCGAGTTCCAGGTCTACGGCTCGACGGGAAGCGCCCCCGGCTGCGGCGGCAACGCCGCGCAGGGACGCCCGGCCACCGCCTCCTCCACCGAGAGCATCGCCTTCCCGGCGTCCGGCGCGGTCGACGGCGACCCCGGCACCCGGTGGGCGAGCGCGTTCAGCGACCCGCAGTGGCTGCAGGTCGACCTCGGCTCGAGCACGCAGATCTGCGGCGTCACCCTCACTTGGGAGGCGGCCTACGGCAGGGCCTTCCAGATCCAGGTCTCCCCCGACGCGGCGAACTGGACCCCCGTCTACTCGACCACCACCGGCACCGGCGGCACCCAGGACCTCACGGTGAACGGCACCGGGCGCTACGTCCGCATGTACGGCACCCAGCGGGCCACCGCCTACGGCTACTCGCTGTTCGAACTGGCCGTGCGCACCGGCTCGGGATCCAGCCCGACCCCGACGCCGACCGTCACCCCGACCGACCCGGGCGGCGACAAGCTGCTGTCGTACGGCAGGACCGGCGTCGCCTCCAGCAGCCAGGACGACGCGAACTGCGGAGGCTGCGGCCCGGCCAAGGCGTTCGACCGCGACCCGGCGACCCGGTGGGCGACCAGCGCGACCACCGGCTGGGTCGATCCCGGCTGGATCTACGTCGACCTCGGCGCCACCGCGCAGGTGCACAAGGTCGTGCTCCAGTGGGACCCCGCCTACGCCACGGCGTACCAGATCCAGGTCTCCCCCGACGCGGCGAACTGGACCTCCATCTACTCCACCACCACCGGCACCGGTTTCAAGCAGACCCTCACGGTGAACGGCACCGGGCGCTACGTCCGCATGTACGGCACCCAACGGGCCACCGCCTACGGCTACTCGCTGTGGGAGTTCCAGGTCTACGGCACCGGCGGCGCCCCCATCACCCCGCCGCCGCTCCCGCCCGACCCGCGCGACCCCCCGCAGCTGGTGTGGAGCGACGAGTTCAACGGCACGGCGGGCACCAAGCCGGACGCGGCCAAGTGGCGGCCCGAGGTCGGCCCCGGCGTCAACAACGAGCTGCAGTTCTACACCAACAACGACAACGCCTCGATGGACGGCGCCGGCAACCTGGTGATGGAGGCCCGTAAGCAGGCCACCCCCGGCTCCTCGTGCCCGACCGACCCGCTGACCGGCAGCGGCACCTGCCAGTACACCTCCTCGCGGATCAACACCTACGGGAAGTTCAGCTTCACCTATGGCCGCGTGGAGGCCAGGATCAAGGTGTCCGGCACCAAGGGCCTGTGGCCGGCGTTCTGGATGCTGGGCGCCGACTTCTTCGACCAGGGCAGGCCCTGGCCCTACGTCGGCGAGATCGACATCATGGAGCACCTGGGCCGCGAACCGCAGACCGTCTACTCGACCATCCACGCGCCGGCCTACTTCGGCGGCGGCGGGTTCGGTTCGCCGTACTCCATCTCCGGCGACTTCGCGAGCGGCTTCCACGTCTTCGCGGTCGACTGGAACAGCCAGGGCATGAAGTTCACGGTAGACGGCAACACCATCCACACGGTGGACCGGGCGACGCTGGAGGCGACGCGCGGGCCGTGGGTGTTCGACCATCCGTTCTTCGTCATCCTGAACAACGCCGTGGGCGGCGACTGGCCCGGCCCACCGGACGCCACCACCGTCTTCCCGCAGAGGATGCTCGTCGACTACGTCCGCGTCTACCAGTGATCCGTCCGCTCTGCCGCCCCACCGTGTGAGCGGCACCGGGGTTCCGTCACGGCGGAGCCCCGGTCACCGCTCGGGCGCGAAGGCCGGTGCCCCCACCCATGGGGCACCGGCCTTCGCCGTGCCCGGCCGGCCGCTCACAGGCCCGCGATGACCCGCTTGACCTTGTTGCGCTCGGACTCGCTCAGGCCCTGCCGTTCGAGGTACTCCCGCAGGTCCCGGACCAGATTCGTCGTCTCCAACGCGCCCCGCAACCGGTCCAGCGGCCGGATGGCCTTCACCGCGCCGGCGCGTTCCTCGGGGGTCAGCCACTTGTCGGCGGCGATCGAGGCGAGCAGCCGCACACCGCTCGCCTTGTCCACCTCGGCGAGGGATCTGGCCGCCGCGACCGCGGTGCCGGCGTCGGAGTGCTGGGAGGCCAGCTTCACCAGCGCCCGCGACCCGCGCTCGGCGTCCACGGTCACGAGCCCCTGGGCGGCCTTCAGCTGGTGACCGCTGGAGAGCGTCCGCGCGTCGGCGAGCTTGGCGAGCAGCCGCGCGCCGGCGTCCCGGTCGGCCTTGGCCACCGCCACGGCGGAGTCCACGCGGTAGCGGTCCGGGCATCTGCGGTCCAGGGCCAGCTCGGTCAGGACACCGACGCCCGCCACCGGGTCGATCTCGGTAATGACGACGCCCAGCTGGTAGCGGTCCCTGCCGCCGAGCCCCGGCTCCGCGGCGGCGGCGGACAGGAGGGCGACAGCGCGGCCGGTGTCGATGACCGCGAGCTCGCGGGCGGCCTCCCCCCGGTGCCGCGTCTCCAGCCCGGACGCGGCGACCAGCGACTCCAGCAGGGCCGCCGCCTCGCCGGCGTCGATCGCCCCGGCCAGGCGGGCGGCGGCCAGCCTGACCTCCGGGACGCCGTCCTCCTCGCGGACCAGCGCCGCCAGCGCGGCGAGTCCCCGGGCGGCGGCCGGCTCGGCGAGCAGGCCGGCGGCCCTCAGCCGGATCGGCGCGGGAGCGACCCGGTCCCGGGCGAGGGCTTCCAGCGCGCGCACGGCGACGGACCCGTCCTCGCGCACGAGCTGCTCGGCGGCGGCCATGCGCGTCCGCGCCTCCGCCTTGGCGTCCTGCGCGATGGCGGCCAGGGCCGCGCATCCGCCGTCGAGATCGACGTTGATCAGGAGCTGGGCGGCGGTCAGCCGGTGAGCCGCCAGGGCGGTGCCGTCCCTGGCGAGATAGTCGAGGGTGTCCATGCCGTAGGCGGAGTGGTACTTCAGCAGGTCGCGAGCCGCGTCGAGCCTGCGGCCGCTGTCGCCTCCCGAGTTGCGGCCGATGCGCCGCAGGGCGTCCACGCCACGGTCGTGGTCGTGCTGCAGCAGTGTGTGCGCCGCCATGAGGTCCTCGTACGCGAGCGTCTCATCGTCGATCAGTGCGCCCAGCGCCCGGACGCCGCGTCCCTCGTCGAGGTCGAGCAGGGTGCGCGCCGCGTCATGCCGATGGAATCCGTTCATCCTCGTATCGGTCACCACCTGTTCGAGCGCCGACACGCAGCACGCCACGTCCAGCTCGGCCAGCGAGCGGGCCACCCCCACCCAGTGATCTCCGGCGGTCGGCGGGGCGAGCACCATGTCGCGGAACGCGGCGGTGGCCCTCTTGTGGATCTCCTCCGGGAGGCGCACGCCCTGCCGTGCCAGCTCGGCGACGAACTCGGCGTTCACCACCCGGCTCCCCGGGCGCAGCAGCCGGGCCAGCGGGCGTCCGAGATTCACCGCGTTCCCGGCCCAGATCGCGGCGAGGAAGAGCTTGACCTCCAGGTCCGGCCAGGGCCAGCGGTCCTGGGGCGCGAGGAGCCCGGCGCGGCCGAACCGGCGGGGACGCGGGTGCCTTCCGGCGAGGAAGCGCGCCGTGAGGTACTCCTGGATCGTGTGGTGAATGAAGGCGAAGTCCCCCGACCCCCTCTCCACGACCAGCCCGCTCTGCCGGAGCGCCTCCGCCACGATGGCCTGCCACCGTTCCGGGGTCATCCCGGAGGGGGGCGCGAGGACGGAGGCGACCTGCGGATCGGGCGAGGGCAGCGAGTACTGCCGGCGATGCCCGAGCTCCGACAGGACCAGGAGCAGGTTGTCCAGCAGGAGGTCGGCCGCGCGTTCGGCGTCCTGCCCGTAGGGGCGTGCCTGCTCGCGCAGCTGCGCCCGGATGTCCACCGCCTCCCTGGCCTTGGTGAGCAGGCGCTGGACGAACCTCTCGTACAGCTCCGCGCGGCTGAGGGGCAGCCGCTCGCGGGGGTCGGCGGCGAACACGACGCACAGCATCGTGGCGAGCAGCGGGATGCGCGCGAGCTGGCGGATGCCGCTGCGCCGGAGCTGCTCGACGAAGGCGGCGGAGGTCTCCTCGGGGCGGGGCATGCCGAGGGCCTCGAACCATCCGGTGGCGAACGTGCCGAGCTGCTCATCGGTGAACGGCTCGATGACGAACGACGGGCTGTCCTCGGCGGCCAGCCTGTTGAGGGAGTGCGCGGGCAGCGGCCGGCTCGCGACCACGAAGCGCGTGTGGGGTGAGGTCCTGCGCAGTCGCGCGATGCGGCGGAGGGTGGTCTCGCGGTCCTCCAGGTTCATGACCTCGTCGGCGCCGTCCACGAGCACGAGCCAGCGCACGCCGGGTAGCGGTTCCTGGGCGAACAGCTCGGCGAGCCCGCCGCGGCCCAGGCTGATCCCGAGGTGCTCGGTCACCCCGGCGGCGAGCGCCTCGGGCAGCGACGTGCGCCGGACCAGGGCCGAGATGTGCACCAGGACGGGCACGAACTCGGCCTCCTGCCCGCCGAGCCAGCCGGTGGCCGCGACGTCGGTGATGTGGCGCAGCAGGCTGGACTTCCCCGCGCCGGGCCCGCCGATGATCTGCGCGCCCTGGTGCAGCCGCACGATGTCGTCCGCCTGGACGGTCTCCTGCTGGACGACGGTCTGGCCGTCCTCCGGTCGCTCCTCGGGCACCGGCGAGGCCTGCTGCTTGAGGTACACCTTGTGCAGGGGCGGTGCGCTGACGCCGGTCAGCGAGTACGGGTGTTCCCTGGCGGCGTCGCGCGCCGCCTCCAGGTAGTCGCGTAACGGCTCGGTGAGATGGCGGCGGCCCGCCGCGCGGAGCTGGTCGCCGGAGAGCAGGTCGAACCACGCGCGGTTGGCCGTGCCGGACCGCTGCGCCGGGCCGATCTCCGGGTAGGACTCAAGGACGGCGCCCGCCGGAGTGAGCCGGATGACCGGCGTGTCGTGCTCGACCAGCCCGTCCATCCGCACGACGCCGCAGATCGAGCCGGTCCGCCAGTTGAGGGCGGGGGCTCCGCTGTGCCCGGGGCTCGCCCTGCCGCCGGCGACCCGCAGCAGGCGGGTGCCGCCGGAGCGTACCGAGACCCCCTCGCAGAAGGCGCGCACCGGTTCGCCCTCACGGTACCGTCCGCGGGGGTATCCGTAGATCCACAGCTCGTCGCCGGGCTCGGCCGCGTCGCTCAGCGACACGAAGGGGTGGTCGAGGTCCCGGGGCGTCCGGAGCAGCGCGAGGTCCGGCCCTCCCCCCGCCTCCGGACGTACCCGGCCCGGCATGACCTCCAGATCGAGCATGCGCTCGCCCCACACCGCCTCGACGGCGGCCGGGAGCGGCCGGTCGGCGGGGGCGAGGACATGGGCGCAGGTCAGGACCAGCCCTGGAGCGATGAAGAAGCCGGTCCCCTCCTGGCCCCGGCGGCCGAGGGCGAGGGTGGAGGCGCAGAAGGCTTCGCGCAGGCGGGAACGGTCCCCTGTCATTCCCGCGAATGGTCCCATTCCATGGTGACCTTCAAAGAGGAGGTCGCGCTGCCCTTCCCGATGACCGCGACGACCTTTCCGGTTTCGACGGCGATCTCGCAGCCGAACTCGACGGTGTACTTCGTGGCTCCGCTCTTGGCGAGAGTGGATTGCAATTGGCCGGCGAAAGTGCCGAGCGCACTGGTCACGTCGTCGACGGCGCCGGTGATGGCGGCCATCGACTCGCCGGACATTCCCGACAATTCTCGCTCTTCATCGTCGTATGCCGCCGGACCCAGCTCTCTGGCCTCGACATACAGCACCGCGTCGCCGGACGTTTCCAGGCGGACCAATCTCATATCCACACCTTCACCGGTATTGAGCAAAGAACATCGATAAGCGGCACCACAAGACTAGGCGGGCACCACGGCGACCGGCAGTCGTTCGGCCACCGAGATCGCCGGCGCGGCCGTTCCCTTCTTTGACGCGCCGAGCCCCCGGCCGGACGGCCGGGGGCTCGGATGGATCACCGATGACGGGCCGAGGTGGGCACCTCTGAGGCTTCCTGCTTCACCGGCATCTGCCACCGCGAGCAGTGGTCTTACGTCGCCTCCACAGGCGTTCAGCGTCTCCGCCTCCCGCCGCATCTCAGCGGCAGGTTTCCGTCCAGCGACGACGATACGTCTTCCTTCGGCCGGCACATTGCGTGCGGGAGAGCGCTCTCCAACCGGAGAGTGCACCTGTGAATCGGGCGATGTCAAGGCTCGCCGGGGACCGGAGTGAAACCTCCAGATGAAACACCGGCAGAGGGCGTCCGGGCGCCGCCCGCCCCATTGACATCCCCTTCCGGGACGGTGACTCTAGGCGCATACTGGAGAGCGCTCTCCAACCGCTGAGAGGAAACAGGGTGACCGACGACGCCTTCGATGACGTGGTGCAGAAGCTCGATCTCGAGCAGAAGGTACGGCTGCTCACCGGAGCGACCGCGTGGCGCACCCATGCCGAGCCCGACATCGGCCTGCGTTCGATCGTGACCTCCGATGGGCCGATCGGTGTGCGCGGCCAGGGGTGGGACGAGCGGAGCACTTCCCTCACGTTGCCCTCGCCCACCGCGCTCGCCGCGAGCTGGGACGAGCGCCTTGTGGAGCGGCTCGGCGCGCTGCTGGCCGCCGAGGCACGGCGCAAGGGCGTCGACGTGCTGCTCGCGCCGACCATCAACCTGCACCGCTCGCCGCTCGGCGGCAGGCACTTCGAGTGCTACTCCGAGGACCCGCTGCTCACCGCGCGGATCGGCGTGGCCTGCGTGCGGGGCGTGCAGTCGGGCGGCGTCGCCGCCACGGCCAAGCACTACGTGGCCAACGACTCCGAGACCGAGCGGCTCACGCTCGACGCGCGGGTCGGCGAGCGGACGCTGCGCGAGCTGTATCTGGTGCCGTTCGAGGCCGCCGTCGAGGCCGGCGTGTGGGTCGTCATGGCCGCCTACAACGGGGTCAACGGCGCCACCATGACCGAGAACCCCCTGCTCGCCGAACCGCTGAAGGGCGAGTGGGGCTTCGACGGCCTGGTCGTGTCCGACTGGGGGGCGGTGCGCTCCACGGTCGCGGCCGGACGGGCCGCGCAGGACCTGGCCATGCCGGGCCCCGACGGGCCGTGGGGCGAGGCCCTGGTCGCCGCCGTGCGGGCCGGCGAGGTGCCGGAGGAGGCCGTCGACGAGAAGGTCCGCCGCCTCCTGCGCCTGGCCTCCCGCGTCGGCGCGCTATCGCCGGACGCCCCCTCCCCCGCCCGAGCGCCGTCCGCCCCCTTGGCCCCGGCCGCGGTGGACCCGGCCGCGGCGAAGACGGAGGCGGCAGGGGCGAGGACCGAGGACTTCGACGGCCCGGAGGCCCGGGCGCTGCTGCGCGAGGCGGTCGTCGCGAGCACGGTGCTGCTCCGCAACGAGCGTTCGGCCCTTCCCCTGGCCCCCGAGCGCCTGCGAACGGTGGCGGTGATCGGCCCGAACGCCGCCGAGCCGCGCATCCAGGGCGGGGGCAGCGCGGGCGTCTACCCGGTGCGCGCCGTCTCGCCGCTGGAGGGCGTCCGCGACGCCCTCGCCGGCCGGGCCGAGGTGGTGCACGCCGCCGGCGTGCGCATCAGCGACCGCCCCACCCCGCTCGACCTCGGCAACGCCCGCGACCCGAGGACCGGCGAGCCCGGCGTGCTGGTACGGCTGCTGTCCGCCGGCGGCGAGGAGCTGCACGCCGAGCACCGGCTCACCGGGCGCATCCTCGAACCCGCGCTGGTGGAGTCCTCGGCCACCGTCGAGATCCGCGCACTGCTGTGCCCGCCGGCCGGCGGCCGGTGGACCCTGGCGGTCGCCGGATGGGGCCACGTCAGCCTGGAGGCGGACGGCACGACGGTCATCAACGAAGAGGTCGAGCGCGACACCGACGACCCCGCGACGGTGCACCTCACCCCGCCCTACCGGCACGCGACCCTGGACCTCGCCGCGGGCCGGGAGGTGGAGCTGGTCGCCCGCCGGCGCCTGGACCCCGGCAGCGGGCTCGCCTCGGTACTGGCCGCCGATCCGCCGCGCCGCGCCGCCGGCGAGGAGCTGGCCGCCGCGGTCGAGCTGGCGCGGGCCGCCGACGTCGCGATCGTGGTGGTCGGCACCACCGAGGAGGTCGAGAGCGAGGGCTACGACCGCACGGACCTTCGCCTCCCCGGCGACCAGGACGAGCTGGTCCGGGCGGTCGCGGCGGTCAATCCGGCCACCGTGGTGGTGGTCAACGCGGGCGGCCCGGTCGACATGCCGTGGCGCGAGCAGGTGCCGGCGGTGCTGCTGAGCTGGTTCCCCGGGCAGGAGTACGGGCACGGGCTGGCGGACGTGCTGTTCGGCGCGGCCGAACCCGGCGGGCGGCTGCCCACCACCTGGGCCGGGCGCGCGCTGATCGGCACCACGCCGGTGGACGGCGTCCTCGCCTACACCGAGGGCCCGCACATCGGCCACCGCGCGTGGCTGCGGGAGCCGTCCGGAGCCGGCGCGGGAGCCGCGTATTGGTTCGGCCACGGGCTCGGCTACACGACCTGGTCCTATGAGAGCGTTCTCGCCCCCGAGCGGGCCGAGCCCGGCGGCCCGTTCACGGTGCGGGTGCGGCTGCGCAACACCGGCGACCGGGCGGGCGGCGAGGTCGTGCAGGTCTACCTGGCCCGGCCGAGCAGTGCCGTGGAGCGGCCGGTGCGCTGGCTCGCCGGTTTCGCGCGGGTGGAGGCCGAGCCCGGGCAGAGCGTCGAGGCCGTGGTGGAGGTGGCGGCGCGCGCGTTCCAGCACTGGTCCGCCGAGCGCCACGCCTGGACGGCCGAGCCCGGCGCGTACACCGTGCTGGCAGGACGTTCAGCCGCCGATCTACCATTGACCGCGACGACGTCGGTGGCGGCGTCCGGCTGATCCACCGGCGATGGAGAGGCGTTGGAGAGCGCTCTCCCGGCATGCTATAAAAGCCCCATGAGCCAAGGTCGCCCGCCCGTGCCGGCATCCCCCACCCTGGAGGACGTCGCGCGCGCGGCGGGCGTGTCCCGCGCGACCGTCTCCCGCGTCATCAACGGCATCCGCAACGTCGATCCCGTGATCCAGGAGACGGTCAGGCGGGCCATCGCCGATACCGGCTATGTCCCGAACCGCGCCGCCCGTTCCCTGGTCACCCGCCGCACCGGGGCGATCGCCCTGGTCGTCTCGGGCGCGGGCGAGGAGAGCGGCGAGAGCCCCTTTCACAGCCAGGTCTTCGCCGACCCGTTCTTCGGCCGCGTGGCCAGCGGAGTCGTCGGCTTCCTGCGCCCGCGCGGCATCCACCCGATCCTGATGTTCGCCGAGACCGCCGAGGCCCGCGCGCAGGTCATCGCCTACCTGCGGCAGGGGAACGCCGACGGGGCGATCCTCGTCTCCACCCAGGCCGAAGACCCGCTGCCCCGGCTGCTGGTCGAGGCGTCCCTGCCGGCCGTGCTGTTCGCCCGGCCCGCGGAGCCGATCCCGATCAGCTACGTGGACGTCGCGCACCGGACGGGCGCCAAGCTCGCCGCCGACCATCTGGTGGCCCGGGGCCGCCTCCGCGTGGCCACGATCGCCGGCCCGCTGAACGTCCCGGCCGCCCAGGACCGCCTGTCGGGGTTCCGCGACGCGATGGCCGCGCACGGCCACCCCTACATCCCCTGTGCCGAGGGCGACTTCACCCTCGACAGCGGCGAGGCCGCGATGGAACGGCTGCTGGCCGAGTACCCCGGCCTCGACGGAGTCTTCATCGCCAACGACCTGATGGCCCAGGGCGCCCTGCCGGTGCTGCGCCACCACGGGCGGCGCGTGCCCGAGGACGTCGCCGTGGTCGGCTTCGACGACAGCAGCGCGGCGACCGCGAGCAGGCCCCCGCTCACGACGATCCGCCACCCCGTCGAGGACATGGCGGCCGAGATGGCCCGGCTGCTGGCCGCCCACATCGACGACCCGGACCAACCCGTCACCTCGATCATCTTCGAGCCGTCCCTCGTGGTCAGAGACTCCACCTGAATTCCCGGCCCGCCCGAGCGCCGCGACTTGCCGGTGTCGGCCTCGTCGCGCGGGCCGTGGACCGGCTCGCCGCGACCCCGGCTCCACCGGCCGGTGGAAAGGACGAACGGCCCTGTCCCCGGGGTCCGCTCCCCTGAGAATCTCGATTCGTACGCCGAGGTCGAGAGGTCATGGGAATGTGCGATTACTGCCGATCACCGCCTGGGACCGCATCACGACGGAGCCGCACGCGGCCGGACGCCAGGCGTGCCACCCGGCGTTCGCGAGGATGAGGCGGCGGACCTCGCTCGACGGCCGGGCGCGATGGTCGCTCGCCGCCTGAGCCCGTTAGCCCTATGAGTGGAATGAGATCCAATGCGCGTCATATCCGAATCGCGGCTCACTTCCGTGCTGTCCGGGCTGCCCGGCGTGCCGCGGGTCGTGGCCAGCGGCAACTTCGCCACCCCTTGGCGGGCCCTGGCCGTGCTGGACGCGGCGGTACAGGAGTACCGGCTGTTCATGTTGAACGCCCAGGAGGGCGTCCCCGACCGCGACGGGGTGACCCTCGAGTCGCCGTTCATCGGGCCGGGCATGCGCCGCCGGGCCGGTCTGCGGTACTTCCCCTCGCGGCTGTCGCTCGTGCCGTTCCTGCTCACCCAGGCGCTGCCGCCCGACGTCGTTATCGTGCACACCTCCACGCCGGTGGACGGCACGATCTCGCTCGGCACCGAGGTCAACATCCTGCCGGCCGCGATAGACGCGGTCCGCGCGCGCGGGGGGCTCGTCATCGCCCAGCTCAACCCGCGCATGCCCTACACCTACGGCGACGCCGTGCTGGCCCTTGAGGAGCTCGACTACGCCATCGAGGCCGACGAGCCGCTCGCCTCGCCGGAACCGCGCCCGCCGGGCGAGGTGTCGCGGGCCATCGGCGAGCGGGTGGCCCGCCTGGTCCCCGAGCACGCCACGCTACAGCTCGGGATCGGCCAGGTGCCCGACGCCGTGCTGGCGGCGCTCACCCCGCGCCGCGGTCTCGCGGTGTGGTCGGAGATGTTCAGCGACGGCGTGCTCGCCCTGGAGAAGGCCGGCACGCTGGACCCCGGCACGCCGATCACCGCGTCGTTCATCTTCGGCACCGCCCAGCTGTACGACTGGGTCGACCGCAACCCGCGGGTGCGGATGCTGCGCACCGAGAAGACCAACGACCCGGCCGTGATCGCCAAGCAGCCCGGGCTGACGTCGGTGAACAGCGCGCTCCAGGTCGACCTGTACGCCCAGGCGAACGCGGCCCGGGTGCGCGGCCTCATCTACTCGGGCTTCGGCGGCCAGACCGACTTCATCGTCGGGGCGATGCACTCGCCGGGCGGGCGGGCGATCATCGCGTTGCCGTCGTGGCACCCGAAGGCCGACGTGTCCACCGTGGTGCCGCGCCTCGCCGGGCCGGTCACCTCCTTCCAGCACAGCTACATCGCCAGCGAGCAGGGCACCGCGACCATCTGGGGGAACGACGCCACCACCCAGGCCCAGCAGCTTCTCGACAATGTGGCCCACCCGGACGCCCGCGACGAGCTGCGGGAGGCCGGCCGCCTGCTCGGGTTCGCACTGCGCTGAGCGCTCTGGAAAAAGTGCTCCGTTCCCTTGCCCAATAGGAACGGACGTGATCGAGGACCTGTCCAGGGACTTCCACCTGGTCATCCCCTCGCTGCCCGGCTTCGGGTTCTCCGGCCCGACCACAGAGCGCGGCTGGAACCGCTACCGCACCGCCAGGGCGTGGGCGGAGCTGATGCGCCGGCTCGGCGCCTTCAACCAGCTGCAGGCGCAGGCGCCGCAGACGCTCGCGCACGCCCCGAGAGGTCTCGTGGGCGGGGCCGGCACACGAGTCGTCCCGAGAGGTCGAGCGATGATCGTCTACTGGACGGCCTTCCGCGAACCCTCGCAGTCACTTCACCGCGCCCGCGGTGAGGCCCTGGACGAGGTAGCGCTGGAGCAGGAGGAAGCCGGCCACGACCGGGACGCTGACGACCAGGGAGGCCGCCATGACCTGGTTCCAGTACACGTTGTTCTCGGTGGCGTAGCCGCGCAGCCCGACGGCGAGGGTCCGGGTGGACTCGTCGGTCATGACCGAGGCGAACAGCACCTCTCCCCACGCCGTCATGAAGGCGTAGATGGCCACCGCCACGATGCCGGGGATCGCGGCCGGGATCACCACCCGGAACAGGGCGCCGAGCGGCCCGCTCCCGTCCACCTTCGCCGCCTCGTCCAGCGCCACCGGGATGGAGTCGAAGTAGCCGACCAGCATCCAGATCGAGAACGGCAGCGAGAACGTCAGGTAGGTGATGATCAGCCCGAGGCGGCTTCCGTACAGCTCCAGGCCGGTGGCGTTGCCGACGTTCACGAAGATCATGAACAGTGGCAGCAGGAACAGGATGCCCGGGAACATCTGCGTGGACAGCACGGTGACGGTGAAGACCTTGCGGCCGGGGAAGCGGTAGCGGCTGACCGCGTAGGCCGCGAAGATCGCCACCGTCACCGACGCCACGGAGGCGACCGACGCCACGACCAGGCTGTTGACGAAGTAACGGCCCAGCGGCACGGTCCGCCAGATGTCGGAGAAGGGCCGCAGGCTGAACGTCGTCGGGATCCACGCGAAGCCGCTCTGCACGTCGCGCAGCGGCTTGATCGACGAGCTGGCCATCACGTACAGCGGGACCAGGGTGAACAGGGCGAGGAGGCCCAGCACGATCCAGCGTGCCCAGGGCAGCAACCGGGGCTCACGCATTGCTCTTCCTCCGGGAGGTCGTCACCAGGTAGACCGCCGTCACCAGGAGCAGGAACAGCAGCAGCAGGACCGACATCGCCGAGCCGGAGCCGAAGTTCCAGGTGATGAACGAACTCTGGTAGATGTGCACCGAGATCAGGTCCGCCTGCTGCGGCGCCGCCTTGCCGAACAGCACATAGGGGGTGTTGAAGTCGTTGAAGGTCCACAGGAACAGTACGAGGACCAGCACCTGGTTCACCGGTCGCAGCATGGGCATGGTGATCGACCGCAGCTGCCGCCACCAGCCGGCGCCGTCGATGGCCGACGCCTCGTACAGGTCCTTGTCGATGTTCTGCAGTCCCGCCATGAGGATCAGGAAGGCGAACGGCCAGGAGCGCCAGACGCAGACCACCACCACGGCGGCGAAGCTGTTGCCGCCGATGAGCCAGAACGGGCGCTCGCCCAACAGGTGCAGCTGGTCGACCAGGACGTGGTTGACCAGGCCGGTGTCACGCTGGAACATGAAGCTCCAGGTGATCACTCCCGCGTAGACGGGGAGCGCGTACGGGACCAGGAACAGCGTGCGCAGGAGTCCCCGGCCGCGGAAGGAGCCCTGCATCAGCACCGCCGCGGCCGTGCCGAACAGCCAGGACAGCCCCACCGCGAGCGCGGTGAAGCACACCGTGACGATGAACGAGTGGAGCAGCGCGGCGCCCACCGCCGAGTCGATGTCGACCGCGACCTGGTAGTTCGACAGCCCGACGAACGGAGCGGCCGACCAGTTGCGGATGAAGAACTGCGTGAGCCGCAGGAAGCTCATCCCGGCGCCGACGAGCATCGGGATCACGTGGATCAGCAGCTCCAGGAGGATCGCCGGCAGGATGAGCAGGTAGGGCAGGCCGAGGCGGCGCAGCCGTAACGGGAGCCGGGCGGCGACCCGGGAGGTCAGCCCCGCTCCGGGCGGACGCGGCCCGCCTTCCGGTGGCGCGGCTCCGCGCCGCTCGTCATGGTGAGGCGTGGTGCGCGCGACCATCTATTCCTCTCGATTCGGCTGGGCCGGTCGTTCTCGGCGTCACAAGGTGGATCAGGGCCCTCCGGCCCCGGCGGGTCGCGCCGAAGCCGGAGGGAGTCGCGGACGGAGCCGGGCGGGCGGCGATCGGCGGATCGATCGGGATGACGCCCGTCCCGGCACCGTCATGGCCGGACGTTGGGACTCAGCTACCGGGCTGGACCTGCTGGTTGGCCTGGGTCAGCTTGGCCTTGACCGACTCATCGGTGATCGGCTTGCCGCTGGCGGCGTCCGCCCACAGCTGGTTCATGGCGGTGCCGACCAGGGTCTCGAACTGGCTCTCCTCGGGCACCTGGGGCAGCGGTGCGGCGGTGCTGGCGAGGATCTGCTGGAACGCCTTGATGGTGGGGGTCTGGAACGCGGGGTCGTCGTAGGCGTCCGTGACGGTGGGCAGCGAGCCGTAGGTCTTGTTCAGGGTCTTCTGCTCCTCCGGGCTCGTCATGAACTTCACGAACTTCAGGGCGCCGTCCTTGTTCTTTGTGTAGTTGAACACGGACATATTGATGCCGGCCACCATGCCGTTGACCTGCTTGCCGCCCGAGCTCGCATCCGGCAGCGGGATCGGGGCGAGCCCGTACTCGTCCTCCGTCATCCCGCTGGCCTTGATGTTGGAGGCGATCGACTGCCACATCAGCATCGCGGCCTTGCCGTTGACGAAGTCCTGGACGGCCTCGGTGCCGTTGCCGTACTCGGCGTTGCTCGGGTTGACGATCTTGTGGACCGCCATCAGGTCGAGGTACTGCTTGATGCCCGCGACGTTCTGCGCGGAGTCGAACTGCGGCTTGCCGCCGGCGTCGAACAGCTCGCCGCCGTGCTGCTGGCTGAAGATGAACGCGTGGTGGGAGTTCTCGCTGACGCTGGCGCCCTCCACCGCCAGACCCCACTGCTTGCCCTTGGTGAGCTTCTTCCCGTCGGCGATCAGCTCGTCCCAGGTCGCCGGCGGCTGGTCGATGCCGGCCTCCTTGAAGAGCTTCTTGTTGTAGAAGAGCCCGTAGGTCATGCCGTAGATCGGCACCCCCACGGGCGGCTTGCCGGCGGCGCCGGTCGCGGCGAGGCTCGGGCCGAGAAAGCGCTGCTTGCCGCCGAGGCCGGTGAGCAGGGTGTCGTCGAAGGGCACGAACGCCCCGGTGGCCTGCAGCGAGGCCGACCAGGTGTTGCCGATGTTGACGACGTCCGGTCCCTTGCCCGACGTGGTCGCGGCCAGGATCCGGTTGAGCAGGTCGGCCCAGGGGACCACTTCCACGTTGACCTTGATGCCGGTCTGCTTCTCGAACTTGTCCAGCTCGGGCTGCAGGATCTGCTTGTCGGCCTCCACGCTGGGGCCCTGGTTGGAGGCCCAGTAGGTCAGGGTCTTGGCCGCGCCGGCGTCGGTGGACCCGCCGCCGTCACCGCCGTCACCGCCACCGCACGCCGAGGCCGCCGCCAGCAGCGTGGCCGCGACCGCCAGGTATCCGAACTTGGCTATACGCACAACAATCCCCTCGGTTGATCTCGACTCCGGGCCCGATGCCGATGGAGTCGCCATACGCCGGAACGGCTCCGCCGCAGGATCGCGGGAAGCCGCGGGAGGTCCTCCGAACGCCGGTGAGGGCCCCGCTTTGAGGGGCCCGGCCCGCGCCGCCCGGCGGCGGCTCGGACCGGGCCGGCTCGCTAGGGGTAGCCGACGAGGTAGACGACCTGTGTGGCGGTGTCGGCCGGTCCCCTGCTGTCGTTGATGACATCGCGGATCGTTCCGACGCCGCCGAGCGAGACCCAGGCCATGTCCTGGTGTACGCGCGGCCGCGCTCGCCGTTCCACACGCCACGGACGAGCACCTCCTGCGGTGTGGCCGGGTTGCCCGCGTGGCCGGCCGAGGAGCCGGCCGGCCCGGCCTCGACCGGCACGGGCGAGTTCACCGGGCCGGCGTCGATGAGGATGCCGGCCACCTTCACCCCGTCCACGCCGGCGACCGACAGCGCGATGACACCATTGCCCGGGATCAGCCTGGCAAGCCCCAGGCAGGGGAACACGGTGTCGGGGCGGGTCACCCTGAGCGTCTTGGTCGAGGAGCAGGCCCAAACGGCGCCTGCCCGGACTGCAAGGTGGATGCACAGCCTCTCCTTGTTGCGTGGGGGGTGCCCGTCGCCGGGGGCGGTGACGAGAAGAGGGAGAGCGCTCTCCTAGCCGAGATTGTCGGCTGTATCACCACTTGTCAACACTCCTCCGTTGACGATTTTGAAACGCCCCGGGAACGTGGCGGACACCGGTCGGCAGACTCGGCCCGTGGGGCGTGACCCGCAACGGAGAGCGCTCTCCAACGAGTGCGGGCTCTCCAGACCGGGTGCGGCGTCCGATGGGGGCCTCTTCAGACCGGTACGGCCACTTCAGACCCGGCATGGCGTCCTCAGACGGGCACGGCGTCTACGGCGGGAACCGCGGCCGGGGGTCGATCGTTTCCCGATCGATCATGTCATGCGAGCACAGCGGGAGAGGAAACCGTGGTCTTCAAACGGATGTTGGGAGCCCTGGGAGTCGGGGGTCCTTCGGTCGACACGGTCCTTGCCACCTCACGGGTGCGGCCCGGCGGAGTGCTGACCGGTGAGGTTCGCGTGCGGGGCGGCGAGTTCCCCTCCGACATCGAGTACGTCGCCATCGGCCTGGTCGCCCGCGTGGAGATCGAGGCCGGGGACGGCGAGCACACGGGGACGGCCGAGTTCCTCTCCACGAGGGTCTCCGGGCCGTTCCACCTGCGCGAGGGCGAGCATCGCGCCATCCCGTTCCAGGTCGCCGTTCCCTGGGAGACGCCGATCACCGAGGTCCGCGGGGCGCGGCCCGGCGGCGCGTTCGTGGGCGTGCGCACCGAACTGTCGGTCGCCAGGGCCGTCGACCAGGGTGATCTCGACCCCCTGTCGGTCGTCCCGCTGCCCTCCCAGGAGCAGGTGCTCCAGGCGTTCGCCGAGCTCGGTTTCCACCCCAGGAGCGCCGACCTGGAGGGCGGGCGGATCCATGGGGTCCACCAGCGGCTGCCGTTCTTCCAGGAGATCGAGTTCCACCCGCCCGCGCGGTGGGCCGGCCGGATCAACGAGGTCGAGCTGACCTTCGTGGCCGACCCGGAGGGGCTCGCGGTCGTGCTCGAGGCCGACAAGCGCGCCCGCCTGTTCGCCCCGGGCCACGACGCCATCGGCCGCTTCCACGTCACCCACGAGCAGGCGACGCGGATGGACTGGGCCACCGAGATCGCCCGATGGCTGGACGGCCTGGCACACCACGGCCACGGCGCCCCCCACACGGCCGGCCACACCCCATACGGCGCCCACACTCCGTACGGCGACCACGGCCACCCGCACCCGGGGCACGGCCAGTACAGCGCGCACCAGGGGTACGGCGAGCACGGTCACCACGGCCCGCACCACGGGTACGGCGAGCGCTACGACCATGACGGGCCGGGCTGGGGCGCGGTGGCGGCGGCGGGAGCCGCCGGCCTCATCGGCGGCCTGGTGGCGGCCGAGGCGATCGACGAGATCGGCGACTTCTTCGAGGGCGACGACGGGGAGAACACCGGCGACTGGTGACACATCCCCCTCGTTCGCGAGGGGGACGAGGTCACCCCACGCCGGCACCGTCCACGAACGATCGCCGGGGGTCGTCTCCGGGAACGGTGGGCGCGGGAGGGGTTAGCCGACTGGTTGGGGTTCGCGGGGTTGGGCGAATTGGGTGCGGTACAGCTCCTCGTAGCGGCCGCCGGCGGCGAGGAGTTCCTCGTGTGTGCCGCGTTCGGCCACCCTGCCGTCCTCGATGACGAGGATGAGGTCGGCGGCCCTGATCGTCGAGAGCCGGTGGGCGATCACCACGGCGGTGCGTCCGGCGAGGGCCTCCCCGAGCGCCTCCTGCACCGCCGCCTCGGAGGTGGAGTCGAGGTGCGCGGTGGCCTCGTCCAGGATCACCACTCGAGGGCGGGCGAGCAGGAGCCGCGCGATGGTGAGTCGCTGGCGCTCGCCGCCGGACAGCCGGTAGCCGCGCTCCCCCACGATGGTGTCCAGCCCGTCGGGGAGCCCGGTGACCAGCTCTTCCAGCCGGGCGCGGCGCAGCACGTCCCACAGCTCCTCCTCCGACGCCTCGGGCCGGGCGAGCAGGAGGTTCGCGCGTACGGACTCGTGGAACAGGTGTCCGTCCTGGGTCACCATCCCGAGGGTCTCGCGGATCGACTCGGCCGTGAGGTCCCTGACGTCCACCCCCGACAGCCGCACGGCGCCCTCGTCGACGTCGTACAGGCGCGCGAGCAGCTGCGCGATCGTCGACTTGCCCGCTCCCGAGGAGCCGACCAGCGCCACCATGCGGCCCGGCTCGGCGCGGAACGACATGTCGTGCAGCACCTCGACACCGCCCCGGGTGTCCAGGGTGGCGACCTCTTCGAGGGACGCGAGCGAGACCTTGTCGGCGGCCGGGTAGGCGAAGCGGACGCCGTCCAGCTCCACCGACACCGGCCCGTCGGGCACCTTGCGGGCGCCCTCCCTCTCGGTGATCAGCGGCTTGAGGTCGAGCACCTCGAAGACCCGCTCGAAGCTGACGAGCGCGCTCATCACCTCGACGCGGGCGCTGGCCAGGGCGGTCAGCGGCGCGTACAGGCGGGTGAGCAGCAGCGCGAGGGCGACCACGGCGCCCGGCTCCAGCTGGCCGCGCAGGGAGTAGAAGCCGCCGAGGCCGTAGACGACCGCCAGCGCGAGCGCGGAGACCAGCGTCAGCGCGGTGACGAAGACCGACTGGACCATGGCCGTGCGCACGCCGATGTCGCGGACACGCCGCGCCCGCGCGGCGAACTCGGCGGATTCGTTCGCGGGCCTGCCGAACAGCTTGATCAGCGTCGCCCCGGGCGCGGAGAAGCGCTCGGTCATCTGCGTGCTCATCCGCGAGTTGTGGCCGGCCGCCTCACGCTCCAGGCGGGCCAGCCGTGAGCCCATCCGCCGGGCCGGCAGCACGAACATCGGCAGGAGCACCAGCGCCAGCAGGGTGATCTGCCAGGAGATGCCCACCATGACGACCAGGGTCAGCGCCAGCGTCACGATGTTGCTGACGACCCCGGACAGGGTGTTGCTGAACGCCCGCTGGGCGCCGATGACGTCGTTGTTCAGGCGGCTGACCAGCGCGCCGGTGCGGGTGCGGGTGAAGAAGGCGATCGGCATGCGCTGCACGTGGTCGAACACGGCCGTGCGCAGATGCAGGATCAGCCCCTCGCCGATGCTCGCCGACAGCCAGCGCGTGACCAGGCCGAGCCCGGCGTCCAGCAGCGCGATGACCGCGATGAGCGCGGCCATCCCGATGACGCTGGAAAGGGCCGCGCGGTTCACGATCGCGTCGACGACGCGGCCTGCCAGAACGGGCGACGCCACGGCGAGCACCGCCGACACCACGCTCAGCACCAGGAAGAACCCCAGCATGCGGCGGTGCGGCCGGGCGAACCGGCCGATTCGGCGCAGCGTGGCCAGGGAGAACGGCCGTTTGTCCTGCTGGGCGTTCATCGTGTTGTACAGCGAATGCCACGCCGTGACTTCCATGTCCATCTATGCCCCCACCGGTTCCTGTGCGCGTCGATCGACGCTCGACTTCACCGGGTTCCCGTCCACGATCTGTGCACCGGTGACATCGAGGAGACTAGAACTTCAACTTAAGTTCAGGTCAAGTGCTGGGCGGGTCCCGCCGCCCAGCACATCGAACGTACCGAGGGGCACCGACAAAAACGGAAAGGGGGTCCGTCGGCCGGCCGCCCGGGATCTTCCGGGCGGGGCGCGGCGCCCGGAGGTAGCCGGGCGGGCCCAAGAGGACGGCGCCGGCGGCACGACCACCGGGGGACGGTCGTCGCAGGTGATCGTGTTGGGCAGCTCCCAGGGGGCGAGCCAGGGGCCGGTGGTGCCGCCCCCGTCGTTGCCGCCGAGGTCCGTCAGCGAGAACTCCGAACCGGTGGGCGGGAAGTTGAACGAGCCGCAGTTGTTGACGCCGACCGCGCCGACGTTGCGGGCGTCCACGTTCTCGAAGGACGCGGCCCCCTTCACGCGGGCGCTGATCACCGAGGTGCCCGTGCCGTCGACCCTGATGTCCTTGAAGTGGACGTTCGTGATGGAGTACAGGTCCTTCACCGGCCAGTCGCTGACCAGCATGATCGCGTTGTAGGTGTTGTCGAGGAAGTGGTCCCCGGTCACCTGGACGTCCGCGTCGATGTTCTTCTCCAGCGCGTAGAACCAGATGGCCCCCAGGCCGATCTTCCAGTTCAGTTCGAAGGTGCCGGCCCGGACCGTGGTGTTGTCCGTGATCCACAGGTGCCCGGTGAACGCCTCGGCGCCGAAGCGGGACCCGACCTGGATGGCGCTGCCCTCCCTGATCGGGTCGGCGATGAGGTTGTTCGAGATCGTGTTGTCCTTGCCGCCGTAGACGGCGATGCCGTTCGCGAGGACCGGCGTCTGCACGGTGTTGTGGTCGAAGGTGTTCCCGGCGTTGGCGGTCTTCTCCGACCACATGGCGAGGCCGTCGTCACCGGAGTTGCGGACGAAGTTGTTCGACACGACCGAGTTCGTGACGCCGGTGTGGAAGTTGAGGCCGTCGGCGATCTGGTCGACGATGACGTTGCCGGTGATCCGCAGGTTCTCCATCGGCCCGTCGAACCACATGCCCACCTTGGTGTGGCGGATGTGGAGGCCGTCGATGGTGGAGTCGCTCATCGCCCCGCCGATGCCGTTCACCTGGTCGGTGTCGACGCGCTCGCGGACGTCGCCCTCGATCGCGAAGCCGGACAGGTGGACGTTACGGCTGCCACCGGCCGACGCGTCCTTGCCGTAGAAGCCGACGCCGGTGTGCACCGAGCCGTCGGGGGCCGGCGTGCCGAGGGCCACCTCGTGGCCCTTGATGATCGTGTACCAGTTGCCGGCGCCCTCGATCGTCACGTCGTCGACGATGATGTGGCGGTTCACCTGGTAGGTGCCCGGCGGGATGTAGACCTTGAGGTGCTTGCGCTTGGCGTAGGCGATCGCCTGGTCGAACGCGCCGGCCGAGTCGCGCCGGCCGAGCGGGTCGGCGCCGAACAGCAGCACGTTCGCCGCGACGAGCCTGACGTGCGGCGCGCCGACCAGCTCGGAGTCGAGCAGGTCGATGACCGTCCACGCCGCGGCGCTCCCTGCGGGCACCGTGAGCCGCACCTTGTCACCCGTGCGGTAGGTCTTGCCGAGCAGGAGGCGCTGCTCGTCGTAGAAGTGGCTCGGGCGGAACGGCTTGGTGATCACCGGCGCCGGCGTCGTGGCGGCGGGCACGCAGGCGCACTCGGTGATCCACCAGTCGGGGTGCAGCAGGTCGGCGTCCGGGTCGTTGGAGAAGGGGTACTGGTTGTACAGCCACGCGTACTGCGAGGTGAGGGTCATGGTCTTCCTGGCCCCGCCGTTCACCGTGACGTCGAGCGGCGCGGTGATGCCGCCGCCGTCCGGCGCGTCCGGGATGCTGTAACGCACGGTGATCGCGTTGGCCGAGCTCGGCAGCGTGAACTCCACCTGCTGTCCCGGCGCCAGCTTGACCGCCTTACGGCCGGAGGCCTCCGAAGGCAGCGTGTACGCGGTACGGTCCGGGCCGATGACCGTGCCGTTCGTCGCGGCGTTCTCCGCCTCCTGCTCGGCGAAGCCGACGGTGGCGCCCCGGCCCGCGACGAGCGAGGAGTCGAGGGCTGCGCGCGTCACGACGGGGGGCGGGGCGTCGTTCGCGCCGGTGCCGGCGAGGGCCGTGCCACCGAGCGCGGCGCTGAGGCCGGCGATGACCGCGGTCACCGCCGCGACCGCCAGCGCGGCCCTTCGCGGTGGCCTGCCGGTCCACCTCTCTGCGGCTCCTGTCGTGCTCCGTGACATCGCATGCTCGTTTCTCTCGGGGGGTGATCACCCGAAGGCGCCGGAGGCGAGCGGGCGCCATCGAGGTGAGGTGACATTAGGACTCGCACGCCCCGCTCCACAAGGCCCCTGCGAAATAGTTTCGTAATCTTGCTGAGAAGCTGCGGTGCTTATGTAACTTCTTGCAGCAGCTGTCATGGGTAGTTGCGGCACCGCGCAACGAGACGGCGCTACCGGCCGAGCACCGGTGGCCGGGGCGGATGGCCCTGCCCGTGGCGGGAGGGCCGGGCGGAGTTTCCGCCCGCGGCGGCCGGGCATGGTCCGAGCATGCGGCGCAGAACGGGCGAGCCGGTCACCGTGACCATCTGTCACGACGAGCCGGTCACCGTGACCGCGTGTGAGGACGGGCCCTTGCTCGTGCGCGGACCGTTCACGCTGCTCACCCAGGACGGGCGTCCCATCGATCCGGGACGGCGCACCGTCGCCCTGTGCCGTTGCGGCCGATCGTCGGTCAAGCCGTTCTGCGACGGGTCGCACAAGGCCGTGCGGTTCCGGGCCGCGAGCGAGCCTCAGCGACCGGGCTGACCCCGCCGGAGTCCCCGTGCCGACCGGTCGTACCGCCTCCGGAGGCGGCGCACCGAGTGCCCGGCCACGTGGATGCGGCGCCCCCAGTAAGGGATGCCCCTGCCGGACAGCCGGGCGCCCAGGGCCAGCCAACTGCACACGGCCCGTTCCAGCACCCACCCGGGGGCCAGCAGCGCGCTGGTGAACGGGTAGACGCGCCTGCCCCCGCCCCGTCGCCGGCCCGTCTCGGCCAGCAGCACCACCAGGCCCGCGCACGCGATGACCCCGTGGTATCTGCGCCGGTGGAGCGCGACGCCCAGGACGGGCAGGACGGCAAGGAAGAGCGCCATGCGGGCCGGCTGCGCCAGGTCGTCGTAGGCCTGCCAGACACGCTGCGCCCAGAACCGCTCCACGCCGGGAGGGACGCGCGCCACGAGCAGGTCGGCCGGGCGGCACTCCCGGCCGCCGTGCGCGCGGACCGTGCGGATGAGCTCGAGGTTCTCGAACAGCACGTCGCCGTCGTAGCCGCCCATCGCCAGGAAGGTCGACCGGCGCACGCCGAAGGTGCCCGGGTAGTCGGCGCCGAAGGCCCGGTTGAGCAGCGTCCGGGCGGTGTCCCACCGGGCGTGCCAGGGCAGCGGCCTGAAGTAGTTGTGCGGGCGCACCAGATCGGCCGCGCCGAGCAGGGCGTCCACGCGGGCGAGCCCGGTCTCGTCGTAGCGCACGTCGTCGTCGGCGATGACGACGCGCTCCGCCCGCGCGTGGCGCAGCCCCGTCGTGACGCCGTCGACCTTGCCGTTGAGGAAGTCCAGGTCACCGTCGGGCCGCAGGTGAGACGCGACGATGTCGGCCCAGGCCTTGGCGTGCCGCTCGAACAGTTCAGGCGGCGAGCCGTCGACGACCACGACCCGCGCCCACGCGCTCAGCGGGCGCAGGTAGGCGGTCAGCTCCTCCAGCTTGTCGTCGCGCGCCCACCGCAGGGGCAGCACGTAGTCCAGGTCCCTCATGCGGGGCCCCCGTCCCGCAGCGAGGAGGCGCCCGCCTCCCACCGTCCCAGCAGGTGCAGGGCGAAGAGCCGGTCGAGCGCCAGGCAGCACGCGGCCCCGTACAGCACGTCGCCGGCCAGCGACGGGTGGGCGGCGGCGAACGCGCCGCACATGTCGTGCCCGGCGATCTGCTCATGGACGGCGTCGGCCTGCACGTGCTCGTCGTAGAAGCGGGCGGTCATCGCGTCCGCCCCGAGCCTCCGCAGGCCGCGGCCGTACTTGGCGTTGGGCAGCGAGGAGGTCATCTCCAGGGCGGCGAGGTGGCCGAGCAGCGCGCCCCGGTGCCGGCGGTGCAGGCCGAACAGCGACATCGCGTTGTTTACGGCCAGCGTGATCGCCGGCACCCGGTCCACGTACGCGCCGTAGGCGTCGGAGAGGCCGAGGCCGCGCATCGTGGCCCGGAACAGCTCCGCGTGCATCCGTTCGCAGCGCCCGCCGCCGTACTCGTCGGCCTGGATCTCGACCAGCGCCGCCTTGGCGGGGCCGCGCAGCCGCGGGATGCCCCACGTGTGCGGGTCGGCTTCCTTCAGGTGGTAGATGGACCGGTGGACGACGAACTCGCGGAACTGCGCCGGCCCCGCGTGGTGCCGGAGGTGGTCGGCGAGCGTGGGGCCGTCGTCGTCCTCGGCCGCCAGGTCGGCGAGCGCCCGGGGCAGCTCCCGGGCCGGCACCGGCGGCGGCCGGCGCACGGCCGCGGACAGCCCCTGCTCGAACCGCCGTTCCAGCAGCTCGCGCGCCCGCAGCAGGGACGGATGCCACTCCCACCGCTCGTCGACCCCGTCGAAGCCCTGGTAGTGCAGCTCGTAGCAGGCGTAGAGAGCGACCTGGAGGTCCTCGTCGTACAGGGCGGGGCCGCCGGAGGGGACGGCGATCGGGCCGAGGTCGTGCGGGGCGCGTGCCAGCCGCTCGAACAGCGACCCGCTGACCGGGCCCCGCGGCCGCGGCAGCCTGGGCGCGGTCTCCGGAAGCGTCCCGGTGTCGCCGCCCCCTCTTGGCTCCACGGCCCTCGCCGCGGCCACGACGCGCACCGCGTCCACGGCCTTCGCGGCGTCCACTGGCGTGCGCTTCGCGCGCTTCATGGGCTGCGTCGGCTCCTCACTCTGGTGTGCCGGCGTCGCGCAGCGACCGCCGCTGGACGGCGAACAGCCAGACCATGGGCGGGACGACCAGCAGCGATCCGGCGGCGATGACGACGAGGGTGGCGGCGAGGACCGCCGGCTCCGCGGCGGCCCGGTCGTAGGTCAGCGACGGCAGGAGCATGAGGGGGTATTGGGCGAGCGGCCACCCCCACATGACGGCGACGACCCCGAGCATGGCGGCGATCCGGCCGGGCAGGTAGGCGCGCCTGTAGAGCAGCAGCAGCGAGGCGACGCCGAACACCGCGCTCGCCACGACGAGCGGCAGCGCGCGATGGGTCAGCCCGCTGAACAGCGGCGGAGCGTCCGAGCGCAGCACGACCATGCCGCCGAGCGCGACGGCGCCGATGGCCAGGGCGGCGGCGAGCGCGCGGACGCGGAACCACTCCGCCAGGCCGGGATGCCCGGCCCTGGTCGCGTCGTCGCACAGGTAGGCGCCGGCGAGGTAGGCGCAGACCATGAGGGCCAGCACGCCGCTCAGCAGCGACGTGGGGTTGAGCCAGGCGGCGAGGATGTCCCCCCTGGCCAGCCCCGGCGGGACCCGTCCCGAGGCGATCGCCCCCGCCACCGTGCCGAGGCAGAAGGGGGTGAGGACCGACGAGACCGCGAAGGCGGCGCCGAACAGGCGCTGCTGCCACAGCTCTGTGGCCGCCTTGCGGAAGGCGAACGCCGTGCCCCTGGCGACGATGCCGAGCGCGGCCAGCGTCAGCGGGATGTAGAGCGTCGACATCACCGAGGCGAACACGGCCGGGAACGCCGTCCACAGCAGCACGATCACGAAGATGAGCCACACGTGGTTGGCCTCCCAGACCGGTCCGATCGACGTCTCGATCAGCCGCCGGCGCCCCATGCCCGTACGGCTGCGCCCGGAGAGCAGGTCCCACACTCCCCCGCCGAAGTCGGCCCCGGCGAGCAACGCGTAAAGGGTGAGGCCGGCCCACATCACCACGAGCACGGCCTGCGCGAGGTCCATCAGGACACCCCCGGCCCAGGCGCCCGGTCGGGTTCCTGGGGGGCGACCGGCCGCTCGCTCCACCGGATGAGCCGCAGCACGTACAGGGTGAAGACGGTGAGCACCGCGTAGACGAGGGCGACCACGACGAACCCGGTCCACAGTGCCGGAGCGGGGTTCACCGCGTCGGACGTGCGCAGATGGCCGTACACCGTCCAGGGCTGCCGGCCGACCTCGGTGACCGTCCACCCGGCCTCGACCGCCAGCACCGCGACCGCCCCCGAGACGGCGGCGAGCCGCAGGAACCAGGGCGAGCGGGGCAGCCCGCGGCGGCGCCACCAGGTCACGCCGAGCCAGGCCGACAACAGGAGCAGCAGGAAGCCCGCGCCGACCATCGCGTCGAAGGCGAGGTGGACGATCGCGACCGGCGGCCGGTCGGCCGGCGGGACCCGGTCGAGTCCTTGGACGACCGTGTCCGGGCTTCCCCCCATCAGGAGGGACAGCCCGGCGGGGATCTCCAGGGCGTAGCGCAGCCGGTCGCCCGAGACCAGGCCGCCGATGCTGAGCGGGGCGCGGGCCTGAGTGCGGAACAGCGCCTCGGCGGCGGCGAGCTTGGTGGGCTGCAGCGTGGCGACCGACCTTCCGGCGAAGTCGCCCACGAGGATCTGCACGGGGGTGAGCAGGGCGGCCATGGTGAAGGGCACCAGGAAGCCGAGCAGGTCGTAGCGGTCCCTGCGGCCGCGCAGCATGCCGGCGGCGTAGACGCCGGCGACGAGGAACCCGGTGGTCATGAACGCGGCCACGATCATGTGCAGCGTCTCGTGCGGCACCGCGGGGTTGAACATCGCGCGCCACGGGCTCACCTGCCTCGCCACGCCGCCGGACAGGACGAACCCCTGCGGCCGGTTCATCCACGCGTTCGCGCACACGACGAAGAACGCCGATGCCGTCCCGGCGAGCAGCACCGGCACGCCGGTGAGGAGGTGCACCCTGGGCGGCAGGCGGTCCCAGGTGTACAGGTAGATGCCGAGGAAGACGGCCTCGACGAAGAACGCGACGCCCTCCGTGGCGAACGGCACCCCGATGACCTGCCCGTACGCGCCCATCAGCCCGGGCCACAGCAGGCCCATCTCGAAGCTGAGGACGGTGCCCGACACCGCGCCCGCCGCGAACAGCACGCCGATGGCCTTGGCCCACTGGTGGGCGAGCCGCCTGTAGTCGGCGTCGCCGGTGCGGATCGCCCGCCACTCGACCAGGAGCATCAGGGCGGGCATGCCGACGCCGAGGCAGGCGAGCACGATGTGCCAGCCGAGGGAGACGGCCATCTGCATGCGGGCGGCGATGAGGTCGGCCGGGCTCGCCGGGCCCGCGGCGGACAGGACGGACTGCCATGCCCCCATCCGCGCACCTCCCGCCCGCCGTCACGGCGTGCCGCTGGGGCACGCGTCATCCGTTTCTGCAGGTTAAGCGGTCGATGCGCGCGACGGCGTGTACCGGTTCGGCGCGTCGCGGTAATGCGCGGCCCGCGGCCGCCGGCGTCCCGCGGGCCGCTGGAAAGACGCGGCCGGCCGGTGGCGCGGCACCGGTCGGGGTCGCTCGGGCTTTGCCCGAACCCATGCTGCGGGTTTGCCGTCGCCCGGGTGACCCGTCCGATATGTCATGGTTAGGGTGATAGCTGTATCGCGCCGTACTGGCGTATCCCGGGAACCCCACAGCGACGCTCCGCAGGCCCAGGGCACATCCACCAGGGTCACCAAGGATCTGGTTACGGAGTGATTCTCATGCTCAGACGACTCATCGCCACCGGTGTTCTGCTCACTGCAGCCCTGCTCACCGCGGCGGCTCCTGGCCTCCGCCGGGGCGGCGACTACGATGACGATGACTGGGACGACGACTGGGACGACGACTACTAGGATCCGCCGGCGTCGCCTGCCCGGAGACCGCGACGGTCCCGGCCGGGCAAGCCCGGCCCTGTGTCCGGGCGAAAAGCGGGCGCCGCCCCGCGAGATGGGTCTCGCGGGGCGGCGCCTTGCGCGCGCCCGGCCCGATCGGATCCGGTGCCCGGTCTCAGGTCAGCCGCAGCGCCTGCCGCCGTTGATGCAGTTGACCGCCTGCTTCATCAGCGCCTCCGGCATCACGTTGATGAAGTCGCCGTGGTCGGTGATCGGCTTGTGCAGCTGCTCGGGGAAGCTGTCGACGGCGAAGCCCGGGCCGGGAGGCAGGTTGTAGGTGATGCGCTGCTCCAGGGCCGGAATGGCCTGGAACCCGTTCGGGCACGATCCGTCCGCCGCCGCGAAGGTGACGTGGGTGCGGTGGTTGGCGCTGTCGGTGTTCTTGCCGTCCCAGCAGCTCTGGAACTTGAAGGTCCGCACGACCTGGCTGCCGCGCGGGCAGATCGGGTACTTGTCCTTCAGCTGCCGGTTCTCGAACCCGGTGCACGACCAGCTGGCGTTGGCGTTCGTCGGCCCGTTGGTGAACGACTTGGCGTCACCGGTGATGATGCGCAGGAACGTCGGCATCCCGACGACCTTGCTGGTCGGGTTGCCCCTGAGCGTCAGCGTGACCGACGCCGGGCGCACGATCTTGCCGATGTTGCCGTCGAGGCCGCCACCGGCCTTGTTCGCGTCGTTCTCCTGCCCGTTCTGCAGGCGCACCACCGGCCAGTAGTGGGTGGACTTGTCGCCGTTGGAGCAGGTCGTACCGGCGGCCTGCAGGCTGTCGTTGGTCGAGAAGCCACTGGTGTCCAGGTTGCCCACGTAGTCGTGCACGTGGTGGGCGCCGTTGGTCACCCCAGGCGCGACGATGACATTGTCGGAGTTGAAGTGGCCGTTCTCGTTGCGCCCGCACCGGGACACGAAGGTGCCCTTGGAGGCTTGCGGCCCGTCGGCGGGACGGTTGACGTTGGGCTGCACGTTGCGGATGTCGACGAAGTCGTCGGGCGAGGGCCCGGTCGCGCCGCCGGTCGCCGTGGCGCTCGGCGAGGGAGAAGCCGAAGCGGTCGGGCTCGCTGAGGGGTCGGCGCTGCCGCTGGGGGACGGGGATGCGGAGGGATCGTCGGTCGCGGTGGCCGTGGGGTTCGGCGAGGGCGACTGCCCACCGCCCGCGCCGTTCTGCAGCGCGCACGTCGCCAGCCCCTGCAGGCCGTTGGCCTGGGCGCCGGCGCGCCGCAGCGTGCTCGCGATGCGGTTGATGACGAACGAGCGCGCGATCCTCAGCGGGTTCAGCACCGCGTTGCGGATCAGGTTGTTGCTCGCGCGGGCGCCGATCCTGGCCAGCCGCTGGTTCGCCTGGGCGATCTGCTGGTCGAGCGTCGTCAGGTCACGCTTGACCTGCGCGGACGCGACCGCGGGAATCTGCGGCAGCTTGTCGGCCACCGACGGGCAGTTCACCGTGCGCACCGCCGCGTTGCCCGCGGCCGCGCTCGCCGACGCGCTGGGCTCGGCGGAGGGCTCGGCGGACGCGGAAGGATCCGCGGACGCGGAGGCGGAGGCGGAGGCGGAGGCGGAGGGCTCGGGGCTCTGCGACTGGCCCCCACTGGCCGCACCGGTGCTCACGCCACAGGTGGCGAGTGCCTGCAAGCCGTCCGGACGTTCCGCGACCCGGCTGATGACCGTCGCGATCCTGTTCACGGTGGCGAGGCGCTTGTCCCTCAAGGGGTTGAGGATCGCGTTCCGCACGAAGTTACTGCCGCCTTGCCCCTGGGTGGCGGCCAGCCGCCGGTTCGCCTCGGCGATCTGCGTGTCGAGCAGGGCCAGGTTCCGGTTCACCTCCGCCGCCGCGGCGGCGGGGACATCGGGAAGCTGGTCCGCGACCGACGGGCAGTTCACCGTCGGGGCCGCGGTCGTGCCGGCGAGGCGTGAGGCGGCGCTGACGGTGAGGGCCGACAGCGACACGTCCCGGCTCGGCACCTGCCCAGCCGGGGACAGGCTCGCCACGACGAGGCCGACCCCCGCCCCACCCAGGGCAAGGAAACTCAGGACGGGCCTGAACCGCCGTCTGTGCTGATTTCCGATCACTAGAACTCCTCCCGGAGTACGTGCTCATGGCGGCATTGTTTGGTGCCCCATCGCCACGAGGTACGCGGGGGAGTCCGGAACAGTTCGACGTTCCGCCCGGAAACTTCCGCCGGAATCCGGACGCGGCGCGGTCCGTGCCCCGGGGAGGCGACGGCCTCCCCTCCCCCGCCCGTCCCGGCGCGGCGACGACACCGCGACGCGACCGCGATGAACCGAACGCGCGCGCCGCGCGTACCCGCTGACGGTGACTTCTGCACCGCACACTGATGGGAGATCTCCATGGGACGCCCAAGCCTCACCACGCAGGCGGCAACGCGCGTGACCGCACTTCTCGGGGCCGTTCTCACGCTCGCGCTCGCCACGGGATGCGGCGGCGGCGAGTCGGGCGATACCGTCCCCGCCGCGGCCGCCGCCCCCGCCGCCCAAGCGGGCCCGCCCGCCACCCTCAAGCAGCTCGCCACCAAGACCGGCTGCAAGAAGCCCCAGGTCCAGACCGACGCGGACGAGCTGCGGCAGGGCGTGTGCAAGACCGACAAGGGCCAGTACACCGTGACGACGTTCGCCACCGACAAGGGCAAGCAGGAGTGGCTGGAGGAGGCCAAGAAGTGGGGCGGCAACTACCTGGTGGGCACCCGCTGGGTCATCGCCGGGAACGACCCGGGCGTGTTGCAGTCCTTCAGCGAGAAGGTCGGCGGGAACATCGAGACGGCGGCGCCGTGATCCCCCGGGTGGCGGCGCTGCTCGGCGCCGCCGTCACACTGTGCGCGCTGGCCGGCTGCGCTGGCGCGCAGGCCGCCGCCGGCGGCCCGGCCACCGTCGAGGAGATCGCCGCCAAGACCGGCTGCGCAGCCCCCCAGATGCAGGTCGACGCCGAGGAGCTGCGGCAGGGCGTGTGCAAGACGTCCAAGGGCCAGTACTCGGTCACGACGTTCGCGACCGAAAAGGGCAAGCAGGAGTGGCTGGACGACGCGCTGAGCTACGGCGGCGCCTACCTCGTCGGCACGCGCTGGATCGTCCTCGGCAACACCACGGAGATGCTGGAGCCCTTCCGCGCGACGCTCGGCGGGACCGTCAGGAAGGGCGGCCACACGATGCCGTCCGGGCAGCCCATGCCGCAGGAGCACACCATGGCGCCCGGCGAGCCGATGCCGGAAGGGCACACCATGCCCTCCGGGCAGCCCATGCCGGATGGGCATTCGATGCCGCCCGGAGAGCACACGATGCCCATGCCGTAGCCGATCACGAGATGGACACCGGAGCCCTCACGAGATGGACAGCGCGCCGGACGGGCACACCTGCACGGCGCGGCGGACCGCCGCCTCGTCCTCCGGGGACGGTTCCCCGGCGAGCAGCAGCACGGTGCCGTCCTCTTCGCTCTGGTCGAAGACCTTCGGAGCGGTGAGCGCGCACATGCCCGCTCCGATGCAGCGCTCGGTATCGGCTTTGATCCGCATGGGCAGAGAATCCTCCTACCAGGCCACCGGCAGCCGGTGCACGCCGTAGATCGCCATGTTGGAACGCATCGCCACATCCTCGGCGGGTATGGCGAGCCGCAGGCCCGGGAAGCGCCGCAGCAGGGCAGGGTATCCGATGCGCATCTCGATGCGGGCGAGCTGCTGGCCGAGACACTGGTGGATGCCGTGGCCGAAGGACAGGTGCCCCATGGCCTGCCGTCTGATGTCCAGCGTATCGGGGTCCTCGAAGCGCTCGGGGTCGCGGTTCGCCGCCTGGAGCGAGAGCGTCACCGACTCGCCGGCCTTGACCATGTACCCCTCCACCTCGACGTCCTCCAGCGCCGTCCTGACCGGGCCGAGATGCACGATGGTCAGGTAGCGCAGCAGCTCCTCGACGGTGCTCTCGGTGAGCGAGGGGTCCTCGCGAAGGGCGGCGAGCTGCTCGGGGTTCTGCAGGAGCGTGTAGGTGCCGAGCGCGAGCATGTTGGCCGTGGTCTCGTGGCCGGCGATGAGCAGGAGCATCGCCACGCCGGTGATCTCGGTGTCGTCGAGCTCTCCGGTCGAGACCAGGCCGCTGATGAGGGCGTCGTCCGGCTCGGAGCGCTTGCGCACGACCAGGCCGTACAGGTAGGTGGCCAGGCCTTCGATCGCCTCCTGCGCCTGTTCCGGCGTCGTGTCCAGGTTGAGCAGGGTGGAGGAGTCGCGCTGGAACCGGTCGTGGTCGGCGTACGGCACGCCCAGCAGCTCGCAGATCACCAGCGAGGGGATCGGCAGCGCGAAGTCCCGCACCAGGTCGGCGGGCGGGCCGCCGCGCTCCATCGCGTCCAGCCGGTCCTCGGTGATCTTCTGGATCCTCGGTTCGAGCTGCTTCATGCGGCGGACGGTGAACTGGCCGGTCAGCAGCTTGCGGAAGCGGGTGTGCTCGGGCGGGTCCTCGCGGAGGAAGAACCCCGGGCGCTTTTTGGCCTGCTGGAGCCGCTGGCTGATCGGCGGGTGCAGCAGTTCCAGACGGGTGCTGAAGCGGGAGTCGGCGAGCACGGACCGCACGGCGGAGTATCCGGTGACGAGCCAGCCGACGTGGCCGTCGGCGTAGAGCATGGGCCGTAACGGGCCCTCCTCGCGCCATCGTCGCAGGTCTTGCGGCGGGTCGACGCGGTTCTCGCGGGACAGGGGAAGGGTGACGGGCTGGGGCAGGGCGTTGGTCATGACGCACTCCTCGGACTTGACAGCCTTCGGCAACCGGATGTCGTTCCTGTCCTCACAGAAAACAGTACCCTCTCCGAAATTGCAACGGATGAAATTAGTTGTCCGTTGTAGTAAAGTTCCGACATGGCCGGTGGTCCTGGATTGCGGGAGCTCA
The DNA here is from genome assembly GCF_023276435.1 of Sphaerisporangium perillae. GTDB lineage: Bacteria > Actinomycetota > Actinomycetes > Streptosporangiales > Streptosporangiaceae > Sphaerisporangium > Sphaerisporangium perillae. The sequence goes on from NZ_JALLPO010000028.1 coordinate 40,269, forward strand.
AGAAACTCCGCACGCGCCGCACGCTCATCGAGACCGCCGTGTGCCTGTTCGAGCGGCAGGGCTACGACGAGACGACGCTGGCCGAGATAGCGGCGGCCGCCGACGTCTCCACCCGCACGTTCTTCAGCTATTTCGCCGGCAAGGAAGACGTGGTGTTCTTCGACACCCGCGCACGGGTCGACGGCGCGCTCGCCGTGATGGCCGGCCGCCGGCCCGGCGAGCCGGTGGCGGAGCTGCTGATGCGCGTCGCGGCGGCGGCGCTGCGCTTCGACAGCGAGGACGTCGAGCTCGCCCGGGAGCTGGCGCCCGCGCGCACGCGGCTCATCATGTCCGTCCCCGCGCTGCGGGGACGTGCCCTGCATCTGCTCTTCGACGTCCAGCGCGAGCTGGCCGACGCGCTGCTGCGGGCCTATCCGGGCGAGCTCGACCCGGTCGAGGCCGGCGCCGCCATCGGCGCGTTCGTGGGGGCGGCGAAGCAGGCGGCGATGGTCAGCAGGGACCGGGGCGACCCTCCCGATCTCATGTGGGCGGCGGCCCGCAGAGGGGTCGAGATCGCCATGTACGGCCTGCGATCGCTCGACCCGCCGCACCGTGAGGAGCCCAGCACAGACTTTGCCAATAACGCCACAAAAGCGTAACTCATCGGGGCATAGCGCGCGCGTTTTGCGGAGAAAAGGTCTGATCGGCCTGATCGGCTCGCCACCAGCCGATTTTGCGACAAAATCATCCTCCGAGGGCGTCCGCGTGGTGAGCCCTCGACCGTGAACGCCGCGACCCTCGCGGGGTCCCGCGTCAAGTCCCTGTCGGAATTGGATTGCGGCGCGGCTGTTCCTGGTGTTCCGTCGCGCTGTGGGGTACAAGACATGAACAGTGGTGAGACTCCGCCATTCGGCGAGGGCGCGGACACGGCCCTCACCGGCGAAGCCCCGCTCGTCGGCCGGCAGGACGCCCTGGAGTCCTTCACCCAGACGGTCGACGCGACGTTCGCCCGCGGGTTCCAGTTCCTCGCGGTCGTCGGCGAGCCCGGCGCGGGCAAGACGCGGCTGCTCGCCGAGCTGGCGGCGCTCGCCGCCGGCCGCGGGTTCACCACGCTGTGGGGCAGGGCGGCCGAGTTCGAGCAGATCATGCCGTTCAGCGTGCTGGTCGACGCCCTGGACGACCACCTGGAGGCGCGGCGCGACGATCTGTCCGACCGGCTCGGCACCGGGCAGGCCCACCGGCTCGCCGCGGTGTTCCCCGCCCTCGCGGCCAAGATGCCGGACGAGCCCGGCGGCGCCGACGCCGACGACCAGAGCGGCATGGTGCGCTACCGGCTCTACCGCGCGCTGCGGCAGCTCATCGACGAACTGGCCGCCCCGGCCGGGCTCGCGCTGATCCTCGACGACGTGCACTGGGCCGACGACAGCTCGGCGGAGTTCCTCGACCACCTGGTACGCCATCCGCCGCGCGGCCGGGTGCTCGTCGCCGTCGGCTACCGGCCCGCGCAGGTCACCCCGCGCCTGGCGGCCCTCGTCACGGCCGCGGGGGCGCGAGGACGGCAGGTCACGGTGGGACCGCTCGACCGGGCCGAGGTCGCGGAGTTCCTCGGCTCGCACGTCAGCCGCACCCGCGGTCGCGCGCTGTACGAGGCCAGCGGCGGCAACCCCTTCTACCTGGAGGCGCTCGCCCGCATGGGCCGGCTGGAGGTCAGCGAGCTGCCCCCCACCGTGCGCGCCGCGCTCCAGGTGGAACTCGGCGACCTGTCCCCCGGCTCGCTGCTGGTCGCCCAGGCGGCGGCGGTGACCGCTGACGAGTTCGAGCCCGCGCTGGCCGCGGTCACCGCGCAGGTCTCCGAGGCCGCGGCGCTGGAGGCCCTCGACGAGCTGGTCGCGCGCGACATCGTCCGCCCCGCCGCCACCGGGCGGTTCCGCTTCCGCCATCCCCTGGTGCGGCAGGCGGCCTACGAGTCCTCGGCGGCGGGCTGGCAGCTCGCCGCGCACGCCCGGCTCGCCGGCCACCTGGCCACGCTCGGCGCGCCCGCCACCGTGCAGGCCCACCACTTCGAGCGCTCGGGTTCCTTCGGCGACCAGCGCGCGATCTCCACCCTGATCGAGGCGGCCCGGACGGTCGCCCCGCAGGCGCCGGTCACCGCCGCCCACTGGTTGCGCAAGGCACTGGACCTCATGCCCGACGAGCCGGGCACCCTGGAGGACCGCCTGGAGCTGCTGCTGGAGCTCAGCCGGGCCCAGGGCGTCAGCGGCCGGCTCACCGAGGGCCGCGACACCGCCCGCGAGGTGCTCCGTCTCCTGCCCGCCGACGACCATGCGCGGCGGGCCAAGGCCGCGCGCATCTGCGCGCTGATGGAACGGCAGCTCGACCGGCCCCACGAGGCGCGTGCCCTGCTGCTGGACGAGCTGCGGCGGATGCCCCATCCCCGGGCCGCCGCCGCCATCCCCCTGCGGATGCGGCTGGTCGCGGAGAGCATGATGCGGGTCGACTTCCGTGCCGCGCAGGCCGTCTTGGACCTCATGCCCGACTCCGGCGACGACTGGGAACCCGACCTGGCGATGGCGGTCGCGGCGCTGCGGCCGATGCCCGCCTACGCGGCCGGGCGGATGGGCGACGCGCTGCGCAGCGCCGACGCCGCCGACCGGCTCGTCACCTCGGCCCTGGACGAGCACTTGGCCGAGTGGCTGGACGCCGTCGCCTGGCTGTGCTGGGCCGAGACGAACATGGGACGCTACTCGGTGGCGCTGCGGCACTTCGAGCGCGCCGCCGCCGTCGCCCGGTCCACCGGCCAGACCTACATCCTGACCAACCTGCTCGCCGGCAAGGCCAAGACGCTGGTCCTGCTGGGCAGGCTCCCCGAGGCGCTGGCGACCGTCGAGGAGTCGGTCGAGGGGGCCCGGCTGCTGGAGTCGGGCCAGCAGCTCGTGTTCGCGCTGACCCAGCTGTGCCTGGCCGGCGCCTGGTCCGGCGACCACGAGTCCGGCCTGCGCGCCGGCGAGGAGGCCGTCCAGGTGGGCGTCGGCGCCGGCGAGGCGTGGGGCGACATGGCCAGGCACGCCCGCGGCGTGGCGCTGGTCCTCGCCGGTCGCCCGGAAGAGGGGTCGCAGGTCATCGTGGACGCCTGCGCCGGGTTCGCCAACCCGCGCCTGGACCGGGGCACGCTGCTGGCCAGCGCCGAACTGCTCGCCCAGGTCGAGGTCGCCCGCGGCCGCCAGGACGAGGCGATCGGGTGGGCCGAGCGGGCCGCCGGCCTCGCCCATCCCCAGCTGCCGGTGTTCTCCGGCCTCATCCCGCTCGCCCGCGCCCACGCGCTGCGCCGGTCGGACCCCGCGACCGCCGCCGCCCTCGCCATCGAGGCGGCCACCCTGCTCACCGCCGGCGAGCGCAGGCTGGACGCCGGCAGGGCGCTGCTGGTGGCCGGCCTGGCCCACGGCGACGCGGGCGAGCGCCGCATGGCGCGCGAGCACATGCGCGCGGCCGTCGAGATCTTCCGGGAGTGCGGCGCGCGGGCGCTCGCGGGGCAGGCCGTGCGTGAGCAGCGGCGTCTCGGCGTGCGCGTCGCCACCTCGGCCAAGACCGGCGGGCCCGCGCAGGGCGCCGCGCCGTACGGGCTGTCGCCCAGGGAGCTGGAGATCGCCACCCTGGTGGCCGGCGGCCTGACCAACCAGCAGATCGCCGAGCAGCTCTTCCTCAGCGTCCGCACCGTCGAGACCCACCTGTCCCACGTCTTCGCCAAGCTCGGCGTCGGCTCGCGCGTCGGCGTGGCCACCAAGCTGAACCGTGGCCCTTGATGCCGCTCACACCTACCGGACCCCTGCGCGCGATACGGGGTTCCCCGGTTCATGTACGGGGTTTCCACGATGCCGCGGCCGCCGGGCGGTTGGCATTGTTGGACCGGGTCACAAGCAGGAGGACGGTCAGATGGAGCACCGCATACCGCGGTACACGCTTGAAGGCGTGTCGGGCGCCGAGGTGTCGGTGCATCCCTTCCCGACCGAGGACGAGCTCGGTCTGACGCTGACGCGGTTCCACGCGGCGGAGTCGGACGACGTCGTGTTGCTGATCCACGGGCTGACGTCCTCCAGCGACATGTTCATCATGCCGGAGCACCGCAATCTCGTGAGCTTCCTGCTGGACAGCGGCTTCGGCGACGTCTGGACGCTCGACTTCCGCATGAGCAACCGGTTCCCGTACAACATGGAGACCCGGCGGCAGACTCTGGACGACATCGCCGCCTACGATCATCCGGCAGCCATGAGGGAACTCCGCCGTCACGTTGGGGCACGGCGGATCCACGTCATAGCGCACTGCCTGGGGTCGGTGTCGTTCCAGATGAGCCTGTTCGGCGGAGCCGTCGAGGGCGTCACGAGCATGGTCGCCAACAGCGTGGGGCTGACCCCGCGGGTCCCCGCCTGGGCCCGCGTCAAGCTCCGCATGGGGCCGGCCATGCTGGAGTACGGCTTCGGCCTGAGCTACATCGACCCGCGCTTCCACGACGCCCCGCCGCTGACCCGGCGCTGGCTGATGTCCCGGCTGGTCTCGCTGTTCCATCCCGAGTGCCGCGAGCCCGCCTGCCACATGCAGAGCTTCATGTGGGGCAGCGGCCGTCCGGCGATGTACCGCCACGGCAACCTCGCGCGGGAGACCCACGTCCATGAGCGGCTCGCCGACCTGAACGGAGCGGCCGACGTCAACTACTACCGGCACATCAACAAGATGGTGCGGGCCGGGCGAGCCGTGAAGTGCGACCCCGGCAGCCTCCCCCACGCCGCCCTGCCGGACGACTACCTGGCCGGGGCCGGCCAAGTCGAGACCCCCGTGTTGTTCCTGACCGGGGACCACAACGACGTGTTCACCGACTCCAACATCGTCTGCCACCGGATCCTGTCCGAGCGCGCCCCCGGCCGCCACGAACTGCACGTCCTGCCCGGGTACGGCCACATCGACCCGCTCATCGGCAAGAACGCCCACGTGGACGTCTTCCCGCGCATCCTCGACTTCCTCAAGCGCCACGCCGGCTGAACCAAAATGAACCAGATGAAAGTGCTCGGGCACCGCGCGAGCGGAGCGAGCGCAATGAACACAGCCACAGAGCATGTGGACGCCGTGGTGGTGGGGTCCGGGTTCGGGGGGGCCGTCGCGGCGTACCGGCTGGCCTCGGCGGGGCTGTCGGTGGTGGTGCTGGAGCGGGGCCGTGCCTTCGCACCGGGCACGTTCCCGCGCAGTCCCGCCGAGATCGGCAAGGCGTTCTGGGACCCGGACGAGGGTCTGTACGGCATGTACGACGTGTGGAGCTTCGGCGGCTGCGACTCGGTGGTCGCGAGCGGCCTCGGCGGCGGCTCGCTCATCTACGCCAACGTGATGCTCCGCAAGGACGAGCACTGGTTCGTCCACGAGGAGCCGCTCGCCGCGGGCGGGTACGAGTCGTGGCCGGTGACGCGGGCCGAGCTCGACCCGCACTACGACGAGGTGGAGCGGATGCTGGGCGTCTCGCCCTACCCGCTGGACCATCCCGCCTACGAGGACACCGCCAAGACCAGGGCCATGCAGGACGCCGCCGCCGAGCTGGGGCTGGACTGGCGGCTGCCGCCGCTGGCGGTCAGCTTCGCGCCGCGCCGGGACGCCGAGCCCGGCCTCGGGCTGCCCATCGCCGCCGCCCCGTACGGCAACCTGCACGGCGTCACCCGCAGGACCTGCCGCCTGTGCGGCGAGTGCGACATCGGCTGCAACGACGGCGCCAAGAACAGCCTGGACCACACCTATCTCTCCGCGGCCCGCCACCACGGCGCCGACCTGCGCACGCTCCACTCGGCGCGCGCGATCCGGCCGCGCCAGGGCGGCGGCTACGAGGTCGACTACGTACGCCACGACGAGTCCGCCGAGTCCGGCGGCATCTCCTGCGACCGCCTGGTGCTGGCCGCGGGCACGTACGGCACGACCTACCTGCTGCTGAAGAGCCGCGCGAGCCTGCCGGGGCTGAGCGGGACGCTCGGCACCCGCTTCTCCGGCAACGGCGACCTGCTCGCGTTCCTGCTGCGGGCCAAGGACCGCAGCCGCACGCGGCCGATCAACGCGAGCCGGGGGCCGGTGATCACCAGCGCGATCCGGCTGGCCGACGAGGTGGACGGCGCCGATGGGACCGGCCGCGGCGCCTACATCCAGGACGGCGGGTATCCGGCCTTCATCGACTGGCTGGTGGAGGGCTCGGACGTGGGCCACGAGATCGGGCGCGCCGCCCGTTTCGTCGCCGAGCGGCTCCGCGCGTTCGTCACCCGCGACGCCAACCTCTCCGCCGAGATCGCCGGCCTGGTCGGCCGCGGAGAGCTGTCTGCGAGTTCCCTTCCCCTGCTCGGCATGGGCAGGGACGTTCCGGACGGCGAGCTGCGGCTGCGCGGCGGCAGGCTCGACGTCGAATGGAGTCCGGAGGCGAGCGAGGAGCATTTCGACCGGTTACGCGCGACCATGCGGCGCATCGCCGACGTGCTCGGGGCCGAGCACTCCGACATGCCCGCCTGGCTCGGGAAACGCATCATCACGGTGCATCCGCTCGGCGGCGTGCCGATGGGGCGCCACCCCGGCGAGGGCGTCTGCGACGCCTACGGCGAGGTGTTCGACCATCCCGGCCTGTTCATCGCCGACGGTGCCGCCCTGCCGGGCCCTGTGGGCGCCAACCCGTCCCTGACGATCGCGGCGCTGGCCGACCGCATGAGCACCCGGCTTCTGGAACAACGGCCTGTGGCGACACAACACAGGAAAGAAGGACAGGCTCGCATGACCGTGGAAACCGGACAGGTGCAGCCAGACCCGTCCGATGAGGCGCGAAGCCTCGTGGCCGGCGATCCGGCCGGCCGCACCTCGCTCTCGTTCACCGAGGAGATGGCGGGTTACGTCTCCCTCGGGGTGACCGATCCGCGATCGGGTGACAGCACCGGGCGGTCGCACGGCGGCCGGTGCTCGTTCCGGCTCACCATCTCCATCCAGGACCTGGACCGGTTCCTGGCCGAGCCCGAGCACCTCGCCCGGGCCGAAGGGTGGGTGGACACCGCCTTCGGCGGTGGCCGGCGTCCGGTGGAGCGGGGCTGGTTCAACCTGTTCGCGCCCGGCGACGCACCGGACCGGCGCGAGATGCGTTACCGGCTCTGGTTCACCGACGGCGACGACCGCCCGCACACGCTCGTCGGCTGGAAGGACGTTCATCACGGGCCCGCCACGAGGCTGTGGCTCGACACCTCGACCCTGTTCACGCGGTTGCTGCGGGGTCACGTGCCGGAGGGCGAGGACCAGGAGGCGGAGGTGGCCGGCGCGGGGACGCTGCACATCCAGCCCATGGACCTCGCGGCGACGCTGAAGAGCTTCCACACCGAGGGGCCGCACGGCGTCGCCGCGCTGGCCCGGTTCGGGAGGTTCTTCGTCGGTCAACTCTGGGACGTCTACGGACCGGGGTGAGGCGGAAACCCCGAGGCGGCCGATCGGTTGAGGAGGAGGTGGATCCTCCGCCGATCGGCCGCCGGCCCCGGGGGGTGGGCGAGCGCGGGTCGCGGTCGCCCGGTGGTGCAGACGGAGAAGCGGATGGTCGCTGGACGCCTTCGTCCCCTATTTGGAGGGGTTAGGGGAGGGAGGCGGGGGCGTGGGAAGGGCGGCGAAGTCGACCTTGCCGGTGCTCTCGAGCAGCGTCATGTGCTTCATCACCACATCGACCGCGACCTGCGCGAACGCCCTGATCTCGGAGTTCTTGGTGCCGGCGCGGACCACCGCGACCGCCTGGAACACCTTGCCGTGGGCGAAGCGGAGCCGGTCGGCGAACGTCTTGTCGTAGTCGGCGCCGGTCTTGGTGGACAGCTCGGCCATCCACCCCTGCTGGTCGGAGTTGGGCGTGCTGGGCAGCGGGACGTTCAGCTTGGCGGCCAGCGCACGGACCTGATCGTCCAGTTTGGTGTGGTCGGCGGCGAGCTGCAGCCCGACCTCCTTGACCCGGGCGCTGCCGGCCCGATCCTGCGCCTGCTGCCCGGTCGGGATCTCCCACAGCCCCGCCTGCCGGACCTTGACCAGGAAATCGCGGTCGGCCGGCCCGAGCGGGCCCGATTCGGTGTCGGTGAAATCGGCGGGTGAGGCTCCGCTCGCCGACAGGATGGCGTTCGGCGCGATCATGAATACCGTGACGGTGGCGATGACCAGGAAGGCGAGCGCGGCGAGAACCTCGACGAGCCGCATCGACCTCAATTGAACTCGGTTCACCGAATGCTCTCTCCCCTTCGTGTCCCGTGATCCCTCGGGCGCGCTTGTCAGGGGGAAGTACGGCGGTCCACGGGGACCGGTTCAACGCCTGTGACGAGATTTCCGATTTTTACAGAAGTTGCGAGATTTGCTCACGCGACCGGTGATCCACTGCCACCATGTGGCTGTGCAGCGTCATCGCAGCGTCCGGTCCCGACCGGAGGAAACGCACGACGACTCCGAAGAGCAGTTGGTCACGACGCTCTACCGAGAGTTCGGCGGCCCCCTCCTCCGCAATGTGCGCAGATTGACGGGAGGCGACCAGCAATGGGCAGAGGATGTCGTCCAGGAGACGGTCTTCCGCGCGTGGCGGAACGCGGGGAAACTGAACAGAGAGCCAGGCCTCCTGTGGGCATGGCTGATGACCGTGGCCCGCAGGATCGTCATCGACGCCCACCGTCAGCGTTCCGTGCGTCCACAGGAGGTCGAACCTGACAGGCTCGACAGCGTGGCCATTCCCGACGGCTCCGAGCCGATGCTGTCGGCGATGGTGGTATCGGAGGCCCTGTACAGCCTCTCGGAGGAACACCGGGAGGCGCTCGTGCAGACCTACCTCCACGACCGTACGATCAATGAAGCGGCAGAAGTGCTGGGAGTTCCGCCGGGGACGGTCAAGTCCCGGGTGTACTACGCGCTTCGCGCCCTCCAGAAGACGATGAAGGAGAGGGGGTGACCGGTCTGATGGATTCACCCCCTCACGTCGAGGTGGCCGCCTACATTCTCGGAGTCCTCAACAAGGAGGACTCCGAGGCGTTCGATCGCCACCTGCTCGACTGCCCGAGCTGCCAGGACGAGCTGCGGGACATGTACGAGCTGCCCGACGCGCTGGATGTGATCAAGCGCGGTATGAAGGGGACGGTGAACGGCGCGGCCCGGGGCACGGTCAACGGCACGGGAGCCGGCTACAGAGCCAACGGCGCGGTGCCCGCCGCCGTGAACGGCGCGTCCCACAACGGCAACGCCCCCTTCCCCGACGGTGTGATCAGGGACCTTTGGTCACCTCAGCCGCGCCGGCGCTCCGCTCCCGCCCACCGGCACGCCGCGTCCGAGCCCTCTGACGGCAGGTCGCGCGACGACCTCGCCGAGAGCCGCGCGCGCCGTCGCCGTGCCCTGCTGCTCGGCGTCGCGGCCGCCCTGGTCGTCGGCGTCACCGGCGCGGCGACCTCGCAGCTGCTGTGGCCGCACGCGAACTCCGCGCCGGTCGCCGCCGCCACTCCCGGCGGCTCCGTCGCCGGGGAGATCAAGGAGGGCACCAGCCCCGACACCGGAGTGAGCGGGTCGGTGGGCCTGGTCGCCAAGGGCTGGGGCACCGAGGTGGCCTTCCAGCTGGCCGGCGTGCGGGGCCCCGAGCGCTGCAGCCTGATCGCGGTCTCCCGCTCGGGGGACACCGACGTGGTCTCCGGCTGGCGGATACCCCCCGGGGAGGGGTACGGCGTCTCGGGACATCCCGATCCGCTGCGGCTGACGGGCGGCACCGCCCTGGCCAAGAGCGACATCGTCCGTTTCGAGGTGCGCAGGGACGACGGGGTCCGCCTGCTGGAGATCCCCGTCGCCTGACGGCCTGATCCTTCTATCTCCTATCGCCTGCTCTCGGTCGGCGCGGGGGTGAGCCGCAGGGCGAGCGCAGGGCACATCTCGATGGCCCTGCGCGCTTCGCCCTCCAGCCGGGGCGGCACGGACGCGGTGCTCACCACCGGATAACCGTGCTGGTCGAGGCTGATCAGCTCCGGCACGACCAGTGAGCACAGGCCATGCCCCTCGCACCGCGACCAGTCGAGGATGAGCTGCGCCTCGGCGGCACGGACCGACGTCTCCGCGGGCAACGGCAGCACGCCGCGGACCGGCAGGCCGCAGGTGCCGTACGCCGCGTGCGTCATGATGTCCTCGGCGAACACGTCGATGGCGGACAGCACGAACCGCGCGGTGCCGTCGGGGTGGCCGCAGGCCCCCCTGCCCTTCATCGTCGCGGCGGCCCGCTGCACCGCCTCGATGTGGCCGTTGCCGTCCGCCAGCGCGCCGAACGCCTGCGCCAGGTCGGGCAGCCCCATGTAGCAGGGCCCGCACTGCCCGGCGCTCTGGCCCGCCATGTACCTGGCGACCCTGGCCGTCTCGCCGAGCGGGCAGGACTCCCAGCCGAGCGGGACGACGATGCCCGCGCCGAGGGCTCCGCCGAGCGCCTCGAACCCGGCCCGGGAGACCTCGGCGCGCTCCACGGCCTCGGGGGTCATCCACTTGCCGTGGTAGCCGCCGAGCAGCACGCCCTGGCCGACCGTGGCGTCGCACAGATCGAGGACCTCGCGCAGCCGCACCCCCGTCGGGGTCTCCACGACCGCCGGCCGCCGGGCCGAGCCGGTGACGCTGAGCAGCACCGTCCCCGGCTCCGAGGCCAGGCCGACCGAGGAGTACATGTCGACCCCGAGCATGGCCATGAGGGCCAGCTGGGCGTAGGTCTCGGCGTTGGACAGCATGGTGGGCATCCCGCCCACGCCGCTGTCGCTGGAGCGCACCTTGCGGCCGGGCGGGATCGGCCGCTCGCCGTTGATGCCCCGCACGAGCGCCCCGCCCTCACCGGAGATGAAGCGGTCGGGCATGCGGACGACCCTGACGGTGTCGGTCATGCCCCGCTCGTGTATGGCGTTCAGCAGCGAGCGCTCACCGGGGCCGCCGTGGGCCACGCCCACGACGATCTCCACGGCCGAGAGCGCCCTGGCCACCAGGTCGGCGCCGTCCAGGATGAGGTGCGGGGCCCTGGTGAGCAGCACCTTGTCCTTGTGCGCCGCGGGCTCGCCCTCGGTGGCGTTCACGACCACCGTGATGGGCGCCCCTCGGCGGCCCGCGGAGTCGATCACCGCTCTGAGCTTGCGGGCGAACGGGAAGCCCGCCCCGCCCCGGCCGCGCAGGTCTCCCAGCTCGGCCAGGGCGATCAGGTCGTCGATCGGCAGCCGCGGCATGCGGCCGTGCACCCGCCGGTGGGTGTCGTAGTCGAGCCTCGGCGAGCTGTCGAGGCCGGCGGTGAGGCGGCCTGGCCCGATCCTGAACACGTCCGGCACTCCGTACGTGGTCATCGCCGTACCTCCTTTCTCAACGTGACCCAGAACTCCTCGTCGAACACGTCATCGACGCGGATCTGCTCGGCCTTGCGCCCGGCGTTGCCCTGGCGGACGCCGGCGGGGGCGCCGTCTCTGGGCCCGACGGTCACGACCATCCGGACGAGCAGAGCGAACCCGACCGCGGCGAGGGAGCCGACATAGCTCAGGGTCACCCAGTCCGCGGCCGGCCGGCCGGCCGTCAGCCCGTGCACGATGGCGACGGGCCAGGAGAGGTAGGCCGTCACGTGCAGGGCCCGCCACATCCATGGCCAGCGCATGCCGACGAACCGTCCGCGGAAGGCCCCGGTGGCGGCCACCAGGATCATCACATCGGCGGCGATGGTGCCGAGGCCGACCGCGAAGCCGGACCCGCTGAAGGGCAGGAACGCGTCAGCGGGGAGCACACGGCCCCGGTTTATCTGCAGGATGATGTGCGTGATCAGAAAGCCGACGGCGAAGACGGCGAACGCGCGGTGCAGATCCTGCATGAAGACGCGGTGACGTACCGCGAGAACGATCCGATCGGTGGCGGCGAGTCCGACGACCACCGTTCCAGTCAGTCCAAGGAGAGCGAACACCCCCGCGTAGAAGATGAGAAAAGCCTGTACAGAGGCGAGGACCGACGCTCCGAAGAGAGCGGTTCCCGCCAGAAGCGACGTGGACGTGAACAGTCCGACCACGATTGGGGCCCGTGATCGAGACCGTTGCGGAGCTCGTCGATGTCGCGTTTCTTTCATCCCGTCCTCCGCCAGATAACGCGGTACCGGCATAAACCGGACAACGTGCCGCTGGGTGCCTACCGGGATCTATCGGGACATTTGCGCGCGCGATCACCATAGCGCCTCTGCAGCCTCGTCGGTACCAGAACGTTACAGAAATTCGGTGCGGTTGAATCCTCAAGCATCGGGGAGTAAATACCACCGACGAACGGGACAAATATCACCTAATACCCTCACAACGCCCAGAAAAACGGGTGGCTCACCCCCTCGTGCCGCTCTAACGTTTGACGATGTGGAGACTCTCAGCCGCAGGACGGTCACCGATCCCACCGGCCGCCCGGTGCTCAGCTACGTCGAGGGCACCCGCGCCGGCCGCCCCTACGCCGACCTCGCGGAGGTGCTCGGCCCCGGGGCGGTCGAGGTGATCCTGCGCGAGATGCCGGGCTGGGTCGTCTCCGGCGACGAGGACCTCGGCCGCCGGCTGCTCGCCGCCGGCGGACGGCTCCTGCGGCACGCCCACGTCCTGTCCCGCGACCTGCGCGCCGACCCGGCCCCGCCGGAGTGGGCCGAGACCGGCTACGGCGTCGTCGCCTGCGACGCGATACCGGCCGCCGAGGTCTTCCCCGCCTGGCGCGCCGCCTACCCGCCCGAGCATCCCGACCACAACGCCGGCGGCGACACCGCAGCCCTGGAGCTCGACCTCGCGCCGATGCTCGCCGGGGAGTCCTACGGGCCGCTGCTCCCCTGCGGCGGCCTGCTCCTGCGGGACGACGGGGTGGCGGCCGGGGTGCTGGTCGCCGATCTGAACGGCGAGCCGCCGTTCGGCGGCCCGTGGATCCTCGACGTCTTCCGCGACCCCCGCCCCCGGTACGCCGGCCTCGGCGCCGTCATGCTGCGCCGCGCACTGGCGCTCGCCACCCTGCACGGCCTGCCCGCCCTCGGGCTCGCCGTGACCGACGGCAACCAGGCGCGCCGGGTGTACGAGCGTCTCGGTTTCCGCCGCGTCCTGTCCTCGATCACCGTGATCGTCCCCGGCTGAGCCGGCCCGGCGACCGCCGGGCGCCCGCGGTCAGGAGCGCAGGTAGGTCAGCACGGCGAGCACCCGGCGATGCTGGTCGCCGTCGTCGGCGTACAGGCCGAGCTTGTTGAAGATGCTCCGCACGTGCTTCTCCACGGCCCCGTCGGTGATGACCAGCTGGCGGCCGATCGCGGGGTTGGACTTGCCCTCGGCCATCAGCCCGAGCACCTCGCGCTCCCTCGGCGTGAGCGAGGCCAGCGGGTCGTCACGGCGACGTCGCACCATCAGCTGGGCCACCACCTGGGGGTCGAACACAGTGCCTCCGGAGGCCACCCGCCGCAGCCCGTCGAGGAACTCCTCCACGTCGGCCACGCGGTCCTTCAGCAGGTAACCGACCGCGCCCCGGGCGTCGGCGAGCAGGTCGTCGGCATAGGAGACCTCGACGTACTGCGAGAGGATCATGACCGGCGTGCCCGGCACCCGGCGCCGGGCCTCGACGGCGGCGCGCAGGCCCTCGTCGGTGAAGCTCGGCGGCATCCGGACGTCCACCACGGAGATGTCCGGCCGGTGGGCCGCGACCGAGGCCACAAGGGCGTCCCCGTCGCCCACGGCGTCCACCACCTCGCAGCCGAACTCCTCCAGCAGCCTCACCAGACCGGCTCTGATGAGAACGGCGTCATCGGCCACGACTACGCGCACGGCACCTCCGCAACGATCAACGTCGGCCCGCCGGCCGGAGACTGGACGACCAGCTCGCCGTCCACAGCGCGCAGCCGGTCGGCAAGCCCCGCCAGGCCGTGCCCCTTGGCGACGTGTGCGCCGCCGACCCCATCATCGCCGATCGACAGCAGCAGCGCGTCACCGGTGCGGGAGAGCGACAGCGTGCACAGCTGCGCCCGGCTGTGCTTGGCGATGTTGGTCAGCGTCTCGGCGGCCACGTAGTAGACGGTGTTCTCCACCACGGCGGTGTACCTCTCGACGGTCTGCACGTCCAGCTCGACCGGGACCGTGCACCGGCCGGCGAGGGCGGCGATCGCGGGAGCCAGGCCGCGGTCACTCAGGATCGGCGGCGCGATGCCCCGCGAGAGCGCCCGCAGCTCGTCCAGCGTCTCACGGGTCGCGGTGATCGCCTCCGACAGGGTCGCGTGCGCGGCCTGCGGGTCCTTCTGGAGCTGGCGCTGCGCCCGGGACAGCTCCATCGCCAGGTACACAAGGCGCTGCTGCGGCCCGTCATGGATGTCGCGCTCCAGCTTGCGAAGCGCGCTGGCCTCGGCCGACACCGCGGCCGCCCGGCCCTCGGTGAGGTCGTCGATGCGGTCGTGCAACTCGGCCACGCCGGTGAGCAGCGCCCTGCCGAGCCCGGCCTGGATCAGGGCGGCGCCCCGGACGATGCCCGGCAGCGTGATCCCGAAGACCGCGCCGAGCACCAGATAGAACACGCTGTCCAGCAGGTACCCCTCGCCCAGGCCGAGCAGCTCGGGCAGCTGGGTGTTGCCGGGGATGCCCGAGGTGATCCAGCCGTACAGCGGGTAGAGCAGCCCGGCCACGGTCACCGCCCACCACGTCACGGTCACCACGAACGTGACGATCGCGATGGGGAACACCACGATGCCGTGCATCAGGTCCAGCCAGGACTGGCCGTTGACGAGCGGCTGGACCAGGCGGCGCGCCCATCCGGCCGACTCCGGCGCCTTCTTGTAGCGCGGGCGGGCGACCGGCCGGCCGAGGATCTCAGGCAGCCAGCGCCGCTCGACGTCGGCGAACCCCCGGGCGGCCAGCAGCGTCACGGTCAGGATGGGCAGGCCGACCCACACCACGAGGGTGCCGAGCCCAGCCGACAACCCGGCGACCAGCAGGCTGAAGCTCAAGATGGCGAGGGGCAGCCCGAGCAAGGTGTATCGCGTGTCGCTGCCGAGACGCTTCAAGAGGGTTCTCATGGCGACAAAGCTACGAGGCCCGGCCCGGCCCGTTCGAGCCCGTGGGCAGGCATGGCGATGGTAGGGCCCGCCCTACCGCCGGTGGTCACCTCGTCCGCCTGCGAAACACCCGTATCCGTCACTGCGCCGGCACGCCTTCCGGCGGGAATCTCGGATGGTCCGATCCGTGCGACCTTCCGGGCGATCCGGCCACCGGCCGTCCGGGCTTCCCGCTCTCCCTCCGACGATACGAGGTGCGCCGTGCCGGCCCTGCTCGACAGCCCCCTGACCGCCCCCGGAGCCGAGGTGACCGGTGGCGGCAACGCCCGTCCGGCCGCCGCTCCCGTCCGTCACCCCCGCCCCGGCCGGGACGTCTTCATCGACCTGCTGCGCCTGTTCGGCATCGCCGTGGTGGTGCTGGAGCATTGGAGCATCCCGGTCCTGTCCTTCGACCACGGCCGGATCGCCACGGGCAACGCCCTCACCGCTCCCGGCGCCTTCGCGATCACCTGGCTCAGCCAGGTCATGCCCCTGGTCTTCTTCGCCGGCGGGGCCGCCAACGCGATCAGCCACCGCTCGCACCAGGCACGCGGGCTCGCCGAGCCGCTCTGGCTCGCCGGGCGCGTGCGCCGCCTGGCCTGGCCGGTGCTGCCGCTGGCGGCGGTGTGGATCCCCCTCCCCCACCTGCTGCTCGCGCTCGGCCTTCCCGCGCAGCCGGTCGAGACGGCCGCCCGCCTGGCCGGTCAGCTGCTCTGGTTCCTCGCGATCTACCTGGTCGCGGTCGCGCTCACCCCGGTGCTGCTCCGCCTCGGCGAGCGGTACGGCGGGCGGGTCCCCGCCGTCCTCGCCGCGGGGGCGATCGTGGTGGACGTGGTGCGGTTCAACGGTTTCGAGCCGGCCGGGTTCCTCAACGTCGGCCTGGTGTGGCTCGCGGTGCACCAGCTCGGCTTCCTCTACGCGAGCGGGCGGCTCGCCGGGTTCCGGCTGATGGCGGCCGGCGGCTTCGCCGTGGCGGCGGCGCTGGTGGCCTTCGGCCCGTACCCGGGCAGCATGATCGGGATGCCGGGCGCGGCGGTGTCCAACATGGCGCCGCCGACCACGGCGCTGCTCGCGGTGGCCTTCGGCCAGATCGGCCTGGCGATGCTGCTGCGCCCGCGCCTGGTCCGGCTGGCCGCGAGGCCCGCCGTCGCGCGCGCCATGGCCTGGGCCGGCCCGCGCATGATGACGGTCTACCTCTGGCACATGAGCGCGCTGTTCGTGGTCGCGGGCGTGGCGGTCGTGGCCCTGGGCATCGCCACCCCCGCACCCGGCGGCGTCGCCTGGCTCGCCGGATGGCCGATCTGGCTCGCCGCGCTCGTGCTGGTCGTAGGGCCGCTGATCAGGCTCTTCGCGCGTTTCGAGGAGCCGCCCTCGGCCGCGGGCGCGACCGTCGGCCGGGCGAGGGCGGCGGCGGCCACGGCCCTGGCGGGCGCGGGCCTGCTCACGCTGACGGTCACCGGCTTCGTCCCGGGACCGGCCCCGATGCTCGGGGCCGCCGCCGTCCTCTGCGGCCTGGCGCTGGTCACGCCGATCAGGACCGCTGCCAGCCGGGCCGGCCGGACCCGGCGGGCAGCGGGGACGGGCGCGGCGGCAGTCGCCGGACGGGGTCAGGCGTCGGCGGCGAGCCAGACGTACCCGGCGAACCTCCCGGTCAGCCGCTCCCTGCGATGGGAGTAGAGGTCGCCGGTCTCGATCGTGCAGCGCTCGTCGTGCCGGACGTCGTCCACCCCCGCGCGCGCGAGCTGGGCGGTGATGCCCGCCCGCAGGTCGAGCGCCGGGGTGCCGTGGCGGGTGGCCGACCACGTCTCGGGGAGGACCTCCGCGACCTCCTCGCGCAGCGCCTCGGACACCTCGTAACACGCCCCGCACGCCAGCGGGCCGACGAGGGCGACCAGGTGGTCCGCGCCGCGGGCGCGCATCGCCGCCACCAGCTCGGGCACCACCCCGGCCGCCGTGCCGACCCGTCCCGAATGGGCCCCGCCCACCAGGCCCTTGACCGGGTCGGCGAGCAGGACGGGGGCGCAGTCGGCGGCGAGCACGGCCAGGCCGAGGCCCGGCCGGTCGGTGAGGACGCCGTCGAGGGAGGGCGGATCGCCGCCGAACGGCTCGGTCACGTAGCCGACGTCACGGCCGTGGACCTGCCGCATGAACACGACCTCGCGGGGGTCCAGCCCGAACTCCCTCGCGGTCAGGGCACGGTTCTCGGCCACCGCCGCGGGATCGTCGCCGACCGAGCCGCCGAGGTTCCTGGTGCCGTACGGACCGGCGCTCACGCCTCCGTGACGGTCGGTGAACGCCATCCTCACCCGGTCGATCGCTAGCACCACAACAGCCTACTAAGTGGGAGCGGTGCCACCGGCAGGAGTTCCTCAAGATCGATTCGCGGGCCGATCGATCCCGATTTCCGCCTCACCGCCTACGGCCCTGTGCTTATCTTTACCTGCCAGTAGGGTCCGTCGGAAAACCGGGAGCCAGGACAGACGTGGACGTGCCACCACTACCCATCGCATTGCTCATCGCCGGAGGTGTGCTTCTCCTCATCTGCCTCATGCTGGGCGTCTTCCATCGCTGATCCTCGACGGCCGGCCCCTCACCCGCGCCGGTCAGAGACGGGCGCCCGCCGCCATCGGTGAGACGTCGATGCGCCCGTCGTCGCAGGGCGCCCCCGTGAACGGGATCTCCAGGTGCGCGCCGACCTCGTCGGGCGGCAGGATGATGAGGCGGGCGGCCTGCGGGCACCGGGTCTCGCCTCCGGCCGGCACCACGGTCCAGTGCATCTTGGCGTGCGCCGAGGCGCCGGGCCGCAGGGTGACACCCACCGGGCGGACGGCGTCCCTGCGCGTTCTCGTGCGCAGCACATCGCCCCTGCCGTCGATCATGATGAGACCGGGGAACCCGTACAGCCGGCAGGCGCGGGCGGACCTGTTCGTGAGCACCAGCGGGGCGTAGCGCTGACCCGCACCGGGGTCGACCGCGCCGACGCGCGCCGCGAGGGCCGCGGTACGGCACCGTCCGGCGGACACCTGGGCGGCGGACGCGGGCGCGCCGCAGGCGGCCGAGGCCATCACCGCCAATGCCGCCGCGATGGCCAGGAAGGGGACTCGCCACACGTTACGGGCATGCTTCATGACAGGTTGGACGAGCCCTCCCCGTCTTTTGTTCACGGCCGTGCCGGTGTTTCTCACGCCGCGACGGCCTCCCGTGACCCGGCCGGCGCGCCGAAGTTGTTGACCGTCGCGCTCGCGTGGTCGCCGAACACGACCGGGCCGTTGATCGCGCCACCGCGACATGGACGCCGCCGTACTCCGTACCCACGGCACTCCCCTTCGCCCGTCAGCCGGTCGGCTGGAGCAGGTTGTTGACGGTCGCGGACCCGTTCGGGCCGAAGCTCACGGGCCCGCTCACGATGCCGCCGTCGCCGACGTGCATCGTGTACGCCGTGTGCATGGTGACCCCGGCGGCCTGCAGGCGGTAGGCGCCGGTGTCCACGCCGCGCTGCTCCAGGAAGTCCAGGACGGCCTCGGTCAGCCGCTGCTCGATCAGCTTGGTGTACTTGGCGGCGTCCAGCGCCTGGATGTGGGTCTGCAGCCCCTGGCTCGCCCCGAGCTCCCGCGCGCTGAAGTGGGCGCCGTACTGGTAGACGAGGTGGTCGGCGGGGTTGGGCGCGGTCATGCCCTGGACCGCCGACTGCCAGGCCGCGCGGACCAGCCGCACGGGCGCCGCGAGCACGTCGCGCAACAGGTGCAGCTTGAGCGCCCGGACGGCCTCCCAGGCGATGCGGGGCACGGTCATGGCCGGAAGCCGGTCGACGACGTGGTACAGATCGTCGGCGGGAGGCAGGACCGTGACCACGAACTGCGTGTACAGCATGCGCCCTTCGACCGCCAGATGGATGAAGGCGGAGGTGAGCGCCTCCTGGTCCTCCGCCGGAGCCACCAGCTTCCCGGACGCGTCGCGGATCTCCTGGCCGACGCCGCTGATCGTCACCCGCTGGTAGTACCGGACCCCGCCCTGCGGGTGGCGGATGATCGCCGCGATCTCCTCGGGGGTGGCGTGGTGGCGCGGCAGGCCGCTCTGGTCGATCAGGGGATGGGCGGGCCGCCCGCTCCGCCAGTCGGTCGTGGTGAACGCCCCGCGGCTCACGACGTGGTCGCCGATGTCGAGCCGCTCGACGCTCTCGTTGGCGCGCAGCACGCCGTCGCGCATCTCGACGAGCCGGCCCCGCACGAATCCGTGCAGCTCCAGCGGGTCTATGTCGACCGGCCTGGACTGCCTGCGACCCGTGGCGGCCGCGTCCGCGCCGCGCACCCTGTCGAGCTCGACGGCGATGGACCACACGCGCTGGATGGTGCCGGCCCCCATGAAGGCGTCCTCGTTGGCGTACATCGTGATGTTGCCCCACTGCGCCCTGCGGATGTAGTCGAGGCGGCGCGCGACCTTGGGGTGGCTCGCCTCGGTCATGGGCTCGGCGGCGCCCGGTTTGAGGCTGCCGGCGAGCGTCATGTACGTCGCGATGCGGTACCCGACCGCGACGCCGAGCGTGGCGAGCGGCACGGCCAGCGTGCCGAGGAAGGAACCGGTGACGTCGACGAGCGGGGAGGGCGTACTCGGCAGCCCGTAGACGTCCGTCCCTCCAAGACCCGCAACCCCGAGCCCAGCGGACCGCGTGAACAGGTCGAAGAACGGCCGGAGCATGGCCGAGAGGAGGAAGAAGAAGGCGGAGTACAGGGCCCACGCCCAGATCAGGCCGCGCAGGAGCAGGGGCCCTTGGCGGACGCGCGCGGCGGTGAGCAGCGCGAAGGGGGTCAGTGTCGTCAGCCAGGCGATCGTGGTGAAGAACGCGGTGCCGAACCCGACGGCGAGGACCAGCACGATCAGCACGTCGCGGACCAGGAGGATGGTCCTGGATCGCCGGCAATGGTGGATGACCGGAGCGAGGTCGAAACCGCCGTACGAGGGCGGGACGGCGCGAAACTCGTCATGCAGGGATTCGGTCAGGACTTTCGCCCGGAAAGCACCGTCCAGGTATGCCGCGGCGCACAGATAACGCGTCACGTTGCTCATTCGCGAGCGTCCTGCCTCGAAGGACGCGCTCTGCCGTTGACCTGCTCCAGAGTTATGGATGACCGTTCACCCTCTCCGCCGAATGGGACATCTCCGCGAGTTTAGGTGTTCGGCATTCCCTTGGGCAGTCATTACTCGAATATGGTCGTCGCCGGACCACCGAGACCTGGAATTCGCTTTGCGAAACATGCGCCAATTGTCCAACCTCGGGGCCTTTTCGAGATTTGCGGTGATTTATGATTTATGAAAGGGAAGTGGTTTGGTGAACGAATCGAGGTCCGGTTCTCTCTGTGGCCGCTGCGGAGCCGACATGGGCCGGCTCACCACCTGCCCGAGGTGCGGAGCGGCCGCCGCGACGCCGGAGACTCCCTCACCGGCCCTCCAGCCGGGCTCCCGGGGGCTCGCGCAGCACCGGGGCGGCCGGCGCGCCCGCCGGACGGTCCTCCTCGTCCTCGCCTGCGCGAGCGTGGCCCTGGCGGCGGCGTGGTGGGCCTTCGCCGGCCGGGACACCCCCGCCGAGAGCAGCACCGTGAACCCGGCCGGCACCGCCTCCGCGTTCCCCGGGTCCGGCTCGGCGGAGGCGGCCGACCCCGGGGCCACGGTCGACCCGGCCGCGACCGGCGGTCCCGCGACCACGAGCGACTCGGCCACCGACTCCACCGGGGACACCGGCCGCGCCGCCGCGCAGGCCGGCACGATCGACCGCCTGCTCTCCGACAGCGGCAACGCCCGCGCGGGTCTCGGCGAGGCGATCGCCCGGGTCAGCCGGTGCGAGCGCGGCGGGGCGGCGGTCATCGGCAGGATCACCGCGTCCAGGCGCGAACAACTTGCCCAGGCGCGGGCGCTCGAGGTGGACGCCCTGGCGGGGGGAACGGAGCTGAAGGACGCCCTGGTCGACGCCCTGGAGGCCTCCCTCGGCGCCGACGCCGCCTTCGGGTCGTGGGCGTCGCGCCACGTGGGCGGCGGCTGCCGGGCGACCATGGCCAAGGACCCCGACTACGTCCGCGGCTTGGCGCGCTCCGAGGACGCCCAGGCGGCGAAGCTCCGGTTCGTCCAGGCGTGGCGGCCGGTCGCCGCCATGTACGGCCTCGCCGAGCGCAAGGTCGGCGAGATCTGACCGCCGAGGGCGGGGTCCAAGGTCCGAGAGCCGGTGTCCCGCCGGACCCGCCGGACGCCGCCGTACCGGACGCGCCGTACCGGCCGGGCCTACTTCAGCCGGTTGTAGAGGTCCTGGGTGCGGGCGGCGATGGCGGGCCAGGAGAAGTGCTCGACGGCCCGCCGCCGGCCCGCCCGCCCCATGGCCGCCGCGCGCGGCGGGTCGGAGAGCAGCGCGCCGACCCGCTCGGCGATGGCCGCCGCGAACCCCTCCGGGTCCAGCGGCTCGCCGTCGGCGCCCTGGTCGATGGGGACGAGCAGCCCGGTCTCGCCGTCGGCGACCACCTCGGGGATGCCGCCGGTCGCCGTGGCCACGACGGCCGTCTCGCAGGCCATGGCCTCCAGGTTGACGATGCCCATCGGCTCGTACACCGACGGGCACACGAACACGGTGGCGTGCGTGAGGATCTGGATGACCTGGCTCCTCGGCAGCATCTCGGAGATCCAGACGACGCCGGCCCTGCGGGCGCGCAGTTCCTGGACCAGCCCGGTGATCTCCGCGGCGATCTCCGGCGTGTCCGGGGCGCCCGCGCACAGCACGAGCTGGGCCTCCGGCGGGAAGGACCGGGCGGCGCGCAGCAGGTGCGCCAGGCCCTTCTGCCGGGTGATGCGCCCGACGAAGACGACGTACGGCCTGTCGGGGGCGATGCCGTGTTCGAGCAGTACGCCGCTGTCGTGGTCGGGCGCGTACTCCTCGGTGTCGATGCCGTTGTGGATCACGGTCACCCGCTCGGGCGTGATCTCGGGGTAGCAGGCCAGCACGTCACGCCGCATGCCCTCCGAGACCGCGATCACCGCGTCCGCGCCCAGCAGCGCCGTGCGCTCGGCGAAACCGGACAGGGTGTAGCCGCCGCCGAGCTGCTCGGCCTTCCAGGGGCGCAACGGCTCCAGGCTGTGGGTGGTGACCACGTGCGGCACCCCGTACAGCAGCTTGGCGACGTGGCCGGCGAAGTTGGCGTACCAGGTGTGGCTGTGCACGAGGTCCGCGCCCTCGCACGCCGAGGCCATCTCCAGGTCGACGCCGAGCACCTGCAGTGCCGGGTTCGCGGTCTCGAGACCCCCGGGGACGCGGTAGGCGTCCACTCCGCGCTCGTCCCGCCGGGCGCCGAAGCAGCGCACCCGCACGTCGACCAGTCTCCTCAGTTCGCGGGCGAGGTACTCGACGTGGACACCGGCCCCGCCGTACACCTCGGGCGGGTACTCACGGCTCAGCAGATCGACGCGCATGCGTAAACCTTAACGGTCAGGGTGTTTCGTCGGGTTTAGCTGGGTAAAGCCGGGTAACGTCGAGCGTATGACGACGTCCAAAATCCTCGCGATCGTGCTGGCCGGTGGCGAGGGCAAGCGGCTGATGCCGCTCACGGCCGACCGGGCGAAGCCGGCGGTTCCCTTCGGCGGCATCTACCGGCTGGTCGACTTCGTGCTGTCGAACCTGACCAACGGCGGCTACCTCAAGATCGTCGTCTTGACGCAGTACAAGAGCCACAGCCTGGACCGGCACATCACGCGGACCTGGCGCATGTCGACCATGCTCGGCAACTACGTCACGCCGGTGCCCGCCCAGCAGCGGCTCGGGCCCCGGTGGTTCGCCGGATCGGCGGACGCGCTCTTCCAGAACCTCAACCTGATCTACGACGAGCTGCCCGAGCACTGCATCGTCTTCGGCGCCGACCACATCTACCGCATGGACCCCCGGCAGATGGTCCAGCAGCACATCGACTCCGGAGCCGATGTGACCGTCGCCGCCATCCGGCAGCCCGTGGCGCTGGCCGACCAGTTCGGGGTGATCGAGACCGACCCGGCCGGGCACAGGATCGTCGCGTTCCGCGAGAAGCCCACCGACGCCATCGGCCTGCCGGACGCCCCCGACCAGGTCTACGCCTCGATGGGGAACTACGTCTTCAAGACCCAGGCGATGATCGACGCGCTGAGGGAGGACGCGCTCGACCCCAGCAGCAAGCACGACCTGGGCGGCAACATCATCCCGATGTTCGTGAAGTCCGGGGGCGCCGAGGTCTACGACTTCGCGCACAACGCCCTTCCCGGCTCCACCGAGCGCGACCGCGGCTACTGGCGGGACGTCGGGACCCTGGACGCCTACTACGAGGCCCACATGGACCTGGTGTCGGTGCACCCGGTGTTCAACCTCTACAACGAGCACTGGCCCATCTACACCGGTCACGACCCGCTGCCGCCGGCCAAGTTCGTGCACAACGACGGCGACCGCGTCGGGCACGCCGTGGACTCGCTGGTGTCGCCCGGCGTGATCGTCTCCGGGGGCACCGCCTCGCGGTCGATCCTGTCGCCGGGCGTGGTGCTGCACTCCCACTCGCAGGTCGAGGACTCCGTGCTCATGGGACACGTCAAGGTCGGCCGGGGGGCGATCATCCGGCGCGCCATCATCGACAAGAACGTGGTCATCCCCGACGGCGCCCGCATCGGCCTGGACCTCGACTACGACCGCTCCCGCTTCGCCGTGACGCGCGAGGGCGTGGTCGTGATCGGCAAGAACGAGGTCGTCGAGAGGTAGCGAACGGCCGCTCGGACCCCTCCCCGTGACCACGCGGACCATCGGGCATGCCCGAGTATCTAGCGTATGGCGATCGATTTCATGGCCTCGCGTGAGCGATACATTGCCGGACACGGGTAGGGCAACGGTATGACCGAATCGAGACGCGGGCCCGACGACATGGGCGATGACGAGCAGTTGACCGAGATCGAGGAGTGGACCGACAACCTGCCCATCGGCCACGAGATCGTCTCCGAGGACCCCGAGGACCGCGACGGCATCTCCCGGCGGGTCTGGCAGGAGGCGCCCGAACGCGGCCACGTGCCGCGCGAGGAGTACCGCTTCGTCGCCCCTGACGAGGGCGCCCGTCCCGACGAGGAGTCCGAGGAGTACGCGGCGGAGGTCGGCCAGGACGACGGCGACTTCTCCGCCGAGGAACGGGCGATGCACATCGAGCCCGACTGACCAGTACGTCCAGCCGGTCGCGTACTGCGCCGGCGGATCGCGCGACGCGGATCGCGCTCAGAACACGACGAGGTTGCCCATCATCGCCATGTCCTCGTGCTCCAGGTTGTGGCAGTGGAAGACGTAGCGCCCGGTGTAGCCGTCGAACCTGACGATGATGGTGGCCTGCTCGGCCGGCCGCAGGTCGAGGGTGTCCTTCCAGCCCAGGTCGTAGGGCCCTGGTCCGGAGTTCCCCGGGAGAGGACCTGGAACGGCGCCAGATGCAGATGGGCGAGTTGCTCGGACACCTGGACGCCGACGAGCAGGAGCAGCTACGGCTCCTGCTGCGCAAGTTCATCGCTCCCGGCGAATAGGGCTCCTTGCCCGGCTGCGGCCGGCCGCATGCTGGAGGAGCGGCGGACTCTCCGGGACCGGGTTTTCGCGATCAAGACCGGTCGTAGTCGACCATGTCGCGCTAAAGTCCCCGGTGTGCTGAGATCACGGCCGTTCTGGCGGCTGACGCCGGCGGAACGGCAAGTATGGGAGGCCTATCCCTCCGGCGCCTGGGTGGACCTGCGGACCGGTGACGCCGGCCGCGACGACCCGGCGAAGGGCGCGGAGTGGGGGCCGGAGCGGACCGTCCGGGCCGCACTGATCACCGCGCTCCTGCTCGGCGCCCATCCCGCCAAGGCCGGGCAGGTGGCCGGGCTCCGGCTCGCGGGCGCCCGGATCGTCGGGATGCTCAACCTCTCCGACGCGAAGGTCGACACCAAGCTCCACCTGCTGAGCTGCCACCTGCCGGACACGGTCGCCTTGACCGACGCCACCACCAAGGGGCTGCGGTTCCGCGGCTGCGACATCCGCCGCATCCGTGCGGCCCGCTGCACGATCGACGGGCTGTTCGATCTCGACTCGTGCAAAGTCCACGCCGGAGTACGGCTCGACAACGCCCATATCACCGGCCAGCTCAGGCTGGCCCGGGCCGTGCTGACCGCGCCGGAGAAGACGTCCGCCGCCTCCGAGAGCTACAAGGAGGACACCCGCCGCCCCTTCACCGAGGCGGAGAAACGCGAGCGCGGCTGGGAGCAGGACCACTGGGCCCTCTGGGCGGGGGGCCTGACCGTGGACGGCGGCGCCTTCTGCCGCGACCTGCGCACGGTCGGGGGGATTCGGATGATCGGCGCGCGGTTCAACAGCGGCCTCTACCTCCAGCGCGCGGTGATCAAGGGCACTGGTGGCCACGCCATCTACGCCGACCACCTGCAGGCCTCCAGCGTGGAGCTCAGCGGGGGCTTCACCGCCGAGGGCACGGTGCGGCTGCGCGGCGCGCGGGTCACCGGCGTGCTCTCCTTCGACGAGGCCACGCTGAGCGCCCACGGTCCTGCCCTGCACCTGAGCCACATGCAGGTCGACGAGCTCATCCTGCTCCCGTCCGCCGTCCAGGGCGAGATCAACCTCGGCTACTCGCGGGTGGGCGTCCTGCTCGACAGGCCGGACGCCTATCCCGAGCACGTGCGCCTCAACGGGTTCACCTTCGAGTCGCTGCGCGGGTACACCTCGCTCGCCGACCGCCTGTCCTGGGTGAGCCGCGACCCCGACGGCTACCGGCCGCTGCCCTACGAGCACCTGGCCGCGTGGTACCGCAGGATCGGTCACGACCAGGACGCGCGCCGGGTCCTGCTCGCCAAGCAGCGGGCCCGCCGCTCCACGATGCGCCTGCCGGGCCGGCTGGCGGGCCACCTTCTCGACGTGGTCGTGGGGTACGGGCACCGGCCGTGGCTCGCCGGGGTGTGGTTCGCCGTCCTGCTCGCCGCCGGGACGGCGGTCTTCGCCACCCATCCGCCCGCCCAGGTCGGCCTGGACGAGCGGCGGATCTTCCACCCCTTCCCCTACACGCTGGACCTGCTGGTGCCGGTGAGCGTCTTCGAGCAGCGCGCCGCCTGGGAACCGGTGGGCTGGACGCAGTGGCTGGCCAACATCCTCATCGCCTCAGGCTGGATCCTCGCCACGGCGCTGATCGCGGGCGGCACCCGCGTCCTGCGCCCGTCCAGCAACTGACATGCCCCGCCCGCCCGGCCGCTCAGGGCCCGGGGGCACGTCCTCCACGCGAAGGCGCGGCATGGCCTGGGGGTGGTTCTCGCGGATGTAGCCGATCAGGTGCTCGCGCATGTCGCACTTCAGGTCCCACACGCTCGGCGCGTCGGCGGCGCTCATGAGCGCGCGCAGCTCCACCACGCCGTTGGGCCCGACGTCGGTCACCTGGAGGATCCAGTCCTTCTGGTCCCAGAGCGGGTGCTCGCGCAGGCGGCGGTACAGCTCCGTCCGCAGTTCCTCGACCGGCACCGACCAGTCGACGTAGAGCATGACGTGCCCGATGACGCGGCTCTCGTAACGGGTCCAGTTCTCGAACGGCGTGGTCGTGAAGAACGACACCGGCAGGATGAGCCGCCGCTCGTCCCAGAGCCGCACGACGACGTAGGTCAGGGTCAGCTCCTCTATGCGGCCCCACTCCCCGTCGACGACCACGGCGTCGTCGAGCCGGATGGCGTCGCTGAAGGCCAGCTGCAGTCCGGCGATCAGGTTGCTCAGCGTGGACTGCGCCGCGATGCCGGCCACCACGCCGGCGATGCCCGCCGAGGCCAGCAGCCCCGCGCCGAGCGCCCGCACCGCGGGGAAGCTGAACAGCATCGCGCCGGCGGAGACGACGATGATGACGGCGGCGGCCACGCGGCGGACGAGCGTGATCTGCGTGCGGATGCGGCGGGCCCTGCGGTTGCCCTCGCCCTCGATGTGGGTGAGCCTGGCCAGCACCACGTCCGTCACCGCGTACGCGGCCTGGATGACCAGCCAGGAGACGCAGGCGATCAGCAGCACGGTGACCGTCTGCTCCACCGCGAAGTAGGCCGACGTTCCGGACATGCCCGGCGTGTACAGCGCGTTGAACGCGACGACGACCGCGGTGGCGAAGCCGGGCCAGGTGCACCGTTCGACGATCGGCCCCGCCAGCGAGAACCGGCCGTTGACCCGCCGGGATCTGAGCAGACGCCTGAGCAGCTCGACGGTCACGATCGCCGCCAGGACGGCGATCACCAGGATGATCCATTGCACTGCCGATGACACGGACGGTGTCCCCTTTGTCGTCTTCCCCGCTTGCACCGGCTGGACGCCGGCGAGCCGGTCCAGGACATCGCTGGTCATACCAGGATCAGGACCTTAAACCGGCTCGGGCGCATCCTTAACCACGCTTTGCCCGAAAAACCACCCGCGGGCCGGTGATTTCCCTCACAGTGCCGGTTGGAGGAGCGTTACGGGGACGCCGCGACGCGTCAGAAGGCCTCGTCCAGGCTCACGCTGCCCTCCACCGCCACCTGGTAGGCCGACACCCGGCGCTCGAAGAAGTTCGCCAGCTCCTGCACGTCCTGGAACTCCATGAAGGCGAACGGGTTGGCCGTGCCGTACCGCTCCGGCAGGCCGAGGCGCGCCAGGCGGCGGTCGGCGACGTATTCCAGATACTCCCGCATCTGGTCCGCGCTCATTCCGGCCAGCCCGTCGCCGCACAGGTCTTCCGCGAAGGCCAGCTCGGCGGCGACCGCCTCCTCGATCATGCGGGTGACCTGGACGCCCAGCTCGTCGTCGAACAGGTCCGGCTCCTCCGCCCGTACGGTGTCGACCACCGAGAAGGCGAACTCCATGTGCATGGACTCGTCGCGGAACACCCAGTTCGTCCCGGTGGCCAGCCCGCCCAGCAGGCCGCGCGAGCGCAGCCAGTACACGTAGGCGAAGGCTCCGTAGAAGAAGAGGCCCTCGATGCAGGCGGCGAAGCAGATCAGGTTGAGCAGGAACGCCCGGCGGTCCTCCCGGCCCGACAGGTGGCTGAGGGCGTTGATCGAGTCGATCCACCGGAAGCAGAAGTCCGCCTTGTCGCGAATGGACGGGATGTGCTCGACCGCGGCGAACGCCTTCGCCCGCTCGTCGTGGTCGGGCAGGTAGGTGTCCAGCAGCGTCAGGTAGAACTGCACGTGCACGGCCTCCTCGAACAGCTGCCGCGAGAGGTACAGCCGCGCCTCGGGCGCGTTGATGTGCTGGTAGAGGTTGAGCACGAGGTTGTTCGCCACGATCGAGTCGCCGGTCGCGAAGAACGCCACCAGCCTGTTGATCAGGTGCCGCTCCCCCGCGCTCAGCCTGGCCAGATCGGCGAGATCGGACTGCAGGTCCACCTCCTCGACCGTCCAGGTGTTGCGGATGGCGGCCCGGTACCGCTCGTAGAACTCCGGATACCGCATCGGCCGCAGGGTCAGGTCCATTCCAGGATCGAGCAGCATCACTGGCAGGCCTCGCAGATCTCGGGGTTCTCAAGGGAGCAGGCCACGGCGTCGGGATCGGGCAGGGGTGCGCGCACGTGAACGGCCCCGGACGCGGGTACGGATCCGGGCGCGGGGACCGGTCCCGGCGGGCTCGCCGGCACGGCCCCGGCGGCCACGGTCGTCTGCGCGATCCGCGTGGCCGGCCGCGAGCGCAGGTAGTAGGTGGTCTTCAGCCCGGCCCGCCAGGCGTAGGCGTACATCGAGGAGAGCTTGCCGATGGTCGGAGTCGCCATGAACAGGTTCAGGGACTGCGACTGGTCGATGTACGGCTGGCGCGCGGCGGCCAGGTCGATCAGCGCCTTCTGCGGCAGCTCCCAGGCCGTGCGGTACAGCCGCCTGAGGTCCTCGGGGATCGAGGTGATCTCCTGCACCGACCCGTCGGCGCGCTTGATCGCGTCCCTGACCTCCGGGGTCCACAGCCCGCGGTCCTGCAGGTCCCGCACCAGGTAGCGGTTGACCTGCAGGAACTCCCCCGACAGGGTCTCGCGCTTGAACACGTTGGACACCTGCGGCTCGACGCACTCGTAACACCCGGCGATCGAGGCGATGGTCGCGGTGGGGGCGACCGCGAGCAGCAGGGAGTTGCGCAGGCCGCCGGCCGCGATCCGCTCGCGCAGCGCCGCCCACTCGCCCGGATGCGCCGGGGCGGCGCCTGGGAAGTGGTCCAGGTGCAGCACGCCTCCGGCGGCGCGCGTGTCGGCGTACGACGGGTGCGCGCCGAACTCCTCGGCGAGGCCGGCGGACGCGCCGTAGGCCGCCAGCGCCATCTCCTCGGCGATCCGCGTGGACAGCGCGAGCGCCTCCGGGGAGTCGAACGGCAGCCGCGCCGCGAAGAGGACGTCGGCCAGGCCCATGACGCCGAGACCGACCGGACGCCAGCGCTTGTTGGCCGCCTCCGCCTCCGGCGTCGGGTAGAACCCCCGGTCGATGGACCTGTCGAGGAAGCGGACGGCCGTCGCCACCGTCGCGCGCAGCCGCGCCCAGTCGACCCGCCCGTCCACGACGTGTGCGGCGAGGTTGACCGAGCCGAGGTTGCACACGGCGGTCTCGGCGTCGCTGGTCACCTCCAGGATCTCGGTGCACAGGTTCGACAGGTGGATGACGTTCTCCGGCCGCGCCGTCTGGTTGGAGGCGCGGTTGGCGGCGTCCTTGAACGTCATCCACCCGTTGCCCGTCTGGGCGAGCGTGCGCATCATCCGGCCGTACAGCGCCCGCGCGGGCAGCCGCCTGACGTACCTGCCGGCCGCCTCCGCCTCGCGGTACGCCCGGTCGAACTCCTCACCCCACAGGTCCACCAGCTCGGGGACCTCCTTGGGGTCGAACAGCGACCACATCTCGTCCGCCTCGACGCGGCGCATGAACTCGTCGGGGACCCAGTTGGCCAGGTTCAGGTTGTGCGTGCGGCGGGCGTCCTCACCGGTGTTGTCGCGCAGCTCGAGGAACTCCTCGACGTCGGCGTGCCACGGCTCGAGGTACACGCAGGCGGCGCCCTTGCGCCGGCCGCCCTGGTTCACGGCCGCGACGCTCGCGTCCAGCGTCCGCAGCCACGGCACGATGCCGTTGGAGTGCCCGTTGGTGCCCCGGATGAGCGAGCCGCGCGCCCGCACCCGCGTCCAGGAGATCCCGATGCCGCCGGCGTACTTCGACAGCCGCGCCACCTGGCCGTACCGCTCGTAGATCGCCTCGAGCTCGTCGCGCGGGGAGTCGAGCAGGAAGCACGACGACAGCTGCGGCCGCCGCGCACCGGAGTTGAACAGCGTCGGCGAGCTGGGCAGGTACGACAGCGTCGAGATCAGTCGGTAGAGCTCGCCGGCCTCCGCGACGGTGTCCGCCAGCCCGCAGGCCACGCGCAGGAAGAAGTGCTGCGGCGCCTCAAGCGCGCCTCGGGTGACGGGGTGGCGCAGCAGGTAGCGGTCGTACACGGTGCGCAGCCCGAAGTACTCGAACCGGGCGTCCCCCTCGGGGTCGACCATCGCGTCCAGCGCGGCCGCGTTGGCCCGCACGAACCTCGCCAGGCCGTCCTGGATCAGCCCCGCCTCATGCGTGGCGGCGATCGAGGCGGAGAACGAGCGCACCCCGTGCGCCGCCGCATCCTCGGCTATCTCCTCGGCGAGCAGCCGGGCCGCGATGCGGGAGTTCGCCGGGTCGGCGATGACCCGCGCGGCCGCCTCCTCGATCGCCAGCCGTCTGGCGGCCCTCTTCTCCTCGGCGGCGTTCCCGGCCGCCGGGCGCCCGCCGGCCGCCCGCTCTCCGGCGGCCTCCGCCACCGCGAGCGGCCCGCCTCCGTCCAGCGCTTCCCCCGGATACGGCGGCGGCACATCGCGTGTCACGGTCACGTGCTCTCCCATTCGTGCGCTCGAATCCCCGTGCGAGGGCACGCGTCGGAGCACGACCGGTGAGCAGCGATGCACGGGCACGCCGGATGACCCCGTCACGTGGCCCACCCTCGAGGCCTTGGACGACAGCAGCATCACCGGCAGGTCTTCGGGCTCGCGGGCGCCTTTCCCATGCCTACCGGCCGTCGCTTCCCAGGCCCATCGGCCCAGTGCTCATGTGACGGCGGTCGTTCCCGCTTACCGCTGCGGGGCAGCCCCGGAATCGCACCGGGTTCCCTGTTGCCTCGCCCCGAGGGGCGAACCAGCGACGAGCAGAATCCTACATCTAGTGGCCACTGGCACAACAACCCCTAGAACTTGTGTCTCACACCCTTTACTCGTCGCCATCGGCGACGCACGGTCACACGCGCAGGCCGAGCTCGCCGAGCGCTCTGCTCAGCCGGGCGGACTCGACGCGGAGCCACTGCCGGAAGTCCTCGCCCTCCAGGTACAGCGGCGTCCAGCCGTTGCGCGCGCACAGCTCCCGCCACCGCCCGGACTCGGCGACCTCGTGGCACAGGCCGATGAGTGCCGCCCGGTCGTCGTCGCCCAGGCCGCCCGGCCCGATGAGCCCGCGCCAGTCGGCACAGTACAGATGCACGTCGCACTCCAGGAGGGTCGGCGCCTCCACCCCCGTGATGCGATCGGGCGAGGACACCGCGAGCACGTGCAGCTGACCGGCGCGTATGCGGTCCCGCACTCCGGTGTGGCTCGCCAGCGCCGCCACCACCCGCCCGTCCGCGAGCGCGGCGACCGCCTCCTGGGTGGTGGGGTAGCCGACGTAGCGCAGCGTCCGCGCGTCCACGCCGAGGCTCTGGGCGAGCATGCCGTAAAGCACGTGGTCCACCCCGCCCTCGCCCCTGCCCGCCACCGCCAGCTTGGCCGGGTCGCGCCGCATGGCGTCGGCGAACGCCGCGAACGACTTGAGGCGGGAGGTGACCGGGACCACCAGCACCTCCCACTCGCCGCAGAGCCGGGCGAGCGGCGTGGTGCCGGCGAAGGCGCCCTCCTGCCGGACGGTGCGCACGGTGCCGACCAGTTGGGGCTCGGCCATCAGCACCTGCTTCAGGTGCCGCGCGCGGGTGAACTCCGTCAGGACCGCGTGCGCCGGCCGGTTCAGCACCTGGACGCCGCCTACCAGGGCGTTCCGCTCGGCGACCGCTTTGAGGGCTTGGGCGACCCGGTCGCAGTCGCCGCCGGCCGGCCCGGGCACCATCATCGGCAGCGTCGCCGAGGCGAGCCTGCTCCTCGCCGGTCCGTCCCCGCACCCGGCGGTCAGCGCGACCAGCCCCACCCCGAGCGCGAGCACCTGCCGACGACGCATGCTTCACGCCCTTTCCCCCGTTATCCGACTAAATGCCCATTTCACGACACCGCCACACGGGACACCGGCCGGACGGGCGCGCAGCAGCCCCGTTCCGTGAAAGGAGAGAGAACCGGAACGGCGGACCGCCACCCACGAACCACGTACACCGGCGAGTCCGCTTTCAGGTAAAGGGAAGATTCCACCGAACACCTGAAAGTCATCTCACAACCATGGATGTTGACTTCGGCCGGAAAGTCGTGCCAGATAGGAGGCAACACGGCAGACTTCGCAAACTCGATGAAAAGCGAGGTTCCGGACGGCATGACGGAGGAGACCCTGATCACCTTAGAGGTTGTCGCATTTGCCAGGAAACCCTGACCCGGAATCCTCTTTTTTCCCGGCGT
Organism: Sphaerisporangium perillae; assembly: GCF_023276435.1. Classification (GTDB taxonomy): domain Bacteria; phylum Actinomycetota; class Actinomycetes; order Streptosporangiales; family Streptosporangiaceae; genus Sphaerisporangium; species Sphaerisporangium perillae. The sequence continues at coordinate 72,933 of NZ_JALLPO010000028.1, forward strand.
CCCTGGACGTCCAGGCCGTACTGGCGTCGGGATGGCGGCCCTTTCCCTTCCGGCAGTTCATCCTGAAGATCCACAGCAGGTGCGACCTCGCCTGCCGGCACTGCTACGTCTACGAGATGGCCGACCAGAGCTGGCGTTCCCAACCACGCCGGATGTCCAGAACGGTCGTCGACCACGCGGCCGAGCGCATCGCCGAGCACGCGCGGCGGCACGACCTCGCCGAGGTCGAGGTGGTCCTCCACGGAGGAGAGCCGCTGCTGGCCGGCCCCGAGCTGATCTCCTACGCCGTCCAGACGATCAGAGGAGCCGCCGACACGGGCACCCTGGTGCACGTCGGCGTGCAGACGAACGGCGTGCGCCTGGACGACGGCTACCTGGAACTGTTCGACGGCCTCGGCGTCCGGATCGGCGTCAGCCTCGACGGTGACGAGCAGGCCCACGACCGGCACCGCACGTTCGCCAACGGCCGGGGCAGCCACGCGGCCGTGGCGGCGTCGCTCCGGCGGCTGGCGCACGGGCCGTTCCACCACCTGTTCAGCGGCCTTCTCTGCACCATCGACGTGCGCAACGATCCGATCGCGACCTACGAGGCGCTCCTCGAGTTCGACCCGCCGGCGATCGACTTCCTGCTGCCCCACGGGAACTGGTCGGCGCCCCCGCCGTTCCGCGAGCCCGGATCGGGCACCACGCCGTACGCCGACTGGCTCATCCCCATCTTCGACCGGTGGTACGGCGCCGCCAAGGACGAGACGGAGGTGCGGTTCTTCCAGGAGATCATGCGGTTGATGGCGGGCCGGTCATCCCGCACCGAGGCCATCGGGCTGTCCCCCGCCCGCATGCTCGTCATCGAGACCGACGGCAGCATCGAGCAGTCCGACATCCTCAAGTCGAGCTACCCCGGCGCGGGCGCGACCCGGCTCCACGTCCTTCGTGACACCTTCGAAGAGGCCCTGCTCCATCCGTCCGTCGTCGCCAGGCAGATCGGGGAGCCGGCGCTCGGGCCGGCCTGTACCGCCTGTGACATCCACACGATCTGCGGAGGAGGGATGTACGCCCACCGTTACAGCGACACCGCCGGGTTCTCGGGTCCCTCCGTGTACTGCCCGGATCTCTACCGCCTGATCACGCACATCCACGACAGGTTCGCCCGGGACGTCGCCCTGCTGAAGGGCGGCCGATGAGACGGGCCGGCGACCGGATCACCGACGAGATGCTCTCCCGCCTCGCGGCAGGCGGCGGCGGAGCCGACATCGCACAGGAGCTGTGCGCCGTGCAGGAGAGCAGGAACCGGCTCCTGGTCAGCGGAATCGTGCAGGAGGCGGCGCGGCTCCGGCACGAACAGGGCCGCCTCGCCGCCGATGCCTACGCCTTGCTCGCGGACATCGAGCCGTCGGCGCCAAAGGAGGTGCGCCGGGCCTTCCGGTACCCGGCGGTCGGAGCGTGGGCACTCCGCTGCTACGCCTCGCTGGCCGGCGGTGATCCGGCGGGAGCCGAACCCGGCCGGCTCGGGGCGGTCGCGGCGGCGGTGGCGATCAGGTCGCGCACGCCGTGCCGGCTCCGGATCCCCGCACGCCGGGGCACGTTCATGCTCCCCGGCCTCGGACGGGTCGTGCTCCCCTCCGGCGTCGAGGGGCCCGTCGACGTCGAAGTCCATCCCGGCCCACTCGGAGCCCGGCTCGGCATCGGACGGTCGGCCGTCGAGGTCGACCTCGCCGAGGACCGGCCGGGGTGGAAGGTGCTGCACCGCGTCTCCCCCGTGCCCGGCGTTGACCTCGTCCTCGACGATCTCGACGGATACCGGTGGCCGGAGACGGGCGCCGCCCGGCCTCGCCTCCCCGGCGGCGAGCGAGAGCACTGGGCCTCCTGCCTGCGGGAAGCCTGGCGCATCCTGGCGAGCGACCACCGCACCGTGGCCGCCGAGGTTGCGAGCGCCGTCTCGGTGCTCACACCGCTCGCCTCCCCGGCGCACGGCCAGAACAGCGGCTCGGCGCGGGAGACGTTCGGCACCGTCGCCCTGTCCAGACCCGTGGGAGGTCTGACGCTGGCCGCGACCTTCGCGCACGAGATCCAGCACGCCAAGCTCACCGCTCTGCTGGACGTCGTCCCGCTGACGCGCCCGGGTCACCGGTTCGCCGGCTACGCCCCGTGGAGAGACGATCCCCGGCCGGTCTACGGCCTGCTCCAGGGGGCCTACGCCTTCCTCGGCGTGGCCGGATTCTGGCGCCGCCGGCGGCAGGCCGTGGACGGGACGGACGACTCGTACGCCGACGCGCAGTTCGCCCGCTGGAGGGACGGCGCCCACCTTGTCACCGGCACCCTGCTGCGCAGCGGTGGGCTGACCGAACGCGGCCACGACTTCGTGACCGGCATGCGGGCGACGCTCGAACACTGGCGCGCCGAACCCGTGCCGGCCGGCGCGGCGGCACGGGCGCGCCAGGAGGCCGAACGGCATCGGGAGGCCTGGGAGCGGCGCAACCCCGGGTTCGTCTAGATCGGCGGCGGGTCGAAGTCGAAGTCGATGCGCCTTCCCGCGGACGCCAGCTCGGCATCGGGATGGCCGAGTCGCAGGTCCTCGCCGTACCGCTCGAGCGTCAGCCTCCGCAGAGCCTCCCCCTCCTCGACGGCGCCATCGGCGATCAGGTCGAGCGCGAGGTTGGACCGGCAGGCCATCGTCATGAAATGGCCCTCACCGAAGAGGCGGGTGAGCCGTGCCAGGCTGTCCTCGCCGAGCCTCCGCGCCTCCCCCACCTCCCCCAGGGCCGCGAGGTCGGTGGCGAGGTTGACCGCGCAGGTGAGGCTGTAGTCGTGGTTCCGGCTGACCGTGTCCGCCAGCCCCTCCAAGGCCTTCTCGTTGAGCGCCCGCGCCGCCGCGGCGTCCCCGGTCAGCCGATACAGGAGCGCGAGGTTCACGTTGCACCCGTAGACATAGGGATGGTGGTCGCCGAAGACCTTGGGATAACGGGGAACCGTCTCCTCGGCGAGCTCCAGCGCCTCCTCCAGCCGCCCGCAGGTGCGCAGGGTGTTGGACAGATCGATGGCGGCCGCCATCGTGTCCGGATTGCCGGGACCGAACAGGCGCATGAACCGGCCGTGGGTCTCGCGGGCCAGTTCGAGGGCCTCGGTGAGCATGCCTCGTCTCCGCCTGGCGATGGAGAGGTCCTTGGCGGCCAGCAGGGTGGAGGGGTGATCAAGGGACAGCTCGCGCATCCCGAACGCGTAGACCTCCTCCCCGAGGTCGCAGGCCTCCGCGTAGTCACCGCACAACCGGACGGCGCGGGCCAGCCCGTTCCACGACATGAGCACCGAGGTCTTTCCGACCCCCTCCTCCGCGTCGCGCTGCTCGACGTAGGTCTCCTGGTGGAGTTCCCGCGCCCTGGTGTAGTCGCTGGTCAGGGCGTAGTCGAGGGCGAGGCTGTTCATCACGCGCAGGGTGCTCGGCGCGATCGCGCCGAAGAGCCGCGTGTGCGCCTCCCTCGACCTCAGGTCGAGCTCGCGCGCCTGCAGGAACTGCCCTCGCGCGCGCAGGTCGGCGCCGTAGCCGTTGGTGATCCACAGCGTCTCGCTGTGGTCGGCCCCGAGCACCTGGAGCATCCTCTCGCGCGTCGCGTGGTCGACCTTGTACGCCTCGGCGTACTCACCGAGCCTGCGCAGGATGTTGCCGAGATGCTTCTGCGCGACGAGCACGTCCATGTGGCCGGGTCCGCTGATCTCGGTCCATTGCTCGATGAAGCCGGTGACGAAGGAGAGGGCCGACCGGTAGTTCCCCGCCTGGTAGAGATAGCGGACGATGTTGAGCGCGAAGGCACGCACACCGGGGTCCTCGCAGCCGGCCAGTCTCGACGGCCCGATGTGGGTCACCAGCTCCTCGAACTCGCGCCACCTGTCGATCTTGTCGGGATCCGGCGGCGCGCTGCCCGCGAGCAGCAGGTGCACCTCGTGGCTGAGCTCGTCCTTGGCCTCGTCCGTCAGCTCGTCCCGGAGCAGGACCTGGATGAGCCGGTGAACCTGCACCGTGCGAGTGGAGGAGTCGATCCTCGCGAGGGCGAACCGTCCGAGCTCCAGCAATGCCTTGCTGAGCAGGATGGGGTCGGAGAGGATCGGGCCGAGCCGCGGCGCCCGGGCGCTCTTTCCCCGGCGGAACACGTCGCGGGGAATGGGCTCCGGGCCGAAGAACGCGCAGCAGCGCAGAACCTCCACCGCCTCGGGGAGCCGGTCTTCGAGCAGGGACACCGACACCTTCCACGCCGCGGTCATCGAGAGCGGGTAGTCAGAGGCCTTGTTGGCATTGAGCAGGCGGCTCGCCTGCGCATCGAGCTGCTCGATGTATTCGTCGACCGTCATCCCCGTCTCGTACTGCAAGGCGCCCGCCTGCTCCAGCGCGAGGGGCAGGTCCCCCAGCTTCTCCGCGAGCCGGTTCGCCTCGTCACGATCGAACTGCCCGCGGAGACGCTTCTCGAGGAAGGCGATGCTCTCATCGCGGTCGAAGACGTTGACGCGGAGGGTCTCGACGTGGTTCTCCCAGCGGGGATTGCGAGAGGTGATCAGCACATGGCCGGGCCCCTGGGGCAGAAAGCCCTGGATGTGCTCGGGATCCTCCGCGTTGTCGAAGACGAGCAACCAGCGCCGGTAGGGCGCACCCTCCTCAAGGGCCCTGCGCACCGCCTCGGCGGCGTCGTCGACTCCGGTGGCCGACGCGGGCGGCAACCCGAGGCTCGGAGCCATCGCCGCCAGCGAGGAAGGCAGCAGCACGCGCTGGTCGGCGGAGATCCACCATACGAGATCGTAATGCGACCGGTAACGGTGTGCGTATTCAATGGCGAGCTGGGTCTTCCCGACACCGCCCAGGCCGTGAAGTGCGCGTGGTTGCGGGACGACGGCGGTGACCGTGTTGATTCCTTTTCTGAGTGCGAGCAGGAGATCATCGCGACCGGTGAAGTTCCTGTTCCGGGGCGGCACTCTTTCCCAGATCTCGGGCCTGCGGTCCGGCACCGTGTGCGCGGCCTGCGAAAGCTCTGCCATCAGCCGCCTCCGTCTGTAGATCACCCCTGGATATCATCCTAGAGGTTGATTCGCCACCTCGGACATCACAGAATCGTATAACCGGAATCTTTCGCGAGCACGAAGGAGTGGTGACGGTTCCGGTCTTCGGGAACGGCCCCGAACGACGAATGGGAAGACCGAAATTCGAGGCGACGGACGCGGCGGCACGACAGCGCCTTGCCACCCGCGTATCGCGACAGAAGGAGCCCCATGAGTAACGAGGTGCCCACCTCAACCGATCTCATCGACGTCACCGGAATCACCCTGAAGGACCTCGCGCGAACCGACAACGTGGTGGTGCGGAAGATCCTGCGGGCGCTGCTCCTCGACCCGGCGGACGCGCCGCCGACGGCGGGCTTCGACAGTTCGATCTGACCAGACGGCTTGCCGATCACGGCCGGACACGACAGAAAGGTGGATGTGACGCATTCTCCCGTCCTGTCCCCTGGTCCGGCGCGGCGAGCGCGGCTCCCGGCCGGTGTCTGTGCGGGATCTTCGATCCGCGATGGGAGGTCGGGATTGGACGACGACGAGTGGAACCGCTTGATCGATCAACTGCGGAACGGGGACTGCACACCGTTCCTCGGTGCCGGGGCCAGTGTGAGCGCGCTGCCGGCGGGCGGGGATCTCGCCGGGAAATGGGCCGACAGGTACGACTACCCGTTCGAGGACGACCACGATCTGGCACGGGTGACGCAGTTCGCCGCACTCAAGATGCGCGATCCGGTGTATGTCAAAAGCCGCCTCTGCCGAGAACTCAGGGGAATCCGCCCGCCCGACTTCAACACCCTCGAACCTCATGCGCTTCTGGCGCGATTCCCGTTGCCGGTCTACGTCACCACCAACTACGACGACTTCATCGTCCAGTCGTTGAAGGCCGCAGGTAAAGCGCCCAACGTCGCCATGTGTCCGTGGTATCCCGACGTGGAGTACTCCGAGCAGTTGTTCCTCGACGCGGCCGGATGGAATCCACAGCCGGAGGCCCCGCTCGTCTACCACCTGCACGGGCGGCTCGAGTATCCGACGTCCGTCGTTCTCACCGAGGACGACTACCTGGAATTCGTCACCAACCTCGCCATCGCGCGGATCGCCGACGACAAGCGCATCCTCCCTCCCTCGATCCTGAGGGCCCTGACAACGCGCTCTCTGCTCTTCATCGGATACAGCCTCCGCGACTGGACGTTCCGGGTGCTCTTCAACGGGCTGCTCCGCGCGGTCCCGGGGATCAACCGCCGTAGCAACGTGAGCGTCCAGCTGATCCCCAACGGTGATGGAAAGCGCCGCGACGCCGAGCGGAACGCCAGGCTGTACTGGTCCAGGTACTTCGAGAAATGGCAGATTTCCATCTTCTGGGGGTCGGCACAGGAATTCTGCGATGAACTGCGGCAACGGATGGAGTTGGACGCGTGATTTCCGGAGCCGCCGGGCCGGCGATATATGAGCCCTATGTCGGGTTGCGAGCCTTCCGCAAGGAGGACGGCGGCCGGTTCTTCGGACGTCCGCGCGAATCGCAAGAGGTGTGCGACCTCTGGCAGGCGAACAGGCTGACCGTCCTGTACGGGCCCTCCGGGGTCGGCAAGACCTCCCTCATCCAGGCGGGCGTCCTGCCCTTGCTCGACCCGGCCAAGACCGACGTCCTCCCGCTCGGCCGCGTGTCCCACGGCTCCGCATACCCCACCGCCAAGATGCCCCACCACAACCCGCATGTCTTCGCGCTGCTGTCGTCATGGTCGCCCCTGGAGAGCCCGACGCGGCTGGCCGGCATGACCATCCCCGCCTTCCTCCGCGGCCAGCACGCGCGCGTCGACCCGTACGGGGACCCGGTCCTCACCCTTGTGGCGATCGACCAGGCGGAAGAGCTGTTCAGCGACTTCGCGCACCGCCGTCCCTATCGCGTCTGGTTCATGAGCCAGCTTGCCCAGGCACTGCGCGACAACCTCCACCTGCGGTTGCTCATCTCCATCCGGGACGACTACCTCGCCTCGCTTCTGCCCCACGAGCCCGAACTGGCGGGCATGGCCAGAGGCCGGTTCCCGCTGATCGCCCTGGACACCACCGCCGCGGTTCAGGCGACCGAGGGCCCGCTCCACGGGACCGGGCGGACGTTCGAGGAGGGCGCCGCCCAGATCCTGGTGGACGATCTCCGCAAGATCCGCGTCGGCAGGGCGCTGGGCGAGGAGGTGGAGGTCGACACCAAGGCCGTGGAGCCCGTCCAGCTCCAGGTGGTCTGCTCCACGATGTGGGATTCCCTGCCGGACGACGTCCGCGTCATCACCCGGGACCACGTGCGCCGCTTCGCGAACGCCGACAGATCTCTCGCGGACTTCTGCGAACGGATGATCGGCGAGGTGGCACGCCGGCACTTCGACGGAGACACCGCCCGGCTCCGCCGCTGGCTCCAGCAGAACTTCATCACCGAACTCGGCACGCGAGGCGTCGCCTACCAAGGTGAGACGATGACGGCGGGAGTCGAGAACGTCGTCGTGAAAGCGCTGGTCGACCGGCACATCCTGCGTGTCGACGTCAGGGCGGGCGCCCGGTGGTGCGAGCTGTCACATGACCGGCTCATCCAGCCCATCACACAGGGCGGCAACGTCCAGGGGCAACGCAACAGCCTCGCCGCTCCCGACGACTACCTTCGCGCCGCGGAGCTGTCCCTGAGGGACGGTGACTTCGTCATGGCGACGAAGCTCGGCGAACAGGCCCTCGAGCGCAGCGGCGACAACACCCGGCTTCGAGCGGAGATCGAGTCCTTCCTGGGCAACGTCGCCGACGAGCGGGAGGACCTCGAGAAGGCCGTGGTGCACTACAGGACCGCGGCGCTGCTGTTCGACACGCTCGGCGCCACCGCGGCCGTGGGGCGTCTGCTGGCCGGCATCGGGCGTCTCAGGCTCGCCCAGGGGCGGCCGTCCGAGGCCGTCCGGGAACTGCTGACCGCCGTGCGCAGGGTGCCGGACGACGCCGAGATCCAGACGGAGCTCGCCTGGGCGCTGTGGTACGACGGGCACCCCGACGCCGCCCGGGACGTGCTCAACGACGTGCTCACCCGGGAGGGCAACGCCACGGCCGCCCTCCAGGCACGTGGCGAGATCCTGGCCGGTCTCGGCCGGTCCGAGGCCGCCTTGAAGGATCTGAACCGCGTCAAACCACTGCAGTGGCCCTCCGCGCGGGCGGCTCGGGCTCTCGCGCTGGCATCTCAGGACCGCCTGGAGGAGGCCGAGAAGGAGATCGCCGAGGTGCTGGGCGACGCGGGCGGCCATGGGCCGATCCTGTTCTACGCGGCCCGCGTCAGGGAGATCGCAGGCGACCTCGCGGGAGCCGCGGCACTGGCCGCGAGGGCGAAGGCCGCCATGGATCCCAAGCTGCCCGCCCATCTGGCCGGGGAGGCCGGACGGCTCATCCAGTCGGCCGAATGACGGCCTGACGGCCCGGGGCCCGCTCGGACAAGGTGGTCTTCAAGCGCTTGCCCCACGGGGTGAACGCGGCGACGACGGCGATGCCCACGACCACCCCGGCCAGGAGGCGAACGGCACCGGCGAACCCGGCCACGGCCACGAGTGCGCCTCCGATGGGGCCGGCCGCGCAGACGGCGCAGCGCGCGGCGAACCTGGAGACCCCCGCGACCTTGGCGAGGTTGCCGGGAGCGATGTGGCTGGCTTCGAAGGTCCGGACCGCGATGTTGCTGAGCGCCCCGACATATCCGATCATGAAGGTCGCGAGGGCGAAGAACGTCGGATGTCCTAGAAGCGCTACGAGGATCGCAAGCACCAGGACCCACATCTGCCTGAACAGAGTGATGGCGTCATGGGCGTAGCGGATGGTGAGACTCGATCCGACGGCTCCGCCGACCCCGCCCGCGGCGACGACGAGACCGACCTGAAGAGGGGATCCCGCCGAGCCGGTGAGGTACACCATGATCAGCGTGTTGACCACCAAATTGGTGATCATGGTCATGACCATGGCGTCACGCAGGAATGGATGGTCCGTGAGTTCCCTGACCCCGCTGACCATCTCGGCGACGAAGCTCACCCGCTCCGCCCGCCGGCGCGTCCCTCCGTCCACCCGCCGGAGCATGCCCAAGGACAGGACGAACAGCACGGCGTTGACCCCGAGCGGCCACGCGTGTCCTATGGCAAGCAGCACGCCCGCGAGTGACCTGCCCACGACCACCGCGAGGTGAGCGCTGGTCTCGGTGCGAGCGTAGGCGCCGTTGAGCTGGGAGCGATCGACCAAGGAGGGCACCAACGCCGTCTCCGCCGTGGCGTGGAAGACCCAGGACGTGCCCTCGATGAGGGCGGCCAGGCCGATCAGCCACAGGGGGACCGAACCCGTCGCCAGCAGCACGCACAAAGTGGCGGCCGTGACCGCGCGGACCGTCTCGCTGCACAGCATGATGGCGCGCGGAGTCCACCGGTCCACCAGGACACCGGCAGGGATATAAAGCACGACCCCGGGCACGGTCCACGCGAAACCCACCCAACCCGCCACCGCTGGGGATCCCGTGACTCCGAGGGCGAGCAGCGGGTAGATCACGCCCAGCATGCGGAACGCGACCATGGACAGAGCCGACGCTCCCCAGACGCGCCGGAAATCGTTCACCGCCGGGAAGGCGGGCTGAGTCATCCGCTTGCCAGAACCCCGGCCGCCGTCGAAAACCGGCGCCGGCCCGGCGTCCGGTGCTGGTCCCAATGGCCGCGTGTCCTCTACCCCCGTGTGGACTGCCGGATCACAGTCAACGGCAGGAGGGTGTGGCTTGGCGTCGGCACTCGCCGTTAACGGATGAACCATGGGAGAGGTTTAGGCACTCCAAAACGAAACAGAGGCTCGGCACTTCCGCCGAGCCCCGTCAGTAACTTGAACAACTTTGGAAACAATAGCCAAGTCCCGGGCCGGATGCCCCCGCTATGCGGACAACAGAACGGGCCGCGATGGCCATCGCGTCATCGGCGCCCGGCGCGTGGGGGCAGGCGTTCGCCGGGCCGGCGGTTCCCCCGTGTGGGGGACGGGGTTCCCATCGCGGGGGGAGTCGTCCGGCGGCGGCCGGGACGACCGTGGTGAGTGCGAGATTCCACGCACTTCCCACCAAGGGGGCACCTTGTCATCCTCATCCCTCACCCCGGCCGGCCGGCCCGCAGGAGACCCGGCGGCCCCAACGCGACACCAGGCCACCACCGCCCCGCCCTCAGCCACCACCGCGTCCCCCTCCATGGCCGAGCCGTCCTTTGCCGGCGCCGCACTCCCCTCCAGCGGCGAGACCTCGGCCACCGGCGGATCGCCGGTCTCCGCACCGGGCACGGGTTCGGGGTGGGTCGGCTACGCCGCGGCGATCTGGGCCGCCGTCTACGGTGTCGTCGCGCTCGTGTGGACCATCACCGGCAGCGGGTTCCCGTTCGGGCGCGATGACCCGCAAGGCCGGTCGGGACCGCTGCGGGACCTGACGCCCGAGGTCGGCGCGCCCATCTTCGCGGCGGTCCTGCTCTCCGCCGCGGTCGCCTGCCTCGCCATGGCAGGGCCGCACGCGGTACGGCCGTCGCGGGCGGGCCGGGCCGTTCTGCTGGGCTTCGGCTGGGCCGTCGCCATCGCCCTGCTGGTCCTCGTGCCGACCGTGAACGTCCTCGCCCTCACCGGGTACGCGCCCATGCTCATCCTCGGCGCCCCCTTCGGCTGGCCTGGGGATGTCGACTACGGGAACGTGTTCACCTGGTCGCTGGGCAACCAGGTGTGGAGCATGCTGGGCGGGTTCCTCGTCGCGTTCGCCGTGCTCTCCTGGCAGCGCCGCAGCCGGGGCGCCTGTGCCCGCTGCGGCCGCGACCGTGACTTCTCGGGCGCCGACCGCCTGCGGATCGCCATGTGGGGCGGCCGGGCCACCATCGTCGCCGTCCTCATCCCCCTGCTCTACTCCGTGAGCCGCTACGCCTGGCTGGCGGGCGTACCTCTCGGCATCAGCGACGAGATGCTGACCGACCTGTGGGACAGCGGCGGCGTGTGGGCCGGCGCCGGTCTCGCGACGTTCGCGGTCGTAGGCGCGATCCTCACCCTCGGGCTCGTCCAGCGCTGGGGCGAGGTCTTCCCCCGCTGGATGATCGGCCTGGCCGGCCGCCGCGTCCCGATCAAGCTCGCGGTGATCCCGGCGGCGTACGTGGTCCCCATCGTGATCTCCGGGGGCCTCGGGATCATCTTCGCCCCCGAGATCGAACATCTCACGGGGGACTACAGCCCGATCCTGGTCGCCACGCACGCGCTGTGGCCACTGTGGGGCGTCGCGCTCGCCATCGCCACCTACGGGTACCACGTGCGGCGGCGCGGCGCGTGCGGCACCTGCGGAAGTCAGGGCTGAGCGGGCCATGCCGACCATGTGGTCCATCTCCGACGACACGCTCGCGGCGTGGACGCGGCGGTCGCTCGCCGACGTCGACGACCTGCTGCGCTCCACGCTGCACAGCCCGGGCGACCCGTTCCTCACCACCGTGGCCACGCACCTCCTCGCCGCCGGCGGCAAGCGGCTGCGCCCCGCGCTCGTCCTGCTCGCGGCGCGGTTCGGCGACCACGACCATCCGCACGTCGTACGCGCGGCGGCGGCCGTGGAACTCATGCACGTCGCCTCGCTGTACCACGACGACGTCATGGACGAGGCGCCGACGCGACGCGGAGTGCCCAGCGTCAACGCCCGCTGGAGCAACCGCGTCGCGATCCTCGCCGGTGACTACCTGGTGGCCAGGGCGTCCGAGCTGGCGGCCCCGCTCGGAGCGGACGCCGTGGAAGAGCAGGCGCGCATGCTGACCCGGCTGGTCACCGGCCAGCTCCGCGAGACCGTGGAGGCCGGCCGCCACCCCGACCCCGAGCGGTACTACATGAGCGTGATCGCCGACAAGACGGCCGCGCTGTTCACGCTCGCGACCCGGCTCGGCGCGCGAGCCTCGGGCGCGCCCGCCGGCACGGCCACGGCCCTCGGCGCCTATGGGGAGGCGCTCGGCATCGCGTTCCAGCTCTCCGACGACCTGCTCGACCTCGCCGAGCCGACCGCCCGTACGGGCAAGCCCGCGAACGCCGACCTGCGCGAGGGCGTGGCGACACTGCCGGTACTGCGGGCCATCCGGCCGCGGATCCGCGGCTTCGGGGCGGACCGGACCCGCGGCCAGGACACGGACCGGACGCGCGGCCTGGACACGGACCGGCCCCGCGGCCAGGACGCGACCCAGATCCGGGGTCTGAGCGTGAGCCGGATCCGTGGCTGGAGCGCGGGCCGGATCCGTGGCCGGAACCGGGCCGGGGGCGGCCGGGACTCGGCGCGACTGCGGAGGATGCTCGCCGCCGGCCCCATCACGGACGCGCGTGAACTGGCGACCGTCGCGCGGCTGGTGCGGCGGTCGCCCGGCTTCGCGCAGACCCGGGCCGAGGTGGAACGCTACGCATGCCAGGCCCAGCAGGCACTGCTCGCCCTACCTGCCGGCCCCGCCCGCGACGCCCTCCACGCGCTGTGCGACGACGTCGTCTCCCGCGCGGCGCCATCCTCCGCCTGACGCCGGCCACGCCCCCGCATCCTCTGCTCCTGGGCACCCCACGGGGACGGGCGCCCAGAAGCACTCACGGAACCGTCGGCCGGGTCACGGCGGCGGCGGCGGCGGAGTGCTCGGCGGTCTCGACCGGTCGGCTCTGGCTTCTCGGTCACTGGGGCCGGGGCCACGCAGGTTCGGAATGGTGGTCAGCGGGTCGGGTTGACGAAGCCGGACTCGTAGGCGGCGATCACGGCCTGGGTGCGGTCGCGGGCTCCGAGCTTGGCGAGGACGTTGCCGACGTGGGTCTTGACCGTCTCGGCCCCCACCACCAGCCGCGCGGCGATCTCCGCGTTGGACAGGCCGGTGGCCATCAGGCGCAGGACCTCCTCCTCGCGTTCGGTCAGGCGGGCACGGCGGAGCCGGTCGGCGGCCGGCCCGTCGACCCCGCCGCGGCCGTACGCGCCGGCCAGGCGGCGGATCGCCGCCGGGAACACCAGGGACTCCCCGCGCGCCACCACCCGTACCGCCTCCACGACCTCGGGTGGCCGGGTGCGCTTGAGGATGAACCCGCCGGCGCCCGCGCGCAGCGCCTCGTACACGTGGTCGTCGTTCTCGAAGGTGGTGATCATCAGCACCCGCGGCGGCTCGCTCGACGCGGCGAGGAGCCGGCGCGTCGCCTCGATGCCGTCGATCGCGGGCATCCGCACGTCCATGAGGAGCACGTCGGGCCGGGTGCGGGCCACCATCGCCATCACCTCGGCACCGTCGGCGGCCTCCCCGACGACCTCCAGGTCGGACTGCGCGTCGATGATCACCCGGAGCCCCACCCGGACCAGTTCCTCGTCGTCGACGATCGCCACCCGAATCGTCACGGTGCCTCTCCCTCCAGTGCCGGCAGGTGAACCGAGACGCGCCAGTGGGCGCCGTCCGGGCCGGCCGTCATCGTTCCGCCGAGCAGTGTGACGCGTTCGCGCATGCCCACCAGCCCGCGCCCGCCCTCGCGCCGTGGACGGGCGGCGGTTACGGGGTTGGACACCTCGATCGTCAGCGTAGGCCCGTCCACGGCGACGCGCAGCGCGACCGGAACCGGTCCCGCGTGCCGGAGCACGTTCGTCAGGCTCTCCTGGATGATGCGGTATCCCTCCCGGGACACCGGGGCGGGCAGGTCGTCCACCGAGCCCTCGATCTCGGTGTCCACCTCGACGCCGGTTCCGCGCGAATGCGCCACCAGCCTGTCCAGGTCCCCAAGCCCGTGCGGCGGCGCCCCGCCGCCCCCCGCACCGGCCCGCTCGTCGGCCCGCTGACCGGCCCGCCCATCGGCTCGCTGACCGGCCCGCCCATCGGCTCGCTGACCGGCCGGCTCGTCGGCTCGGTCGCGTTCGCGCAGCATGCCGAGCACCCGGTCGAGGTCCTCGGTCGCGGCCCGCCCGGTCTCCTCGATCGCCTGGAGCGCGCCGCGGGCGAACTCCGGATCGGTGTCCAGCAGGTGCAACGCGGCGGACGCCTGCAGCATCGTCACGGTCAGCGCGTGCCCGATGGAGTCGTGCAGTTCGCGGGCCAGCCGGTTGCGTTCGGCGAGGCGGGCCGCCCGCGCCTCCAGGGCCGCGATGCGCTCGGCCGGCGAGGGCCCGAGCAGCACGGGCGCCATGACGGCCGCCAGCGCCCCGAGCCCCGCCACGGCGTACAGGACCCCGGCGAGCGTGACGACGCCGAGCAGCGACAGCCACCCGGTGTCGTGCTCGTCCAGCGGCCCGATCCGCAGCCCGTCCAGCGCGCCTCCGGCGATGCCGAACCACTGGACGACGAACGTCACGCCCATCACCAGGGGGATGAGGATCAGCAGCGCGACGACCCCGCCCGCGACCAGGTGGACGGCGAACCACAGGGCCGCCCGCACGCGGGTCTCCCGCGCCTCCCGTCCGGACTCCGCCGTCACGGGTGGATCCGGAAGCGGGACGCCGAGCAGGGCACGCGCGGCCACGATCTCCAGCGCCCTCGTCCCGCGCAGGAACGGCGGCACCACGCCGATCACGACCACGAGCGCGAGCACGAGCACGAGCAGCCCGTACGGCGCGTCCGGCACGGTGAACATCCCCGCGAACAGGACCGCCACCAGGACGTACGGCAGCAGCAGCACGCCACCGAGCAGCAGGTGGACCCCCCGCCGATAGGTCGCCCCGCTCACCAGCGGCCGCACAACGGCGCCGACCCTCACGCCCGCCATTCTCCCGCAACCCTCCAAGCCTCTGACCCGGCCCAGGCGACCAGCGACAAGACACTCAGGTCCGAGGGTCTCATCTTTGAGGGCCTCACGGATGACAGCGCATGGACGACACCGTGGCCGCCGACGCGGGGCGCAGGGACGCGCCGGGCCCATGAAGGGCGAGGACCCGGTGGGTCAGAGTGTGCTGCCCGCCGACGTCGGCCCGCCAGTCTACCGGCGCTGGGGCGGCGTGGAGGGGCTGGCGGCCGACGCGCTCGATCTGGCGAGCGGCGAGCCGTGGCCGGTCCCCGACACCGGCACGATCGAGGGCGACCTGCGGGCCCTCGCCCGCCTGGTGGTCACCGGCTTCACCGATCCGGAGACCGGGCCGGTGTCCACGGCGTTCATCGCGGCGGCCGTACGCAACCCCGCGACCGCGACGGCGCTGCACGCGTTCTTCGCGGCCCGCCACGCGCAGTCGGGGGCGCTCGTGACCCGCGCCATCGCACGTGGCGAGCTGCCGGAGGGCACCGACGCCGCCGAGGTCGTCAGGGTCGCGGTCGCCCCGCTCTACTACCGGCTGTTCATCACCGGTGAGCCGATCGACGAGGCGGTGGCGAACCGTGCCGCCGACGCCGCCCTCGCGGCCGCCCGCGCCGGGGTTTTCCGGGCGCCGATGCCGTGAGCCGCCACCGCCCCCCGTTCGGGTGGCGCGCTACCTTGCCCGTGCTGGAACGGTCGATGCCGTGGTGGGTTCACACGGGCCACTACCGGCATGGGTGCCGGGTGGGCCATCCCCCTGTCCTAGAAGCCGAGCGAGGATCTTCGCCTCAGGCGGCTATCTCCGGCGGCCGCGGGGCTTCAGGCGGGTGGTGGGGAGGGCGGGGGCGGGGATCGGGGTGCCGTCGAAGGCCTCGACGATGCCGAACTCGGTGCCCTCTTCCCATTCCTTGCGGAACCGGTCGATCTCCTCGTGGCTGCGGCCGACGAAGTTCCACCACATGACGATCTCCTCCCCGAACGGCTCGCCGCCGAGCAGGAGGACCCGACCGGCCTCGCGGGCCTGAAGGACCAGCTCCGAGCGGCCGCAGCCGAGGTACAGCAGGGGCCCGGGGGCCAGGAGGACGCCGTCGGCCTCGACGGCGCCGGTGAGGGCCATCACCGCGTACTCGAAGTCCGGCCGGAGGGGGATGCTGAAGCCCGCCGCCTCGTCGAAGGCCAGCTCCGCGCCGACCAGAGGGGTGTGGATCCGCGCCGGCGAGGTGCGGCCGGCGAGCTCTCCGGCGATGACGGTCACCGTGACCCCGGGCGCGGTGAGCACGGGAAGGGCCGGATGGTGGTCGAAGGCGGGGGCCGCGTGGCGGGCCCCCTCGGGGAGCGCCACCCACAGCTGCACCCCGTGCAGCACGGCGTCCCGCTCCACGGACTCCTCGGAGTGGGAGATCGCCCGGCCGGCGGTCATCAAATTCAGCCGGCCGGGGCTGATGAGCTGCTCGCTGCCGAGGCTGTCGCGGTGCAGCACCGTGCCCTGGAGCAGCCAGCTCACCGTCTGCAGCCCGGTGTGCGGGTGCGGCGCCACCCGCATGGTCGCCGGCTCGGGACCGTAGTGGTCCACGAAGCACCACGCGCCGACCATCCGGCGTTCGCGGTTCGGCAGGGTTCTGGTCACCGTCATGCCCCGAGGACCGCCGAGGACCACGTCGCGGCCGGTGAGCAGCTCGCGCACCGGCCCTTCCGCGGCCACGTCCGGACCGCCGCACACCGTCTCCTGAGGATCCCTCTCCAGGTTGCTCACCTGGACACTGTACGACTCCCCCGATCGGACGATCCGCCCTCGCCTCCGGAGGCGCTACAGCGCCACCTCTACGGTAGGCCGGGGGTGGGCGCGCAGCCACGGTTCGCGCCCGGAGCCGGGCTTCCCTGCGGTATGCCCTGCGCCTCGCGCCCGTCCTCCGGGCGTGAGCCGCAGGGCACCAGGGGTCACTCGACGGTGACGCTCTTGGCGAGGTTGCGGGGCTTGTCGACGTCGCGTTCGAGGGCGACGGCGGCGTGGTAGGCGAGAAGCTGCAGGGGGATGCCGAGCAGGATGGGGTCCAGCTCGACCTCGTTCTTCGGGACGACGATGACGTCCTCGGCGAGCTTGGCGTCGGGCACGCGGTGGCCCACCATGAGGACCTTGCCGCCGCGGGCGCGGATCTCGCCGAGTGTGGTGAGGTTCTTGTCGAGCAGCTCGTCGTCGGGGACGATCGCGACGGTCGGCATCTCGGGGCCGATGAGCGCCAGGGGCCCGTGCTTCAGCTCGCTCGCCGGGTAGGCCTCGGCGTGGACGTAGGAGACCTCCTTGAGCTTCTGGGCGCCCTCGCGGGCGACCGGGTAGCCGCGCACCCGGCCGACGAACATCATGCTGGGGTGGGGGGCGTACTTGCGGGCGAGGGCCTCGATGGCGTCGCCCTGCTTGAGGATCTCCTCGATCTGCTCGGGGAGCCTCTTCAGTCCCTCGACGATGCGCCGCCCGTCGGCGGGCGAGAGGTCGTGGACCCGGCCGAAGTGCAGGGCGATCAGGGCGAAGGCCACGGCCGTGGAGGTGAATGCCTTGGTGGAGGCCACGGAGACCTCGGGCCCGGCGTGCAGGTAGACGCCGCCGTCCACCTCGCGGGCGATGGCGCTGCCGACCGCGTTGACCACGCCGAGCACCCGGCCGCCCTTGCGCTTGAGCTCCTGCACGGCGGCCAGGGTGTCGTAGGTCTCCCCCGACTGGCTGACGGCGACGTACAGCGTGTCGTGCTCGACGACGGGGCTGCGGTAACGGAACTCCGAAGCCGGCTCGGCGTCGGCGGGAATGCGGGCGAGTTCCTCGATGAGCTGGGCGCCGATCTGTCCCGCGTAGTACGCCGAACCACAGCCGATGATCTTGACGCGGCGGAACGCGCGGGTCTCGCGGGCGTCGAGGTTGAGGCCGCCGAGGTGGGCGATGTTGAACCGGCCGTCCAGGCGGCCGCGCAGCGTGCGGGCCACCGACTCGGGCTGGTCGGAGATCTCCTTGAGCAGGTAGTGCTCGTAGCCGCCGGTGTCGTAGTGCCCGGCGTCCCAGTCGACGGTCAGCGGCTCCTTGGAGGTGGCGCGGGCGTCCATGGTGAAGGTGCGGAACCCGTCGGCGCGCAGCACGGCCAGCTCGCCGTCCTCCAGGTGGACGACCTGCCGCGTGTAGCGGACCAGCGCGGCCACGTCGGAGGCGCAGAACATCTCCTTCTCGCCGATGCCGATGACGATGGGGCTGCCGTTGCGGGCGACGACGATCTCGCCGGTGCGCTGGGCGTCGACCACGGCGATGCCGTAGGTGCCGACGATGCTCTTCAGGGCCTTCCTGACCGCCTCCTCCAGGGAGTCGGTGTCCTCGACGGTGCGGGCGATGAGGTGGGCGAGCACCTCGGTGTCGGTCTCGGAGGCGAAGACGGCGCCGTCGGCGACGAGCTTCGCGCGTAGCTCGTCGGCGTTCTCGATGATGCCGTTGTGCACGACCGCGATGCGCTCGGAGGTGTCCAGGTGGGGGTGGGCGTTGACGTCGTTGGGGACGCCGTGGGTGGCCCAGCGGGTGTGCCCGATGCCCAGGCCGCCCTTGAACCTCGCCGGTACGGCCGCCGCGAGGTCGGCGACCCTGCCTTTGACCTTGCGCATCTTCAGGCCTTTGTTGCTCACCACGAGACCGGCCGAGTCGTAGCCACGGTATTCCAGGCGCTGCAGGCCCTCGAGCAGGATCGGCGCCGCGTCCTTCGGGCCGATATAAGCGACGATTCCACACATATTCGATCTCCTTGGCGCTAGCCGTAAACGATGCGGCGCAGTTGGCGCAACGACAGCTCCGGTGCCGCGACGGGGCGGGCGGAGAGCTCGGCGGCGATGGCGGGGAAGATCTGCTCGTTGGTGCCCCCGCGCGATTTCATCTCGCCGTGGCGTCGCCGGACGAACTCCTCGATGGGCTCGGAGAAGTACGCGACGACCTCGGCGACCACCCGCGCGGCCTCTCCAGGCCCGAGCGGGGTGGTGCGGGTCAGATGCGTGATCAGATCTTCGTGGGAATACTGCCGTGCCGTTGACACAGGGCAGGACTTTACGCAGGAAAGCGACGGCACGCCAAGAATCCTGCCCGAATTCGGGCAACGATACGTACTTGATCCCCTCGATCCACCACCATCTCCAGCCGATGCCCTCAGGTATCGGGCTGAAACCGGTAACCCGTACGCACCCCTGTTCCGCGTGGACTGTGCACGAAGGCCCCATGGACGCGCTAGAGTCTGTGCGTACCCGGAGAGTCTCCTCCCGGGTTCATGCGGACGTGGCTCAGCTGGTAGAGCATCACCTTGCCAAGGTGAGGGTCGCGGGTTCGAATCCCGTCGTCCGCTCGGAAAGATCCCTGGTGGAGTGGCCGAGAGGCGAGGCAGCGGCCTGCAAAGCCGCGTACACGGGTTCAAATCCCGTCTCCACCTCAACGAGACCTCCGCACCTCAGGGGTCAAGGATGTAGCCGGTCAGCGGGACACCGCCTCGGGCGGTGCCACCGGCCCGCGTTCCCGGCGTGATCGCCGTCAGCGGGTGATCGTCAACGTGTGATCGGCCCCACGGCGTCGGGGTAGAGATCTCCGGCCTGGTCCCCGTCTCCCTCGCGACCGGACCCGCGCCCGTCCCGGATCATCGCCTTGGAGCGCATGAGGAAGTCCGCGAGGTAGCTGTCGTGCGGAATGCCCGGCCGCATCCAGTAGGTCGGGGTGTCCCCCAGGTAGACGTTGCTGATCGTGGGTTCGTTGACCAGCCCGTCGATCAGCGCCTCGTCACGGGTGATCGCGGTCACGACGAGGCTGTTCTTCAGCGGCTCGACACCGTCGTCCCGCGACCAGGGCGCCACCCAGACGCAGGGGAAGCCCAGTTCGATGGCGGTCTGCGGCGCGTCCGGACGGTCCACCTGGAACACCGCCGGCCGCAGGACCGCGCTGCCGTCGCCCAGATCGTCGACGATGCCGTCGCCGCCGAGCCGGGCCGTCGTGCCGCGCGCGTGATCCAGCAGGAACCTCTCCATGACCTCCGCCTTGTCCAGAGGCTGCACGGGCAGCACGGCCTCGGCGTCCTCGGGCGGCAGGCTCGGGATCGCGGACAGCCGCTCGGCGATGGCCTCGGCCACCGGGGTGGGGTCGCCCTCGACGAACACCGCGGTGGTGTTGACGCAGGCCATCCCGCCGTAGTGGCTGACGGAGTCGACGATGGTGTTCACGTGCGAGGACCAATCGTCGTCACCGGACAGCAGGATCTTGGAGCGTCCCGGGCCCTGCGGCAGCACCCGCGCGTCCTGGCTGTACTTCCGCATCACGCTGTCGCCGCCGTACACCATCGCCAGGTCCGCGTCGCGGATGATCTCGTCGGCCACGGCGTGGTCGGTGGGCAGGAACACCACCTGGTCCGCGCCGAAGTCGGCCTCGCGCAGCGCGGTCACCAGCCGGTGCGGGGTGAGCGGCTCCCGCTGGGAGGGACGGACGGCGACGCGGTACCCGAGCGCCAGGACCTCCAGCCACAGCGCATGCACCTCCGGCTCGTTGCCAGGGGCGAGCACGGCGAACACGTCACCGCGCCGGGTCCAGACCGCGTGACCGTGCTCGGTCGCGGGATCGTGCCAGTCGCTGACCGCTCCTTCCGGACGGGCGCGCTGCGTCCCCCGGAAGGCCTCCCGGGCGGCTCGCTCGATGGACCTGGTCGCGGCGCGCACCACCGAGATCGGCATCCCCGCGACCCGGCTCACCGCGTGCTGGTAGTCCTCGACGGACAGCCCGTTGATGGTCTCGTTGGCGAACGCGCGCCCGGCCCGCTCCAGGGCGGCGGCGCGCTCCTCTGGCGGCATGACCCGCGCCTTGTGCAGTGCGGCCACGCTGCGCTCGACGTACAGCTTCGGCACCAGGCTGAGCTCGGCGACGGGCACGCCGCTGACGTCGGTGACGGTCCGCCGGTTGGCGGTCCGGTAGGGCCCCTTCGGCCCGAGGGCGTCGAGTTGGATGAGCTCACTCATCAGTAGACCCCCTCGATGACGGTCTCGTTGTCGAACACCGGGACCGGGCTGACGTCGGCGACCGAGTCGCCCATGGTTCCCGGCAGGGGCTTGATCCGGGTCGCGAGGTCCCGTTCGAGGTTGTTCGGCAGCAGCATGTTCTTGCTGACATGGTTCATCACGACCTGCCCCCGCTCGCCGTAGGCCACCTCCACGCCGGTCTCCGGATCGACGACCGCGAAGGAGATGTAGGGCGAGAACGGGTCGAAGACCCACGGGTCGCCGTCGGTCAGGCCGGGGCGCTCGACCGTGCCGCCCATGACCATGGTGCTGGCGTACGTGCCGCGCAGGTCGACGTCCGGGAACACCTCGGTGCGCAGCAGGTGCCGGGTGTCGGCGTCCATGTGGGCGCCCGCCCAGAACAGCACCCGGACCTTCCGGTTGATCAGCTCGACGAGCCGGTCCCTGCGCGCGATGCGCTCGAGCAGCGGCGGCGTGGTGATCATGATCCCGATGTCCTGGGTCTCCAGCAGGAAGGCGCTCTGGTCGATCAGGTGCTCGGCGTAGCGGTC
This sequence comes from Sphaerisporangium perillae, assembly GCF_023276435.1. Lineage (GTDB taxonomy): Bacteria > Actinomycetota > Actinomycetes > Streptosporangiales > Streptosporangiaceae > Sphaerisporangium > Sphaerisporangium perillae. The sequence continues at coordinate 94,271 of NZ_JALLPO010000028.1, forward strand.
GGCCTCGTCGATCCGGCCGTCGCGGATGCACTTCTTGACCCAGCGCGGGTCCAGGTCGACGGCGAACTTCACGCCTCCGCGCAGCCGCGACTCCCAGGAGGCAAGCGCGCCGAACAGGTGCGGCCCGCTCGGCCCGAGCGAGAGCCAGTTGACGTCTCGCGGGTCGCCCCGGGAGTCCATGTCGCGCATGGTGAACGCCATCAGGCGGTCCATCCAGTCCTTGAGCATGATCACGCGCTTGGGGGGCCCGGTGGTGCCACCGCTCTCGAACACGCCGGCGACCTCGGGGTGCGGTCCGTAGCCCTTGGGGATGAGATCCTCCACGCGCACGTCCCGCAGGTCGTCGACCACGTTGGGGAACATCCGCAGATCGGCGAAGCTGTGCACGTCCTGGCACGGATCGAAGTCCAGGGTCTTGGCGCGCTCCAGCCAGAACGGCGAGCCGGTCTCCGGGTCGAAGTGCCACTGCATGGCCGCCTCGATCAGCTCCCGAGGGTCCGGGGTCTGATCCACCGGGCAGTCGAGGACCGGATCTGCGTGGTTTGACATGCCGCCTCCCCCCGTTGGCAACGCTTTCACGCTATCACCGCAGGTCATGACCACCTTGGGCTGCGCGGTAATCTTCGTCGCGCAAGGAGAATCCTGGGCGGTGGTTCACCGCCGGGCTCCGTTCCGGTGGAGCGCCTCAGTCGGGCGGCCGGCAAGACCCCGGTGGGCGGCTCCGAGAAGGCGAGGTTTCCGCTCGCGTCTTCGGGTCCCGGAGGGATCTCGCACGCCCGGGATCCGGTAAGGTGAGATACGCGTCATCGAGGCAGCGCCTCAGGTGATCACGCGGACGTGGCTCAGCTGGTAGAGCATCACCTTGCCAAGGTGAGGGTCGCGGGTTCGAATCCCGTCGTCCGCTCTGATTTCTCGTCGAGGCCTCCCCCTTGGGGTGCTCATCGAGGGCGATTAGCTCAGTGGGAGAGCGCTACCTTGACACGGTAGAGGCCACTGGTTCAATCCCAGTATCGCCCACCACGCTCCACAGCACGCCAGTTCTGACCTGGTCAAACAGGAGCCAAAGCCCCAGCTCCGGCCTTGATCGTGAGTCTGGGGCTTCTTGTCGCTTCGGGTCATTCGCCGTCTTTGTCAGCACCGGTGCTGACGTTGTGCTGACCTCTGTCACGAGTCATCCGGATGCAGTCGCGGCCCGTAGCACGGCCCTCTCGGCAGGGGACATGCCCCATGCAGCTGCGCGTCGCCTACGAGCTGAGCCGCCGGCAGGACGAGCCGATCAGGACCGGCCCGTCCCCGGTGCCGTCGGCCGGCGCGGGCGAGTGAGGGCGATCAGGCTCCCCCGGCTGCCCCATCCGCTGAAACGGGCCTTGATCCGCCGTGTTCGCCGGCGCCGCCGTGGTTTGCCATCGCTCTTTTATGAGAGGTGATTCATGTGTTAATTTGACGGCCACGATCCGGTTCTGCAAGGGATGGCGATGAACGCAGCCCGCTCTCGCACGGTGCGCACCGCGCGCCTGGCGACCCACATCCGAGAGGCGGGCGACGGCGTCCCGATCCTCTTCGTCCACGGCAACCTGTCCGACGGCTCCGTCTGGGACGAACAGCTCTCCTTGCTGCCCTCCGGCTTCCGAGGCATCGCCCCCGACCTGCGGGGCTTCGGCGCCGCCGAGGCGGCGCCCGTGGACGCCACCCGGGGCGTCGGCGACTTCCGCGACGACCTGGTCGCACTGCTGGACGCGCTGGGCCTGGACGCCGTCCATCTGGTCGGCCACTCCCTGGGCGGCGGCATCGTCCTCGATTTCGCCGTCCACCACCCCGGCCGGGTGCTCACGCTCACGCCGGTGGCGCCCGTCCCGCCGTACGGCTATGGCGGGACCCGGCGCGACGGCACGCCCTGCGCCCCCGACTACGCGGGCTCCGGCGGCGGCACCGCCAACCCCGAACTGGTGAGGCTCATCGCCGAGGGCGACGAGTCCGACGGCAGCCCGCTGTCCCCCCGCAACGTCGTGCGCACCCTCTACTTCCCCGGCCCCGAGGCGGTCCGCGACGAGGAGGCCCTGCTCAAGGGCATCTTGGCCGCACGGGTCGGCGACGACAACTACCCGGGGACCTCCCTGCCCTCACCCAACTGGCCGGGCGTGGCGCCCGGGAGCCGCGGCGTGCTCAACGCGATATCGCCGAAGTACTTCCACTGGAGCTCCCTGCCCGGCTCCGGCTGCCGCGCGCCGGTCCTTTGGGTGTACGGCGACCTCGACGCCATCGTCTCCGACACCTCGATGACCGACCTCGGCCACCTCGGGGCGAGCGGGTACGTCCCGGGCTGGCCCGGCGCGGAGGCGTTCCCCGCACAGCCGATGGTGCAGCAGACCAGGGACGTCCTCGACCGGTACGGCGACTACACCGAGCACCTCATGAAAGGCACCGGGCACTTCCCGTACACCCAGCGGCCCGAGGAGTTCGCCGCGCTCCTGCACGCCCACCTGTCGCGGGTGCCCACGGCCTGACCACGTGATCGGGGGAAGACGCATGCAGGCATGGCAGGTCGAGGACGAGCCGCCGCCCACCAGCACCCGGGGGCGGCCGCTCTCCCCGAAGGGTGAGCGCACCCGGCGCCGGCTGCTCGACGCGGCGGAGGAGGTGTTCGCCGGGCTGGGCTACCACGAGGCCTCCATCGTCAAGATCACTGAAGCGGCCGGCTGCTCGCAGGGGACGTTCTACATCTACTTCGAGGGCAAGCAGCAGATCTTCGACGAGCTGGTGACCGACCTCAACCGGCGGGTCCGCCGGGCGATGTCGGACGGCGCGCGCCAGGGGCGGAGCCGGGCCGAGGCCGAGAGGCTGGGCTTCAAGGGGTTCTTCCGCTTCACCGCCGAGCACCCGGCGCTGTACCGGATCATCCGGCAGGCCGAGTTCGCCTCCCCCGGCATGCTCCAGCGGCACTACCGGACGATCGCCGACGGCTACATCGGCGGGCTGCGCGCGGCGATGGCCGCGGGCGAGATCGCGGAAGCCGACCCCGAGGTGCTGGCCTGGGCCCTGATGGGCGTCGGCGAGCTGGTCGGGATGCGGTGGATCCTGTGGCAGGACGCTCCCGGCACGGTGCCCGACCAGGTCTTCGAGGAGATGTACGCCTTCGTCCTGCGCGGCCTCGGTGCCGCCGCCTCTCCGTCTGACGGCGTGCCTCCGGCGGCGGGTGCGTCTCGGTCGGCGGGTGCGGAGGCACGCGAACGTGACCGGGAGGGCCGGTGACGATGGCGCTGGGCCGGTGGCCGCGCGACAGGGCACGCGCCACGCCCCGCCGCACGGCGATCGTCTTCGACGGCGCCGAGACCTCCTACGCGACGCTGGACGCCCGGTCGGAGCGGCTGGCGGCGGCGCTGCTCGCCGGCGGGCTGCGGCCCGGCGACCGGGTGGCCACCCTGACCGGCAACCGCCCGGAGCACGTGGAGGTGTTCTTCGCCTGCGCCAAGGCCGGGCTGATCCTCACCCCGGTCAACGTGCGGCTGACCGCGCCGGAGGTCGCCTACCAGCTCTCCGACGCCGAGCCGTCGATCCTGCTGGCCTCGCCCGAGTTGCTGCCGCTGGCGGAGCAGGCCCGCGTCGTGTCCGGGCACGCGTGCCCGATCGTGGAGCTCACGCGGCAGGGCCTCGACTCGCTGGGCACGCGGGCGCCACTGGCCGGTGACCCGGCCGCGAGGCCGGACGGTCTTCCCGGGGACCCGCCGGACGACGCCGGGCTGCTGCTCGTCTACACCTCCGGCACCACCGGGCGGCCGAAGGGCGCCCTGCTGACCCACGCCAACTGCTTCTGGACCAATCTGTCCCTCGACCGCGGCTGCGAGCTTCGCGAGGACGACGTGGTGCTCCAGGTGCTCCCCCAGTTCCACGTCGGCGGGTGGAACGTCCAGCCGCTGCTCGCCTGGTGGAAGGGCGCGACCGTGGTGCTGGAGGCGTCCTTCGACGCCGGGCGGGCGCTGCGCCTGATCGCCGAGCGGGGCGTGACCACCATGATGGGGGTCCCGGCGACCTACCTGTTCATGGCGACGCACCCCGCCTTCGCCTCGGCCGACCTGTCCGGCCTGCGGCGCGTCGTCGTGGGCGGGGCTCCCATGCCGGAGCCGCTGCTGCGCGTCTGGCTGGACAGGGGCGTGTCCATCGTGCAGGGCTACGGGCTGACCGAGGCCGCGCCGAACGTGCTGTGCCTGCCCGCGGAGGAGGTCGCCGGCCGGGTCGGCTGGGCCGGCACTCCCTATCCCCACGTCGACGTGGCGCTGCGCGACGCCGCCACCGGCCGGCTGCTCGACGGCCCGGCGGCTGGGGAACTGCTCGTGCGGGGGCCGAACGTGTTCGCCGGATACTGGCACGACCCGGCGGCGACGGCGGCGGTCATGGCCGACGGCTGGCTGCGCACCGGAGACGTCGCCGAGCGCGACGCGAGCGGCTTCTACCGCATCCGCGACCGGGCCAAGGACATGTACGTCTCCGGTGGAGAGAACGTCTATCCCGCCGAGGTGGAGTCCGTGCTGCAAGGGCATCCGGACGTCGCCGAGGCGGCGGTAGTCGGGGTGCCGGACGACCGCTGGGGCGAGGTGGGGTGCGCGTTCGTCGTGCCGGCGCCCGGGGCCGCGCCCGCCGTCGACGACCTGGTCGCCTACTGCCGGGGCATGCTCGCCGGCTTCAAGGTGCCGAGGCACGTCAGGCTGGTCGGCCGGCTGCCCCGCTCGGCGGTCGGCAAGCTGCTGAAGAACGAACTGCGCGGCACGTGGGAGGCGGGCGGGTGACCCGGGTGCGGCTGGCCGCGACGGCGTCGTACCTTCCCGAGCGGTGGATGGGCGCGGCCGAGATCTCCGCGCTGTCGGGCATCCCCGAACAGGTGCTCGCCGGCAAGTTCGGGCTGCGCGGCAAGCACATCGCCGCCCCGGGCGAGCACGTCAGCGACATGGCGGCCACGGTGGCGCGGAGGCTGCTGGCCGAGCGCGGCATGGAGCCGAGCGAGGTCGACGCGCTGGTGTACTTCGGCTCAACGTGGAAGGACTACGAGGTGTGGCACGCCGCGCCGCGCGTCGCCCACCTGACCGGCTGCGACCGGGCGGCCGTCCTGGAGCTGTCCTACGTTTCCTGCGGATCGCCGGTGGCCGTGCGGGTGTGCCGCGACCTGCTGCGGGCCGAGGACGAGCTGCGCACGGTGCTGGCCGTGGCCGCGTCCCGCGAGTCGTCCCTGATCGACTACGGCAACCCGAGGACCCGGTTCGCCTACGACTTCGGGGACGGCGCGGTGGCGGCGCTGTTCGTCAAGGAGACCGGGGACGGCGGGCGGGTCGCCCGGGAGGTGCTGGGCTGCCACATGATCACGGACGGGTCGTTCTCGCGCGACGTGATGGTCCCGGCGGGCGGCAGCGCCGAACCGGCCAGCCACGACACCGTGCGCGCCCGGCGGCACCTGCTGGACGTCCCCGACCCCGCCGGGATGAAGGAACGGCTGGACCCGGTCACGCTGCCGAACTTCCTCGCGGCGGCGGACGGGGCGCTGCGGCGCTCGGGCGCCCGCCGGCGCGACGTGTCGTACCTGTGCGGCATCCACGTCAAGCGCTCGCTGCACGACGCCTTGGTCAAAGAGCTCGGCCTGCCCGCCGACCGGGCGATGTACCTCGACGACACCGGGCACATGAGCGGCGTAGATCCGCTGTTCGCCCTGGACCGGGCGGACCGGGCGGGGCTGCTCGCCCCCGGCGACCTCGTCCTGCTCCTCGCGGCGGGCACCGGCTACACCTGGGCCGCGAGCGTCATCCGCTGGTGACCCGCCCCCGGCCGCGCCCTCCCCGTTCCTCCGGGGCCGGCCCCCGTCATCCGGCCGGTACGACCGGCTGGCCCCCCTTCCAGACTCCGGCGATGAGGGGGACGCCGGGGCGGTAGGACAGGTGGACGTGCGAGGGGGCGTCCAGCAGGACGATGTCGGCGCGGGCGCCGGGCGCCAGGTGGCCGACATCGCTCCGGCGCAGCGCTCGCGCGCCGCCCATGGTGGCCGCCCACACCGCCTCGCCGGGGGTCATCCGCATGTCGCGCACGGCGAGGGCGACGCAGAAGGGGATGCTGGTCGTGTAGCTGGACCCGGGGTTGCAGTCGGCGGCGAGCGCCACCGTGGCCCCGGCGTCGATCAGGCGGCGCGCGTCCGGGTAGGGCGAGCGCGTGGAGAACTCCGCGCCGGGCAGGAGCGTCGCCACCGTGTCGCCGCCGGCCAGCGCCTCCACGTCGGCGTCGCTCAGATGCGTCAGGTGGTCGGCGGAGGCCGCCCCCAGCTCGACCGCGACCCGCACACCGGGACCTTGCTCGAGCTGCCCGGCATGGACCCTCGGCACCAGGCCTCGCTCCTTGCCGGCCGAGAGGATCGCCCGGGTCTGGTCGCCGTCGAAGGCGCCCCGGTCGCAGAAGACGTCGATCCACCTGGCGTGCGGCGCGCACGCGTCGAGCATCGCGCCGGCGACCAGGTCCACGTAGGCGTCCGGGTCGCCGGCGAACTCCGGCGGCACCACATGGGCGCCGAGGTAGGTCACCTCGCCGGTCTGCTCGGCGGCCAGCCGCAGGCTCCGCGCCTCGTCCTCCACCGTCAGGCCGTACCCGGACTTGCACTCGATGGTGGTCGTGCCCGAGCGGAGCGCCTCGCCGACCAGGCGCCGCACGTTGGCGCGCAGCGCCTCGTCGGTCGCCGCGCGGGTGGCCGCCACCGTGGTGCGGATGCCGCCGGCGCTGTAGGGGAGGCCGGACATCCGGGCCTCGAACTCCGCCGTGCGGTCGCCGGCGAACACCAGGTGCGCGTGGCTGTCCACGAACCCCGGGATGACCGCCCGGCCTCCGGCGTCGAACCGCTCCCGCGCCGCCCCCTCGGGGACCCGCGACCGCGGGCCCGCCCAGGCCACGCGCCCGTCCTCGACGACCAGCGCGGCGTCCTCGACCAGCCCGAGCGGGCCCCGCCCGACCGCCGGGTCGTTGGTGACCAGCGACCCGATGCCGTCGATGAGAAGAGAACTCACGCCCACCCTGCCTCCCGCGCCCATTCCGAACCTCATGATCTTCTCCCCCGCCGCCTCAGCCGCGTCACCTGCCGCACAACGGCGCCGGCCTCACCGCACCACCCCCGCCGGCCCGGCGCCGGAAGGACACATACCGGCGGAGAGGTGGTGTCAGGTCAGGTCGGCGATGGCGGTGGCGAGGGTGGTGGGGACGTCGCCGACCGCCAGGTGGCGGCCGGCGGTGACGATGCGCCGGCCGGCCACGATCACCTCGCGGACGTCGGCCGCCGTGGCGGCGAACACCAGCGTCTCCACCAGGCAGTCCGCCGCCCAGCCCGCCGTCCGCACGGAGTCGAGGGCGATCGTGACCAGGTCCGCCGAGGCTCCCGCCTCGATGCGGCCCGCCTCGGGCCAGCCGAGCGAGGCGTGCCCGCCGCTCGTGGCCGCGCGCAACAGGTCGGCGGCGAGCCAGTGTCCCCGCCGCCGGGTGGCCAGGCGCTCGTCCAGCTCGACGCCGCGCGCCTCCTCCAGCAGGTCGACGACGGCGTTGCTGTCGCTGCCGAGGGAGATGGGCGAGCCGGCGTCCGCCAGTGCCCGCGCCGGGCCGATGCCGTCGGCGAGGTCGCGTTCGGTGGTCGGGCACATGCAGACGCCCGTGCCGGACTCCCCGAGCAGCGCGATGTCCCCCGGGGTGAGGTGCGTCGCGTGCACCGCCGTGGAGAGCGCGCCGAGCGCGCCGCCATCGGCCAGCAGCTCCGCCGGGGTCCGGCCGTAGGCGGACAGGCACGCCTCGTTCTCGGCGACCTGCTCGGACAGGTGGAAGTGCAGCGGCACGCCCCCCTCACGCGCCCAGCCGCTCACCACGCCGATCTCCTCGGGCGGCACGGCGCGCACCGAGTGGATCGCCGCGCCGACGCGGGCGTGCGGGCCGGCCTTGAGGCCCGAGACCCGTTCCGACCAGGTGGTCGCGTCCCCGTCGGTGAAGCGGAGCTGCGGCCCCTCCGGCGGCATGCCGAAGCCGCCGCGCAGGTAGCAGGTGTCCAGCAGCGTGATGCGGATGCCGGCGTCGTCCGCGGCGGCGATCAGTGCCTCTCCCATCGCGTTCGGCGAGGCGTAGGGGCGTCCCCCGGTGTCGTGGTGGACGTAGTGGAACTCGCCGACGCAGGTGATCCCGGCGAGTGCCATCTCCGCGTAGACCGCCCTGGCCAGGGCGTGGTACCCGTCGGGGGTGAGGCGGGCGGCGACGCGGTACATCTGCTCGCGCCAGGTCCAGAAGGTGCCGCGCCCGCGCTGGGTGCGCCCGCGCAGCGCCCGGTGGAAGGCGTGCGAGTGGGCGTTGGCGAGCCCGGGAACGGTGACCCCGCGCAGGTGGACGGCGCCGGGCGGCGGCCCGGCGACCCCCTGGCGTACGGCCGCGACCCGCCCGCCGGCGACCTCGATGGCGACGCCGGCGACCGTGGCCTCGCCGCCCAGCCACGCGTGATCGGCGTAGAAGACGCTCATGGGTACACGCCCTCCCACGCGACGCTCCCGCCCGGCCACACCCGGCCGGCGGGGCGGACGCTCCCACCTGGCGACACCTGGCCGGCAGGGTGGACGCTCCCACCTGGCCACACCTGGCCGGCAGGATGGACGTTCCCATCTTGCCGCGTCGGGCGGGCGGGGCGGAGAGGGCTCACCCGCATGCGAGATCCTCCAGTGCGGCGGTCAGGGCGAGGATTCCGGCGACGCAGTCCGCGGGCTCGGCGTGCTCGGCCGGGCTGTGGCTGGTCCCGGTCGGGTTACGGACGAACAGCATCGCGCTCGGCACGTACGCCGACAGGATGCCCGCGTCGTGGCCCGCTCCCGTGGGCAGGGCCGGTACCCCGCCGAGGGTGGCGGCGACGCGGTCGCGCAGCTCGCCGCCGAACTCCACGACCGGAGTCCAGGACTCCTCCACCACCTCGACCCGCACCCCGTGCCCGGCACCCGCCGCCTCGGCGGCGCCGGTGATCTCCTCCACCATCTTGCGCACCGTCGCCGAGTCGGGAGCGCGCCCGTCGAGCCAGGCGTCGACCCTGGAGGCGATCGCGTTGGTCCCGTTCGGGTCGACCAGGACCTTGCCGAACGTCGCCACCGCGCCGAGCCGCTCGGCGGCCTGCCTGGTGGCGAGCACCGCGGAGGCGAACGGCAGCATGGGGTCGCGCCGGTCGGCCAGGAGCGTGGTGCCGGCGTGGTTGCCCTCGCCGTGGAAGGTGCAGCGCCACCGGCCGTGCGGCCAGATCGCGCTCGCCACCCCGACCGGCGCGTCCAGGCCGGCGAGCCCGCGCCCCTGCTCGATGTGCAGCTCCACGAAGGCGCCGATGCGGGCGAGAGCCTCCTCGTCCCGGCCGAGCGCCCCGGGGTCGGCGCCGGCGGCGCGCATGGCCTCGGCCAGCGTCACCCCGTCGGCGTCGCGCAGCGCGCGGGCGGCGTCCGGGGCGAGGACCCCGGCGAGCAGGCGGCTGCCGACGCAGGCGACGCCGAAGCGGGCGCCCTCCTCGTCGGCGAAGTTCACCACGGCGATGGGACGCTCCGGCACGACGCCCCGCTCGCGCAGCAGGTCGACGGCGAGGAACGCCGAGACCACGCCGAGCGGGCCGTCGAAGGCCCCGCCGCCGGGGACGCTGTCCAGGTGGCTGCCGGTGACGACCGCCCCGGGCCCGGGGGTTCCCCACCAGGCCCACAGGTTGCCGTTGCGGTCCTGCTCGCAGTCCATGCCGCGCGCCTCGGCCTGCTCCCGGAACCACGTGCGCAGCGCGAGGTCCACCGGCGTCCACGCGAACCGCCGGTACCCTCGGGCGCCCTCGTCGCCGACTCGGGACAGAGCACTCCAGGTCTGCTCGAAACGGTCGAGAAGCGCGCCTCCGCCGACCCGATCATTCGTGAGTGGACCCTCGCGAAACAGGCCGTCCTTCAGAGGATCATCGGAAACCGGGCCGTCCTGGAAAGGATCAAGGGGAACAGGGCCGTCCCGATCGGGGTGCTTCCCCGGGCCGGGCCTGGTCACCGCGCTTCCCCCTCCGCCATCGGGATCCGCACGCCGCGCTCCCCGGCGATCTCGGCCGCCTTCTCGTACCCGGCGTCGACGTGCCGGATGACGCCCATACCGGGATCGTTGGTCAGCACCCGCTCCAGTTTCTGCGCCGCGAGGGCCGTGCCGTCGGCGACGGCCACCTGGCCCGCGTGGATCGAGCGGCCGATGCCGACCCCGCCGCCGTGGTGGATCGACACCCAGGACGCGCCCGAGGCGACGTTGACCATCGCGTTGAGCAGCGGCCAGTCGGCGATGGCGTCGGAGCCGTCGAGCATCCCCTCGGTCTCGCGGTACGGCGAGGCGACCGACCCGCAGTCGAGGTGGTCGCGGCCGATGACCACCGGGGCGCGCAGTTCCCCGGAGGCGACCATCTCGTTGAACCGGAGGCCCGCCTTGTCCCGCTCGCCGTACCCCAGCCAGCAGATCCGTGCGGGCAGCCCCTGGAAGGCGACCCGCTCCCCGGCGAGCTTGATCCAGCGGGCCAGCGACTCGTTCTCGGGGAACAGCTCGAGGATGGCCTTGTCGGTGGCGGCGATGTCCCGCGGGTCGCCCGACAGCGCGGCCCAGCGGAACGGCCCCTTGCCCTCGCAGAACAGCGGCCGGATGTAGGCGGGGACGAAGCCGGGGAAGTCGAACGCCCGCGCGTACCCGGCCAGCTTGGCCTCGCCTCGGATGGAGTTGCCGTAGTCGAAGACCTCGGCGCCCCGGTCCATGAAGCCGACCATCGCCTCGACGTGCCTGGCCATCGACTCGCGGGCGCGCAGCGTGAAGGCCGCCGGATCCTTGGCCGCCTGCTCGCGCATGTCCTCGAACGCCATGCCGAGCGGCAGGTACGCCAGCGGGTCGTGGGCGGAGGTCTGGTCGGTGACGATGTCGATCGGCGCGTCCATGGCGAGCATCCGCGGCAGCACCTCGGCCGCGTTGCCGAGCAGGCCGATCGACAGCGGGCGGCGCGCGTCGCGGGCCTCGGTGGCCAGGCGCAGTGCCTCCTCCAGGCTGCCCGCCTCGACGTCCAGGTAGCGGTGCTCGATGCGGCGGGCGATGCGCGAGGGGTCGCAGTCGACGCAGATCGCGACCCCGCCGTTCATCGTGACGGCGAGCGGCTGGGCGCCGCCCATCCCGCCGAGGCCGGCGGTGAGCGTGATCGTCCCGGCCAGCGTGCCGCCGAACCGCTTGGCGGCCACGGCGGAGAAGGTCTCGTAGGTGCCCTGCAGGATGCCCTGCGTGCCGATGTAGATCCACGAGCCGGCCGTCATCTGGCCGTACATGGTCAGGCCCAGCGCCTCCAGGCGGCGGAACTCCTCCCAGTTGGCCCAGTCGCCGACGAGGTTCGAGTTGGCGAGCAGCACGCGGGGCGCCCACTCGTGGGTGCGCATGACGCCGACCGGGCGGCCGGACTGGACGAGCAGCGTCTCGTCCTGCTTCAGCCCCTGGAGTGTGCGGGCGATCGCGTCGAACGACGGCCAGTCGCGCGCCGCCTTGCCCGTGCCGCCGTACACGACCAGCTCGTCGGGGTGTTCGGCCACCTCCGGGTCGAGGTTGTTGTGCAGCATCCGGAAGGCGGCCTCTTGCTGCCAGCCCTGGCAGGAGAGGTCCGTGCCCCGGGGAGAGCGGATCACCCGCCGCGCGCCGTCACTCATCGCTCGTCTTCTCCTTGTCCTTGCTCGGCCTGTACGTTCTCGGTCCCGGCCGTACGCCGGCCGGGACGCCTGGTCGCCCGGCGGTCAGTCGGGCAGGAACAGCCGGCGTTCCGCGGCGCTGTTCTCGAACTCCTCGATGGACGCCTGTTCCCTGGTGGGCAGCGCCTCCAACATCGCGTGGACCAGCGCGGCGCACAGCACGCTGGGCGCGGCCTGTGAGTCGAAGGCGAACTGCGAGCTGACCGGCGCCTCCAGCACCACGTCGGCGTGCTCGGCCAGCGCGCCGACCGAGTGGTCGGTGACCAGCGCGACCCGCAGGCCCGCCCGCCTGGCCCACACGAGCCCGTCGCGCAGTTCGCGCGGGTAGCGAGGCAGGCCGAAAGCGAGCGCCCACGCGGCCCCGGCGTCGGCGGCCCTGCTCAGCCGGTCCTCCATGGCCGACCCCGGCGCGTCGATGACCCGGACGTCGGGGTGCGCCTTGGCGGCCAGGTAGCCGAACAGGTGCGCGAGCGGCGCCGAGACCCGCAGCCCGATGACCGGGAGCGGCCGGGACGCCGCCAGGGCGGCGGCGACCTCCAGCAGCCGGCCGGGGTCGGCGAGGCCGTCCCGCAACAGTTCCAGGTTACGCAGCTCGGAGTCGATCATCGCCTGGACGGCGTTGAGCTCGGTGGGTTCGGCGGCGGCGTCCTGGCCGTCGCGCAGGGCGGCGCGCAGATGGTCGCGGAACTCCGGGAAGCCGGTGAAGCCGAGAGCGAAGGCGAAGCGCGTCACCGAGGGCTGGCTGATGCCGACCGCCTCGGCGATGTCGTTGCCGGTGAGGAAGACCGCCTCCGCCGGGCGTTCCAGCAGGTAGCGCGCGATCCGCCGCTGCGAGGGCGACAGCCGGTGCCCCTCGATGATCTTCCTGAGCCGTGCCGCGACCCGCGAGGCGTCCTCGGCCGCCACGGCCGCCGCGTTCGCCGGCTGGCTCATCCGTCCCCACCTCTCCGTCCGCCGCGGCTCGGAGCGGCACTTAGCCGACTTACACCCCTTGCCGCGAATGCATACTTTCATGCACGATTGTCGACGCATGTCGGCGCGTCAAGGGGGTAGCCGGAAAATTCAGGTAATGTGCCAGCTGAGGGGCTCTTTTGATGGCTTTACGGACGATCATCCTGGACGGGACCCGAACCCGTCCGGCCGACATCACGGACATCGCACGCGCCGATGCCCCGGTCACCCTTGCCCCCGAAGGACTCGACCGCGCCGCCGCCTCCTACAAGGCCGCCGCCGAGATCGCGCGCCGCAGGCCCGTCTACGGCCGCACCACCGGGGTCGGCGCCAACCGCACCGAGGACGTCACCTCGGCCGACGGCGACACCCACGGGCTCCGGCTGCTGCGCAGCCACGCCGGCGGCATCGGCCCGCTCGTCCCCGCCGACCAGACGCGCGCCATGATGGCCGTCCGCGCCAACCAGATCCTCGCCGGCGGCGCAGGGCTGCAACCCGCCTTCGCCGAGGCCCTCGCCCATGCCCTCGACACCGGGCACCTGCCCGAGGTCCACGAGATCGGCGCGATCGGCACCGGGGACCTGACCGCCCTGGCCGAGACCGGCCTCACCCTCATCGGCGAACGCCCCTGGACCACCGGCGGCGGCAGGCGACCCGCCCCGATCAGGCCGGACACGGGCGACCGGAAAGCGCCCCCCGAACCCGTCGCCCCGCAGACCGGCAGCCGAGAGGCGCCGCCCGAACCGATCACGTTGGAGACCGGCGACGCGCTCGCCTTCTGCAGCAGCAGCGCCCTGACGATCGGCCAGGCGGCGCTCGCCTGGTCGGAGATCACCACTCTGCTGCGCGCCACCCAGGTGATCGCCGCCCTGTCCCTGCTGGCCGTCGACGGCGGCACCGAGCCGTACGACGAGCAGGTGCACGCCGGGCGCCCCCACCCCGGCGGCCTCGCGGTGGCCGCCGAGATGCGCCGCCTCCTCGGCGAACGCCTTCCCGCGCCCATCTCCCAGCAGGCCATGCCGGCCATCACGACCCGGATCCAGGACCCCTTCGGCTACCGGTGCTTCCCCCAGGTGCACGGCCCGGCCGTCGAGGCCGCGCAGGCGCTCGAACGCGTCCTCGACATCGAGATCAACGCGGCGGCGGAGAACCCGCTGATCGCCGCCGCCGACGGCACCGTCCACCACCACGGGGGTTTCCACCAGGCGCCGCTCGGGCTCGCCCTCGACCACCTGCGGCTGGCGCTCCTGCACACCGCGCAACTGTCCACCGCCCGGCTGGGCACCCTGGTGGAGCCCGCGTTCACCGGCCTGCGCCCCTTCCTCGCCGAGGGACCCGCCGGCAGCTCGGGCGTGATGATCCTGGAGTACGCCGCGAACTCCGCGCTGGCCGGGCTACGCAACGCGGCCCACCCGGCCGCGCTCGGCCACGCCGTCCTGTCCCGCGGCGTCGAGGAGCACGCGAGCTTCGCCTCCCAGTCGGCGCGCCAGACCCTGCAGGCGGCCGGGTCCTACCGCCTGGTGGTGGCCTGCGAGCTGGTGGCGGCCGTACGAGCGCTGCGCCAGCGGACCCTTCCCCCCGACCTCACCGCTCCCGTGGGCGCGGCCTTCGCGCAGGCCGCCGCCCGGCTCGAGCGCGGCGACGAGGACCGCCCCCTGACCGCCGACGTCGAAACCGCCACCACCCTCCTCGACGCCCTCGCCGCCATCTGAGGCGAGGGGCTCAGGAGCGCGGCGGCGGGGCGACGGAGGAGCGCACGATGAGGCGCGAGCGGAGCACGTGGGTCTCCCTTGCGGGCCCGGCCCCTTCGAGCGTGTCGAGGAGCACCTGTGCCGCCTTCGCGCCGAGTTGGTGCACGGGCTGTTCGATCATCGTCAGCGGCGGTTCCATGACCGCCGCCCACGCGCTGTCGTCGAAACCGATCAGTGCGACGTCGCGGGGGTAGGACAGCCCCGCGGCACGCAGGGCCCGCAGGGAACCGGTCACCCCGTCGGTCTCGGTGCAGAACAGCGCGGTCATGCGGTCAGGGAGGGCGAGCATGCGGGCGACGTCCTCGGTCACCCGCTCCTCGGTCTTGCGCCCGACCATCACCAGCTCGGGGTCGAAGGGGATGCGCGCGTCGTCGAGCGCGTCCAGGTACCCGCGCAGGCGCTCTCCGTCCGTCCACAGGTTGCGGGACGCCTCCGCCAGCAGCCCGCGCCGGGTCGCGGGCGACTCCGGCATGGGAGGTCCCCACACGAACCCGATGCGGCGGTGCCCGGCCGCGATGAGCGTCTCGACCGCCCCGCGCGCCGCGTCGCGGTTGTCGATGACGACCGTGTCCAGATCGAGCGACGCGACCGCGCGGTCGACGAGCACCACGGGGATGCCCCGGTCCGTGGCCCCTTTGATGTGGGCGACCTCGCGGCGGTCCACCGCGGCCGAGGCGATGATCACGCCGTCGACGCGTTTGTCGATGAGCACGTTCGTCGCCGCGACCTCCTCGTCGAGGTCCTCGTACGTGCTCAGCACGATCGTGTCGAAGCCGCGGGCCCGGGAGGTGTCGGAGATCCCGCGCACCACGCCGGCGAAGAACGGATTCGCGATGTCGGCGACGATCACGCCGAGCGTGTGGCTGACACCTGTCGACATGCTGCGCGCGAGCGCGTTCGCGCGGTAGCCGAGCTTCTCGGCCGCCGCGAGCACCCGCTCGCGCAGCTCGGGGCTGACGTACCCATACCCGCCCAGCGTGCGCGCCGCGGTCGCGCGGCCGACACCGGCCTCGGCGGCCACCTCGGAGATCGTCGGTGGTCCCGCCTGGCCCCGGTCAGCTGGCATGGATCGCGTTCCTCATTTCTCGGGTCGGAAGATTGGCCTCATGCTAACCACGGCCGGCTGCGGGGCGGGCCTGCCGTGGCGGAACGCGCCTTCGACGAAGCACTGCCGGTAGGCCGACTCCGCGCCCTTACGCAGCGCGCGCTCGAGAATGCGGCATCGCGGGCGGGCGTCCGCGGACCAGCCGCCGCGCAGCAGCGCGACCGCGAACCCGGCGAGGAACGCGTCACCGCACCCCATCGTGTCGATGATGTCGCGCGGGTCCTCCACGGGGCGCGCCGGGTTCGCCACGGTGACGCGGCCGTCGTGCACGATCGCGCCTTCCACGCCCCGGGTGCCGACCGCGAGCCGCGCGCCGCGCCGCACGACCTCGGACAGGACCGCGCGGGTGGCGGCCTCGTCGAGGTGAGAACACGACAGCAGCACCAGGTCGGCGTACGGGCAGACGCGGTCGAGGTAGGAGGGGGTGCGGAACTCGTCCTCGCTGGAGAGGTCGAAGCTCACCAGCGTGGCGAGCCGGGCCAGCTTCGGCAGTTCGCTCTCGCTGCGGGAGTACACGCTGGAGTGGACGAGGTCGAACGACGACACGTACCGGAGCAGTTCGTCGTCGAGCGCCAGCGGCGCGCGCACCGTGACCCCTCCGCCGTTCCAGCCGAGGAAGCGGCGGTCGCCATCGTCGACCCGCAGGTAGGAGATGCCGGTCTCTCCGGCTCGGACGGCACAGCGGTCGACGGCGACCTGCTGGGCGGCGATCGAGCCGGCCAGGAAGCGACCGAGCTCGTCGTCGCCGAAGACTCCCAAGTAGGCCGCTTCGAGGCCGAGGCGGCGGGCGTAGACGGCGACGTTCACGCTGTTGCCGCCGGGATAGTCGACGCCGCGGTCGACGAACCGGTCGACGATGTTGTCGCCGAAGCCGAGGACTCTCATGAATTCTCCCGTGCGCGGGCCGCGTGCGCCGGTGGGGCACCGGCGCACGCGGACGGACGTCTCGTTCGTACGCCCCGCCCGTGCGTTCCGGCGGGCGGGGGCGTCGCCGGCTCAGTACTCCATGACGCGGTAGTAGCGGCGCAGGTCGAGGGAGTGGTCGCGCACCCGCTCCAGGTGCTTGCTGACGCGGCTCATCACGGTGTCGAGGACGAGCGGCGCGAGCAGGCCGCGGAATTCCGGGCTGATGCCCTCAAGGGGGTACTCGCGCGTGTCGAAGACGGTGACGTCCTTCGAGACGCGTCTGGCGAAGACCTCGGCCCGATCGGTCAGGGAGCGCGTCTCGTCCTCACCTTGGAAGATGATCACACTCGTGTTCTCTTCCAGCAGTTCGAGCGAACCGTGGAAGAACTCGGCGCTGTGCACTCTGGTGGTGCGCAGCCACTGCATCTCCTCCAGAATGCACATCGAGTACAGGTAGGTGAAGCCCCACAGGTTCCCGCCGCCGATGAGGAAGTGGTAGTCGGTGTCCTTGTGCGCCTCGGCGAAGGCGGCCGCCACCGGCTCGGCCTGCCGGGCCACGTCGAGCATGATCTTCGGGATCCCGGCGAACTCACCGGCGAACTTCTCGTAGCCGCCGAACTCTCCGCGCCGCGCGAGCAGCCGGCCCATGAAGAGCAGCATTTGCATGTCGAAAGGCCAGGTCTTGGGTTCTGAGATGAGAGCGACGTCGACGTTGAGGGCTACGGGCGACTCGGGGTGGCCGGTGAAGCCGATCGTGTAGGCGCCTTTGGACTTGCAGTGGTCGATGGCGCGGATGCTGTCGTCGGTCGTGCCGGAGACCGAGGTGAAGATCGCGACCGAGCGTCCGCCGAGGGTGGCGTCGCCCGAGGCCACCAGCTCCGCCGCGATCACGGCGCGCACATCGAGGGTGGAGCCGCGCCGGGCCAGGTGCTCGTACGGCCACATCTGGGCGTACGTGCCACCGGCGCCGACCAGGAGGAGGTTGTCGAACCCCTCGTCCACGAGCCGATCGACGAGTTCCTCTATCTGAGGGCGCAACGCCACCGCGCTCGCCATCTGCGAGAGGAATTCCGGCTCGTTGAATCCGAGCATCTTCGCGTCCTTTCGGGAATGCCTGCGACCGGGCGCCGCGCTTTGCGGTCTGATACCGGTATCACGCGGGAGTCACGCTGGCACAGGAGTCGCGCGGCGTCAACATCGCGAGCAGTGCTGCAGATGTCTGCCTGCAGGTTCTGCAGCCCTGCGGGCGCCGCGGCATCCCGCCGGCGGGGGACGATAAAATTTTCCGCTTTGGGTCTGGTACCGGTATCAGAGTCTCTGTACAGTCGGCCCACACCAATCGGGTCACGTCACAGCGGCCCACGGCGGATCGAGGTGCCCCGGCACCGGCGGTCTCCTCCCGAGAGAAAGGAAGCCCATGCGCCCTCGCGCACTGACGACGTTCGCGGTCATCGCCGGGACCTCGGTGCTCACCCTCGCCGGCTGCACCGGCGGCACGCCGGCCGCGAAGGCCCCGGCGGCCGACCTCACCGCCGCACCGGACTACTCGGGCACCTTGAGCATTCTCACCAAGTTCGCCGGTGAACCTCTCGAGCCCTACTTCCAGAAGCTCGCCGCCGAATACCGGCAGGCGCATCCCGGGGTGAAGGTCGAGCTCATCCAGGAGACCGACCAGAGCATCAAGGACAAGACCAAGACCCTGACGGCCTCGAACGCCCTGCCCGACATCTACTTCACCTGGACCGGCAACTGGGCGGAGAACTTCGTCCGCGGCGGCCGCGCGGCCGACCTCACCAAGGTGATCGGACCCGGCACCGACTGGGGCAAGACCTTCAGCCAGGGGTCGCTGTCCGCCTTCGCCTACGACGGCAAGTACTACGGGATCCCGCTGTACAACAACGGCAAGTTCATGGGCTATGACAAGGCCGCCTTCGCCAAGGCCGGGATCAAGGTGCCCAGCAGCTTCGAGGAGCTGATCGGCGGCTGCGGCGCGCTGCGCAAGGCGGGGTACGAGCCGATCGCCTTCGGCAACAAGGACGGCTGGCCCGCCCTGCACTATCTGCAGCAGCTCTTCGCCTACAACGTGCCGAGCGCCACCCTGCAGGCCGACTTCAAGCCTGCTACGGCCAAGCTCGACGACCCGGGCTACCTCACCGCGCTCAAGCAGTTCAAGACGCTGGTCGACACCTGCACCGACACCAAGACCGGCACCAACGGCGTGCTCTACACCTCCGCGCAGGAGGCGTTCGCCGACGGCAAGGCGGCGATGTACTACCAGGAGGTCCTCGAGTTCGACAACGCCACCGCCGGCCACAGGCTCTCCGAAGAGGACTTCGGCATCTTCCCGCTGCCGGTCCCGCAGGGCGGCGCGGGCGCCCCCGAGGTGCTCGAAGGTGCGCCGGAGGGGTACCTGGTCAACGCGGCCTCACCGCGTGCGGCGCTCGCCATCGACTTCATGAAGTTCGTGACGGACACGAAGAACGCCAAGACGCTCTCCGCACCTCCATACGGCCAGCCCAGCACGGTCATCGGCGCCGTCACCCCGGAGACCTCCAGCAAGGCCGTGTACGAGGGCATCGGCCTGGTCAACCGGGCACCGCGGCTGGCCGCCTGGCTCGACACCGTGACCGTGCCCGAGGTCGCCGATGCGTGGCTGGCCGGCGGCGAGGCGCTGATCACCGGTGGCAAGACGCCCGAGCAGGTGCTGGACAGCGTGCGCCAGGCCTCGGCGTCGGCCAAGTGACCCGCTCGGCGTAAGGAGAGCATGCCGGTGCGCACCATTTCCAAACGGGCACTCGGGCTCGCGTGGGTCATGCCCGCCCTCGTGCTCGTCGGGGTGTTCGTCTACTTCCCGCTCGTGGAGAACCTCGGGTTCAGCACCCTCAAGTGGGACATCTACAGCGGAAGCCAGGAGTACGTCGGGCTCGAGAACTACCGCGACCTCATCGACGACCCGGTCTTCTGGTCGTCCTTCGGCAACAACGTGCTGTACGCGGTGGTCTCGATCGCCTTCCAGGTGTTCGGTGCGCTCGTGCTGGCCGCTCTCGTGGAGAGCATTCGCAGCGAGCGGTGGCAGCGCAGGCTCCGGGCGATCTACTTCATCCCTTCCGCGATCTCGATGACCGTCGCCGGCCTGCTCTTCTATTTCATCTACGAGCCCAACCTGGGCCCGCTCAACCACGTGCTGCAGGCGGTGGGGCTCGGACGGTTCGACCATTCCTGGCTCGGCCAGGAGACCACGGCCATGCCGGCGATCATCGCGATGAGCCAGTGGCAGGGCTTCGGGTACTCCACCCTGCTGTTCGCGGTGGCGGTCCAGCGCATCCCCTCGGAGATCTACCACGCGGCGGCTCTCGACGGCACCGGGCCGATCCGCCGCTTCCTCCACGTGACGGTCCCTCTGGTGCGCGAGATGACCGGGCTGATGATGATGGTCACCATCTCGGGCGCGTTTCAGGTCTTCAACGAGGTGATGGTGATGACCAGCGGCGGGCCCGACAACTCGAGCCAGGTGCTCGGCACCTGGCTGTACCGCAGCGGTTTCGTCCGCAACAACTTCGGCTACGCCGCCGCGATCGCGACAGTGCTCTTCGTGATCACGCTCGGCATCGCCATGGCGCAGCTGTGGGTCACCCGCAGGAGAAGGGTGGAATGGTGAGCCGCCTCGGCTTCCTCGGCGTGATCGCACGGGTGTTCGTGTGGGTCTTCCTCCTCGGCCTCGCGGTGGTCGTGCTCTACCCGCTGCTGTGGATGGTGCTCAACGGGTTCAAGACCAACGCCCAGCTCTTCGGCGACCCGTTCGCCTTGCCCGTCGACTGGAGCTTCGAGAACTACCAGAAGGCGTGGAACCGCGGGGTGAGCAACTACCTCACCACCAGCGTGCTGGTCACGGTGACCTCGACGATCGCCACCGTGTTCGTCAGCGCCTGGGCCGCCTACGGCCTCACCCGCGTCGACATCCCGTTCAACAAGCTGATCACCGGGACCATCCTCGGCGGGCTCATGCTCGCCCCCACCGTGGCACTCGTACCCCTGGTGAAGATGTTCCAGGCGATGGGCCTGTACAACAGCTTCTGGGCGCTGCTCATCCTGTACACCGCCTTCCGCGTCCCCTTCACCACCTTCCTCATCCGCGCCTACATGCTCGACCTGCCGCGTGAGGTCGACGAGGCCGCCGAGGTGGACGGCTGCGGCCGCTGGACGGCGTTCTGGCAGATCATCCTGCCGATGTGCAAGCCGATCATCACCTCGACGGTCCTGCTGCACATCCTGTTCGCCTGGAACGAGTACCTCTTCGCGATGGTCTTCACCAGCGGCAGCGGCGTGCAGACCCTTCCGGTGGGCCTGACCAGCCTGATGAGCAAGCACGGCACCGAGTTCCCGGTGGTCTTCGCCGGCATGGTGATCGCGGCCGTCCCGGTGGTGCTGCTGTTCTTCTTCGGCCAGCGGTACATCGTCAAGGGCTTGGCCGACGGCATCGGAAAATAGGCATAGAGCACCACACACGACAGGAGCCTCGATGCCCCTCCCCGTCCAGCGCATCACCGGCTCGAACTTCGCCTACCAGCATCTGCCGTTCGAGCGGTTCCTCGACGACGCCGCCGACCTCGGCCGCGAGCGGCTGGAGCTGTGGGGCATCGCAGCCCACCTCCACATCCCCCAGGTCGGCGACGCCGAGGCGCGCGTCGTCCGCCGCCGTGCCGAGACGCACGGACTCGTCGACGACTACTTCGACGCGCTCGGCGGCCGCGTCCGCCACGTGCATCTCATCGACGGCAGCCCCGCTGGCCACCTCGCCTGGGACGACGGGGAGCTGCCGCCGGCCGACTACCTCGCCGCCCTGGACCGCCGGGGATACGACGGGCACCTGACCTTCGAGCTCTTCGGCGACGGCACCTACGCCTTCGAGCCCCGCCCGGCGGTGGAACGCTGCCTGGCCCCCGTGCGGTCCGCACTCGCCCCTCACGTGTAGGAGCCGCCCGGGCGCGGCGATCTTCACTCCACGAGGCCTCGGCACAGCAGTACGACAGTGATGAACGTCTGATAGATCCGCAGGGGGTCGTCGCCGGTGATGCTCGCCGACAGGTCGCCGGTTCGCTCGACTCCGGCGATCCGGCAGGCCAGCTCGCAGTGGTCACTGCTGCGGAAGGAGATGGCCAAGGTGGCGGGCAGGCTGACGGCCGCCTGCCTCGCGCCGGGCAGGTCCTCGATGGCCGACCGCGCCCGCTCCCGGATCAGATCCCTGGCGTCCGCCGGGTGCAGCGACTCGGCGGCGAACCGGCTGACGGACTTCTTGACCACCGCGGTCTTGATCCCGGGACAGAACCGCTCGGTCTCCTCGGCGGTCGTGGCGTCGCCGGTGACCAGCACGATCGGCACCCGGTACGCGGCGGCCACAAGCGCGTTTATGCCGGCCTCGCCCGCGACGACGCCGTTGAGGGTGACCTCGGCGAACGCCATCGGGAAGTAGGTGTGCGACAGCACCGAGCCCCTGCTGCCCATCGACCCGTGGTAGGACACCAGGAAGATCGCGTCGAAGCTCGCGTCGAGCCCCTGCATCATGTACATCGGCTTGTACCGGCCGGACAGGTAGCCGGCCCGCCCGGCGAGGGCGTCCGGTCTGAGGTTGGCCATCTTCGAGTGCGAGTCGTTGACCAGGAACTCGGTGGCGCCGGCCTGCGCGGCGCCTTCTATGGCGGCGTTGATCTCGCCGGTCAGCAGCTCGGTGTAGTAGGCATACTGGGATCCGCCGGCGCGGCACTGATCCCAGTCCACGACACCGGCGGTGCCCTCCATGTCGGACGAGATGAAGATCTTCATGGCGCGCTCCTCGGGTGGACTCGGGATGGGGACTTCGGGCAGAGGTCCACTCGCCCGGCGGCGCGTGCCATCCGGCGGGCCGGTGTGACCGCTGCCTGGGCGGGTAGGCATGCTGGCCATATGGGAGGTGAAGCTCTCATGTTGCTCCTGGGAACCTCAGGGTGGCAGTACGCTCACTGGCGGGACGTGCTCTACCCCTCCGGGCTGCCGCAGCGGCTGTGGCTGGAGCGGTACGCCGAATGCTTCGACACCGTCGAGAACAACAACGCCTTCTACCGGCTGCCGTCGCGGGAGACGTTCGAGAGCTGGCGCGATCGCACCACGGACGGGTTCGTGATGGCGGTCAAGGCCAGCCGGTTCCTTACCCACATCAAACGGCTGAAGGACCCCGAGGAGCCGGTCCAGCGCCTGATGGACTCGGCCGGGGGCCTAGGCCGCAAGCTCGGGCCCATCCTGCTCCAGCTCCCGCCGACCCTGCGGGCGGAGCCCGAGCGGCTCGACGCGTGCCTGCGCTGCTTCCCCCGCCACGTGCGCGTGGCCGTCGAGCCGCGCCACGCCTCCTGGTGGACCGACACGGTCCGCGAGGTGCTCCGGTCGCACGGCGCCACGCTCTGCTGGGCGGACGTGCTCGGCAGGCCGGTGACCCCGCTGTGGCGGACCACCGGCTGGGGATACCTGCGCCTCCACCAGGGCCGCGCCACGCCCTGGCCGTCGTACGGCGAGGCGTCGCTGCGATCATGGCTGCACCGGCTCGGCGAGGCGTGGGGCCCCGATCACGACGTGTACGTCTACTTCAACAACGACCCGGACGGCGCCGCCGTCCGCAACGCCGTCCGCTTCGCCGAGCTGGCACGCGCGGAAGGATGGCAGGTGACCCGCACCCCGGAGACCGTCCCCGAACCGGCGGCGCGGCCGGCGGGCGCCGCTCGCCCCTGAACCGCCCGCGCCTGGCACGGGCCAAGGTGATCACCACGCTCGACCGTGGAAGGTCAACCGATCTCTGATCGGCGTCCGGCTCATGGCCGGGCTCGTACTCGGATCAGCAGCCGCTTGTCATCGGCCGGCGCCTTGACCCGGTACCCCTCGATCACCAGGAATTACGGCAATTAGCTAATTACCTGTCCATAGGGCGGCACCGAACAAGGAAGGTGAAGCCCTCTTCGGGCACGCGGTATCGCGCCGCCGCTCGACGTTTTCGGCTCGGGCGCAGACCAACTGGCGGCACGGGTTTTCTCGGGCCATGTAGTCCTATATATGCCTATTTTCCATGCTTTGCAAGATCTTGTCATGCTTTCTGAGTGATGTTACCACTATCGCATCAGATGGGATGCGGGCGACGGAGCCCACGTCCCCATTCAGGAGGCAAGCAGCGTGTCATCGTCTGTTCCACCGTTACGCATCATCATCACCGCGGTTGCCGCAGCCTCGCTCACCCTTCCCTTCGCCGGGGTGGCCCAAGGCGAAAAGCGCCGTGAGCCACAGAAAGTCCCGGTCGTCCAGGGCGATGGACACGGCAAACCGGATAAGGACAACAGGAAGGGCCGAGTGGCACCTCCGGCCTCGGCCAAGAAGCCGGCCAAGTCGACCCTTCGATGGAATGACCTCGGCACTCCCGCACTCGTCACCTCGGAAAAGCCGCTCGCCGAAGGGCTCGCCGCCGATCCCGTACAGGCCGCCCGTACCTATCTGAAGGCCAACACGGACCTATTCGGCCTGCAGGCCGAAGCCGTCGACGCACTGGAGACGGTCGCGGTCAATCCGATCGGCAAGGGGCATGCCGTGCTCCTGCGGCAGAAATTCGGCGGCCTGCCCTCCGGCTACGACGGCCTGGTGGCGGTCGGCGTGACAGGCGGCATGGTCCTGCACGCCTCCTCGACGCTGTCACGGGCCACGAGCGCACCGCCGGCCGCGGTCATCACGGAGCAGCAGGCACTGGAGATCGCCGCTCGCGACGCGGAGATCGACCTCGGCGCCACCTCGACCAAGCGGATGGAGGAGGTGGCGGTACCCGCCGCCGACGGCGTGCACCGCGCCTTCCAGGTCACGCTGATCGAGGAGGGGCAGGAGGAGGAGCCCGCGGCCTACACCACCTACGTCGACGCCGTCAGCGGCGACATCCTGGTCAGGGAGAACCTGGTCGATCACTTCGACCCTGAGAATCCGTCATGGTCGGCGTTCGCGGCCAATCCCCCGGCGGACTACTCCTCCAACGACACGCGCCAGACCTGGTGCGCCGCCCCCCGGCCGGGGTGCGGCCTCGTCGTCGGCGGGGACCCGGCCACCGGCAAGGCGTGGGATGTCGATCACAGCACGGACACGCCGACGAACACCAGCCTCGGCAACGCGGCGCGCACGGTCGAGAACCGCGCCAGCGGTTCTTCCTCGTCGTTCGGTACCCGCAGCAACGTGATCACGCCGAGTCGGAACTACAACTTCCCGTGGCAGAACCAGTGGTTCAACGCCAAGTGCGACCCGGCCGCGTTCGACAGGCCCGGCGAGGCCGACCTCGAGGCGGCGATCAGCAACCTGCACGCGATGCACAACCGCATACACGACTGGTCGTACCGTCTGGGCTTCACCGAGACGGCCTGGAACATGCAGGTGAGCAACGGTGATCGCGGCGGGCGCGACGGCGACGCGGAGCGGGGCAACGCCCAGGCGGGCGCCAGGGTCCTGCCAATCCGCAACAACGCCAACCAGATCACCCCTGCGGACGGCGTCGCCCCGACCACCAACATGTACTTGTGGCAGCCGCAAGCCGGGGCGTTCTACGCGCCCTGCGTCGACGGTGACTACGACATGTCGGTTATCGGGCACGAGTACACCCATGCCATCTCCAACCGCATGGTGGCCGGGCCGACCGCGGGCCTCAGCGGGGCCCAGGCCGGCGCAATGGGCGAGAGCATCTCCGACCTGTTCGCGATGGAGTACCTCTTCGAGAACGGTTTCCGCCCGCGTGGCGACACGCCGTACGTGACCGGCGGCTACGTCACCGGCGACGCGGGGCGGGGCATCCGCAACTACGACATGTCGAAGTCGCCGCTGAACTACAGCGACATCGCCTACGACTTGGTCGGACAACAGGTGCACGCCGACGGCGAGATCTGGTCGGCGACCCAGTTCGACGTGCGGAACGCCTTCATCAAGAGGTACGGCAAGGGCTCGGCCGAGGATCAGCGGGCCTGCGCCGAGGGACGGAAGCCGCTGGACGAGTGCCCGGGCAACCGTAGGTGGATCCAGCTGCACTTCGACGCCTTCTTGCTCACGACCGCGGGCAACCTCAGCATGGTGGACCTCAGGGACGCGATGCTCGCGGCGGACAGGCTCCGCTTCGGCGCCGCGAACCAGGACATCATGTGGGAAGCGTTCGCCGAGCACGGCCTCGGCGAAGGCGCGGCCAGCAATGGGACCGCCGATCCGGACCCGAAGCCCGGCTTCGCCTCCCCGCATGGCGGCAACGCCACGGTGACCCTGCACCCCGCGGGCGAAGCCGCCGACGCGCCCGTGCGCCTGTACGTGGGCGACTATGAGGGCCGTGCGGTCCCGATCGCGGACACGGATCCGGCGACCGAGCTCGGCGCGACCTTCCAGATCGTGCCCGGCAAGTACTCGTTCGTCGCGGTGGCCACCGGGTTCGGGCACAAGAGGTTCGAGTTCACGCTGAAGAAAGACCAGATCAGAGATCTTCCCGTGCAGATGTTCCGCAACCACGCCTCGGCCGGGGCGGGCGCGGCGGCGATCGGCGACGGGGTCAACCAGGACAAGCTGATCGACGAGACGGAAGCGACGAACTGGGCGTCGCTCACCGCTCCGGTCGCCGGCCGCTCGGTCATGGTCGATCTGGCGGGCACCGAGGCCGCCCAGATCCGGAGGGTTCAGGTCAGCGCCATGCTCCGGCCGGCGGTCAATGATCCCGCCGACCCCGGTTCGCAGAACCGGTTCACCGCGCTGCGCGCCTTCGAGGTTCTGGCGTGTGACGCGACCTCCGGGACCGACTGCGCGAACCCTGCGAACTACGCCAAGATCTACACCAGCCCTGAGGATGCCTTCGCCACCAGCCTCCCGCGTCCGCGAGGCGGCGACCTGATCATCAAGTCCTTCGATGTCCCGCGGACCCTCGCGACCCACCTGATCCTGCGCACGGTGTCCAGCCAGTGCACCGGCAACCCGCTGTACGCGGGCGAGCAGGACAACGATCCCAACTCCGCCACCGACTGCGCCACGGCCAGCCCGACCGCCGGTCAGATCCGGGCCGCCGAGTTCCAGGCGTTCTCCCACTGACCCGTCGACTCCTCACGCGCGAAGGGCGGCCCAAATGGCTGGGCCGCCCTTCGTGCCGGCGGCGGGTGAGAGCATCTTCGCGATCCACATGAAGACGGGCCGGATGCTCACTCCCGCGACGCTCTTCCCTTTCGCCCAGGTCGCACTCGTCCACCTGGCCACCACGCTCAAGTCGCTCTACGGCATGGAAGCCGAGGTCATCGGCATCCCGGCAGAGCAGCGGCCTCGCTCTGGGCGAGGAGGGGTGCCAGACAGCCTTGCTCCTGCGCACTCGCTCTGCCCGATTCGCGCTGCGGGCGCTGCGAGGCCGGTTCACTCGTAGAGAGTGAGTACGAACACCCAGGTGATCAGGTCAGGTCCGGAGCTTCGGCGGATGTTCGTTCACACGAACGCCACCTGAGGTGTACCGGTCAGCTCGCCGGCGAGCTGACCGGCTCGTCTTCGCTGTGAGCCTTGGCCGTAGGCGACAGGCGCCAACAGGCCCAGACGGTCTTACCGGAGATACCAGAGAGGCCGGAGAGCGGGGTGACGCCGCACTCGTGGGCCAGGGCCTCCACGATGGTCAGACCGCGGCCATGGACGGCCTCGATGCCGAGGTGGAGGTGGCGAGGCTGCTCAGCGGCGTGGTCGGTGACCTGGACGCGCAGTTCGGCACCCTCGGCGGACAGGGTGAGCCTGACCGGTGGCTCCCCGTAGGTCAGCGCATTGGCCAGCAGCTCATCGACCACCAGGATCACGTCGTCGGCGAAGGGCTGGAGCGCCCAGGAGGTGAGGACCTCCCTCACCATGCTCCGGGTCTTGCCGATCACCGACAGGTCACAGGGCAGATCCCAGCAGACGGTACGGGCACCGTCCAGCGCGCTGTAGGGCATGGTCGCTCCTCGGGGCGGATACGGCGTGCGCAGGGGTGACTGGGACAGGGGTAGGCGGGGCGGCCGCGGAGTGGATCGACCAGGCTGCTCGGCCTCACGCATCAGGTCACGCAGCTCGGCTTCGCGCATGAGGTCACGCAGCTCGCCGACGGAACGGGCCTGGACGACCAGGGATTCGGGTACGGGCCAGATCGCGACGGCGTAGAAGCATCGCGCTCCGACGCCGTACCAGACGGCCCAGGCCGGCTCCATCTGGTCCAACTGCTGCGCGGCGGTCCGCTCGGCCGGATCCCAGCGCCTCGGGCGAACGCGAATCACGGTCCCGCTCCGCCGATGCCGTCCGCGCCGTCCCGTCCTGGTATCGCGATCAGGCATGCGAAGCCCGTCTCGGAGGGAGAAGAACCCAGACGATGTGACCTTGGCCCGCGATCTGCTTACTGCCGAACTCGGCGACCTCCTGGGAGAGGTCGGCCCATGAGGTACGCGCGGTGCCATCAGCGGCTGGAGCGCCCGGATCACGAATCTCGATGACGAGATTCGTCGCCAAGGGAATGACACGAAGGTGCAGCTTCTCCGATGCAGGGGTGTGCCGTATGGCGGTGGCCATCAGTTCTCTCGTGATCCGTACGGCGAGTTCTTCCTGGTCAGGCTGGACACTGCCGATGATGGCGCTCATCCAGGCGCACGCGGCGTCGACAGCCGCCGGTTCACCCGGCAATGACTGCTGGAACGGCTCGATCACGAGATTACCGCCATGCTTCCTAGGCAGATAGACAAGCTGTATGGACAGCTTGCAATCTGCATAGGCAACCCGTCAAGCTATTCGGGTGGATCACGAAACCGATCGGCCTGTGTACGTGCGCATCGCCGACGCGCTAAGGGCTCGCGTCCTTTCCGGCGAGCTCACCGAAGGAGACCGACTGCCTTCGTCCCCCGAGATCGCCAAGGTGTACGGAGTGGCGCGCAACACGGCATCCGACGCGTTGGGCTTGCTGGTCACCGAAGGTTTGGCGGTCGCGCGGCCAGGGTCGGGAACCTACGTCCGCGCACGGCCACAGCGGCGCCGACTCGTCCGCGACTGGCATCGAAACGCGGTCGGCGGCAGTCCGTTCGCCCAGTCGATGACGGATTACGCGCAGATCGGGTCGTGGGACTACGAGAGTCGTACTTCTCGCGCGCCGGCCGATGTGCGCGAGCGCCTGGCGATACCCGCGCCGGAGGACGACGAGCCGGATGTGATGTTCACCAAGTACGTGTTCCGCGGTGACGGTGAACCCGTGCAGCTCAGTAGCAGCTGGGAGCCACTGGCGTTGACACGCGGTACACCGATCGTGCTGCCTGAAGACGGCCCCCACGCCGGCCGTGGAGTGGTAGAACGCATGCGGCAGATAGGGATGGACATCACGCACGCGGCCGAGGTGGTCTCGGCTCGCCAGGTGCTCGCCGAGGAGGCTTCAGCGCTCGACATCGCACCAGGGGCGATCGTGCTCACCATCGAGCGCACGTACTACGCCGACGCGCGCCCGGTCGAGACCGCCGACATCGTGATCCCCGTCGACCGGCACCAGGTGGTGTACGGCACCTCGATCTGGGACAAACCCCAATAAGTTGCATGCACCCGCCGAGCGTCTGCGCGAGTCGAGCAGAGAGGCACGGACGACATGAACCTGAGCGACGAACTGAAGACCGCGTCCTGGCGCAAGGCGACCAAGAGCGGATCCAACCAGGGGAACTGCTTGGAGGTTGCGCCGCTGTCCGGCGGGCGGGTCGGGCTGCGGGACACCGAAGCACCTGAGAAGGCGCCGTTCGTGGTGAGTGCCAGCGTCTGGGATGCCTTCGTCGACGGAGCCAAGAAGGGTGAGTTCGACTTCTAACCCCTACGCCAAACCCACGAGAAGCCCGTAGGCCACCACCACGGGCTTCTCGTCATATGAGCCAACCTGGTGTCCGGGACACGCATCGGTCGGCCGCCGTACAACGGCGCCGACTTCGCCGCACCACACCTCACCGCGTCGGCGCCGGCTACAGCACTCCCCCTGGCGGAGGATTGAGCGCGGTCGTCGTCAGGGCCGCAGGAGGGCAAGGTCGTCGTACAAAGGTTGGAGGACGGTGAGGGCGTCCTGCGCCTGTCCTTCGGCGGCGAGCAGATACCCGATGTCTCGTCGCAGGTCCAGCACGGTCTCATCCCCATCGCCCCTCTCGGCCCGGAACCGGCCGGGCGCCCTGGGGCGGGGCGGGGCGGGGCGCGGCCGGGCGTGCGTCGGCGGCGGGGTCAGATCTCGTTGAGGATCTTGGTCAGGGCCTTCTTGGTGTCGGAGACCGGGACGGCGTCGATGCACAGGCGTTCCATGACGGCCTGGTAGCGGTCGAGGTCGTCGCGCTTGTCGAGGTAGATGGCGCTGGTGAGCTGCTCCAGGTAGACCACGTCGGGCAGGTCGCGCTCGGAGAAGCGCAGGATGCTGAACGGGCCGCCGGCCGCCGCGTGGCCGCCGGCGCTGAACGGCATGACCTGCACGGTGACGTTGGGAAGGGAGATGGTGTCGATGAGGTGCCCGATCTGGCCGCGCATCACCTCGGGGCCGCCGAGCGGGCGGCGCAGGGCCGCCTCGTCGATCACGGCCCACAGGTGGGGGGCGTTCGGCCGGGTGAGCAGCTGCTGCCGGGCCATGCGCAGGTCGACCCGCCGCCGGACCTCTTCGTCGGTCCCGTCGGGGTGGCCGAGCAGGACGACGGCGCGGGTGTACTCGGCGGTCTGGAGCAGGCCGGGGATGAACTGCACCTCGTAGCAGCGGATGCGGGTGGCGGCCTCCTCCAGGCCGACGTACGCCTCGAACCAGTTCGGCAGGACGTCGTCGTAGTTGTGCCACCAGCCCGGGCGGTTGGCCTGGGCGACCAGCGACAGCAGGGCCTCGCGCTCGCTCTCCTGGGTGACCCCGTACAGGGTGAGCAGGTCGGCCACGTCGCGGGCGCGGAAGCTGACCCGCCCGAGCTCCATACGGCTGATCTTGGAGTGGGAGGCGCGGATGGAGTGCCCGGCGGCCTCCAGGGTGATGCCGCGGTTCTCCCGCAGCCGGCGGAGCTGGGAGCCCAGGAGGATGCGCAGGACCGTCGAGCTGCCCCGCTCCCGAGCCATCATGTTGAGCGGGGTCTCGTCCCCTTCGGCCCGGGCTGTGATCATGTTCGGTTCCTTAGAACAGGGGCTGTCTTACTCACTTCTCGCGGTTCACAGAGAAGTTCACGATACCCCCGACGACCTAATCCCGAAATACCCCAACATCACCCTTAGGCTACGATTTTGAACCGTCCGTAACTACCGGATCGGTCAAAATGCCAGGTCATCGAAGTCGCCGTTCTTGGCGCCCTGGATGAACGCGGCCAGCTCTCCCCGGCTGTAGATCAGCGCCGGCCCCGAGGGGTGCCGCGAGTTCCGGACGGCGACCTCGCCCCCCGGCAGGGGGGCCAGCTCGACGCAGTTGCCGCTGGGGTTGCTGTAGGCGCTCTTACGCCACCGCACCCCCGAGAGCTGGGACGCGGCCACGCCGTTGGAGATCTCGTCCATCTTGCCTCTTCACACATCCCCGAAAGCTGACGAACCCTGACATCCTTCTCCATAGGCCACTCGTCGCTACGAGGACCCACAGACGGGCTACTTCCACCCTTAGCCTGAGCATACCTCTGTGCGTTTGCACGTGCATCGGTACTTGCACATGCACACCAAGGGGGGCAATATGGTCAAGTGGCGTAACTCCCCGGCGATATGCCCTAAACCCCCCGAGGCTTCCCTATGACTGGGTACAGGACACAACTGGCTAAACCCGCTCAGTTAGGGGACGAAAAGTGGGAAGAATGGCTGACCCAGCTCGACCGCGTCCTGACCTCCGCGGGTTCATGGATCGCCGGCGGCCCGGATTCCGGCCTGTTACAACTCGCACTCCGCGAACTTCGCCATGATCCCTACCCCGCCCGCACGGCACGCCGCTTCACGATCACCACGCTGAACGGCTGGGGACTGACCTCCCTCATCGACGACGCCGAACTCGTGATCGGCGAGCTGGTGATCAACGCCCTCCGGCACGGGCTGAGCAGCCGCACCGCCGTCCACTCCGCCCACCCCGTGCGGATCATCCTCGCCCACACCGGCGAGTCCCTGGTATGCGTCGTCACCGACCCCAGCGAGGAGTCCCCCGTCCCCCGCGACCCCGACTACGGCTCCGAGGGCGGGCGCGGGCTGCAGGTCGTCTCCGGCATCAGCCACCGGTGGGGCTGGGCGCCCCTCGGATCCCCCGCCCCCTCGGGATCTCCCGGCAAGGCCGTCTGGGCCGGATTCACCCTCCCCCGCCCGCCGCGGCACCTGGAGGTCTGCCGCTGACGCGGCCCTGCCGCCCCCGCCGGTCGCAATGCGGCTCCGGCACTGGAGCTCCACCCGAGGTCAACACTTCAGCGCTTCGCCGGAAAAGACGGATATCTTCGCGCGAGCGGCGCTACCATCGACATTCGGCGAGACGGGGGTGTGATGACAGCGTTTCCGAGGCTCGAGCCACTCGGCTTCGACCCGAAGATCCCCAACGAAGCCCGCATTTACGACTACTTCATGGGCGGCAAGGACAACTTCGCCGCCGACCGGAAGGCCGCGCGCCAGGCGCTGGATCTCGCGCCCGAGCTGCCGATGATGTGCCAGGAGGGCCGCAGGTTCCTCGAACGGGCGGTGCGCTACCTCGCCGACGCGGGCATCCGCCAGTTCATCGACGTCGGATGCGGGCTGCCGACACAGGGCAACGTCCACGAGATCGCCCGCGCCGTCGCGCCCGGCTCCCGCGTGGTCTACGTCGACAACGACCCGGTGGTCGTCGTGCACGCCCAGGCCCTGCTGGAGGACGACGAGCGGACGGCCGTCATCGAGGCCGACATGCGCGACCCCGACCAGATCCTCGCCCACCCCCGCCTGAACAAGCTGATCGACCTGCGAGAGCCGGTAGCGGTCCTGCTGTTCTTCACGCTGATCGTGATCCCCGAGGACGAACTGGCCGCGCGCATCGTCGGGCGCTTCCGCGACGCCATTGTCCCCGGCAGCCACGTGGCGATCAGCCACAGCGTGTCCGACCTGCGCCCCGAGGCCACCGCCAAGCTCGCCGCCCTCTACCAGGACGGCGGCATAGTCTCCGGTCACACCCGCCGCGACCAGCTGCGCACCAAGGCCGAGATCGAGCCTTTCTTCGACGGCCTGTCGCTCGTCGAGCCCGGCCTGGTGTACATCCCGGAGTGGCGTCCCGACGGGGAACGGCTCGGCGGCCCCGACGCCGTCTGGTCGGTCGGCGGCGTCGGCCGCAAGGACGCCTGACCGTTCCCCCTCCCCCTCAGCCGGGAGACGTGCCCGGTTGGTGGTCGTACCAGGTCACAGGCGTACCGTGGCCATGGACGGCATCGCGCGTCCAGGGGTGACCCGCGGGGCGCTCCGGCGGTGCCGGCGAACCGGCGGTTCTCGTTCCACCGCCCCATGGAGTCGTCATGTCCGCTACCACCGCCATCGGCGCACCCAGAACGACAGCCCCCTCCCCCCTTCTGATCACCGTGCTCGGCCTGGCGTCGGCGTTCACGCCGTTCGGCGCCGACGCCTACCTGCCGGGCCTGGTCCCCATCGCTCGCGACCTGCGCGCCGGCGTCACGGGGGTACAGCTCACCTTCTCGGCCTTCCTGCTCGGGCTGGCCGTGGGCCACCTGGCGCTGGGCCCGCTGTCGGACCGCTACGGCCGGCGCGGGCCGTTGCTCGCCTGCCTGGCGGTCTGCACGGTCGCGGGGGCGGCGTGCGCGCTGGCCCCCACGGTCGGCGTGCTCATCGGGGCGCGGTTCGTCCAGGGACTCGCCGGGTCGGCCGGCATCGTGATCGGCCGGGCCGTCGTCTCCGACATCGCGCACGGACGCCAGGCCGCGCGCGCCTTCGCCGTGCTGATGGGGGTACTCGCCATCGCGCCGATCGTGGCCCCGCTCGCCGGCGGCGTCCTGATCGAAACGACCGGCTGGCGCGGGGTGTTCGCGGCGCTCGCCCTGCTGTCGCTGCTGATGTTCCTCGCCGTGCTCATCGCCCTCCCCGAGACGCTGCCGGCGCACCGGCGCACGGCCGCCTCCGCCCACCCGCGGGCCGCGCGGGCCCTGCTGCGCGACCCCGGCTATGTCGCTCCCGCGCTGGCGTTCACGCTCGGGTTCGGCGCCCTAGTGGCGTACCTGGCCGCCTCACCCTTCTTCCTGCGCGACCTGCTGGGCCTGTCCACCGCGCCGCTGGCGCTCACGCTGGCCCTGAACGCGCTCGGCCTGGTCCTGGTCGCCACGGCCGGCACCAGGCTCGCCTACCGCTTCCGCACACTGCGGCCGGCGCAGGCCGGGCTCGCCGTCCTGCTCGTGGCCGCCGCCGTGCTGGGCGCGCTGGCCGCGACCGGAGGGCTGACCGTCGCCACGTGCCTGCCGCTGCTGCTGGTCGCCGCGGCGTCCCTCGGGCTGGTGCTGGGCAACACCTGCGCCGTCGCGCTCGGCCGGGCGCCGCACGTGGCCGTGACCGCCTCGGCCCTGATGGCGACCGTGCAGTTCACCTTCGCCGCGATCGTAGCGCCGCTGACCGGGCTGCGCGGCGACCGGGACGCCGTGCCGATGGCCCTGATCATGGGCGCCTGCGCGGTGCTCGCCCTGCTGGCCCTGGTGCTCGCCGCCGACGCCACGGGGATGACGGGGAGCGAGCGAACGGAAACGCTAGGTATCGGTATCCGGTCTTGCGA
Source organism: Sphaerisporangium perillae (assembly GCF_023276435.1). Lineage (GTDB taxonomy): Bacteria > Actinomycetota > Actinomycetes > Streptosporangiales > Streptosporangiaceae > Sphaerisporangium > Sphaerisporangium perillae. Next base: position 128,462 of record NZ_JALLPO010000028.1, read on the forward strand.
ACCCCCGAGGTGACACCCACACTCGAAACCAGGCGGCGCCCCGTCACAGGCGCGCCCAGGGGGTGGTCCTCGTGCAAGAAGGCTTCAGCACTCGCGAGACCTGGCCGTTCGAATGCCTTCGCTGCCTGCTGGTGTGGGAAGAGGAGTACGTCGTCCGGCACCTGACCGACAGCCACGGCAACGACGCCGACGTCTGGTTCCGCGCCGAACTCCTCGTCCAGCCGCCGTGGTCGGGCGCGCGCTGCCCGTCCTGCGGTGACATCGCGGTGAAGCCCTTTCCCCGGGGATATCTCATCCGACATCCCGAGCTCCGCGGCGCCCCGCCGCCGGTGGCACCCGGAACGCCGGCCGGGCCGGGAGGCTCCGCGCGCCTGGTCCCCGAGGCGCGTCCGTCGCCCGGGACGCCCGTCACGGAGCCCGCCGCCGGACCGGCCCCCGCGCGGTCGCCGCTCGGCGCCCGCCTGAGGATCTCCGTCCCGATGTACGCGATGATCGGGCTCTCGCTGCTGCTCTTCGCCGGTCTCGGGCTGCTTGAGATCCTGCGGGCGGCGCACCACGTGCATTGAGACGCGCCACCGCGCGGGGTGTGCAGAAAAAAACTTCACCGGCGGCGCGGACAGATCTGTCAACGGCACGGCCCTTCCCGCCCCGCGGGCAGGACCGCCGCCACCGCGATGATCTCGAATGATTACGGACCGTTGGTGCTGTTCAAGGGATCGAGTCCCAATTTGTCACTGATGTCACGGGAGATCGACGGATCTCCCTCCGCGCGTCAACGCGAATCGGACTTAACTTTCGCCTCATACCCCGTAAAATCCGCCGATGTGAACGATGGTCATCACGCTCCACAGGAGCTTCCGGTCCGCGAACGCTCGTTCCGGACCAGCTCCGGCCGGCACCGGCGGCCCGTGCCCGCGCAGCTGCCCCCTGACGCGCCCGCGCTCGTGCTGGCCGCGCCCGGCACCGGCGGCGACATCCCCGCGGCCATCAAGACGATCGTGAGCGTCGACCATCCCCAACTCGACGTGCGCCTGATCCATCTCGGCGACAGCAAGACCAGCCTGGCCGAGACGCTCACCGACTGCGCCGCCGACCGGCCCAAGGAGGCGCCGGCGGCCATCGTGGTCCCCCTGGTCACCGGGCCCCACCAGCAGGTCTACCGGGCCATCCGGGAGGCGGTCGCCGAGAGCGACGTCATGACGACCATCGCCGACCCGCTCGGGCCGCATCCGCTGCTCGCCGAGGCGCTGCACGTCAAGCTGTCCGACAGCGGCCTCGCGCGCGCCGACCGCATGCGCCTGTTCAACATCGCCGCCCCGGTGGACGGCATCATCGTCGCCACGGTCGGCGGCCAGGAGGCGGTGCGCGCCGCGGACGCCACGGTCGTCCTGCTGGCCGCGCGGCTGACGCTCCCGGTGGTGGCGGCCTCGCTCGACGCCTCGCCCGGAGTCGGGGACGCCGCCCAGCGCCTGCGCAACATCGGCGCCTCGCGGCTGGCGCTGGCGCCGTTCCTGATCGGCCCCGAGATCGACCTGCACAAGATCACAGCGGCGGCGGAGTCGGTCGGGGCCGGGTGCGCGGAGCCGCTGGGCGCCCACAGCGCGGTCGCCCAGCTCGTCGCGCTCAGCTACGGCAGCGCGCTCACCGGCGTCGACGACCCCCCCTGAGGCGGCAGGCCGCGGCCGCACGGCGGACTCCGGCCTCAGGACAAGGCGCGGTCCTCACGGCAGGGCCGGAGACAGGCCGGGCCAGGTGTGGACGGGCTCGCCGGCGAAGGCCAGCTCGAGGTAGCGGGCCAGCATCGCCGCCCGCGCGCCCGGCCGCTCCTCCAGCTCGGCCAGCGCCTCGCGCTGCCAGACGGCGCCGGTACGCCGCAGCCTGACGCGCTCGGCGATGATCGACAGATGGTGGGACGCCTCGTCCTCGTCCACGCCCGCCGACAGCAGCCCCTCGTGGGCGACCGGCAGCAGGTCCTGCACCAGGCTCTCCGCCGAGACGGTGTCCAGGCGGCCCGGCCAGGCGAGCGCGGCGGAGAGCCCGTTCCGCGCGGCGCGGTAGAAGTTGCGGTAGGCGTCGGCGAAGGGGAAGCCGCCGATCCAGGACGGCCGGGCCGCCATGGCCGCCACCAGGCCGAGCAGGAAGGCCGCGTTGGCCGCCATGTCGGCACAGGTCGGCCCGGCGGGCAGCGCCCGCAGCTCCACGCGAAGGTGCCCGCCGCCGGCCGGGTCGTAGACCGGCCGGTTCCACTGCCACACCGTGCCCTGGTGGAGCCGTAGTTCGGCCAGGTGGGGAACACCGCCCTCGCGCACCACCGCCAGGGGGTCCTCCTCGTCCATCACCGGCATGACCGGCTCGTACTCCCGGACGCTGTGCTCGAACAGCCCCCCCGCGCCGTTCTCGACCCAGCCGGAACCGAAGGACACGCGGCCGTCCACCCGCCACGGGCGTTCCATGTCACGGTCGTCCGCCGAGGCCTCGAACAGCGCGATGCGCGTCTCCTCCCACAGGTCACGGCCGAGGAAGGACGGGGAGTTGCCGCTGACCGCCAGCACAGGGCCGATCGCGAGCTGGGCGGCGTTGTGGACGCGGGCGAACGCCTCCGGAGAGGTGCGCAGGTGGATCTGCCAGGAGGTGTTGGCGCTCTCCAGGATGACGTCCTCGACCTCCAGCTCGAGCTGCTCGTTGCCGTGGATCCGCACGCGGAACGGCTCGGCGCGCACCCTGCGTATCCCCCGGCTCAGTGCCCGGTAGCGGGTGTCGTCGCTCATGGCGTCACGCGTGAAGTCGAACTCGGTCAGCGTGGGCAGGATGCCGATCGGCACCACCCGGCCGCCCTGCGAGCGGGCCGCCTCGTCGACCAGGTGCATCATCTGCCGCGCCTCGGTCTCAAGGGCGGTGAACGGCCGCCCCGCCAGCGGCGACGGGGTCAGGTTGACCTCCAGGTTGAAGCTGCCCAGCTCCAGCACCACCCGGTCGTCCCCCGCCGCGGCCCGAACCTCCTTGTTGCGGCGCAGCGGCCGGCCGCCCTCGTCGACGAGGAAGAGCTCCAGCTCGGCCCCGACGGTCGCGGGCCCCGCGCCGAACCCCGGCCTGGCCAGCAGCTCCCGCAGCGCGATGAGCGAGTCCTTCAGGCGCTCCCCGAAGCGCCCGTACTCCGCCTCCGAGAACCGCTCCTTGGCCACTTGCTGTCCCATCGTGTCCTCTCCCCAGATGCCCGCCTGCGGTCTCCCCTCATCTGTCCCGGCGGGCACGGTTCATGCCTGCGACCGCGGTCAGCCCCGCGACGCACTCCTCAACGAGCTCCCTTTCGACTCTACGGACATGCGCCCGGCCGAACGGATCCCAGGGGGTGCCCCGCACGCCGAGCCATTGACTCCGTACAGCCGAGTCGATATGCCTGGACAACGCCATTTGTGGGTGAGGGCCCCTTGTGGGGAGGCGATGGCCATGCGCGTGCTCGTGCACGCCTATCCGTGGGACGTGATCGGCGATCCGCTGTTCACGGCCCGGGTTCAGGCACTGGGCGGCGACGGGGTCAACCTCGCGGCCGCCTACCACACGGTCAGGGCCGCGACGCCCTGGCATCCCGAGCGGGCGTACCTGGACGCCAGGCATTCCGCGCTGTACCGGCCGGTCCGGGAGGAGGCCTGGGCGGGCAGGCGGCTCGCGCCGGCCGCGCCTGCCTCTGGCGGCCGGACCGGCGGTCGACGTGGACATCGACCCCGACCGGATCGACGACGACGTCCTGGCGCTGATGTTCGTCAGCTGCCACCCGGTGCTCTCCCGTGAGGCCCGGGTGGCGCTGACCCTGCGCGTGGTCGGCGGCCTGTCCAGCGAACAGATCGCCCGCGCGTTCCTGGTACCCGTGCCGACCGTGCAGGCCCGCATCACCCGGGCGAAGAAGACGATCGCGGCGGCCGGGGTGCCGTTCGAGCTGCCGTCGGCCGGTGAGCGCCGGGAACGGCTGGGCGGCGTGCTCAGCGTCGTCTACGTGATCTTCACCGAGGGGTCGACGGCCACGTCGGGCGACCGGCTG
>NZ_JALLPO010000029.1 GCF_023276435.1 Sphaerisporangium perillae
CGCCCAGCCAACCCCACCCCGCCAACTCGCCACCGGACAGATCCACCCCCACCCCGCCAACTCGCCACCGGACAGATCCGCCAGCGCTGCCCACCATCAGTCGAACCCGTATCCGCCGCCGGTCGGCCCACCGCCCCCGCCCTGGCCGTCGATGCCGGTCGGCGGGTCCGGTTGGGTGCCGGAGGTAGAGCCGGCCGCGAGGATGGTGGGCGGCCGGCTCTACGGCTGGTGTGACGGCCCACCCTGCAGGGCGAGTTCGGCTTGCCGTGCGATGCCGGGCACTGCTCGGCCGGGGCTATGCGCTCATGATCGCCGTGAAGAGCTCACTTGCCTGGTCGGATCGCTCCTCGGTAGCGCGCTCGGTAGTAGGTGGAGTGGGCGAAGTCGACCTTGCGTACGACATCGCCGGTCTTGGGGGCGTGGACCATCACGCCGTCCTTCAGGTAGACGCCCACGTGAGTCGGGTCCCCGTTGCCGCCGCCGAAGAAGACGAGATCGCCTGCCTGGAGCTGCGAGAAGGGGATCTTGGTTCCCTTGGCGAACTGGCTGCCGGTGTAGTGCGGAAGGGAGACTCCTGCCCGGCCCCAGGCATAGAGGGCCAGCCCAGAGCAGTCGAACCCGCCGCCTGTGGCCCCCGCCTGAGACCCTCCGCCCCAGACGTACGGCGTCCCAAGCTGACGAAGTGCCGCGCTCGCGGCGATCGCCCCAGAGCCCGCCTGCCCCGATTGAGTTCCCGAACGGGCCTTCCTGCCGGCCGTCCCAGAGACCGCCTGGCCCGAATGAGTTCCCGAACGCGCCTTCCCGTCGCTCGTCCCAGAGACCGCCTGGCCGGACCGCCCCTGCCGGTCATTCGCCCCGGAAGCCGACTGGTCCGATGCCTCCTGCCCTCTGTTCCGCCCGGAGGCCGGCCGGCCCGCGCCGGTTCTGGAGCGCTTCCTTCCGCCGTTCGCCTCGGAGCCTGTTCCAGTCGATGGGGCTCCTGAGCGGGCCTGGGGAGCAGAGCCGGTAGCACCTCGCCGGTGAGGCTGGGCTCTTCGCTCCTCTGGAACCTGCCCTACAGGTTCTTGGTGATCGGTCTGGGACGCGTGGTCGTCGGCGTGATGCCGGACCTCGGAAGAGGTCTCCGGGCGCCGCTCAGGCCCGGTCACGGTCGCCGGCTGATGGATTCGGACAGGGGCCTCGTCGTCCTCCCGCCGGGGGCCCTGGCCGGTCTCGAAGTCGTGCGCCGGCCATGTCCACACGCGGGCGCCGGGCGTGCCGTACGGGTCGACCTGATGGTGGGGCGACCATCGGTCCTCAGAGGAGGGGTGCGGAGAGATCGGTTGCGAGGAGGTCGGGGAAAGGTCGTGGCTGGAAGGGCGGCGGGGGCCGGCTCTGCCCGTGTCTTCGCATACGGCGACGACGGGGGCGAGTTCGAGCAACGCCTTGATGGGGCTGTCAGGGGCCGATATGGCGCTCGACCATCGCCGGATGAGTTCCTCGGGCAGCTTCGCGGGGACGGTGCCGAGCCACCTGCGAAGTGCCGTGTCGGACCAGCGAGGCACCCCTCTCTCAACTTCAGCACCTGGGAGCCGGCGAACCTGCGCGCATCGGCTGAGGTGCGGGCCTGGAACGCCCTCGCCGGCACCTCCGGAAAGGGCCGCCCCGGTTACAAGGACGGTGGTGACGAGCATCGTGATCACGGATGCCCTCCTTGGGCTCGATGAAGAATCGAGGCCCCAGAATCATTCGGGCAGGAGGGGGGCCTTTGCGCCGAACGGGATTCTGTGGACAAGTCTGAACTGTGGATGAGCGAGCGGGGCGGCACGGAAGGGGCTTGACCTGCGGAAAGGAAGGAGATTCTCGACGTGCGGCTTCCGGCTGTGGATAAGGCGAGCCATGGAAAGCCGCCGCAGAGGACGGAAAGGCGGTAGGCGGCCCGGTACAGGTGAGTCGCCACCACACTCGCCGCTGTGATCAGGAGGCGGTCTCCGCCTCAGGGGTCGACGGAACAGCCGTGAAGGGGCTCGTCCGTACAGCGGCAGCGAGGATCATATGGACAGCGGTGGCGCGTTGGGTCTGGCTAGGCGCGCCCAATCGGGCCCGCAGGTTCCGGGGCCTGAGGGGGACCATATTGGCGACAGCTCGGCGAACTTACGGGAAAACCTCGCGGGAGCTGTCCTCAAGAGTTAGCCTCGCGGCCGTGGACGAGGTTCTGGGACGCGTGCTGGTTGTGGACGACGACGAGGTTATCCGGCAGCTCATCGCCGTGAATCTCAGCCTGGAGGGTTTCCAGGTGGAGACGGCGACCGACGGTCAGGACTGCCTCGATCGGGTGGCATCCGTCCAACCGGATGTGATCACGCTGGATGTGATGATGCCGCGTCTGGACGGCTGGATGACGGCGACGAGGCTTCGCGCCGACGAGAGCATGAACCACATCAAGATCATGATGATCACGGCCAGGGCTCAGGAAGACGACAAGAAGCGAGGCCTCGGCATCGGCGTCGACGCCTATCTCACCAAGCCGTTCGATCCGGCCGAGCTGATCCAGATGGTGCGCGACCTCGCGCCGGCCGCTGACAGCACCAGCAGCGCCGAAGGATCCGACATCGGCGCCGGCACAGGCACTGGGGCGGATGCGCACACCAGCACCGGGGAAGCTTGATCCGCATGCGCCCGTAGGGTCGGTCCTAGGACCACCCCGGCATCCGTCGGCGACCATCCGTCCGCCCGACTCCCACTGGTACGGCGTCCACGAACGTGCCCCGGGTCGCCCCACATACGGCGGCGCCGACAACTCCGTACACCTTCTCGCCGCCGCGGCCGCCGAACGCTCAAACGCCATACCAGGGTGAGGAGAGCGGAGCCACCGGGCCAGGCATACACGGACCAGACCGAAGCCACGCCGCGGGCGCCGGTGCTGCGCGAGATCCACAGGTACGGCCCGCAGAGGACCCCCGTCTGCCTACGCCGAGCTGCGCGGCAACGGCTTCACCAGCTGCGACTGCGGCCAAGGCATGCGCGACGAGACCAAAGCCACCCGGCCTAGGTGTGTGGTCAACGCAGGATGTCTTCCGGGAATGAGGGGTTAGGGCAGGAGGCCTTCTTGGTGGGCGTATGCGGCGGCTTGGGTGCGGGATGAGACGCCGAGCTTGGCGAGGATGTTCGAGACGTGCACGCTCACGGTCTTGTTGGAGATGAAGAGCCGTTCCGCGATCTCGCGGTTGGAGAGGCCGACAGCGACCAGGGCGAGCACCTCCTGCTCCCGGCCGGTCAGCGTGATGGCGGGGCCGTCGGCGTTCGGTGGCGAGAGCGGGGAGGAGAGGGAGAGCGGTGAGGACGATCCGGACGTGGGCGGAAAGTCGGAAGCGCCCGAGGAAGCGGGGTGACCCGAGGAAGCAGGGGGACCCGACGACGAAGGGTGGTTCGGCGGGGTGGGGAAGCGGGCTCTGCGGCCGAGCTCGGTGAGGGCGCGGAGGAGAGGCGCGGCATTCAGGGCCTTGGCCGTCGCCACGGCCTGCCGCCACTCCTTGAGAGCCTCCTCGCGGTCACCGGTCGCCAGCAGCGCCTCGGCGAGACGCCGGCGCGACCGCGCCACCTCGTAGACGGAACCGAAGTCGAACGCGTCGACCACGACCCTCCACACCGCAGGGTCGGGCCTTCCATGGACGCGGTGCCATTCGGCTTCCGCTCTGGCCAGCCAGGCCCGCCCCTCGACGCCCAGCTCACCCCGGGTACCGGAGCCCGGCCCGACGGTCGCCGCGCCGCGCGCCCGGCGCAGCAGGTCGTCCGCTTTCTGCAGGTCACCGGAGCGGGGACCGCCCTGCCCGAGCTCCGCGAGCGCCCATAGCCCGGTGGCGCAGATGCGGATCAGGCCCGGGTCGAAGAGCTCCATGGCCTCGACGACCGCGTCGATGTGCTCCATCGCGGACCGCGGGTCGCCGTTCCACAGGTCGTGCTCGGCGGCGAGCCCGCGCACGATGTAGGTCACCAGCTGGTCGCTCCAGAAGGGCTTCAGCCAGGCCAGTCGTTCTTCCACGATCGGATCGCCACGAGCCACCTCGACGAACAGCGCGTAGCCCGACAGCCGCGCCTCGGCGAGCCTGCCCACCCGCACCGCGAACCCGGCCGCGAGCTCGCTCGCCTGCTCCCACTCTCCGGCCACGTAGTGGATGAGCAGCCGCAGGAAGCGCAGATCGGTGCCGAACAGGCTCCACGAGAGGCCGGTGTCGCGCGCCAGCCCCACCCCCCGGTCGGCGGTGACGGCGGCGTCGGCCAGCCGGCCGCGCTCGTACTGCACCCGGGCGTGGTTGTAGATCGCTCTGAGGTCGATGGAGAGGTCTCCGGAACGGATGGCGGCGGCGACGGCAAGAAGCTCCTCCGCCCTCTCGGCGTGGCCGCCGATGTCCGCGACGGAGGCCAGAGTGATCAACGCGCTGGACTCGGCGTCGTGCACACCCGCCGCGCGGGCGCTCTCCAGCGCCTGGCGGGCCAGATCCTCGACCTCGTCGTGCCGGGAGGTCCAGAGCAGGGCCCGCGCATACGTCGCGAGCGCCCTCGCGAGGACGCAAAGGGCGGGATCGCCCGCGTCAGCGCCCGGACCGCCGGTCGCCTCGGTGGCGAGATGCACCGCTGTCTTGGCCGCCTCGATGGCTCCGGCTTCGTCGCCCGCGTCGATGAGGTAGTACGCGAGCCGTTCCCACAGCTCCGCCGCCTGGTCCTCCGTGGCCAGGAGCTCGCGCATCTGCACGATGGCGCGGTGGGTGTCGCCGCTCTCTTCGGCCGCTGCGGCGGACAGCAACGCCAGCCTGACCTGCTGGATGCCGGCCACCCGCTCAGCGTCCGGAACCCTGTGCCACAGCGCCAGGGCCTGGTCGTAGTGGCTGTGGGCCTCGACGGGTGCGCCCAGGCGGTCGGCCCGCCGGCCGGCCTCCACGGACGTGGCCAGGGCACCGGGCAGGTCATGACTGGCGAGGTAGTGATAGGCGAGCTCGGCGGGAGACTCGAGCAGGCGGGTGAACCGGCTGTGCAGCCGGGTGCGCTCACCGGGGAGCAGGTCGGTGTAGACGGCTTCCTGGAGGAGGGCGTGCCGGAACGCGTAGCCGTAGTCTCCGTCGGGGAGCAGCAGCCCGCGCGAGACGATCTCGCGCATGGCCTCCTCCAGCTCGGCGTCGTCGAGGTCTGCGACCTTCTGGAGCAGATCGTGGTCGACGCGCCGGCCGGCGACCGCCGCCGCGCGGAGCACCCGCTGGGCGGGCTCGGAGAGCCGTTCGACCCGAGCCAGAAGCAGGTTGGCCACGTTGTACGGCAGGCCCTCGGCCGCCAGGAGCTCCTCAGCGTAGAACGGGTTGCCCTCGGCGCGTTCGATGATGTCGCCGATCACCTTCGCGTCGGCACCGCCGAGCGCCACGAGATGGTCGGACATCTCACCGGTGCCGAGCGGGCCGAGCCGCAGGGCGGTCACCGAGGGGAGCCGCTGAAGCTCGGCGAGGAGGGGCCGGAGAGGGTGACGCCGGTGCAGGTCGTCGGTGCGGTAGGTGCCGACGAGGCAGACCCGCTCGCGCTGGAGCATGCGGCTGAGGAAGACCAGCAGGTCACGGGTGGATCTGTCGGCCCAGTGGAGGTCCTCGAGCACGAAGATGACCGGTCTCGCCGTCGCCAGCTCGGCCAGGAGGTCGAGTGTCGAGCCGAACAGCTGCTGCTGGGCGAGACCTGAACCGGACTCCGGGCGGGAGTCGAACGACGACCCGGGCACCAGCCGGCGCAGCATGGGCCGGGCTTCGATCGCCTGGAGGAGGTCGGGGTCGTCGGCGGCCCCGCGGAGGGCGTCGGTGAGGGGAAGGTAGGGCAGCGCGTCACCCAGCTCGGCGCACTGCCCGCTCAGCACGGCGAAGCCCTGCGCACGCGCCAGGTCGACGAGCTCGGCCACCAGGCGGGTCTTGCCGATGCCGGCGTCACCACCGATGATGCCCACCCCGGCCTGCCCCACCGCGGCGGCGCTGAGAACGCCGACCAGGCGGTCGAGCTCACTCGATCGCCCCACAAGAGCGCTGGACGCCTCCCGCCACACCACGTTCGGGAGTATGCCACGCATGGCCGACAGAGCGACGTGCCCAGCCCATGCCGCCCCGCCCTGGACGAGCGCCACGGCGGACGAGGGAAGGGAGCGCTGCGGCGGACGGGGAGGTGAGCGCTACTGCGGGTGGAGGAAGGGGACGTGGTGAAGGTGGGTGGATGTGGTGAAGGTGAGCGGACATGGTGAAGGTGGGTGGACATGGTGAAGGTGGGTGGACGTGGTGAAGGTGGGTGGAGGGCGGGGCAGGGGGTTTGGACTATGAGGTCGGGGTGATTATGGCCCTCTTTGTCTGGTCCGATGAGGGCTAGGGTCGGCGGTATGGTCTCCCCCTCTACGCTTCTTGTCTTCTCGCTCGCCGCGATGGTGCTGGTGATCGTCCCGGGTCCGAACCACCTCTACATCACCGCGCGGGGCATCGCCCAGGGACGGGCGGCCGCGGTGGCGTCGGCCGTCGGGGTGGAGACGGGGACGCTGGTGCACATCGCGGCGGCGGCCGCCGGGCTCTCGTACCTGATCGCGAGGTCGGCGGCGGCGTTCACCGCCGTCAAGTGGGCGGGCGCCGCGTATCTCGTCTACCTCGGCGTCCGTACGCTGATCGGCAAGCAGGAGGCGTCGACGCGGGAGGCGGTCGGCCAGCCGCTCCGCAGGGTGTTCCTCGAGGGCGTGGTCGTCAACGTGCTGAACCCCAAGGTGATCCTCTTCTTCCTCGCGTTCCTCCCCCAGTTCGTGAGGCCGGAGGCCGGGTCGCCCGCGCTGCAGATCGTGGTGCTCGGCGTGACCCTGCTGCTGCTCGGCCTGGTCGGCGACATGGTCTACGCGGTGGGCGCCGGCACGCTGGGCCGCCGGCTGCGCGGGAGGCAGCGGCCGCTCAGGTACATCAGCGGATGCGTCTATCTCGGGCTCGGCGTCGCCACCGCCCTGGCGGGGAGCGGCCGGTCCCGCTGATCGGCGAGGCAGGCGAGGTCCTCGACGAGGCGTGCCATCCGGGCGGGGTGGGCGAGCACGGTCAGGTGGTTGCGGCCGGGCATCAGGAGCAGCCGCCCGTCACGGCAGGCGCGGAGGAACGCGCGCTCGTGGCGGCGGAACGGGTCGCGGGATCCGTTGACGAGCCAGACCCGTCCCGGATACGCGGCCAGGTCGGACAGTGGGTCGCGGGCGGTGACGGCCTCCACCACCGAGGGCATGACCTCGCAGGTGAATCCGCCCGCGATGACGGCGTCTCCGGGTGGCCCGGGGAGGGCGCGGTGGAAGGCGTAGGCGCTCAGCCGGCCGGCGAGGTCGGGGTGACGTGCTGCGAGCGAGGCGGCGAAGCGGTAGAGGCCGGCGTTGACCCCGTCGGGCTTGGTCGTGCACCCCATGGCGACGAGGCCGGCGACGCGTTCGGGGAAGCGGGCGGCGGTGGCGATGCCGACGTATCCGCCGAGTGACAGGCCGACGAGCAGCGCCCGGCCGCCCAGCCTGTCGACGGCGGCGGCGACGGTGTCGGCGGCGGACTCCAGGGTGAAGGGTTCGCCGCGCCGGGTGCCGTGTCCGGGCAGGTCAGGGGCTTCGGACGGCCGGTCCAGGTGGGACCTGACCGGTCCCCACATGGTGCCGCCGACCCGGATGCCGTGGATGAACACGACCGGTGAACTCATGATCGCCTCCCTTCGAACACAACGCAACGTTGCGTTGTGCTCTCATTGAACCCCACGCAACGGTGCGTTGCAATATGCTCGGCGCATGGCATCGGACGGCGGCCCTCGCAGGAAACAGGAGATCTTCCAGGCGACACTGGAGTCGCTGGCGGAGAAGGGGTACGAAGGCCTCACGATCGAGGGCGTGGCCGAGCGGTCGGGGGTCAACAAGACGACGATCTACCGCTGGTGGCCCTCCAAGGCTGCGCTCCTGGGGGACGCGCTGGTCGAAGCACGGCTCCTCGACTTCACAGTCCCCGACACCGGAAGCCTGCGAGGTGACCTGAAAGCCCTGCTCAGAGGCACTGCGGCCCTACTGGCGACGCCTCCGGCCTCGGACGTCGCGGTGGCCGCGCTCGGCGCCGCGGCGCATAATCCCGAGCTGGCGGCGCAGGCCGAGCGCTTCTTCTCCGACCGGTTCGCCCGCGAGTCTCCGATCTTCGAACGGGCGGCGCACAGAGGTGAGCTCCGCGCCGGAGCGGAGCCCATGATGATCGTGGACATGCTCGCCGGGGCCGTGTGGCTGCGCGCCGTCTTCCGGCGCCTTCCGATCGACGACGACTTCACCGATCGGGTCGTCGACCTGCTCCTCGACGGATCGGCCGCGCCCGGCCCGCCGCCGGCCGGAGTGGAACCCTGAAGCCGGAGATCACCTCGCCCAGGTGCCGACCGTCTCGCCGGTGGCGATCGCGGCGTCCTTGATCTTCACGTGCGCCTCCTGCGGGTCGCCGCTCACCTGGATCGGCTCGCCCAGCGCGTACACGATGAAGTGGTAGTGGTGCACGCCGCTCGGCGGGCACGGACCGGCGTACGCGGCCTTGCCGCCGCTGCCGGGCAGCACCTTGCCCTCCGTCGCGCCCTCGCTCAGGCCGGTCTTCGAGGCGGGGATGCCGGTCACGATCCAGTGGATGTACGAGCCGCCCGGCGCGTCGGGATCGTCCACGACGATGGCCAGCTCGCGGGCCTTGGACGGAACGCCGCTCCAGGCCAGCGGGGGCGAGACGTCCTCGCCTCCCTGCGCCGCGCAGGCGTGCTTCTTGGGGATGGCGGCCCCGTGGCCGAACGCCGGGCTGCTGACAGAGAGGCCCGACGCGGGCGACTCGCTCCCGGCCGACGCCCCTGCTGCCGGATTGCCTCCGGCCGACTCGCCCTCGGCGGAGCATCCGGCCGTCAGGGCCGTCGCGGCCGCGAGGAGCAGGCCGAAGCAGACCATACCCACCTTGCCGATCTTCATCGGTCCAGGATAGCCAGGCCACCCGCCTGAACCCGGGAAATCGGTACGGCTCGCGCCCAGGCGGGGCGCGAGCCGTACCGGCGGGAGTCAGTTGCCGAAGGTGAACCAGTTGAGGTTGACGTAGTCGGCCGGCTGGCCGCTGGAGAAGGTGATGTAAACGGTGTGGGTGCCGGTGACGCCGCTGATGTTGGCCGGCACGGTGCGCCAGCTCTGCCAGCCACCGGTGTTCCCGAGGGCGAAGTCACCGATGGGCGCGGCGGTGAGGCTGTCCAGGCGCACCTGGACCAGGCCGCTGACCCCTCCCGCGGCGCCGGAGGCGACACGCGCCCTGAACTGCGTGGCGGCCGAGGAGCCGAAGTTCACCCCGTCATAGCGGAGCCAGTCGCCGTTGGCGATGTGCGACACGTTCTGGCCGGCGCCGCTGTCGGTGGTGGTCTCCAGCTGGGTGCCGGACTGCGCCTGGTAGTTCTCCGCCTGGATCGTCGAGCGGGCGTCGACGCCGCCGGGGGGCGGTGAGGTCGGCGGAGGCGAGGTCGGCGGCGGTGTCGATCCTCCGCCGCTCTGCCAGACCGCCACGTAGTCGACCACCATGGGACGTCCGGACACGGTGGCCGCCGTCGGGGTGGACCCGCCGAGCGCGTTGGGGAAGGCGCCGCCCATGGCCACGTTGAGCAGCAGGAAGTAGCCCGCGTGGCCCGTCATGTTGTTCCAGGTGCCCGCGTCCAGCTGGCTCTGGCTGACGCTGTGGAACTGCTGCCCGTCGACGTACCAGCGCAGTTGGTTGGGGGTGACCGATCTGTCCCACTCGAACCGGTAGGTGTGCATGGCCGACTGGCAGCTCGACCCCGGGCAGGCGCGGTTGTTGGCGATGCCGGTGGTCTCGTTGCACGGGCCGCCGGGGTTCACCCCGCAGTGGAGCACGCCCCACACGGAGTTGAGCCCGTTGACGTTCTCCATGATGTCGAACTCGCCGATGCTGGGCCAGTTCTGGTAGTTGCCCCGGTAGGGCGCGCCCAGCGCCCAGAACGCGGGCCAGTAGCCGAGCGCCGCGTCACCGGTGACGTTGGGCATCTGGATCCGGCCCTCAATCCGCAGGACGGTTCCGGCCGCCGGCTTGAAGTCGGTGCGCCGCGTCTCGATGCGGGCGGAGGTCCACTCCGACCCGCTCTTGATAGGCGTGATGCGCAGGTTGCCCCCACCGTCGAGGCTGACGTTGGCGGGGTTGGCGGTGTAGTTCTGGATCTCTCCGGTGCCCCAGTTGCCCGGGCCGCCCGGGTAGCTGTGTCCGGTGTCGATGATCCAGTTGGACGACGAGGGCGGCGAGCCGGCGGAGCCGTTGAAGTCGTCGCTCCACACCAGGCTCCAGCCGCTCGGCGTGGCCGGCACGGAGGCGCCGGCCGGCCCGCCGGTGACGGTCATGGCGATCAGCGGGAGGACCGCCGCGCCCGCGGCGGCCAGCAGCGCGCGGAGCCGTGAGCGGCCTCTCGCCGGTGGATCGGTGGACATGCCCATGATGATCCTCATCTCTCGGGGACAGATCACACGTGCGTGTTCGAGGGGCGGGGGGAAGGAAGGCAGGTGGTCAGCGGAACGGGAGGGTCAGCACGGAACGGTTGCCGACCCCCAGCGAGCTGGGGTTGGCGCCGATGGCGCTCCAGACCTCGACCTTCACCCGGCCGCCGGCGAGGTTGCCGAGCGTGCCAGTCGAGGAGGCCAGGCCCGACGCCTGGGTGTAGTGCTCCCAGCCGGGGACCGGATCGGTGGCGAAGTACCGGTAGGTCTCCACCCGGTCGTAGGTGCCGTCCCCCGTCAGGTCGTACGACACGCGGGCCTGCACGCCGTTGGCCACCGCGGTTCCCGCGTCCAGGAGCAGGTCGAAGGAGGTCCCGGCGCCGGTGTAGGACATGGTGAGGCCGGTCGCGGTGTAGACGAGCGGGTTGTACGGCGTGCCGTCGTGGTTGGTGCCGCCGGCCGAGGAGACGGTGTCGGATCCGGCCGTGCCGGCGGCCGCTGACAGGCCGCCTCCGGTCAGCAGGTACAGAGTCGGAGAACCCGGCGTCGGGGTCGGGGTCGGCGTGGGGGTGGGCGTCGGCGTGGGGGTGGGCGTCGGCGTGGGGGTGGGGGTCGGGCCCCCGGCGCTGGTGGAGGTGGACCCGGCCGGGACGTCCAGCCGCTTGCCGTCCGAGAAGGCGACGGTCCGCCCGGACGTTCCGAAGTTGTGCGCGACGTAGGTGCGCGTGCCGTTCAGGCTGAAGACGGCGGCCGTCGGGGTGTCGGCGGTGACCGCGGCGTCGACCGTTCCGAGCTTGGCCAGGTTGTAGATCCAGTGATAGGCGTGCGCCTTGGAGTCGCCGGACTCCGGGTCGTAGGAGTTGCCGCCCGCGTCCCAGTCGGCCTTGGCGGCTGCGGGGTCGCCGAGCGCGCGGTACTGCCAGATGATGTCGCGCCATTCGACGGCCGGCCCGCCGTTCTCGGCCTCCATCTCCGCCAGCCCTGTCCTGACCTTGCTCTGGTAGAGGCCCTGGTACAGCGAGCCGCCGGTGATGGGCAGGTAGTTGATCCCGTGGATCTCCTCGGGGTTGCCGGTCCACCAGGTGGCGTGGGCGGCGCCGTCGCCCCAGACCATTCCGGCCGTGCCGGGGCCGAAGCCGGGTGGGAACACCGCGTCGTCCACGTCGAACCAGTACTGCCCGATGGTGGCCGCCTGGGTGGTGTAGAGGTAGATGCCCAGGTCGCGCAGGGCGGGGTCGCCGGTGGCCGCGCCCAGCAGCAGGGCTCCGGCGGCGAAGTTCATCGCCTCGGAGGAGGATTCCTCGTTGTTGCCGGCGGCGAAGCCCTGGTGACCGGAGGCCCAGCCGTTGCCCGCGTAGGGGTCGAAGTTGCGCAGGAAGGGGAAGCGCGTGTCGGCGCGGTCCCAGTTGTTCGCGTCCTTGGCCAGCAGCTTGGCCATGCCGCCCCACTGGCCGTCGGCGGCCCATGCCCGGTCGTACCGCGCCACGGTGGCGGCCGCCATCAGGTAGTAGCCGTAGTGGAAGTGGTGGTCGTTGACCTCGGTGTCGCTGCCGTACGAGGCGGGGTAGCCGGTGAGGATGCCCCATGCGCCGTCGTAGCGGAACTGTTCGCCGCCCACGGTGAACCAGCTCTGCAGTTCGGCCTTGAGCAGGGCGAGGAGCTTGTCGCGCGAGGCGGTGTCGCCGAGTTGCTCGGCGATGGGCACCAGTTGCGCGAGCCGCCCGAGGGCCTTGCCGGTCCAGTAGGTGTCGGCGGCGGACTTCCACGGGTCGGCCGCGTCGGCCTCCTGCTTGACCAGCGCGCCGAGGCGGGCACGGTCGTAGGCTCCGAGGTCGGGCAGGGACGGCAGGACGCCGTGGAAGGTCTGCCGGGTGGTGAACGAGGCGCCCTCACGCAGCTTCATCGTGCCGCGGGGCGAGGCGTAGGTGTAGGCGGTGAGCGGGTCGGAGGTGGCCTGCCACTGGTGCCGGTAGAGCGCCATGAGCGTGCCGGTCTGCGTGCCTTCCTTCGCGCTGGTCGTCGCGGTGTAGCTGGTCGTGAGCCGGGCGGCGGCCTCGTCGTAGGACCAGCTCACCGTGGTGCCGGTGACGAAGGAGTAAGCGTACTTGGCGAACAGGTCGAGGGCTCCGCGCGCGGGCAGGGCGGCGACGCTGAGGTAGTTCTTGCCGCCGAGGGCGACGGTGGCGGCCGTGCCGGTGAGGCTCCAGTCGGTTCCGGTGGGCGCGAAGAGGGCGTAGTCGTGCCCGTTGACCGTGGCGCCCAGCACGTTGCCCCGGTCGGCCCAGATGGTGGGGGTGGCGACGAAGTCGACGCGCGCGTCTCCCCCGCTGGGGGTGGCGTAGACGAAGGGCAGCCCGTGGCCGATGGTGGCGCGCAGCGTGCGGGCTCCGTCGGACCAGTAGGGGGTGACCGTCCAGTCGGACCAGCCGTCGACCTGGGTCTTCGGCGCGTTGAGGCCGGTCACGCCGAGGGTCAGGTCGCGGGCGTGGTTGTAGTCGTACTGCGTCGCGGACATGGTGGGCGTGGCCGGGTAGCCGACCTCCAGGCCGCCCGCCACGGCGTGGAACGTCAGCGGGTGGGCGTACATGTTCTCGGAGTAGGGGTTGCCCGCGTAGCGCTGGAAGGCCAGCGAGGACCACCAGTCGTTGGTCGGGACCTTGGCGGTGACGGCGGAGGTGGTCTTCGGCGTCACGGGCGCGCCGTCGCTGTTGGCCGGGCCCGAGGCGCCGGTGGGCAGGTCGGTCGTGTAGCCGCCAGCGCCCACGGTGACGGTGGCGGCGCCGGCCGGGGTGGCGGGCACGGTGACGAGGAGGCCGGCGAGCAGAGTGGTGACGGCCAGTGCGGCGGACCGTCGCCTCGATGGGGGGTTCCAGGGCAGATCGAAGGTCATGCGGAGAGGCTTTCGTCGTGGGGGGTGAACCGGCTTGCTCGTGTTGAGGCAGTGACCGGCGACAGCTCCGTACCGCGGGCTCGATGGCCGTTCGAGGCCCGCACAACGCTGGGAACCTGATGTTCGCGTCGACGTAACGTGCTTGTAACGCTCTCAGCGCCGCTGACGCTAGATGGGTCGACAACCCGTGTCAACAGCAAGAAAATGTTTCTTCAAGATCCTGAGAGCGCTCTCCCGCGTACAGCTGGGAAGACCTTGTGCGACGCCGCGCGAAGGGGTGTCCCGGGCCACGGCGAACGCCGCGCCGATCTTGTACGGGGTGCCGGTCGTGCCTCAGCCGTCGCGGCCGAGAGCCCCGGGGATCCGGTCCAGCACGCTGTACGGAAACAGGCCATAGGCGGAGAAGTCGACCGCGTCACCGCCGGCGGCCCGCACCGCGCGGACCTTCGCGGCGAGCCGGTCCTCGGAGTCGGTGTCAGGCCGGCCGGGCCGCAGCACCACCCGCAACTCCCGGTCGTTGCCGACCGAGCGACGGTAGGCGCCCACGTCGTCGGCCACCCGCGCGGCGTCCCGGGCATAGGCGAGCACGCCGAAGGACGGCACGAGGTCGCCGAGCGCGACCAGGTCGACGCCGAGCTGCCAGGCGTCGTGCGCCGCGAGCCCGGCCGGGGGCAGCCCATCGGCGTAGCCCTTGTGGTGCCCGGTGCCGTCCAGGAAGGTCAGCTTGGAACCCTCGGCGGCCACCGCCGAGGACACCTCGCTGACCAGCGAGGTCACCGTCTCGGAGCGGGCGCGCGCGTACGCCACCACCTCCGGGCCGGCATAGGCGGTGAGCGCGGCCCGCGTCACCTCGCCCTGCGCCGGCGGGTCGCCGTCGAGCACCCCGCCGACGATGCGGGCGCACTCCTCGCGCGCCACCTCGGCCTTGACCCCGAGGTCGGCCGCACGGCGCATGCACCACGAGCAGAAGCACAGCGAGAAGAGGTACTCGTCCATCGGGCCGAGCGGGACGAAGCACCTCTCCTGCTGGTAGCCCTGCGCGAACGCCCCGAAGTGCAGGGACTCGGCGACCACGCTGTCCACGCCCTGCCGGGCGACCGACCTGGCCAGCGCGACCGCGTACAGGCGGACGTCGGGATGGGCCGGGCACAGCGCCGCGGGGAAGCCGCGCCCGCCGAAGCAGTCGTTCACGGTCACGTCGGGGTTGGCCAGCCCGAGGGTGAGGTCGTGCAGGAACACCGTCCAGCCGTGCAGAGCCATGCCGCGCTCGGCCGTGGCCGCGCGCAGCGCCGCGATCGGCTCCTCCTCGGCCCCCGGCTGCACGGGCGGGGTCAGCCGCAGGCCGGTGAACAGGTCGGCGGGCGGCGGGAAGTGGACCCCGTCGGAACGGATGGTCACCCGCGAGGCGCCGTGCGGGGTGACATCACGGGCGCCCTGGCAGGCGGCGGCGACCGTCACCTCGCGCAGGCCGTACCCGGCGATCCGGTCGAGGACCCGGCCCATGCCCTCGTCGCGCACGTCCTCCACAAAGACGTATACCGAACCGTGCAACGCAGCCGTGCCTTTCGAGGTGCCCGCTGTGAATGACCTATGTCCCAGGCGACCCTATATCCTCACACCTCGGCTGGGACGGCAGCAGCGGAGGCCGGGCATCGAGCAGATCACGCGCCCGCTGCCGGGGAAGGTTCCACCCGTTCCAGGGCTCGGGCACGTCCAGCCGCGCTACGGCCGACATCTGGGCCAGCAGGCAGCTGCGCGCGGGCTCGGGCAGCCGTTCCACCGCGGGCACCGCCTCGGCCCCGAGATCGCTGAGGTACCCCACGTCCAGCGGGCGGGAGACGCGCATGGCCAGCTGCGACTCGGCGACCCGCAGGTCGGGGTTCCAGACGGAGAACGCCACCAGCGACAGCCCCGTGACCAGCACCGCCGTACGCGGCAGCCAGCCCGCGCCGCGCCCGGCCAGCCGCATGCCTCCCGCGACCAGCACCAGCGCGAACACCGCCGCCAGCCACCAGATGCTCGCGCCCACCGAGGCCCGCAGCCGGGACAGGCCGTAGGCGTCGATGTACAGCCCGAGGCGGTGCAGCGCCGAGGCCAGGATCACCAGGGTCAGCGCGCACAGCATGCCGAGCAGCCCGGCCAGCGCCACGCGCTCCCGGCCGGCCGGGGCCAGCACCGCGGTCGCCACGGCGACGAGGCCCAGCACGAACAGGCTCACCGTGACCAGCTCGAAGAACCCCGACCGGGCGTACTCGGCGTAGGTCAACCCGGCCGTCTCGACCACTTTGCGGTTGCCACCGAACAGAGTGGTGATCTGCACGACGACGAACGCCGCGAACAGCAGGTCCAGGGCCGCCAGCGGAATGATCCACAGGGTACGGCTCACCTGCCCGCGCATCCGGCGGGCCGCCGGCTCGACCACCGGACGCAGGGCGACGAGCGTCGCCGCCCCGACCAGCGCGGCGAACACCACGAACAGGAACAGGCGGAACGGCACCGACCCGGCCCAGGCGGGGGCGGTGAACAGGTGCTCGACGAACGAGGCGAAGACGGCGTCGGCCGAGGCGAACAGCACCCCGAAGAGGAGGACGAGCACGACGGCCAGGCTCAGGCCGGCCAGCACGGGCGCCAGGGATCGCCGCCGGTTCACGCCCTTGAGCGGCGCGAGGAGGAACCACGGCAGGGGGAAGACGGCCAGGACCACCGAGAGCCCTCCCCTGATCACACCCAGCCAGCCCCGGCCGCCGCCGGACACCGCGAGCGCCGCGAACCCGAAACCGGCGAGCAGCATGGGGGCGACCAGCCATTCCGCGTCCCTGAACAGGGCGACCGCCACCAGCGCGTACGCCAGCAGGCCGAACGCGACCGTCCACGGGGTGAGGCGGTGACGCGCCCAAGGAAGCACGGCGGCCCCGGCGGCGACGGCCACGAGCACGATGCCCAGCCCTGCTCGGGCGTACGGCAGCGCGATCGCCGCCAGCAACCCCACCGCGGCGGCGAGCAGCAGCAGCCGCGGCGGCGTCTCGGGAAGCTCAGGCCGCGGGAACAGCGGCGGCGCCACGTAGTCGGACGGCGCCTGTCCCATCCCAGACGCGGCCATCCCAGGTGTCGTGGCCATCCCAGGAGGGACGCCCATACCCGGTGACGAGGCCATACCTGAAGGGGCGTCCATCGCCGACGTGGCCATGCTGGGAGCGGCGCCCATCTGCGGCTGCCGGGCCACCGGCGCCGAGGCGGGCACGGGCGCCGAGGCATGGACGGGCGCCGAGGCGGGCACGGGCGCGTACGCCGGCCCTGTCCCGGAACGCGCGCCGCTTGATGCGAGAGCGCCGCCCAGCACGGCGCCGACGGCGATGAACAGCAGGAGCGCCGCCAGCGCGAACGTGCCGTTGAAGAACAAGCCCACGAACACGGCCGCGAACAGCCCCATGGCCAGCCCGCACAGCAGCCCAAGCCCGGCACCGATCAGGGCCTTCGGCGATGCCTGCGACGCTCCCGGGTGGCCCGCGACGAGGCGGCCGTCCGGGACCATGGCCGCAGGTGCGCGCGGCGCCTGTCGCTCCTGGGACGCCTGCGGCAAATTCGTCCCTTCCGTCGTTCGCGGGACCGCTAGGCCGCCCAGATCCTGCGGCGCGCTCGCCGGCTGGGTGATGCCGGGGCCCTGTGACCCGCCGGCCTGAGGGATGCCGGTGCCCTGCGGCGCACTCGCCACTTGGGGGACGCCACCAGGGCCCGGCAGCGCACTCGCCGCCTGGGGGATGCCCCTGTCCAGCCGCTCAAGCGCGTCCGAACGCTCAAGTGCATCCGAGCGCTCAAGTGTGTCCGAATGCCCAGGTGCGTCCAGGCCCTCCGGTTTCCGCCGGCCCTCCCGTACGTCCGAGATGTCCGACGGGTCGGATGTCCCGGAACCGCTCGCTCCCACCGGGGGGGTCGACGCCTCCACGCCGGACGCGCTCTCGGCAAGAACGGCGGCGCTTCCGGCGGGCACCGGATCGGTCTCGGCGCCAGCCCTCTCCAGGGCCGGTAGCGGCTCCAGAGCCGGTAACGGCTCGTCGGGCGCGTCGCTCATGATGGTGATCCTTCCTGGCAGGTCGACCACCATGCGGCAGCCGGCCGGAGTGTCGGCGACCCGTATCGAGCCTCCGTGCAGTTCGACGATCTCCTTGACGATGGCCAGGCCCAGGCCCGCGCCGCCCGCGTCGGCCGCGCGTGCGATGTCCAGGCGTGAGAACCGCTCGAACACCCGGGGGCGTTCCGGCCCGGGGATTCCCGGCCCCTGGTCGGTGACGCTGAGCCGTACCCCCGCGCCCTCCGGCCTGGCCTCCAGCCGGACCGAGCCCCCGACCGGGCTGTGCCGGACGCCGTTGTCGAGCAGGTTGGCCAGCACCTGGCCGAGCAGCGCCGGATCCGCGTGGACGCCGAGCCCTGGAGGCACCGCGCTGGACAGGGACACCTCCTCGCGGGCGAGGCCGGCCTCGCGTACGGCCTGGGCGCAGAGCGGTCCGAGCTCGATCGGTTCCGGCTCGATGGGCCGGGCTCCGGAGTCCAGCCGCGACAGGTCCAGCAGCTGCGCCACCAGTCGGCCGAGACGCTCGGTGCGGGCCAGCGCGGTGCTCAACGTGGCCAGGTCGGGCGAGGACACGCCGTCGACGAGGTTCTCCAGCACGGCCTGCAGGCCCGCGATGGGTGTGCGCAACTCGTGGCTGACGTTGGCGACGAGCTCGCGGCGCTGCCGGTCCACCTCGGCCAGATCGGCCGCCATCGCGTTGAAGGCCCGCGCCAGCTCGCCCACCTCGTCGCGGGAGGTGGCCGTGACCCGCATGCCGTACCGGCCCTTGGCGATCGTCTGGGCGGCGGCGGCCATCTCCCGCAGCGGCCCGGTCATCCCGCGCCCGATCAGCTGGACCATGCCGAGGCTCAGGACGGCGGCGAGCCCCATGCGGACCCACGGGACGACGCCGAGCGAGCGGCCGAACTCGTTGAGGGCGAACGCCGTGGCGACCGCGAGCAGGATGACCAGGCCGAGCTTGACCTTGATCCGTCCGAGAAAGTCGAGCGGCCTCACAGCGTGGCCTCCGTGCGGACGCGGGGGGCGGGGTGCCTCATAGCGTGGCCTCCCTACCAACGTGGGCGGCGGACGATCTCACGACGTGATCTCCGTACGGACGTGGGGGGCTGGTGGTCTCACGGTTTGACCAGCGCGTATCCGACGCCGTGGACGGTACGGACGATCCCGGCGCCGAGCTTGCGGCGCAGCGCGCGTACATGACTGTCGACTGTGCGGGTGGCCGCGGCCTCGGAGAAGCCCCAGATGTCGGAGAGCAGCCGTTCCCGCTCGAAGACGTGTCCGGGACGTTCCGCGAGCCGCCGGAGCAGGTCGAACTCCGTGCGGGTCAGCTGGGCCTCCACCCCGCGGACGAAGACCCGGCGCTCGGCGGTGTTGATCTCCACGTCGCCGGCGCGGATGACCGTGTCCTCGTGGGCGAGCTGGGCCGCCCGCTCGACCCTGCGCAGCAGGGCGTGGATCCTGGCCACCAGCTCGCGCATGCTGAACGGCTTGGTGAGGTAGTCATCGGCGCCGACGCCGAGCCCGACGAGCAGGTCGGTCTCCTCGCCGAGGGCGGTCAGCATCAGCACCGGGACCGGGCGCGCGGCCTGCATGCGCCGGCACACCTCGACGCCGTCCAGGCGCGGCAGCAGCCTGTCGAGCACCACCAGATCGGGTTCGGCCCGCGCGTACGCCGCGAGGGCCTCCTCACCGTCCTCGGCGATCCGCACGTCGAAGCCCTCGGCCAGGAGCCGGCTCCGTACGGCGAGGGCGATGGTGCTGTCGTCTTCGACCACGAGGATGCGCCGCTGGTCTGTCACGAACGGAAGCCTAGAACCGACTCGTGCAGAGGATCCGGCCACATATGTGTAGATCTCATGCAGTCCTTGGTTAGCTTGGCGCGTGACGAGATCTCTGGATGTCTCCGCCTATCTTCGCCGCCTCGGGCTGGACGGGCTCGCCGGGCCGCCGAGCGTGGAGTCGCTGGCGCGGTTGCACGCGGCCCACGTCGAGCGGGTGCCGTACGAGTACTTCCACATCTGGCTGGACCAGCCCACCTCGGTGGAACCGCTGGAGTCGGCCGGTCGCATCCTGCGAAGGAGAGGCGGCTACTGCTTTCATCTGAACGGCGCCTTCTCGCTCCTGCTGGCGAACCTCGGATACCAGGTGACCCGGCACGTGGGCGGGGTGCAGGGTTCGGCGAGCGGGCCCGCCGGAGCCACGGGCAACCATCTGGCGCTCACCGTGTCGGGGCTGCCCTCGGCTCGATGCCCGGCCGGGGTGTGGTTCGTCGACCTCGGCCTGGGGGACGCCCTCCACGAGCCGCTCCCGCTGGTCGAGGGCACCTACCGGCAGGGACCGTTCGAGTACCGCCTGCGGCCCTCGGAGGCAGAGCCGGGCGGCTGGCGGTTCGACCACGATCCGCGTGGCGCCTTCCTCGGGATGGATTTCCGTCCTGAGCCGGCGCGGATGTCGGCTTTCACGGCCAAGCATCAGGAGTTGTCGACCTCGCCGGAGTCGAGTTTCCGGCAGGTGCTGTGCGTGCAGCGACGCGACGCCGCCGGGGTCGACAACCTGCGCGGCCTGAACCTGATCCGGCTCGGCTCGGAGGAGGGGACGTCGGTCCTTTCGACCCGTCGTGACTACTTCGAGGCACTGGCCGACATTTTCGGGCTCACCCTGGACGAGGTCCCCCCGGAGCTGAAGGCCGGCCTGTGGAGGCGGCTGAGCGAGGCGCACGAGAAGTGGCTCGCGACCTCGGCGGCCAAGGACCCGGCAGGCACGGGCGGCTGACCGCGGAAGAGCTTGGAGCACCTGATGGCGCGCATGAGCCCGGGACGGTGAGCCCCTGGCGCCGCTGCGGGTCGTTCAGGGGCGCCAGGCGGGCGCGGTGCCGGTAGTCGCGGCGGGTGAACTGGACGTCGTCCAGGACGATCCAGCAGTCCGCCGCGAACACCTTGGCCAGCGTGGTCAGCCGCGGGAAGAGGTTGGCTGGTGGATCGCGCACAGCCCGCCGGGCGGGGGCAGATCAGGGCTTGAGGAGACGGCTGGTGAATCCAGCGGCAAGGAGAGATCCATAAGCGGCATGCACCTCCTCTGGGACGTCCTGGGCGATCGCGAACCCGAGCTTGGAATACTCGATCACCCGCTGCAGGTCGCCGACGAGCATGTCGATGACGAGCCTGTCGTCGCCGATGCTCTTGAGGTAGTCGTCGAACTCCAGCGGTTCTGACGCGCAGATCGCCTCGACCTCGGGCCACAGTTTGCGGGCGGTGGCGAAGGAGCGGCGCTGCATATACGGCTTGGAGATCAGCAGCACCGTGGTGGGTGTGACCCCGGCCGAGGCCAGGACCTCGCGGGAGAAGGTGATGTTCTGGCCGGTGTTGCCCGCGTTGGGCTCCAGCAGGATCGCCGAGTCCGGGACACCGAGTTCGAGGGCGTGCTCGCGAAAGTGCACGGCTTCGCCGCGCGGGAAGCGGGCGGCGGTGGTGGGGCTGTTGCCACCGGTGAACACCAGGACGGGAAAAAGCCCGGCGACATACAACTCGGCGGCAAAGGCCGCGACCCCGAGGTCGTGGCTACCGAGTCCGATCGCGGCGTCGACCGGCCGCATATCGTGGCGCATCTGGTGGTAGTCCCAGATCAGCTTGGCCTGCTCCCGCTGGTCTCCGGTGATGGCCTGCTGGTTGTCCGTCACGCGCATGTCTCCCTGATCACCGTCGCCGAGGGGCGGATGCCCCCCTCTCGCTAGCCGGAAACTACCTGGACACCTCGAAGTGGATCTCGTCGCGCCCCAGCTCGCCGTCGCACGCCCGGCAGAGCAGCACCGGGTGCAGGCGTGCGCCGCAGGGCCCGTGCGTGATGATCAGGCCGGTGTGCTCGGGGGCGGGCAGCTCCCGCTGGGCCCAGTCGGCGAGGAAGGCGAAGACCTCGAAGAAGGCCAGTCCCTTGTCGGTGAGCCGGTAGAGGCGGCAGGAGTCCGCCGCGAGCACCCCGAGGTCGACGAACAGCTTCAGCCGGGTGGCCAGGACGGAAGGCGCGATGCCCAGCTCGTGCTGGAAGTCGACGAACCGCTTGACGCCGAGGAGCGCCGCGGCCAGGACCGCCGTGCTCCAGCGGTCACCGAGGATCTCCATCGAGTGGGGGCAGTAGCCGAGGTAGTCGGTCCTGTCGTCGCCGCGCAGGGTGCGGCGATGGTGGCGCGGCAGGCCGATGCGCGCGATCGACACCTGCGGGCCACGCTCGGTGGAGGTGTCCCTGGCGCTCATCGGCTCCCGGCAGGCTCCGCAGACCAGGTAGGGACGGGCTTCGTGACCACAGGTGTCGTGGATCAGCGTGAGCAGGCCGGGCCGGTCGGCCCAGTCGCGCTCCCAGCCGTGGATGGCGACGAGGAAGGACCACAACCGCAGGCCGGCGCCGGTCAGGCGGTACTCGTAGCGCGTGCGGCCGTCGCGGTAGGCCGCCGGGGTGAAGATGCCGTGCCGGACGAGCTCCTTCAACCGGGCCGCGAGCACGGACTCGGAGATGCCGAGCTCGTCGCGCCACCCGGCGAAGGTGCGGATGCGCAGGAGGAAGGCGCACTCGAGGATCAGCAGGACCCAGCGGTCCCCGAGGATGCCTAGGGCGCGGCCGATGGCGCTGCGTTCGCAGGCGTCCGCCTCGCCCGCCGGGCCATCCTGGGGTGCGTGCCGGGGTACCAGATTTTCCCGGCAATAACCCTTTTCGGTGATATTCCTCGCAGAAATGCCATATTTACTGACATCTTGCCCAGCCTCGGCCGGGCACGCGCCGACCTTGGCCGATAACTCCTTGGTGTCCACCGCGCCAACTCTAAACAGCGCCTCCGGCCTTGAGGACAGCCCGGCGCATTGCTAGCTGGCTTTTTTCACCGTAGCTTCCAGGGATGATCGAGAACCCGGTCGCGGCCGAGAAGGTCAGACGGGCCGGGCTCGGCGTACGAGCGTCGCAACCGGCTGATGAACCTCTCGCTGGACAGTGGTGGAGAACACTTCTCATGGGGTTGACTAAGCGTCTCGCAAAGACGGTGTCGGGGGCGTGCCACGCGAGGCACCATGGGCTCCCCGGGTAATGGCAGGAGCGTTACACATGAGGCTCAGCGTCTCCGTCGGGCTGTGGCAGGACCGCCCGGCCGGCGAGGCGGTGCGGACCGCTCAGATCGCGGACGAGCACGGCTATCCCGAGGTGTGGGTGGGCGAGACGGCGACCTACGACGCCTTCGCGCTGGCCACGGCGATCGGCGCGCGGACTCGCCACGTCGCGCTCACCGTCGGGCCGCTGGCGGTGAGTGTGCGCGATCCCATGACGATCGCGAGGGGAGCCGCCTCCGTCGCGGACCTCACCGGCAGGCAGGTCGGCGTCGCGCTCGGCACGTCCACCCCCCGGATCGTCCAGGACTGGCACGGCCGGTCCAGGGCCGGGGCCGGCGCGGCGCTGCGCGAGGCCGTCCAGGCGCTGCGGCCCCTGCTCGACGGCGAGCGGTCGGAGTTCACCGGCGAGCACGTCGCCAGCAAGGGGTACCGGCTGCGGCTGCCCGCTCCCCGGTCCGAGCTCACGGTCGCCGCCTTCGGCCCGGCGGCGGTCCAGACCGCCGCGCTGGCGGACCGCATGGTGCTCAACCTGCTCACCCCCGCCTCCGCCGCCCGGCTGATCACCGACCTGCGGCTGCTCACCCCCACGACCCGGGTGGCCGCGTGGGTCGCGGCCGCCGTCGACCCCGATCCGGCGGCGATCGAGCAGATCCGCGGGGCCGTGGTGCCCTACGTCGGCGCGCCAGGGTACGGCGAGATGTTCGCCGAGGCCGGCTTCGGGGACGTGGTGGCCTACGCCCGCACCGGGCCGCACCCCCGCGAACTGCTCGCCGCCATCCCCGACGACCTGCTGGAGTCGGTCGCCCTGATCGGCGACTCGGTGGAGATCATGGACCGCCTCGACGCCTACGCGGAGGCGGGCGTGGACGAGGTCGCGCTGGTGCCCGCCAGCACCGACGCCGACCCCTGCGGCGAGGCCACACTCAAGGCCCTCGCCGACTGACCGTCTGCGGAACTCCACCCGCACGGCCACACGTTGAGGGGACGACGCAGAATGGGCGGTGGGGATCCCCCCGCCCGGCGAACAGAAAGGCCCGGCAATGTCGCCACTGTCTAAGTACTACGTGGGCGCGGCAATCGCCTCGATCCTCGCCCTACTCCTGCTGCCGTCGCTGGTGGCCTGGATCCTGGTGATCGCCGTGCTGGCCGGCCCGGTGGCGGTCTACTTCATGCTGGACGAGTCGCAGCGCACCCGGCTGCGCCGGATCCGCCGCCGCCAGATCGGCCGCTGACCACCCCGGTGGCGACCGCGTGACCGGACGGGCCGACCGTCCTGTCACGCGATCACGCCGTTCCCGGCCGTCGCGGTCAACACCCGGCCTCTCGACGGCCGCCGGGGGAAGGCCCGGTTTCGCCGGGCCGATGCCGCTGGTCAGGCGGTGGCGACGGCGATCTGCTCCTGGACCCGCTGGGTCACCTTGCGCTCGATCACGAACGACAGGAACGGGATGGTGCCGGCGAGCAGCACACCAAGGGTGTACGGCCAGGACCAGCGCGCCTTGAGCCCGAGGTTGAGCGCGGTCAGAAGGTACACGGCATAGATGAAGCCGTGCACGGGGCCGACGATGGCGACGGGTGTGGCGTTGTCGAAGCCGTATTTCACGACCATGGCGGCCACGAGGGCGAGCAGCATGCAGCCGACGACGTAAGCCATCACCCGGAAGGGCTTGAGCGCGGATTCCACGACGATCATTACCTCGCTTGCAGAGCGGTCACCACACGATATCCCGGTAGGAGGGTGGTCACTCCTGCGGGGACGCGCCGCCCGGCCGGGGACCGCCACCCAGGGCGTTCGCGGAGACCTCTGCGGCCTCCCCTGGGGCTTCGTCCGGAGCCTCGCCGGTGGCACCGCCATCCGGACCCTCCCGCGGGTCCTTCCCGGTAAAGCCATCCGAATCGTCCTGCGGGGTCTCCCCGGCGCGGGCGGTGCGCAGCGCGTCCCGGACGAAGTGGAACCACATGAACACCGCGAACCCCGCGAAGATCCACCACTGGGCCGCATAGGCGAGGTTGCGCCAGCTGAAGCCGCCGCCCTCGCTGGGCGGGGGAACGTCCACCGGGCGCGCGTCCGGCGTCGCCGAGGCGGGCCGCTCCGCCGCCACCGGCCCGGTGGCGACGACGAAGCCGTCCCGCAGCCGGACGTCACGCCAGACGTTGACCAGCTCGGCGGTCGAGACGGTGGCCACCTGGCCCGCCGGGAGCGGCGAGGTGCGCCGCTTGGCGAAGTCGGTGGGCTCGGAGGGCTGGACCCGTCCGGCCACGGTCACCGTTCCTGCGGGGACGGCCGTCGCGGGGTCGGTGGCGGAGGGAACCCAGCCGCGGACCACCGGCATCCGCGTCCCGTCGGCGAGCAGGAGCGGGGTGAGCAGCCAGTAGCCGCCGTCCTTGACCGCGCCGCCGCCCGACTCCACGGTCGGCGTCCGTTCGGCCACCAGGAGCTGCCGGGACGCGTCGAAGATGCCCCGCGCGGTGACGCGGCGGCTGATGGCCTCGACCGGCACGCGCTCGCCGGCCCGGACCAGGCTGGTCAGCGCGACGGGGGCGGGGTCGAGAATGGCGTGCGGCTTCGCGGAGTCCTCGAACACCCCGAGCTGCCAGCGGCCGAGAAAGGCGAACGAGATCAGCACCGCGATCGTGACCAGGTGAAGGCCCACGAGACGGGGCGACAACAGCGTCCGCAGCATGTGACCACGCTATCCGCCCGGGCCGGTGGTCCCGCCCTCCGGTCCTGTCTCCCCTCGCCGGGATCACGCCCGGGGCCGAGCGCGTAAGGCCGAACTGGCATAAACGACGTCAAGGCACCTTTGAGGTGGCTAAAGTTCCTCCCATGTCGGAACCTCAAATTGATCCTGCGGGCAACACCCAGCAGTTCAAGGCCTTCGCCCAGCGCCAGGAGCCGGAGGCCGCCGCGCCGCAGCGGTCGCGGCTGATCCCCATCATCGCCGTGGTGGCCGCGGTCATCGTGGTCGCCGTGGTGGTCTTCCTGCTCGTCCGGTAAGACCCCGCGCGTAGGTGCCCCGCGCCGTCGGCCGTCCGCCGTCGGCGCTTTCACCGTGCCCGGAATCGGGGCTGGACCACGGAGGCCTCCCCACGCTTCAATTGGATTGACAATCCAATATGGGTGGAGGAGATGGAATGGCGGCCGCAGGTCCCGGTATCACGATCATCGGCTCCGGCTTCGCCGGTCTCTGCATGGCGATCAAGCTCAAGGAGGCCGGGTACCACGACTTCGTCATCCTCGAGAAGGCCGCAGATCTCGGCGGCACCTGGCGGGAGAACACCTACCCCGGATGCGCCTGTGACGTCCCCTCCCCCATGTACTCCTTCTCCTTCGACCTCAACCCCGACTGGTCGCACCTCTTCGCCCCCCGCGAGGAGATCTGGGAGTACATGCGCGCCTGCGCCGCCAAGTACGGGCTCACGCCGCACCTCCGCTTCGGCAAGGAGGTCTGCGGGCTGGAGTACCAGGACGGCGAGCACCGCTGGCGGGTGAACACCGAGGACGGCGAGACGTTCACGACGAACGCGGTCGTCGCCGGCATCGGCGGCCTGCACATCCCCTCCCTGCCCGAGATCCCCGGGCGCGAGGCCTTCGCCGGACGGTCCTTCCACTCCGCCGGCTGGGACCACTCCTATGACCTGACCGGCAAGCGCGTCGCGGTCATCGGCACCGGCGCCTCCGCGATCCAGTTCATACCGAAGATCGCCCCCAAGGTGGAGCGGCTGCACGTCTTCCAGCGGACGGCCCCGTGGATCCAGCCCAAGCCCGACATCTCCCTATCGGCGCGGACGAGGCGGACGCTCCGGGCACTTCCCCTGGCCCGCCGCGCGCTGCGCGACGCGGTCTACTGGCTGCTCGAGACCCGCGCCCTGGGGTTCACGGTCGACCCTCGCCTGATGAAGGCGCACCAGATCGTCGCCGAGCGGCACCTCGCCGCCCAGGTGCCCGACCCGGCGCTACGCGCCAGGCTGACGCCCGACTACACGATCGGCTGCAAGCGCATCCTGCTCTCCGACGACTACTACCCGACCCTCTGCCGCGACAACGTCGAACTGGTCACCGACCACATCACCGAGATCCGCCCGCACTCGATCGTCGACGCCACCGGCCGCGAGCACCCCGTGGACGTCATCATCTACGGGACGGGCTTCAAGGTCACCGAGGCGCTGGCCGAACAGCGGATCGTCGGCAGGAACGGGATGAAGCTCCAGGAGGCCTGGCGGGACGGCATCCAGGCCTACCTCGGCACCGTCACCGCGGGGTTCCCCAACCTGTTCTTCCTGCTCGGCCCGAACACCGGGCTCGGGCACAACTCGGTCGTCTTCATGATCGAGGCCCAGGTGAGGTACATCATGTCCTGCCTGCGCCTGCTCTCGACGACCCGGGCGCGGGCCCTCGACGTCCTGCCCTCGGCCGAGCGGGCGTACAACGACAGGCTCCAGCGGCGGCTGTCGCGCCTCGTCTGGTCCGAAGGCGGCTGCGTCAGCTGGTACCTCGACGACCAGGGCAGGAACCGGACCCTCTGGCCCGGCTTCACCTTCGAATTCTGGGCCCGCACCCGGACCGCCAAACCCACCGCCTACGAACTCATCCCCTGACCCCCACCACCGGACACCCGCCGGCGCAACCACCCCACTGACCCGCCTCCCCGAAACACCCCACCCCACCGCCGGACACCCGCCTCCCCGAAACACCCACCCCACCGCCGGACACCCGCCGGCGCAACCACGCCACTGACCCGCCTCCCTGGAACACCCCACCCCACCGCCGGACACCGTGCTTGTGCATTCGGCGCCGTGACGGCGGGGAGGGGTACGGCGATGCCGGCGCCGCCGTACGGCGGGCAACCGGGCCGGCGTCCGTCAGGGGGACGCCGGCACCGATGTGTGGCCCGGTGGGTGGTTGTTCAGGGCTTGGCGGGGGTTACGACCAAGGCGCTGCCTCCGCCTCTCCTTGACGGCTCGGCGACGGCCTGGATCTTGCCCTTGCCGAGGAACTCGAGGCCGGTGGCCGCGCCGAGCTCGCCGGCCGGCGGGCCGGGGACGGTGGTCAGCGTGTGGCCCAGGGCGGTCAGCTCGGCGCCGTAGCGGTCGATGAACGCCTGCTCCGCCTGGGTCGCGGCGGCGTTCCGCTGGCTCGCCCTCGGCGCCGCCACCGCGTCGGGCAGCGACATGCCGAACTCGTAGCGGTTGACGAGGATCTGCAGCACCGTCGTGATGATCGTCGCGCCGCCCGGCGAGCCGACCGCGAGGACGGGCTTGCCGCTCTTCAGCACGATCGTCGGAGCCATCGACGAGCGGGGCCGCTTGCCGGGAGCCGGGAGGTTGGGGTCACCGGGAGCGGGGCCGAAGGTGAAGTCGGTCAGCTCGTTGTTCAGCAGGAACCCGCGGCCGGGGACGACGATGCCGTTGCCGCCGGTCGACTCGATCGTGATGTTGTACGCCGCGACGTCGCCCCAGCGGTCGGTCACCACCAGGTGGGTGGTCTCCGGCCCCTCCGGCTTCTCCGCCTTGTCGGCGCCGGCCGTCTGGTCGATCTGGCCGGCCTTGTCCGCCGGGACGGCCTCGCCGGTGGCGCCGCCTGCCGGGCTGGGCTTGCCGGTCTCCAGGGACTGCCCCTCGAACTGGCAGCCGCCATAGGAGTCGTCGGGCGAGCCGGGAAGGGCCGGGTGCGGCATCGCGATGTCGCCGATCAGGCAGGCGCGTTCCTTGGCATAGCCCTCCGACAGCAGCCCCTTGAGCGGCACGTCCACGTAGTCGGAATCGCCCACGTATTTGTTGCGGTCGGCGAAGGCCAGCCGGGACGCCTCCAGGTACTCGTGGAGGCCGACCTTGGGCAGCGCCTGCAGGATGTTCAGCGCCTCGCCGACCGTCGAGCCGCCGGAGGACGGCGGCGCCATGCCGTACACCTCCATCCCGCCGTAGTTCACCTTGGTCGGCGGGCGCTCCAGCGCGCGGTAGGCGCGAAGATCGGACAGCTCCATCAGGCCCGGTCGGACGACCCGGGTGGCGCCCGGCCTGACCGGCGGCGCCTTGACCGTGGCCACGACCTCCTCGCCGAGCTTGCCGCCGTACAGCCACTCGCCGCCCCTGCGGCCCAGCTCGCGGTACGTGGCCGCCAGGTCGGGGTTACGGAAGACCGAGCCGACGGGCGGCGGAGCGCCGTTCGGCAGGTACAGGGACGCGGTGGAGGTGAAGTCCGCGAAGCGGGCGGCGTTCTGCGCGGTCTGGTCGTAGAAGGTCTGGTCGACCGTGAAGCCGTTGGTGGCGACGTCGATGGCCGGCTGGAGCGCCTGCTTGAGCGAGATGGTGCCGAAGCGCTGGAGCGCCAGCTCCCACTGGGCCACGCTGCCGGGCACGCCGGCCGACAGTCCGCTGGTCACCGCGTCGTTGAACGGGATCGCGGCGCCGTTCTCCTGGAAGGAGGTCTCGGTCATGGCCTTCGGGGCCTTCTCGCGCCCGTCGATCGTGAAGACCTTGCCGCGCCGGGCGTCGTAGTACACGATGAACCCGCCGCCGGCGAGCCCGGCGGAGTAGGGCTCGGTGACGCCGAGCGTGGCGGCTCCGGCGACCGCCGCGTCCATGGCGTTGCCCCCGCGTTTCAGCACGCCCAAGGCGGCCTTGCTGGCGTCCAGGTCGACGGTCGCGACGGCCCCGCCGTACCCCGTGGCGACGGGCGCCTTGGTGGCGGGCTGTCCAGGCGAGAGACCTTCGGCAGGCGGGGTGGCCTGGGCGTTTCCGGGTGGCGCGATGAGTGCTAAAGAGGCGGCGACCCCGACGAGGGGAACGGTCAGACGGCGAAAGCTCATGGCGGACCTCATTCCTAGATCGCACCAGCATTGACTCACAGCCTCACAACCGCGGTCAATAATGATCAAAACGTACGAGGCGGGCCGTACCGTCACACGCGCGTTGACTGGAGTGCACGGAGCGTAGCGCAAAGTACGGCACAACGGCTCCGCGCCCGCCTCGGCCCGTACGACCGGCACCGTAGGCGGCACTGCCACGCTGGGACGATGCACTGGTCAACGCGCTGACGTAACGTTCTCGGGTGCGCACGAAACGTCCCCATTGGTTCGGCCCCATGCTGCCGCTCATGGTCGCCATGATCCAGGTCTGGGGTTCGGTGAGCGCGCAGAGGGGCCAGGTCGACCCGGCGGACCCCCACACCCGCGTCGTCCTCGACCCGTTGGG
Source organism: Sphaerisporangium perillae (assembly GCF_023276435.1). GTDB lineage: Bacteria > Actinomycetota > Actinomycetes > Streptosporangiales > Streptosporangiaceae > Sphaerisporangium > Sphaerisporangium perillae. The sequence goes on from NZ_JALLPO010000029.1 coordinate 29,721, forward strand.
CTTCGCGCTGCTGACGGCGGCGCCGCTGGCGCTCGTCATGCGGCGGGCCCACCCGGTGGCGACGCTGTGGTCGGTCACCGCCGCCACCACTTTCTACGTCTACAAGGGCTACGCCTACGGCCCGGTCTTCCTCAGCCCGATCATCGCGATCTTCAACGCCGTGCTGACCGGGCACCGCCGGGCCGCCTACCTCGCGGCGGGCGCCCTGTGGCTGTTCTTCGTCGGCTACGCCATCTGGCTACTCCCGAACCCGCAGGGGTGGTTCCACCACGCGAGCATCGGCGCGATCATCCTGGTCGTGCTGACCGTCTCCGAAGTCGTCCGCGCCCGCCGCGACCAGCGCAGGGAGCGCGACCGGGTGGAGCAGGAGGAGGCCAGGCGGCAGGCCAGCGAGGAGCGCCTGTCCATGGCGCAGGAACTGCACGACGTCCTCGGGCACAGCATCTCCCTCATCCACGTCCAGGCGTCCACGGCGCTGCACCTCATGGACGAGCATCCCGAGCAGGCGCGCACGGCCCTGACGACCATCAAGCAGGCCAGCAAGGACGTGCTGACCGAGATGCGGTCGCTGCTCGGCGTGCTCCGCGACGGCGCTCCGCGCTCCCCCACCGCGGATCTGGGCCAGCTCGACGAGCTCATCGAGCGCAGTGGCCCCGCCGTCGGCATGGAGATCGTCGGTACGCCCCGTCCGCTGCCGCCAGGGGTCGAGCGCGCCGCCTACCGCATCGTCCAGGAGTCGCTCACCAACATCACCAAGCACGCGCCGGGCGCACGGGCCACGGTGACGCTCACCTACGGCCCAGAGCAGCTCTCCATCCGCGTCGACGACAGCGGCGCCACCGTGCCGAGCGCGCTGACCGGCGAAGGCGGCGGCAACGGCATCCCCGGCATGCGCGAGCGCGCCACCGCGCTGGGCGGATCACTGACCGCCGGTCCCCACCGGTCGGGCTTCCGGGTCGAGGCCCGGCTCCCCATCCCGCCGATGGCGGGCACCGAACTCCCCGAGGACACCGATTGATCAAGATACTGCTGGCCGACGACCAGGCCCTCGTACGGGCGGGCTTCCGCGCTCTGCTCGACGCCCAGGACGGCATGACCGTGGTGGCCGAAGCCGGGAACGGGGCCGAGGCCGTCCAGCTCGCCGAGCGGCACGCGCCCGACCTGGTCCTGATGGACATCCGCATGCCCGGCATGGACGGCCTCACCGCCACCCGGCGGATGCCCACCACTGTGAAGGTCATCATCCTGACGACCTTCGAGCTGGACGAGTACGTCTTCGAGGCGCTGCGAGGCGGGGCCAGCGGCTTCCTGGTCAAGGACACCGAACCCGCCGAGCTGATCCAGGCGGTCCGCGTCGTCGCCGCGGGCGAGGCGCTGCTGTCGCCCAGCGTGACCCGGCGGCTGATCGCCGAATACGCCTCCCGGGCCAAGGAACCCCGGCCGACGGCCGGCCTGGACCAGCTCACCGAGCGCGAACGCGAGGTTCTGACGCTGGTCGGCACCGGGATGACCAACGACGAGATCGCCGCCAAGCTGTTCATGGCCCCCGCCACGGCCAAGACCCACGTGAGCCGAGCCATGATGAAGCTCCACGCCCGCGACCGCGCCCAGCTCGTCGTCATCGCCTACGAGTCCGGCCTGGTCAAACCCGGCTGGATCTAACCCAACCACCACCCTCACCCCGCCCCCGAACCCAGCCAGCACACTCACCCCCCGGCCCCGCCCCCGAACCCAGCCAGCACACTCACCCCCTGACCCCGCCCCGGACCGAGCGATCACATACCTCTGCCGGGACGCCCCCTACCTCCCGCCCCCACGGGCCCTCATCTCGGCGCCGGTACGGCGGGTCGAGAAACGGCGAAGACGGCGCCGCCGTACGGCGGGTGAGCGGTGAAGCTCGGCGGAAACCCGTCCGAACTGAGCCCGCCTCGTCCTGGTTCGACCGACACGGGCAGGCTTGGGGCATGAGACTCGACGACATCGTGATCCCCGACAGCCCGGCCGCCCGCGCGGCGCTCGAAGTGGCCACGGCCTACTGCTCCCCCGCCCTCCTGAACCACTCCGTGCGCTCCTACCTCTGGGCCGCCTCCTACGCCGAGCCGAACGGCATCGGCTTCGACGCGGAGCTGCTCTACGTCTCGGCGCTGCTGCACGACATCGGCCTGGTCAAGGAGTTCGACAGCCACACGGTGCCGTTCGAGGAGGCCGGCGGCCACGTCGCCTGGGTGTTCGGCGCGGCGGCCGGCTGGCCGGCCGAACGGCGCACCCGCGCTTCCGAGGTGATCGTGCGCCACATGTGGGACCGCGTGGACGTCACCGAGGACCCCGAAGGGCACCTGCTAGAGCTGGCGACCGGCCTGGACATCTCCGGACGGCGGCCCGAAGCCTGGCCCGCCGCGCTGCGCGCCGAGGTGCTCGGACGGCTGCCGCGTCTGGACCTGGGCAAGGAGTTCACCGCGTGCTTCCAGGACCAGGCCGAGCGCAAGCCCGGCAGCACCGCGGGCCAGGCGGTCGGCAGCGGGATCGCCGGCCGCATCGCCGCCAACCCCCTGGAGGCCGCCGAACAGGCCTGACCGCGAGCGTGCGCACCTCCGTGGAAGGGAGCCGCGAGCTGAGTGAGGTACACCCCTGGGAGCGGGCCGAGCACGAGCGGACGTACGACGGCGGACGTAGGGCCGGCCGGGCGAGGGCCCTCGGGCGCGGTACCGCGGGACGCGCCTCTGGGGCGATGGCAGGCGGGCGCGGGCGGAGCAGTGTTGAAGGCATCCGAACGAGTGAGGAGAAGCAGATGCCTTACGCACATTGGGCTCCCGGGCCGTGGTGGCCGATCATCCCGCTCTTCTGGGCGCTGTTCTGGGTGACCCTGGTGGTGATGGTCTTCCGGGCCCGCGGCCGCGGCTGGGGGCCGTTCGCCGGCGCGAGCGCCGGCCCTCCGTGGGCGGGCCGTGCCACCGCCTCCCCCACCGCGTCGGCCGAGAAGATCCTGGCCGAGCGGTACGCCAAGGGAGAACTGAGCGACGAGGAGTACTTCGAGCGCATCTCGGTGCTCAAGGGAGGCTCGGCGTAGAGACACCGTCGTACGAGGGTTAGCGAACTGTCACTGGCCGTCACCGAAACCGTCGGTTACCTTCCGCAAGGGACCTCTTACGGAGGAGGATCGCGTGGATCCACGGTCACGACCGCCCGGAACCTCACGGGAGAGAGCCAGAGCATCGTCGGCGATGGTCGCAGGGGCCGCGGAGCCTGCCGGAGTCCCATCGGCCTGCCGAGCGTGACCCCGGCCGCCCTCTTCGCCGCAGGCCTCCTGGCGGGTCTCGTCGCGGGTACCGCGTCCTGCACGGCGGTGCAGGGCGGCCTGCTGATCGACCTCGCCCGCCGCCCTGCCCGCTCGGACCCGGCGGAGGCCCGCACAAGCGGTTCGCCGGGGTCCGCGGCTGTGGTGGCGGCGTTCATCGGAGGGCGCCTGGCGTCGCACACGCTGGCGGGCGCGCTGCTCGGCCTGCTCGGCGACGCCGTGCGGCTTCCGCCGCCCGCGCGGGCGGTGCTGCTCATGGGGGCCGGCACCGCCGTGATCGTCTTCGCGGTACGGGTCGCCAGGAACGCCGGCGCCCGGCCCGCGTGCTCCCCGGGCCACGACTGCACGGCCTCAGCCGGCGCACCGCCGGGTACGGACGCGGGGCGAACCCCAGAACCTCGGGGCACGGCGATGGAGGAAGACGCGCCGACAAGGCCCGGAGTGATGGTGAGGCTATGGGGGATGCCGCGACCGGAGGGCCGAAGAGCGGCGCGGTCGTGGGTGTGGGGAGTGGCGCGGCCGAGTGTGCTGGGAGCGGTGACGGTCCTGATCCCCTGCGGGGTGACGCTGAGCACCGAGGCCGTGGCCGTCTCGACCGGGTCCTGGCTCGGGGGCGCGGCCGTCATGGCCGGCTTCGTCACCGGCACCGCTCCGGGGTTCGCACTGCTCGGCCTGCTGGTCCGCCGGGTCGCCACCAGGAGGCTCGCGACCCTCGCCGCGGCGGGAGCATTGCTGGCCGGTGCGGTGACCGTCGTCGCCGGGCTGCGCCTCGGCGGCTGGGCACCGGATGTGGGCGGGTCCAAAGGTGCGGGCGACCAGGCGGCGGCCGCCGTCTCCGGAGCCGCGGCCTCGGCTCTGGTGATCCGCCCGGACGGCACGCAGGTCCTCACCATCTGGTCGACGGACCGCGGCTACCGTCCAGGCGTCGCCGCCATCGAGGCGGGACGGCCCACGGAGATCGTCTTTCGCACCAGCGAGAACCATGGATGCACGCGGGCGCTGACCATTCAGGGACAGGACATCACGCTTCCGGTGACCGGGCAGCAGACCGTACGGCTCGCGCCGCAACCCTCGGGGAGGCTCCGTTACGTCTGCGGAATGGGGATGTATGTCGGATTTATCGACATAAACAAACCACTATCTTCCGGCGTCCAGGCCGTGTCAACAGACATGCATCAGGGAGGTTAGGCGGGTCAAACGCGTTCCGCCGGACGGCAAGAAGCTGTCGATTATGTTCCATGTCTTTGGATCACGTGCGACTCTTTCCCCCATGACGTGGTGGCATGGTGAACCGGAGGCGGCCGTCGCGGGCCCCGTCGTGCCGATGCCCCGCGCGTCCCAGCCCCCGCTTCACGAGCCGGGCGAGCCCAGCGAGGCCGAACTGCTGGGCGCCGCGCAGGCCGGTGACGCCGGGGCGGCCCACCGGCTCGGCCGCCTGTACGCCCAGCGCGGCGACCGGTCGGCGGCACGCCACTGGTGGGAGCGGGCCGCCGGAGCCGGGAACATCGACAGCGCCTACAACCTCGGCATCTGGCACGAGAAACACGGCAGCCTCGACGAGGCGATCACCTGGTACGAGCTGGCGGCCGGAGCGGGAGACGCCGAGGCCGCCGTCAACCTGGCCACCCTGCTGCTGGAGCAGCGCGGAGACGTCGGCGGCGCGCGCCAGTGGTTCGAGACCGCCGCCGGCGCCGGTTCGCGGCCGGCTGCCCGACGCCTGGCCCTGCTCTGCGAGGACGTCGGCGACATCGTGGCGGCCCGCGACTGGCATCATCGCGCGGCCTCGGCCGGAGACCTCGCCTCCGCGCACGACCTCGCCTTCATGAACTACGCCTCCGGCGACGAGGCGCAGGCACGCGGATGGTGGGAGTACGCGGCCCGCGGCGGGCATGCCGACGCCGCGTACTACCTGGGGAGGCTGCTGCACGCCGACCGTGACCCGGAGGGCGCGGAGGCGCTGTACCGCCTGGCCGCCAAGGTCGACCATCCGGGAGCGGCCTCCCAGCTCGGCAGGCTGGCCCTGGCACGCCGCGACCTGCGCACCGCGCGCGCGTGGTTCGAGCGGGCCGCGCATCTCGGCAGGGTCGAGGACCAGCGCATGGCCGGGTTCGTCTGCGTCGAGCTGGAGGACCCGCGTGCGGCGAGCCACTGGTTCGGACGGGCGGCCGCCAGCGGCGATCCCGAGGCCGCCTACAACTTCGGGTTGCTTCTCATCGCCGAGCACAACGACCTGCGAGGCGGGCAGCACTGGCTCCGCCAGGCCGCCATGCACGGGCACCACGGCGCGGCGGCGGAGCTCGGCACGCTGCGGTCGGTCATCGGGGGCCAGAGCGGCCAGAGCGCGGAGTCGGCGCAATGGCCGGCCGACCAGGCGGCCCCGCTGTGGGACCGCCCCGTCGAGCCGGAGCTGCTGGCCCGTGCCGAGCTCGCCGTCGCGGCGGCGGGCAGACGCGGCGGCACCGTGCTGCGCCTGGCCGACCTCACCGAGATCCTCGGCACCTGGGACCTGCTCACCCGCCGGCTGCGCGAACCCGTCGACGTGGTGACCTGGCTGACCGACCAGAGCGGCCTGCACGCCGGCGCGGTGGAGCACCTCGGCTCGGTGCGGACGACGTTGCTCCGCCCCGGCACCGCCCCCTGGCCGACCCCGGCCGAGGTCGAGCACGTCCTCGCGACCTCCCGCCAACTCCGCAAACGCCTCGGCCTCACCTGAGCCGTCACCGGCACCCGCCGTACAGCGGCGCCGGCTTCACCGCGCCTCATCCCACCGACGCGGCGCCGGGATGGGACAACCTGACAGCCGGTAGAGACAACGGACGTCACCTGCCTCTACGGCACCCACGCACCTCCCCAGGCCACCTTCACGGTTCCACCCGACCGTGGGGCTCGTCATGCGGCGCCGGGTCGGCGAGAAGCGGTGCGGCGGTGCCGGCGCCGTCGTACGGCGGCGCGCCTGGTTAGCGGGCGGGGCTCGCTAGGCGAGGAGGGTGGTCACGTGGTCGAAGGGGAGGTTGTGGGCTTCGGCGACGTGTTCGTAGGTGAGGCGGCCGGCGTGGGTGTTGAGGCCGAGGGCGAGTGCGGCGTCGCCGCGCAGCGCCTCCTGCCAGCCGAGGTCGGCCAGCTTCACGGCGTACGGGAGGGTCGCGTTGGTCAGCGCGTAGGTCGAGGTGTTGGCCACCGACCCCGGCATGTTGGCCACGCAGTAGAACACCGAGTTGTGCACCTTGTACGTCGGGTCGGCGTGCGTCGTCGGGTGGGAGTCCTCGAAGCAGCCGCCCTGGTCGATGGCGATGTCCACGAGCACCGACCCGGGCTTCATGCGCGAGACGAGCTCGTTGGAGACCAGGGTGGGAGCCTTCGCGCCCGGGATCAGGACGGCGCCGATGACGAGGTCGGCCTCCACGACGGCCTGCTCGATGGCGTAGCGGGTGGAGACGATGGTCTTGAGGCGGCCCTGGTAGATGGCGTCGATCTGGCGGAGCCGGTCGATGTTGACGTCGAGGATCGTGACGTCGGCGCCCATGCCGACCGCGATCTGCGCGGCGTTCAGGCCGGACACCCCGCCGCCGATGACGACGATCTTGGCGGGGGCGACTCCGGGAACTCCTCCGGGCAGGACGCCGCGCCCGCCGTTGAAGCGCATCAGGTTGTACGCGCCCACCTGCGGCGCGAGCCGTCCGGCCACCTCCGACATGGGGGCGAGCAGGGGCAGGGAGGAGCCCACCTGCACGGTCTCGTACGCGATGGCGGTGACCTTGCGCTCGAGGAGCGCGTCGGTGCACGCCCGGGACGCGGCGAGGTGCAGGTAGGTGAACAGGACCTGCCCCTCGCGCATCCGGTGGTACTCCTCGGCGATGGGCTCCTTGACCTTCATGATCAGGTCGGCCTCGCCCCACACCTCGTCCGCGGTGTCGAGGATCTTCGCCCCGGCGAAGAGGTAGTCCTCGTCGGGGATGTGCGAGCCGAGGCCCGCGTCGCGCTGGACATAGACGTCATTGCCGTGGCGGACGAGCTCGTGCACGCCCGCCGGGGTGGCGGCGACACGGTACTCGTGGTTCTTGACCTCGGCGGGCACGCCGATCTTCATCACGAAATCCTTTCAGGATGGCGCGGCTGACGGTGTGCGGGCACGGGTCTTCGCGTACCGGCACGGGCAGGACGCCGGAACCGGCTGCTACAGACGGTTCCAGGCTTCGGTCAGGACGGTTCGCAGGATCGACTCGATCTCGTCGAACTCCTTCGGGCCGCAGATGAGCGGCGGCGCGAGCTGCACGACCGGGTCACCTCGGTCGTCGGCACGGCAGTAGAGACCGGAGTCGTACAGGGCGTTGGACAGGAAGCCGCGCAGCAACCTCTCGGACTCGTCGTCGTTGAAGGTCTGCTTGGTGTCCTTGTCCTTAACGAGTTCGATGCCGTAGAAGTAGCCGGCGCCGCGGACGTCGCCGACGATCGGCAGGTCGCGGAGCTTCTCCAGCGTGGCGCGGAAGACGGGCTCGTTCCGCTGGACGTGGCCGAGGATGTCCTCCCGCTCGAACAGGTCGAGGTTGGCGAGCGCGACGGCCGCGGAGACCGGGTGCCCGCCGAAGGTGTAGCCGTGGGCGAACATGCTGGTGCCGGACTTGAACGGCTCGAACAGGCGCTCGGAGGCGATCATCGCGCCGATCGGCGAGTAGCCGCTGGTCAGACCCTTGGCACACGTGATCATGTCGGGCACGTAGTCGAACTTCTGCCCGCCGAACATCGTGCCGAGCCGGCCGAAGGCGCAGATCACCTCGTCGGAGACCAGGAGCACGTCGTGCTGGTCGCAGATCTCGCGCAGGCGCTGGAAGTATCCGGGGGGCGGCGGGAAGCAGCCGCCGGCGTTCTGCACCGGCTCGACGAAGACGGCGGCGACGGTGTCGGGGCCTTCCATCTCGATGGCCTTGCCGACCTGGTCCGCGGCCCAGCGGCCGAACTGCTCAGGCGTAAGACCGGGGAAGCCGGTGATCTCGTCCGCGCGGTAGTAATTGGTGTTCGGCACGCGGACCGAGCCCGGCACGAGCGGCTCGAAGGGCGCCTTGAACGCCGGGATGCCGGTGATCGACAGGGCGCCCTGCGGGGTGCCGTGGTAGGCGATGGCGCGGCTGATGACCTTGTGCTTGGACGGCTTGCCGGTGACCTTGAAGTACTGCTTGGCGAGCTTCCAGGCCGTCTCGACCGCCTCACCGCCACCGGTGGTGAAGAACACCCGGTTGAGGTCGCCGGGGGCGAGTTCGGCGAGCCGCTGGGCCAGCTCGGCGGCCTTGGGGTGGGCGAAGGACCACAAGGGGAAGAAGGCGAGCTCCTGTGCCTGCTTGGCCGCGGCCTCGGCGAGCTCGGCGCGCCCGTGCCCCATCTGCACGACGAACAGGCCGGACAGGCCGTCCAGGTAGCGCTTGCCGTTGATGTCGTAGATGTAGGCACCGTCGCCCCGCACGATCGTCGGCACTTCGCCGGCGTCGTAGGAGCCGTGCCGGGTGAAGTGCATCCACAGGTTGTCCTGCGCTGCCTTCAGGACGGCGGCCGTGTCGGTCTCAGGTCGCGTCATGGCTATCTTCCTCGTGATCTCGACTGCCCTCAGTGTGCATGTTCCACACCGCTGATTACAACTGGTTGCGTAGCGACACTATGCAAGAACTTCGGAATCCGTTATATCGCTGTGTAACAACGACGAAATCCGTGTGGGTGTGTCGAGTGTCGCAGCCCGGTACCGCCGGGGAAACCGCGGGAGCGCCACGCCCCCCCGCACCGCCGGCGAGCCGGAGACGGACGGTGATCGGACGCGCATCGGGCGCCTCGTCTGTGATGAGATGTGTCCAATCCGAACACAGCCGACGCGGGGAACAGATAGTCGTGACTCCTGATCAGATCGAGAACGCCGTCGCAGCAGAGATGCCGAGGGCGGTGGACGAGCTGACGCGGCTCGTCGCCATCCCGTCGGTCGCCTTCCCCGGTCACCCCGAGGAGCCGGTGCGCGCGGCGGCCACGATGACCGAGGAACTGCTGCGCAGCACCGGGCTCCCCCACGTCCGCCAGATCCCGGTCGAGGGCAGCTTCCCCGCCGTGTACGGCGAGGCGCCCGCACCTCCCGGAGCCCCCACCGTGCTGCTGTACGCGCACTACGACGTGCAGCCCGCCGGAGACCCCGCCCTGTGGCGCACGCCCGCGTTCGAGCCGACCCTCATCGATGGGCAGCTCTACGGCCGGGGAGCGGCGGACGACAAGTCCGGCGTCATCGCGCACGTCCTGGCGCTGCGGTCCTTCCAGGGCCGGTTCCCCGTGGGCATCAAGGTCATCATCGAGGGCCAGGAGGAGTACGCCGGCGAGCGCCTTGAGGAGTTCGTGGAGCGGAACCCCGAACTGCTCCGCGCGGACGCCATCGTCGTGGCCGACACCGGCAACCCGAGCGTGGGCGACGCCTCCGTGACGACGTCCCTGCGCGGTCTGGCCGCGTTCACCGTCGAGGTGCGCACCCTGCGCGACTCGGTGCACAGCGGCTCCTTCGGCGGCGCCGCCCCCGACGCGCTCGCGGCGCTGATCCGCATGCTCGCCTCGCTGCACGACGAGAACGGCGACATCCGGGTGCCCGGCCTGCCGCGCGGGGTGTTCCTCGGCGACGGGCCCACCGAGGAGGAGTTCCGCGCCACCGCCGGAGTGCTCGACGGGGTCTCCCTGGTGGGCTCCGGTTCGCTGGCCGACCGCCTGTGGGCCTCGTACGCGATCACGGTCACCGGCCTGGACGTGCCGACCGTCCAGGGCGCGATCAACGCCGTCCAGTCGGTGGCACGGGCCCGCGTGACCGTCCGCGTCCCCCCGGCGGGAGACCCGAAGACGGCCGCCGACGACGTGGTGGAGCACCTGCGCCGGCACACGCCGTGGGGGGTGCAGGTCGGCATGACCGACCTCGTGCTCGGCTCGGGCTACCTCGCCGACACGGGCGGCCGGGCGCGGGCCGCGCTGAACCGCGCTATGGAGCGCGCCTTCGGCCGGGCTCCGCGCGACATCGGCGCCGGCGGCTCCATCCCGCTGGTCGCCACCCTGATCAAGCAGTTCCCCGCGGCCGAGATCCTGCTGTTCGGCGCCGAGGACGACGGCGCCTCGATCCACGCGCCGAACGAGCGGCTCGTCCTTGAGGAGCTGCGCCGCGCCGCCACCGCCGAGGCCCTGTTCCTCGCGGACTACGGCACGCTCTAGCCCGTACCCCGGGTCGCCGGGACAGGACGAAGCCCCCGTGCCGATGTGGCACGGGGGCTTCCCCCTGGAGGGGCTCCGGCGGGAGGGACCCGGTCCGCATAGGGGGTTACGGACCGGGCCGCTCGGTTCCCGGCTACCTGTAGGTGATGTCGGAGTCGGAGTAGAGGCAGTTGGTGCCGCCGGCCCCGCTGCCGATCTTCGTGGGCTCGCTGCCCTTCGGCACGCCCTTGTACTTCTCGCAGATCACGATCTTCTTGCTGGAGTTGAGCTCGTCGAGCTGCCCTTGACGTTCAGGCACTTGCCGCCGTTGGCGTTGACCACCCGGTAGTAGGAACCCGACACGGTCAGCTGCCAGCTCTGCGAGGAGGCTCCTGAACAGGTCTCCAGCTGTACGGCCTTGCCCGCGGAGGTGCTCGCGTCCTTCACGCCCGCGCACTTGCCGCTGCCGCCGGCCTTGAGCGTGACGCCGCCGCTCACCGAGGTGAGCGTCCAGGTCTGGTTCGCGCTCCCGTTGCAGCCGGACTGCACGAGCTGGGTGCCGTCGGAGTTGCTGCCGCCCGGGACGTCCAGGCAGCAGCGTTTTCCGATGAGCGGACACGTTTCATGTACATGAACCGCCTGAAACATTCATCGCACGGCCGTCCAGGAGCCTTTCCATCGGTGGTAGCTTTGTACTGACCGGTCAGTTCAAAGAAGGGCGCATCGTTGTCAGGCGACGGCATTGACGGGGTTGCCATCCGCGCGACCGGCCTGTCACTCAAGGGCGGGCACGGCTGGGTCTACCGCGACGCCACCCTCGACGTGCCCGTGGGCGGGCTCGCCGCGATCGTCGGCGAGGCCGGCAGCGGGCGCACGAGCCTGCTGCTGACGCTCGGCGGCCGCATGCGCCCCACGGAGGGCACGCTGTCCGTCCTCGGCCACACCGCCCGCCGCCGGGTCCGGCGGGTCGCGGCCCTCGGGCTGGTCCAGGGGGTCAACGAACTCGACGACGCGCTCTCGGTCCGCGAGCATCTCCACGAACGGCTCCGGCTGCGCGGCCCGGAGTGGCGACCCGCCCTCCTCCGCTCCCGGCCTCGCCACGACCCCCGGCTGATCGCGGAGACCGCGCTCGCCCGTGCCGGGCTCGACCTGGCCGCCCTTCCCGAGGCCGACCGCACCCTGGCGCGCCATCTCGCCCGTGACCAGCGGGTGCGCCTCGGCATCGCGCTGGCCCTTCTGGACGAGCCCGAGGTCCTGCTGGTCGACGACCTCGGCGGCGGCCTGCGCGAGGACCGGCGGGCCGGCCTCGTCTCGACGCTGCGCGCCCTGTCCGGCCAGGGCCTCACCGTCGTGGCCGTCGACACCGAGCCACTCGAGAGGGCGGCCCCCGTGCTGTCCCTCCCCCACACCGCGGACGGCCTCCCGGACGGCACCGTCGGAGACACCTCGCAAGACACCCCGGACGGCACCGTCGAGGACGCCGTGGACGGCACCACAGGAGGCATCCCGGACGACGCGGAAGAGGACAAGTCATGACGAAGCCGCATCCGCTCCAGCTCGGGCGTCTCGAGCTGCGCCGCTTCACCCGGTCACGGCTGACCCGGGCCGCGCTGGCCGCCGTCGTACTGCTGCCGCTGCTGTACGCCGGGCTCTACCTGTGGTCGTTCTGGGACCCGCAGAGCAACCTCGACAGGATCCCCGTGGCCCTGGTCGTGGCCGACCGGCCCGTCACCGTCGACGGCAAGACCCTCGACGCCGGACGCGACCTGGCGACGGAACTGCGGGATCGCCGGGTCTTCGCCTGGCACCAGGTCGACGCCCGCCGGGCCGACCAGGGCGTCAATGACGGCACCTACTATCTCTCCCTGACCATCCCGGCCGACTTCAGCGCCGACCTGGCATCCCCGAGCGGCGACGGCACGCCCACCCCCGCCCGGCTCGGCGTGCGGGTGGACACCGGCCGCAGCTACATCATGCGCACGATCTCCGACGCCGTCTTCTCAGAGGTGAAGGAGGCGGCCGGCCGGACCGCGATACGCGACTACCTCGACACGATCTTCCTGTCGTTCGGCGACATCCACGACGCCACCGCCAAGGCCGCCAAGGGCGCCGGCGAGCTGAGCGACGGCACCGCCGCCGCCGGGGAGGGCGCCGCCGCGCTCGACCAGGGGCTCGGCGACGCACGGAAGGGCACCCGCGGCCTGGCCACCGGCGCCGCGACGGCCCAGGACGGCGCGGCGCGGCTCGCCGGCGGCCTGGCGACGGCGCAGCAGGGCGCGCGGGCCCTGCGCCGCGGGCTCACCGAGCTCGACCGGGGAGCCGCGAAGGTCGCCGACGGGAACGCCCAGGTGTACAAGCAGGTCCACGGCCTCTCGGGCACGGTCAACGGGATGGCCGACAAGTACGTCCCGATCCTCGACGAGAACGGCGACAAGATCCGGCAGGCCGCGCTGGCCGTTGCCGAAGGGGCCGATCTCGTCGCCGACGGCCTCGGCGGCCTTCCCGCCGAGATCGAGGGCGACGCCGCCCGTGCCCGGCGCGATCTGCTCGCCGTCCAGGGCTGGCTCGATGACCACCCCGACGCCGATCCTGAGCTGCGCTCCCTGCTCGGCAGGGCGGCCGACTCCGCTCAGGACCTCCTCGACGCGACCGGCCGCCTCCAGGACCGCGTCCAGGCGCGGAGCGCCGCCATCGAGGACGTGCGGCGGGGAGCGCGCGCGGTCGCGGACGCCGCCCGTGACCTCGCCGCGGCCGCTCCCACGCTCGGTGCGAAGCTCGACGCGGCGCGCGACAAGTTCAACGAGCTCGACAGCGGCCTCAAGCAGCTCGCCGAGGGCTCGGCGAAGCTGAGCCAGGGCACCGGCAGCGCCGTCCGGGCTGCCGGCAAGCTCGGTTCGGGGCTCACCGCGCTCAGCGACGGCGCCGACCGGCTCAGCGCGGGCCTGACCGCTCTGGGCAAGGGCGCGGGCAGGCTCGACGCCGGCATCGGCAAGCTGCACGCGGGAGCGGGCGAGCTCGACCGGGGCCTGGTCAAGCTGGCCGACGGCTCCCACGACCTGGCGAGCGGGCTCAGGGACGGGGCGGGCCGGATCCCCGACTACACGGCCTCCCAGCGCGACGGCCGCACCGGCATGATGAGCGAGCCCGTACGGCTGGACAGCGAGGTGGACAACCGCGTGCCGAACTACGGCACCGGCTTCGCGCCCTTCTTCGTGCCGCTGGCGCTGTGGGTCGGGGCCATGGTGACGTACATGGTGCTGCGCCCGCTGAACCCCCGCCTGCTCGCCGGATCGGCTCCCGCATGGCGCATCGCGGTGGCCGGCTGGCTCCCCGGCGTCACGATGGGGGTCCTGCAGGTGGTCGTGCTGCTGGGCGTCATCCGCTTCGGGCTCGGGCTCGACGCGGCCGACTGGGCGGGCATGGCCGGGCTGCTCGCGCTCACCGTCACCGCGTTCCTCGCGATCGTCCAGGCGGTGAACGCCTTGGTGGGGCCGCCCGGCCGGGTGGTGGTGCTGGCCTTGCTCATGCTGCAGCTCACCTCCGCGGCCGGCACCTACCCGATCGAGACCTCCCCCGGCTTCTTCCAGGCCATCTCACCCTGGCTGCCGATGAGCTGGGTGGTCCGGGCCCTGCGACGGGTGATCAGTGGCGGTGACGCGGCGGTCGTGTGGCAGGCTTGCGGCGTGCTCACCGCTTTCACCGTCCTGGGCCTCGCGCTGACCGTCCTCGCCGTGCAGCGCGGCAGGACCTGGTCCCCGCGCCGCCTGCACCCGGAGCTGTCACTGTGACCCGGGCGGGCGGCCCGGCCCGGAGCCATTCCGCGCCGGAGCCGGCGTTCCGGACCGATGCGGGCTGTCCCGCATGAGCAAGATCGAGACACGGCTCAAGCTGTACATGGCGGCAGTGGAGCTCATCGCCGAGCAGGGGTACACCGCCACCACGGTGGACGCCATCGCCGAGCGCGCCGGCGTCGCCAAGGGCACCGTCTTCTACAACTTCGGCAGCAAGGACGCGCTGTTCGCGGCGCTCCTGGAGCACGGCATCCAGCTCCTCACCGACATGCTCGACGACGCCCGCCGCGGCGAGCCGGACGAGCCGCTGCGGCGGCTGGACGCCGTGGTGATGGCGCAGCTGCGCTTCTTCGAGGAGTACGGCGCCTTCGCGAGGGTCCTGCTGGCCGAGATGTGGCGCACCACCTGGCAGGAGGCCGTCGCGCGGCTCCGCCGCCAGGCGCTCGGGGTGTACACCGAGGTGCTGCGGCAGGCCGTCGACGCCGGTCTGCTCCGCGCGGACCTCGACGTGGAGACGGCCGCGACGGCGCTGTTCGGGATGGTCCTCACCGTCTCGATCGAGCGACGGGCGCTGCGTCCCGACCGTCCCCTGGCCGAGGTCCACGCCACCTTGGCCGACCTGATCCACGGCCGCATCTCGGGCGGCACCGCCACCGCTTGACGGTTTCCCGCGATTTCTCCTCTTGGCACTTCATACTCGCGACCGTATGCTCGTAGACGAGTAATCGTTGACGAGGTGATGTGGTGGCGAAGCGGCGCAAGGTCGGTAACCTGCTGGCCCTTGCCGTCCTGACGGTGGTCGTCCAGCGGCCGATGCACCCATACGAGATGGCCTCGGTCCTCCGTGCGCGGAGCAAGGACCAGGACATGAAGATCAAGTGGGGGTCGCTCTACACCGTGGTGGGAAACCTGGAGAAACACGGCTTCATCGAGGCGGCCGAGAGCACCCGGCAGGGCGGCCGCCCCGAACGGACCGTCTACCGCATCACCGACACCGGCCGCGAGGAGTTGCGCGACTGGACGCGCGAGCTGGTCTCCACTCCCGACCCGGAACCCTCGAGCTTCGAGGCGGGGCTCTCGGTCATGGGCGGCCTCCCGCCGGAGGAGGTCACCGACCTGCTCCGGCGGCGGCTGGCCCGGCTGGAGAAGGAGACCGCCCGCCGGCGGGAATCCCTGGAGAGCGAGCGCCGGGAGATCCCCCGGCTGTTCCTCATCGAGGCGGAGTACGACCTCGCCATCCGCGAGGCGGAGGCGGCCTGGGTGCGATCGCTGCTCGACGAGCTCACGACCGGTTCGTTTCCCGGTCTGGCGCAGTGGCGCGCCTTTCACGAGACGGGCCGCTTACCGCCCGAGTTCACCGACATCGCCGAAAGGGGCAGCACGACCGACTGACCCGATGTCGGCCCGGCGGGGTGCGGGAACACCCCGCCGGGCCTCGACCTCGAACCGAGACCCATGGAGTGGGAACCCGGCCACAAGGTGGCAACCGCAAGGATAGCTGGGCTCCCTTTCATGGCCGGTTCGCGATGCACGCCGAACCATCGCGCCGGAGACCGGGCCGACCGGTCCCGGCACCGATCCATGGGAGAGACCATGACTGAAGTGACGATCGGCTCCGTGACCTCCGCGGACGGCACCACCATCGGCTACCGGCGGCTCGGCCGCGGCCCGGGTGTGGTGTTGCTCCACGGCGCCATGGAGTCGTCCCACAGCCACATCGAGCTGGCCGAGGCGCTGTCCGCCGACTTCACCTGCTACCTGCCCGACCGGCGCGGCCGCGGCCTGAGCGGCCCGCAGAGGAAGGACCACGGCCTGCGCGCGGAGGTCGAGGACGTCGCCGCCCTGCTCGCCGAGTCGGGCGCGCACCTTCTCTTCGGCGTCAGCGCGGGCGCCGCCATCACGCTCCGGGCGGCGCTCGCCTGCCCCACCGTCCGCAGGGCCGTCGTGTTCGACCCGCCGCTGCCCGTCGACGGCTCGCTGTCCACCACCTGGCTGGAACGCCTGGACAGGGAGACGGCCGAGGGCAAGGTGGCGGCGGCGCTGGTCACCGGCATGAAAGGCGCTCAGATGGGGCCGAAGGTGTTCGACTACGTTCCGCGCCGGCTGCTCGAGCTGCTCACGACCATGGCCATGGCCCGCGAGGACCGTAACGCCAAGGGCGACGACGTGACTTTCAGGGCACTCGCGTCGACGCTCGGCCGCGACGTACGGCTGGCCGTCGAGATGAGCGGCGACCTTGCGAGCCTCAAGGGCATGCGCGCCGAGGTGCTCCTCCTCGGCGGCGCCAGGAGCCCGGCCTACA
Organism: Sphaerisporangium perillae; assembly: GCF_023276435.1. Lineage (GTDB taxonomy): Bacteria > Actinomycetota > Actinomycetes > Streptosporangiales > Streptosporangiaceae > Sphaerisporangium > Sphaerisporangium perillae. The sequence goes on from NZ_JALLPO010000029.1 coordinate 46,300, forward strand.
TGCGGGTCGCCCTCGACGCGCTGGAGAAGATCCTGCCGGACGCCGAGCGCGTCGAGCTCGCCGGCCTCGGCCACAGCGCCTCCGGCAACGCCGCCCAGCGCGGCGCGCCGGACCGGGTCGCGCGCGAACTGCGCCGGTTCTTCACCCGTCCGTAGCAGCCCCGGGGTGGTGGTCCCGGCCGTCACCGGGTCACCGCCCCTTCCTCGCTGCGACCCTCAGGGGCGTTCGAACAGCTGGAGCAGGCGGCTGTACTGCTCCTCGAGGGCGCCGGGCTCGAACGCGCCGTCCGGGAGCACCTCGCCCAGCGCCTCGTCGACCAGCTCGCGGCTCTTGCGCTCGGCGTCGTCCTGCGCCCGGTGGACGGCCAGCAGCAGCTCCTCGGCCAGCGACCGGCTGTCCAGGCGCATGGCGCGCCGAGTGATGGCGACATCCCGGACCCGGCCGTCCACCGTCGTGGTGACCTTGATCTGGCCGTCGCCGGCCTCGCCCTCACCGACGACGCCATCCAGCGCGCGCTGTCCGGCCTCCTCCACCCATTCCAGGATCCTGCCGGCATGCTCGGCATCCCGCTCGAGATCGCCGTCTCGCCAGTTGGCGGGATTCGCGTCGTAGCTGTGCACGATCATCCCTCCGTCATTCGATCTCGCGAGCGACCTGCTCGACGCGGCGCCGCACGAACTGCTCGTCGAGCGGCTCGGCCAGCCGCGCGGCGTCGGCCTGCGCGCGCTCGATGATCTCCTGGGTGCTCTGCCCTGCGGACTCCTGCGCCGCCTGGATGGCCCGGAGCGCCTCCCGGCTCAGGGCGTCGGGGTCGAGCCGCATGACGCGGGGGTCGAACCCGATCGTCTTGAGCCGTCCTCGGCCGTCGGCCACCACCTGGATCAGGCCGTCGGCGCCCTCTCCCTCACCGGCGACCTGCTCGATCATGGCCTGGGCCTGCCCGAGGTCGCGCATCACTTCCTCGGTCTGGCGGAGTATCCGCTCCAGGTGCTCCAGGTCGTCCGCCCACGGAGTCGGTGACGACAACGCATGCTCCTCATACCAGGCACCGGGACGCCGGACGGCGACACCTTGCCGAGATGTTACCGGCCTGCCGCCACGACCGGCGTGCGGTGCCGCAGATGACAAGAATTCCGCACGAGACGCAAAATATGCGCAATCCCTGACGATCATGGCTAATCTGCGGGTCATGGAACGGGGATTCGAGATGACCCATGGGATTCTTGAGGTGACCGGCTCGCACCTCCGGATCCACGGGGAAGAGTACGCCAGCGCGGTGCGGCGTCTGCGGGAGCCGGGCGACGGCGCGGAGTCCTGGGGTGACACGGGCCTGCTGAGCCCGGTCGTCTCCGCCTACACCCAGTGCAAGAACACCGCGCTCGACACGTTCACCCACATGGGCACCGTCATCGGCGGCACGGGGGACGCGGTGTCGATCTCGACCGGCCGGGTGTCGTACCTCGAGGGCGACATGGCGGGCGAGATCGACCGGCTGGGAGGCGAGCCGGACACATCATGGACGTGATGCTGCCCTCCTGGGCCAGCGGCATCCTGAACCTGGCCGGTGTCCCCTGGCCCAACGTCAGGGAGAGCCGGATCCGCGACGAGGCGCAGGCCTGGCGGGACCTCACGGCTCACGCCGCCCCGGCGTCCGAGGGCGCCGACAGGACGGTCCGGCAGTCGTCGGGCACCTACAAGGGAGCGTCGGCGACCGCCCTGGCGAACTTCTGGGAGAAGAACGGCGGCGCCGACGGGCACCTGAGCCAGGCCACGCGTGCGGCGCACTACGCGCCGGTGCTGCTGGACGGCGCGGCCACCGTCGTGACCGGCACCAAGATCGCGGTGATCTCGCAGGCGTCGGTGGCCGCGGTGAAGCTCGCGACGAGCATGCTCGCCGGCGGCCCGCTGGCCCTCGGCAGCGCCACGGCCACTGTCCTCGCCACCCGATACGCGATGGGCAAGATCCTCCGTGAGGCCGGTGAGGGAGGCGCCCGCGTGCTGGCGCCGGGGATCGCCCGCCGGGTCACCGAACCCTTGGAGCGCATCCTCCGCAACGCCCGCGGCCCTGGCGGCGGCCCTCCGCTCGCCATGGCCGGCGGCCCGAGTCATATCCCCTCCGGTCTCCCCCGTTTCCGGCCCTCTAGGGTGGACGGACCCAACAAACCCACCATCGCCCAGATGGCCAGGAGGAAGAACTCAAGGAACAAGACGAACTCCGGTACCCGCAGGGCCGGGACGAAAGCGGACGCGGAGGCGCAGGCCAGGAGAGCGGCCGGCGACGGAGGCAGCAGAGCGGTGTTCCGTGGTCCGTGCTCGTCAGGTGACCACTTCCATGTGGACTACCTGAACAACAAGGGTGAGATCATGCACACCAGGCACTTCCCGTTCCAGGAGTAACGATCGTGAATGAGTCCCAGAAAGACGACCATGCGACCGGGCAGGGCGATCTGCCGGCCGGCGCCAAGGATCTGGGCTCGGCCATCGAGCAGCACGCCCGAGTCCTCGCCGAATCCCCCGGCGACTACAAGCGGGTGGTGCAGGCGGTGAACCGCCTCCGCGCCTCCGCGCTCGCGTACGCCACCCTGTGCGCCGATCAGGCGGGGTGGGGCAACCCGTTCAGCGACCTGGAGAGCGATCTGGAGTCGGAGGAGGAGACCACGGAGGAATCCGCCGGTGCCGCGAGCGAGGAGGCCCCGGTGGTGCACCTGGAGGCCCACTACCGGATCCGCGTGACGGACATGGAGGCCGCCGCCCGCCTGGCGGGCGATCCGGAATCCGAAGATCTGCTGGGAGCCCCGTCCGACGTGGTGTCCCAGCTCTTCATGAGAGACGGCTGGGACCCATCCCGGTACGGCGACGTCCTGGAGGTGCTGGACCAATCTTGGTCGTGCGGCCCCGACCTCTCCTCATAGGGGACGGCGATCGGAGCGTTCGCGGACACCGCACTACGTGAGGAGCCGCTGGAGTTCGGCGGGGCTCGCGTTGGCGCCGCTGCAGACCAGGGCGACCTTCTGCCCGGTGAACTCCTCCTTCCTGGCGAGGAGCGCGGCCAGCGGGGCCGCGCCGGCGAGTTCGCTCAGCGTGTGGGCCTCGGTGAGCAGGACGCGCTGGGCGGCGCGGATGTCGTCGTCGTGCACGAGCACGAAGTCGTCGAGATCGCGCATGAGGCTCTGCGGCAGGGCGAAGGCGGAGCCGGTGGCGAGGCCGTCCGCGACCGTCTCGATGGGACGCCTGACCGGCTCGCCTGAACGCCAGGAGTCGTGGGCGGCCGGAGCGAGCGAGGATTGCACGCCGATCACCCGGCATCGCGGGGCGACGGCCCTGGCGACCAGGCACGCGGCCGCCGCCCCGGTCCCCGACCCGACCGGCACGAAGACGGCGTCGAGGTCGGGCCGGCGGGTGAACATCTCCAGGTAGAGCGTGGCGACGCCGGCGATCAGATCCGGCTCGTCGGCCGGGCTGATCAGGCGGTCCCCCCGCTCCTCGGTGAGCGCGGTGACGTACTCCGCCGTCTCGACCATCGTCGCCCCCTTGATCTCGACGGTGGCCCCGAGGGCTTCGACCGCCGCGACCTTGGCCGGGTTCGGGTTCTCCGGCATGACGACCGTGCAGGGGATGCCGAAGAGCCGCGCGGCGTACGCGATCGACTGGGCGTGGTTGCCGGTGGAGTAGGTGAGCACCCCGGCCTTCCCGTGGTCGGCGGGCAGGCGGGAGATCAGGTTGATGCCCCCGCGCACCTTGAACGCGCCGGTCGGCTGGGTGTTCTCGTGCTTGACGAAGGTCTCGGCGCCCACCCGCCCGCTGAGTACCGGGTAGGACCACATCGGGGTCTCCGGGAGGTGCGGGGCGATGAGGCGCGCGGCGTGCAGGACGTCGGTGAAGGACGGCGATGTGGTGGGCATGGAGCCCACGCTGGCGCATCGCCATCCATAGGTCCAATGCCAATCAGCGGGGCTTCCCATAGATAAAGTTGATGGGTGCTCGATGTCCTGCGTCTTCGCGTGCTGGACGCCGTCGCCAGGCACGGATCGGTGACGGCGGCCGCGCGGGAGCTGCACTACTCCCAGCCCTCCGTCAGCCACCACCTGGCCCGGCTGGAGGCCGAGACGGGGGCCAAGCTCGTCCAGAGGGCGGGCCGTGGCATCCGGCTGACCGAGGCGGGCCGCCTCCTCGCCGACCGGGCCGCCGAGATCATCGGGCGCCTCGACTCCGCCTCGGCCGAGCTCGCGGCGCATGTCGGCCTGCGCGCCGGCCGGGTGCGCCTGGCCGCGTTCCCCTCCGCGCTCGGCACGTTCGTGCCGGCGGCGGCCGTACGGCTCTCGCGTGAGCACCCGGGGCTGGACCTGCGCCTCAGCGAGGCCGAGCCGCCCGAGGCGCTCGCCATGCTCCGCGCGGGCCACGTCGACGTCGCCGTCGCCTTCCACTACGGAAAGACGGCGGAGCCGCCCGCCACGGTGCCGGAGGAGGAGGGCGTCCGTCTCACCGCCTTGTTCGACGACCCCAGCCATCTGGTCCTCCCCGCCACCACCGAGCCCACTGCCGCCCCGCCCGCCGTACCAAGGGACGCCCCGCTCGTCGCCGCCATGCCCGCGACTCCTCCGCCGGCCGTCACCGCGACCAGCACGCTCGCCTCGCACGCCGGGGGCAAGTGGATCGCGGGGTGCGACCGGTGCCGCAGGCACCTGCTCGACCTGTGCGCCGCGGCCGGCTTCGAGCCCGCGATCGCCTTCACGACCGACGACTACGTGGCCGTACAGGCGATGGTGGCCGCGGGCCTCGGGGTGACCGTGCTGCCGGCGCTCGCGCTCTCGGCCCATCGCCACCCCGGCGTGGGGACCCGCGAGATTCCGGGCTCGACCAGGCACGTCTTCGCCGCCACCTACGGCGAGCCCCCCGACCCGCCGGCGACCGCCGCCCTGCTGTCCGCCCTCGTCGAGGCGGTCTCCCGGCCCGCGTGACCTCAGCTCGTGTACTACCTCCGGCGTGCGGGAGATCGCTCGCTACCGGCGCGACCTGCGCGAACCCCGTACCCAGGCCCTCGAGCCCGTGAGAAATCGATGGACCCCGGCGCCGGGGCATTCCTACTATCGGCGACATGCCACCTATGACCACGCTCGCGATCTTCGCCGGGGCGACGCTCGCCCTGCTGCTCGTGCCAGGACCCGCCGTCGTCTACATCGTCACGCGCAGCGTGGCCCAGGGCAGGGCCGCCGGGATGGTCTCGGTGGCGGGCATCCACGCGGGCTCGGTCGTCCACGTGGTCGCCGCCGCCCTCGGCGTCAGCGCGCTGCTGGCCGCCTCCGCCACGGCGTTCACCCTGGTGAAATACCTCGGGGCGGCCTACCTGGTCTACCTCGGCCTGCGCAAGCTTTTCGCCCGGGCGGACGCCCTGACCAAGGAGGTCGAGCCGGTCTCCCGGTCGCGCCTGTTCGGGGAGGGCTTCGTGGTGAACGTGCTCAACCCCAAGACGGCCATCTTCTTCCTGGCGTTCCTGCCACAGTTCGTCGATCCCAAGTACGGCCCGGTCGCGGCGCAGATCGTGGTGCTCGGGCTCATCTGGATCGCCCTGGGCATGGCGAGCGACGGCAGCTACGCGCTCCTGTCGGCCGCCCTGGCGGGCCGCCTGCGCCGCTCCCCCCTGGCCGCACGACGGCTGGACGTGGCCAGCGGCCTGGTCTACATCGGCCTCGGCGCCGTGGCCGCCCTCGCCGGCGACAGCGCCCGCAAGGCCTAGGCAGATCCTCCCCGGGAATCGACCGCGAAAGCAGCCATGCCCGCGAGGCCGGCTTCCCCGCCTGAGGTGGTCATCGGAGATCGTCCGGGTTCCGGTGCAGGCGGCCGCTGACGCGCCGGCCTTGCGCGCGTCAGCGGCGTTCGGAACAGCGCCCGGGCAGCGCCCGGACGGGTGGTCAGGGGGCGGCGGATTGGGCGGTCTCCTTGGCCCAGCGGTAGTCGGCCTTGCCGGACGGGGAGCGGACCATGTGGTCGACGAAGGCGTACGTACGCGGCACCTTGTACCCGGAGATCCGCTCGCGGCAGTGGGCGTCCAGTTCCTCGGCGGTGAGGTTCGCGCCGTCGCGGGGTTCGACGACGGCGGCGACCCGGCTCCCCCACCGCTCGTCGGGGATCCCGGTGACGACGGCGTCGAACACCGACGGGTGCCCCTTGAGCACCGCCTCGACCTCCTCGGGGAACACCTTCTCCCCTCCGCTGTTGATGCACTGCGAGCCACGCCCGAAGACCAGGATCGTCCCGTCGTCCTCGATCCTGGCGAGGTCGCCGGTGAGCAGCCAGCGCGTCCCGGCGGTGTCGGTGACGAACGTCGCGGCGGTCTTGGCGGGGTCGTTGTAGTACCCGAACGCGATGTCGCCGGTCTTGGCCACCGTGCCCATCTCGCCCGACCCCGGTTTCACCGGTTCGAGGACCTCGTTGAGCACGGCCAGCGTGGCGGTGGCGATGGGCCGGTACTTCAGGCCCGACTCCGGGGACGAGCCGGCCACGGCGGAGGCGGTGAAGCCGGACTCGGTCGAACCGAAGCTGTCGACGATCATCACATTGGGCAGCAGTTCCTGTAACCGGTCGCGGACGGTGCCGGTCAGGATGGCCCCGGTCGAGCTGAGCACCAGCAGGGACGACAGGTCGTAGGCGCCGGTGGCGATCTCCTCGGCGAGGGGCCGCGCCATGGCGTCACCGGTGATGTTGATCGTGAGCACCTTCTCACGCTCGACGACGCGCAGCACCTCCACGGCGTCGAACTTGCGCGTGTAGACGGCGGTGGCGCCCATCCACCAGGCGATGAAGGTGCCCATCTGGGCTGCTCCGTGCATCAGCGGCGCGGCGGGCATCATGATGATCGGCCCGGAGTTCACCGCCTGCTCGATGACCTGGCGCGGCTCGGTGTGCGGCTCGCCGTAGGGGTTGCCGCCGCCGAACGCCATGAACAGGTCCCTGTTGTGCCACATGACGCCTTTGGGCATGCCGGTCGTGCCGCCGGTGTAGATGATGTACACATCGTCGCCCGACCGTTTCTGGAACCCCTCGCGCCCGTCCGGCCGCCCGGCGATCGCCTGGTCGTACGGCACGGCGTCCTGCACCTTCGAGGGACCGCCGACCGCGACCAGCGTCCGCAGCTTCGGCGCCTCCGGCGCGGTCGCGGCCACCCGGGCGTCGAACTCGGTGTCGTACAGCAGGGCGACGATGTCCGAGTCGGTGTACAGGTAGCGCAGCTCGGCCTCGACGTAGCGATAGTTGACGTTGATCGGCACCGCTCTGATCTTCAACGTGGCGAGCAGCCCGGCGATGTACTCGATGCCGTTGTAGAGCTGGATGCCGACGTGCTCGCCGGGGCGCACCCCGCGTTCAAGCAGGAAATGGGCCAGGCGGTTGGCGTGCGCCTCCAGCTCGGCGTAGGTCAGGCGGGTGTCCCCGCAGACGACGGCGACGCGGTCCCCGATCGCGTCGGCCAATCCCTCGAACAAGTCGGCATGGTTGAACTCCATCGGGGACTCCTCACAACTGGTCGCTGGCGGCCCTCACGGCATGTCACTCCCGGTGTGCCGCGTCCCGGCGAACGCGGCTCTCACGGCGTTCCACGTCCCGGGGAACGCGGTTCGCACGGCTTTTCGCGTCCCGGGGAACGCGGCACTCACGGCTTCTCGCGTCCCGGGGAACGCGGCACTCACGGCTTCTCGCTCCCGACGATCCACATGGCGAAGAACTGGGCGCCGCCCCCGTAGGCGTGGCCGAGCGCGCGCCGCGCCCCCTCGACCTGGTGCTCTCCGGCGCGTCCTCGGACCTGCAGGGCGGCCTCGGCGAACCGGATCAGCCCCGAGGCGCCGATGGGGTTGGAGCTGAGGACGCCGCCGGAGGCGTTCCAGGGGATGTCCCCGGAGAGGGCCGTGGCCCCGGACTCGGTCAGCTTCCAGCCCTGGCCCTCCCCGGCGAAGCCGAGGTTCTCCAGCCACATCGGCTCGTACCAGGAGAACGGCACGTACACCTCGGCGACGTCGATCTCGCGCCGCGGGTCGGTGATGCCGGCCTGGCGGTAGACGTCGGCGGCGCAGTCCTTGCCGCCCTGCGGGCTCACCGTGTCGCGCTCCGCGCGGAAGATCGGTTCGGAGCGCATGGCGGTGCCGTGGACCCACGCGGGGGTGCCGGTCACCTTGTTCTCGGCGGCGAGCACCATGGCGCAGGCGCCGTCGGAGGACGGGCAGGTCTCCAGGTAGCGGATCGGCTCCCAGAGCATGGGCGTGGACTCGACCATCTCGCGGTTGATGCCGGGGATCTTCAGGTGCGCGTAGGGGTTCTTCAGCGCGTTCAGCCGGTCCTTGACGGCGACGAGCGTGCCGATGTGGTCGGGCGCGCCGGAGCGGCGCATGTACTCGCGGATGTGCGGCGCGAAGTAGCCGCCGGCGCCGACCACCAGGGAGGCGTTGAACGGCAGGTGCGTGGACAGCGCCCAGGTCGCGTTGGACTCCGACTGCTTCTCGAAGGCGACCACCAGCACGCGCTCGTGCACGCCGCCCTGGATGAGCGAGGCGCCGACCAGCGCGGTCGAGCCGCCCACGCTGCCGGCGGTGTGGACGCGCATCATGGGCTTACCCGCGGCGCCGAGCGCGTCGGCGAGGTAGGCCTCCGGCATCATCACGCCCTCGAACAGGTCGGGGGCCTTGCCGATGACGACCGCGTCGATGTCCTTGAACGTCAGCCCGGCGTCCTCCAGGGCGCGCAGGGCGGCCTCGCGCACCAGGCCGGCGATCGAGACGTCGCGGCGCTTGGTCTGGTACTTGGTCTGCCCCACCCCGATGACGGCGCAGCGGTTCCCCATGGTCAGGCCTCCATGACGGTGACGAGGTTCTGCTGCAGGCACGGCCCGGACGAGGCGTGGCCGACGGTGCGGCTCGCGCTCCCGTCGATGATCCGCCGGGCGGCCTCGCCGATGCGGATGAGCCCGGTGGCCATGACGGGATTGGCGGCGAGCGGGCCGCCGGAGGGGTTGACGGCCGTGCCGGGCGGCAGCCCGAGCGCCTCTCGCAGGATCAGCTCCTCGTGGCTGAACTGGGCGTGCAGCTCGGCCACCTCGACCGGGCCCTTGCCGACTCCCGCGGCGCGCGCGGCGTCGGCGGCGGAGGCGGACCGGGCGAGGTCGCGCACGCCCAGATAGTGCGGCTCGGTGCGGTGGGCGATCCCGGTGATCCACGCGGGGCGTTCCACCAGCTCCCTGGCGAGGTCGCCGGCGGCGAGCACGACCGCCGCCGCGCCGTCGGTCATGGGCGCGATGTCCATGGGACGCAGCGGGTGGACGTCGTACTCCTCCTCGCCGGGGTCGGGCAGGTCCAGCGCGTACGGGTTGGCCCTGCCGTCGGCGCGGCTGCGGCGGACGATCTCGCGCAGCTCGCCGGGCTCGGCGCCGACCGCGTTCGCCTGCAGGGCGGCGAAGGACACCTGGTCGAGCCCGAGCGGCACCAGGTAGTACGGGTCGAGCTGGAGCGTCATGATCTCGTGCAGATCGCCCTGCGACGTCTTGCCGTAGCCGTAGACCAGCGCCGAGTCGACGTCGCCGTGCTGCAGGCGCACCCACGCCTCGTACAGCGCCCAGGCGGCGTCCATCTCGACGTGGCTCTCGGAGATGGGCGGCCAGGCGCCGATGGCGTCCAGCGCGGAGACGAAGGAGAACGGCGCCCCGGCCAGGTAGTCGCAGCTTCCCGAGCAGGTGAAGCCGAACCGCGTAAGGCCGGACCGCTCCTTGACCTCCTGGATGATCGGCGAGATCAGCTCGGGTTCGGTCAGACCTTCGTCGTGGCCGGTGTGCTTCGTCTGGGCGAACGCGATGACCGCTACCTCACGCACGCGACCCTCCCCTCACAGCCGGACGTCCGGCTCGCCCGTGGGGGCGAACCACTTGATGTTGGTCATGGACAGGGTGCGCTCCTCGGGAGGCAGCCAGACGGCCTTCACCCGCATGCCCTGCCGCACCTCGTGGGCGGGAATGTCGCCCATCAGCGCGATCATGGGGACGTCCGCGCCGTCGAGCAGGATGTAGGCGGAGACGAACGGCACCTCGGGGGCGCGGGGGTCGGGCAGGTTGTTGATGGCGAAGGTGGTGACGGTGCCCGTGTCGGGCAGCTCGAGCTCCTCGCCGATGGTGGAGCCGCATTCGGGGCAGGTGGTGCGGTAGGGCACGTAGACCTTGTCGCACCGCGTGCAGCGCCCGGCGAGGAAGATCCCGTCACGGACGCCTTCGAGGAAGCGGGCGAGGGAGCGGCCGGGCTGGATGCGGTACTCGATCCGGACCGGCGCGATCATCGTCGTGACCTCGGGCACGAAGCACGAAATATCGGTTATGTGGCCGATCCGATCGCTCTCCGGCTTGAAGCGGGGCCGCACCCGCAGGCCCGGCCGTATCCCTTTGACCGTGCCGGCGTCGACGGCGTGGACGAGCGAGGTGTCCGCGCCGTCCAGCTTGATCAGCGCCCATGCGAACGGCCGGTCCAGCGGGTGGCCCTTGCGCGGCGTCCCCACCCAGGCCCAGCTCAGCACGGTGCCCGCCGGGCCGACCTGGACGTACTCCTCGGTGACCGACTCGCCGGTCGCCGGGTCGTACTCCAGGGGCGGCACCAGCACGAGCCCGTCGGCGGTGCGCACGCCGACGATGCGCCCGTCGCGCAACTCGGTGAGGAAGCGTCCGATCACCGGTCCCGTCGTGCGGGTGTACCCGCCGGGGAACTCCAGCACATGCTCGGCGACCAGCGGGTCAGATGGCACGGTCGCGGCCCTCCCAGTACGGATCGCGGAGCTTTCGTTTGAGCAGCTTGCCGTTCGGCTCGCGGGGCATCTCGGCGATGAAGTCGATGGAGCGCGGCCACTTCATCCTGGCCAGCCGGCCCTCCAGCGACCGCAGGAGCTCCTCGGCCAGCTCAGGCCCCGGCGTGACGCCGTCGGCGGGCTCGACGATGGCCTTGATCTGCTCGCCCCACTCCTCGTCCGGGATGCCGAAGACGGCGACGTCGGCGATCTTGGGATGCACCATCAGCTCGTTCTCGATCTCGGCGGGATAGATGTTCGTGCCCCCGGAGATGATCATGTCGGACTTGCGGTCGCAGAGGTACAGGAAGCCGTCCTCGTCGAGGTAGCCGATGTCACCGACCGTGAAGTGGTCCTTCAGCCGGTTGGCCTCGGTCTTCTCGCGGTCGCCCTTGTACTCGAAGGCGAGGCCGGCCATCTTCATGTAGATGGTGCCGGGGGTGCCGGTCGGCACGGGCTCGTGATCGTCGTCCACGATGAGCAGCTCGCTGATCGGCCAGGCCGAGCCGACGGTGCCCGGATGCTTCTTCCAGCCGTCGGGCGTGGCGATGGTGCCGCCGCCCTCGGTGGCCGCGTAGTACTCGTAGACGCAGTCGCCCCACCACTCGAGCATCGCCCACTTGACCGGCACCGGGCAGGGCGCGGCGGCGTGGATCATCCACTTCAGCGATGACAGGTCGTACTTGCGCTTGACCTCGTCGGACAGGGCGAGCAGCCGCTTGAAGTGCGTGGGGACCATGTGCGAGTTGGTCACCCGGTGCTTCTCGCAGAGCCGCAGCATCTCCTCGGCGTCCCACCGGTCCATGTAGACCAGCGTGTGGCCCATGTGCAGGGCCGTGCCGCCGAACTGCGTGACCGCGGTGTGGTAGTTCGGCGAGGTGACCAGATGGGCGTTGGGCTTGCCCGGCGTGATCCCGAAGAGCCCGTGCAGGAACGTCATCAGCTCGGCCGAGTCGTCGGGGTCGAGCCCGGTCAGCTGCCTCCGCACCCCCTTGGGCCTGCCGGTCGTGCCCGAGGTGTAGTGCATGGTCGCCCCGGCCGTACGCTCCGGCGGCGGCGTGCTCGGGTGGCCGTCGATGAGCTCGGCGACCGGCCGGAACCCCTCGATCGACCCGAACGAGAAGCGTCGCTCCGGCTCGATGACCTCGGCGCCCCGCGCGCCCTCGGCGGCGTACCGCTCGTGGACGAAGAACGCCTTGGCCTCGCTGTCGGACACGATATAGGCGATCTCTGGACCGGTGAGGTGCCAATTGACCGGTGTGTAGTACCAGCCGGCCTGCAGCGCGGCGAGGTAGAGCGCGAGGCCCTCGACGCCGTTCGGCACCAGGCCGCAGAAGCCGTCCCCGGCCTTCAGGCCGAGGGCGCGTAAGCCGTGGACGAGACTATTCGCTCGGGCGAGCAGATCGCCCGCCGTGTGTTCGGTGCCATCGGGATCCACCGCGGCGATCCAACCGGGATCGGCCTGCGCGAGCCTCCAGAAGCCGAGCGAGCCCATTCGGAACTCCCTTGTCCGGTTCCGCCTTCGTTCCCGAATGCGCCGAAGTGAAGCATGTTCTCGGTTTCCCGACAACCCCTGGCGCTACAGGAGGGTTACGAACAAGAATCTGTTCTAGTTCGTAGCCGCAGACTAACCCGCCCGACGCTTCCCTAACAAGCGTTTGTTCTAACTATTGGAGGGTGTCCATGGAGCTCCTGCCCATCAGCACGAAGCACTGCCGCATCGAGCGGGACGGCCATGTCGTCATCGTCACGATGGACCGGCCGGAGGCCAGGAACGCGCTCTCCTCCGACATGCTGGTAGGGCTCGCCGAAGCCTGGGCTTACATCTCCGACGAGCCCGAGGTGCGGGTGGGCATCCTGACCGGGGCCGGCGGCACCTTCTGCGCCGGCGCCGACCTCAAGGCCATGGGCACGCCGTCCACCGACCCCCGCGTGCTCCAGCGCGCCAAGGAGATCCCCGACTACCACTGGAAGGGCCTGCTGCGCGACAGCGACGCCCTGCCCGCCAAGCCGATCGTCTGCGCGATCGAGGGGTACGCCGTCGCGGGCGGCACCGAACTGCTCGTCGGCACCGACCTGCGCGTCGTCGCCGAGTCGGCCACGCTCGGCCTGTTCGAGGCCAGGCGCGCACTGTTCCCCATGGGCGGCAGCGCCATACGGCTGCCGCGGCAGATCCCCTACGCGTTCGCCATGGACATCCTGCTGACCGGCCGGGCCGTCACCGCCCAGGAGGCGCTGGCGATGGGCCTGGTCAACCGGGTCGTCCCGGACGGCGAGGCGCTGGCGACCGCCCGCGAGATCGCCGGCCAGATCGCCGAGTGCGGCCCGCTCGCCGTGCGCGCGATCCTGCGAACCTACCGCGAGACGCTCGGCATGCCCGAGCCCGAGGCCCTGAAGGTCTCCGACGCCATCGGCTGGCCGGTCATCGGCTCCGAGGACGCCAAGGAGGGCTCCCGCGCCTTCCGCGAGAAGCGCCCGGCGGTCTACCGGGGCGAATAGCCGACCCAACGGAACCGAGCGACCGACACTGCCCGAAGTCTGCAAACTGTCCAAGATCTTCATGACAGAATTGCCCAGCTGGGCGGCGACGCGCTCGTGCGTGCGGTCAAGCTTGACCGCCGTTCCTCTGTCGTATCTCTGGCAGGCGGGCTCAGAACGGCCCTGGCAGGCGGTGGGCCCGGGACGTCGGGCACGGCGGGTGGAGGCCTTGCCCGGCGCGGTGGGACCGTCAGGCTCCCGTCAGGCGCTCCAGGCGTTCGACGGCTTCGAGGTATTCCTGGACCAGGTCGAAGACGACGTCCTTGACCGACTTGACCTGGTTCATCGCACCGATGATCTGGCCCGCGGGGAACGTCGCCAGCTCAGCGGCGTCGGAGCTGCCGATCCTGCGCAGCGCCCCGGAGATCAGCATGAACTGCAGCGGCATCGGCAGCGTGCCCGGCGACTCCGCGGACTCCCAGGCGTCGGTCCACTCGTTCTTGAGCAGGCGCGCCGGCTTGCCCGTCCAGGAGCGCGACCGCACGGTGTCGCGCGAGGTGGCCTGGAGGATCCGCTGCCGGGCCAGCTCGGGGGTGTCGGCCTCCTCGACCGTCAGCCAGAGCGAGCCCGTCCAGACGCCCTCGGCGCCGAGCGCCATTCCCGCGGCCATCTGGCGGCCCGACCCGATGCCGCCCGCGGCAAGGACGGGGACGTCGACGGCGTCCACGACCTGCGGGATCAGCACCATCGTGGAGATCTCGCCGGTGTGCCCGCCCGCCTCGGTGCCCTGGGCGACGACCACGTCCACGCCGACCTCGACCTGCTTGATCGCGTGCCGGGGCGTGGAGGCGAGGGCGGCGACCTTGACGCCCTTGGCATGGGCGAGGTCCACGACGTCCTTGGGCGGCGGCCCGAGGGCGTTGGCGAGCAGCGCGATCGGATGTTTCAGCGCCGTCTCGACCTGGGGGCGCGCGGTGGCGTCGGTCCAGCCGAGCAGCACCTTGCCGGCGTCGGCCTCGGCGGACAGCTGGGGTACGCCGTGCTCGGCGAGCAGGTTCTCGACGAACTGCCGGTGGCCCTCGGGGATCATTCCCTGGAGCCTGGCCACCAGCTCCTCCGGCGAGTCGACGCCGAGGTCGGCCCCGGCGTACGACGCGGGCATGACCACGTCGACGCCGTACGGCTTGCCGTCGACGTGGTCGTCGATCCACTTGAGCTCCATCTCGAGCTCTTCCGGGGTGAAGTAGAGGGCCCCGAGCACACCCATGCCGCCGGCGCGGCTGACCGCGGCGACGACATCTCGGCAGTGGCTGAAGGCGAAGATCGGCAGCTCTATCCCGAACATGTCGGTGACACGTGTCCGCATGGGACGAATGTACGACCGGCACGGCGCAAACTGCAACGTGTTCTATCTAGAACATTCGCTCGGTCCTACCAGCCGGTAACCTGGCGGCCGTTTTAGCGGGAAACCAAGACCGAGAACAGGTTTCACCGACGGTCTCCCGACAGGCCGCCGGCGCGTGGAAATACGGAAAGGCCGCCGGCGAGAGCGCCGGCGGCCTTTCTGCGCGGCCATGAGGGCCGTGGACGGGTCAGACCTCGGAGGCCCGCCGGGTGCGGCCCGACAGCAGGAGGACGGCACCGCCGACCGCGAGCAGCAGGCCCACGACCAGCAGCACCAGGGGAACAGTGGTCTTGAGCAACGTGATCTGGCTCTTGCCGTCGATGGCGTTCTTGACCAGCCTGTCGATGGTCGCGGGCGTCATCTTGACGGTGGCGACGAAGGCGACCGTGCGCTCGACGCCGTCCTGGGTCTTCAGCACCTCGTGCCGGTGCTGCTCCTGCTTCACCGGCGCCCCGCTCGTCGGCTCGACCCAGAAGGTGACGACGCCGTCGTAGAAGCGGTCGGCCTGCACGTCACCGGGCTGGCTCATGCCGAGCACGGACGCGGGCGCCGTGATCGTGGCGATCTTGGTGGGCGGGATCGTCTGCTCGAACTTGTAGACCGGCAGCCCGTTGACCGTGTCCTCGCTGACGAACTTGGTGTCGTACGACTGCCTGGTGGAGGAGTTGAAGACCTTGTAGGTCTTCTTCTCGGTGCTGAACGGGAACGTGTAGATCTGGCCGGTCATCTGCACCGGCTCCTTGTCCACGTTGGCGCCACAGCAGTTGACGGCCTCCCCCGTGTACTTGTTGAAGGCGCTGCGGCGCTGGTCCAGGGCGATGTTCGGCAGCGAGTTGGTGACGTCGTTGACGACACTGAACTCGTCCCAGACGACGTGGTCGTCCTTGGCCTCGGCCACGTCGCCACGCGTGGTCACCGTGATGTCAAGGCTGGCGTTCAGCACCTTCACCTTGGCTGCACTGAAGTACTGCGCGTTGTCGGCGCGCAGTTCCGTCACACCGTAGTAGTCCGCCGGCGCCGCGATCAGCTTGCCCGCCGCGTAGAAGCGGATGAGCGGTGCCAGCGTGATGAGAAACGCCCCGATCGCGATGAGAACGACTCCAGTGATGCGCCGCATCCAAATCCTCCGGGGTAACCGACAACGCGGGGTACTCGGACCCTTTGTCCAATAGCGCCTATGTTGTCCGCGATCGTAGTGCCGAGTGTGGCTTCCGTCACTCACCTGCCGCCAAATTGATAGAAACGTGTTCTACCTGAGCGGCCGCCGCCCGGCCGCGGGGCATCCCGATGGTGCCATACGCCGGTCGGCCGCCTCCAACCGCGGTGGGACCATCCGCTCAGAACGCGACCTCTTCCTCGGCGCCAGAACGCCGCGCGTACCGGCAGGGATCCGGACAGGCCGGCTTCTGGCACCACGGCGCGAGCCCGCCGTCCGGCCACCTCCGGCCGTGCCGACACGCGTTTCCACCCGCTTCTTGACAGGACCGTACCGAGTTCGGTGCGCCATCTCTGTCGATCACCGCTCCATCCACGCAGGTCAACCCGTTATTCGGCATGATCCAACAAATTACTGTCAAATTTGGTGACATATCGGCATTGCGGGCATAACACGGCGGTCGTACGTTCCCGGTATGGATCTGGAGCTCCGTCACCTCAAGATCGTGCGCGCGGTCGCCGAGGCAGGGAGCGTCACCAAGGCGGCCACCCAGTTAGGACTGGCCCAGCCGTCACTGACCGCGCAGCTCAAACGCATCGAGCGCACGCTCGGAGGCACCCTCTTCGAACGCGACCGCAACGGCGCCCGCCCCACTCCCCTCGGCGAACTCGTCCTCACCCGTGCACGCGTCCTGCTGCCCGCCGTACGGGAACTCCAGGAAGAGGCGGTGCGCTTCGCCAACACCTACGCCGGCATCTCGGGTTTCCGCATCGGCGCCACGCACGGGCCGATCCTCGGCGGCCTCGTCGAGCGTCTCACCGGAGCCCATCCGTCCACACCCATCAGCACCCGCACGTCCTGGTCGGCACGCGAGCTCACCACCCTGGTCGGCGCCGGACGACTGGACTTCGCCCTCATCGGCACCTGCGGGGACACCCCACCCCCCGCCGCCGAGGCCATGGCCTGGAGCGTCGTGGGCACCGACCCGGTCTTCGCCCTGCTCGGGGAGGATCATCCCCTGGCCGGGGAGAAGGAGGTGGAGCTGTCCAGCCTCGCCGACGAGGGATGGGCGGTCGTTCCGGGGGACGGCTGTTTCGCGGACTGCTTCGCCGGAGCGTGCGCGCGTGCGGGTTTCGTCCCGAAGACCGTGTACGAGACGGACGTGGCGACCTGCCTGCATCTGGTCAAGGCCGGCAAGGCCGTGGCGCTGTGCCAGGCGACGTTCGACCTCGCCGCCGGACTGGTGATGATGCCCATCGCCGGGGCGCCACTGCGCTGGAGGCATCTGCTGGGCTGGCATTCCGACTCTCTCACCGCCTGCGCCGCGCCCGCGGTCGCCGACCACGCGCGGGATGCCTACGCGGACGCCGTACGGCGCAGTTCCCGCTACGCCGACTGGCTGGTGGCCAATCCACAGTTCGGGACGGTTCCATAGTGCGACGGTAGGGACGAACCGATATGTACGCGACCCGGCGTTGACGCATCTACGGTGACGGCACCCCCACACCGAGGAGACCCCCCATGCTCCGCAGACGCACGGTCACCGCCGGATGCGCTCTGGCAATCAGCGTCCTCACCCTCATGGCAGCCCCCGCCGTCGCAGAACGCGAGCCGGCA
Organism: Sphaerisporangium perillae; assembly: GCF_023276435.1. Taxonomy (GTDB): domain Bacteria; phylum Actinomycetota; class Actinomycetes; order Streptosporangiales; family Streptosporangiaceae; genus Sphaerisporangium; species Sphaerisporangium perillae. Next base: position 63,759 of record NZ_JALLPO010000029.1, read on the forward strand.
GGCGCGACCGGCAGTTCCGCTCTGAAGCCCCCGCCCGGCATGGTGCAGGCCATGCAGCGGGACCTCGGCATCACCGCGGAGCAGGCCGAGTCGCGCCTGCTCAACGAGTCACGCCTCAGCGGCGTCGAGACGAAGGTCCGCAAGCAGCTCACCGACACCTTCGCCGGTTCGTGGCTCACCGGATCGACCTCCGGAACGCTCACCGTCGCCACCACCGACCCCTCCGCCATCTCCTCCATCACCGGCTCGGGCGCCCAGGCCAAGGTCGTCAGCCACTCCATTGCCTCGCTCGCCGCCGCCAAGGACACCCTGGACAAGGCGAGCGCCCAGGCGCCCAAGTCGACCCCGGTGTGGTACGTCGACGTGCGCACCAACAGCGTCGTCGTCCTGTCGTCCCAGCCCGCCGAGGCCGAGGCCTTCATCGCCGCCAGCGGCGTCGACAAGGCCGCGGTCCGCGTCGAGCAGTCCAGCGAGCAGCCCCAGACCTACTACGACGTGCGCGGCGGCGACGCCTACTACATCAACAACTCGGCCCGCTGCTCCATCGGCTTCCCCGTGACCAAGGGCAGCACGCCCGGCTTCGTCAGCGCCGGCCACTGCGGCAACGCCGGCAACTCGACGACCGGCTACAACCAGGTCGCGCAGGGCACCTTCCAGGGGTCTTCGTTCCCGACGAACGACTACTCGTGGGTGGCGGTGAACAGCAACTGGACGCCGCAGCCATGGGTCAACAACGGCAGCGGCGGCAACGTGACCGTCAGCGGCTCGACCGTCGCGGTCGTCGGCGCGTCGATCTGCCGGTCCGGCTCGACCACCGGCTGGCACTGCGGCACCGTCCAGCAGCTCAACACCAGCGTCACCTACTCGCAGGGCACGGTGTACGAGGTGACCCGCACCAACGTCTGCGCCGAGCCGGGCGACTCCGGCGGCTCCTTCATCTCCGGCAGCCAGGCCCAGGGCGTCACCTCCGGTGGCTCGGGCGACTGCACCTCCGGCGGCACGACGTACTTCCAGCCGGTCAACGAGATCCTCTCGGTCTACGGCTTGACGCTGAAGACCAGCGGCGGCACCCCGCCGCCGCCCACCGGCTGCAGCGGCTACCAGCAGACCGTCAGCGGTAGCCTGACCAGCGGCGCGAGCGCCTACCAGCCGAACAACTCCTACTACCAGTCCACCGTCTCCGGGACCCACAGCGCCTGCCTCGACGGCCCCAACGGCACGGACTTCGACCTCTACCTGCAGAAGTGGAACGGCTCGACCTGGGTGAACGTGGCGAGCGGCATCACCTCCGCCCCCGATGAGACGATCACCTACTCCGGTACGTCCGGCTACTACCGCTACCGCGTCGAGGCCTACAGCGGCAGCGGCTCCTACACCCTGGGCTTCAGCAAGCCGTAAGGCCCCCCAGCCGGGCAACACCGCCCATACAGCACACCACGCGGCGCCGCCCCGTCCGTCTCAGGACGACGGCGCCGCGTGGTGTCATACGGCCGCTGCCAGACACCGTCTCCGTAACGCGGCGCATGGGTCCATAACCCGGCGATAGGGACAAAACGATAGCTCCGCGTCTGCCGTGGGCCCAGTTACGGTAACGGCACCCCCCGACAACGAGGAGAGCCCATGCTCCGCAGACGCACGGTTACCGCCGGATGCGCTCTGGCAATCAGCGTCCTCACCCTCATGGCCGCCCCGGCTGTCGCAGACCGCGCACCAGCCGACGCGACCGCCTCCGCTCCGAAGCCCGCCCCCGCCATGATCGACGCGATGAGCCGTGACCTCGGCATCAGCAAGGAGCAGGCCGAGTCTCGCCTGCTCAACGAGGCCCGCTTCACGGGCGTCGAAGCCTCGGTCACCCAGAAGCTCGGCGACAGCTACGCCGGCTCGTGGCTCAGCGGCCCGACCTCCGCGACGCTCACCGTCGCGACCACCGACGCCGCGGCCGCCTCCTCCATCACCGGCACGGGCGTGCAGGCGCAGGTCGTCGGCCACAGCCTCGCGTCGCTCGACGCCGCCAAGGCCGCTCTCGACAAGGCGCAGGCGCCCACGTCGACGCCGGTGTGGTACGTCGACGTACGCACCAACAGCGTCGTCGTCCAGTCCTCCCAGCCGGCCGAGGCCGAAGCCTTCATCGCCGCCAGCGGCGCCGACAGGTCCATGGTCCGCGTCGAGCAGTCCAGCGAGCAGCCCCAGACCTACTACGACGTGCGCGGCGGCGACGCCTACTACATCAACAACTCGGCCCGCTGCTCCATCGGCTTCTCCGTGCGGAGGGGCAGCACGCCCGGGTTCGTCAGCGCCGGCCACTGCGGCCGGGCCGGCAGCACCACGACCGGCTACAACAGCGTGTCGCAGGGCACCTTCCAGGGTTCGGTCTTCCCCGGCAGCGACTACTCCTGGATCGCGGTGAACAGCAGCTGGACGCCCAGGGGCTGGGTCAAGGGCAGCAGCGGCAACGTGACCGTCAGCGGCTCGACCGTCGCCGGCGTCGGCTCGTCCATCTGCCGGTCCGGCTCCACCACCGGCTGGCACTGCGGCACCGTCCTGCAGCGCAACACCAGCGTGACGTACTCGCAGGGCACGGTGTACGAAGTGACCCGCACCAACGTCTGCGCCGAGCCCGGTGACTCCGGCGGCAGCTACATCTCCGGCAGCCAGGCCCAGGGCGTCACCTCCGGCGGCTCGGGCAACTGCAGCTCCGGCGGCACCACCTTCTTCCAGCCCGTCAACGAGATCCTGTCCGTCTACGGCCTCACCCTCGTGACCGGGTAGCAACCCCCCACCACCCGGCCATCCGAAGCGCCGCCCTCCCCCGAGGGCGGCGCTTCACCTTGTCCACCACGCTCACCGATGATGGCGCCGCTTCCAGTCCAGGCTTCCCTTGCGGACCCGGCGGCCCGGGCGGACCCTACCGGACCGGATCCTTATGGGTGCTTGGCCTCGGGCACCGAGTGACCGCTCTTGCCGTGCTTGTGGGTGGTCTCCCGGTCCTTGACGCCGTGCTTGTGGATGGTCTTCGGCGTGCGGACGGAAAGCCAGCGATGGGCCTCCTTTTCGAGCGCCTCGTGGAGCGCGCGTTCGCTGTGCGCCGTGCGCAGCCTTCGGTCCCGGAACAGGTCTTCGGTGAAATGGTTGTTGTGGTGCCCGTGATGCCATCCGTGGTGTCGATGGTGGCCGCCGCGTCCGCCGTGACCGCCGTCGCCGTACACGTCGTGGACCGAGACTTTGAGGTGCGGTTGGTGGACGAAGCGTTCGTGGTGTCCGTGCTTTCGCGGGCGTTGGGCGACGTAGCGTATCCGGCGGTGTTTCCGGACTTCCTTTCTGGGCTTCTTCGCGGAGGGAACCTCGCCTCCGCCTCCGCCGCCTCCGCCACCGCCGTCGGGTGTCGACGTGAGCGTGAGGCGGGCGTCGGCGCCGTTCTCCGCCGCGCCGGCGTGAGAGTCGGCGAGCGCGGGAAGCGGCAGCGCCATGAGCGCCCCGGCCGTCATCGCCGCGCCGATATACGCGAACAGGGATCGATCGCTGATCTTTCGCAGCAAAGACCGCCTGCTTCTAGGTGGATGAATCACCTAACTACCCCCCAATTAGTAAAGGCAGTGAATCGAGCCTTGTATCACCATAATGGCGGCACAGAGGTGAACTACCCCGGATTGCGATGACAACACAAATGATTATTCAGACTAAGAACGCCGAGTGCTGATTTATACGGCAAATGGGATGTGAGTTCGACAAGCCGCCTTAAGCGGAATCTCCGACGAGGCGCTTTATATCACCATAATTAGGATGATCCCTCTGCGGCGGGCTGGCGCGGGGGCCGCAGCCAGCGCCTACGCAACTGCGGCAGTACGACCACCGGAGACTGCTTGCTCTTCGTCGGCGTCCCATATTCTCTGATCGTGAAGGGTCTGCGGGCGGCGTGGCGGGCACTCCATCGACCGCGCGTCACCGACTTCCTGCTGGCGCTGTTCATCTGGGTGTTTCAGGCGGTGTTCGCCTTCGCCATCGGTGTGCGAGTGCCGCCACTCCTGGTGATGGTGCTCGACACCGCCGCTTCGACGACGCTGCTCTGGCGTCGTGACCGGCCGTTCACCGTCCTGGCGCTCACCGTGGCCTGCCATCTGGTGACCGTCATGACCGGCCAGGTGACCTGGGTCGGCGGGGCGGCGACGTGCGCACTGTATTCTGCCGGCCGGTACGGCGCGCCGCGTCGCGCCTGGATCGCGGCGATAGCGGTGGACGTCACCATCGCCGTCGACGCCCAACTCCTCTACCTCGTCCGAGGCGAGAGGCCGTCGGTGACGGGGGCGCTCGGGGCGCTGGTCGTGGTCGGGCTCGGCCAGTTGCTGCGGTTTCGCCGGGAGCTGGCCGACCGGGCGAGGACCGAACTGGCCGAGGCGGCGGTGCGGGCCGAGCGCCGCCGGATCGCGCGGGAGTTGCATGATGTGGTAGCCCACCACATCACCACGATGAACGTGCTGGTCGGCGCAGCCCGCACGACCATGATCAGCCATCCGGGACAGGCTCAGACCACGCTGCTCACCGCGGAGCGGACCGGACGCGAGGCGATGGCGGAGATGCGGCAGCTGCTGCACGTGCTGCGCGCGGATGACGCCCCCGACACCGGATTCGCCGGCTACGGCGTGGCCGCGCTGCCCACGCTGGCCGCCAGGACCAGAGCGGTCGGCCTACCGGTAGAGCTGGAGGTGACCGGTGATCCCATCGAGCTGAGCCCCGCGGTGGATCACACGCTCTACCGGATCGTCCAGGAGGCACTGACCAACACCCGCAAGCACGCCGGCGGTGCGAGGGCGAGCGTCCGGATCGCCTACGAGCCCGCGGCGGTGGAGGTCGAAGTGCTCGACGACGGCCTCGGCCCAGGGGGAATGGAGAGCGGTTTCGGCGAGAGCGGTTTCGGCCTGGGCGGCATGGCCGAGCGGGTGGCGACCTGCGGCGGGCGACTGCGGGCCGGGCCGCGCCCCGGAGGAGGCTTCGAGGTCCGCGCCCGCATCCCCCTGGCCGCCGTACCGGAGGAGAAGACATGATCAAGATCCTGATCGTGGACGACCATGCGCTGGTTCGCGCGGGATTCCGCATGATCCTGGATGCTCAGGACGACATGACCGTGATGGGCGAGGCGGAGGACGGCAAGGAGGCACTGCGCCGTACCCGGGAGCTGCTGCCGGATGTGGTGCTCATGGATCTGCACATGCCGGGCGCCGACGGCATCACCGCCACCAGCGCGATCATCGCCGAGTCGCCCGGGGTACGGGTGCTCGCGCTGAGCACCTTCGACTTGGACGACCACGTCGTCGACGCGCTGCGGGCCGGCGCGTCGGGCTTCCTGCCCAAGGACATCTCCCCCGAGGAGCTGGTGGAGGGGGTCCGAGTGGTGCATCGTGGGGAGGCAGCGGTCGCGCCCCGGCTGCTGACCCGCCTGATCGGCACGTTCGTCCAGGCCGCCCGGCCACGCCATACGGCCACGCCCGACGCCCTGGCCGGGCTGACCGACCGCGAGCAAGAGGTGCTGACGCTCATCGCCCGCGGCCGGTCCAACGCCGAGATCTCCGCCACCTTGCACCTGGCCGCCTCCACCGTGAAGAACCACGTAACCAGCCTGTTCGCCAAGATCGGCGTCCGCGACCGAGCCCAGGCCGTCATCGCCGCCTACGAGGCGGGGCTCATCACCCCCGGGGACTCCTGACGTCAGGCACTGGAGGGCGATCCCTCCGGCGCCCGGTGCTGATCAGAGAAAATCTGCAGCGAGGGGCCGGGGCCACCTCTGATGATTTCGGCGCCCGGGGTTCCCGTTCGCGGCAGCAGCGGTCCACCGGGTGTGCTCCGCTCGCGGTGCACGGTGTGGCCGCCGCTCAGGAAGAGAACACACGCCCGTCGAAGGTGCCGGAGACAGGAGGATGCTCCTGTGCCAGGAACGCCGACCACGAAAGGCGAACCTCGTGCGGCCTGCCGTCGGCTCCGGTGATGAGCAGTTGCGCGTCAGCCTTTCCGCTTCCTTCGAGATGGATGTGGCCGCTGACCGTGAGGTCGCCGACGAAGCGGACCTTCTCGAGAGCGATCGTGCCCGCCTTGTCGTCGAAGTCGAGCCGGCCCCCGCGCAGGCCGGGCTCCGTCTTCAGCAGCGAGTGAACCAACGAGTAGGGGTTACGACGGGTGCATGCGTCTTCGACGGTGGCGAAGGTCGCTCCGACAAGTCGCCGCTCCTCTCGGGTGAGGACCGAGGCGCGTATCGGCATCACCTCTTTGGCCGACTGCGGGAACGCTCCGGCCGCACGATAGTTCTCAGCGCTGCACGGCCCGGGAGGGACTGGACGGGACGGGGCGGCCAGGAAGGACCGCATGACCGAGCGAACGCACTGGTCGACCGGCTGATCTCCCCAGGCAAGGCTGTGGCTGCCGAAGCGAACCCGGATGAACGTGCTGTTCGGGAAACGCCGAACTTCTTCCGCGACCTCCGCCGGGCTGTTGGTGTCGAAGTCCCCGCCCACCGCCAGGACCGGCACCGGAGGATGTTCGGCGTTCAACGGCACCGGTGGGCTGTGGCGCGGCGTCGGCCAGTTCACGCAGAACTCCAGGCGCGTCTTTCCGCCCAGCTCGGTGACGGTGAACGGCTTGAGAGGACGTTCTTCGAGGTAATAGCGGTTGAGCTGACGGCTGCGTTCGGCCGGTGATGCGTCCCTGTCGAAGGGGAACGCGCCATCGCCACACAGGTAGGCCAGGTATCCCGCCCACTGTGCTCCTTCCAGCGGCGGGGTCGGGCTCGTGCCCACGGCCTGGGCGAGCCGGTGCAACGGAGCCCGATCACCTTGCAGGTAGGCCGAGGCCGCGGCATTGGCCTCACGGCCGAACACCGGCTGGAAGAGGCTGGCCCCGACGGCCGCGAGCGCGGTGAACGGCACCTTCCCGTCGGGGTGAGCGCGCAGGCGTGCCACAAGCCGTGTCCAGGTGCCGCCAGGGGTGCCGGGCAGTGCCCGGCAGGCGCGAGAGGATTCGCAGACGAGGTCGAGAAGATCGAGCCGGGTGCGGACCGGCCAGGTCGCGTAACCCTCTCGGGTCGTGACCATCGTGCTGTCGAGAAACACCGCGGCGGTGCTTTCGGCATGGCGGGTCGCGTACGCCTGGGCGAGCAGCGTGCCGTAGGAATTGCCATAGAACGTCACCTTGGAGACGCCCAGCGCCTGGCGGACCGCGTTCATGTCGGCCACCGCCTGGTCGGTGGTGAAATACTGCACGCGGGGACCCAGATGCGCGGCGCACTCGCCGATGGTCTTCGGAACGTTGAGGTCGAGGCCGGGACAGAGCAGCGGGGTGGACTCACCCAGGCCGCGAGGCTCGACCACCAGCAGGTTCTGCCGATCGAGCACGGGGCCGAGTGCCTCCTCGATGATCGGGATAACGGGGAGTGCGGGAGCGGGCCCACCGGGGTTGGCGAGGATGGTGCCGATCGCGTCCTTCCGGGGTGACCAGGCGAACGCTACAGTGATCCGTTCCGATGACGGGTCGCTCCAGTCGAGGGGCACCGAGATTTCGCCGTCACAGCGAGTTGTCGCCTTGGCGCACTCATGGAGCTGCTCGGCGGCGGTTGCGGGCACACCGGGTGAGACGGCTGATGCCATGACTGTGGCGATCACCAGATTCCTGATCTGCATGTCTTCAGCGTCGCCCCCGACACATCCGATCTCATCCTCATCTGAGACCATCTCGCGCCTGGGAGGACGGTCCTAAGGCTCCCTCGCTCCAGGAGCCTGGTCCCAGAGCGATTAAGAGGTCGCCGTAGTATCCGCCGCAAATGGGCGGCCGACGCGGCCCAGGAACCGTCGAGATAGCCGGCGCTCAGGGTGCGACTGGCCGGCTGAGCTGGAACTAACGGTTCTCAGGCTCGAACCGGCCATCCTTGACGCCCGCGATGAATGCTTCCCACTCGCCTGGAGTGAACGCCAGCACCGGACCGTCGGGGTTCTTGGAATCGCGTACGAGGTAGCGCTGGTCAGCGTTCGTCTTGTGGGACGGCGCAGCCAGGGTAACGTCTGTGACCGCGAGCTCCACGCAACCGTTGCCTCCTTCGCTACGCTTGCTCTTCCGCCATGCGAGCTCACGCAGGCCGGCCGGGGGTTCGTTCATGCTGTAGCCCCTTCTTGGCGTCTAGAGACTTTCGGCAACTTCAGCGATCATCGACAGCGACTCGTCCGGACCGAGCGCCATGGCGCGCAACCGGTCGAAAGCCAGGCTATAGCGATGCACATCGGCGTCACCCTCTACGTAGAGGCTACTTGTCATTGTCTCGACATATACGACATCGGAGTCATAGGTGCCCGGAAATCCCAGTACCGTGAACGCCGCCACAGCACCGGGATGAGCACCGAGACTGTTCGGGAGCACTTGGATCGTGACGTTGGGCATTTCCGCCCGCGCAAGCAAGTGTTCGCACTGCTCACGCATGACCTTCGGTCCACCGACCACGCGCCGCAACGCGGCCTCGTCCATCACGACCCAGAGTTGCAGCAGCTCGGGCCTATGTAGAAGCCCCTGCCGAGTGAGACGGACATCCACCCTCCGATCGATCTCTTGCGCGGAAACAAGGGACATCAAGGTAGATCGGATAACGGCACGGGCGTACTTCTCCGTCTGCAGAAGGCCGTGCACGAGCAGCAGGTCATAGCGCTTCAGGTAGCTCGCCTCAGCCTCCAACTCGATGTAGTTGGCGTAGTCGGTCGGAAGCGAGTCATAGGTGTCCCACCAGCCTCGCTGTTTCGCCGTACGAGCGAGCGTCAGCAAAGCATCCCGCTTTGCGCCGGTCACCTGGTACAGATCCAACGCCCTGCCGAGGTCCTTCGCGGTCACGCCGACCCGGCAGGTCTCGATGCGGCTCACTTTGGACGGCGACCACCCAAGAGCTTCCGCCGCTTGATCTCCGCTGAGCCCGGCACGTTCCCGGAGCTTGCGCAACTCGGCGGCGAGCCTGCGACGTCGAACCGTCGGTCCATGCCCGTCAGTCACCGGACAACCACCTCCTGTGAACACGCGGCTCAGTGTTACGCATCCACGGCCGACTTCGCAGCAGGTCTCCGCGAACGAAACGATGCCTGCAATCGTGCAGAACGGCTTGCGCCGCCAACTCCGGACAGTAATCATGTCGTCACGAACGATGAATGGAGCGGCATGGTGGCAGGCGGTCTCTCGGCTACGGTCAACCTGATCGGTGCGAGAACATCGGTGCGGCGAGCGCGGCAGTTCACCCAGGACCTGCTGGGGCGAGATCACCCGGCGGTGGACGATGTGGTGCTCGTCGTCAGCGAGTTGGTCACCAATTCGGTCGTGCATTCCTGCTCAAGCCGCCAGGGCACCGTCACGCTGACCATCAGCAACGCGGACGGCGCGATCCGTGTGGAGGTCACCGACGAGGGTTCCCCGGCCAGCGCGCCCTACATCCGAGACGAACCCGGCGCCGAGAGCGGGCGGGGCCTACGGATCGTCAGCATGCTGTCCAAGGAGTGGGGTGTCACCCACCGAGGCACAACCGTCACCACCTGGTGCGATGTCCCCGTCTCGTGCGCACAGTACCCACGGGTGATCAAGCTGCCGTGATTACTTGAGGCTAGAGGCACACAGCGTGCGCTGACACGCCGTTAGGATCGGGTCATGCCTTTAACGGTGGACGACGTCGACCGGTTCGAGCTATCGAGGCCCCGTCTGGAGGCCATCGCCTACCGTCTCCTCGGCTCCGCGGACGAGGCAGAGGACGTCGTGCAGGAGACGTTCCTGCGCTGGCAGGCCGCCGACGTCGACCGCGTCGAGGTCCCCGAGGCTTGGCTGACGAAGGTACTCACCAACCTGTGCCTCAACCAGCTCACCTCCGCGCGGGCGCGCCGCGAGACCTACGTGGGCCAATGGCTTCCCGAGCCGCTGCTCGCCGGGGACCCGATGCTCGGCCCGGCCGACACCGCCGAGCAGCGCGAATCGGTCTCGTACGCGGTCCTCACCCTCATGGAGCGCCTGTCCCCCAACGAACGGGCCGTGTACGTGCTGCGGGAGGCGTTCGACTACCCGCACCGGGAGATCGCCGAGACCCTCGCCATCACCGAGGTAGCCAGCCAGCAGATCTTTCACCGCGCCAAGAAGCATGTCGCGGACGGCAAAGCCCGCGCCGAGATCGACGATGCCGCCGCCCGGCGGATCGTCGAGGAGTTCCTCGCTGCCGCCACCAGTGGCCAGACCGATGAGCTCGTACGCCTGCTCACCAAGGACGCCGTCTCCATCGGCGACGGCGGAGGGAAGGTTCCGGCACGCACCAAGGCGTTCGAGGGAGCCGTCGCGGTCGCGAAGTTCGTGTGGGGCCTGTTCAAGCCCGCCGAGGCCAAGCGCGCCATCGTCGGCGGCTCGCCCGAGGTGTACGCCTGGACCGCCAATGGCGAACCCGCCGTTGTGGCCGTCGTGGAGGGCCGGGTCGTCGCCATCATGTGCCTGGAGGTCACCGCCGAGGGCATCACCGCCTGCCGTACCCAGGCAAACCCCGACAAGCTCGAACGCGCGACCGAGCAATGGGCGGCGGTAAGCCATGGGGAGCCCCTGCTCGTAATGTGACGTGTCTCACATCGCGCTCCTGTCAGGAAACGGCGGGCCATCCGGTTCAAGTGACAAATCCGAACCGGACAGGAGCCCGAAATGCAGCACCGCATCATTGTTCTCGGAGCCGGATACACCGGAGCCAGCGCCGCCGGCCGCCTCGCCAAGCGGCTGCGCCGCGAGGACGTCGCCATCACCCTCGTCAACGCCGAGCCTGACTTCGTCGAACGCGTCCGCAACCACCAGCTGGCGACCGGCCAGGACCTCAGGCCCCGGCCACTCAGCGAGATCTACGCCGGCACCGGCGTCGAACTGAGGCTCGCGAAGGTCACCGGCGTCGACGTCGACCGCAAGACCGTCGCCATCACCGGCGCGAACGGTGCGGAAGAGCTGGAGTACGACACCCTCGTGTACGCCCTCGGCAGCGGCTGGAACAGCCAAGCCGTCCCCGGGACCGCCGAGCACGCCTACCAGATCGCCGGCCGTACCGGAGCACTCCGGCTACGCGAGCGCCTGGCGAGCCTCGATGCCGGGCAGACCGTGGTGGTGGTTGGCGGCGGGCTCACCGGCGTGGAGGCCTCAACCGAGATCGCCGAGGCCCGCCCGGACCTCGACGTCGCCCTCGCCGCCAGCGGCAGCCTCGGCGACTGGCTCTCACCCAAGGGCCGCGAGCATGTACGGAAGGTCTTCGGCAAGCTCGGCATCACCGCCTACGAGCACACCGCCATCACCGGGGTCGAAGCCGACCACGTCACCACCGCCGACGGCAGGGTCATCCCGGCCGCGGTCACCGTATGGACCGCCGGTTTCGCGGTCCACCCGATCGCGAAGGCGACCTTCCTGGAGGTTTCCGGCACCGGCCAGATCGTGGTCGACCGGACCATGCGCTCGGTTTCACACCCCGATGTGTACGCCGTCGGCGACGCGGCCATGGCAATGGGCGCCGGAGACAAGCCGCTACGGATGTCGTGCGCCTCGGGAATCCCAACCGCTTGGCTGGCCGCCGACGTCATCGCGGCGCGCCTGACCGGCCGGAAGGTCCCGAACAAGACGATCGGCTACCTCAACCAGTGCATCTCACTGGGCCGCAAGGAGGGCCTGATCCAGTACGTCACAGCCGACGACCGCGCCAAGCAGGTGGCCCTGCGCGGCCGGCTGGCCGCCGCCTACAAGGAACTGATCTGCAAGAGCGCCGCATGGAGCGTCGCCAACCCGACACTTGGGATGCCGACCCGGCACCACCGCGTTACGCGTGAGCAGACGCTAAAGCAGGAGACTGTATGAACATCGTTGTGGACGACCTTTCCGGCCCGCAGATCGCCGAGTTCATGGAAACGAGAGATCAGCGCGGTACGTGGGCCGCCTGTTTCAGCGGGGGAGGCGGCGCCAGAGTGGACGTGGCAGGGCGCGCATCACAGTGAAGAGCAGGCGGAGTTTGCCGGGGACCCAGAGGGTTTCTGTGCCGTCGCGCAGGCCCTGGACGACGGCGTCGGCCACCGCGGCCGGGGTGGTGGACATCGGGGCCGGGGTCATGCCCTTGGTCATGCGGCCGATCACGAAGCCGGGGCGCACCACCATAACGCGGACGCCGGAGCCGTGCAGGGCGTCGCCGAGGCCTTGGGCGAAGCCGTCGAGGCCCGCCTTGGCCGCGCCGTAGACGAAGTTGGCCCGCCGTACCCGCACCCCGGCCACCGAGGAGAGCACGACCAGCGTGCCGTGGCCCTGCTCGCGCAGCCGCCGGGCGGCGAACAGGCCGGCGGAGACGTGGCCGCCGAAGTTGACCGTGATGGACTCGGCGGCGGAGACCGGATCGGCGTCGTAGGTGGCCTGGTCGCCGAGCACGCCGAAGGCCGGGATCACGACGTCGAGGTCCCCGACCAGGTCCACGGCGGAGTCGATCACCTGACCGTGCGTCTCCGGCCGCGTCGCGTCGAAGCCGATCACGAATACCTCCGCGCCGAGCTTCTTCAGCCGTACGACGGCCGCGTCCATCGCGTGCGCGCTCTCGGCCACCTGCGGTCCATCGGCCGCCTCCGCTGGGCGGGCGCTGCCGGCGACTTGCGGTTCATCCCCCGCGTCGGCCGTGGTGCCGCCGCGGGCGGCGAGGACGATGTGGCGGGCGCCGTCGCGGACCAGGCGCTCGACGATGGCCAGGCCGATCTCGCTGCGCCCGCCGAGCAGCAGCACCGAGTCCACCGAGCCGAGAGCGTTCTTCACAGCGAGAGTCTCCTTGCCAGGTCTGAACGGAATACCCCGGCGGGGTCGGCGCTGTCGCGGATCTTGCGCCATTCGGCCAGGCGCGGGTACATGGCGGGCAGCAGCTCGGCCCGCATCCGGGAGTCTTTGGCCAGGTAGACGCGCCCGCCGGCCTCCGCCACCCACTCGTCGAACTCCCGTAGCAGCCCGGCGAGGCCCGCCTGGCCTGACGGGATGTCCAGGGCCAGGGTCCAGCCGGGCAGCGGGAAGGAGAGCATTCCCGGCGTGCCGGGGCCGAACCGCTTGAGCACGGTGAGGAACGACACGACTCCCTCGGCCGACAGCCGCGAGACGATGCGCCGCAGCGCCGGCTCCTCGCCGAACGGCACGACGAACTGGTACTGGACGAACCCCCGCGACCCGTAGACGCGGTTCCATCCGTCGACGAAGTCCAGAGGGTGGAAGAAGGGGGCGAGGTCCTGGACGACGCGCCGCTCGCGTGACTTGGCGTACCAGGCCTCGTTGAAGGCCCGCACGGAGAGCCGGTTGAGCAGGCCGTTCGGCGCCCAGGGCGGGGCGGCCAGCCGTGCGGCGGGGGCGAAGGCCAGCGGGTCTGTCCCGGCGGGGAGCTCGTCCCGGCGCGCGTGGTCGCCACGGGTCAGCACGCTGCGGCCCATCCGCGGGCCGCGCGCGAGCAGGTCGATCCAGGCGACCGTGTACCGGTACCGGTCGTCGGTGGCCGTCATGACCTCCAGCGTGTGGTCCAGGTCGCGGGTGCGCTCGACGTCGACGCGCATACGCGAGGTCTCGATGGGCACGCAGGCGAAGCTCGCCTCGGCGATGAGACCGGTCAGGCCCATCCCTCCCACGGTGGCCCAGAACAGCTCGTCCTCGGGGGTCAGCACGTGGACGTTCCCCCCGGCGGTGACCAGCGTCAGCGACCGGAGGTGGGCGCCGAAGGAGGAGTCGATGTGGTGGTTCTTGCCGTGCACGTCGGCCGCGATGGCGCCGCCCACGGTGATGTGGCGGGTGCCCGGGGTGACGGGGACGAACCAGCCTCGGGGGACGAGGGCGCGCATCAGGTCGTGCAGGCTCATGCCGGCGGAGGCGGTGACCACGCCCGTGGCGGGGTCGAGCGACCAGCGGTCCCGCATCGCCGTGACGTCCACGACCATGCCCCCGGCGTTCTGGGCGGCGTCGCCGTAGGACCGGCCGAGGCCGCGCGCGATCAGCCCGCGCGGAGGCGCCTTGGCCACCAGGGCGGCCAGTTCCTCGGGCGTGCGCGCCGGGACGAGCTTGGCGGGCGTGGGAGCGGTGCGCCCCCAGCCGGTCAGGAAGGTCATCGCAGATAGATCCCGGTCAGGAAGGTCATCTCGCGTGGGTCTCGATCAGAGCGGCCATCGCCCGCACAGCCCCATCACAACGGTCATCACACCCACATCCCATCAGGTCCGTCATCGTACGTAGATCCCGACGACGAGCAGGACGATGAGCAGGGCGGTGTAAAGCTGGAGGGGGCGGTCATGGAGGGCCAGTTCCTCCGGCTCCTCTCCTATCCCCCGGTCGACGAGCAGGTTGTGCCGCAGCACGATCAGGACGAACGGGACGATGCTCGCACCGTAGAGGGTGTCGGCGTGGATCTGCAGCGCCCACAGGCAGTACGTGACGATCATCGCGCCGGAGGCCATCGACCGGACGTGGGCGAGGTAGCTCGGCGTGTAGGTGACCAGGGTCGCGCGGGTGCCGTTGGTCCCCTGGTTGCGCATCTCGGCCTCCCGCTTGCCGACCACGACCTGGAGCGAGCCGAGCGAGATGACCACCAGGAACCAGCTGGTCACGGGCACGTCCACCGCGACGGCGCCGGCGAAGGCCCGGATCAGGTGGCATCCCGCGACGGCGACGAGGTCGAGGACCGCCTCGTGCTTCAGCCAGTAGGTGTAGGAGAGGGTGAGCACGACGTAGCCGGCCACGACGGCCGGGAGCCGCCAGCCTCCGGCGAGCGCGGCGAAGGCGGGGGCCGCGGCGATGAACAGGACTCCGGCGACCCGGGCCAGGCCCACCGGCACGATGCCGGCCGCGATCGGGCGCAGCCGCTTGCGCGGGTGGCGCCGGTCGGCCTCGGCGTCGGCGGCGTCGTTGAGCAGGTAGGTGCCGCTGGCGGCGAGACAGAAGGCCGCGAACGCCACGAGGGTGTCGCGCAGGCCGGCCGGGGTGGTGAGCACTCCCGCCGCGGCCGGGGCGGCGAAGACGAGGACGTTCTTCAGCCACTGCCGGGGACGGCACGCGCGGACGAACCCGCGGATGCGCGCTCCCGCGCCCAGGGTCTCGGTGGCGGTGTCCGACGAGCGCACGCCGGCGTGTCCGGTGGTCACGCCATTGCTCCTCCTGGGAAGCCGCTGGACGGCCAGGGCCCGGCGGGGGTGGTGTGCTCGCTCACGACGACGCGCCTGGCAGTGCAGGGGCTTCGCGATGATACGTCCTGAAACAAAGTTCTAATTCGGGATATGTTAGTTCGGCGAGTGACCCCACGTCACGAGGGATGCCAAAAGGTGACAGAAACAGGTTCTAGATTGCGCGCCCCAGAGCAGACCGCCGCCCCCGGCGAGGCAGGCGCTTCTGGCGAGGCAGGCGCCCTCGGCAAGGCCGGCACCCTCGGCAAGGCTGCGAAGGACGGTGGAGGGCCGCCGTCGGCCACCGGTCACCTCGACGCGCTGGACGGGATGCGGGCCGTCGCCGCGTTCGCGGTGCTGACCTTCCACGTGGCCATCGAGTCGGCCACCGCCCTGCAGAACAACTTCTTCGCCGCCCTGCTGGCACGGGGCGACGTGGCCGTGCCGATCTTCTTCACGCTGTCCGGGCTGCTGCTGTACCGGCCGTACGCGCGGGCCGTGCTGGAGGGGACGAGACCGCCGGCCACCGGCACCTACCTGGTCAAGCGGGCGCTGCGCATCCTGCCCGCGTACTGGCTGGTCGTGGCGGCCGCGATGCTGCTGTGGTCGCGCGACCACCTCGGCGACCTCAAGACGTGGCTGCAGATGGTGTTCCTGGCCCAGAACTACGAGCTCCACCCATGGTGGTTCGGCCTCGGCCCGAAGGGGCTGGCACAGATGTGGAGCCTGTGCGTCGAGATGGCCTTCTACCTAGTGCTTCCGCTGGTGGCGGCGCTGCTCGCGATGTTCGCGCGCCGGGGCGGTACGAGCATCGGCCAGCGGGCGCGGCGGCTGCTGATCGGCCTCGCGGTGCTCTCGGCGATCTCCTACCTGTGGACGGTGGCGAGCTACTACCCCGAATACCGGCCCTACATGAACACCTGGCTCCCCCGCGCCTGGACGTTCTTCGCGCCCGGCATGGCCCTGGCCGTGGTGTCGGTGTGGGCGCGGCGCGAGCAGGACGGCCCCGCCGCCCGTTTCGTCCGCGCGGTGAACGCCTCGCCCGGCACCCTGTGGCTGGTGGCGGCCCTCGCCTACGCGGTCGCGGCGTCCCCGGTGACCGGCCCGAGGTTCTCGGGGATCGACGGGGTCTGGAGCGGCATGTTCGAGCTGGCCCTGTACAGCGTGGTCGCCGCGTGCCTGGTCGCGCCGTGCGCCCTGCTGGCGAGCGCGGACGCCCCGATCAGCCGGCTGCTCGGCAACCCGGTCATGCGCTTCTTCGGGCGGATCTCCTACGGGGTGTTCCTGTGGCAGTTCGTCGCGCTCTACCTGTGGTACGACCTCACCGAGCAGCGGCCGTTCTCGGGGAACTTCCTGGTCAACCTGATCGTGGTGGGGGCGCTGACGATCGGGCTCGCCACCCTCACCTACCGGTACGTCGAGGAGCCGGCGCGCGGCCTCATCCGGTTCCTGCGCCCGGCGAAGGCGTCCCGGCCGGTGTCCGAGCCGGTGTCCGAGCCGGTCTAGGGGGTCGGCGTCACGGCGGGCTTGCGGGTCTGCCGCGCGGCCGGCGTCGCGCCGGTCTTCCCCGCCGGAGTCGCGGCGGGCCGCGAGGCCGGGGTCGCGGCAGGCTGAACCGGCGTGGCGGTGGGTGGAGGCGGAGTCACGGCCCCCTGCGGAGCCGGCGCGGCGGGCGGTGGCGGCGCGTTCACCGGAACCGCCGCCCCGAGCGCGAACCCCCTGAGGCAGACCCCCGCCGAGGGGTCGTCGACGCGCAGCAGCAGGCCCTTGCCCGGCGTGAGGATCGGGAAGTGCAGCAGCCCCGACGAGGTCGCCGCGAGGTTGAGCTGCTGGCTGCGCCCGCTGATCTCGATGGAGACCGAGGTCGGCCGCTTGGCCGAGTAGGCCAGGCCGGCCACCCCGTCCGGGCCGCCCCAGCTCACCGGCTCGGGGTAGTAGACGGCGCCTTCGAGGGTCGGCAGGCACTTCTTCTTCGGGGGAGGCACCTGCGCGAAGGCGGGGGCGACGCTCACCGGGACCAGCCGGCCGCTGTCGTCGAACACCATGGCGTGCTCGGACGGCTCGGGCACGCGCATCTTGGCGCGGATCGCGGGCGGCGCGAGCGGGGCGAGCAGGTGGTGGCTGAGGCGGCGGTTGCCGTTCCAGGAGAGCACGATGGACTCCGGCACGGCCCGCGAGAAGATCACCGTCCCGGCGGGGGCCTTGGCGAGCGAGGCCCGCACATTGTCGAGGTAGGCGCGCACGCGGTCCCCGGACAGCGTCTGGCGGTAGTTCTCGATGGAGACGACCGACATGACCAGGAAGGCTCCGACGGTCAGCCCGGCGACGAGCGGGACGGCGCTCCCGGCCGGGACGGACCGGCGGTAGGCGTCGGGCTCGTCGCGCAGCGGCAGCAGGGCGGCGCCGAGGCACAGGGCGAACACCACGACGGCGTCGGCGACGTAGCGGGTCTCCGCGCCGACCAGCCCGAGCGCGGTGCCCCGGGCGATCACCGTGGGTATGGCGTCGACGGCCACCACGTAGACGACGAAGATGACCCACGCGCGTGCCGCGCGAAACCGGTAGAGCAGGGTGGCGGCCACCACCACCGCGAGCACGGCCCACGCGGCGGCGACCAGGAGCGTCGAGGGGTGGGCCATGCCGCCGGTCGAGGGCACGGGGCTCCAGGAGAGCGGGCCGCCGACCAGGCCGGCGGGCAGGGTGCGGCCGAGGAGCGTGCCGGCCAGGTCGGTGGCGACGTCCACCTTGGGCAGCGCCGCGCCCTCGCCGGGCGCGGTGTACTGCCGCGACAGGTACAGGGCGGTGTAGCCGCCCATCAGCAGCAGGTGCGCCCCCCACAGCCGCCAGTGGTCGCGCAGCTCCCGCGCCATGGCGGTGAGCCATCCGCCTTCGGCATGCCGGCGGGGTTCTCCCTGGCCCTGCCTCGGGACTTCGCCCTCGTTCTGCCGCCGGGGCCGCAGGAAGGCGGTGGTGAGCGCGAACAGCAGCAGGGGCAGGAACACGCCCTTGGTGCTGAAGGCCATGCCGAAGACCACCCAGCCGAGCGCCTTCCAGGCGTACCGGGTGCCCTCGCCGCGCGCGTGGCGGAGCTGTGCCGAGACCGCGAGCACGATCGCGAGCTGCAGCGGGACGGCGTTGATCGCCGCCGACCACCAGCTGAAGGCGGGGATGGTGAGCGGGCTGAACAGGTAGACGGCGAGCGGCAGCAGGATGCCGGCCCGGGGGCCGAACAGCTGCCACAGCAGCCGGAACAGCAGCACCGAGATGAGCGCCTGAAGTACGAACGTCACCGAGGCGACCAGCAGCCAGTCGTAGGCGGCGAGCCGCGACTCCACCCACGTGAGCGCGAGCGCGCCGGGCATCAGGTGGCCCTTGTGGATGCGGAACAGGAAGTCGAAGGTCAACTCGTGCTCGTAGGCGTCACCCACGAACAGCAGATCGTCCTCGATGAAGTAGGCGCTGCGCAGGACGGGCACGCGCAGCGCCAGCGACGCCAGGACGAGCAGCGTGCCGATCAGCAGCACGGGGTTGGCCAGCCGGGCCAGCCATCTCGGGTAGGCGATGCGCACGGTCGGCTGCTCCGGCTGCTCGACCGCAATGGTCTGCGGCAACGGTCCCTCCGATCATGTCCCCGGTAGCTACCCCCGAGTAACGAACACCCTACGAGCCACGCAAATCAGACGCAACGCAGTGTTATGCTCCCGCACACTCGACCACTCCGTAAGGGGAAAGCAGACGTGGAGACCCCGAACGCGCCCTTCCGCGCCACGCTGGGCCGGTCGGTCCGGCTGCTGTCGGCCTTCCGCAAGGAGCAGACCGACCCCGACTTCTTCTACGGCATGCTGGCCCGCGACACGGCCGCGCAGCTCGCCACCTACACCGACCTGTCCGGCGCGCTCGTGGCGGACGTGGGGGGCGGCCCGGGGTACTTCACCGAGGTGCTGCGGGCCCACGGCGCGCGGACGCTCTGCGTGGACTGCGACGCCGGGGAGATGATGGCCAGGGACGGCGCCGTGCCGGAGGGCGCGATCCTCGGCAGCGCTCTGGACATCCCGCTGCGCGACGGCTCGGTCGACGTCTGCTTCTCCTCCAACGTGCTGGAACACGTGCCCGACCCGTGGCGCATGGCCGCCGAGATGGTGCGGGTGACCCGGCCCGGCGGCGTCGTCTACCTGTCGTTCACGAACTGGCTGTCCCCCTGGGGTGGCCACGAGACCTCCCCCTGGCACTACCTCGGCGGGCACCGCGCCGCACGCCGCTACACGCGCCGCCTGGGCCACCGGCCCAAGAACGTGTACGGGGAGGGCCTCTACCCCGTCTCGGTGGCGGGCGCCCTGCGCTGGGCGCGGTCCCGCACGGACGCCGAGGTGATCGCCGCCCGGCCCCGCTACCACCCCGAGTGGGCCACCGGTGTGATCCATCTACCCGGCGTCCGCGAGATCGTGACCTGGAACCTGCTGCTCGTCCTGCGCCGCCGCTGAGTCCGCGGGCGCCGCCGAGTCCCGCGCCTTCGCGCGGCGCCGCACGCGTACGGCCACGGCGACCGGCACCAGGACCAGCACCAGGAAGGCGACCGGCATCACATCCCTGATCAGGATCGCCCACGTGCGGAACCCGGACGCCTCGGCGGCCTGGGCCTGGACGTCTCCGGCGTCGGTCACCAGGTCGGCCTGGAAGCTCACCAGGCGGTCCACCTGGTCGGGCGTGCGCAGCGTGTCGACCCGCTGCTCGCGGATCTTGACCGGCAGGCCGCTCTCGGGCTCCACCCACAGCGTCTTGGTGATCCGCACGTACCTGGCCACGCTGACGAGCCGCCACGCGGGCATCCCGAGCACCCTGCCCGGCACCTGGTCGGGCAGGTCCTCCACCTTGGCGGGGCCGACGGTGTAGGAGTAGCGGCGCACGGGCAGGCCCTCGATCTCCTCCTCGCCCTCGTACCGCAGGGTGACCTCGCGCTTGAGCACCGGGTCGAACATCGGATACCCGCGCGGCTCGGCGCCGTAGGGCAGCCGGAAGGCCAGCCCGGTCTGGCGCACGGCCGTGTCGTCGTCGATGTACTGGCCGCAGCAGTTGACGGCGAGCCCGGTGCGCCGGTCGAAGGCGGTCCTGCGCTCGTGGTAGTCGATGCGCTGGCCGTACGCGGTCTCCAGCGAGGAGAACTCCACCCACACCGCCGTGCGCCCGTCCCCGGCGGTCGGGTCGCCGTACAGCGAGACGGTGTCGGTCACCGGCACGCCGGCGCGGAGCCGGAACGTCGCGGTGTCCAGGTAGGTGGCGGCCTCGGCGCCCAGGTGGTACACCCTGCGCTGCTCCAGGGGGAGCAGGAGGCCGTTGGGGTACACGTAGGAGCGGAACAGCACCGCCATGGTCACCAGGAACGCCACGGCGACGTAGCAGGCCGTCCTGACGAGCTGGGCGCGGGTCATCCGGGCCCCTCCCCTCTGGCCGGCCGGGCGCGGGTCATCCGGGCACCTCCACCGGCTGCCGCTCGCGAGGGTCGGGCAGGGCCGCCGGGCCGCGCAGGCGTTCCGGTGCCGGCACGGCGACCAGCAGGCGGACGATCACCACCAGGCAGCAGAGCTGGGGTACCAGGCCGGTCAGCTGCTCCACCCCGAGCACGGTCCCGACTGCCGCGCTCAGCCCCGCCAGGACGAGCGCGGCGGCGGGCACCCAGGAGGACAGTGCGGCCCGGGCGGCGCGCCGCGGCCGGCCGCCGTCGGCGTGCCGGGCTGCGAGCACGCGCGGCAGCCACAGCCCCACCACAGTCAGCGCCGGCACCAGCACCGCGCCGGCGAGGCCGCCGGTCCACAGGCCGGCCAGCGGCGCGGCGAGCCAGATCCAGCGGGCCGTGACCCTGCCGGGCCCCACCGGCGGCGGCCGGTTCGCCCTCCTGCCGCGCACCCACGCGAGGACGAGAACGGCCAGGATGAGGCTCAGGCCGACCAGCAGCGACAGCCGGTACGTCGCGTCGGGTTCGTAGCGCAGCACCACGGTCCCCGAGCCCGCCGGAAGGATCCACGCCTGCCGCCAGCCGTCCAGGCGTACCGGCGTGAGCTGCGCGCCCTTGAGGTAGGCGTGCCAGCCCGCGTTGTAGTTCTCGTTGACGGTCAGGTAGGAGCGCTCGGAGGCCGTGACCGTCAGCCGCCGCTCCTCGGGGCCCCAGGCCTCGACGCGGGCCGGCTGGACCCGCGTGGTGCCGGCGTCGGCGGCCGGCTCCCCCCGCAGGACGACCGACCTGACGCGGAAGGCGTCGGTGGAGGAGGCGTCGACGTAGGTCATCCCGGGGATGAGCCGCACCGGCTGGCATCCGGCGTAGTTCAGCGGGCGCCCGTTCAGCACGTCGTTGAGCGTCCCGCCGACGATGCGGGTCGGCACGGTGGTGCCGTCGACCTCCAGGGTGGGCCCGTAGCCGCACGGCAGCCGGAGCGGGAACCCGCCGAGCTGGCCGAGCGGCTTCACGCCGGGGATGGTGATCTCGGTGACCTCGATGGACCGGGAGGCGGGCCCGGTGAACTCGATGTCCAGCCGCCGGGTCGTGAGGGCGGGGAACGCCACCCGCCCGTCGCCGCCGACCCACGCCTGGACGGTCCGCGACCCCGCCCTGATGGTGACCTTCACCGGTGGCTTGCCGAGGAAGGAGTCGGGGAACAGCACCTTGATCTCGGAGAACCGCCTGGCCCTGCCGAGGTCGATGGAGAGCGTGGGATGCCGGTCGAACGGCTGGGCGTACCACAGGGTCCGCACGTCGCCGTCCATGGCGGCCCGGCCGAGCACGGCGGGGTAGTCGGTGATCGTCGAGGACGCGGACACGTGCGGGTAGTCGTTCGGCAGCGTGGTCAGCAGGGTGGCGGACCTGGGGTCGGTGAGCACGGCGGTGCCGCTGACGATGCGGGTCTGCTCCTTGTTCACCGCGAACAGCCGCTGGAAGCCGTAGCCGTCCTCGCCGAGGATCTCCAGCCGGCGCGAGCAGGTCCAGGCGGACGAGCCGCGCATGCAGGCCGGCGCCTTGCCCTGCGCGGTGAGCAGCACGGTGCCCGCGTCAGCGCCGCCGGGCAGCCCCGGCGCGGCGATGGCCCTCGCGGGCCGCACGCCCGGGATGGCGACCTCGGTGATGCCCACCCGGCCGCCGAACGGGTTCTTCGGCTGGTAGGCGAGCTTGGTGACCTTGATGCGCAGCCAGGTGGTCGGCCCCTGGGGCGGGGTGAACAGCTGCGGGTCGGGGGTCTGGCGGACGGCGACGCGCCGCGTCCCGGTCGCCGTCGACAGTTCGACCTCGGCGACCGGCGGGCCGATTGGTCCCTGCTCGAAGGCGATGGTGATGTCCTTCATCCGGACCGGCTCGACGAACCGCGTCTCCAGCCACTCGCCGAGCGCGCCGTTCCAGCCGTCCGAGCGCCAGCCGGTGCGCGTGTCGCCGTCGAACGCCGCGTACGGCAGGCGTCCGGGGTCGCGCTCGCCGGCGGCGGCGTTGATGTCGGCGTCGGAGGAGGAGGCTCGGACGTCGTCGATGCCCAGGTAGCGCGCGGAGGAGGTGGCGGAGGTCCAGGCGGGGTCGAGCAGGTCGGTGGTGGCGTCCTGCTTGGCCCCCTCTGCGAGGGTGGGGCCGGCGCTCCTGCGGACGTCGCCGAAGACCATGCGGCGCCGGCGCAGGGTGTCGGTGGCCACGGTCTTCCTGGCCGGCACCGCGGCGGCGCCTGGCTCGTCGCCGACGAGCACGGGGGCGTCGTCCTTCAGCACCCCCTGCTCGGCCATGGCGAGGACGCCCTCGGGGGCGCCGGCCATCCGCAGCGTCGCGCCGGTGGGGACGATCCCGGCGATGGGCGCGGGGTCCGGCACCGCGTACACCTCGAGGGCCGGATACGCCTGGTCGAACCAGTTGGAGGCCGTGGTGTTGGAGATCTGGCCGACCAGCGGGCCGAACTGGGCCACGCGCACCAGACCGGTGGAGTCCTCGAGGGTCTGGTGGACGCGGGCGGGCCACGCCGAGCCGATGGTGTCGCGGGCCAGGTCGTTGCGGACGAGCAGGTACTTCACCCCGATGCGGCGCAGGGTGGTCGTGAGGCCCTCCGAGCCTTCGCCGTTGGAGAAGCGCTCGTCGACGGCCTGGAGGAGGCGTGCCAGCCCGGCCGAGCCCCACGGGACGTTGGAGTGCGTGGCCCAGCGCACGGTCAGCAGCGACTGCATGGGCTCGTCGAGCGGCCTGCCCCACAGGTACTCCCCGCGCTTGGAGCCGGGCACGGCGAGCACCATGCCGTGGCCGGTGTTGGCGTTGAGCCAGGTGGCGGCGTCCCTCCAGTAAGAGGGCAGGTCGGTGAAGGCCCCCGCGGGGGTGATCCCGGCCGTCGCTACGGGCAGTACGGCGAGCCCGGCCAGCCCGGTGGTCACGGCGGCCAGGCCGAGCCGGAAAGCCTGCGGACGCCAGAGCGTCGGGCCGAGCCGGATGGGGTGCGGACGCCAGGTGAGCAGGGCCGCCAGGCCCAGGGCCAGCGGCAGCCGCAGCAGCGCGTCGAACTTGTGCAGGTTGCGGAACGGCGCGAGCGGGCCGTCGAGCAGGTTCCTGACCTGCTCGGACCAGGGGAACGCCAGCGCGTCGGCGTGCCCGGCGCTGACGATCATGATTCCCGCGAGCACCGACAGCGCCAGGAACGTCCGCTCGGGGGTGGAGCGGCGGATCAGTCCCGCGAGGCCGAGTGCGGCGACGGCGGCGGTCACGACGATCAGCCAGGGCAGGGTGGCCTGGTCGTAGGCGGCGGGCAGCCACGGCCTGCCGTCCACGGGCAGGAAGGAGATCCAACTGGAGGTGCCGCGCAGCGTGTTGAGCAGGGACGTCACGCCCGTGGTGGCGCTCGCCGTCTCGATGAAGGGCAGGAAGGAGAAGATGTAGCGGCCGAGTACGACCAGCGGCACCAGCCACCACATCGACACGGCCACGACGCAGGTCAGCCACCAGAGCAGCAGCCGCCGCTTGCGCGGGCCGTTCTCCCGGGTGAGCAGGTAGAGCAGCGGGACGACGAGGACGGCCAGTTCGGCCGCGGCGTTGATGCCGCCCGCGAACAGGAACGCGACGGCGGACATGGCGGCGGCGCGGCGGGGGCCGATGCTCCCCTCCGCGCCGTGCACGAGCGGCAGCAGGATCCACGGCAGGACCGCGCTGGGCTGGAACTCCGAGGAGTTGACGCCGACGAGCGCCAGCGCGTGCGGCGCGAGCGCGTACGTGAGGCCGGCCAGCAGCCTGGTGCCCGGGGAGCCGATGCGCAGGGCGCGCGCGAGCCGCTCGACGCCGAGGAACGCGGCGCACAGCACCAGGGTCATCCACAGCCGCTGGATGTTCCACGCCGGCATGTCGAGCCACCGGAACAGGGCGTAGAACGGCCCCATCGGGAACAGGTAGCCGTACGCCTGGTTCTGCAGGTGGCCGAAGAACGCGTCGTCCCACAGGTGGCCGGCCCGCTCCAGGAACCCGACGGGGTTGACCGCCATGTCGAGCTTGGTCTCGGCGATCACCTCGCCCGGCGAGGTGTTGAAGGCGATCGCCCCGAGGAGCAGGCAGCCCGCCAGCAGGCGGAGCCACCGGCGTAACCGGGATCCCGGGGCATCGGACCCGGCACGGCCGGCCGTCAGGCGGCGGAACCAGGCTTCAACGGTCAAAACACGGCCTTGGAAGGGGGTCAGGGGATATGGCTCTCACCTGCGGCGAGACGGAGACCAAGTGGACGAGTGTGCCCCTTTTGCTCCAGTTCGGCCGCGATGAGTCCGGTCATCCTAGCGCCCGTCCTTCCCCACGAGAACTCCGCCGCCCACCCCCGGCACGCCCGCTGGACCTCGGCCCGGCGCATCGGGTCCGCGAGTTCCTTCAGCGCCCGGTCCACCACGTCGGCCAGCGACTCGCCGTCCCGGACCAGCCAGCCCGTGACGCCGTCCCGCACCGAGTCGCGCAGCCCCGCGACGTCATAGGCGACGGTCGGCACGCCGAGCGCCGCGGCCTCGATCACCGTCAGCCCCCAGCCTTCGAACTCCGACGCCGTCACGTTCAGCCGGGCGGCGCCGAGCACGGCGTTCTTCTCCGGCTCGGGCAGGAAGCCGTGCAGTCGCACCTTGGCCGTCACGCCGAGGTCGCGGGCTCTGCGCGCCAGCGGCTCGTACTCCGGGCCGCGCCCCACCACATGGACGTGCAGCTCCGGCCAGGTCTCCCCCAGCTCGGCCACCAGTTCCATCACGCGCTCCACGCGCTTGTGGCCGACCAGCCGGCCGAGGTAGGCGACGACCGGATCACCCGCGACCGGCTCGCCGCCGACCAGCGTCGCGACGGGACGCACGGCCGGGCTGCCGTTCGGGATGACCTCGATGGGCGCATGCCAGCCGAGCCTCTCGCGCAGCTCGGCCCGCGAGGACTCCGACACCGTCACGGTCGTGCGGCGGCGGTAGAGCCTGCGGGCCACCGGCCCCTCGATGAAGCAGCCGATCCGGGCCAGCCAGCGCGGGAAGAAGGCGTAGAACTGGCGGTCGTGCACATGGTGGACCAGGCAGATGACCGTGGTACGCCGGGCCACCACCAGGGGCGCGAAGAACGGGATGCCGTTCATGCAGTCGATGACCACGTCGAACCGGCGCCGGCGCAGCAGCATCCACAGCGGGACCAGCAGGTAGACCAGGTAGCGGTTGCCCATGCGCCGGAGCTGGATGTCCTCGCGCCGCTCACTGGCGGCCTGGCCCCGCTCGCGGCTGGTCAGGAAGTGCACCTCGGCGCCCTGGCCGAGCAGATGGCGGCCCACCTGCCAGGCGTACTCCTCCGCCCCGCCCGCCACGGACTGCGTGGGCTCCCGGAAGTTCAGCACCGCCACCCGTACGCCCTTGAGCGGCTGATCGGGAACGTCCGCGCCCTGGGCGGCCAGGCGCGGCACGCCGGGCGCCGCCACGGGGCCGTCCGTTGCGGTGACCTGCGCGGTGGGACCGTGGGTGTCGCCGGGCTCGGCCGCGCTACGGGGGTGGCGGTCGGGATCCTGCGGCGCCCGGCCCACCTGCTGTGCGACCACGGACACTCCTTCTGTTGTGTCGAGCCCCCCTGGCTATGCGCTGTCCCCCGCGTTCCGGTGCGCGGTCTCGGAGCATGGGCATGGTTTTCAGGCATGGCGAAGCCACGCCTCGTGCTCATCGGCTGGAGCAACAGGCCGGGCTCACCGATCGCGGCGTGAGCCCCACCCGTGAAAGATCATCGGTTGCCGTAGTTGTACAGCGGCTTGTTGGGCGGTTGAGGGCTGGGGGCGACAACGTTGACGACGCTGATGGACGCGCCGATCGCCAGAACCACCCCAACGACGAGAGCAGCGAGTACTCGCACCATTGGGCTTTCTCCCTCCAAAATGCGGACGCCTAGGGACCCACCGAGAGTAGAACGTGATACAGGTAACAAGCCAGGACATTGGTCAAAACGTAATAAATGGACTTACCGTCCAGTATGCACAGCCTGATGGCCCCGGCCTAGGTCACAAGCGCAGCAGGGTCATCTCCCGACCCACGAAGGCGGGCACGGCCCCAGGTAGCCGGGATCGGAACGTGTTCTCGTTCTGTCTCACGATGAGCACGTACCGTATGCCCGCCGCCCGCAGCACCGCCGTCAGCGGGCCGGTGCGCGTACCCAGCACCGCCCCGATCCGCCGGCCCAGCCGGTCCTCGCCGGCCACCTGGAGGATCCGCCCGCGTCCCAGGCCCACGGCGAGCGCGTCGTTCCAGACCACCCGCCGCGCGAACGCCTTGGTCGCCGGGTCCAGGATCACCCGGCCGCCGTTCCACGCGAACGCCCGGTGCGCCCCCCACGGCAGCGACAGCAACGCCCCCGGACGCGGGTCCCCGTTCACGATGGCCTGCACCCGCCGCCACTCCTCCGGATACCCCACCGCCACCAAGCGCCCCGCCGCCCCGAACGCGAACAAGGGCATCACCAACACCGGCAACAACGCGGCCACCACCGCCGTCATCACCACCCCGCCCCGCACACCGCCACGGCCCTCTTCCGGCCGGCAGACGCGGCCCGTGAACAGGCCGAAGCCGATCGCCTGGACCAGGGCCAGAGGGGCGATGTACAGCTGGCCGTCGCGCAGGGGGCCGAAGCCGGGCCACCAGGCGATCAGGGACTTCAGCATGCCGGGGGCGTACGCGCCGGTCAGCGCGATGACGAGACCCGCGCAGGCCGCGAGGAGCAGTCCGGCCCGATACGGCGCCTCACCGCTGACCGGTACCTGAGCGGGCGCCTCGCCGCTGACCGGTACCTGGGGTGGCGTGTCGTCGCCGGCGGGTGCCTGGGGCGGCGTCTGGCCGCCGGTGAGGGGGCGGGGAAGCAGGACGAAGGCGGCTACGGCGATCACCGCGATGATCAGGCGGGCTGTGGCGAGCCACCAGGCGGACTGGCCGGGCACGTCGGCCTCGGCGTTCCAGATGCCGCCGAGGGACAGCAGGCTGCCCACCGTGCCGAATGGCCCGTCGGCGCGCGGGGCGAACGCCTCGACCCCGGCAGGATCGGTCACGGCCTCGCTCAGCAGCGCCGGGATCGCCCACGGCAGGCTGAGCACAGCGATCACCGCCACCGCCTCCAGCGTGCCCCGGAGCCGCCGGCCCGGCCGGGTGGCCGCCACAGGGAGCACGGCGAGCGCGGACACGAGCATGGCCTGGAAGCCCCCGATGGCCGCGGGCAGGAGCGCCAAGGCGAGCCGCCAGGGACCGCCGCCGCGGGCCGCCGCCCTGACCGCCCACGGCAGCCCCGCGAATCCGAGCAGCAACGCCCACTGGCCGAGCAGCAGCCGCTGGGCGAGGTAGGCGTTCCACACGTAGAACACCGCCGCCGCCACCCGGGGAGCCGGCCGGTCCCCTGGTATCAGTCCCGCCGCTCCGCTCCCGGCCAGCACGAAGATCCCGACCAGGATCAGCTTCTGCACGACCTGCGCCGGCGCGATGTGCGAGAGCAGCGCGACCACGAGATCACTCGGCACCGCACGGGGGAAACCACTGACCTGCCACATCACCGGAGGGTCCGGCACGAACACCATGTCGTATCGCAGCACGAATCCGGGCTTGAGCGCGGGCCCGAGGGCCACGAGCCCGAGAATCAGTCCGGCGAGCACGGGGACCGCCCCCACGAACCGGCGACCGCGCATGACCTCGCACTACCCCCGGTCCGCAAGCACCTCGACCCCGCAAAACTACCCGAATCAGGACCTTAGTAATAAGGCTCAGAGGCCGGCGAAGAACTCCCGCACGTCCTGAATCAGCATGTCGGGCTGCTCCAACGCGACATAGGCACCGCCCTTGTCGAACTCCGTCCATCGGGCCACCGTCGTGTCGCGCTCGGCGAAGCGGCGGATCGTGACGTCGCCGGGTGTGACCACGAACGCCGTGGGGACGTTCACTCGCTTCTTCGGTCCCCAGCCTTCGGGGTCGTGGGCCACGTCGTAGTAGCTCTGCGCGATCGAGCCCGACGTGCCGGTGAACCATTGGACGCTCACATCGGTCAGGATGCGGTCGCGGGAGAAGGCGTCCTCGGGCAGGTCCGAAGATGGGTCGCTCCACTCTTTGAACTTCTCCACCACCCAGGCGAGCTGGCCGGCGGGTGAGTCGTGCAGACCGTGGGCGATGGTCTGAGGCCTGGTCGACATGATGACGTTGAACCCGAAACCGTCCTGCATGAACCGCTGGATGCTCGCCAGCCGCGCCTGCTCGGTCTCGGTCAGCCCCTCCATGTCGTCGCCCGGGATGGCGACGTAGGCGTTGACGTGCAGCCCGATCAGCCGCTCGGGCACCTGGCGGCCGAGCTCGAGGGAGAGGTTCGCACCGCCACCGCCGCCGTGCGCGCCGTAACGGTCGTAGCCGAGGCGCTCCATCAGCTCGGCGAACGCCGCCGCCGTCCGTTCGACGGTCCAGCCGGTGCTGGTGAGCGGGCTGGAGAAGCCGAAGCCCGGCATGGCGGGCACGACGAGGTGGAAGTCACGCGACAACGGGCCGATGACGTCGAGCAGGCCCATCGTCGCGCCGGGGTTGTCGTGCAGGAGCAGCAGCGCCTTGGCGTCCTGGCGCTCGGAACGGATGTGCTTGTAGTGGACGCTTTGGCCCTGGATCTCGGCGGTGAACTGCGGCCATTGGTTCAGTTCGGCCTCGGCCTCGCGCCAGTCGAAGTCGTGGACCCAGTAGTCGGCCAGGCTCCGCAGGTAGCCGACGGGCACGCCGCGGCTCCAGCCGGCGCCCGGGATCTCCGGCGTCCAGCGGGTGCGGAGCAGCCGGTCGCGCAGGTCGTCGAGAGCGCTCTGGGGAATGTCGATCCGGAAAGGTGTCATGGAGAAGACAGTACGAGTCGCTACATGTGGGACGAATGAGTCAACGCATAGGTAATACGATGCGCCACATGCTTTACGGACGCGCGGACGAGCAGGCCGCAGTTGAGCGGCTCGTCACCCGAGCGAGAACGGGCACCAGCGGCGTCCTGGTCGTGCGAGGCGAGCCCGGCATCGGCAAGAGCGCACTTCTGGAGCAGGCCATCGGAGCCGCCGAGGGCATGCGGGTGCTCCGAGGCACCGGCATCGAGTCCGAGGCCGAGCTCCCCTTCGCCGGATTGCACCTGCTGCTGCGCCCAGCGCTCGGCCTACTCGATCGGCTGCCCAGCCCTCAGCAAGCCGCACTACGCGGAGCCTTCGGCCTCGGGCTCGCCTACGGCGAGCGGCTCCTCGTCGGGCTGAGCGTGCTGTCGTTGTTGTCGGAGTACGCGGGCACGGACGGCCTGCTCTGCGTCATCGACGACGCCCAATGGTTGGACCACGCCTCGGCCGAGGCTCTGATGATCGCGGCCAGGCGGCTGGACGGCGAAGGGGTCGCCCTCCTCCTCGCGGCCAGGACGCCGGGCCTGCCCGCACCCGGGCTGCCGCAGTTGCAACTGGAGCCGCTCGATGAGCGGGCGTCGGCCTCCCTGCTGGCGGAGGCCGACGCCGACGTGCCGCTCGGCCTCTCGCGGCGTGTGCTCGCGGAAGCGGCGGGCAATCCGCTCGCGCTCATCGAACTGCCCAAGGCCCTGGACCGGGCCGAGCCTGGGGAGCTGCCTCTGACCAGGAGGCTGCAGGACGCGTTCGAACGGCGCCTCGCTCCTCTGCCGCCACAGAGCCGGACCCTGCTGCTGCTGGCCGCCGCCGGTACCGGCGAGCTGACACCACTGCTGGCCGCCGCCCGCGAACTCGGCGTCTCCCTCCAAGCCGTCGAACCGGCCGAGGACTGCGGGTTGATCGAGGTGAAGGACGGGCGGCTGGCCTTCCGCCACCCCCTCATGCGGGCCGCCGCCTACCACAGCGCTCCGCCGAGCGCTCGCCTGACCGCGCATCTCGCGCTGGCCGCGGCGTTCTCCGAGCCCAAGGACGCCGATCGGCGGGCCTGGCACCTCGCCGCCGCCGCGACCGGTGAGGACGAGGCACTGGCGGAGGAACTGGAGCGCACCGCCGTACGGGCTGCGGGACGCAACGGGTACGCGGCCGCCGCGGCCGCCTACCGGCGCGCGGCCGAGCTGAGCGCCGTCCGGGGGGAGCGTACCCGGCGGCTGACGCTCGCGGCCGAGTCGATGGAGTACGGCGGGCTCTTCGACCAGGCCCGTGCCATCGCCGAGCAGGCCGGCGGACCGGACGTCGAGCCCGAGCTGACCTCCAGGCTCATTCGCGTACGGGCCTGCTCCGACTACGGGCAGGGGTTGCTGCCCAGCGCCCACGCCCAGCTGTCACTGGGCGCCGCCCACATCACCGAGGATGACCCGCGAGAGGCCGCCTGGCTGCTACTGGACGCCTGCTCGCTCATCTGGCTCGACGGCGACAGGGACATGGCGGCGCGCACCGCCGCGCAGCTCATCGACCTGCGCCTGCCGCCGGGCGACCCGGTCCTGCCGGTGTACCGGCTGAGCCTGTGGTTCGTCTCGCTGGCCCTGCGCAGGCCGGTCGAGGGGCTGCCACCGCTCCCCGAGGTGGTGCCGGCCGCCCGCGAGCTGGGCGGCATCGACCGGCGTGGCCTGCTGCTGACGGCCGCGCTCGGCCTGGCCGAGCCCGACGGACGCGCGCATGACCTGGCCACCGCCGTGCTCGCCCGGATCCGCGAGGAGAACATGGTAGGGCTGCTGCCCCAGGCGCTGGTCCACCTCGCCTCGATCCAGCTCGCGGTCGGCTGGTACGCCGACGCGCGGGCGCACGCGAATGAGGCAGCTCGCATCGCCGCCGACACCGCTCAGCCTCAGTGGGTCAAGCAGGCGAACCTGTTGCTCGCCCACCTGGCCGCCATCGAGGGCGACACCGACGGCTGCGAGGGTTTCCCGGAAGCTCGGGCCCTGCTCAACCTGGGTCTCGGCGGTACGGAGGCGGCGCTGCTGGAGCTGGAGAACCTCGTGTACGGCCGGGCGCGCAACCAGATCTTCGCCATGCGCAGCGTGCCCGACCTCGTCGAGGCGGCGGTGCGCTGCGGCAGGCGCCCACGGGCCACCGAGCCGTTCGCCCGCTTCGCCGAGTGGGCGGACCTGCTCGACCAGCGATGGGCGCACGCTTTGGTGTCCCGCTGCCGGGCCCTGCTGGAGCCGGCCGAGGAGCATTTCACGGCCGCGATCGAGCTGCACGGCCACGACCGCCCCTTCGAGCGAGCACGCACCGAACTGCTCTACGGCGAATGGCTGCGCAGGGCCAGACGGAGAACAGACGCGCGGCCGCACCTCGCGCTGGCCGTGGAGATCTTCGACCGGCTCGGCTCCGCACCATGGTCGGCGCGGGCTCGCGCCGAGCTCGACGCGGCAGGATGGGCGACGTCACGGACCGAGGGGTTCGACCCGCTCGCCGTTCTCACGCCGCAGGAGCGCCAGATCACCCAGCTCGCGGCCCAAGGGCTGTCCAACCGTGACATCGCAGCCCGGCTGTTCCTGAGCCCGCGTACGGTCGGCCAGCACTTGTACAAGGCGTTCCCCAAGCTGGGCGTCACATCCCGGACAGAGCTCAGCGCCCTGTCAATGTGACACGACCCCGCCGCCTGACGGACACGCCCGAGGAACCCGATGAGCGGTTCCTCGGGCGTTAGCGCGGTCACTTGCTCGATTACCTGCCCGGTTACTTGCCCGGTTCGGGATCGCGGGGCAGGCCCAGCATGCGCTCGGCGATGATGTTGAGCTGGACCTCGGTCGTGCCGCCGTAGATCGTCATCGCCCGGGTGGCGAGCACGGCGCGGTTCCAGTAGCCGGCGTCGCCGAGCTTCATGTCGGCGGCCACCGTGGCGGACGTGCCGAGCAGGTTCACGGCGCACTCGGACACGTGCTGGGCGTGCGAGGTGGACAGCAGCTTGCGCACCGAGGCGTCGGCGCCCGGCTCGGCCCCGGCGAGCTGCTTCATCGTCACCCGCAGGCTGAGCGCGTTGATCGAGTGGCCCTCGCAGACCACGTGCGCCAGCTCCTGCCGCTCGGCGGCGGTGAGCTCGCGGCCCAGGCGCGACACCAGGCCGAGCAGGTCGGCCACCGAGGACCCGGTACCACCGGAACCCGACGACAGGGACACGCGCTCGTTGGACAGGGTGTTGCGCGCGACCCGCCAGCCCTCGTTGATCTCACCCACGACCAGGTCGTCCGGGACGAAGACGTCGTCCAGGAACACCTCGTTGAACAGGTTCTCGCCGGTCATCTCGGTGAGCGGCCTGACGGTCACCCCGGAGGCCTTCATGTCGACGAGGAAGTAGCTGATGCCGTCGTGCTTGGGCTTCCCGGTGTCCGTACGGGCGATACAGATGCCCCACTCCGCGACGTGCGCGACGGAGGTCCAGATCTTCTGCCCGTTGAGCCTCCAGCCGCCCTCGACCTTCTCGGCCTTCATCTGCAGTGACGCCAGGTCCGAACCCGCACCGGGCTCGCTGAAGAGCTGACACCAGATCATCTCGCCCGACAGCGTGGGCGGCAGGAACCGTTCCTGCTGCTCGGCCGTGCCGTACGCCGCGATGGACGGCACCACCCAGGCACCGATGATCATCTGCGGCAGCCGTACCTTCGCGGCCTTCAGCTCCTGGAAGATGAGCACCTGCTCCAGCGGCGAGGCGCCACGCCCCCACGGCTTGGGCAGGTGGGGCATCACGAAGCCCTTGGCGGCCAGGGCGCGCTTCTGCTCCTTGCCCTCCAGGGCGGCCATCTCGGCGATCTCCTCCCGGATGGACGAGCGCAGCGCCTCGGCGTCCTCGGGAAGGTCGATCTCCATCTCGCGGCCGACGCCGGACAGGGCGTACCCGGCCACCGCCTCGGCCCACTCGGACGACGGGCCGAGCAGCGCGCGGAGGGTCAGCGCGCGGCGGTAGTACAGGTGGGCGTCGTGCTCGAAGGTGTAGCCGATGCCGCCGAAGGTCTGGATGGCGTCCTTGGCGCACTGCACGGCGGCGTCCGGCGCCATGACCCCGGCGATCGCGGCGGCGTAGCGCAGCTCGTCGCCGGCGGCGCGGGTGGCGTCCCACACGGTGGCGCGGGCCTGCTCCAGCGCGACCAGCATCCGGGCGGCCTTGTGCTTGATGCCCTGGAACTGGCCGATCGGCCGGCCGAACTGCACGCGCACCTTGGCGTACTCGGACGCGGCGCGCACGCACCAGGCGGCGACACCGGCCGCTTCGGCTCCGAGCAGGATCGCGCCCAGGTCGCGGACGTGGGCGCCCTTCAGCCCGTCGAGGACCCGCTCGCCCGGCACCGCGAGCCGGTCGACCTCGACCTTGGCGACCGCCCTTGTGAGGTCAAGGCTCCTGACGGGGGTGACGGTCACGGCATCCCTGGACAGGGCGACCCACTCCTCGCCCTGCTCGGTGCTCACCGGGAGCACGAGCACGTCGGCGAGGGCCGCCCCGAGAACGGGCTCGGCCGTGCCGCTGATGGTCAGCACACCATCGTCGTCGCGCGTGCCGGTCAGCGCGCCACCGAGGGCCACGGCGCCGGTCAGCGTGCCGTCGGCGAGCCCCGGAAGCAGCTCGGCACGCGCCTTGCCGTCGGAGGCGAGGATGGCCGCCGAGGCGAACACGGTCGGCACGTACGGGCCGGGCGCGACGCGCTCGCCCAGCGCCTCGACGGCCACCGCGGTCTCCAGCAGCCCGAAGCCGCTCCCCCCGTACTCCTCGGGCAGGTGCAGGCCGAGGAGGCCCTGGTCGGCGAGGCCGGTCCAGAACGCGGGCCGTTCCTCGGCCTGCGCGCCTACGGCGGCGCGTACGACTTCGGCGGGAATGTTGCGCTCCGCCCAGCCGCTCACGGACTCGCGGAGCGCCTCGTGCTCCTCGCTCAACCCGATCGCCATAACACCCTCCGTGCCGCTCGGCTTCCAGACGTGACAGAATCATATTCTAGAAGATGCTTCCAAGGCGACCCGAAGCCGAAGCTCCACGGCGAACGCTACTTCCGGACCCCGAACCCGGAAAGAGCCCGGCCGTCGCCGACCGGGCGACCGGCGACCACGAACCAGGGACCCAGATCAAGGGAAGGCGACCTCAGACCGAGCAGGGTGCGGTCATCCTCACTCACCGCGCATATCGGCAAGCGCCTTCTCGAAGGCGTCCATCTCCCGCTCGATCCGCGCGATCCCGGCCGACGGCAGCCACGCCA
The DNA here is from genome assembly GCF_023276435.1 of Sphaerisporangium perillae. Taxonomy (GTDB): domain Bacteria; phylum Actinomycetota; class Actinomycetes; order Streptosporangiales; family Streptosporangiaceae; genus Sphaerisporangium; species Sphaerisporangium perillae. The sequence goes on from NZ_JALLPO010000029.1 coordinate 98,523, forward strand.
TGACCCGGGACACCCCGGCCTTCTCACACTCCTCGATCACCTTCGGGTCCGCCGGCACCGAGAGCAGGTCCACCCGCACCCGCTTCCCGGCATCCTCGGCCCGGCGGAACAGTTCAGGCAGGCGCCCCAGGACGCCAGGGCCGTAGTTCGGCAGCCAGGCGTCGCCGTAGGACATGACCCGGTCGAACACCTTGGGACCGGTGCCCCCCACCAGGATCGGCGGGTACGGCCTCTGTGCCGGCTTCGGCCACGACCAGATCGGATCGAACGACACGAACCGCCCGTGGTACTCGGCCTCGCGCTGGGTCCAGATCTGCCGCATCGCCTCGATGTACTCCTCCATCACGGCGAACCGCTCGGCCGGGTCGACCCCGTGATTGCGGATCTCAGGGTCGTTCCAGCCCGCGCCCACCCCCAGTTCGAAGCGCCCGCCCGTGAGGCGGTCGATGCTCGCCACGACCTTGGCGAGGGTGATCGGATGATGCTGGACCACCAGGCAGATGCCCGTGCCGACGCGCAGCTTGGTGGTGGCCATGCCCGCGACCATGCACGTCGTCAGCGTGTCGTAGGTGTGCCAGTACTTGCGAGGCAGCGTGCCACCGCCGGGCCCCAGCGGCTGGGGGCCTGCCGGAATATGGGTGTGCTCGGAGAAGAGCACGGCCGCGTGCCCGCGCTCCTCGATCATGCGGGCCACGGTGTCGGGAGCGGCGGCGTCGTGCGTCGCGAAATAGCCGAATCCAGATTCCATCTCATCAACGTAACCCGGCCCGACGACCCGGCTCAGAAGACACACGGACGGCCCTGAACAGGGACGACACCAGACGGCGCTAGATGGCGCGTGCCGTCCAGAAGAGCATGTTCAGATCGTGGTAGAGCGCCTGACGGGTGTCGGGGACGGTCGCGAACAGCATCGCGGGCTTCTTCTTGGCCGTCGAGACGACGATGACGTATGCCTGCGAGGAGTGCCGCTTGCCGCCCTGCACGTAGGTGACCTTGTAGCCGAGCACCCATCCGAGGTTGTAGCGGGGCTGCTGCGAGACCGTCCAGGTGAACTTCGAACCGGCCGGCTGATAGCGCAGCGACCACTTCGCCGCCTTGGCGGCCAGCTTCCGGAAGCCGTCATAGGTCGTCGGCTGCTTGGCGACGGCCACCGGCACCGGCCCGGACGCGATCAGCGCCTGCGACTGCCTGGCGGAGCCGGCCTTCTGCGCGGCCGAGAAGGGCGCCTTGATCGTCTTGGCCCACGGGGTCCCGTACTGGGGGTAGCTGATGCCGGCGGTCCGGTCGAGCACGTACGACGCGATCGGGGTGCCCGTGCCGGTGAACAAGGTCATGGCCTTGGCCGAGGGAACCGGCGGGACCGCGATCGGGGTTGGCGTGGGCTTCGGCCGCACGCCCGGCGGGGCCGCCCCGCCCGCCCGCGCGGGATCCACGCGCACCGGGTCGCCGGGCTTGTCCCCGGAGAACAGTATGAAGATCAGGACCACGATGATCATCGTGGCGATCGCCGCGCCGATGCCGTAGACGGCTCTTATCGGGATGTCACCGACGCGAAGGATCGCCGCGGACAGCCAGCCGGGCTTCCGGTCCCTGCGGGAGGCATCGGGCCCCGGACGGACGGAGAACTCGGAGGGTCCCACGGGAGGCGGAGCGCCCAAGGCGCCCGGACGTCCGCCGGGAGGAGACTGCGTCGCGCCACCTCCGGCGCCTCCGGCACGCGAGGCCGTGGCCGCGGGCCCGGCGACGGGCCGGTCAGGACGGAGGAACGGTCCAGCGGGCCTGCGCACGTTGGCCGTGACCTCGTCATCGACGCTCTGCGCGGTGCCGGTGTCGGACGCGGCCTCCGCCGCGGCCTTGGCGGCCTGGGCCATCGCGAGCGCCTGCTCGGGACTCACCCGCGGCATCGGCGTCGTGGGCGCCTCATACGAGGGAACGTACGTCGGAGGCCGCCCCGATCCAGGGCGGCTGGGGGAGTTTCCAGCGCCGTCCGCCATGTCGGCAGACTACGTCACAAATCGTGATCCATGCTGGCCGGTACTCCCGCTTCCACGGGCCCTAACCATATCTCCGCAGGTAGGCGGCGTGTGGGCATCATCGGAGAATTTCGGGGGCCGCACAGGCAGCGGCATGGGCCCGACCATTCCCAAGATCAGGTCAGTGCGGAGTATCGGCGAGTATCTTCCGCGTGGTCGGGAATGACCTGGTCCATGGCGACGACACCAGGTGACCGGCGGGCCGGACGTGCCAGGCGGCATGCCGTCACCGCCGGGGTGGCGGGGGTCCTGGTGGTGCTCAGTGGCTGCGGCCTCGCCGGCACGCCCGCCTCCACGAGCACGGCCACCAAGCAGACGACCGGCACCGCCGCGCCGACCACCAATGTGATCACGGAGGAGCAGGCGTACGAGCGGGTCATCGCCCAGGTCCTGCCGTCCATCGTGCAGATCAATACGCGGGCCGGCCTGGGCTCGGGCGTCGTGTACGACACCGACGGCCATATCGTGACAAATGCCCATGTGGTGGGAAGGGCGAAGACCTTCCAGGTGATACTCGCCACCGGCGGCAAGCCGCGCAAGGCCCACCTCGTCTCGTCCTACCCCCTCGGCGACCTCGCCGTCATCCGCGTCGCCGACCATTCCGGCCTCACCCCCGCGACCTTCGGCGACTCCAGCAAGCTCAAGGTCGGCCAGATCGTCCTGGCCATGGGCAACCCGCTGGGCCTGTCGGGAAGCGTGACGAACGGCATCATCTCCGCGCTCGGCCGCACCGTCACCGAACCGCAAGGCGAGGGCTCCCCCGGTGCCACGATCACCAACGCCATCCAGACCTCCGCCTCGATCAACCCCGGCAACAGCGGCGGAGCGCTCACCAACCTCGCCGGCGAGGTGATCGGCGTCCCCACGCTGGCCGCCATCAATCCCGAGCTCGGCGGTGGCGCGGCCCCCGGCATCGGGTTCGCCATCCCGAGCAGCACCGCCAAGGACGTGGCCGAACAGATCATCAAGCACGGCAAGGTCACCAACACCCGGCGCGCCGCGCTCGGCGTCCGCGTCAACACCGTCGTCGGGCCGGACGGCCAGCCGGTCGGCGTCGGCGTCGCCCAGGTCGATCCGGGCAGCGGTGCCGAGAAGTCGGGGATCAAGCCCGGCGACATCATCATCAGTGTCAACGGCAAGCCCACTCCCACGGCCGCGGTGCTCTCGGAGGTACTCGCCGGCCTCAAGCCGGGCACGCAGGCCAAGGTCGAGCTCCTCCACCCGAGCGGGAAGACCGAGACCGTCACCGTCACCCTCGGAACCCTCTCGGGCAGCTGACCGCAGCGACGACGCCAAGACGGCCCGAGAAGAGCGAGCGGTCACTGACAGGAGGTGTCAGTGACCAGGCTCTAGCATCCAGGCATGAACCACGACTTCGACTTCCTCTTCGGCACCTGGGACGTCGCAAACCGGGCACTCAAGAAGCGGCTGGCCGACTGCACGGAATGGGACGAGTTCCCCGGCGTCGCGGCGATCAGGGGCATCTTCGGCGGCGCCGGCAACGTCGACGAGATCGAATTCCCCACCCGGGGCTTCTCCGGGCTGACCCTGCGGCTCTACGACCCTGAGAGCGAGGAGTGGTCGCTGTACTGGTCGAGCAGCCGCTCCTCGGCCATCGAACCTCCGGTGATCGGGCGGTTCGACGACGGCGTCGGGACCTTCTATGGAGACGACACCCACGAAGGCACTCCCGTCCGGGTGCGCTTCCTGTGGTCGGGCATCACCGCCACCACCGCCCACTGGGAACAGGCCTTCTCCACCGACGGGCAAACGTGGGAGACCAACTGGCTGATGGACCTCACCCGCAGAAGCCCCTGACCCACACCGCCATCCCAGGCCCGGAGAACCCTGAACACGGCCTCGATATCCCGCAGCTGAGACAACCCGCACCCATCGGCACGCCGGGCCCCGAGAACCCGGCATACGCGGATCTCTCAGGACTTGGAGCGCCACTTCCCGGCGAGGAAGGCGACCGCCGCCACAGCGAGGACCAGCCAGAGCACCGCCGCGAACTCCAGGTCGGACCGTCCGATCAGGGCGAACAGCCCGCCCATGCCGAGGCCGCTCACCACCGCCGCCGCGGCGGGCGAGACCGTGAACCGAGTGGGCTCCGGCCTGTGCGTGGCGAGCTTGGCGTCGATCCGCTCGTCGATCGAGCTCCCGATGCGGTCGACGAGCGCGTCGGCGAGCGCGTCCTCGTACTCCGTACCGAGTTCCCGCCGGGCCGCGAGCATGGCGGCGACATCGTCCCGCTGGATGGATTGGGCCATGGGCGGATTGTGACGATATTCCGTCCGGTTCCCTAGGACCCCGGCGAAGATCCTGGCAACGCGGCGTGTCGCCACACCGCGACCAACCGCCCCACCGGTCCACCACCAGATGGGTGCGGCGATGCCGGCGCCCCGTACGTCGAGCGACCCGGTGAACCCTCGTGGACACCACATCGATCAATACGGCTAGAGTCCTACGGTCACAGGCGAGACGATGAGGAACAGCAGCCGATGACCACCACCACGACCGCCTCCGCCCGGCAGATGATCGAGCGGGCGGCGATGGGCCACTATCGCACCGTCTACACCACCTCGGTGCTGGACGCGGCCGCGCAGATGCTTGCCGACCTGCATGCGACCGGGGAGCGTCACGGCATCGCCCCGGCCGACTGGGCCGGCGCCCACGGCACCGACCAGCGTCTCGCGGAGGCCGCTCTGCTCGCCCAGGCGACCGCGTACCGGCACGCCTCCCTGGCGGACCTGGACGACCCGCACGGCCTGCTCGCCGAGGCCGCCGAACGCGCCGGGCTCGCCACGGCGGATCCAGGGGCGGGCGACGACGCACCCCTCCAGTTCATGGCCGAGAGCGCGGCGTCTGTCCCTCCCCTGACCGGGGACACAGCCCTCCACCCGAATGGTCTCCACACCGGCGGCCATGGGACGACCGGCACCGCAGGCGAAGCACCGGTGCGCGCTTCCATCCACCTGGTCCGGCTTCCGCAGACGCCGCCCTGGGGCTGGGACGGCATGGCGCCCCTGGTCGTGAGCCTCGAACGCTTCGACAGTCTCACCAGCCCCGCGTGGAAGTGGCAGCTTTCCCCCGACGTCGGAGAGCCGAGCACGCAGATGGTGCAGGTCGTCGCGCCACCCCCATCGGCGGCCTCAGCCGACGAGGTCTTCACGGTGGCTCGCCAAGCCCTCACCGGAGCCCTCCGCCTCTACCTCTGACCGGCATCGAATGCGGCCGAGAAGATGCGGTACAGCCCTCTGGCTCTCTCGGCGACCGTGTCCTGTTGCTCACCTACGAGGGCTGGGGGCACGGCATCTACGGCCGTGGTGACTGCACGACGGGGGCCATGGGCGGCTACCTGCTCACGCAGGCGCTCCCCGCGCGCGGCACCCGCTGCCCGGCCGTGCCGCCGAACGACGAGGCACGTGCGAAGGCCCAGCGCACGCCGCTGCCGCTCCCGCCCGGACCGCGCCCGAACATCCCCGGCTGGACCGGCTCCATGTTCTGACCCCTCTGACCGCGGCAGGATTCTGACCGGCCAGGCCGCCACGAAGATCAAGAGCCGTCGGCGGGAACGCCGCTCACCACCGCCAGCGCCCGAAGCGGCGCTGATGCCGGACGAGGAGCCGGCCGGCTCGCTGCTTGCCGCGGACCACGAAATGCAGCCCTTGCTCGGGGAACGGAGAGGTGGGCACATTTCGCACGCTGGAGCTGCCCGCGACCAGCTCTACATCGTCGATGTTCACGGACGCGCCGCGCGGCAGCACGAGCGTGGTGGAGCCCGCGTACACGTCCAGCTCGATCTCCACGACCCGATGGGCGATGAGGGCGTCGGTGAAGTCCAGCTTCACCGACCCGGCCTTGGCCACCACGACCAGCAGCCGGGCCACCACCCATCGGCCACCTCGCTTCAGGGTGGCCGCCGTGGTGCGCAACTCGACGCGCTCGGGCGCGGGCGCCGTCACCAGGCTCCCTGGCAGGTCGGCGACGAACGCCTCGACCTCGCCGAACGTACGCGCGGCGAGCACTCCGCTCAGCCGCTGCTCGAACTCCTCCAGCGTCAGACGCCCCTCGCCGAGTGCCGACTGCAGGCTCTGGGCGACCCGCTCGCGATCAGCATCGGACATCCGCTTCTCGGGAGACTGCGGTACCAACTCTCCGCTCACGCCCGCAACTCTAGACGAAAGGGCTCGCATTCCTATGATCTCATTTGGCGCGAACAAGCCTTATCGCATCGGGGTCTCGGAGGAGCCTTCCCTTGAAACGCCGAAGAGGCCCTTGGGCGCGAGCGACGCTCGCGCCCAAGGGCCTCTTCAAGGGGTGGAGGGGGCGGGAATCGAACCCGCGTCCGTCACCACCGCGACAGGGCTTCTCCGGGTGCAGCCTGCTTCGTTTTTCTCAGCCCCGGTGATCTCGCAGGCGAGTCACCGACGGGCTCAGTCACTGTTTGGTTTCCCTATCGGCCCCGTGACCGGGTCGATCGGTTTAGCCTCCTAGCGATGCCAGATCCGGGCCGGAGGCGGTCCCGGGCTGACAAGGGCTTGGTCCTCGCTCAGGCGGCGAGGGCCATGTGGCCCTGAGTGCGCGTGTTATTGGCACTTATTGTTTTGCGGTCACAGGATTAACGAGGTTATGTCCGCAGTCCTCGACCCGCTTCTCCTGGCACGACATGTCGAAGTCGAAACCGGTCACCCCCTGTGGAGTTGTCAACACGACCTCGCGAGAGACCGAGCATCATGAAGATACTCATACAACACCCACGGTGCCAACTTGATTCCCCCGGCTGCCCTTCCAGGCGTCCGTACGCGCCGGAACCGGGGGACGTGATACATCCGAAACCCCCGGGGACGTGGCACGAGGCGCACGTCCCCGGGGGCCGACCGGCAGGGTCGAGCCGGTCCGGACGGCAGGGCTTCCCCCGAGATGAAGCCCTGGTCTCATCACGGCGACTGAGCCCGCAACCCCCAAGCGGTGCCCAGTCATCGAGAAAGACGCAGGATGAGGCCGCGATGGTTGCTCGGCCGGAGAAGTATTTTCCGGCCGGCCATTCGCGCCTTTTCCCCTTTCCCCACCAGGTCCGGGCGGCCCCTGCCGGGTTCAGGCGGCCGTGCGGGCGCTGCGGAAGAACTGGCCGGCGATCTGCGCGGAGGCCGCGGGGTTGGGGGTCTCGGTCAGCACGGCGACGGCCAGGTCACCCTGCCAGCCGATGAACCAGGAGAGGTTCCTCTGGTGCTTCTTCTCGGTGTAGCTCACGGCGGCGGAGATGCCGTAGACCTTCTCGCCCGGTGCCGCGGCGGCCGAGGCCGTACCTGATGTGACGCCCGCCCGCATGAGCGCGCGCAGCTTCGGCAGGGTCTCCGGGTCGAGCGCGACCGGCCGGGGCGGCTCGGCGGGCGTGACGTCGGAGGAGGTGTCCGGCGAGGCGGGCGAGGTGACGAGCGTGGGCGGGCGCCAGGTGCCGGAACTGAGGGCGCCGGCGACCAGGGCCATCGACAGCGGGCTGACCCGGACACTCTGGCCGGCGATGATCTTGGCCTTGGCCGCGTCGCCGCCGCCCGCGGGCACGCTGCCGCTGAACGACCGCAGCGGCAGCTGCCAGTCTCCCCCGATGCCGAACCGGCTCGCCGCCTGGGCCAGCGCCCCGGCGCCGATGCGGCGGGACAGGGACGCGAGCGCGGTGGCGCATCCTTGGGCGAAGTCGGCGGTGACCGTCGGGGCCTGGCCGGTAGGCGTCTGCGTCTGCGCCTGCGCGTGCTGGAACCTGGCACCGCCGACCGTCCGGTCGGCGGGGCAGGGCAGCTTCTGCTTGGGGTCCAGCCCGGCGGCGAGCAGGCCGTCGGCCGCGACGATGGAGAAGGCGGTGCCCGGCGGGAAGCGGCCGGCGAGCGCGTCGCGTTCCTGGTTCATGTTCTGGGAGGCGACGGCCCGGATCTCGCCACTTGGCCCGTCGATCGCCACCAGGACGGCGGGGGTGCCGCCACCGACGGCGAAGTCGGCGGACTGCTGCACGCCCTTGTCGATGGTGGTGCGCACCGATGTCGTGTTGGTCCTGCCCGGCCACTGCGCCAGCTCGGCCACCTGCTCGCCGGTCTTGAGGTCGTAGGTGATGACCGCGGTGCCGGTCGAGCCCGTGAGCTGGTCCTGGTAGGCCTTCTGCAGCCCTCCCTGGCCGACGGTGTCGCCGGCGCGCTGCGGGCCGCCGAGCTGCTGCATCGTCTCGGCGGTGATCGCGCCGACCTTGCCGACGATGTCGACGGGCTGGGCCGGCCCCAGCGGCTGCGACGCCTTCTCGATCGTCAGGTCGGGGCCGATCTCCTCCAGCCGGTCGAGCAGCTGGGCGTACTTCTTGGCGCCGAAGGTCACCAGCGGCACGAACTCCTGCGGCGGCGCCGAGCGGATGCGGCTGAGCAGCCGGTCCTGGGCGAAACCGGTGAGCTGGTACAGCCGCTCGCAGACGCCCACGGGGTCCTTCACCCTCGCGGGGTAGACGCCCGCCAGGTAGAGCGTCGACTCCCGCTGGAGGGGGTCGCCGTTGCGGTCCTCGATGGGCTGGCGCTCCTCGGGCGTCACCTTGACCGCGAACCTCTGCCCCTGGTGCAGCTCCGGGTGGATGACGCTCGGCGACCAGCGCACCTTCCACCGGCCGTCGACGAGGTGCAGCGGAAGGTCGTTGTCGTACTGCCAGATCGGGCTGTTGTCCCCGAGGTCGACCTGGACGTGGAACTGGGCGTCGGCGTTGTCGCCGCTGGTGCTCAGGCCCTTGAGCGAGAAGCGGATGGACGCGGCGTCGAGCTGCAGCTCGGCGTCCTCCAGGGCCTTGCGCACGACCTTGGGGTCGCCGTCGGTGCGGTCGGCCGCGGCCGCGTAGTCGCCCGACTGCCAGCCGACCAGGAACTCGCTGACGGCGTCGTGCGGCGAGGGCTCGGCGAAGCAGGCCACCAGCATCGGCACGACCACGGCCAGCGACAGCCCCGCGGAGAGCCCTCTTCTCAAACGTACGGCTAGCGCCACGACTGACCGGCCCTCATTTGTTGCGGTGACGAAGTGCGCGGGCCATCTCCCGGTTCGCCTGCTTCTCCGCGAGGTCGTGCCGCTTGTCCCAGGTCTTCTTGCCGCGGGCCACACCGATCTCGACCTTGGCGTTGCCGTCCTTGAAGTACAGCGAGAGCGGGACCAGCGTCAGGCCCGACTCCTTGGTCTTGGCGACGATCTTCCCGATCTCCTTGCGGTGAAGCAGGAGCTTGCGGGGACGCCGCGCGGCGTGGTTGGTCCACGTGCCCATGTGGTACTCGGGGATGTGGACGTTCATCAGCCACACCTCGTCGTCCTTCACCTGGGCATACCCGTCCGAGAGGCTCGCCCGGCCGGCACGGAGGGATTTCACCTCCGTGCCCATCAGGACGAGCCCGGCCTCATAGGTGTCCTCTATGTGGTAGTCGTGCCGGGCACGCTTGTTCTGGGCGATGAGCTTACGCCCGGTCTCACGTGGCATAGCAGCGAGCCTACCGGGGCGCGTCACACCCTCAGGTATCGCCGGAGGGTGACGAAGGACGCGAGGATACAGATCAGCACGCCGACCACCGTCGTGAGGGTGATCACTTGCGCGACATCGCTCCAGCTGAGCTGCGTCGACAGCACGAAGAACTTCTGCATGCTGTCGAAGATCACGATCTTGGCGAACATCAGCAGGACCGCCGAGATCACGCCGCCCACCAGGCCGGCGATGGTGCCCTCCATGACGAACGGCAGCTGGATGTACAGGTTGGAGGCACCGACCAGGCGCATGATGCCGGTCTCCCGCCTCCGGTTGTACGCCGATAGTCGCACCGTGTTGCCGATCAGCAGGATCGCCGCGAACACCTGGATCAACGCCACGATCAGCGCCGCGCCGCGGAGCTTGTTCATCAGCCCGAAGAACTTGTCGAGGAGCTGCTGGTCGTTCACCACGTTCGCCACGCCCGGCGCGCCGCTCAGGGCGTCGAAGACGGCCTTGTAGTCGTTCGGATCCTTCAGCTTGACCCGGAACGACTCCGGCATGTCGTCGACCTTGACGGCGCTCAGGAAGACGCTGTTGCTGCTGTAGGCCGCCTTGAAGTTCTCGTAGGCCTTCTGCTGGTCCTCGAAGCTGACCCGGTCGACCTGCTGCAGCGACTCGATCTGCTTCTGCAGCGCGACCTTCTCCTGGCTGCTGACCGCGCCCCGGCCCTTGCAGGCCTCGAAGGGGCTGTTCTTCATGCACAGGAACGCCGACAGCTGGACCTTGTCGGACCAGTAGCTGCTCATGCTGCCGACCTGTGCGTTGATCATGAGCCCAATGCCGAGCAGGGCCATGCCAATGGCCACCGTCACGACGACCGCGATGGTCATCGTGAGGTTGCGGCGAAGGCCGATCCAGACCTCAGAGAAGATGAAGTTTGCCCGCATGCTTTGGGTGTCCCCTGTCGCTCTCTCGCTTGGTGATCAGTACGCCTGGCCGTAGACGCCGCGCGACTGATCTCGGACGATCTTGCCGTCCTCCAGCTCGACCACGCGTTTGCGCATGGAGTCGACGATGGCGGCGTCATGGGTGGCCATGACGACAGTGGTGCCGGTCCGGTTGATCCGGTCGAGCACCTTCATGATCCCGATGCTGGTGGCGGGGTCGATGTTGCCGGTGGGCTCGTCCGCGAGCAGGATCATCGGGCGGTTGACGAAGGCGCGGGCCATGGCCACCCGCTGCTGCTCACCTCCGGACAGCTCGTCGGGCATGCGGTGGGCCTTGCCTTCCAGGCCGACCAGCTCGACCACCTCGGGCACCACCTTGCGGATGAACCGCCGTGGCTTGCCGATGACCTCCAGCGCGAACGCCACATTCTCGTAGACGTTCTTGTTGGGCAGCAGCCGGAAGTCCTGGAACACGCAGCCGATGCGGCGGCGCAAGTGCGGCACCTTGAAGTTCGACAGGCGCGCCAGATCCTTACCGGCGACATGTATGGCGCCCGAGTTCGGGCGCTCTTCCTTCAGGACCAGCCGGAGAAAGGTCGACTTCCCCGACCCCGAAGGACCGACCAGGAACACGAACTCGCCCTTGTCCACGTCCACACTGACGTGGTCGAGGGCGGGGCGGTTCTGGTTAACGTAGACCTTGGTGACATTATCGAAATGGATCACAGGCGCATCACGGCATGCCAGTCTAGGGGTTAGGACGGTCGCGGAGGTGGCCGCGTGAGCCACATCGCATTGCTCGCCGGCCGGGGGGCGCCGCTCTTTACCAACGATCGACGTTCCGGTTGGCCGAGGCTCAGTCTAGGGGTAACACTGGCATGGAACGTCCATAACGGAAACAAAACGATTCCACACTCGCTAACAGGGTGGTATAGCGATCACCGTGGAGAGGGAGATATCCCGTGAGCTGCGAACATCTCATCTGCGCCAACTGCGCCGGACCGGTGGTCGAGGGTCGATGCCCCGCGTGCCGGGCCAGCAGAGCCAGGGTCCACCACCATGGGTTCGGCGGACTATCGCCCACACTGATCGCGATAGTCCTGATTGTCCTGCTCGCCTGCACGCTGGCGCTCAACCACCTGTACGGCGCCTGACCGATCCGCACGGCGCCTGAGCGATCGAGGGCGGGCCTCGAGCACCGGGTCCGCCGCCGGTACCTCCACGGGCGCCGGGGCGAAGCTCCGCGACGCCCGGCGATCGGGGCGGCCCCCGCGACTCAGGGGGGCCGGTAGGGGCGCTACTGCGCGGCGCCCGACTCCTGGCGCCGCATCCAGCGGATCTCGCCCTCGATGAACCCGTCGATGTCGCCGTCGAGCACCGCGCTGGGGTTGCCCGCCTCGACCGAAGTGCGCAGGTCCTTGACGATCTGGTACGGGTGCAGGACGTAGTTGCGGATCTGCGTGCCCCACGAGGTCGTGGACTCCCCGCGCAGCTCCGACATCTTGTCGGCCTCCTCCTGCCGCTTGCGCTCGAGCAGCTTGGCCTGCAGGACCGTCATCGCCGAGGCGCGGTTCTGCAGCTGGGAGCGCTCGTTCTGGCAGGAGACCACGATGCCGGTGGGCAGGTGGGTGATGCGCACCGCGGAGTCGGTGGTGTTGACTCCCTGGCCGCCGGGACCCGACGAGCGGTAGACGTCGATGCGCAGATCGTCCTCGTTGATGTCGATATGGTCGGTCTGCTCGACGACCGGCACCACGTCGACGCCGGCGAAGGAGGTCTGGCGGCGGCCCTGGTTGTCGAACGGGCTGATGCGGACCAGCCGGTGGGTGCCGTGCTCGCCCCTCAGCGTGCCGTAGGCGTACGGGGCCTTGACCACGAAGGTCGCCGACTTGATGCCGGCCTCTTCGGCGTAGGAGGTGTCGTACACCTCGGTGGAGTATCCCTTGCGCTCGGCCCAGCGGAGGTACATGCGGAGCAGCATCTGCGCCCAGTCGGCGGCGTCCACGCCGCCGGCCTGCGAGTTGATCGTGACGAGCGCCTCACGGGCGTCGTAGGGCCCCGCGAGCAGGGTGCGCACCTCGAGGGCGTTGACGTCGCTGCGCAGGGAGGCGAGCTCGCGGCCGGCCTCCTCGCGGGTGTCGGCGTCGTCCTCGGCCTCGGCCAGCTCGTAGAGGACCGTGACGTCCTCCAGCTTGCGGATCAGGTTCTCGACGCGGTTGAGCTCGCCCTGCATATGGGAGAGCTTGCTGGTGACCTTCTGCGCCTGCTCGGGGTCGTTCCACAGGTCGGGCGCGGCAGCCTGCTCCTCCAACTCGGCGATCTGCTTGCGCATGACGTCGAGATCCAGCACATCCTGAATGCCGTTCAGTGTGCCGGTAAGCTCGCTGATCTCTTCTGCGGGATCGATGGCTGCCACATCTGCCAAGAGTACGCGAAGCCGGAGGCACCTCGCGCGTGGCTAGCATGGGCGTTCTGCGGGGGACTCATCGGGAGGCGAGCGTGACCAGGACCATGCGTGTCGCCCTCGTGTTGTCGCTGCTCGCGAGCGGCGCCTTCGCCTGCTCGCCCGGACCGTCCGAGACCCGGGGCGCGACGGCCCCGGTGACCGCGCCCGTCCCGGCGGTCACCGCCTCCCCCGGGCCCTCCTCATCCTCCTCGCCCTCGCCCTCACGGGCGGCTCCCGTCGTGACGCTCGACGAGGCGCGCAGGCAGGCGCTCATGATCCTGGGCGCCGACGACGCCGCCCGGGTCCAGGGCGTCCAGTCCTATGCCCTCGCCCAGACGCGCGACGGGCAGAGGGACATCACCAGGGCGGAGTTCCAGTCGACCGGCTCCCGGCCGCCCAGGTACACCTGGGGGGAGCCGACGCTGCTGGTGCCCCGGCTCGACCGCTACCCCTACTGGTTCGCCGCGCTGACCGAGCGGCGGGACGCGGACGGCAAGAGCCGTACCGCGGTGCTCGTCTTCATGAAGCAGTACGAGGTCTCCCTCTGGCAGCTGAGCTTCGCCTCTCTGCTGTATCCCGGCACGAAGCCCCCCGCCGTCAGCCTGGACGAGGAGGGGTACGCCACCCCGCTGGCCACCCGGGACGACACGATCGCGATCAGCCCCCATCTGATGGCCCCGCTGCACGCCACCATCGCCGAGGAGGGGCCGAAGGGCTTCGCCGCCGGCCTGATCGCGGCGGGTCCCCAGACCACCGGCTACTTCGCCGAGGTCGAGAAGATCCAGCCCGAGTTCAAGCGGCGCGGCTTCCTGTACGACTCGCTGTTCGCCGCCACCGCCTTCCCGATCTACGCGCTGCGCACGGCCGACGGCGGGGCGCTCATCCTGTACTCCCTGACGCGGACGACGCTCCGGCAGGCCAAGACCAAGGCCGCCGAGGGGCTCGTCCCGGTCCCGCAGAACGTGCGCTGGGACGTCGGCAGCCCCGTGGTGCCGTACATGCTGCGCGTGGTCGAGACCCAGCAGTACGTCAGCCAGGTGTCCCGCAAGGGCGCCGCCGAACCCGCGAAGATCATCGGATTCGACGGCGTCCCCACAGCGATCACCAACAGGTGACGCCGGCCGCCGCCTGACCGGCCGGCACGTCGCCGGCCGGTGCCCGGCGGCCCGGCACGTCACCGGCCGGCGGGTGAGCGGTCAGCGGCCCTCGGCGTGCGGCAGGTTGCTCGTCGCGACCAGGGTGCGCACGGCCCGCAGCGCCACCGAGAGGGTGGCCAGGTCGAAGTGCTCGCTCTCCCAGATCTCCGACAGCGTCTGGCGTGCCCGCGCGACGGCGGCGGAGTTCGCCTGCGACCAGCGGACCAGGCGCTCCTCGGGGGACAGCCCCGGCTCGCTGTGGGTGAGCACCTCGGCGGTCAGCCTCGCGTGCGCGGCGTACAGGTCGTCGCGCAACGCGGCCCTGGCCATGGAGTTCCACCGGTTGTCGCGGGGCAGCGCGATGACCCGCTCGCGCAACCGGGCCAGCTGGAGCCGCTCGGACAGGTCGAAGTAGACCTCCGCGACGTCGTTCACCGGCCGTCCGGTGCGTGAAGAGATCTCCACCAGGTCGAACGTCGAGTACGCCGGCACCATCACCGCCGCCCGCTCGGCCAGGTCGGCCGGCACGCCGCGGGCCAGGTAGCCGTCACGGCGCTCCTCGAACGCCGCGAGGTCGGGGCCGGTGAGCAGCTTGGGAAGGTGGGGCAGCAGGCCGTCCGCACCCTCCACGAAGAACCGTACTGCGCCGGCCAGGTCGAGCGGCGGCCTGCGGTTGCCGAGCAGCCAGCGCGCGCCGCGCTCGGCGAGCTTGCGGCCCTCCAGCAGCATGGCGAGCTGGGCGGCGGTGTCGACCTTGTTGTCCAGCGCCTCCACCGCCCGCCAGAAGCTCGGCAGCTCGAAGACCTCCCGGGACACCAGGTACGCCCTGGCGATGTCGGGGGTCGAGGCGCCGGTCTCCTCGCCGAAGCGGAACATGAACGTCGTGCCGCTGGCGTTGACCAGGTCGTTCACCACGCCGGTGGTGATGATCTCGCGCCGCAGCGGGTGGGTGTCCATGGCCTCGCGGAACCGCTCGCGCAGCGCCGAGGGGAAGTAGGACACCAGCCACGAGGTCAGGAAGGGGTCGTCGGGCAGGTCGGAGGCGAGCAACTCGTGGTCGGCCACCAGCTTGGTGTAGGCGAGCAGCACCGAGAACTCCGGCGCGGTCAGCCCGAGGCCGGACTGGCGACGCTCGGCCAGCGTCTTGTCCGAGGGCAGGGCCTCCAGCTCCCGGTTGATCAGCCCGTCCCGTTCCAGCTTGCGCAGGTAGCGGGCGTGGATGTGCAGCATCTCGGGCGCCTGGGCGCGGGCCGCGGCCAGGACGATGTTCTGCGCCTTGTTGTCGCGCAGGACGAGGCCGGCGACCTCGTCGGTCATGTCGAGGAAGAGCTGGTCGCGGTCCTGCTCGCTCAGCTCGTCGTCCCGCACCAGGCGGTCGAGGAGGATCTTGATGTTCACCTCGTGGTCGGAGGTGTCCACCCCGGCGGAGTTGTCGATGAAGTCGGTGTTGACGAAGCCGCCGTTCAGCGCGAACTCGATGCGGGCGAGCTGGGTGAGGCCGAGGTTGCCGCCCTCCCCCACGACCTTGCACCGCAGGTCGGAGGCGTTGACCCGCAGCCCGTCGTTGGCCTTGTCGCCGACGTCGGCGTGGCTCTCGCTGGAGGCCTTGACGTAGGTGCCGATGCCGCCGTTCCACAGCAGGTCGACGGAGGCCTTGAGGATGGCGTTGATCAGGTCGTTGGGCGTCAGCGCGGGCACGCCCTCGGGGATGCCGAGGGCCGCGCGCGTCTGCGGGGACACCGGCACCGACTTCGCCGTGCGCGGCCAGACCCCGCCGCCGGCCGAGATGAGCTCGGTGTCGTAGTCCGCCCACGAGCTGCGCGGCAGCGCGAACAGCCGCGACCGCTCGGCGAAGCCGCTCTCGGGGTCGGGCGAGGGGTCGATGAAGATGTGCCGGTGGTCGAAGGCCGCGACGAGCTTGATGTGCCGGGACAGCAGCATGCCGTTGCCGAAGACGTCGCCGGACATGTCGCCGACGCCCACCACGGTGAAGTCGGTGCTCTGGACGTCGATGCCCATCGAGCGGAAGTGGTAGGCGACCGACTCCCACGCGCCGCGGGCGGTGATGCCCATGGCCTTGTGGTCGTAGCCGATCGAGCCGCCGGAGGCGAAGGCGTCGCCGAGCCAGAAGCCGTAGTCCTTGGCCACGCTGTTGGCGATGTCGGAGAAGGTCGCGGTGCCCTTGTCGGCCGCGACGACCAGGTAGGTGTCGTCGCCGTCGTGCCGGACGACGCCGTGCGGGGGGACGACCTTGTTGTCGACGAGGTTGTCGGTGATGTCGAGCAGGCCGGAGATGAACTGGCGGTAGCAGGCCACGCCCTCGGCCATCAGCTCGTCGCGCCCGCCGCCCACCGGCGGGTTCTTCACGACGAAGCCGCCCTTGGAGCCGGTGGGCACGATGACGGTGTTCTTCACCATCTGCGCCTTGACCAGGCCGAGCACCTCGGTGCGGAAGTCCTCCATGCGGTCCGACCAGCGCAGGCCGCCTCGCGCGACCTTGCCGAACCGCAGGTGGACGCCCTCGACCCGGGGCGAGTACACGAAGATCTCGAACTTGGGCCGGGGCAGCGGCAGCACGCTGATCGCGGAGGAGTCGAACTTGAGAGAGATGTACGGCTTGCGCCTGCCGTCCTCCCGCTGGAAGGCATTGGTCCGCAACGTGGCGAGGATCATCTCCAGGTACGCCCGGAGGATGCGGTCCTCGTCCAGCGAGGCCACCTCATCCAGGGCCGCGAGGATCTCCTCGTGCAGGGCCTCGCCGAGGTCCTCGCGCATGTCGTCCGCGCGGCGCGGGTCGAGCCTGGCCTCGAACAGCCGCACCAGCAGCCTGGCGAGCCGGACGTTGCCGAGCAGCACCTTCTCGATGTAGCGCTGACTGAAGGTGGTGCCGGCCTGGCGGAGGTACTTGGCGTACACGCGCAGGATCAGCGCCTGCTCCCAGGCCAGGCCCGCGCCGAGGACCAGGGCGTTGAAGCCGTCGCTCTCGATCTCGCCGCGCCACAGCGCCGCGAAGGCGTCCTCGAACAGCCGCTCGAACTCCTCCTGGTCCCCGGCCGCCGAGGGAGGGGTCCGCAGGCCGAAGTCGTAGATCCAGGCGGGCTGGTCGCCCCTTCTGGTGATCTCGTACGGCCGCTCGTCCATGACCTCGACGCCCATCCGCGACAGCAGCGGCAGCACGTCGGACAGCGAGACCGGCGCCCCGATGCGGTAGAGCTTGAACCGCCACTCCACCTGGGTGCGGTCGTGCGGGCGGTACAGGTCCATCGCGATCTCGTCGGGCCCGCCCGCGAGCCGTTCCAGGCGGCGCAGGTCGCCGACGGCCGCACGCGGGCTGAACTCCGCCTTGTACCCCTCAGGGAAGGCCGTGGCGTACCGGCGGGTCAGCGCGGGGTTCGGGCCCTCGGCGAAGAGCTCGGCGATCGCGGTGACGAGGTCGTCCTCCCAGGTGCGGGTGGTGGCCGCGATGCGGGCCTCCAGCTCGGGGAGGTCCACCTCGCGCGCGCCGAGGGTCTTGCCGCGCTCGCCGCGGACGACCACGTGCAGGCGGGCCAGCGGCGACTCGCCGATCATCGTGCTGTAGTCGAGGGTCGAGCCGCCGAGCGCCTGGAGCAGGATGTCCTGCATGCGGATGCGCACGTCCGTGGTGTACCGGTCGCGCGGCAGGTAGATCAGGCAGGAGATGTAGCGGTCGTAGTCGTCGCGGCGCAGGAAGAGCTTGACCCGCTTGCGCTCGCGCAGCCGCAGCACCTCCAGTGCCATCGGCACCAGCTCTTCGGCCGGGACCTGGAACAGCTCCGCGCGGGGGTAGGTCTCCAGTATCTCGATGAGGTCCTTGCCGTCGTGGCTGTCGGGCGAGAGCCCGGCCTTGTCCAGCACCTCGTCGAGCCGGCGGCGCAGCACCGGGATGTGGGAGATGGACTCGCTGTAGGCGACGTGGGAGAAGAGGCCGAGGAAGCGGCGCTCGCCGATGACCTCTCCCTCCGGGGAGAAGAGCTTCACGCCGATGTAGTCGAGGTAGGCCGGGCGGTGCACGGTCGCGCGGCTGTTGGCCTTGGTGACCACGAGGAGTTGCTTGTCGCGCGCCTTCGCGCGCAGCTCGGGCGACATGGCGGCGAAGCTGGCCGAGCCGGCCTTGTCGGCTCGCAGGATGCCGAGTCCCGTGCCGGGCAGGGCGCGCAGCCCGTCGCCGTCGGTCGCCTGTTCCAGGCGGTACTCGCGGTATCCGAGGAAGGTGAAGTGCCCGTCTGCCAGCCAGCGGAGCAGCTCGAGGCTGTCCTCGACGTCGCCCTTCGGGAGGTGGGGCGGCGCGGCCTCGAGGTCGGTGGCGAGCTGGACGGCGAGGGCCCGCATCTTCGGGGCGTCCTCGACGGCGTTGCGCACGTCCTGCAGGACCCGCTGGAGGTCCTTCTCGATCTTCGCGAGCGCCTCGGGGGCGGACTCGCGGTCGATCTCGATGTGCATCCAGGACTCGACGAGGAGCTGCCCGGTGAGGTCGGCCTGGTCGCGGCCGAGCATCCGGCCGGTCATGTCGCGGCGGACCTTGATCTGCGGGTGCACGATGAGGTGGGGATCGATGCCGTGGCGCTCGAGCTCCATGGTGACCGAGTCGACGAGGTAGGGCATGTCGTCGGTGACGACCTCGACGACCGAGCCTCCGCCGTCGTAGCCGTCCTCCGCGACCGTGGGCGTGTAGGCGCGGACGAGCGCGCGTCCCTGCGGTCGGTGGGCCGCGAAACGCCGGTGCGCCAGGGCGGGCGCGCAGACCTCCACGGGGTCGCGGCCGATCACATCCTCGGGCGCGACATGCCGGTAGTAGAGCCGGAGAAACGCCAGGATGCTCTCACCGTCCAGATGATCGCCCCTGGGGGTATCGGCACACATTTCAGCAGCGGACCGGAGTAGCTGGTCCTTTGCCTCGTCGAGCGGCATGTCTGCTCTCACTCCTTTGTGAGGTTCGCCTTGTTCGCGATGGTCTCGGCCGGGATCGGGTCCATGACTGGGGAATGCCACGCTCCCGGACACGCGACACCTCCCACGGGTTGCTGGGACGCCCGGTCTCCGTTGACCGACTGTCCCGCCGTACCCGATATCAGCCCATCACACCTCAAACGTCAACTTGTCCGGTATCGTGCGCAATTCCCCTGCCAGCGCGAGTCTTCCATGGCAGCCACGTGCACCGTGACCGATTCGTGATAAACCACGGCCCTCTTACGGACGTCTCACTGGACGAGCGCGACCTTTCGCGACCGATGACCCGTTCCTGGGGGATGAGTGACCATGCACGCCGCGCTCGACCGGCGGAACCTGCTCCGCCTCTCCGCCTTCGCAGCGGCGGCCGCGGCCACCGCCGGCGCGAGGGCCGCGTCCGGGGCGAGCGCGGGCACCGCCGCGCGGACCGGTCCCACCCCCTCCGACTGGACCTCCCTGGGCCGGGGACTCGCGGGCCGCCTGATCCGTCCCGGCGACGCCTCCTACGACGCGGCCCGCCGCCTGTACAACCCCTCCTTCGACGGCATACGCCCGAGCGCCGTGGCGTACTGCGCCAACCCCTCCGACGTGGCCGAGTGCCTGACCTTCGCCAAGCGGCTCGGCGTGCCCGTGACCTCGCGGTCCGGCGGGCACAGCTACGCGGGCTGGTCCACCGGCACCGGTCTGGTGATCGACGTCTCCCGCATGAACACCGTCCGCGCCGCCTCCGGCCGCGCGGTCGTGGGCGCGGGCGCGCAACTCGTCGACGTCTACGACCGGCTGGCCGCGCGCGGCGTCAGCATCCCGGCGGGCTCCTGCCCCACCGTGGGCGTCGCCGGCCTGACGCTCGGCGGCGGCATCGGCGTCGTCGCCAGGAAGTACGGCCTCACCTGCGACGTGCTGGAGTCGCTGCAGATCGTCACCGCCGACGGCCGCGTGCTGACCTGCGACGCCGACCACGACCCCGACCTGTACTGGGCGTCACGCGGCGGCGGTGGCGGCAACTTCGGCGTCGCGGTGTCCTTCACCTTCCGCACGCACGCCACCCGGGACGTCACGCTGTTCTTCCTGCACTGGCCGTGGTCGCGGGCGCGCAAGGCGGTCGCCGCCTGGCAGGCCTGGGCGCCGTTCGCGCCCGACGCCATGTGGAGCAACCTGCACCTGAGCCAGGACCCCGCGCTGGACCTGCAGATCGGCGGTCTCTACCTGGGGCCCCGCGCCGAGTGCGAGCGGCTGCTCGAACCGCTGATCGCCAAGATCGGACGGGAGCCCTCCAGCCGGTATGTCGTCCAGACCTCCTACCGTGACGCGATGATGGTCGAGGCGGGCTGCCCCTCCGGCACCGTGTCCCAATGCCACCGGGCGGGGACGCTGCCTAACCAGACCGCCGACGGCCGCTTCCCGCGCGACGCGTTCAGCGCCAAGTCCCACATGGCCTACCGGCCCCTGTCGTCGTCCGGTATCGGCACCCTGGTCGATCGGATCGCCCGCCCGGGGCGCCACACCGTGTTGCTCGACGCCCTCGGCGGGGCGGTCGGGCGGGTACGGCCGGACGCGACGGCCTTCCCGCACCGGGGGGCGCTGTTCAGCGTGCAGTACTACGCGCACAGGGCGGGCGCGGCGGCCTGGCTGCGCGCCGCGCACGCCGCGATGGGGCCGCACTTCGGCGACCACGCCTATGTCAACTACATCGACCCGGGACTGAGCGGCTGGCGCCAGGCCTACTACGGCGGGAACGCCGGCCGCCTCGCCAAGGTCAAGGCCACCTACGACCCAGGCCGCCTCTTCCGCTTCCCCCAGGCGATCTGACCCCGTTCGCAGGGCCGCGTCCGCGCGGGCGGTCTGACCGTGTCGCGCGGGGATCGGGTCGTGCTCGCCGGGCGGTCACGGGGTGCTCGTCCCACCTCGACGCATCCCCCGCCGCGCGCGGGTCGCGGCTCCTGCCCGAAGATGGTCTCTGCCCATCCCGCCGGCGCTTCCCCGGCGGAGCACGACCGACCCGAGGAGAGATCTCCATGCCTTCGCCCGCCCCTTCCATCCCCCGCTTCCACCTTGCCGTTCCCGTCGACGACCTGGAGGCCGCCCGGAACTTCTACGGCGAAGTGCTCGGTTGCGAACAGGGCCGCAGCTCCGACCGCTGGATCGACTGGAATCTGCACGGGCACCAGTTCGTCACCCATCTCGCCCCGCGCCCCCCGGCGCCGGCGCACAACCCGGTGGACGGGCACGACGTGCCGGTCCCGCACTTCGGCCTGATCCTCGCGATCCCCGAGTTCCACCGGCTGGCCGAGCGGCTCCAGGCGGCCGGGACCCGGTTCGTGATCGAGCCCTATCTGCGCTTCGCCGGGGAGCCGGGAGAGCAGTGGACGATGTTCCTGTTCGACCCGGCGGGCAACGCCATGGAGTTCAAGGCGTTCGCCGACGACGCGCAGGTCTTCGCGACCTGACCGCTCGCGGCGTTACAGAACTTTCAGCGGCGTTACAAAACTTGCAAAAGTCAACTATGCATGCTTCCCCTTCTACGACTGCGACAAGCTGGTCACGCTCCGCCGGGCCGCCGAGGGCACCAACCTCGGCGACATCCAGATGGACCCGGAGCTGCCCAAGGGCTACACCTGCGGCTCGAAGACCGACGAGCAGGCCGGCAAGCGGGCCGCCACCGCGACCCAGTAGCCATCCCACCTCACCACCGCGGCCGAGGCCGCCCGTTGCCCAGGCGGCCTCGCTCCACGTTCCGGCCGTGTTCCGGCCGTCGCGGCGCTTGGGGCCTACGGCACGAAGTGCCGCAGGACTTCGGGGTTGGCCATGGCGCCGGTGTTGGCGGCCTTGTCCACCGGGGTGCCCAGCAGGATCTTGCGGACCGGCACCTCGAGCTTCTTGCCGCTCAGCGTGCGGGGGATGCCGGGCACCTCGCGGATCTCGTTCGGCACGTGGCGCGGGGACAGCTCGCTCCTGAGCGCCGCCTTGAGCTCCGTCACCAGGTCGTCGGTCAGGGTGGCCCCCTGCGCCATCGTCACGTACAGCAGCAGCCGCCCCTCCTGCCCGAGCTGCCCGGTGTCGATGACCAGGCTGTCCTCGATGTCGGGGAAGCGCTCGACGATCCGGTAGAACTCGCTGGTGCCCATGCGGACCCCGCCCCGGTTGAGCGTCGAGTCGGACCTGCCGTAGATCACGCACCCGCTGTCCGGCAGGATCTTGATCCAGTCGCCATGCCGCCACACGCCCGGGTAGTCGGCGAAGTAGCTCTCCTGGTAGCGCGCGCCGTCGGGGTCGTTCCAGAACTCGACCGGCATGGACGGCATCGGCGCGGTCACCACCAGCTCGCCCACCTCCCCGATCAACGGCTTGCCCTCCGGGTCGTAGGACTCCACGAGGGCGCCGAGGCAGCGGCAGGAGATCACTCCCGCCCTGATCGGCAGGAGCGGCACCGCGCCCACGAACCCTGTGCACACGTCCGTGCCGCCGGAGAACGACCCGAGCTGGACGTCCGGCAGGACGTCGTACAGCCAGGCGAACCCCTCAGGAGGCAGCGGCGACCCGGTGGAGCCGACCCCGCGCAGCCGGGACAGGCCGGACGGGCGCAGCTCGGCCCGCATCGAGGCGATGAGATAGGGAGCGCCCGTGCCGAAGTAGGTCACGCCCTCCTCCGCCGCCAGCCGCCAGAGCGCGTCGGGCTCAGGGTGCGTGGCGCTGCCGTCGTACAGGACCACGGTGGCGCCGACGAGCAGGCCGCCGACCAGGAAGTTCCACATCATCCAGCCGGTGGTCGTGTACCAGAAGAACACGTCCTCCTCGCCGAGGTCCTGATGGAAGGTCAGCGCCTTCAGGTGCTCGAGGACTATGCCGCCGTGCCCGTGCACGATGGGCTTGGGCAGCCCTGTGGTGCCCGAGGAGTACACCACCCAGAGCGGGTGGTCGAACGGCACCCGCTCGAACTCCAGCGGCCCCGGCTCGGCCCGTAGCTCCTCCCACGACTCCGTGCCGACCACCACGGTCGCGACCAGGCTCGGCAGCCGGGCGGCGATGTCGGCCACGACGGACGACCGGTCGAAGTCACGGCCGTTGTACCGGTAGCCGTCCACCGCGATCAGCACCTTCGGCGTGATCTGGGTGAACCTGTCGACCACACTGGAGGCGCCGAAGTCCGGCGAGCAGGAGGACCAGATGGCGCCGAGGCTGGCGGTCGCGAGGAAGGCGATGAGCGCCTCGGCGGTGTTGGGAAGGTAGGCCGCCACACGGTCGCCACGGGTGACCCCGTGCCGTACGAGCCCCGCCCTGACCCGGGCGACCTCCTCGGCCAGCTCCGCGTACGTCAGGGTGCGCCGGCCGCCCGCCTCGTCGCGGGCGATCACGGCCACGCGGCCCCGATCGCCGCGCAGGGCGTTCGTCGCGTAGTTCAGGGTCGCTCCCCCGAACCATTTCGCGTGCGGCATCGTTCCACTTATGACGGGCCCGTCGCCACGGTCACCCACGACCGCGAAGTAATCCCAGACCGCCGTCCAGAACTCCTCCGGAGCCTCGACGGACCAGCGCCACAGCGCGTCGTAATCGTGCTCGGAACGCCCCACCCATGCGGCGAACCGGGTGATCTTCGCATCACGGATCACCTCGGGGGACGGCTCCCAGAGCAGCGCACCTTCCTCAACCATGGCCCCATCCTGCCCCCGCCCCCGCCCCCGCGCCATCCTGGCCTCCCACACACCGGCGGCCGGCGGCCTGGTAGCCGGCCCTGCCTACGGGGTCAGCGCCTGCGCGCGATCGTGACCCCATCCCGCACTGGCAGCATCACCGACTCCACCCGATCATCGGCGACGATGGCGTCGTTCAGGCGGCGCATCGCCACGTGATGCTCCTCCTGGTAGGCCGGGTCGAGGACGCGCCCGCCGAGGAACACGTTGTCCAGGACGACGAGCCCGCCGGGGCGCAGCCGCTGGACGATCTCCTCGTAGTAGGCGGGGTAGCTGATCTTGTCCGCGTCGATGAAGGCGAAGTCGAGCTCCGGCTCGGCGGGAAGCGCCCGCAGCCTCTCGATCGCCGGGCCGATCTTCAGGTCGATGCGATCGGCGACCCCGGCGCGCTGCCAGTGCTCGCGTGCGATGGAGGTCCACTCGTCGCTGACGTCGCAGGCGAGCAGGCGGCCGTCCGCTGCGAGCCCCCGGGCGATGCAGATCGAGGAGTAGCCGGTGAACACCCCCACCTCGATGGCCCGCCGCGCGCCGACCATCCGGACCAGCATGGTGAGGAGCGCGCCCTCGTCGTGCGAGACCTGCATCTCCGCCGCGTCGCCGGTGGCCTCCCGCGTCTTCACGGCCAGTTCCTGGAGCACCTCGTCGGCCGGGGTGCACTGCGTGAGCAGGTAGTCACCGACGACCGGGTCGATGATGCGCATCTCCTCCGCGTCCGCAGGGGCCGTCCACTCGACCTTGAGGTCCTCCTGGGTCGCGAACCGCAGCAGGTGACGGGTGACGACGTCCTGGACGCCCGCGAGCGCCTCGGTGTCCCCGGCCGTGGCGATCATCTCCAGCCCGCCGCCGGATGGGGCGAGCACACACCGCCCTCGGCTCAACGTGATCACCCCGCGCCCGTCGCCGGAGATCTCCGTGGTGGCCTTGTGACCCATGTGCGAGACGAGCTGCTTGACGTAGCGCGCGGGACGGGCGGTGGCGACATGCGCGGTCGAGGACGGCATCGAGATCCTTCGGGTAGTGGACAGGACGCGCAGGGGGACGGGTCGGCGGGCCCTCCGACGGCCCGTCAAAGGCCGGGGACCTTCGACACTGCGATGGAGCCATTCTGCGTCAGCCGGGCCGCCGAACTGATCTTCTGAACGGCTTCACCAAGACCGTGGAGAACTTCCTCCACTGAATCTCCGTGACTCAAAGAATCCTCACGGACCGAAGCGGCTGCTCACCACATCGACGTGGCGGGCTTTCATCCGTGGCGTCAAGAGCGACCGTTTCAGCGTCTTACTGCTCACTGCGGTGACCACGTCACTTCATCGGGCAGGCTCTTCTCCTCCGACCCGTTCGGTGCTTCGCATTCGGCGCCGCGGCGGCGAGAAGGCGTACGGCGAGCCCGGCGCCGCCGTACGGCGGGCAACCCGGCCGACCTCGGTGGACCCGAGGGTTCAGCCTGCTTTGCGGTCCATGGGAGTGGTGAGGCGTGCCACCGCGGCAACGACCTCTGAGGCGTTGGTGAGGTCGGGGAGCACGATGTCGGCTCCGGCCTCGTGCAGCTCGGCCGGGGTGGAACGGCCGGAGGCGACGGCGATCATGGCGGCTCCGGCGATGCGCGCCGTCTGGACGTCCCTGGCCGAGTCGCCGATCAGGACGGTGTTGGAGCCGTCACAGCGGAAGCCGTACATCTGCTTGACCCTGCCCTGGGCGACCTGCAGAAGGGTCGCCTTGGGGTACACCTCCTCGCCGTAGCCGCCGACCTCGAAGTCGACGAACTTGTCCAGGCCGAAGGCGTTCAGCTTGAGGGCGGCGTTGCTCTTGATGGTGCCGGTCAGAACGGACTGGACGACGCCGTCGAGCCGGGCCACCGCCTTGAGCGCGTCCTTCGCGCCCGGCATGACCCGCCCCTCCTTGTTGAGGCGCCTACGCCGGGCGGCGAAGGATCCGGCGAGCGCGTCGATGAACCGGGGCAGGTGCTCGTCACCGGTCACGATGCCGTTGATGGCCAGCGTCTCGAAGATGATCTCTGAGTCGGGACGGCCCATCGCCGGCGCCAGCTTCACCAGCGGCCGCCCGGTGACCTGCCGGAAGGCGTCGGCGTACGCGTCACGGGTGACGATCGCCACATCGACCAGGGTGAGGTCGATGTTCCATAGCACGAGACGATTAATGGGGGGCCTCCGAACGCGCGAAACGAGTGCGCTCAGATTACGACGATCTCGCACCCTCGGCGCCGACCGATGCCCAACTCGTCACCCGACCAATCGAACAAATCTTCCGGTGGACGTACACACCCCTGCGCAGGCCCTCCCGAAGGTTCACCGGTCACCCACCGCACAACGGCGCCGGCTTCGCCGCACCACGACCCACCGCCTCGGCGCCGGTAGGCAACCATCCGGTACCCGGGGGTGGCGGAGCCCGGCTGGCGGAGCCGGGGTCGCGGAGCCCGGGGTCGCGGAGCCCGGGTCGCGGAACCCGGGGTCGCGGAGCCCGGGTCGCGGAACCCGGGGTCGCGGAACCCGGGGTCGCGGAACCCAGGGTCGCGGAACCCAGGGTCGCGGAACCCAGGGTCGCGGAACCCAGGGTCGCGGAGCCCAGGGTCGCGGAGCCCAGGGTCGCGGAACCCGGGGTCGCGGAGCCCTGGTCGCATAGCCCGGGTGGCGAGACCCGGAGGAGGCGGAGCCCGAGAGGTGGCACAGTCCCGGAATGGCGCGGTTCCGAGGCGGAGTGGAAGCCGGGGACGGAGTCGGTCAGGTGGCGAAGTCGAAGGCCTTGGAGAGGGAGTCGACGACGGGGAAGCCGGAGGCGGCGAGGTCGGCGCGGCTGGTCATTCCGCCGGTGTACAGGACGGCTTGGGCGCCGACGTGCTGGGCCGCGTGCGCGTCGTCGATGCTGTCGCCGATCACCATGACCTGGGACGGCCTCACGTCGAGCGACTCGATGTGGGCCACCATGTGCTCGGCCTTGCCACCGCCGGGTGCCCCCTTGGACAGACCGTCGATGCGGGCGAAGTACTCGTCGATGCCCAGTTCGGCTGCCTTGAGCACCAGCCGGTCGTGGGCCCACATGGACAGCAGCGACTGGGTGCGCCCGGAGTCCGCCCAGGTGCGCAGGCAGTCGAGTGCCTCCTCGGCGAGCGCGCAGGACAGCATCAGCCGGTGGTAGTGGTCATGGAAGGCCTGGTCGAGCTCCTCCCACTCCCCCACTCGCAACGGGCGGCCGAGCATGCGCTCGTAGGCGACCCAGATGGGCCGGGTGTAGGCGGCGCGGAATCCCTCATGGTCGAGAGCGGCCAGGCCGTAAGGCTTGAAGACCTCGTTCGTGGCACCCACGACGGCGTCGATGTCGTGGAACAGCGTCCCGTTCCAGTCCCAGATGATGTGCTTCATGGTGTCTCAAGCCTAATGCGCGACCACGGTACGTTCATCGGAATATCCCGCCACGAGACCCCCACGCCCATGGCGGACGGGCGAAACGACCGCCGGAATGTCATGCCGGACGGGACGACCGCCCGAGGTCATATGGCGGGCAGTACGACTGCCGGAATCACGCGGTGGACGGGAGGGGGTCGCGGCCGTGTCCGGGAGGCCGGTCAGGTGAGGAGGTCGGGGATCTCCTGGGTGGCGTACCACAGGAGCTCATGGGCCTCGGCGCCGTCGACGTCGAACCGGGCGTCCGCGTCGCCGGCGTCGGCGGCGAAGGCGGCGGTAACGGCCGCCTCCACGTCGGGCACGGCCTGCGGGTCGTCGATGTGGACCGACGCGATCTGCGTCATGCGCACCGAGACGGGGATGCGTACCCTCGAACGCTCCTCGATGTCGGCGCCCGCCATCGCGACCACGTCGTCGGGTACCTCGGCGGCGATCACCACGCGCCGGGCGGGGACGTCCACTCCGTCGGCGCGGTCGGCCGCGAGCATCCGCAGGGACGCGCGGGCCGCGTCCGTGAGGGCGACGTATTCGAGCTCCTCGGTGTCACCCGAGACGTACCACTCGACCAGCGCGGGGGTCACCGCGTAGCCGGTCAGGGGAGCCGGGCCGACCTCCCCGGCGGCGACCACCCGGGCCAGCGCAGGAAGGGTGCACGGCAGGTACACGCGCATGCGTTTGTTCCTCAATCACGATATTGCCGGACATCGGCGTCGGAGCGGCGCCGATCACCTACACGAGTGTGCCAGCCGCCGCGTCACGGACCGTACACCATCGTGTAAGCCGACATGGTCACGAACACCCCTCGGTGCCCCGCCGCACACGGCGCCGACTCCGCCGAACCACGCCCCACCGCCCCGGCGCCGGAAAACGACACCCCAGCACGAGCAGGGGCAGCCTCTGGCCGCCAACCCTCGGGCTCTCGGAGGCACGTCGGCCCTGCCTGAACCTTGGAGGTATGCCCGGCCGGCCCGAAACTCGGAGGGACGCCCGGTCAGCCGAACCGTAGAGGTATGCCGGGCCAGGCCGTGAAGGTACGCCGGGTGGTCTGAGCCGCGGAGGGGGGCACGGGTGGGGGCGTTAGTGGAGGTCG
>NZ_JALLPO010000003.1 GCF_023276435.1 Sphaerisporangium perillae
TCACAGCCTCGCCCAGGCCCCTCCTCAGGAGGGTTTTCCTGGTCACGGTGCTGCCGTGGCCCACGCTCCACTGGGAGTCGAGACGATGCCGAGTATGGCCAGGCGCGCGAGGTTGACCGCGGCGGCCAGCAGCGAGAAGCCGGCATCAATCTTGGTGACGCCTCGGACCCGGGCGCGGCGGCCTCCGTGCCGGCGCCGCATCAGGTGAGAGATCTTGCGTTCGACCTTGGGCCGGGTGGCCCGGTAGCGGGCCGGCCAGCCTGGATCGGTGCTGTTTGCCCGTCCCCGGGCCAGGTGCTCCTCATGCGGCCCGATCTTGATCTCGCGGCCGTTCCTGGCGGTGGTGCACTGCTCACGCAGCGGGCAGGAGGCGCAGGCAGCGCCGAACGCGGCGACTCCGCCGCCGTCACCATGCCGGCGGATCTCGGTCGTGACCTGGTTCGGGCAGCTCACCTGCCCGCCTCCAGATCGATGGTGAAGACGTCCTTGGAGAACCGCCCGCCCGACGCGCCGGCCGACTGGGTCTTGCGGTGCAGCACCGCATAGATCGAGTTCGGCGCCAGCCGGCCCTCGACGAAACTCACCGTGGAGGACAGCAACCCCGGCTGCATCGGAGTCTGGCCCACTGCCATCGCTCGATCTCTCCCCACGCCCGGTGACCAACAACGATCACCCTGGCACACAAGGACAGACCACCACGAGGCCCCGCGAAAAACACCAGCCACCTAGAGGCGTGTCGCGGTGCGGACGAGGTCGGCGACGGCTTTGGATCTGCTGTGTGGTGGCCAGGCGATGACGGTCGTGACGGCCGGTGCATCCGGCACCGGCACGATGGCGTGGTCGTCGCGTAGCTGGTCTCGGAGCGACTCGGGTACGACGGCGCAGGCCAGTCCGAGCGCGATCAGTTGGAACAGTTGGGTATGGTCGCGCACCTGCGGGCCGGGGCCGTCCGGATGGCCGCCATCTCGTCCAGGCCAGCGCGGCAGGGGCAGGTCCGTCTGGGCGTTGACCTCGACTAACGACAGATGCGCCCGGTTGGCGAGGGGATGACCCTTGGGCAGGACCACGACCTGCTGTTCGGTGTGCAGATCCTCGGTGTCGAATCCGGCTGTCGTGTCGTAAGGCCGGTGGAGCAGAGCAACGTCGGCACGCCCGGTGCGCAGCAGAATTTCCGGCTCGCCCGGCCCGCACAACATCACCTCGACTGCCACTGAGCCCGGTTCAGCGGCGTAGGCGTCCAGAAGCTTCGACAACAGTTCCCTGGACGCTCCGGCCTTGGCGGCCAGCACCACACCCGGCTGGTCGCCCGCGGCACGGCGGGTTCGCCGCTCGGCGGCTTCGACCGCGTCGAGCGCGGTCCGGGCCTCCCGCAGCAGCACCGACCCGGCCTCGGTTAAGGCGATGGCGCGAGCAGTGCGGTGCAGCAGAACGACTCCGAGCCGCCGTTCCAGCTGCTGGATCGCCCGCGACAGTGGTGGTTGCGCCATCGCGAGCCGTTGTGCCGCCCGCCCGAAGTGCAACTCCTCGGCGACGGCGACGAAGTATCGCAACTCCCGCGTCTCCACCCGCTCATCGTATCCGGCGCTGACCACGACCAATACCCGTGCGGTATCGCCGCCCACCCGACCGGTCTTGGACGCCCCACCCGAGTCCGCAACATGATCGACGGTATGAGTGAACGGACGATTGCGCTGGTGACCGGCGCGAACAAGGGAATCGGATACGAGATCGCCGCTGGCCTGGGCGCGCTTGGCTGGCGAATCGGTGTGGGCGCGAGGGATCAACAACGCCGCGACACCGCGGTGGAGAAGCTGCGCGCGGCCGGGACCGATGCGTTCGGTGTGCCGCTCGACGTGACCGACGACGCAAGTGTGGCCGCGGCGGCCGAGCTGATCGCCGGCCATGCCGGAGGGCTCGATGTTCTGGTCAACAATGCCGCGATCACCGGCGGCGTGCCGCAGACACCTACCACGGTCGATCCCGCGACCGTGCGAGCTGTCGTGGAAACCAACGTGATCGGGGTCATCCGGGTCACCAACGCGATGCTGCCGATGCTGCGCGACTCGGCATCACCACGGATCGTCAACATGTCCAGCAGCGTCGGCTCGCTCGCCCTGCAAACCACACCCGGCATCGACATGGGCCAGGTTCCGGCCGCCTACTTGGCCTCGAAGACCTTCCTCAACGCCCTCACTATCCAATACGTCAAGGAACTGAGCGACACCAACATCCTGATCAACTCCGGCTGCCCCGGCTTCACCGCCACCGACCTCAACGGCTTCCAAGGCGTCCGCACACCACAACAGGGCGCGGCCATCGCGATTCACCTCGCGACCCTGCCCGACGACGGCCCGACCGGCGGATTCTTCAACGACGCCGGAACTGTGCCCTGGTGATCAGCACACCGGTGCCCACCATTCCCGTTCTCGAGGTCGGCCGCGCGTCGTGCATCGAAGGAGAAGCAGACATTGACAAAGGCAGTCAGATACGACGAGTTCGGCGGAATCGAGGTCTTGCGGGTCGACGATGTCGACCGCCCCGTGCCTGACGATGGGCAGGTCCTGATTCGGGTCAAGGCGGCAGGCATCAACCCCGGTGAGGCGGCCATTCGAACCGGCGCGATGGCCGACATCTTTCCCTCGACGTTTCCGTCCGGGCAAGGCAGCGATCTCGCCGGGGTCGTCGCCGAGGTCGGCGTCGGAGTCGACCGATTCTCGGTCGGTGACGAGGTGATCGGGTTCTCCGAGGAGCGGGCCGCCCAGGCCGAGTTGGTCCTGGTCGACGTCAACAACCTCACACCCAAACCGAACGGCGTCCCCTGGGAGGTGGCTGGCGGCCTGTACGTCGCCGGGGTGACTGCGTGGGGGGCAGTAGATTCCATGCAGCTCGACAAAGGGGAGACCGTTATCGTCTCCGCAGCAGCCGGAGGAGTCGGCTCGCTCGCCGTTCAGCTCGCTCGCCGTGCCGGAGCCACGGTCATCGGCCTGGCGAGCCAGCACAACCACGAGTGGCTGCAAACACACGGTGTGATCCCGGTCGCATACGGTGACGGCGTCACCGACCGGATCAAGGCCGCCGCACCGAGCGGCATCGATGCCTTCATCGACACCCACGGCGGCGGGTACGTCGAACTGGCCCTTGCCCTCGGCGTCGCGGTCGAACGGATCGACACGATCGCCGATTTCGCGGCAGCCGCGAAGTACGGAGTCAAGACCGAACCCGGAACCAACGCCAGACCGGGCGCCGAGGTACTTGCCGAACTGGCCGCCCTGATCGCCGACGGACACCTCGAAGTCCCGATCGCCAACGTCTACCCGCTGACGCAGGTCCGCCAGGCCTACACCGAACTCGAACGCCGACACACCCACGGCAAAATCGTGCTCAGACCCTAACCGGCACCATGCAACGCAGCGCGCTCAAGGCTCTGCTCAACCTTCGATCGCCCCCAACCCCGTGTGATGGCCGGCTAAAGCATGGCGATCGTCGTGCTGCATCTGTGCGGCGGCGCGTCCTGGGGCGGCGGGTGAGGCTTGGTACGGCGGGCGCTGGGTGCGGCGGGCGGCCCGCGTTCCCGCCGCCGGCCGGGACCGGCGTCCACGCCGCACGCCCGGCCCCGCAAGGCCAGTCATGTTTCCTAGGGCATCCGTCAAGCATGTGGTGGGACAGAACTGTCAATCATGTCGTGGTACTAGACACCGCGGTTAGCTGGCCGTCGTTGGGAGTGCGGACAGGGCAAGATGCCAGGGGTAGGTGTCGGTGTGATCCGCTCCGGAGCTTGGGGTGTGGGGTTCGAATTGTCCGGGGCCGATAAGGACGCGGACGCCTTCGTCGCGTAGGTGGTCGACGCTGCGGCGGAATGGTGCCCGGTCGGCTAGGGCGGCGTTCACGAACGGGAGTATGACCACGGGGATGCCGAGGCCGGGGGCCTCAGAGAGAAGGCCGAGGGCGTAGGTGTCGGCGATGCCTTGTGCGAATTTGTTGATGGTGTTGTAAGTGGCGGGGGCCACGATGATGGCGTCTGCCCTGGGCGACTTCGGCTCCCCCGGCTTGCGGTACTCGCTGCGTACGGGCCGGCCGGTCTGCTTCTCCAGGGCTCGCACGTCGATGAAGTCAAGTGCGGGTGGGGTGGCGATGATCTGGACGGTCCATCCGTCGTCTTGGGCTAGGGCGACGAGTTTCCCGACATCTCCGGCGGGGCCGGCTGCGCACACGATGATGTAGAGGACCTTGCTCACGCGGAGACTCCGAGGGATTCGGCGTATTCGCGGGCGTCGCGCCTCACGGTGATGGGCGCGGTCACGAGCAGGTCGCGGACAAGGCGGAGAGTGGCGGGGCGGGCGGTGATCTCTTCTGGCGCGATTTCGCCGGCGGCGCGCAGCACGTAGAGGGCCTGGTCGTGCTTGTTCCAGGTGAGGAACGCACGGGCGGTATCGAGCAAGAGCGTGGCTTTCCGTTCGTTGATTGGTAGGGCATCGATGTCGACTCGTCGGGCGTAGTCGATGGCGGTGCCGGCGTCGCCCATGGTGAGGGCGATGTTGACCCGGTGGCACAGGACGTTGTTCGGGCCGAAGGCGGTCCACATGTGGTTGCCATCGTGGCCGAGGCGACGGCCTGCCTGGTCGGCTTTATCGAGCAGCTCGACCGCGGTGTGCCTATCGCTGGTCTGGGCGGCAGCGACGGCTCCGGACAGCAGCAGAGACCCATAGACGGAAAGGTCATTGTCGTTCGGGCGAGCGAGGTCGGCGTCCATGCGCTGGGCGGCGCCACTGGCGGTGTTGATGGCGGCGCGGTGGTGTTTGCCGTCCATGAGGGCGCGGGTGATGATCCGGGCGCTGGAGCCGATCATCAGAGGGTTCTCGGAGTCGTGGGCCGCTTGGGTGCTGCGGTCGGCTGCCAGCCAGGCGAGACCCTTGTCGTCTTGCTTGAGCAAGATGGAGGCGGCGACGTGGTGCGCTTCGGCGGACAGGACGTGGGCGCGGTGGTGGGCGTCCCCGGTCGCCGTCGCGCATGCGATGCGTACGGATCGCAGCAGGCCAGGAAGCATCGCGGTCACCTCGGCATAGCGGCATGCCTGATAGGTGCTCTTGGCGTCGCCGACGGCACGGGCCAGTGCGGTGAGGTCGATCGGAGGGTCTGCCGGGGCCGGGTAGTGGACCAGGGCGGCGGCGATGTCTTCGATGCCGTCTGTGGGCTGGCTGGTGGGGGCGGGCTGAAGTACGGCGCTGAATAGGGCGGCGCCTGTCAGTCCGACGAAGTCGCGGCGTCTCATGGCCGAGAGACTCAAGATTCGTACCCTAATGGCACGCTAATGGCACGAGACCCCCGTCAGAAGATCTCTGGCGGGGGTGTTTTGGCTGGTGGGCGCTACTGGGTTCGAACCAGTGACCCCTCGCTTGTAAGGCCACAACGATAGGCCCCTGACCTGCCACGAAACCAGCCACGACCTGCGCCAACAGCTCGCCAGCGTTCACCGCCGTCCGGGCTTGTACGGGGGCGTTGTCACTCAGATAGTCGCTCAGTCCGGAACTCCTGGACGACCTCGATCAGGCCAACGATGTTGGCGTTAAACTCGGCCAGTTCGTCAGCGGGCATCCACAGCTCCAGGATGAGGCCTGCCCACCCGCCTGCTGGACCGGAGACCGCGCCAGAAAATCGCGGCCCCTGGCGATCTTGACGGCGTACTCCTCGTTGAGCACGGGATAGAAGATCGGCTCCTCCGGCAGTCGCGGCGGCCACGACCGCCAGCCAGATCGCCGCACCAACTCCAACTCCTCCGGCCCCGTGGGACGCCCACAACGTCGTCGCCTGGAACGACACGATCCCCTCCTCGTTCGAGGGCTAACCTAATCGGCCCGCCGGGGCTGAGCGTCCCACGACATCCCGATGAGAAGTGGAGCACGCCCATCCAGAACCGAGGGCCGCGACGTGTCCGTTCAGACCGTCCTTCCTAATCCCGCTTCTGCTAGTCGGACGGATAGCACTGAAGCGGCAGATGTGCTTCGAGTGGATGCGCCGCCTACCTGGCTAGATCGATGTCGTGCAGTGATGCCCAGTTGTCCACGCTCGCAAGAATGATCTTCTTGAGCTGAACCTTTCCTTCGGCCTTTACTACATCAACAAAGCAAGCACAGTGCCCGAGATCATATCCTTGAATAAAGCAAACACCCATTCCGATGATTTGCAATCCGCGAGCCGTCGCAGCCATCTTTTCATCGAAAATAGGCAAGGGGACCCGCTTAGCGATCTCATCGGCCAACGTACGCTCTAACGATGAGCCGTTGAAGATCCCCACGACATAACTGGCGATCTTTCCCACCCCGGCATGGATCTGATCCTTGCCCTCCAAGATATCTCGAGCGATCTGTGCCAGTGTCTCACACCGGCTACCACTCCAGCTCTTGGTGAGTCGCTTCCACGTCTTCTCACTGACATGATCGGCCACACGATCAGTAGCCGCGACTAGCGCGCCATCCTTGATCGCATCCTCGCAGTAGCCGATGGCCTCCTCGACAATGCGTCTTTCGCGTTCCAGGGATCTCTGCGCCCGATCATCACGCCGCTTCGGGGCGGTCGGCACACGAGAACTCGCATAGCTGTTGCGAGGCGAAGGCTTCTTCGGCGGCTTCCTACCTCGTTCACCTATCGCCAGTGCCGATAAACCTTTATGGCGGTGGCAGCGCTGATTTGGCCCAGACACTAGAGTCTTGCAGGGAGTGCCATCAGCGGTCGGCGCTCGACATCTAACTTTAGGCGATTTCCTGGACGATGCCACGATTCTGTATCGTGAAGGCTGTAACCGAACTGGTCAATATGGCATACAGCTCTGTATCTCTTCAGTCATCCGCCCACCGGTATTGAGGTCCATGATCTTATACGCTTATCGCGTCATCCAAAAAGTTGACTACCTTCAATATCGTTGGTCGCTTCGTTCACTGGCGTCACATCAGATGCGACGGCGCTCTCCGGATTGCGGTGACATCCAGGGGATGGTGTTGTGGCTTTGCGTAGCATCACTCCTGCTACTACCTGAGGATCTCCTTATCTCGCGCGGCAAGGTCGGCGTCAGCATCGAGAGAAGCGAGGACGGGAGGTGCCGCTCAACTGAGTCCTGCTCATTCACATCGTCGCGGTTCGGCTCGATGTAGGGCACGCCCGCGCAGCTTCCCCGGCAACGCGGGATTTCGAGGGGCTCGTCCCACAACCCTGAGGTCGAAGGGGGCCAGAGGCTCCCCTGGGAGAGACACCTCCCGAGCCGAAAACTAGGACCTTGACCAATGCCGGGCATCGGCACCGACCCCGTGGTGGGCACTACTAAATTCGAACAAGCGCCTCGCCTGTAAGGCCCCAGCAGAGCGTTCACCTGCCCTGGGACTACCGATGACCTGCGGCTGCGGCCCTCTCATGTGCGCGCTGATCCATGGCAGTACGAGGTCGTTGGCGCTCAGTCGATCACTCATGGATCGGTTTGGCTTCGCCTGAATAGGATCACAACATGCAGGTGGAAGCGGTGTCGCGGGGCGTGCTGTACGTCGTTGCCTGCGCTGCTCCGGCGGCGGCTTCCGTTCAGCGCCTCGTGCTCCTGGCCCAAGAGGCCGACTGGACCGTGCGCGTGATCACCACGCCGATGGGGATGCAGTTTGTCCACGCGGCCGAGCTGGAGAGCCTGACCGGAGATCGCGTTCGCAGCGGCTACCGGATGCCCGGCGAGGCGAACGAGCTTCCTTCGGCTGACGCGGTGTTGGTCGCTCCTGCCACGTTCAACACGATCAACAAATGGGCCGGCGGCATCGCTGACACGTTCGCGGTCGGGCTGCTGTGCGAGTTGATGGGCTTCGGCGTCCCGATCGTGGCAGTCCCCCTGCTGAAGGATGCTCTGGCTCGGCACCTGGCGTTCGGTCGTAGCCTCGACGCGCTTCGCGAGATGGGCGTGCACGTGCTGTTCGATCCCGATGCGCCCGCGCACGCTCGCATGCCACCCTGGGAACACGTGCTAGATGAACTTCACCGAGTCTGCGGAAACGAACAGCCGCGGGGGTACCGGCATGGAAGCCCGTAAGGAGATCGGTCAGCGAATCGCGCGTGCACGCAAACGCCGTGGCCTGTCTCAGCGTGTTCTCGCCGAGCTGATCGGTAGATCCGAGAGCTGGCTCAGCCAGGTCGAACGCGGGCAGCGCGGCGTGGACAGTCATGCCGTACTCGGCAACCTGGCCAGCATCCTAGGCGTGCCGGTCGCGAACCTCACCGCAAGCGAGGCGGGGAACACCATGGCGGAGTACTCAGCTGCAGCCAAGATCCGGCAGGCCATGATGGGCTACGACGGCTTGGCCTCCCTGATCGACCCTCGGCACATTGAAGCGACTCACGAAAGCCTCACGTGGTTGAGCGACGAGTTGCGGACCGTCAACCGGCTCTACCAGGCAACCCGGTACGACGAAGCAGGAAACCGGCTACCCGGACTGATCATCACCACCGAGATCGCCAGCCGAAATGCCCCTGTCAGCCAACGCCGAGCTTGCAACACCTTGCGGGCACTGACCTACCACTCCACGGCCACCACGTTGAGCAGAGTGGGGGAAGCCGAGCTTGCCTGGACAGCCGGCGATCGGTCGCTGTGGGCTGCCGAGGATGCGGAAAAGCCTGTCCTCGCCGCGGTGAGCGCCTACCGTCTCGGGTACATCTTCGTGCGGCTGAACGAGCCAGAGAAAGCGCTGCAGATAGCCGTACGCGCGGCCGAGGCGCTCGAACGCTCGTTCAAGCGCTCCGACCCCGAACACCTGTCGGTGCTCGGCGGCCTGTACCTGGTCGCCGTGACCGCTGCGGCAACGCGATTCGATCGTGCGGCCGTGGACGCCCTCCTTCGACAGGCCCGGCGCGTAGCGGATCTCCTCGGTGGAGATCGCAACGACCTCTGGACGGCTTTCGGGCCGACGAACGTGACGATTCATGAGCTGTCGGCGGCGGTTACCTTCGCGGATGCCAAGCAGGCGATCAGCATCGGAGAACGCATGGACGTCTCGCATCTGGCTTCCGGCCTTCTCGGCCGGCGCACTCAGGTCCATCTCGACCTGGCACGGGCGTACGCCGTCCAACGTAAGGACGCCGCTTCGGTGAACACACTGCTTGCAGCGGAACGGACATCACCCGAACTCGTCCGCTACGACACGCGAACTGCCGAACTTCTGGCCCAGCTCGTCAAGCGCGAGCACCGTCCGAGCACTCCAGAACTTCGGGGCCTGGCCCACCGAGCGGGCGTGATTTAACGCGCACTTTCGTGCGGGTTATTTACCTTCACAGACGTACGACTTCTCTTAATGGGCGGCATCTAGCTTTCCCTCTACACGCTGAGTGATCAGCGTGACCGTTAGCGTCAACAGAGGGGAACGACGGTGATGCCTACTACTCGCAGCTCTGCTCGCGCCGATCAGCACAGCGCCCACCTCGGTGAGCTGGCTCGTCTTCTCCGAGAGCGCGGCGTGCCGAACCTGCTAAGCAAGCGAATCAGGCTCAAGGTCCACACTGCCGCTTACGGACCGAGATCGTCAGTGACCTACGACTCCCCCGAGCTGGACGTGTGGACCACGGATGGCACGCCCGTCGCCATCATCACCGTCGATGACGGTCGGAAAGAAGCGGCCTACTCGATGCGTCCCCTGGGCGAGGCACCTCAGCCGCTATGCCCGGTCGCCGCGCCCGCCGAAGGGGCCGACATCGTCGCTGCTATGGTCCGCATGGCGAACAACGAAACCCCTGATGCTCTATCCCCCTACGATCCCGCCTCCCTGCCCGAAGATCAGCGCCGCGCGAACCCTGAGCCTGGATCCACCGCGTGATTTCCGATGACGATTTCGGGTCCAATTCCTCCTCGAGGACCGTTTCGCCTGGTAGAACGCTGTTTCGGGCGTGGGAGGGCCGCCGCTCGCGGGGTCTGCGGTCCGTCCAGGTGTTGCGGGTCGGGGGCGGGGTGATGGCGGTCTCGCCGGTGGCTCGTGGGCCGTCAGGTGGTACCGGGGTGGGCTGGATCGGCCCGGACTCAGGCTGCTTTGGCAGGTGGTGGCCAGTAGACGGCATCGAAGGTGTTCATCCAGGCGGGTTGCCAGCGCCAGTGCTCGGGCAGGTGCAGGGTGATGTGGCCGCGGCCGTGGCGGGCGATCCGGGCCGGGACGCAGATCAGGTGGCGGCGCAGGGTGGACACGCGGGCACGGGCGTGGAAGGCTCCAGCCAGGCAACCGGTCGTACGCAGCAGATTGTGGGCGATCGCTGCGCAGGTCAGCCACGCGGCGTTGGCGTTGAAGTCGCCTGAGGGCATGTGTGCGAGCGGGCCGCAGGTCAGGTCGGCGAAGACCTGCTCGATGATGGCGTGGGCACGGTGCTGGCCTTCGGCTTGGACCAGGCCGAAGGGGCTGTCGGTGAACACCGCGTGGTAGCGGTAGGTGGTGAACAGTTCGTTCTGGCCGATCTTTGCCTGCTCGTTGAGGCGTTTGACCCGGCGGACGATCAGGCGGGCGGTGACGGCCTGGCCCTTCTTGGACGCGAAAGCGGTGTAGGTGATCTCCGCGATCTCGGCGTCGGAGATCCAGGTGCGGGACTCCTCGTCGAAGACGGCGTTCGGGTACTTGATCGCGATCCACGCGGTCTGTGGGATCGCCGCGATCGCCCTTTTGACCTTCGGGTCCATCTTCACCGTGACCGAGAAGCGCACGTCGTGGTCGCAGCAGGCGTTGATGACGGCCGCGTTGTAGACCGCCGAGTCGCCGCGGGCGATGAGGATCCCGGTGCAGCCCGCCCCGCGTGCGGTCCCGATGGACTCGCGGATGAGGGAGGCGGCGCCGCGGGCCGACCCCGCCTTGCCGCCGCGCAGCCGGGTGGTGGCCACGACCGGAGCGGCGAGCGGGGTGGAGATCGCCGAGGCGAGCACGTTCAACCCGCGGACCAGCACGCTCTTACCCTGGATCTTGGTGTGGCCGAACCCCGCGCCCTGCTTGTCGGGCCCGTAGATCCGTTTCTGCATCGAGTCCAGGTCGAGGAAGGCGAGTACGTCCGCGCCGGGCAGTAGCGGCGTGTTCGCGGCGAGCCGGGCCAGCAGTACTCGGTGGACCTTGCCGAGCTGGCGGACGTTGCCCCAGTTCAGGCAGCGCAGGAACGAGCCGAGCGTGGACGGGGCGCGGATTCCGGAAAACAGCTTGCTCATGCCGCCATGCCGCAGCGCGTCCAGATCGTCGATGGAGTCGGCTCCGGCGAGCATCCCGGCCACGATCGACCCGATTTTCAGCGGCGCGTTCACCCCGAGAAGGTCGGCGATCGCCACGTGCTCGTCCACCAGCCCCAGGTCGCACCGCTCGGCCAGACGCATCGCCGGCACCAGCCCCGCGTACGCGACCAGGTGCTCCTCATTGAAGATCGCATGAGTCTTGGCCGGGGCATGAGAAACTAGCACTTGAGAGGTGTCCTCTCGATTTGGTTGACGGAAGCCTGAAGAACTCCCATCATCCCAGGTCGGAGGGCACCTCCTCTCATTTCAGGCCATTCGGTTCAGATTTGGCTCGGTGGATCCAGGCTGAGGAGTTGACGGATCGGGATAACGCGATCACCGAAAGCTTCTTCGCCTCTCTGGAGTGCGAATTGATCGACCGGCGCACCTTCCGCACCAGGTCAGAAGCCGAGCGAGCCCTGTTCAGCTATATCGAAGGGTTCTACAACCCACGTCGGCGCCGTTCCGCCAACGGCCAGCTCAGCCCTGCCGAATACGAACGCCGACACGCGCTCAAGAACACCCAAACCCTCGACTATGCTGCCGCGTAGTCGCAAGCCATGGCTAGAACCAGCCATGCACCGCGCCTCCGCCGGTTAGGCTGCTGAGTGCTGGATTGTCCTATTGGTTGGGAGCATCGATTGGTTTCATTTTGGTTGCTGAGATTCTCGGTGAGTGATCATGAGATGCCTCGCGTGCTGACGGCACGCGCCCGGATCAAGACGCGAGAACTCCTCGTCAGTTGTGGTGGAATACTCAGAGCATGGTCGAGCGACCAGTCCAGGGTCTTCTCCATCGCGTTCGAGCTCACGGATGGATGTTCGATCTCCCCGCAGGAGATGCCCGACCTGATTCTTGAAGCACTCGGGCTCGAATCCCGTGCTACCTCGATCAATCCGGTTGCCGAGGACGAGGTCGACGCCATCGAGAAGTCTTCCGATACCCGTGCATTCAGCCGCCCGGGTTCGCTCTGCCGCCTCTGTCAGGGCTTAGATGGACACCACAGGGAATCATGTCCGAATCGCCGGACCTAGCGGGAGCCGTGGTCGATGAACCGTAGGAAGCCGTCGCCGGGTACGAGCGACTGGAATCCGCCTATTCCTCTCGGATACCCAGCCAGCATCCAGGCACTCGGAGGATTCTCCGCTCCCTTGTTAGCGGCCACGAGTTTCACCATGACCGCTCTTCTGCTGCCTTCGCTGTCCAAGGGGGCACAGACCTTCGCTCGTTGGCCCGACGCCGCTCTCACACTCTTCGTGGCCGCCGGACTCGCCATGATTGCGACCATTCAGGGAGCCATGTGGGCTCGCCGGTACGATGTCACTCCGAGTGAGCTGACCGAATGGTGGCCTGACCAGGTACGCAACGGGAAGCCTAATCGTTTTCTGAGGGAAGTGCAGCGGAGTCATCTGGAGCGGAGCAAGGTCTGGGCTGGCAGGACACGTCACACGTACCATGCCGGGATAGTGCTTATGCTGACAGGGATGGTGGTCACGGTGGTGCCACCAGGACCGATCCAGATCTCCCGCTGGTTTCTCATCGTCACCGCGCTCGTCGGGCTGGCCTGGGAATTGGGGTGGGTCCTCGCCAGCGAGTTCATGGACGTGCTCCGCCGACGCTCTGCTCTTTCACACGCGGCGCTTGGGCTTCTTTCTGGTGTGGCGGTCGTCGCCGGCACGCAGGGGGGGAGATGGTTCGCCCTTGGCGTCTTCTCTGGTGTGGCGGCGGGTCACGTCTGCTGGACATTTCGCGCGACTGATCGCTGGGCGGAACCCGTGATGATCCGAGGAGTCCGCGTGGTTCATGTGGTCGTCGTGGTCGTCGGAGCCGGCGTAAGCGCGCTGTTCTTCCTAGTCGCGGCGCCCACCCTGTGGCTACGCGCGGTCGCGGCCTCCTTTGGTGTGGTGAGCCTCCTCGTGGAGACAGGGTCGATCATCATTCTTCTGAAGGGGGAGCGGCGTGCTCAATCCTGAGGCGCACGGCTCATCACTCGCCGGATGAATGGATCCTCCTGGTCCGAGGCGGACCATGGTGTCGGGGAGAACAAGGGCCGTCGGGTATCTCTGAGCAGAGTTCTGCGGAACGACGGTCGCGAGCGCAGTCTTAGCACGTTCAGAAGAAGGCGTCCGTCAGGACAAGGAGCTGAGAGGAGTTCGAGCATTAGGTGCTCGGGCAACGTGATGGTGCTGCCCATCCGCTGCGCTGTCCCTTGTGCGTCCCGCACGAGCCGCCGGAGGGCGTGGCTGGGAATCCGGTCCTCCGTGCTTCCTTCGGATCCCCGTTCCCTACGCAGAATCTTCAGCATCGCGGCGCCGCCGATGGTGAACAGACCCTCTTTGAGGAGATGCGTCTCAAAACCATCGTAGGAGGATTCGAGATACGTGAAAGCGAAGTGCCCGGTCGTCACCACGTTCTGGCGAAGTTCTTTGGCCATACGAGCGGCGCCCTTCAGTTCGCCTATCAACAAGTCCGACGGCGGAGGCGGAGGGGTCTCCGAGGCCGCCAGTTCCAGTTCCCGGTTCGTGCCATCGCCGCTGACCCACCGCCCCAGCAGGGAATGCCCCGCCCAGTAAACGGGACTGTACTCCACACCATAGGTTCTCCATCCCACCAGGCACGCGCGTTGCCACTGCGACAGCGCGGTTCGAAGGTCGGCCCCGCTCTCGAGATGTTCCAGAAGTTCTGCCTCCACGGACACTTCGTCGAAGATGGGGTGAAGGGTGACCAGGGCTTCGTCAGCTCCAGCCCAGAGGAGGGCGGGGCCGAGGGTGAGCCATTCGCCGCCGGAGGCACCAGAGACGTCTGCGGACTCACAGCCGAGCGCGATGACCGTCCTGGGGAGGGGAAAGACACGGTGTGACCGGTCCTCCGCGAGCAGTTCCGCCGCGGTGAGGTAGCCCTGTTCTTGGTCGTCGTCGATGAGGCGAAGGGCGCTGCTGGAAGGCCGTCCTTGGACGGCCCGGACCGCGTGGCAGGCGAAAACCACCGTGGAGTCGCGACCGAGCCCGCGGAGCGCCTGGGCTAGGTTTGTGCGCGTGGCCGGGGTCCCGGAAGCTCCGGTGTCAAGCAGCCGGGCCGACTGGGGGATGAAGTATCTGAGATCGTGCGACGCCTGTTGTTCTGAGGCGGGGATCAGCACTGCCAGACGGATCGGGCCTGACGGGGTGAGCGGACGGTCCGAGAGAGCCTGGATGAGTGCGGCGCTGGGTGCGAGGGTGATGTCGGCGACTTCGACCAGCCTGATGTCCCGGCCGGGTTCCTCGAACACGCACAGGGTCGCCCAGGGAAGTTGCGCCAAAGCCTCTGCCGGCGCGATAGCGAGGGGCAGCCGTTCCCGCTCTGAGCGGCTGCGCAATGCTCGGCGCAGGGCCTGGGGTACCAGGCACCTGCCCAACGCGTGCATAAGTGCGCTTTCGGTGGCCCAGTCACCCAAGGCCCCATTCCGTACTCTGGCTGCCCTTTCGGCTCCGGTCTCGGCTCCCTGCTGGATCGGAAGCGCCGCGGTGAGGCTTAGGAGGAGGTCGGCGAACTCCGATCCCGGCGCGCAATCGATCCAGCCGCAAGTTACGTCGCCCTGGGGCGGAACGACACACCAGTAAATGCCTTCTCCGTCGATGCTTGACCACTGCCCCCACCACCACGCGCCCGGTCCCGCCGCGAGGGCGGCCGTGCGTTCGATGTCGAGGGCCGCCGGACGCTCACCGGCATGGGGCCCGAGGAGACGTGCCTCGCCCCGCACCCTGATAACCGGCGGCGGTTGCAGCGGAAGGTCGCCCTGCAGCAGGGAGTCCACCGAGTCCTGAGGCACTCCCTGAAGCCGGGCGGCTTCCATCACCTGAGCAGCCGCCCGCGAATCGCCCACTGCTACGGCGCATGCCAGCGCGCCTTCGACGGCTTCGTTGTAGCGCCG
Source organism: Sphaerisporangium perillae (assembly GCF_023276435.1). Lineage (GTDB taxonomy): Bacteria > Actinomycetota > Actinomycetes > Streptosporangiales > Streptosporangiaceae > Sphaerisporangium > Sphaerisporangium perillae. Next base: position 15,159 of record NZ_JALLPO010000003.1, read on the forward strand.
GGCCCAGGAGATCCTGGCGGTCTGGGAACGGAGACGATATCGCTGCTCGTCAAGTGCCCCGACCGCGGCCATCCGATGGACGAGTGCCTCCGCCGCCTTGCCTTCCCGCTCCAACCGACGGGCGGTCAGCCCGAGGCATTCTGCCTGCTCGAAGGTCTGGTCGAGGACCTCGAACATCGCAGTGATGCCCGTATCGGGTCCCAGCCAGTCCAGGAGTTCTTGGGTGTCCTCGTCGGTGTCGATAGTGACCCGAGCCCTGTCCAGGCTGATGAGGGCGTACTCCCGGATCCCCGCTCGGGCACGCGCGGGGATATCCGTGTCGAACATCTCCCTACGCCAGAGCAGGACAAAGTTGAGTGCGATCCGCTCGGCGTCCGACCGCAGAACTCTCGCGGTGTCCAGGGAGCCGCTCTGCTGATGTGCGCTGGCACGTCCCCGCACACACCGTGCGAGATCGACGAATCGGGAGTGCAACACATACTGCTCGGACGCCGCAAGGAAACACTTCTCCGCATCCGCGGCCCGTCCCACCGCCAGCAACGCCTCGCCCAAAGCCGCCTGCGCGTCCGCCCGAATCAGACCGTCCTCGCGCTTAAACGACAATTGAGCCGCATAATGGAGCGCAGCCAGGGCCCCGTCGGCGTTCCCCGATCGCAGGAGCGCCTGTCCTTCGAGCATGGCAAACTTCACCTGGTCGTCGAGCGGCCGACCCCAGACGTTGTCGCCCGGATCACTTCGGACGAGCCGAAGCCAATGCAACGACTCCTGGAAATCGCCTGCCCGCAGAGCTGCGTCCGCCGTACTTATCCGGAGATCGTGGCGCGCCCCGGCAGGCGCCTGTGAGGCCAGCTCTCTGAGCAGGCTCAGTGCGTCCTGCGGATAGTCCAGGCGTATGAGCCGACGGGCGCGAAGCAGATTCAGGGCCCTGTCCGGCCGCAGGAGCCACAGATGGAAGCGGACCCGGAAAGGACGGCGGCGTCCGTAGGAGACCGAGAAAACTCGTCGTCCCACATAGGCGACCACCGCTGCGACAGCAAAAGCAGGAAGCGCAATCCATCCGGCGTCGAAGACGAGCGCTAATACCCCTACCGCGATGGTCACCACGGCCAGCCGCTGGCCGAAGAACCCGACGAGAAGGAAGAAAAACAGAAGCGATCTGAGCAGCGGAGTGTGCGCGACCATCAGCATGGTCGCTTCAGCTGTCCACATCAGGATCCGGCGCTCGCGAAGTCGGATCTTTTCCAGCACCCGCGCGGCATAGTCGTACTGAGACGGTAGCTGATTCTCCGCAGCTGAATTACTTGTCCGGGTTCCGGCGGCAGCTCGTACGTCCTCCCGACTAGAGGGACTCTCGCGTGGAGAGTAAAACTCCGACACGATCTCGTTGTGGCCCTCCAATCGTCCACCAAGAAATGCGTCAGAGAGGATCTCTACCGGAGACTCGTCGCAGCCCCTAACTGCCTCCCCCGCGAAACTTCCGGGAACGATCACGCTGGCGAGCACCACTAAGGCGGAGGGGCAGGAGGGGAAGCCGTACCGACCGGCCAGGTGGATCGCTAGCCGTATCGCCTCCTCGAGTTGCCGGGAAACCTGTATGCCGCTCACGTCGACCGCAGACGGGTACCCTTCAGCCGCAGTCGGGCTTCGCCGGTTCAGGGCCTCATTGGTCAACTCCAGCCGGATCAGCGCACGCAGCCAGCTCTCGGGATCATCACGCGAGACGGCCATCAGTACGTCCAGAGTGTCGACCGGTCGATGTCCCGCCGAACTCATCGCGATCCGCAGCAACCGATAAGCCGAATCCGCGAGCACGACAGAAGTCATGATCACTCCTCGGCTCGTTGGAAAGATCGGCTGAAAGCCAACCTTCGGTACTCATGGGTCGGTCCACACAGAACTTGCTCAGGTCGAGATGTTAAGCGCAGTCGGTTCTTGCGATGGCCCGAATGAAGGAAAACGCTATGACACAATCGGATAACGCAAAAATCTACATAGATACATGAATATTTCCGTTCCCATAAGATCCAGAAAGAACGGCCGAAATTGCCTGCCGGGCGCCGAGGTGGAGCAGATCCGCAGGGCAAGTTACGGCGAGGGTCCGATGTTGCGAGTGCCGGAGATTCATCCGTGCAGGTCGCAGGGATGATGGGTGATCGCGTGCTCCCGTCCTGGGAATCGCGATGACTGCGCTGATCGGTCGTGTTGCTGCGCATGGCCTACCTGACGATGACGAGCACCTTCTCATTCCTGCGACTGCTGCCCCCGACTGATCTTGACAAAGAGGTCAAGATTTTGGTGCTGCGGCATCAACTGGAGATCTTGCAGAGGCAGGTGGCCAGACCGGCGTTCACGCCGGAGGACCGGTTCCTCCTCGCCCGCCTGCTGTACCGTCTGCCGCTGGCCAAGCTCCGACACCTCTGGTGGTCCGGACACCATCTTGCACTGGCACCGCAATCTGCTTCGGCGCCCTAACCTTGGGGCCCGTGCACCTCGTGGGCGTGGACGCCCGCGAACCGTCCGTTCCATTCGGGTGTTGGTGCTGCGGTTGTCGTTGCTTGTCTTGGGACGGCTGTGCGACTTGGCCACGCCCAGGTCGATGAGCAGCTCGGTGACGGTCTTGGACTTCATCGACGAGCCGCGATCGGCGTGCAGGGTCAGCGTGCCGGTGTCGATGGCCTGCTTGTCCGCGGTGGCCTTGATGAGCCGCTTGACTGGCTCGGCGGACTCGCAGGAGGCGACCTTCCAGCCGGCGACGCAGCGGCTGTAGATGTCGATGATCGTGTACAGGTGGTACCAGACGCCTTTGCCCGGGCCGCGCAGCTTGGTGATGTCCCAGGCCCACACCCGGTTGGGGGCATCGGCGAGCAGTTCGGGAATCGTCTTGGGCGGATGGGTGGCATGACGGCGGCGATCACGGCCGATCTCGCCGTGCTCGCGCAAGATCCGGTACATCGTGGAGGTCGACGCCAGGTAGGTGCCCTCGTCCAGCAATGTGAAGTACGCCGTGGCCGGTGCCGCGTCAGCGAACCGCTCGTTGAGCACGGTGCGGACGCGGTCGCGCTCGCCCCGCGACAGCGCCGCGGGGTGCGGCTTGCGCGGGGTGAGCGGGCGTGCCGGAGCGGGGCTCCTGCGGTTCGTGCGGTACCAGTTGGCCTGTGGCACCCCGGCGGCTGCACATGCCTTGCGACGTCCGAGCAGCGGGGTCAGCTTCGAAGGAACGCATCCACGACCGATCTAACGATCAACCCCCAAACGAGTCGCGGTCAAGGCCGGATGCACCGCCGCGCCGACGCCTGACAGCCCCACCGTGAGTGCCTCATAGCTTTGTCCGCTGGGTTCGCCTCAGGAAGTCCTCTCCTCCCGCACCGCTGCCGACCGTCACCCTGTCGACCGTCGACGCCTCCCCGGCCTCATCTGCCAGCAGCCATAGCAGAAGCCTTCGCCCCACCTGCCGCAGGCAGGAACCAAATCGCCGGAGCCGACTTTCGATGACTTGCATGAGCCGTTTCCCCTGGCGTATATACCAAGCGAGCATCGGTAGGGCGAGTACGGCATGAAGTCCGTACTGATGGATTAGTTCATCTGCAAACGTCACTCTCCACTCCTTCGTGGTTCGGCTCGAATCTCCCGATTGGATTCGATCATGCGCAGGCAGGTAGGGAGCATGGGGTGGGGTCTGCGCGGAAAGGCCACCCTGGCATTACAGCGATCCCCGACGGGACGTAGAACGAGGTGCTGGAGTCTGGAATCTGGATCATTGAGGGTGCTTGGATCGGTTCATCATCCAGCATGATCCACTTGGCTCCATTGGAGCCTTTGGCAAGTTCGACACGGATTGCTCTGACTACCCCTGACGGAGCAACCTGCAGGCCGTACAGATGGTGCGCGGCGATTAGTTCAGGACATGCATCACGGTAGGTCGCATTCCATGGAATAGGACCTCCGCCGGGCCAACTCCCACCCTGCCTGAGAGGCCCAGGCCAACCTGCCCGCATGTATGAGTAGCGAGCCACCGCAAGTTCGAGGCCTACACCGCGGTTTGGGCTAGTAGCAGCCTCAACGAAAGTACGGTGATAAGTCAGATCATCGGTCGCTAGGGTCACCCTTGCCCGACGTCCGCGCTTATCTCTTACTGTGCAATGAAGTAGCCCCCACCCAAGTGGCGTGGGGATCAGGCTGGACGCACCGCAGAACTGATCGTAAGTCGTACCCGCATCACGCGCGGTGGAAGGCGAAACCTCAGAGTACTCCTTCAGATCCGTCTCCTTCAGGGCTGAATTCATGTACAGGCCCCGCTTCTCCCATACCGGATTCCGCGGAGAGCTGTAGCCGGCCTTGGATCGCTTTCTCGTCATACCGAGAATGCTGCCGCCATGGAGAAGGCTGCGCTACCGGTCACATTCCAGCGCTCTTCAATCTCCTTGAGATGGCTACGAGCTGGGCGGATGCTCGCCCACAAGCCCTCCAACTCGTGCGCCAACCAAACGCACGCCCCATACTGTTGCCAACTCGTTACCATCCACCACGTGGCAAGCGCGATCGCGTCATCTGCGAAGCGGGCCAGCGGTTCAGGCAGCCAGTCGAAGCCTTAGGTGCTTAAGTGGTGGCTTCTGCCAGCCTCTCGGGCGCGCGGGCGGTGCGTGCCCGGACCGGCCGGAGAGCCGCAGCCGGGCACGCAGACCGGCCGACGCGCCCGGCGGGCCGCGCAGCGGGCCGCCTTTAAACCAGTAAAGAAAATCTGAGCCCACTACACGCGCAGAGCGACGTGGCCGTCTGACTGACCGGTGTCGCTGGTGATGGCTGAGGCCTCGAAGCGATCGCCGGGTGCTTCGATCTCGGTGAATTCGAGTGGCCGGCCGTCGTAGCTGAGGGTGACGCGTCTAATGATCAGGAGGGGTGTTCCTACCGGCTCCATGGACAGGTCAGCGTACGTGTCGCCGTAGGGCATGCGGGTGTAGACCGAGGTGGCCCAGCGGAGGGGACCGTGGGTGGCCTCCAGGTGGGCGTAGTAGTTGTCCGGCTCGACGTGCAGGTCTATGTCTCGGTCGGCGCCTTCGCCTTTCACTGTGCCGATGTGGTCTGCGATGACGTAAGAGTCCAGGTGTATGCGGTGGCGAGTCTTGGCGTGCTGCCAGTAGGCGTAGCGGTAGACCACAACCCGGCCGCGGCGAATGCCCAAGACTTCGGCGTCTTCGCCTTCGGCGGTCATGGGAGCTGGTTGGTTGTGGGGCAGCTTGTTGCCGCGTTCGATGTCACTGGGCACGGTGACGTGTTCCCACCCTTGTGCGCCGGGGTCGTAGGCAGGGCTGAGTAGGTCTTCTGCTGGTGAGCTACCGAAGGTGATCAATCGACGGTCAGGTCGGGCTCGGACGAAGGTTCCTCGTCCATGGGCGACGGTGAGCAGGCCTTCGCTGACGAGTTGCGCGATGGCTTTGCGGATGGTGGGTCGTGAGGTGGCGTACTCGTCCGCCATGAAAGCTTCGCCGGGGAGTGCCTGTCCGGGCTGGTAGTGGCCTTGCAAGATGTCGGTTCGCAGGAAGCCGGTGATCTCCCGCCATCGGGCGGTGCCCTTCTCCTCGATCATTCGCTCTCCCGTCATTCATTCACTCTTTACAAGACGTAGCACGTGTTGGCTACCATGTCGATGTAGGCCCAGACGTAGCACGTCTCCGGGCATGTCGGAACCGAGGCGAAGGAGGTCCCCATGGATGAGAAGGAGGAAGACCGACCCACCGCCAGCCAGCACCCGGAATGGCTGGTCGATCTCACAGACGTGATCAACGCGTCCGGCTACGAGCGATGGCGCGCGATGGTCGCCGCAACCGGCGGGTGCGCCAACCCGGTACATCTGGCCGGCGAGTCGCACATCGTCGCTACGGCTACCGGTGAGGTCCTGCACTCCTACCGGACCGCTGACGAACCCTCAGGGCATCTGCTGGTTCCCTGCGGCAACCGGCGCGCCTCGGTCTGTGCGGCCTGCTCGGAGCTCTATCGGGCCGACACCTTCCAGCTGATCCGCGCGGGCCTGTCCGGCGGTAAGGGCATCCCTGAGCAGGTCAGCATGCATCCTCGGGTGTTCCTGACCTTGACCGCCCCCTCCTTCGGGCCGGTCCACAGCCGGCGCGAGCACAACGGAACGGTGCGGCCCTGCCGGCCGCGTGCTCGCTGCAGGGTGTGTGAGCACGGGCAGCCAGTCGGCTGCCACATACGGCATGAGCCCCAGGATGCCGAGCTCGGGCAACCGATCTGCATGGGGTGTTACGACTATGTGGGCGCGGTGCTGTGGCAGGCGCACGCGGGCGTGTTGTGGCACCGGTTCACTCTCGAAGTGCGGCGCGAGCTTGCCAAGCAGGCGGGGATGAGCCGCCGCGCGTTCGGCAAGCTGGTCCGGGTCTCCTTCGCCAAGGTCGCCGAGTATCAACGGCGCGGCCTCGTCCACTTTCATGCCGTCGTCCGGCTGGATGGTCCCGAGGGCGGCACCGACCTTCCCCCGGACTGGGCCGATCACGGACTGTTGGTGGGGGCCATCCCGGCGGCGGTCCGGCGCGTGGAGGTCACCTCTGCCAAGAGCGAGCTTGGCCGGCGGCGGCTGGTCTGGGGCGATCAGCTCGACATCCGGCCCATCCTGCTCAGCGCCTCGCTGGACGGGGTCAGCGAGCAAGCGGTGGCCGGTTACATCGCCAAGTACGCCACCAAGGGTGCTGAGGCGTCGGGCACCGTCGATAACCGTCTGTCCTGCTCGGCCTGCCGAGGGAAGGGACGGCTCGGTCCGGCTGCCTCGTGCGCGGGCTGTCAGGGCACAGGACTCAAGCCGGGCTTTTTGCTAGATCTGCTTCCGGTGACCGAGCATGCCCGGTGCATGATCCGCACGTGCTGGGAGCTGGGCGCACGGTCGGAGCTCGCGCATCTGAGGTTGCGTCCTTGGGCGCACATGCTGGGGTTTCGCGGTCACTTCGCCACCAAGTCGCGCCGTTACTCCACCACCATGGGCGCTCTCCGGCAGGCACGCGACGATCACCGTGCCGCCGAGGCGCGCGACCGCAACGGGCTTCCCGTACTCGGGGACGGCTCAACGCTCGTGCTCGGCCACTGGCGATTCGCCGGAAGCGGCCACTCCCCCGGTGAAGCCATCTTGGCCGAGGAGATCCGGCACAGCATCCAGCACCCGCACGATCCCGGCCCAGCGGGCGGCCGAATGATGCGAGCCGACCGAAGCGACGGCAAGCGGCTCTATCGCGTCAGCGACGCCATGCACCTGCTCAGCATGAGCCGCACCGTGATCTACGAGCAGATCAGGACCGGACGGCTCCGCTCCGTTACTCAAGGCCGTACCCGGCTGATCCCGGCCTCGGCTATCTCGGACTACATCGCACTCCTCGAACAGGAAGCGAGGGCAGCCTCATGACCGCACGACGCAGCCGCGGAGATGGCGGCCTGCACTGGGACGAAGCACGTCAACGCTGGATCGCGACCGCAAGCCTCGGCTTCGACGCACGCGGCAAGCGGATCACGAAGAAGGCCAGCGGCAAGACCAAGACCGAGGCCAAGGAGAAGCTGAAGGAGATGCTTCGCGATTACGAGGACGGGCTCGCGGCGGTCCCGGCCAGCTACACGGTGGCAGAGGCAGTGAAGTACTGGCTCACCTATGGCCTTAGCGGTCGCGCCGACACAACGATCACGATGTACACGACGTATGCGGAAACCCACATCGTGCCGGAGTTGGGTGCGCGGAAGCTGCGTGAACTGACGGCCGAAGACGTGGACAAGTGGCTCGCTGCGAAGTCGTCAACGCTGAGCACCCGCTCGCTCAAGATTCTCCATGGGATCATGAACCGTGCCGTGAGCAATGCTCAGAAGCGCGACAAGGTGCGCCGTAACGTGGTCGCGCTCTGTGAGATCCCGGAAGGGCGGGCCGGTCGACCGTCCAAGGCACTCTCTCTCGACCAAGCGGAAGCCGTGCTGACGGCGGCTGCGGGAACATCGATTCACGCCTACCTCGTGCTGTCCCTGCTCATCGGCGCTCGTACCGAAGAGCTACGGGCGCTCACCTGGTCGCATGTGGACCTGGAGGGCAAGCCCGACGTCACTCCTGCCATACCGCCGCACATCATGGTCTGGCGCTCGGTGCGCCTCAACGGGGACACCAAGACCAGGAAGTCCCGTCGCACACTGGCGATGCCCGCTCGCTGCGTGGACGCGCTCCGCGCGCATAAAGAGCGTCAGGAGATCGCTCGACAGGCGGCCGACGGCAAATGGCGGGAGAACGATCTCGTGTTCGCCTCGCAGGTCGGCACGGAACTGGACGCGCACAACGTACGACGTGTCTTCCGGAAGGTGGTCGAGAAAGCGGGGCTCAACCCGAAGGAGTGGACGCCGCGCGAGACACGGCACAGTTTCGTGTCTCTGCTCTCCGACTCGGGGATCCCGTTGGAGAACATCTCGCGCCTGGTCGGCCACAGCAACACTGTGGTGACCGAGACGGTCTATCGGAAGCAGCTCCGCCCGGTGATGCAGGAAGGGGCGACGGCCATGGACCTGATCTTTCCCCGTCGGGCCTCTGAGGGTTAGTCACTCATTTAGTCACTCACACCCCGTTCCGAAGATCAGGGACGGGGTGTTTTGGCTGGTGGGCGCTACTGGGTTCGAACCAGTGACCCCTCGCTTGTAAGGCGAGTGCTCTACCGCTGAGCTAAGCGCCCCGGACGCTCTCCGCAGAGCGCGGGTGGGGTACACCCTACGGTACAGAGGGCGACCTCAGCACATCGATCGCCCAGGTGGACCCCGCGTCGGGGATGCCGGCCGCCTGCCAGCCGAGCAGTGCGGCGCCGAGCATGCCCGCGTTCACGCCGAGGGCCGCGTGCCGCAGTGGAGGGGCCGCGCGGAAGGTGAGCCGGCTTTGCAGACGTTCGGCAAGGGGCTCGAAGAGCGCCTCGCCGGCCTCTGCCAGGCCGCCGCCGATGACGATGGAGGATGGGTCGAGGAGGAGGGTGTAGGAGGCCAGGGCCAGCGAGAGGGCCTCCAGCGCCTCGTCCCAGACGGCGGAGGCGTGCGGGTCGCCCCGCATGGCCAGGGCCACGACGTCCTCGGCGGAGACGTGGGTGATTGTGGAAGAGGCGCCGGGGAGGCCGGTCGGGCTCGTCCCGGACGTCCGACCGGCGGGGGCTGCCGCCGGGGCGGCGGACGCCCCCATGGAGTTGGCAGGGGTTCCCATGGAGGTGGCGGGCGCCCCCGTGGAGGCCGCGGAGGCTGCTCCTCCGTAAGTGGCGGGGGCTCCCATGGGGGCTCTCGCGGGGGCCGCGGGGGCTCCCACGGAGGCGGCGCGGCTGAGTCTTTCCGTGTAACGGCGGGCGACCGAGGCGGCGGAGGCGTAGGTCTCCAGGCAGCCGATCTGGCCGCAGGCGCAGCGTTCGCCGCCGGGGAAGACCGGGATGTGGCCGATCTCGCCGCCCCATCCTGACGATCCGCCGTACGGCTCGCCGTAGATGATCATTGCTCCGGCGATCCCGGTGCCGATCGGGAGGAACAGGAAGTCGGGCTCGGCTCGGCCGGCGCCCAGGATCCGCTCGGCCAGGCCTCCGGTTCGCACGTCGTGACCGAGCCGGACGGGCACGTCCAACGAGGTGAAGTCGGCGGCGGGGACGTCCCTCCAGCCGATGTTCGCGGAGTAGACGGCGGTGTCGGAGGTGACCAGTCCCGGCACGGCGAGCCCGACGCCGGACGGCACGCCGTCGCCCGAGGGCATGCCGCTACGGGGGTCCTGCGAACCGAAGGCGGACGGCATACCGCTGCCGCTACGGGAGGCCTGTGAGCCGAAGGCGGATGGCGTGCCCTTGCCGGAGAGGAGGTTGCGGCCGGCTTCGGCGAGGTCGTCGATGAAGGCGCGGATCGTCTCGATGACGCGCAGGGGGCCTTCGTCGCGCGGGGTCGGACGGCGGTCGGTGAGGAGGACCTCGCCGTTGGAGCCGACCAGGCCGCCTTTCATAGAGGTGCCGCCGACGTCGAGGGCGACGACGTAGGTCTTCGTGCTCATGCCGTCGCTCCGGTGGACGAACTCGCGTGGTTGGACTCGTGCACCGGGTTCTTCCCCTCTTCCACGTTCTTCAAGGCCCGGCGGGTTGCGCATTCCCGCGCAGTTTTGCCCATATGTATGCATGAGTCAAAACCGGAGGACGGCGAGGGTGGTGGCCGACCCACGGGAGGTGCGGGCACCTGCCGAGGGCGGCCGGCCGGTCAGGAGGTGGGGTGTCGGCCGAGGACGCGGCTGAGGGCGGCTTCGACCTCTTCCGACAGGCCCGGGGCGCCTGCCCGCACCAGTGACGGCCCGTCCTCGGCCTCGCCGGAGTTGGCGAGCCGTACCGCGCCGCACGTGCGGCACTCGACCTCGCCGAGCCTGCAGATCAGCATGGTGGAGCCGCAGGATCGGCAGTGGTCGAGGTCGTGCTCGCGCTGGCAGGCCGGGCAGATGAGCACCTGGGTCTCGCGGCGCACGCCGCGCCGCCACGGGCTCGCGCCGCGCACCGGGTCCGTCTGCCGGACCCCGCACCGATAGCAGGGCATCGTCGCCACCGCCTTCATCTTCGCCGGGCCCGCGCCCGGCGCACATCACTAGGAGACTTGCTCGAGCACCTTGTGGTACTCGGAGATGTCGCGCGCCGAGGGGATCGGGTTCACTGCCTTCCAGCGAACCACGCCCTCACCGTCGATGACGAAGGTGCCGCGCAGCGCGAGACCCCTCTGCTCATCGAAGACACCGTACGCCCGGGCCACCTCGCCGTGCGGCCAGAAGTCCGACAGCATCGAGAAGGTGAAGCCTTCCTTGTCGGCCCACGCCCGCTGGCTGAACACCGAGTCGACGGACACGGTGAGGACCCGCACGTCTTCGGGGACCGAGGTGACGAACTCGTCGCGGATGGCGCAGAGCTCGCCCTGGCAGATGCCGCTGAAGGCCAGCGGGTAGAACACGAGCACGACCCGGTTGCCGCGCAGCTCGCTCAGCCTCACGGGCGTGCCGTGCTGGTCCTTCAACTCGAAGTCCGGGGCCTTGTCCCCCACCTCGACAGCCATGTCGGTCCTTTCCCCACAGAGAACGCCTGGACGGTGCCCAAAAGATGAACGATGGACAATCGGCGCGCATCAATCCTGCCGTACGGCCTGTGTCAGCCGTACGGCAGGGAAGCGATCGTGGAGCTTCGGCGACGCCCTCGGGTGACGACTAGCGGCGGCCCTTGGGAGCGACGAGTCGCGTGCCCGACCAGTCGCGGGCCGCGCTGACGCTGCTGGTCTGAGAGAGGCCGGCCGTGGTGGCGTCCTCCCCGATGTCGCTCGGCTCGACGTGGCCATCCCGTCCCACCTTGGGAGTCAGCAGCCAGATCTGGCCACCGTCGGCCAGCCCGGCCATCGCATCACTCAAGGCGTCGAACAGGTCTCCGTCCCCGTCACGCCACCACAGCAGCACGACGTCGATGACCTCTTCGGAGTCCTCGTCGACCAGTTCGTTGCCGGTCAGCTCCTCGATCGACTGGCGAAGCTCCTCGTCGGAGTCCTCGTCCCAGCCGATCTCCTGCACCACCTGACCCGGCTTCAGACCGAGTCGCTCGGCCAGGCCGCGCTCGCCCTGCGCCTGACCCGCGGTCGCGCTCACGTTTATCCCTCCTGCTTGGATGGCCCCGCCCTATGCGGTTTACCGGCCCCTGCGAGGCCGCTTCGGCACAGTCCACACGCTGTGACCCATCGTCGTCAACGGTCGCCACGACCGGTGACCCGCACCGTTATCTGTTAGTCCGACAAAAACGACAAACGAACACGCCGTTCCGGGTTGTCGACGTTGAGGTCGACGATCGCGACCGACTGCCATGTTCCCAGTGCCAGCCGCCCGTCCAGGACGGGAACGGTCGCGTACGGCGGGATCAGCGCCGGCATCACATGCGACCTGCCGTGACCGCGCGAGCCGTGGGCGTGGCGCCACCGGTCGTCGGCCGGCAGCAGGTCGCTGAGCAGACTGAGGAGATCTTCGTCGCTGCCGGAGCCGAGCTCCAGCAGCGCCACCCCCGCCGTCGCGTGCGGGACGAAGACGTGCAGCAGCCCGTCTCCCCCACACGAGCGCGCGAACTCCTCGCACTGCCGGGTGATGTCGTGCACCCGTTCTCTGTCCCCGGTCCTCACCTCGAACGTCTGAGATCTCACCTGACGGATCTTATGATCCCCGCTGAACTGGGACGACAATCGCATCCGGACCGGGAAACACCAATCCGGTGTGTCCGTCGTCGAAGCGAACGACGTACGGAGGGCAGCCGTCGGGTCCCCGGACTTCGATGATCAAGCCCGGCCGATCTCTGTCACCCACCGTCGTCCCGTGCACGAGCAGCCGATCGCCTATGGTCGCGTACACGCCGATCCCTCCTTCTTCGAGGTCCCTTCCAGGTTCATACGGCTCGTGCCCGGCGAAAAGAGGGAGAGACCCTCCCCCGACGGAGGGAGGGGAAATAAACACCGAAACGTTACTCTGCCAAGATGTGGCGCTTCGGGCTCCGCGCACGGACGGCGGCGTCCTACGTTCTGGTCACCGCGGCGGCCGTGCTCATCGTGGAAGCGGTACTCCTGGGCTTCGTGATCTCCTCGGCGAGCGGCTTGGATCTCTTCGCACGCCTGCAGAACCAGGCCGGCAAGGACGCGAAGATCATGAGTGCGACGGCCACGAAGCTGTCCATGATCTCGCCGAGCCTCGATCAGCGCACTCTGCTCTCCGTGGCGATGAAGTCCTCCTCCAGCGAGACGGGCTTCGGGGGTTCCGCGGGGACCGGAGCGCAGGAGGTGCCGGTCACGCTCGTGCGGGGAAAGACCATGGACGTTCCGGTCGAGGTGCTGCTCGACACCGACGGGCAGATCCTCACGAGCACGTCCATCGATTCCTACCCGGCCGGCGCTCGGCTGGTGGACACCCTGCCCTGGGGCGGCCCGGGACGCGGAGGGGAGGGCACGACACCGGGGGGCTTGGCGAGCTGGTGGATCAGCCCGATCCTCGTCCCGGCGGCCGGCGGTCTCCCCGCCACCCAGAAGGTTCCCGACGGGGTCGCCCCTACTGCCGGCGGCCGGGAGTCCGCCGAGCCCGGCGCCACGAAGGGTTCCGGCAAGGGCGACAAGGGGCTGCGGACGGTCGGATACATCTACCTGCAGGCACCCGCCGACTTCCCGGTCATGGCCTCGTTCGCCGACTCCGCCACCCCCCTGCTCGCGCCGGGCGCCCTGGTCCTGGCGCTGGTCGTCCCGGTCGGCCTGGTGTTCGGCATGCTCAGCACGCGACGGCTGACCGGCCGGATCACCCGGCTCGCCGAGGTGACGACGGCCGTGGCGGGGGGCGACTTCGCGCCCAGGGTCACCGTGTCCGGACGCGACGAGGTGAGCCTGCTCGAGGACGGCTTCAACCGGATGACCGGGCAGCTCGGGGCCGCGGTGGAGGCCATACGGCTCTCCGCGCGGGCCGACGCCCGCCATACCGAACGGTCCAGGATCGCCCGCGAGCTGCACGACTCGATCTCGCAGGACCTGTTCTCCCTGAGCCTGCTCGCCGCGGGCATGCGGCGGGCCGCGCCCAAGGAGCTCCGGCGCGAGGCCGAGACCATGGAGCGGACGGCCGCCAGGACGATGCGGGAGATGCAGGCGCTTCTGCTGGAGCTGCGCCCGGTGGCGCTGGAGGACGCGGGGCTGGTCCCGGCGGTCGAGGAGCTGTGCCACGCCTACGAGACCCGTCTCGGCATCACGGTGCGCACGTCCTTGGAGGAGGTGCCGCTGACGCCGCCGGCCGAGCACGCCGTGCTGCGGCTGACCCAGGAAGCCCTCGGCAACGCCATCAAGCACGCGGAACCGCAGAGCATCGACGTGCGGCTGAGCCGTACCGGTCAGGAGGTCGACGTCCGGATCGCCGATGACGGCCGCGGGTTCGACCCGTCCTGCGCCCCGCTGAGCCATGGGATGGGCCTCGGGCTCATGCGGGAGCGGGTGGAGGAGCTCGGCGGCCGGTTCTCGGTGACCAGCGAACCCGGCGCCGGCACGGTGGTGTCCGCGTCGCTCCCCATCGCCCCGTCAGCCCACGCCGCGTCGCTCCCCCTCGCCCCATCAGCCCACGCCGCCCCGTCAGCCCAAGCGGCCCCCTCAGCCCTGGAACCGGCTCCGTCGGCGCGGCGGGCGGCCCCGGCCTTGCCCGCCGGGACTCCCCCCGCCGAGGACCTGCGGCCGGTGGAGGCGTCGTGATCCGCGTGATGATCGTGGACGACCACGAGGTCGTCCGGCAGGGTCTGCGTTTCGTCCTCGACCAGGAGGAGGGCATCGAGGTCGTCGGGGAGTGCGCCGACGGGGCGCGGGCCCTCGCCGCGGTACGGGCGCTGCGGCCGGCCGTCATGCTGCTGGACATGGTGATGCCCGGCATGGACGGCCTGGACGTGCTCCGTGAACTCGGCCCGCACCGGCCCGCCGTGATCGTCCTGACCTCCTTCCAGGAAGACGAGCGGGTCGTCGCGGCCGTACGCCTGGGTGCGCTCTCCTACCTGCCGAAGACCACGGCGGTGGACCGGGTGGTCGAGGCCGTCCGGGCCGCCGCGCACGGTGGCAGCGTCCTGGAGCCGGGGATCGCGGCGCTCCTGCTGCGCCAGGTGCGGCGGGGAGAGCGGCGCACCCCGCTGGACTCGCTGACCCCCCGGGAACGCGAAGTGCTGACCGCGCTCGCGCGGGGCCGGTCGAACGGCGAGATCGCCCGGTCGCTCTCGCTGGGCAAGGAGACGGTGAAGACCCACGTGTCCAGCATCCTCGCCAAGCTCGGCGTCGCCGACCGCACCCAGGCCGCCATCTTCGCTCTGCAGCAGGGTCTCGTCCCGTTGGAGGAGGCACTGGACCCGGACGAACCGGGGGAATGAGCGGGTACCGCCGAACGGGCGGCTCCCCGGCAGAGGAGCCGCCCATCAGGTCGGAGAACTCGTGCGAGCAGCGCGCCGGCCCTGGGGTCAGACCGTGCGGAGGGCCTCCGTCGGGGGCAGGCGCGCGGCGCGCAGGGCCGGATACAGGCCTGCCAGGGCTCCGACGATCACGGCGACCGCGAACCCGCCCCACAGCCCTTCCACCGGGATGAGCACCGTCCAGCCCCGGGAGCGTGCCAGGGCGAGCGTGACCGCGCAGCCGATCAGCACTCCCCCGGCGCCGCCGAAGGCCGCCAGTACGAGCGACTCGGTCAGGAACTGCCCGGCCACGTGCCGCCGGGTCGCCCCGAGGGCACGGCGCAGGCCGATCTCGCCGCGCCGCTCCAGCACCGAGATGACCATGATGTTGCCGATGCCGATGCCGCCGACCAGCAGCGCGATGGCTCCGAGACCGAGAAAGAGCGCCGCGGACGACTCGGCGACGGCGACGCGCGCGGTGAGGGCGTCCGAGGGGCGGGCCACGTCGACCTGGTCGGGGTGGGCGGGGTTGGTGGTGGCCCCGAGCAGGCCCGCCACGGCGTCCACCCGCTCCTGCCGCGCGCGGACGTACAGCCGGCTGGGGTGGCCGTCGTAGCCGAGGAGCTTCTCGGCCACCGGGAATCCGACCAGGGCGGACCGGTCGATCTCCGGGGCCAGGACCAGCGGATCGAGGATCCCGGACACGGTGTACCAGTGGTCGCCGATCCAGACCCGCGTCGCGGCGTCGACCCGGCTGATCCCGAGGATCCGGGCCGCCTGGTAGCCGAGCACGACGACCGGGTTGCGGGCGGTGGCGGCGTCGAGGAAGCGGCCCTGCCGCACCTTGCCGTCAAGGGTCGTGAGCAGCGCGGCGTCGCAGGCTCGTACGGCCAGGCCCCCGGTCTGGCCCACGGGCACGTGCTCGTTGCGGTAGACGTTCTTCGAGGTCAGCTGAGTGGTGGGGGCGACTCCGGCAACGCCGTCTACGCGGCGGATCATGCGTGTGGCGTCGGCCGGCAGCGGGGCCTCCGCGCCGCCGAGGTCCCTGCCGCTGGCCACGGTCAGCAGGTTGGTGCCGAGCAGGTCGATCTGCTGGAGGAGCGCCGCCTGGCTGGACCGCGTGACCCCGAGGACGGCGACGATCGCGGCGATCCCGATGGCGATGCCGAGCGCCGACAGCACGGCCCGCGTCCGGCGGGCGCGCAGCCCGAGCGTCCCCACGGCGAGCAGGTCGGCGGCGCGCAGCCGGCTGAGCGTACCGGCGCTCATCGCCGGTCCGCCGTGGCAGCGGGCGTCACGGCGCCGGACACGCGATGCTCTCCGACGACCTGGCCGTCGCGGATGTCCACCCTGCGGCGGCAGGCGGCGGCGATCTCGGAGTCGTGGGTGACGATCACCAGAGTGGTCCCCTGTCCGTTCAGCTCCCGGAGGAGGGAAATGATCTCTGTTCCGTTCGCCGAGTCGAGGTTGCCGGTGGGCTCGTCGGCGAAGACGATGGAGGGGCGTCCGACGAGGGCGCGGGCGATGGCCACCCTCTGGCGCTCGCCGCCCGACAGTTTGGCCGACCGATGCCCGGTCCGGTGCGCGAGCCCTACCCTGGCGAGCGCGTCGGCCGCGAGGCGGCGGCGCTCGGCGGCGGGCACGCCGCGGTAGAGCAGCCCGGTGGCCACGTTCTCCAGCGCCGTCAGGCTTTCCAGCAGGAAGAACTGCTGGAAGACCACGCCGACGTGGTGGGCGCGCAGCCCGGCGAGCCGCCGGTCCCCGTACGCCGCCACGGCGTGGCCCGCGATCCGCACGGATCCGGAGGTGGGACGGTCGAGCGCGGCCATGAGGTGGAGCAGAGTGGACTTCCCCGAGCCGGAGGGCCCGAGCATGGCCACCATCTCCCCAGCCTCGACGGTGAGCGTGACGCCGCGGACCGACTCGACGGGCGGCTCGCCCGGGTACATCTTGCGGACCTCTTCGAGCTCCAGCACCGCGCTTCCCGGCCGGCCGGATGGTCTTTCCTCGGGTGAACCGGTCATTCGTCCGGCACCTCCACCTGGGCGCCTTCAGGGACGCCGGTCACCTCGACCGTTCCCGCGGACTCGTCGAACAGCCCGGTCTCGACCGGGACGGTGGTGTGGCGGTTCCCGGCGACCGTCACGACCGCGAACGTGCCGCCGGGCCGGGCGAGCAGGGCGAGGATCGGCACGGTGAGCACGTTCTTGTGCTGCTCCGAGGTGATCTCGACCTGGACGAGGGCCTGGTCGAGCGTCCGGCCGGGCTTTCCCGAGAGCGTGATGGTGATCGGGACCGAGGACTGCGGCGGGCCGCCGTCCTGCTGCCCGGAAGCCGCCGTCACCGCGACCGTGCTGACCGTGGCGACCTTGCCCTTGCGCGTGCGGCCGTCGGGGAGGGTCACCATCACCTTGTCGCCCTTGCGGATGGACGGCGCCATGCTCGGGTCAAGCTCGACCGACACGACGGGCACCGCGCTCGTCCCGTGAAGGACGCGCCCGCTCGCCGGGTCGCCGGCCGAGGCGTCGTGGCCGGTCACGCGGAGCGGCCGTGGCAGGAAGACCACCTGTCCCAGCGGCACGGCGCCGGTGACGGGAAGGCGCGCGTCGTGCTGCCACCTGCGCACGGCGTAGTAGGTGGACAGGCTGTAGCTCCGGTCCACGGTGAACCCGGTGTAGCCGAGGGCCCGCAGGTTGCGCTCGAGCTGCTCGACGTCCGGGCCGGGGGTCATGCCGAGGGCGAACGCGCGCCAGGCGGGACGCGAGCCGTACATCAGGGGCACCTTCCTGCCGTCGGCCTCGTAGAGGGCGTGCCCGCGGGTGATCGTCGTCCCGATCTTCGGCAGCCGCGTGACGACGCCTCCGGCGCCGTTGACCCTGTAGGCGCCGTCGTAGGTCAGGGTGCCGTTCACCTGCAGCCGGTCGGCCACGTCCCCCAGGGTCACCGGGACGGTGCCGGTGGTGACGGGTCCTGCGGCGGGGGCCGGGGGTTCGGCACGGAGCAGGGCCCAGCCGCCTCCGGCCAGCGCGAGGACGGCGACCCCCGCGAGCGAGGCGCCCACCGCCCTAGCCACCGGAACCCGCCGGGTCTTTCACCGAGATGCCCTTCTCGGGGAAGTACTGCCGGCAGGCCTCCAGTTGGCTGCGCATGGCCCTCTTGCCGAGGTCCCTCAGCCGCTTCGGCATCGGGAAGTCGCCCTGGGCGTCGGGGTCGGGCCAGTCGCGCAGCCCGTTGTCGCGCATGCACCGCGCCAGCCGGCGGAGCCGGTCCAGTTCGGCCGGCGTCGCCGGCCTGCCCTTGTCGGAGGCCGGGATGCGGTCGACGATGGACTGGCACGCCCGCATGACGCTCTCGCTGGGCTTGGCGGTGCCGGGCGGGATGTCCACCTTGCCGGTACGCGAGTTGAGCACCGGGTCGGGGAAGTTCGGCACCCCGTGGGTCCTGATGCACTGGGCGAGCTCCCGGTAGACGGCCGGGATTCCGCCGGCCGTCGCGCTCGGGGTCGGGGTGGACGCCGGGGCGCCCGCCGCGGGGCCGCATCCCACCAGCGCGGCGGCGAGGGCGAGCAGTGCCGTGGTTCTTCGGATCATGGGTTCCCTACCTGTGCCGAGGGATGAGGCCGATCTTGCGGCTCGGAAGCCGTGCGTCTTAGGCTTCCGCCTCCGGCCTGTTCGCACATCGCGCCCGAGCGGGGTTGGAACTCCCTCCCGAGGGGGAGGGTGCGGAGTGCGGGACCCCTGAGGGGCCCCGATCAGGTCACCAACGGACCCCCCGGTTCTGTGCGGAATGTTGCGTGCTGGAAGAATCGTCCTACCATCGGTGGTCTAGGCCATGATTCCGCCCCTGCCAGCAGGGACATCTTGGTTACCGGACGGTAGAGATGCACTTTCCGGAGTAAGCGGCCAGGATGGAAGGCGACCTAGACATCGAAGAAGAGGCTTACCAGTCCATCCTCGGAAGGCGAGACCCAGTGGCTTCCGGACGCCAGCGTTTCTCGATCATCAGCGACGGCCTACCCAGCCAGCTGCCTGATGTCGATCCCAGCGAGACCCAGGAATGGCTCGAGTCGCTTGACACCGTCGTCAAGACGGAGGGTCGTAGCCGAGCCCGCTATCTGATGCTGCGCCTGCTCGAGCGCGCGCGCGAGCATCAGGTGGGGGTGCCAGGGCTGCGGAGCACCGACTACATCAACACCATCCCGCCAGAGCGGGAGCCCTGGTTCCCGGGCGACGAGTACGTCGAGCGCCGCATCAGGGCCTACACCCGGTGGAACGCCGCCGTCATGGTGACCCGGGCCAACGCCCGCACCAACGTCGGCGGCCACATCGCCACCTACGCCTCGGCCGCGTCGCTGTACGAAGTGGGCTTCAACCACTTCTTCCGCGGCAAGGACCACGGCGAGTCGGGTGACCAGGTGTTCATCCAGGGTCACGCCGCTCCGGGCATCTACGCCCGGGCGTTCCTGGAAGGCCGCCTGAACGAGTCGCAGCTCGACGCCTTCCGGCAGGAGCTCTCCCACGGCTTCAAGGGCCTGCCGTCCTACCCGCACCCGCGCCTGATGCCCGACTTCTGGGAGTTCCCCACGGTCTCCATGGGCCTCGGCGCGATCGGCGCGATCTACCAGGCGCGGTTCAACCGCTATCTGCTGAACCGGAAGATCAAGGACACCAGCCGCAGCCACGTGTGGTGCTTCCTCGGCGACGGCGAGATGGACGAGCCCGAGTCGCTCGGCGCCATCGGCCTCG
Organism: Sphaerisporangium perillae; assembly: GCF_023276435.1. Classification (GTDB taxonomy): domain Bacteria; phylum Actinomycetota; class Actinomycetes; order Streptosporangiales; family Streptosporangiaceae; genus Sphaerisporangium; species Sphaerisporangium perillae. The sequence goes on from NZ_JALLPO010000003.1 coordinate 34,828, forward strand.
CCTCCCGCGAGGAGCTCGACAACCTCACGTTCGTCATCAACTGCAACCTGCAGCGGCTCGACGGGCCTGTACGCGGCAACGGCAAGATCATCCAGGAGCTCGAGTCGTTCTTCCGGGGCGCCGGCTGGAACGTCATCAAGGTCGTCTGGGGCCGCGAGTGGGACCAGCTCCTCGCCGCCGACGTCGACGGCGTGCTCGTCAACAAGATGAACACCACCCCCGACGGTCAGTTCCAGACCTACTCCGTCGAGTCCGGTGAGTACATCCGGGAGAACTTCTTCGGCGACGACCCTCGGCTGCGCAAGATGGTCGAGCACCTCTCCGACGACGACATCCGCAAGCTGTCGCGCGGCGGCCACGACTACCGCAAGGTCTACGCGGCATTCAAGGCGGCACGCGAGCACGTCGGCCAGCCCACGGTCATCCTCGCCCAGACCATCAAGGGATGGACTCTCGGCAAGGACTTCGAGGCGCGCAACGCCACGCACCAGATGAAGAAGATGACCAAGGCCGAGCTGAAGGAGTTCCGCGACCGGCTCTACCTCCCGATCCCCGACAAGGACCTCGAGGGCGAGATGCCCCCGTACTTCCACCCGGGCGAGAACGACGAGGAGATCGCCTACATGCGGGAGCGCCGCGCGGCGCTCGGCGGGTACCTGCCGAAGCGCGTCACGCGGGCCAAGCCGCTCAAGCTCCCCGGCGACAAGGTCTACGCCGACCTGAAGAAGGGCTCGGGCAAGCAGAACGTCGCCACGACCATGGCGTTCGTCCGCCTGCTCAAGGACCTCATGCGCGACAAGGAGATCGGCGCGCGGTTCGTGCCGATCATCCCCGATGAGGCCCGCACCTTCGGCATCGACGCGATGTTCCCGACCGCCAAGATCTACTCCCCGCACGGGCAGACCTACGACGCGGTCGACCGCAACCTGCTGCTGTCGTACAAGGAGTCGGTCGAGGGCCAGATCCTGCATGAGGGCATCAGCGAGTCGGGCTCCATGGGCTCGACCATCGCCGCCGGCACCGCATACGCCACCCACGGCGAGCACATGATCCCGATCTACATCTTCTACTCGATGTTCGGGTTCCAGCGCACCGCCGACCAGATGTGGCAGCTCGGCGACCAGATGGGCCGGGGCTTCCTGCTCGGCGCGACCGCCGGTCGCACCACGCTCAACGGCGAGGGCCTCCAGCACGAGGACGGCCACACGCCGCTGATCGCCTCGACGAACCCCGCCGCCGTGTCGTACGACCCGGCGTGGGCGTTCGAGATCGCCCACATCGTGCAGGACGGCCTGCGCCGCATGTACGGCGAGAAGCCCGAGGACATCTTCTACTACCTCACCGTCTACAACGAGCCCTACCCGCAGCCGGCCGAGCCGGAGGACCTCGACGTCGAGGGAGTGCTCAAGGGCCTCTACCGGTTCGCCCCGGCCCCCGACATCGAGGGCCCCCGGGCGAACATCCTCGCCTCCGGCGTGGCCGGCCGCTGGGCCCTCGAGGCGCAGCGCCTGCTCGCCGAGGAGTGGGGCGTCGCGGCCGAGGTGTGGTCCGCGCCCTCGTGGTCGGAGCTGCGCCGCGACGCGCTCGCCTGCGACGAGCACAACCTGCTCAACCCCGAGTCCGAGCAGCGCGTCCCCTACGTCACGAAGGTGCTGTCGAAGGTCAGGGGTCCCTTCGTGGGCGTCAGCGACTACATGCGGGCCGTTCCCGACCAGATCGCCCGCTGGGTCCCCGGTGACTGGGCCTCGCTCGGCACCGATGGCTTCGGCCTGTCGGACACCCGCTCGGCGCTGCGCCGCCACTTCCACGTGGACGCCGCGTCGATCACCCTGGCGGTGCTCACCGAGCTGGCCAAGCGCGGCGAGGTCAAGCAGGAGGTCCTGCGCGAAGCCATCGCGCGCTACCACCTGAAGAACGGCGTCACCGAGGTCGTCGCCCAGCCGACCCCTGAGAGCAACGAGACGCAGTCCATGGGAGTCTGATCCTCCCGGGTTCTCTCGACGGGCCTCCGCGCGACCGCGCGGGGGCCCGCCGTCGTTTCACCGTCGGTCGGCAGTCGTGCCAAGTCAGTCACAAGCCATGGACAAGCCGCGTGTCCCACGATTGCCAGCGTGAACGGAAACATCAGGAAAAAGCTCACGATGGTCGCCGCAGTGGCGTCGGTCGCCATGAGCATGTCGGCGGTGGCCGCGCCCGCCATGGCCGACGGTGAGAGCACCGTGCCCGTCGGCACCCGTCTGGCCGCCCAAGCGCATCCGGCCGTCCAGCTGACCAGCCTGACCTACAGCGGCCAGGTCGTCGTCCCCACTCCCGAGATCAAGCAGTCGGCGCTCCAGGCGCTGGCACAGCAGGCCGCGTCCGCCGCCATCTCCGGCAAGATCGCGCAGGACGAGCGCAGCATCGCCAAGTACATCTTCCAGCACATGGCCGCCAACCCCAACGCCTACCTGCGCGGCGTCGCCCCGAACCGGTCGGTCGACGCCGAGGTCGGCGGGCTGTGCACCGGCTGGTGGATCACGCCCGACGGCTACATGGTCACCGGCGCCCACTGTGTCGAGACGGGCGAGGAAGAGCTCGGCCAGCTCTTCGCCCGGCAGGCGCTGACCAAGTTCAACAAGGAGGACGCCCAGTCGGTCGTCCAGAGCCTTGGTGACTACCAGACCGACGAAGAGATCGTGAAGCTCGCGACGCAGCTCTTCGTCACCTTCAACAGCACCCACCTGAAGATCCAGGGACTGCAGAAGAGCCTGTCGGTCCTGCAGAGCCTGCCCGGCGGCGGCGTCGACAAGACCGCCAAGCCCGTCCCCGCGGAGCTCGTGTCGGTCGGCGAGAGCTACCCCGGCAAGGACTTCGCCCTGCTCAAGGTCAACGGGCAGCAGAACCTGCCGACCGTGCCCCTGGGCGAGGACAGCGACGTGCAGACCGGCGACACCCTCTACATCAGCGGGTTCCCCGGCCTGGTCACCAACACCGCCTTCTTCAGCCTGGAGTCCAAGCTGGACCCCGCCCTCACCGAGGGCCCGTACAACGCCAAGCGCACCACCCAGACCGGCGTGCCGTACATCCAGACGCAGGCGCCGGCGTACCACGGCAACTCCGGAGGACCGGTCTTCAGCAAGGACGGCAAGGTCATCGGCATGCTGATCGCCGGCTCCGTCACCGACGGCGGCGAGAACACCGAGAGCCAGACCTTCGTCCTTCCGGTCAGCATCATCAAGGAGAAGCTGAACGAGAAGAACGTCAAGCCCTCGCAGGCGATCACCTCGACCAGGTACAACGAGGCGCTGGACGACTACTTCAAGCACTACTACTCGCAGGCGCTGCCGAAGTTCCGCGAGGTGCAGGCGCTGTTCCCCAACCACCCCTACGTCGCCAAGTACATCAGCGACACCCAGCAGGCGATCTCCTCGGGGAAGGACGAGACCCCCTCGTCGATCCTGCCGTGGATCCTGATCGGCGGCGGCGTGGTCATCGGCATCATCATCGTCGTGGTGCTGGTCATGTCGGTCGGCCGGCGCCGCAGGCAGTCGGAGCACGTGTCGCCCTTCCCGGCCCAGCCCGGGTACGGGGGCGCCGTGCCGCCGCCGCCGTGGGCGCAGCAGCAGCCGGCGCTCCCGTACGGCGCGCAGCCCGGCCACGGGCCTAGTCAGCAGGGCTACGCCGGACCGCAGGGCCCCGGCGGCTACCCGGGACAGCCCGCGCCGCAGGGTCAGCAGCCGCAGATCGCCGATCTGGAGCGCGAGCTCGCCGAGCTGCGCCGCCAGCTCGGGAACCGGCCCTCTGGCCAGTGACCTGGCCCCCTCCACAGTCCATCCCAAGGCCCGCCACGCGACCGCGTGGCGGGCCTTTCACCCGTCGGTCTCAGGCGGACACTCTGAGACGGATGCTCTGCGGCGGACGTCCTCCGTGGGCGTCCTCCGTGGGCGTCCTCCGTGGGCGTCCTCCGTGGGCGTCCTCCGTGGGCGTCCTCCGTGGGCGTCCTCCGTGGGCGTCCTCAGGCGGGCGTCCTCCGTGGGCGTCCTCAGGCGGGCGTCCTCAGGCGGACGGCGCGAAGATGCCGAAGAGGTTGCCCGAGGTGTCGCGCAGGTAGGCGAAGTCGGGCCCCTGGGCGTTGCCGATCATCTTGAACTGCGTCTTCCCGCCGAGCCGCTCGACCTCCTCGCAGGTGGCAGCCACGTCGGCGACCACGACGGTGAAGATGCCGTGACCGGGGAACTCCCCCTTGGTGCCGTAGAGGCCGCCCTTCACCCCCTCGACGCCGGGATAGGTGATCATGCGGTAGTCCATGCCCTCTCCGGCGGGCTCCTTGTCGGTCTCGAAGGACCAGCCGAACAACTCGCCGTAGAAGCGCTGCGCGCCCTCGGGGTCGTCGGTGGCGATCTCGAACCAGGCCACGGTGTTGAACGGCGGCGTGCTCATGACTGGGTTGTCTCCTCTGGATGTGCTGAAGGTCGCGAGTACACGGATCGGTCCGTGCGAACACATCTACGATCGCCGACCTGTGCGACAACGTCATGTCGGTGTTTTCGACCGGATTTTCGAGCGACGCATTCCGGGCGTCGGCGCGGCCACGAACGATCCGAGGGTCAGTCCAGAGCGGGATTGCGGACGATCAGGTCGGGGATGTTCGGAACGTACTCGTCCAGCCGCCGCCGCGCGGGCGCGGGCTCCCCTGTGAGCGCCGCGCTGACGATGCGGTCGAGCCGGAACACCCGGACGTCCTCGCGGAGCCTGCACCACCCCGCGAGGTACCAGGCTTCGCCGCGCCCGCCCAGGAACATGCCCGGCTCGACATCGCGTTCGGTGGACACGTGCGAGCGGTCGTCGTAGGAGATGCGCAGCACCCGCCGGCGCCGCAGGGCCTCCTCGATCACGCGGGTGATCGCGGCTCGCGTGTGTGAGGCGGTCCCGGGATCGCCCGTGTCGCCGAGCAAGTGGACCCGGGAGGCGAGCTCCCTGGCGCGCTCCCCGTCGGGCATGGGCATGGCGGCCACCAGCTTGCGCAGCGCGCTGCGGGCGTGGGCGGCGAAGGGCTGCTCCCCCGCGCGGCTCAGCGCGACCGCGACGGCCACCGCCTCGGCGGGGGTGAAGTTGAGCGACGGCAGCGACATCGCCTTGTCGATCGCATAGCCCCCACGCCTGCCGGCTTCGGCGTAGATGGGCACTCCCGCCTGCTGGAGGGCCGCGATGTCCCTCTCGACGGTGCGGACGCTCACCTCGAACCGGGCGCTCAGCTCTCGTGCGGATCGGCACCGGGGGGAGATCGCGCGCAGCTCCTCGACCAGAGCGTAGAGCCGATCGGTACGGTTCACGCCCCGAAGCTACGCCGCACCACCGACATTCGCCGTCACCGGCGTCAGCCGCGGGCCCGGTCGCGGGCGATCAGGTCGCCGGGATCAGGTCACCCGGTCGCTGGGATCAGGTCGCCGGGATCAGGTCGCCTGGTCTCGGGCGATCAGGTCGCCTGGTCTCGGGCGATCAGGTCGGGGATGTGCGGGGCGTACTCGTCGAGCCTGCGGCGCGCCTCCGCCCGCTCGTCCGTGAGGGCGGCGCTGACGATGCGGTCGAGCCGGAACACCCGGACGTCCTCGCGGAGCCGGCACCAGCCCACGAGGTACCAGAAGCCGCCACGCCCGCCGATGAAGACACCGGGCTCGACCTCGCGCTCGGTCATCGCGCCGGAACGCGCCTCGTACACGATGCGCAGCACCCGCCGGTGGAGCAGCGCCTCCTCGATGACCCGCGCGACGGCGGCCCGCGCGCCGGGGCCCTCCTCCACCTCCCCCGGATCCACCGCCTTGCCGGCCGCTCCGCCCTCTCCACGGGCACTCTCTGGACCGGGCGCCCCGCCGTCTCCACGGGCACTCTCTGGACCGGACGGCGCGCCGGCCGGCGGGCGGTCCAGGACGGGCATGGTGGCCACCAGCTTGCGCAGCGCGCTGCGGGCGCCACCGGCCAGGGGACGCCTCCCCGCGCGGCTCAGCGCGACCGCCACGGCCACCGCCTCGTCCGGGGTGAGGTCGAGCCTGGACGGGGACCCCGTCTCGTCGAGGGTGTAGCCCTCCTGCCCGCCGTCCGCCGCGCGTACGGGCACCCCCGCCTGCTGGAGGGCCGCGATGTCGCGCTCGACGGTGCGGACGCCCACCTGTAATCGCTCGCTCAACTCCCATGCGGACCGGCACCCGGGGGAGATCGCGCGCAACTCCTCGATGAGTGCGTAGAGCCGATCGGTACGGTTCACACCCCGAAGCTACGCCGCACCACCGACATTCGCGCCGATGCCGCGAGCGCGGCATCTAGGAAGCCTTCGCCGGGTTGTTCCACGTAGGTGGCGCCGGCATCGCCGTATCCCCCTCGCGCCGTCGCGGCGCCTGATGGACAAGCACCACACGAGGCGGCGAGTGGGAGCGGCGCCCCACAAAAGCAGGGCACCACCGGAGCCGGATCAACCAGCCGGGGGCGGCGGTCCAAGTGAGGAGACACCACCGGAGCCGGATCAACCAGCCGGGGGCGGCGGTCCAAGTGAGGAGACACCACCGGAGCCGGATCAACCAGCCGGGGGCGGCGGTCCAAGTGAGGAGACACCACCGGAGCCGGATCAACCAGCCGGGGCGGTGGTCCAGGTCAGGAGGGTCTCCGCGGGCCAGGTGTTGATGACGCGGGCGGGCTCGATGCCGCAGCGGGCGGCTCGTTCGCAGCCGAGGTGCTGCCATTCGAGTTGCCCGGGCGCGTGGGCGTCGGAGTCGATCGAGAACAGGCATCCCATCTCGTACGCGAGCCGCAGCAGGCGTTTGGGGGGATCGAGCCGGTCGGGACGGGAGTTGATCTCCACGGCGACGCCGAACCGGCGGCAGGCCTCGAAGACGATCTCGGCGTCGAACGCCGACTCCGGCCGCAGCCGCCCACGCCTGCCCCCCGCCTGGACGATGCGCCCGGTGCAGTGGCCGAGCACGTCCACGCGCGGGTCGGCGATGGCCCTGACCATCCTCCGGGTCATGTCGCCGGCGTCCATGCGCAGCTTGGAGTGGACGCTGGCGACCACCACGTCGAGCCGGTCGAGCAGTTCGGGCTCCTGGTCGAGCGACCCGTCGTCCAGGATGTCCACCTCGACGCCGCTCAGGATCCGGAACGGCGCGAGCTTCTCGTTGAGCTCGGCGACGACGTCGAGTTGTTCGCGGAGCCGGGCCGGGGACAGCCCGCCGGCGACGGTCAGGCGCGGCGAGTGGTCGGTGAGGGCGAGGTAGCCGTGGCCGATCCCCCGGGCCGCCACGGCCATCTCCTCGATGGGCGACCCGCCGTCGGACCAGTCGGAGTGGCTGTGCAGGTCGCCTTTGAGCGCGGCGCGCAGGGCCGCGGTCGCCTCGTCCAGGTCCAGATCGGCGGTGTCCTCCAGGCGCCGCAGGTAGGTGGGCACGTCCCCGTCCAGCGCCTCGGTGATCGCGAGGGCGGTGACCTTGCCGATGCCCTTGAGGCCGGACAGGCCTCCGGAGCGCGCGAGCCGCAGGAGTTCGTCGCGGGGGATCTCGGCGATGGTCGCGGCGGCGCCGCGGAAGGCGCGCACCCGGTAGGTGGGCTCGCCCGCCCGTTCGAGGAGGAAGGCGATCCTTTTCAGCGCTTCGACCGGTTCCACAGGTGCGAATCTACCCAGCGTCCCTTCCCCGCACGTCAGACCGCCCGATAAGCAGCGAAATCTCCACTTATTCCACGACTTAGAAACTTTGTGGCCGATCACTCCGTTGATCGGTCCAAACGGTACGCTGTGCTGACTTTTCGAGAGATGGAATTAGATAGATGGCGAACCCCCGGCCCGAGCGCGCGCTACCACCCCACCCGCTGGCGCAGAACGGGCCCGGGAAGGCGGCCGCCCCACCGGGCGACGGCAAGAAGCTGTCCTCCAGCGTGATCACCCTTGGCGCGATGGGCCTGCTGTCCACCCTGGTCATCGGGTTCTGCGCCGCCCAGGACACCTTCGCCGAACGGGTCACCGCCGACTGTGTGGACCTCTCCAGCGGCCAGTCCGACGGGTCGTACCAGGTCGTGGACGAGAACAACTGCGACGACGACGATGACGGCGGCCACGGCTACTACGGCTCGCACGGAGCCTACGGCTGGTACTACGGAGGCGTCAGGCAGGCGGGCCGGGTGCTGCGCGGCACCACCATCAGGCCGGCGAGCGCCCACGTCGACAGCCGGTCGGGCACCGTGCTCCAGCGCGGCGGCTTCGGCGGCCGCGGCTCAGGGGGGAGCTGACGTGCGCAGGCAGGCGTCCACGCGGCGGGACGGCTGGGAGAAGATCATCGAGGAGCAGGGGCTCGCCTACCACCGCTCCGCGCACCCGGTCCACCTGACCCGGCCCTACTGGGACGAGGGCGTGGAGTACGTCTTCACCATGGAGGAGGTCCTCGACCTGGAGAGCCAGGTCGAGGAGCTGCACGGCATGTGCCTCGCGGCCGTCGAGCACGTGCTCGCCGCCGGCCGCCACCGCGACTTCGCGATCCCCGAGTGGGCGGCGCCGGAGGTCGAGGCGTCCTGGCGGCGCCGGGACCCGCACCTCTACGGCCGCTTCGACCTGCGCTACGACGGGAACGGTCCGGCCAAGTTGCTGGAGTACAACGCCGACACCCCGACCAGCCTCGTCGAGAGCTCGCTGATCCAGTGGTTCTGGCTCAAGGACGTCCATCCGGACGACGACCAGTGGAACTCCCTCCACGAGCGGCTGATCGAGCGCTGGGCGGCGCTGCCGCTGCAGAGCGGCCCCGCCCACTTCGCCTGGACCAACATGGACGAGACCGGCGAAGAGGTGATGACGCTCGGCTACCTGCAGGAGACGGCCGAGCAGGCGGGCCGGAAGACCGTCGCCGTCGCCATGGAGGACATCGGGTGGGACGCCCGCGCGCAGCGCTTCGTCGACATGGAGCAGCGGGTGATCCGCACGCTGTGCAAGCTCTACCCGTGGGAATGGGCCGTCGCCGACCCGTTCGGGCCGCAGGCGGTCAGGCAGCAGGTCTCCATGACCTGGATCGAGCCGCTGTGGAAGATGCTGCTGTCCAACAAGGCGCTGCTGGCCGTCCTGTGGGAGCTGTACCCCGGCCACCCCAACCTGCTGCCCGCCTACCTGGACGGCCCCCGGGACCTGCCCGCCCACATCGAGAAGCCGCTGCTCGGCCGGGAGGGCGCGAGCATGCGCATCGTGACCCCCGAGGGCACGCAGAGCACCGACGGCGGCTACGGCGCCGAGGGCTACGTCTACCAGGAGTTCCAGGCGCTGCCCGACTTCGACGGCTGGCGTCCCGTGCTCGGCGCGTGGGTCGTCGGGGACGAGGCCGCCGGGCTCGGCATCCGGGAGACCTCGGGCCTGATCACCGATGACTCCTCCTCCTTCGTCCCCCACCGCATCGAGACGTGATCCCATGATCCCGCGTGATCCCGTGATGCCGGCGACACGCGTACCCGTGATCCGTCCCGTTCTTCCCACCCCCCACCGAGCACGCCCAAGGAGCACCACATGACCATCGCGCTCGCCGGTCCCCTCGGAGAAGCGCTCGGACGAGGAGCCATGGCGATCCTCGCCTACGCGGTCCTGGGCGTCCTGCTGCTGATCGCCGGCTTCTACGTCATCGACCTGGCCACCCCCGGCCGGCTCAGCAAGGTGATCCAGGAGGACCGCAACCCCAACGCGGCGCTGCTCACCGCGTCCGGGCTCGCGGCCGTCGGCCTGATCGTCGCCGCCTCCATCTGGTCCTCGGGAGGCGTGCTCCAGGAAGGGCTGCTCGCCACCCTGGTCTTCGGCGTCACGGGCATCGTCGTGCAGGCCCTCGGGATGCTGCTCTTCGACCGGGTGGCCGGCATCTCGGTCCGCGATCTGGTCCGCGAGCCCGGGCTGCAACCCGCCGCCGTCCTGCTCGCCGTGACCCACCTGGCGATCGGGGTGATCACCGCCGTAGCGGTGATATAGCGCACCTAGGGCTTTCGCACTCGTGCTGACCTGGCACCCTAGGGATGTGAATGACCGGGTACGCGAGGACACCGCACGACGGCTCGAACGGGCGATGGGGACTCTCGGCACCGCCGCGATGACCCGGATGGACGAACGGCTGCCGTGGTACCGGGCGCTGTCGGCCGAGGACCGCTCGTGGGTCGGGCTGGTGGCCCAGGCCGGCATCGCCGCCTTCGTCGAGTGGTTCCAGCACGCCGACGAGGGCAGGCCGACCCCCAGCATCGAGATATTCGGCACCGCCCCGCGCGAGCTGAAGCGCTCTGTCTCGCTGCAGCAGACGGTCGACCTGGTACGCGTCGTCGTCGAGGTGGTGGAGGCGGAGGTCCAGGATCTCGCGGCGCCCGGCGGCGAGGAGTTGCTCAAGCAGGCGATGCTGCGCTACACCCGCGACGTGGCGTTCGCCGCCGCCCACGTCTACGCTCGCGAGGCCGAGGTGCGCGGCGCGTGGGACGCGCGCCTGGAGGCCCTGATCGTGGACGCGCTGGTCCGCGGCGAGGTGGACGACGGGCTGCACTCGTGGGCGGCGGCGCTCGGCTGGACGTCCTCACCGGTCGTGGTGCTCGCCGGGTACGCGCCGGACGCCGACCCGCAGACCGTCATCGACGGGATGCGCGACAAGGGACGGCGTCTCGGCCACGACCTGCTCGCCGGTGTGCAGGGCGACCGCCTGATCGTCATCGTGGGCGGCGCCGACAGCATCAAGGACGCCTCCAGGCACGTGGTGCCGCGCTTCGGGCCCGGCCCGATCGTCATCGGCCCCGAGGTCCCCGACCTGCACGCGGCGGCCAACTCGGCCCGCGCCGCCGTGGCGGGCCTGCGGGCGGCACAGGGATGGCCGGACGCCCCCCGGCCCGTGCTGGCGGAGGACCTGCTCGCCGAGCGGGCCATCGACGGCGACGAGGACGCCCGCGAGCAGCTCATCGAGAACGTCTACGAGCCCCTGGAGGGCACTCCGCTGCTCGACACACTGGCGACCTACCTGGAGCAGGGCACATCTTTGGAAGCCACGGCGCGTCTGTTGTTCGTCCACCCGAACACCGTGCGTTACCGTTTGAAGAAGATCACAGAACTGACGGGCTACCAGCCCACCGAGGGCCGGTCCGCCTTCACATTGCAGGTCGGCCTGATTCTCGGAAGGTTGTCGCGAGCAACCGTAACCTGACCATGGTTCGGTAACGGTCCGGAAACCTCCACTAGAGGGTTCCTACAAAGACCCACCGACAAAGTTCGTACGGATCATTAGCAGTGTGGTGAACTCCTACAGGGCATGGTGGATTTTGTGCTCGTCATCGTCGCTCCCGGGCAAGGCGCCCAGACTCCAGGCTTCCTGTCCCCGTGGCTTGAGATCCCCGGTCTTCGTGACCGGCTGTCGGCATGGTCCGATGTCGCCGGCCTCGATCTGATCTCCTACGGGACCACGGCCGGCGCGGACGAGATCCGTGACACCGCGGTCGCGCAGCCACTCTTGGTAGCCGCCGGCCTCGCCGTCGCCGAGGTCCTGCTCTCCCCCGCCGGCGCCGGCTCCGCCGGAGACGGCGGTGCCGTCACCCCCGGCGTGGTCGCCGGGCACAGCGTCGGAGAGTTCACCGCCGCCGCCCTCGCCGGCGTCCTCACCCCCGAACAGGCCGTCGCCCTCGTGGGGCAGCGCGGCCAGGCCATGGCCAAGGCCGCCGCCATCACCCAGACCGGCATGACGGCCGTGCTCGGCGGCGACGAGGAAGAGGTGCTCGGCGCGATCGAGCGTCACGGCCTCACCCCGGCCAACATCAACGGAGCCGGTCAGATCGTCGCGGCCGGCACGGCCGAGCAGCTCGCCGCCTTCGCGGCCGACCCGCCCGCTCGCGCCCGGCTGAGATCCCTCTCCGTGGCGGGAGCGTTCCACACCCACCACATGGCCCCCGCGGTCGAGCACCTGCGTTCCGAGGCCGCCGGGGTCACCCCGGGCGACCCGCGCGTGACCCTGCTGTCCAACGCGGACGGCCAGGCCGTCGCGAGCGGCGCCGAGTTCGTCGAGCGGCTGATCGCCCAGGTGGCCCGCCCGGTCAGGTGGGATCTGTGCATGGCCACGATGGCCGGCCTCGGTGTCACCGCCATGATCGAGCTGCTTCCGGGAGGCACGCTGACCGGCCTGGCCAAGCGGGCGCTCCCCGGCATCGAGACGGTCCCGCTCAAGACCCCCGACGACCTCGCGGCCGCCGGCACCGTGATCAGCAAGGAGACCGCCCAGTGAGGATCATGCGAGGCTCCCCGGGCGCCAAGGTGCTCGCGTTCGGCGGTTACCAGCCCGCCGGTGTCGTCACCAACGACGACCTGGCGAAGACCATCGACACCAACGACGCCTGGATCCAGAGCCGCGTCGGCATCAAGGAGCGCCGGATCGCCGGCCCCGAGGAGTCCGACGTCGACATCGCCGTGCAGGCCGGGGGCAAGGCCCTGGCCGCGAGCGGGTTGTCGGCCGCCGACATCGACCTGGTCGTCGTCGCCACCTGCACGCTCGAGGCGCAGATCCCGAACGCCGCCGCCCGCGTCGCCCACCGGCTCGGCATCCAGGCTCCGGGCGCCTTCGACGTCAACGCCGCCTGCGCCGGCTTCTGCTACGCCCTGGCGGCCGCTGGTGACGCCGTCCGGGCCGGGTCCGCGACCAACGTGCTGGTGATCGGCACCGAGAAGCTCTCCCAGTGGGTCGACTGGACCGACCGGGCCACCTGCGTGATCTTCGCCGATGGCGCCGGAGCCGCCGTGGTCGGGCCGTCCGAGACGCCCGGCATCGGCCCGGTCGTGTGGGGCAGCGCCGGCGACAAGTACGACGCGATCATCATCAAGGACCGCGACTCCTTCCTCCACCAGGAAGGCCAGACGGTGTTCCGCTGGGCCACGACCGCGCTTCACCCGGTCGCCAAGGAAGCCTGCGACCGTGCGGGGGTGGACCCCTCCGAGCTGGCCGCCTTCGTCCCCCACCAGGCCAACCTGCGCATCATCGAGTCCATCGCCCGTAAGCTCGGCGCCGACAAGGCGGTCATCGCCAAGGACATCGTCCTGGCCGGCAACACCTCGGCCGCGTCGATCCCGCTCGCGCTGAGCCGCATGATCGAGCGCGGCGAGGTCCAGTCGGGCGACCTGGCCCTCCTGCTCGGCTTCGGCGCCGGCCTCACCTACGCCGGCCAAGTGGTGGAGATCCCCTGAACCTGTACGACCGGCCCGCACGGCTCGCCGTACACACCAAGAGAAGCACCCGATCCAAGGAGAAATCGCGACATGGCAGTGACCGAGCAGGAGATCCTCGCGGGCCTCGGCAAGATCATCAACGAGATCACCGGCATCCCGGCCGCCGAGGTCACCCCGGAGAAGAACTTCGTGGACGACCTCGACATCGACTCGCTCTCCATGGTCGAGATCGCCGTCGCCGCCCAGGACGAGTTCGGCGTCGAGATCCCCGACGACCAGCTCAAGCACCTGAAGACCGTCAAGGACGTCGTCAACTTCATCCAGAACTAGCTCGACTCAGGCGTCCGGTGCGGCCGGGCGCCTGAGCCCCCCCATGCTTCGCGTCGATTCACAAGGAGCGCATCAAGTGAGCAGAGATCGGGTACGTGTCGTTGTCACCGGGCTCGGCGTGACAACGCCCCTCGGTGGAGACGTCGCCTCGACCTGGTCGGCGCTCCTCGCCGGACAGTCGGGCGTCCACACCCTCACCGAAGACTGGGCCGACCTCCTGCCGGTGAAGTTCGCCGCCAAGGCGGCCGTCGAGCCGACCGAGGTCCTGCCCAGGCCGGAGTCACGCCGCCTGGACCGTGCCGAGCAGTTCGCGCTCATCGCGGCCCGCGAGGCCTGGCAGGACGCCGGGACGCCGAAGGTCGCCCCCGACCGGCTGGGGGTCGTCGTCGGCAGCGGCATCGGCGGTATCACCACGATCCTCGCCGCCTACGACGTCTTCAAGGAGAAGGGCTGGCAGCGGCTGTCGCCCTACACCGTCCCCATGCTGATGCCGAACGGCTCGGCCGGATGGATCGGCATCGAACTCGGCGCGACGGCCGGCGTCCACGCCACCGTCAGCGCCTGCGCCACCGGCGCCGAGTCCATCGGCTACGCCATGGAGATGATCAGGTCGGGGCGGGCGGACGTCGTCGTGGCGGGCGGCACCGAGGCCGCCATCCACCCGCTGAACCTCGGGTCCTTCGCGGCGATGCGGGCGATGTCCACCCGCAACGACGAGCCCCAGCTGGCCTCCCGGCCCTGGGACGTCGACCGTGACGGGTTCGTCCTCGGCGAGGGAGCGGGCATCATCGTCCTCGAGTCCGAGGAGCACGCCCTCGCCCGCGGGGCCCGCATCTACGCCGAGGCGGCCGGCGTCGGCTACTCCGGCGACGCCCACCACATCGCCCAGCCCGAGCCGACGGGCGCGGGCCTGCGCAGCGCCGCCCGCAGGGTCCTTGCGGACGCCGGTCTGACCGGCGAGGACATCCGGCACGTCAACGCGCACGCCACCTCCACCCCCGCGGGGGACGTCGTGGAGGCGGTGGCGATCCAGGAGATCATCGGCGACCACCCGCTCGTGACGGCGACCAAGTCGATGACCGGTCACCTGCTCGGCGGGGCCGGCGGCATCGAGTCGGTCTTCACGATCAAGGCCCTGTACGACCGGGTCGTGCCGGCCACCATCAACGTGGACAACCTCGACCCGGCGGTCGAGGTGGACATCGTGCGCGGCGAGCCGCGCAAGCTCCCCGACGGCCAGATCGCCGCGATCAACAACTCGTTCGGCTTCGGCGGCCACAACGTCTCCGTCGCCTTCGCCAGCATTTGATTTTGGAGCGCCTGTGACTGTGCTCGACAAGGGGGTGGTGACCGGGGCCTCCGAAGAGGAGGCTCCTGATCCCCGCGACCCGCGACCACGCCTGTCCGCCCTGTTCGACGAGGGCACCATCCACTTGCTCTCCCCCGAAGACCGCAGCGGCGTGCTCGCCGCCATGGGCCGCGTGGAGGGCGTGCCGGTGGTGGCCTTCTCCAGCGACGCGCGCGTCCAGGGCGGCGCGATGGGCAGCGAGGGCTGCGAGCACATCGTGCACGCCTACGACATCGCCGTCCGCGAACGCGTCCCGATCGTCGGCCTGTGGCACTCCGGCGGCGCCCGCCTGGCCGAGGGCGTCGAGTCCCTGCACGCCGTCGGCCGCGTGTTCGCGGCGATGACCAGGGCCTCCGGCGTGGTCCCGCAGATCTCCGTGGTCCTCGGCCCGGCGGCCGGCGGAGCCGCGTACGGTCCGGCCCTGACCGACCTGGTGATCCTTTCCGACAAGGGCCGCATCTTCGTCACCGGGCCCGACGTCGTCCGCAGCGTCACCGGCGAGAAGATCGACATGGCCGCTCTGGGCGGCCCGGAGCCGCACAGCAAGCGCAGCGGCGTGGTCCACGTCGTCACCAAGTCCGACACCGAGGCGGTGCTGAACGCCCGGCGCCTTGCCGTGCTGCTCGGCCACCAGGGGCGCGTCCGCCTCGAATCGGTGGAGGACGTCGACTTCTCCGGCCTGCTCCCCGAGGAGGTCCGCCGGGCGTACTCCGTGCACCCGCTGGTCAACGGGCTGCTCGACGAGCCCGGCGTCGAACTGCACCCCAAGTGGGCGCCCAACATCGTCACCACGCTCGGCCGCCTCGGCGGCCGCACGGTCGGCATCATCGCCAACAACCCGATGCGGCTCGCCGGCTGCCTCGACTCAACGTCCGCCGAGAAGGCCGCCCGGTTCGTGCGCATGTGCGATGCCTTCGGGGTGCCGCTGGTCGTCCTGGTGGACGTCCCCGGCTACCTTCCCGGCGTCGGCCAGGAGCACGACGGCGTCGTCCGGCGCGGGGCCAAGCTCCTGCACGCCTTCGCCGAGGCCTCCGTGCCCCGCGTCACCCTGGTGACGCGCAAGGCCTACGGCGGCGCGTACATCGCGATGAACTCCCGGTCCCTGGGCGCCACCAAGGTGTTCGCCTGGCCGACCGCCGAGGTCGCCGTCATGGGCGCGCTCGCCGCCATCCGCGTCCTGAAGCGCCGCGA
Source organism: Sphaerisporangium perillae (assembly GCF_023276435.1). Taxonomy (GTDB): domain Bacteria; phylum Actinomycetota; class Actinomycetes; order Streptosporangiales; family Streptosporangiaceae; genus Sphaerisporangium; species Sphaerisporangium perillae. Next base: position 50,859 of record NZ_JALLPO010000003.1, read on the forward strand.
GATCGCCGCCGCCCCCGAGGAGGAGCGTTCCGCCCTGGAGTCGCGGCTGGCCGAGGAGCACGAGAAGGTCGCCGGCGGCCTCGACCGCGCGATCCAGCTCGGCGTCGTCGACGAGGTCATCAAGCCCGAAGAGACCCGCGGCGCCATCGCCAAGGTCCTCGCCCAGGCCACCCCCGCCCGCGGCGCCCACGGCAACATCCCGCTGTAGGTCATCCGTTCAGCAGGTGAGGCCCCGCACCGGACGCCGGTGCGGGGCCTCGCCGTCTTGTCGGCGGTGCGGCGTCGCCCGTGGAGCCCTGCCGGGTTCAATCGGCCGGTGGCCAGGTACGGAAGCGCGCCCGCCGACCGGTCGCGGGACAGCTCCAGCATCTTCGGACCGAGGGCCGCCAGCATCCTCCGGCCGGCCGGGACTCCGGCGCCGTCCAGCGATACCCCAGGTCATCGAAGCCGCGGAGCGGGAGACGAACGCCCGTCCCGCTCCTGACGCGGGAACCATACCCGCGAACCCTGGCGCCGCCTCCGGGCGGTCCGGAGCGGCCGTGGCGTGAAAGGTCGCTTCTTGCGGCGTAACGGCGGTCAGACGGCGGCGTGGAGCCAGCGGACGGGTGCGCCGTCGCCGGCGTAGCGGAAGGGTTCGAGCTCTTCGTCCCACTGCTTGCCGAGCAGCTTGTCCAACTCCTCTTCCAGCACGACCCGGCCCTGCGCGGCCATCAGCATCACATTGCGCAGCCGGTCCTCGGGGATCATGATGTCGCCGGACACGCCGACCACGGCCGTAAAGGCGCCGAGCGTCGGCGTGTAGGCATGCCGGGAGCCGTCCACACCCGGGGACGCGTCCTCGGTGATCTCAAAACGGATGCGCTGCCAGCCCATGAGGGACGACGTGATCGCCGCCGCCGTGCCGGGACGGCCCTCATACTCGGCCTGGGTCCGCACGGTGCCAGGCTGGGCCGGCTGAGGAGTCCACGACAGGTCGACGGGTATGCCAAGGACACCCGCGACGGCCCATTCGATGTGCGGGCACAGCGCGGGTTGAGCCGAGTGGACGTACAGCACGCCACGAGCAGACACCGGACCTCCCGTTTCGTACGAGGTGCGCCTTCCCCAACGTCCTCATACTGGGATGATCACAAGTGACTGAGGGAGAGACTACCGTCCGTCGTGGCGGGGCACCAGAGCCGGGTCATACCTAATCACGCTTGACAACTCTCCGTATGGGGAAAGATGCATTCCGTGTTTACCGCCCCTATAGGGAGCCGCCCGTGAACGTGCAGGCAGTTGAGCACATTCCGGGCCGCCACGCCTTCATCCGGCCCGGCGTCCTGCTCGCACGGTCTCCCGGCGTGGCGGCGCGCTGGACCCAGTCGGCCGAGTACATGGACGGGCTCTTCCTGCTGCGGCTCTCGCCCGGAGCCGACCCCTGCGAGATCGCCGCCACGCTCGTGGCGCGGGGCCAGGAGGTCTGCCCCAACCATGTCGTCATGGGGCAGCCGCTGTTCTTCGGGGGTCCGTCCGGAGCCCCGCTGCCCGCGTCGGCCCCCGCGTACGACCCGGGCGAACCCTCACGGGTGACGGTCGGGCTGCTCGACACCGGTGTGGCCCCGCACCCGTGGTTCAGGGACGCCGACTGGTTCCGCGGCCAGCCGGAGGAGATCCTCGACGCCGACGGCGACGGGCTTCTCGACGGCCAGGCCGGCCACGGCACCTTCATCGCGGGGCTGCTGCTGCGCCAGGCGCCCGGCGCGCGGCTGCGCGTGGTCCGGGTGCTCGACAGCCATGGGGTCGGCGACGAGGCAGGCGTGCTGCGGGCGCTCGGCATCCTGCGCGACGCGCGCATCGACGTGCTCGTGCTGCCCTTCGGCTGCTTCACCTACGACGACCGGCCCTCCCCTCTGCTGGAACGCGCGCTCGCCGCCTTCCCCGACACCGTGATCGTCGCCTGCGCGGGCAACACGACCTCCTCACGGCCGTTCTGGCCCGCCGCGATGCCTCGCGTGATCGCCGTCGGAGCTCTCGATTCACCAGAAACCGGACGCGCCGGGTTCTCCGCCTACGGCCCCTGGGTGGACGCCTGCGCCCGTGGCGAAGCGTTGACCAGCAGTTTCGTGGACTTTGACCCGTACGACGGCTACGCCGTGTGGAGCGGCACGTCGTTCGCCACCGCCGTCGTGGCCGGGGCCATCGCCGCCGCCGCCCGCCACATGTCCCCTGGTGAGGCGGCCCATCACGTGCTCCACCCAGACGGCGCCAGGCGATTTCCCGATCTCGGCGTACGCGTGCCCGCACCCCGCTAGGGTGCTCACCGAAAGCGTTCCCCCCACCACGCGAAGTCATCACATGCCATACGACCTCGACCTCCTCGACGAGACGGCCTGGCGCGACCTGGTCGCCCGGCACGGCTACCGCATGTGGGCCGTCGCCCGCGCCTTCGGCCTCGACGCCGCGGACGCCGCCGACGCCGTGCAGGCCGCGTGGCTCCGCCTGCTCGAGAGCATGCACACGATCCGCGACCCCGAACGCGTCGGCGCCTGGCTGGTCACCACGACCCGCCACGAGGCCGCGCGCATCGGCCGGCGGCGGACCGGCGACCGGCTGACCGACCTGCCCGCCGAGATCCCGGCGCCCGACGGCGACCCCACCGCGGCCATGCTCACCGAGGAGGACGGGCGGCGGCTCTGGGCGGCCGTCGACAGGCTTCCCCACCCCTGCCGCATGCTGCTGCGCCTGATCGTCACGGTCCCCGAGGCGAGTTACGCCCAGCTGTCACGGCGGCTCGACATGCCCATCGGCAGCATCGGACCCACCCGCGGCCGCTGCCTCAAGCGCCTGCGGTCCCTCATGGAGGACGAGCGGTGAACGACGACGAATATCTCCTGGCGGCCCTGCGGATCGCCGCGGGCGCCGACCCCGTCCCTGCCCGGGTCGCCTCCGAAGCGCACGCCGTGTACGGGCTGCGCCTCCCCGGCGCCGTGACCGCGAGCCTGGTCGCGCCGTCCCCGGACACCGCCATCGGCGCCAGGCCGCTGCCGGGCGTCCGGTCCAACGGCAGCACGGCCGGGACTGAGCCGCGCCTGCTGCGCTTCGCCGCCGAGGGGCTGACCATCGACGTGGAGATCACGGTGTGCGACTCCCATCTCGACCTCGCCGGCCAGGTGCATCCCGCGCCGGGCAAGGGCGCCCGGGTCGAGATCAGGACGCCGCACGTGGCCAAGATCCGCTTCCCGTCCGAGAGCGGGGAGTTCGCCACCACGGGGCTGCCCCACGGGTGGCTGAGCATCGTCTGCCACCGCGTCGGCGATCCCCCGGTGGCCACCCGCTGGCAGTGCATCCGGCGCTGACCTCTCGTGGACCAGCCCACCGCACCAGCGGAAACGCCAAAACCACCTCCCACGACCACCACCGGCCCGCCCCTCGTTGAGGCCACCCCGCCGCTCCCCGCACCACCTCCCGGGTGGGCCGTCCCTCCGCTCACCGCGGAGATCGCCGAGCTGGTGGCGGAGGCGGAGGCGGCCGTGGTGGCCTCCGGCGTCGATCCCGGATGGGCGCGCGAGCGGGCGCGAGCCGTGCTGGCCGAGGCGCGGGCACGCGACTGCCAGGAAGCCGTCTCCGTGGCCCACCGCGCGCTGGCACTCGCCGCGCGCGAGTTCGGGCTGCTCGAACTCGCGGCGGACCACCTGCACGAGGCCGTCACCGCGGCCCGCCACCTTCCCGAACGTGCCGCCCAGGCGCGCCTGTCGCTGGTCGCCGTCCGCGCCGACCTGGGCGACCCCGTGGGCGCGCTATGCGTCGCCGACCTCGCGGAAGGGCACCTGACGGGCCTGGACGCGGCACGGCTCGGCGTCCAGCGGTCCGTCGCGCTGGTCAGGCTCGGCAGGATCGAAGAGGCGGTGGCCTGCTGCGACCTGGCCGTTCAACGACTCACCGGCGCGGGTGACCCGCGTTTCCTGGCCGGAGCCCTGCTCAACCGGGGCCTCGCCCACACCTACCTCGAAGACTATGACGCGGCCTCCCACGATCTGTCGGCCTGCGTCACCGTCGCCCGCGACGCCGGTCTCGATCACATCGCCACCCTCGCTGAGGCCAACCTGCCGTTCGTCGCCACGCGACGCGGCGACATCCCGGCCGCATTCACCGGATACCAGGCCGCCGAGAAGACCCTGGCCGGCTATCCCGAACGGCTCGCCGCGATGCGGGCCGACTTCGCCGGCGCCCTGCTCGCCGCGTACCTGCCCGGAGAGGCCAGGGCGCTGCTCGGGCAGGCCGTCCCCGATCTGGCCGCCGCCGGCGCCCTCGTCACCCTGGCCGAGTCGCGCCTGCTCCTGGCACAGGCCGAACTACTCGTCGGCGACCCGTACCAGGCTCGGGCCAGCGCCGAGCGGGCGGCGGCGGAACTGGCCGGGCAGGGACGCCACGCGTGGGTGCCACTCGCGGAGGAGGTGACCCTCCGGGCCCGGATCGCCGTCGAGGAGCCGACGCGGCACCTTCTCGACGAGGTACGGATGCTCGCGGGCCGTCTCGCCGCGCACGGATGGGCCGGCCCAGCCGCCGCCCTCCGACTGACCGCCGCCGAACTCGCTCTCACCATCCCCGCCCAAACCACCGAGCCAGTGCCCGGACAGGCCAAGCCAGCATCCGGACGAGCCGAGCCGATCCCCGCCGAACATGCCGAGGCGGTACCCGGACGAGCCGAGGCGGGGTCCGGATGGGCCGGGGGTGGATCGCCGGTGCCGGCCACTCGTGACGCGGTGGAAGCCGATCTTGAGCTGGTCATCGAAGGGCCTGCCGCCACCGGACGGGCGCATCGCGTCGTACGCCACCACGCGACAGCGCTGCGGCGAAGCCTGCGAGGAGACCTGCCGGGGGCGTTCGCGGCGCTGCGGACGGGCCTGGAGGAGGCCACAGCGGGACACGAGCGCCTTGAAGACCCCGGCGTACGGGCTCACGCCGTACGGGCGGGCGAGCGGCTCGCGGACTTCGGCCTGTCGCTGGCGCTGCGCGACGGGCGGCCCGAGGCCGTCCTGGGCTGGGCCGAGCATTGGCGCGCGGTGGCGCGGGGACACTCCAGGGAGCCCTTGTCGATCGACGGCCTGCGCGCCGCGCTCGGCGGTACGGCTCTGGTCGAGATGGTCCGGCACGGTGACCGGCTCGCCGCCGTGGTGGTCACGGCCGACGGCTGCGTCCTACGCGTGCTCGGCTCCTACACCGCCGCAGCCGAGGCGACGATCCGGTTGCGGTACGGCCTGCGGAGAGCGGGCCTGCGGGACACCGGCACCCCTGCCTCCGGGATCGCGGGAGAAGCGGCGGCGCTCGCCACACGGTTGCTCGACCCGCTGGCCGCCGACATCGGTGACCGTCCGGTGGTGATCGGGCCGACCGGCGCGCTCCACACCCTGCCGTGGGGGACGCTGCCCGCGTTCAGGGGACGCGCCATCTGCGTGGCCGCGAGCGCGAGCGCCTGGCTGGCCACCGCCGCCCTCCGCCCGGGGACACGGCGGCGTGCGGGACCTCTGGTGGCCGCCGTCGCAGGCCCCGGTCTGGAACACGCCGGCACCGAGGCTGCGATGGTCGTCCGCACCTACCAGAAGACCACCCGCCGGACACCCCCTCACCAAGAGTCCGCCCACCGAACACCCCAGACCCAGGAAGCCATCCCCCAAGGTCTCCCTCACCCGGAATCGGCTCCCCTGAGGGAACCTGATGACCGAGCCGCTGATGGGCCGGGCGTGGTGGCGGCACGGATCGCCCCCGAGACCGCCGGGGTCCTCGACGCGCTCGGGCAGGCCGAGATCGTGCACATCGCCGCCCACGGATTCTTCTCCGCACAGAGCCCCCTGCTGTCGAGCATCACCCTGGACGACGGCCGCCTGATGGCCTACGACCTGCTCGGGCTCGGCCGGACGCCATGGCTCGTGGTGCTGTCGGCCTGTGACGCCGGCATGGCCCATGCCCCTGTAGACGGGACCACCCTGGGGCTCGCGGGCGCCTTCCTCGAACGGGGCACGGCATGTGTGATCGCCGGACTCATCCCGGTACGCGATGACGAAGCCCTGACCTTGATGACGCTCGTGCACGCACTACTGGTCTCAGGACAGACCCCGGCGCAGGCTCTCGCCACGGCCGCCGAGAAGACGGGCGTCCAGGGATTCGCCTGCTTCGGCTCCCTGGGCCACCCGATCCCCCTCCACGATCACGAACCACACCGCCCATGAACATCGGGCAAGCCGCGATCGCGGAGCGCACCGCCCATGAACGTCCAGCGGGCCGCAGTCGCGCGCGGTACCACCCGTGAGCGTTCACCGGGTCACCCGCCGTACGACGGCGCCGCTACCGCCGCACCACACCCCACCGCCCCGGCGCCCAACCCCCAAGACCAGCGGCCCGTACAGATCACACCTCACCGTGCGGAGGATTCTGTACCGCCGCACCACACCCCACCGCCCCGGCGCCCAACCCCCAAGACCAGCGGCCCGTACAGATCACACCTCACCGTGCGGAGGATTCTGTACCGCCGCAGCGCACCCCACCGCCCCGGCGCCCAACCCCCGTGACGGCGGCTGGTACAGGTCACATTCCGCCGTGCGGGGGTTTCGGGGGCCGCCGCATCCGGTGGGGGCGCGCTGGGTGGGGCCGGTGCGTTGGGTGGGGGAAGCGGGATCAGGATTTGGCTGTGGGGCGGGTGGGGTCGGTGATCCAGTTGGACCAGGAGCCTACGTAGAGGGCGGCGTGGACGCCCGCGAGTTCCATTGCCAGCACTTCGTGGGCGGCGGTCACCCCTGAGCCGCAGTAGGCCCCGACCGGGACCTCCGGCAGGGCGCCGAAGGAGATGAACCGCTCCCTGAGGAACTCGGCCGGGTGGAAACGCCCGGCGGGGTCGACGTTCTCCATCGTGGGCGCGCTGACGGCTCCGGGAATGTGCCCGGCCACCGGGTCGATCGGCTCGACCTCGCCCCGGTAACGCTCGGCGCCCCGCGCGTCGAGCAGCACGCCTTCCTGGGCGAGGGCGCCCGCCTGCGCGGCGTCCAGGACCGGCATCCCGCCCGGGCGGGCGGTGAAGTCGCCCGGCTCGGTGACCGGCTCCTCCTTGGACACCGGGTGCCCTTCGTCGGCCCACCTGCGGTAGCCGCCGTCGAGCACGCGCACGTCCGGATGCCCGAAGTAGCGCAGCGTCCACCAGGCACGGGCGGCGGCCGTGGAGTCGGCCTCGTCGTAGACCACGACCGGCCGGGATCCGGACACGCCGAGCCGGCGCATCGCTTCCTGGAACGCGCCGGCGTCGGGCAGCGGATGCCGGCCTCCCTCTCCGGGCGGTGCGGCGAGGTCGCGGTCCAGGTCGCAGAACACCGCACCGGGGAGATGACCCTCCCGGTAGGACTCGGGGTCGGCTGCCATCCGCCGCCAACGGACATCGAGGATCGTGGCGTCGCCAAGGTCACCGGGATTGATCAACGGGCTCATCGGAATTCCGGGGCGGACGCCCTGCGCTCTCCGCCTTGGGAGGCAGCCCCTTCCCTCCTTCGTCTTCGAATAGTGGCCAGTGTTCGCCTGCCGGAGTCAACCACGCTCCGCGCCACGGACACCAGTTGATGCGCGTGTTGTCTATGGCACCCCTATGGCCGGGCGCCCGCGACGCCGGATGGTGCCGCCGCGCGGCTCCGTCCCTGATCCGCCCGTTGGAGAGGCCCTCAGCGAGGCGCGCTCCCCCAACGGTCGGGCCGGCCGGCGCGGCGCCCGGCCGGTTCGCGACGGGTCAGCTCGCCGAGCGGGCGGTCGCCTCGGAGAGGGCCTTGGCGAAGGCGAGGACGTTGCTCACGGCTTCGGGCCCGTCGGCGGCCTCGCTGACGCGCAGCGACAGATCGTCGGCGGTGATCGCGCCGGTGTAGCCGTGGTCGGCTTCGCAGTTCTCGTCTCCGCACGTGGCGGGCTCGAGGTCGACGTGAGAGATGGCGCCCCAGCCGATGGTGAGCGTCACTTCGGTCGGCGGAACCCCGGGCACGTACGCCGCGGGGTCGGGGACCACCCGGGTGACCGCGACGGACTGGACGCGGCTCAGGCGCACCGCCTCGGTGGTCGTGGACGCGTGTGAGGTGGGCATGCCGTCGGCGGGCGGGTGCTCGTCGGTGTGGCAAACCAGCAGCCTGGTGGGTGAGAGGACCACCACGGTGACGTGCCTGCGCACCTCCATCGCCGGGTCGAAAGTGGCCTCATGGTGGACGACGTACGCCGTCACCTGCTCCTTGCCCAGCGCGGATTCCGCCGCGTCGGCCACGAGATCGGGGTAGTAGCCGCTGCGTTCGATAGCCTCGCGCAAACCAGCGGCCGAGACTCGGGTTTCCCTCATGGGTCCATCCTGCCCTGTCTCGGCACGCTGTTTCACCTCATAGCCGCCCGCCTTGGGCGCACGCGCGCGGGAGGGAGGGGACGAAGGGCGCGGCACGCCGGACGATCCGTCCCTGGGACCACTCGGGATGCCTGCGGTCGCACCCACCCCAGGTGTTTTTACGCTTCTGGCGAGCACGCTCCTGATCGTCCAGGGATGAGATGTCCGCCTGAAGCACCTCGGGACTCCGCCGCCCGGCCTCCCGGCAAGGGGGCGGGCTCCCGGCAAGGGGGCGGGCTCCCGGCAAGGGGGCGGGCTCCCGGCAAGGGGGCGGGCCCTCAGCGCAGGCGCCTCGGGCCTCTGTCGGGGCGGGGGCCGACGGTGTCGCGGATCAGGGCCCTCGCCCCGAGGACGCTGACCCCGGACTCTCCGACCAGGATCGGGTCGAGGTCCAGCCGCGCCACCCCGGAAAGCTCGTCGGCCAGCCGTCCCACCCGGATGAGCAGATCCTCCAGCGCCTCCACCGCCACGGGCGGGTACCCGTACTCGCCGAACAGCAGGGGCGCGGTACGGACGGAGCGCACCAGCGCGGCGGCATCCTCGGCGGTCAGCGGCGCGAGGCGGAAGGCCTCGTCGCCGAGCAGCCGGGCGGTGATCTCCCCGAGCCCGAACGACACCACGGCGCCGAAGTCGGGGTCGTCCACGAACCGGACCACCGTCGGCACCGCCGGCTGCGGAGCCATCCGCTGCACCGACAGCGTCACCTCCGGTCCGAGCCGCGCCGCCAGGTCCTCGTAGGCGCGGCGCACGCCGTCGGGGTCGGACAGGCCGAGCCGCACCGTGCCCGCCCGGTGGGACACCTCAGGGTCGGCCGCCCGCACGACCGCGGGCCGGCCGAGCTTCTCGGCGGCGGCGACGGCCTCGTCAGGCGAGGCCACCGGCTCCGACGCCCACACCTCGAGCCCGTAACACGCGAGCAGTTCGGTGGCGTCCACCTCGATCTCCCCGCCAGACGGCGGCACCTCCCAGGTGTCCCGCTCCTCTCCGGCGGCCGAGCCGGTCTCCGCGGGACCCGGTTCCACCGGCTCCACCGGGTGCCGCCCCGCCTCCGCGGACGCGAGCATCCTTTCCACGACGGCCCTCGCCGCCGTGGTGTCCACACCCTCGATCTCCGGCGGCGTGCCGTGCGGGGTCCGGCGCCAGCGAGCGTGCCGTACCACGTGGGCGAGGGCCCGTACGGCCTCCTCCGCGGCCGCGTAGGAGGGGATCGCCCCCTTGCCGGGATCGCCGCCCTGGCCGGGGACGCGCAGCTCCGGCGGCATGCCGAGGTGTCCCTCGAAGGTGGCGAGGACGGGCTTGCCGGTCTCCCGCGCCACCCGCACGAGCTCGGCCGCGACCTCGGCGGCGTTGCCCGGCACCGGCGGCATGTAGATCGCGACGACGGCGTCCACCTCGCAGTCCATGGCCGCCAGCGCCTCGCGGTACTCCCGGGCTCCGGCGCGGGCGCCGAGGTTGGCGGGCGGGCACGGCTCCAGCCCCGCCGCCACGCAGGCGTCCACCGCGAGCAGCGCCATGGCGTCGGAGTTGCTGACGACGCCGACCCTCGGCCCGGCGGGGAGCGGCTGGTAGGCCAGCAGCTGGGCCACGTCGAAGAGCTGGGCGAGGTCGTCCACACGGATCACCCCGGCCTGCTCGAACAGCGCGGTGAGCGCGGTGTCCGGCAGTCCGAGCACCGGTGCGGCGTGCCCGACGGGCACCCCCTGGGTGGCGCCGCCGCTCTTGACGACGACGATGGGCTTCTTGCGGGAGGTGCGCCGGGCCAGCCGGGCGAACTTGCGCGGGTTTCCGAGCGACTCGAGATAGAGCAGGATCACGTCGGTCGCCGGGTCCTCCTCCCAGTACTGCAGGAGGTCGTTGCCGGACACGTCGGCCCGGTTGCCGGCGGACACGAACGTCGAGATGCCCATGCCCCGCTGTGCGACCCGCTGGAGCAGCGCGGTGCCGAGCGCGCCGGACTGGCTGAAGAACCCCACCCGTCCCCGTCCGGGCAGCCGGGCGGCCAGGGTGGCGTTCAGGCGGACCGCCGGGTCGGTGTTGGCGATGCCGAGGCAGTTGGGCCCGACCACCCGCAGCCCGTACGCGCGGGCGATGCGCACCAGTTCGTCCTGGCGGGCCCGCCCTTCGAGCCCGGTCTCCCCGAAACCGGACGAGACGACCACCAGGCCCTTGACACCCTTCTCCGCGCACTCCTTGACCACGTCGAGCACGGCGTCGGCCGGCACGGCGACCACGGCCAGGTCCACGTCCCCGTCGATGGCCGAGACGCTCTTGTACGCGCGGACGCCGGCGACCGCGCGCACCTCGCGGTGGACCGGGTACACCGGCCCGTTGAAGTCGGCTCCGAGGAGGTTGCGCAGCACGGTCTGGCCGATGCCGCCCGCCTCGCGTCCCGCGCCGACCACGACCACCGAGGCCGGGGTGAGGAGCCTTTCGATCGAACGCGCCTCGGCCCGGTGCTCGCGCGCCATCGTGACCTCGCGCGAGGTCTCGGTGGTCGCGAGGTCCAAGGTCATCCGTACGACGCCGTCCTCGAACTGGCTCTGCGCGGTGTACCCGGCGTTGCGGAAGAACGCCATCATGCGGGTGTTGGACGGCAGCACGTCGGCGATGAAGCGCTTGATCCCGCGTTCCCGCGCCGCCGCGCGCAGATGCTCCATGAGCACCGATGCCACACCCCGGCCCTGGTGCGCGTCCTCGACGAGAAACGCCACCTCGGCGCTGTCCTGCTGCTCCAGGCGGTCGAAGCGGACGACCGCCAGCATCTCGGTGCCGAGCGTCGCGATCAGCGCCACCCGGTTCACGTAGTCGACCGTGGTGAACCGGGCCACCTCGCGGTCCGACAGTCGGGGACGCGGGCCGAAGAAGCGGAAGTAGATCGACTGGTCGGACAGCCGGGAGTAGAAGCCGCGGAGGATGTCGGCGTCCTCCGGCCGGATGGGGCGCAGGTGCGCGGTGCCCCCGTCGGCGAGGACGACGTCGGCCTCCCAATGGGCGGGGTAGTGAAGTTCCACATTGATGAGGGTAAGCGGCTTTCTGTCTGATTCGTTGGGCAACGCTTGTGCATCGACTGTGCACGGGTGTCCGCTCTATGCCCCACGCCCCGGCTTGAAGCTGTTAGGTTTTCTGTCAGCAGCCTCCTGTAGTGCCAGCAAGGTGGTGACATCATGACGCGGGTTGTCGTGGTGGGCGATCTGATGACCGATGCGGTCGCACGCGCCCGCTACCCTCTCGCCAGGGCGAGCGACACTCCGGCCGTCGTCACCATGCATGGTGGCGGCTCCGGGGCGAACATCGCTTCCTGGCTTGCCGTCGAGGGTGCGGAGGTGGCCTTCGTCGGCCGCCGAGGCGCCGACATCACAGGTCGTAACCGTGACATGGAGCTCATGGGATACGGCGTGGACGCCCGCCTGGTCATGGATCCCGAGCGACCTACGGGCACCTGTGTGGTCCTGGTGACCCACAAGGGCGAGCGCACTCTGCTCTCCGACCCGGGAGCCAACGCCGCCCTCTCCCCCGAAGACCTGCCGCGCGACCTGTTCTCCCAGGGCGGGCACCTGCACGTCTCCGGATACACCCTGCTCAACGAGGGCTCGCGTGACGCCGGGCTGGCCGCGATCGATCACGCGCGCCGCGCCGGCATGTCCATCTCGGTCGACTGCGCCTCGGCGGCGCCGCTGGAGCGCACCGGCGCCGAGCCGTTCCTCGAGTGGACCGGCAGCGCCAAGCTGCTGTTCGCCAACGACGCGCAGGCCAAGGTGCTCACCGGGCGTGACGACCCGGCCTCCGCCGCCAAGGTGCTCACGGCCTGGTTCCCGCAGGTCGTGATCAAGCTGGGCGCCGAAGGGGCCCTGTGGTACACCAACAACCGGCCCGAGCCCGTCCGCGCCCCGGCCGACCACATCGAGCGGAGCGTCGACGGCACCGGCGCGGGTGACGCCTTCACGGCGGGCTTCCTGCAGCCGTGGCTGGAGGGCAAGCAGCCGGCCGACGCGCTCGCCGCGGGCAACGCCCTGGCCGCCAAGGCCATCAGCAACCTGGGCGCCCGCCCCCGCCTCTGACCCCGCCGCACATACACGCGCCACGGAGCCTCTAGCCGCGCCGCCCGGACGTTCATCGGGACCTCCAGCCCTGCCCGTATACGGATGCCGGCCGGGGCCGACCACCAATGTGCGCGCGACAGCCAGCACCTCGTCATCTGGCCCCGGGGCTCTGCATGTGCTCAGGGGGCGGCGGGTCGTCAGTTCGTGGTGGCGAGGGCTAGGGGGAGGACGGCGGGGGCGCCGGCCTGGCGGAGCAGGGACGCGGCCATGGTCATGGTCCAGCCGGTGTCGATGCGGTCGTCCACCAGCAGCACCGGCCCCGCGGAGACGTCGGCGGCGGGCGGCGCCAGGGTGGCCCGCAGGGCGCGCACCCGCTGGGCGCTGTTGTACTGGCGGCCGGGAGGGCCGTGCAGGTAGCCCAGGGAACCGAGATGGGCCAGCCTGCCGATGGCGGCCAGCCGCTCCCCCAGCGTCGAGATCAGCACCGGCCGGGTCGCGGAGGGCATTGTGACCACCGACACCGGACGCTCGGCCCAGCGCCATGAGCTCAGCACCTTGACCACCGCGTCGAACACCTCGTCGGGCACCGGACCGTCGGGGGCATCCTCGGCCAGCAGCCGCCGCAGGGTGTTCCCCCAGCCGATGTCGGTGAGCCGGCCGAGGGCACGCCCCGGCTCCGCCGCCACCTCGGGGCGGATGCGGCCGGACAGGCCCAGCTCCTTAAGGCCCGTGGGCCACTGCCGCCGAGGCTCGACGTCGACTCCGGGCCGATGGAGCCGTTCCCGGGCGCTCTGGACGGCGCCGGCCGCGATCTCCACGGAGCGGTGCGCCCCCGTGCAGTTGTCGCAGCGCCCGCAGGGACGGGCGGTGTCGTCGTCGAGGTGCCGCCTGAGGAACTCCTCACGGCATTCGGTGGTGGCGATGTAGCCGAGCATGGCCCGCTGCTCGGCCGCGCGCTCAGCGGCGACCCGCGCGTACCTCTCGGTGTCGTACGCCCATGGCCGCCCGGTGGCCTGCCAGCCGCCCTTGACCCGCTTGGCGGCACCGTCCACGTCGAGGACCTTGAGCATCGTCTCGAGCCGGTTGCGGCTCAGATCGACCCGCGTCTCCAGCGCCGCCGTGGACATCGTGCCCTCCTCGGCCAGGGTGTCGAGCGTGGCGCGCACGATCGGCTCGGGCGGGAACGCGAGCGAGGCGAAATAGGCCCAGATATCGCGATCTTCCGGCCCGGGGAGCAGGATCACCTCCGCACGCTCGACTCCACGGCCCGCCCGGCCGACCTGCTGGTAGTACGCCACCGGCGACGCGGGGGCTCCGACGTGGATGACGAAGCCGAGGTCGGGCTTGTCGAACCCCATGCCGAGGGCCGACGTGGCGACGAGGGCTTTCAGCCGGTTGGCGAGGAGGGCCTGCTCGGCGGCGAGCCGGTCGGCGGGGTCGGTCTGCCCGGAGTACGCGGCGACCTCGTGCCCCTGGTCACGAAGGTAGGCGGCGATCTCCTGGGTGGCGGCGACGGTGAGCGTGTAGATGATGCCGGAGCCCGGCAGCTCGCGCAGCGTCTGGGCGAGCCAGCCGAGCCGCTGCTCGGCCGTCCCCAGCCGGACGACGCCGAGGTGAAGGCTGTCCCTCTCGAGCGGGCCACGCAGCACCAGCGTGGCCCCGGCCCCCTCGGCGGCGGACGACGCCGTCTCACCGGCAACGGCTGCTCCCTGCGGAGAGGAGGGCGCGGCGTCGCCAGGCCCGCCCCCTTCCAGGGCGGAGGACGCGATGTCGCCGGCACCGGCGTGCTCGACGGCGCCGGGGGCTCCGGCCCCCAGTTGCTCGGCGATGTCGCGGGTGACCCTGGCGTTGGCGGTGGCCGTGGTGGCGAGCACGGGCACGCCCGGCGGCAGGTCGGCCAGCAGGGTGCGCAGCCGCCGGTAGTCGGGGCGGAAGTCGTGCCCCCAGTCGGAGATGCAGTGGGCCTCGTCCACGACGACGAGGCCCGCGCCGGCCGCGAGCTTCGGCAGGACCAGGTCGCGGAAGTCGGGGTTGTTGAGCCGCTCGGGGCTGACCAGCAGCACGTCGACCTCGCCGTGCTCGACCTCGGTGTGGATGAGGTCCCACTCGTCGACGTTGGCGGAGTTGATCGTGGCGGCGTGGACGCCCGCGCGCTCGGCCGCGGCGATCTGGTTGCGCATGAGTGCCAGCAGCGGCGAGACGATGACGGTGGGGCCCGCGCCCCGCGCGCGCAGCAGGGCGGTGGCGATGAAGTAGACCGCCGACTTGCCCCAGCCGGTGCGCTGGACGACCAGCGCGCGCCGCCGGTCGACGACCAGCGCCCGGATGGCGGACCACTGGTCGTCCCGGAGCCTGGCTTGCTCACCCGCCAGGGCTCGCAATTTGCCCTCGGCTTCGGCCCGCAGACCGCTCTCGTCAACCATGCATCCTTGGTACCAGGTCCCGGTGACGTTTTCGGCCGTCAGCGGCCATGCTGTGGACGACGAGCGACCGTCCACAGCTCCGGGATCCCGCGAAGCGCCCTTCCGGCGCAGCCGTAGGCCCCTCGCCCCTGCGCGGCCGAAGGCGAGATGCCCGCCGCATGCGGGGCAAAAGCCCTTCGAGTCGCGGAGCACCTCTCACCTTCGGCACAATGTTCGATATGGCCCGACGGACTACCACACCCCCGCAAGACGAGGACTTCGAGGAGCGGATCGTCGACGTCGACGTTTCGACCGAGATGCGCACCAGCTTCCTGGAGTACGCCTACTCCGTGATCTACCAGCGCGCCCTCCCTGACGCGCGCGACGGACTGAAGCCGGTCCAGCGCCGCATCCTCTACTCGATGAGCGAGATGGGCCTGCGGCCCGACCGGGGGCACGTGAAGTCCTCACGCGTCGTCGGCGACGTGATGGGCAAGCTCCACCCACACGGCGACACCGCGATCTACGACGCGCTCGTGCGCATGGCGCAGCCGTTCTCGATGCGGCTGCCGCTGGTCGACGGTCACGGCAACTTCGGGTCGCCCGACGACCTGCCGGCGGCGATGCGCTACACCGAGGCGCGCCTGGCTCCGGCGGCCATGCTCATGGTGCAGTCGATCGACGAGGAGACCGTCGACTTCAAGCCCAACTACGACGGGCAGGAGACCGAGCCGACCGTCCTGCCGAGCGCGTTCCCCAACCTGCTGGTGAACGGCGCCGCGGGCATCGCGGTCGGCATGGCGACCAACATGGCGCCGCACAACCTGGTCGAGGTCATCGCCGCCGCCCGTCATCTGATCAAGAACCCGAACGCCTCTCTCGACGAGCTGATGCGGTTCGTGCCGGGCCCCGACCTGCCGACCGGCGGTTCGATCATCGGCCTGTCCGGGGTCAGGGACGCCTACGAGACCGGCCGCGGCACCTTCCGCATGCGCGCCAAGGCGACCATCGAGCAGGTCACCCCCCGGCGCAAGGGCATCATCGTCACCGAGCTGCCCTTCAACGTCGGCCCCGAGCGGGTCATCACCAAGATCAAGGAGCTGGTGACCTCGAAGAGGCTCTCCGGCATCTCCGACCTGAAGGATCTCACCGACCGGCACAAGGGCCTGCGCCTGGTCATCGAGATCAAGAACGGCTTCGTCCCGGAGGCCGTGCTCGCCGAGCTCTATCGCCTGACGCCGATGGAGGAGACCTTCGGCATCAACAACGTGGCGCTGGTCGACGGTCAGCCCCGCACTCTCGGGCTGAAGGAGCTCCTCCAGGTCTACGTCGACCACCGCATCGAGGTGGTGCGCCGCCGCTCCACCTACCGGCGGCGCAAGCGCGAAGACCGCCTGCACCTGGTCGACGGCCTCATCGTCGCCCTGCTCAACATCGACGAGGTCATCCAGGTCATCCGCTCCTCGGAGGACTCCGCCGAGGCCCGCACGCGGCTCATGCAGATCTTCGAGCTGTCGGAGATCCAGGCCAACTACATCCTGGACACGCCGCTGCGCCGCCTGACCAGGTACGACAAGCTGGAGCTCGACCGCGAGCGGCAGACCCTGCAGGACGAGATCGCCGAGCTGAGCGCGATCCTGGCATCGGAGGACCGGCTGCGCCGGGTCGTCTCCGCCGAGCTCGCCGAGGTCTCCAAGACCTACGGCACGCCGCGCCGCACCGTCCTGCTGGAGGGCGGCGTGGTCACGACTCCGGGGGCGATCCCGCTGGAGGTCGCCGACGACCCCTGCCTGGTGCTGCTCTCCTCGACCGGCCTGCTGGCCCGCACGGGCGACGCCTCGCCGCTGGGGGCGGGCGACGAGCGCTCGGCCCACGACGTGCTGGTCTCGGTCGTACGGTCGACCGTACGGGGCGAGGTCGGGGTGGTGACCTCCGCCGGCCGCCTGATCAGGGTCTCGGTCGTCGACCTGCCGACGTTGCCGCCCTCGGCCAGCCCGCCGTCCCTGTCGGGAGGTCACCCGGTCAGCGAGTACGTCACGCTGAACGCCGGGGAGTCCGTCGTCGGCCTCGGCTCCCTCGACCCCGAAGGGCCGGGGCTCGCCCTCGGCACCGCTCAGGGCATGGTGAAGCGGGTCGTGCCCGAGTACCCGGCGAACCGCAACGACTTCGAGGTCATCGGCCTCAAGCCCGGCGACAGCGTGGTCGGCGCCGTGGAGCTGTCGTCGGAGGACCATGACCTGGTGTTCATCGCCTCCGACGCGCAACTCCTGCGCTACTCCGCCTCGTCCGTACGGCCGCAGGGGCGCCCGGCCGGCGGCATGTCGGGCATCCGGCTCGACGGCGGCGCGAAGGTGATCTGGTTCGGCGCCGTCGACCCGGCCTGCGAGGCGCGGGTCGTGACCATCGCCGGGTCGGCCACCGCGCTACCGGGCACCGAGGCGGGCGGCGCCAAGGTGTCCGACTACGCCGAGTACCCGCCCAAGGGCCGGGCGACGGGCGGCGTGCGGGCGCAGCGCTTCCTCAAGGGTGAGGACCTGCTGATCCTCGCCTGGGCGGGCCCGGCCCCGATCAAGGCCGTGTCCTCGACCGGCAAGCCCGTCGAATTGCCCGCCGAACTCGGCCGCCGCGACGGCTCGGGCGTCCGTCTGGACGCTCCCGTCGCCGCGGTGGGCGGGGCACTCGGCAGCGCCGGTGATTCCTCGGAGCCCGCCGGCGACCCCCCGGCCACCGACGATGAGGCCGGGGAGGCCTGATCTGGGGTGGCCGAGAGCGTCCTTCCAGCCACCTCAGGTGAATCACCGCCCAGCGGGTCAGGTCAGCATTTACTCGCACCGTCAAAATTGCGAGGTCCCCTGGGGACCTGATGCTTGATGGTCTGCCCTGGCGCCACGGTGCGGCAGGAGCCGTCCTTCCCGAACGCCCAGACGATCTTGAGGTTCATGCGGTAACCGCAATCGTTCCGGGCATAGCCCGTCTTGTGGATACTGCCCGTCTTCTGCCAGACCGCGACGCAGCGCGGAGCGTTTCCCAGGGGCCTCGCTGCCGACCCGGCTGAGATCAGCGAGGTCGCGGGCACCTGCGCCGCGTTGTCCGTGCTCGTCACGGCTGCGCAGGCGGGTGCCTGCATCAGTGACAGGGCGGTGATGGCCGCCGCGACGGGAGCGAGCGCCGCAACGGAAGCGTGGTGAGGTATGCGCATCAGCACACCCTTTCTCTCTTCTGAGCCCAACGACGACCGGGGAAGCGTAAGCGGGCCCTGAAAGCCGTCTCGCAAAACGCACGGAAGACCTTCTGAATCCGTCATGGCTTCTCTCACCGAAAGAGCCTGACAGAAGTCATGGGCAGAGTTGTAAACCCATCCGTCTGAGCGCAAACTCCCTGGTTGAGGTCGTACAGGCATGCAGTCATCGTTTCGATGAAGGGGCGTCCATGGCGCTGAGAATTCATTTCACGGGTGAGGACTTGGCGCGAACATGGATCGCGTCGGAGCCGGATGCGATGTGGGAGACGATGCTCAGCCTGTACCGGCTGCGACGCCGGGAGCAGACGGTGGTCTTCAGCGAATGGAAGAAGACCGCGCTGGCGCGGATACCAGCGGGCACGCGGTTGCTGACCACGCTGGCCCCGGCGCGAGGCTACGCCGCCGACTTCCTCACTCCGCGGGCGGAGTCGGGCTCGGTGGCGGCGGGCATCGAGGCCCTGCGCCGTACCACAGGCGAGCGATTGCGCATGGATATGACCGAACTGGCCTGGCGGCACCCGGGCAAGCGGCTACCCCAGTGGGCCGGGCAACTGGCGGTGGGCCGCCCAGAGGCGCTGGGCGCCGTCGTCACCGCAGTCGACGCCTACTTCCACGCCTGCCTTTCTCCGCACTGGTCGCACATCCATGCGCAGGTCGATCAGGAGCGCACGCGCCGCGCCCGCCTGCTGTCCAAGGGCGGCTGGCAGGCGGTGCTCTCCGCACTGCACCCGTCGGCCAGGTGGAGCTTCCCCACGCTCGAGCTGTCCTATCCGGCCGAGCATGACATCCACCTGCGCGGCCGGGGCCTGGTGCTGCAGCCGTCGTTCTTCTGCCGGCAGACCCCCATCACGTTGCGCGACCCCGGCCTGCCCCCGATCCTGGTCTACCCGATAGAACACGACCTCGCCTGGGCACACGGCCCGGCTCCTGACCGATATCCGACGCTGAGGAGCCTGCTCGGCACCACCCGAGCCCACGTCCTGGAAACCCTCGGGCAGGGCGATTGCACCACCACCGAACTCGCCCGGCGGCTGAACATCCCGCGCTCCACCGCCAGCCGGCAACTCACCACGCTGCGCGAGGCCGGCCTGGTGAACAGCCATCCTCTCGGCCAAGCCGTGCTGCACACCATCACCGACCTTGGCGTCGCGCTCCTCAACGGCCGCCGGTCTGGTCTTATCGCCTGATCTAGCGGGCTGCTCTAGTCGGCGTCGCAGAGGCAGAAGGGGTGGCCCGCCGGGTCGAGGAAGACGGTGAAGCCGCCCTCCTTCTCGCCCGGCTGGTAGGGGTGCTTGACGGCGCCCAGCGCCAGCACCTGGGCCTCGGCCTTGGCGCGGTCGTCCACCGTCAGGTCGAGGTGGAACTGCTGCGGACGCTCGGAGGTGGGCCACTCGGGCGGCTGGTAGTCGTCCGCCTGCTGGAAAGACAGCCGCATCGGGCCGCCGTCGCCGATGCTCACCCAGCCGTCGTCCTCGTAGAGGACCTCCCAGCCGACGATGGAAGAGTAGAACCCGGCCAGGGCCTTGGGGTCGGGACAGTCGAGCACGACGGCCCGCATCCGCGCGATCTCGCCCATTGTCACTCCTCTGCTCACATCCGTGCGGCAACACCACCGAGAACCTTACAGTGGTGCCGCCGGCCCGGAATCCGCCGTGTACGAACCGGCCGGCTCCGTGAAGCACGGCCTCTCCGCCGCCTACCCGAGCGGGGCGCTCCAAACCGGCCGGCTCCCCGGGGGACAATGGCACCATGGCCGTCACCTCGTTCATGGTGCCGCTCGGCACCCTCGCTCCCGACTTCGATCTCCCGTCCGTCGACGGGCGCCGTGTGTCGCTCGCCGACCTCGAGAGCACGCCGGCGACCCTGGTGATCTTCCTGTCCAACCACTGCCCGTATGTGCGCCGCATCGAGCAGGGCATCGGCGCGCTGGCCGCCGACCACAGCGACCGGATGGCCACCGTCGCCATCTGCAGCAACGACGTCGTGAACTACCCCGATGACGGCGCCGCCCACCTGGCCCGCCAGGCCGAGCGCGCGGGCTTCGAGTTCCCCTACCTCATCGACGAGTCGCAGGACGTGGCCCGCGCCTACAACGCGGCCTGCACGCCCGACTTCTTCCTCTACGACGCCGACCGGCGCCTGGCCTACCGAGGCGAGTTCGACGACGCCCGCCCGTCGAATCAGGTGCCGGTGACCGGCTCCTCGCTGCGCCGCGCGATCGACGCCGTGCTCACCGGGCGGCCGGTGCCGGGACCGCAGAACCCCAGCCTGGGGTGCGGCATCAAATGGAAGCCGGGCACCGACTAGACCCGCTCCACGGGCACAGGACAGGGCGGGAGGGGTCAGCGAGTGTGGCCCGCGGAGGGCACCGTGTCGCCTCGCGCGGCCGACGGAATGGCGGTCAGCAACTCCCAGGGCTCGCCGTCATGCCAGAAGTCGATGAGCTTGGCGACGCCCTTCCCCGGCTCGAAGTCGCCGTACCCGTAGGGCCCGAAGCAGCCGGCCTCCTCCAGGGCGATGATCAGCGGGTCGTCGTCCGGGAGGGTCGCCACGTAGGCGGCGGCGTCCAGGAGCGCGAGCGCGCAGCGCGCGTTCCAGCCGCCGTCTCGGCGCTGGACCCGGTCGAGCCTCCACCTGGCCCGCGCGCGTAGATAGCCGGCGAGCGAATCGGTCGTCCCCACCACGAAGCCTCTCCACGATCTTTCACTTAGAGTGGAAACATCATCACCTAAAGTGACGCGTGATCGTGGGATCTTTGCGAAGCCTCTTCGAGGACACCCCCCGGGGTATTCGCGAAACCGGCATCCGGGAATATTGGCATCATGACGGAAGCCTTCGACGATCTGCTGACCGCCAACGAGGACTTCGCCCGATCCTTCCAGCACTCCAGCCTCAGCGGCCGCGCGAGGCGCGGCCTCGCCGTGGTCACGTGCATGGACTCGCGGATCGACCCCCTCAACCTCCTAGGCCTCAAGGCCGGCGACGCCAAGATCCTGCGTAACGCGGGTGCGCGCGTGACCGACGACGTCCTGCGGACGCTCGTCCTCGCGGTGTACCTTCTCGACGTCGACCGCGTCCTGGTGATGCCGCACACCGACTGCCGAATGGCCAAATCAACCGACGAGGACGTCCACGAGCTGATCAGCCGCCAGTACGGCGTGGACACGCGCAGCCTGGAGTTCCACACCGTCCCCGACCAAGACGCCGCGCTCCGGCGCGACATGATCCGCATCCGCACCTACCCCTACCTGCCGGAACGTCTCGCGGTAGGCGGGGCGGTCTACGACGTGCACACCGGCAAGCTGATGCCCGTCGAGCTCTGACGTCTCCTACGACCCGGAGGGCCGGGGCTTCCTGCTCCCGGCCTTTCCGGTCTCCCGCCCAGCCGGTCGGTTCCGGCCCGTGGGTGCGGCGGGGCCGCCGGCGGGATCAGGCGTCGATGTGGTCGCGGTCGACCTCGGCGGCGCTGCCGACGATGAACTCGCGGCGCGGGGCCACGTCGCTGCCCATGAGGAGCGCGAAGATCTGCTCGGCCTCTTCGACGTCCTCGATGCGGACCCGGCGCAGCGTGCGGTGGCGCGGCTCCATGGTCGTCTCCGCGAGCTGATCGGCGTCCATCTCACCGAGACCCTTGTAGCGCTGGATCGGGTCCTTCCAGCGCTTCCCCCGGCGCTCCAGGTCGCGCAGGACCCGGTGCAGCTCGGCGTCGGAGTAGGTGTAGATGTACTTCTCCTTGCCCTTGCCCGGGTTGATGACCTCGATGCGGTGCAAGGGAGGCACGGCCGCGAACACGCGCCCCGCCTCGACCATCGGCTTCATGTAGCGGTGGAACAGCGTCAGCAGCAGGCAGCGGATGTGCGC
The DNA here is from genome assembly GCF_023276435.1 of Sphaerisporangium perillae. Classification (GTDB taxonomy): domain Bacteria; phylum Actinomycetota; class Actinomycetes; order Streptosporangiales; family Streptosporangiaceae; genus Sphaerisporangium; species Sphaerisporangium perillae. The sequence goes on from NZ_JALLPO010000003.1 coordinate 72,780, forward strand.
GCCGTCGACGTCGGCGTCGGCCATCAAGATGACCTTGCCGTAACGCGCGGCGTCGATGTCGAAGCCCCGGCCCGAACCGGCGCCGATCACCTGGATGATCGCGGCGCACTCGGCGTTCTTGAGCATGTCGGCGACCGAGGCCTTCTGCACGTTCAGGATCTTGCCGCGGATCGGCAGCAGGGCCTGGAACTCCGAGTCACGAGCCGCGCGGGCCGTGCCGAGGGCCGAGTCGCCCTCGACGATGAACAGCTCGCTGCGGTCGACGTCGTCGCTGCGGCAGTCGACCAGCTTGGCGGGCAGCGCGGAGTTCTCCAGGGCGCTCTTGCGGCGCTGGTTGTCGCGGTGCTCGCGAGCCGCGATGCGGGCCTTGGCCGCCGCGACGATCTTCTCAAGGGCGGCGCGGAGCTGGAGCTTGTGGGCGCGCTTGGTGCTGGCGAACAGCTCCTTCAGCTCGCGCGTGACCACGTGGGAGACGATGCGGCTCGCGGCGGAGGTGCCGAGGACCTCCTTGGTCTGCCCCTCGAACTGCGGCTCGGGCACCCGCACGGTGACGACGGCGGTGAGGCCCTCGAGGATGTCCTCCTTGGTCACCGGGTCGTCGCCGTTCTTGAGCAGGCGGGTCTCCCTGAGCTGCTCGTTGATCGTGCGGTGCAGGGCGCGCTCGAAGCCGCTGACGTGGGTGCCGCCCTTGGGCGTGGCGATGACGTTCACGAAGGAACGCACGGTCGTCTCGTAGCCCTTGCCCCAGCGGACCGCGACGTCCACGGTGAGCTCGCGCTCGACGTCGGTGGAGGTCATGTGGCCCTGCTCGTCGAGCACGGGCACGGTCTCGTGGAAGTGGCCGACGCCCTGCAGCCGCATGACGTCGCAGACGGCCTCGTCGCGGGCCAGGAACTCGGTGAACTCGGAGATGCCGCCGTCGAAGCGGAACTCCTCCTCCGCGGGCTCCTCGTCCCGGCTGTCGCGGACCGAGATCGTGAGCCCGGGGACCAGGAAGGCGGTCTGCCGGGCGCGGACGTGGATCTCGTCGAGCGAGACCTCGGCCTCGGGCAGGAAGATCTGCTTGTCGACCCACCAGCGCACCCGCGTGCCGGTGGCCTTCCGCCCGAGGGCGCCGCCGTCGCGCAGGCCGGACTTCTTCTTGAACTTGGCGCCCGGCCCCTCGCCGTCGAAGACGCCGGGGACGCCGCGCCGGAAGCTGATCTCGTGGACCCGCCCGCCGCGGTCGACCTCGACGTCGAGGCGGGCCGACAGGGCGTTCACCACGGAGGCGCCGACGCCGTGCAGGCCGCCGGAGGCCCCGTAGGAGCCGCCGCCGAACTTGCCGCCGGCGTGAAGCTTGGTGTAGACGAGCTCGACGCCCGCGAGGCCGCTCTTGGGCTCGACGTCGACGGGGATGCCGCGGCCGTCGTCGCGGACCTCGATGGACCCGTCGGGGAACAGCTCGACCTCGATGCGCTTGCAGAAGCCGGCCAGAGCCTCATCGACGGCGTTGTCCACGATCTCCCAGAGGCAGTGCATGAGACCGCGGCTGTCAGTGGACCCGATGTACATTCCGGGGCGCTTACGGACGGCCTCCAGGCCCTCCAGCACCGACAGATGACGGGCCGTGTAGCCCGTCTCCGTGCTGACTGCGGTCACTCCCACTCCCACCGAGCATCGAACATGTGTGCGTAGCCTACCGTTTCTTGATGTTCTGGCGCGCCTAAGCGTGCCATCAACAGGGGTACCTGCGTCATCCAGTGGTCGATTCACGTCACTTAACGACACATTCTGCTCTGGGCGTATCCGTAACGCGATTGGGAACGTCTGCGTCGGGTTAGATGTTGAGCCAAGTGACTGACGCCAAATCCCCACGTCAGTGGGGTGACCCGAAAGGCGATACGTGACTGGAGCTCTCGCCCCCACCAAGCCGCTTACCGCCGTGGACCGTTGCGACCGGTGCGGCGCCCAGGCGTACATCCGCGCATCCCTCCCCGTGGGCGGGGAGCTACTGTTCTGCGCCCATCACGGGCGTCGGCACGTTGCGGCTCTGCGCGACAAGGGCGCCGACATCCAGGACGAGTCGGCGCGCCTGAGCGAAACCCCTACATCCAACACCACCGAGCGATGAGCATGCGCCCGTCGCTCTGACCCAGATAACCGAGCACAACCTCATAGAGTCAGTAGCGAACGCGGCGATCTCAGGCGGCGTCCCCCCGGACACCGCCATGGGACTCGCCGCTTCGCTTTGTCAGGGGTGGCGCCGGGCGGCCACCCGCGGTCACCTCACGCGGTAGTGATAGCGGCCGGAGGCGGTGAAGCCCTCGGCGGAGTACATCGAGATGGCGGCGGAGTTGCGCGCCAGGACGGACAGGTACGCGCCGGTCGCCCCCCGCGCCCGGCCGCCGGCCAGCAGGGCCCGCAGGACGCTGCGCCCCAGCCCGCGCCGCCGGGCCTCCGGCACCGTGGCCATGCAGTAGATCCCGAGCATGCCGCCCTGGAGCACCGAACGTCCCACCGCGACGGGCCTGCCCTCCTCTTCGACGGCGGCATAGCCGGCGGGCACCCCGCGGACGATGCGCTCGGCGGTGGCCAGCCCTTGGCCGAACCGCCCGTCCACGGCCCACCAGGTGGCCAGCCAGTCCTCGGAGGGCTCCTCCGCGATGGTCACGCGGTGCGCCACCGGGGACGCCGGCCCGTCCAGCGCGGCGGCCATGAACATCGTGTCGTCGACCAGGCGATATCCGCGCCCGGCCAGGAAGCCGTCGAGGCCGGACGGTGCGCGCAGGCCGACCGAGAAGACGCACGGCACCCCGCGGTCGGCGTAGAACCTCTCGGCCGCGTCGATCGCCTTGTCCAGGTCTTCCGGTTCACCCCAGGGAAGGATGGAATTGGCGCGTTTGGTCACCCCGTCCGCGTAGCGCAGGGTCCAGCCCCCGAGCGCCTCCTGGTGCGGCGCCGGCCAGGCGTGATGGACAAGGGTCTCGAAGTCCACGATTTCTCCGCTCACCGGCGCAGACTTTAGCCGACGGTCCCAGACCGCGATCAGCCGCCCGTTCACCCTGGCTGACCTGCGAGAGGCTAGGATCGGGGGTCGTGCTCATCCTGCTGCCGCCGTCCGAGGGAAAGGCCGCCCGCGGTCGAGGGCGCCCTCTGGAGCTCGACGCCCTGTCCTTTCCCGAGCTCACCTCGCCGCGTGAGAAGGTCCTGGACGCCCTCGCCGCCCTGGTCCAGGGGCCCGAGGAAGAGGCCCTGTCCGTGCTCTGCCTGTCACCGGGCCAGGCCGGCGAGCTGGCCCGCGACCGGGAGTTGCGCACCGCCCCCGCCCTGCCCGTGGAGCGGCTCTACACCGGCGTGCTGTACGACACCCTCGGGCTCGCCTCCCTGGACGCCGCGGCCCGCCGCCGGGCGCGGAGGCAGATGATCGTGTTCTCGGGGCTGTGGGGCGCGCTGAGGCTCTCGGACCGCGTGCCGCCCTATCGCCTCTCCATGGGCGTGCGGCTGCCGTCTCTGGGCGGCCTGGCGGCTTACTGGCGCCCTTGCCTGGGTGAGGTCCTCGACGGCGGAAGGGGGCTGATCGTCGATCTGCGGTCCTCGACCTACGCGCAGGCGTGGCAGCCCGGCTCCCGGGCGGTCACGGTCCGCGTGCTGAGGGACGCCGATGGCGCGCGGTCGGTCGTCAGCCACATGGCCAAGGCGACACGCGGCGCCGTCGCGCGCTCCCTGGCCGAGTCCGGGTCCGACCCGCGCACTCCCCAGGAACTGGCGGAGCTGCTGGCCGGCCTCGGCCATGTCATCGAGCTCGGCGCCGCGCCCCCGAAGGGCAGGCCGTGGACTCTGGACGTCGTTATCCGTTCGTGATCACATTCAGCCGTGAACACGCCTTGTGGAACTCCTTCGCCGGATCGCCCAGATGCGACCACGGCATGACGCTGAACCTGCCTCCCGTGCGCGACAGGTGGCCTCTGGCGGGCCTTCGCATGTCCGCCAGATAGAAGGCGGCGCCGAAGGCGTTGTGCGCCTCCACGGCCCGGGGATGCGGCCGCGCGCCCCGGCTCTGGTGCCAGCGGCCGGCCGCCGAGCTGATCTCCCGCTGAACGTCGTAGGACACCCAGGAGCGCGACCGCCCCGGCCGCTCCCCCGCGACGTGCTCGAAGTAGGCGAGCGGCAGCAGGGCCGACAATGGATCTCCGTCGGGGGCGGTGGCACCGGCGGCCCGGGCGAAGTCGAACATCTCCTGGCTCGTGCCGCCCCACCCGGGCGACAGCGTGACGAGCCGGGCGACGCTGGTGGCGTACAGCGTGGGGTGGCGGCTCCACGCCTCGCCCCAGAGGGAGTCCTTCTCCTCCCTCGGCCGCTCCAGGCCCAGCGTCACCCAGAGCAGGGAGACCCAGGGCGCGGGATCGGCGGGCAGAAGCTGGGCCGCCGCGAGCAACGGAGCCCGCGCCGACTCCATCGCCCGGTGGAACATGCGCATCCGATCGGCCTGGACGGCTCGCGCCCGCACGTCGGGCTTGATCTCCCAGGCCTCCTCGACGCGCGTGCGCCCCAGCCACAGCCACAGGTCGGGATTGACCCGATCTCGCTCCAGGAGGGCCGTGATGCCGCCGGTGAGACCCACGGCGGCCTTGGCCAGCGCCTCGACGCGCAGCGCGCGCACCTCGGGATCGGCCCGGGTCGCGACGAGCGCGGGAAGGGCCGGTTCGAGATATCCACGTCCGAGCGCGGCCACCGCCTCGTCGAGCACGGTGTCCGCCCAGGGACGGCTTGCGATCAGTCGTGGCCCCCGAGCACGCGCCCGATCCACTTCGATCACACCCATGGCGGGTGAGCCTAGAAGCCGTCAAGACTTCCACGACTACCGCCGCGTAACGGATGTGTTAACCGGAGAGTCGTGCCGCCCGTGGAACCTGTGACGACGAGAAACGGCCCCCACCCTCGCGGGCGGGGGCCGTGCCGTCGTCAGTCCAGGTAGTCGCGCAGGACCTGCGAGCGCGACGGGTGGCGGAGCTTCGACATGGTCTTGGACTCGATCTGGCGGATGCGCTCGCGCGTCACCCCGTAGACCTTGCCGATCTCGTCGAGCGTCTTCGGCTGGCCGTCGGTGAGGCCGAACCGCATGGACACCACGCCCGCCTCGCGCTCGGACAGCGTGTCCAGCACGGAGTGGAGCTGCTCCTGGAGCAGGGTGAAGCTGACCGCGTCCGCCGGGACGATGGCCTCGGAGTCCTCGATGAGGTCACCGAACTCGCTGTCGCCCTCCTCGCCGAGGGGGGTGTGCAGGGAGATCGGCTCGCGCCCGTACTTCTGGACCTCGACGACCTTCTCGGGCGTCATGTCCAGCTCGCGGGCCAGCTCCTCGGGGGTCGGCTCACGGCCGAGATCCTGCAGCATCTGCCGCTGGACCCGGGCGAGCTTGTTGATCACCTCGACCATGTGGACCGGGATGCGGATGGTGCGCGCCTGATCGGCCATGGCGCGGGTGATCGCCTGGCGGATCCACCATGTGGCGTAGGTGGAGAACTTGTAACCCTTGGTGTAGTCGAACTTCTCCACGGCGCGGATCAGGCCCAGGTTGCCCTCCTGGATCAGGTCCAGGAAGAGCATGCCGCGGCCGGTGTAACGCTTGGCCAAGGAGACCACCAGACGGAGGTTGGCCTCCAGCAGGTGGTTCTTGGCGCGGCGGCCGTCCTCGGCGATCCACTCCAGCTCGGCGCGGACGTCGACGGGCAGGCGCTCGCCGTCGTTCGCCAGCTGCTCCTCGGCGAAGAGGCCGGCCTCGATGCGCTTGGCCAGCTCGACCTCCTGCTCGGCGTTGAGCAGCGGGACCTTGCCGATCTGCTTGAGGTAGTCCTTCACCGGGTCGGCGGTGGCTCCGGCGGCGGCGACCTGCGCGACGGGCGCGTCGTCGTCGTCATCGGAGAGGATCAGCACCTCGTCGTCGCTCTGGACCTCGACGCCGGCCTTGGGCTCCTCTTCGACCTCGACTTCGGCCTCCACCTCGGGCTCGACCTCGGGCTCAGCCTCGGCCTCCGTGTCGGTGTCGGCCTCGGCCTCCACCTCGACGTCGATGTCGAAGTCCTCGAGCTCGATGTCGGCCTCGATGTCGAGGTCCTCGTCGTCCTCGGAGGCGACCTTGGGCTTGGTTTCGATCTTTGGCGATGGCGACGCGGGCACGGCGACCTCCGGCTTGGCCTTCTTGGCGAGGGCTGCAGGGGTGGCGACCTTGGCAGGAGCGTCAGGGGCTGGGGCGGCCTTCTTCGCCGGCGCGGCCTTCTTGGCCACGGGCTTCTTGGCGGCCGGCTTCTCGCCGGTCACCGAGGCCTCGCCCCCGGCACCGCTCACCACGGCCGTGACGGTATCGGGCTGCTCCTTGGCCGCCGCGGTGGCGGTCTTGGTCTTCTTGACGGGGGCGGCGGTGCGACGCTTGGCCGGGCCACGAGACTTCTTAGGCGCCGCCGAGTCCGCAGCGGTCACCACGACGGTCACACCCTCTTTGCTGAGGTTCCGCAGGAACCCCGCGGCGTGCGACATCGGGATGTCCGCCTCCTCGAAGGCCTTGCGGACATCCTCAGACTCGAGGAAACCCTGCGAGCGCCCACGCTCGATGAGCCGCTGAATGACGGGCTCGTTCAGCTCAGACGGCTTCGAGCGAGTCGAACTTGCAGGCGACACGAACACCTCTCGAACGAACGCATGGTGAGAATGGACCCAGGTGCCCGCTAGGGGCGCTTGCTTCTTTTCGGTGGTGGGCCGTGCGAACCGCGACGTGCCTGTGCAGCATTGTGGCATGACCCCGCAGTCCATACGGCCGCCTCACAGCGGTTGCCCTCCACCCTAGGCCGACCGGAACAGTAGTGCGTACGGAAGCGGGTCACCGATACCCGAAAGCAACCCTTATGACTGTTTCATTCAGTCACTCTTTGTGGCGGCCGGCACGTGGACGGCGAGCACCGTGACGTCATCGTCCTGCTCATACCCCGCCAGCATGCGATCCACCAGGAAGTCAAGCAACATATGCGGATTTCCTAGTACTTCGGGGGGCGCTTCGCCAACTACAGAACAAAGTTCCGCGAGTCCCGTGTCGAGGCCGCGCTTGCGGTTCTCCACGAGCCCGTCCGAGTAGAGCACCGCGGTGTGACCCGGCGGGACGCAGAACCGGAACTGCTTGCGGATCGTCGGCCAGCCGAGCGGCGTGCCGGGCTCGCCCTCGGACAGGACAGCGGTGCCCTGCGGAGACACCAGCAGGGGCGGCGGGTGACCGGCCAGCGCGAGGGTGCCCTCGCCGGTGCCGGGCTCGACGACCATGTACGCCAGGGTGGTGACCTGCTCTTCCTCCTCGGTGGCGTCGAAGACCCGGTCCAGGCCGGTGAGCACGGCCGCGGGCGGCGGGTTGGTGAGCGCCAGGGCACGCATGGCGTTGCGAATGCGGCCCATGCCCGCGGCCGCCTTGACGCCCTTGCCCATGACGTCACCGACGACGGCCGCGACCCGCGCGTCCTGCAGGACGAAGGCGTCGTACCAGTCGCCGCCGACCTGGACGTGCCGGCTGCCCGAGCGGAAGCGCTGGGCCAGCACCAGGCCGGGGATCACCGGCAGACGGTCGGGCAGCAGGCTGCGCTGGAGCGTCTCGGCCGTGCGGTGCTCGCGCTCGAACAGCGTGGCCCGCTCCACGGCGAGCGCGCACTGCCCCGCCAGGGCCTCCAGGAAGACGCCGTCCTCCTGCGAGATCTTCTGCGGGCGGGTGAAGGCGAACCGGAGCGCGCCGAGCGCCCGCCCGGCGGCCAGCAGCGGAAGGCCGACCCACGCCCGCTCGTCGCTGTGGGCCAGGAACCCCGCGATCATCGACTCCTCGGCCCCGGCCTCCACCAGCTGGGCCCTCAGGCTCTCGGGCGACTCGGCGAACACGGGCCTGCGGCTGTTGACGGCCATGGTCATCAGGCTCGACTGCGAGAGCGGGATCTCCTCGCTGGAGGCTCCCGGCACGTCGGGGAGGCCGCCGCTGTTGGTGAGCTTCAGCGCGGCCCGGTCGGTGTCGAGCAGCGCCACGGCGGACCTGTCGGCGGCCAGGGCCGTGCGTCCGACGTCGATGATGACCTGGACGACCTGCTCGACCGTGAGGGCCTCCGCGAGCTGTGCGGTGGCGCCCTGGAGCCGCGCGGTGCGCAGCGCGGCGGCGCCGAGCTGGTCGGTGAGGCGTCCCCGCATCTCCTCGGCCTCGCGCTGCGGCGTGACGTCGCTGTTGGCGCCGACCCACTCGACGACCCGGCCGTGCCGGATGATCGGGACCGCCCGCACCTCGAAGTGGCGGTAACCGCTCGCGCGGGTGCGGACGCGGTAGCTCCACTCGAACAGCGTGCGGCCGCGCAGCGCGTCCCGCCAGGCCTCCTCGGCGGCCGAGCGGTCGTCGGGGTGGACGGCCTCCAGCCAGCCGTACGCCAGGTATTCTTCGAGGCTCTGGCCGGTGATGGCCCGCCACTGCGGGGCGTCGTCGATCACGGCGCCCGTGGGAGAGGTGATCCACACCAGCTGCTGCTGGGACTCGACGAGCGAGCGGTAGCGCTCCTCGCTGCGGCGCAGCTCCTCCTCGGCGAGCTGGCGCTCGGTGACGTCCACGCCGAACAGCGCGACCCCCGCGACCGCCCCCTTGTCGCCGTGGATCGGGTAGAACGACAGGCTCCAGTGGCGCAGCTCGCCCGTCGCGGACATGCTGCGGTAGCGCTGATCACCGTTGACGACGGCGCGATGCTCTTCGACGACCCTGCGCAGGGCGGCGTCGATGAGGGCCGAAAGGTCGGCGGAGAGGATCTCGGACGCCGTATGACCCACATGCTCGTCGGCGGCCACCCCGCTGACGTCGGCGAAGCTCTGGTTGACCCGCTGGAACCTGCCGACCGTGTCGAAGAACGCGAAGGCGAACGGAGCCTCCGCGAGCAGGCCCTGGAACAGGGCGGGGTCTGAGATGTCCACACCCGACTCCCGGGGACGGGGCACGGAGGTTTCGGCGCTCATGGTCGGCACCTCCGTCGCGTGCCAGGGTCTCCCACGAGGCACATCTCCATAACTGTGATTGGTAGCGCGGAAATCTGCACTACATCATCGGCGATGGGCACGCGCGAACGGAAGCCCCGGCCGCGATGCGGTCAACGCATCCTGTCAAAAAGGCGCCGCGGTGTGCAGCAAGATCGGCCGACTTTCTCACCACTCGCTCCGTGGCCTGCTCGGTCTGCGCCACCTCGGCCAACCTCACCCCTCCACCACTCGGACGCGAACGGCGGCGCTCGGCGCCGCGACGGCACGGCCCGTCCGTGAGCCGGACGCGCTCGGGAACAGCTTCCCACAGGAGCGGCCCTGGGGTGCCGGATGTGCCCAACCCTTACGGCGCAAGGGGTTGACACCTCCGGGATACAGGATGGAATGGGAACGCACGCTCCCTCAGAGCACTGGTCCGGGGGATGGATGTCCCCCGGCTCACCGGAGGATGCGAAACCGCCCATGCATGCTCTAGCACCGCGTTTCACCGAGGGGACCGCCGGCCGGGCCACGACCGCCCCAGGAGCGACCGGATCGCACGAGGCCCGGTCGCGGGCGTCCGGGAGCGGAAGGCTCGCCAGCGCCCGCCTACGCGACGAGTTCCTCGGCGTGCCCGTCGAGATCGTGGACCGGTGCGTGGAGGACGTCCGGGCGTGCGCCGCCCACCTGGGCCTCGAGCTCACCACGGCCGTCGTCGAGCGCATCGCCCGCGAGCACCTTCTAGCGCTGTCCAGCTCCGCGCCCCTCGTGGACCGCGCGCAGGCGGGCCCGCGCAGGAGCGAGACACACCGGGCCGCCCAGAGATGACGAGCGCGTCTCCGCGCGGAGACGGCGAACGTCGATCACACTCGGAGGTGACGAACGTCGATCCGCTCAGAGGTGACAGACATGGGCCCTGCCGGTGACACTCGTAAGGCTCCGCCAGGTAACAGTCGGGTCTTCCCGGTAACAGCGGGGTCACCGGGCGGCGTTCCGTGCACCGTTCGGGCGCGGAATGCGAGAAGGTTAGGGGCGTGAGCCGCCGACGACGACGAGACCCCAGGGGGACCCAGCCGCCGGACGACGTGTTCGCGGAAATGCTTCTGGCGGCCCGCGAGCTGCTCGCCGTGCGCACCCCGCTGGACGCCGAGCTGATGGTCTCGGACATGCTGGGCGCCTGGTGGGGCCGCAGGCTGCGCCGGGGCGACGTGGAGGAGTTCCTCGGCGAGGGGCTGGTCGACTACGCCGCCAAGGCCGGCACGCCCGCCGCCCTCACCCTGCTGATGGCCGTCGCCTACCTGGGCACGGCCAGGCAGGCCGCCAAGGCCGAGGGCGCCGCGCTGGCCCTGATGGAGTCCGACGTGGCCCGGCCGCGCTGGGCGGAGCGGGTTGGAGCGGTCAAACCGCAGGGCTGTTACGTCTCCAGGGACGCCTACGGCGACCAGGACACCGTGGTGTGCACCTTCGGCTACCGCAGAGGCGTCTCCGCCCCGTCCGGGCAGGACAAGGCCGCTTCCGCGCCCTTCGCCTCCGCGCACGCCTCAGGCCAGGACCGGGCGGCCTCGGCTCAGGTCTCGGCACAGGACAGGACGGCCTCGGCTCAGGCGCCGGGCCAGGATCGGGCGGCCTCCGCGCCCCCGGCGCGGACCTCGGAGCAGGACACGGCGGCTCCCGGCCGTGCCGGTCCCCCGGACCAGCCCGAGGACGCGCACGCCCTGGTGGTGATCGTCGACTACAACATGCGCGGCATGGCGCGGGACGCCTGGGTCTCCTCCCAGGTCGACCAGCTGCTGGAGAAGGCCGGCAAGGAGGCCGCGGGCAACCCCATGCTGCGCTTCGAGGAGATCGAGCCGCAGCAGGCGAGGGCGCTGCTGGAGTTCGCCATGAAGGCGACGGCCGAGTCGCTCGGCCGCCGCAAGTCGCCGAGCCTGGTCAGCGACGGCTACAGCGCCTTCCACGCCTTCGCGAGGGCGAGGATCAAGGCGCTGCCTCCCGGCCGCAAGCGGCCCGCCCCGTTGTTCAGCGAGGCGCCCTACAGCCGTGACCGCCGCGCGATGCTCGCGGCGGAGTTCCTGGCCTCCGACGCCGCCGAGCACCTCTCCGACCCTTCGGCGGCCTCCCGGTGCACCGACCACATCATCGACTACGGATGCGACCAGGACTTCAACCGCCCGCTCCGGGTGAGCCCGACCAAGTGCGAGACCTTCCTGCTCGACTGGCTGCCGCGCAAGGTCCTCCTCGACCCCGCCGAGCAGGAGGCCATGCCCCACGTGCTGCTGTCGTGGGTGCGGTTCGCGGCCCCGAAGACCGGCCTGCCCGAGGAGGGGCTGCGCGCGACCCTGGACGCCGTCTGGGAGGCCACGGGGCGCTTCACGGAGGCCTACCGCGACCCGACGACCTTCGGCCTGGACCGCTCCCTCGTCGAGCGCCTCCTGCCCGACGGCGACCTGTCGGCCCTCGCCCGCCGGGCCTTCGCGTTCCCGTTGCTGGAGGGAACGCACGGCGACATCGACCTGTCGGCCCTGCGCCCGTCCGAGGACGCCGACCGCCGCATCCTGCTGGAGCTCGACCACGCGTCCGAGCGGGGACGGCCCAACTTCGCCGAGCACCTGGCCTGGCACGAGGAGATCGCCAAGCGGCTGTGGGACGGCGAGCCCGAGCAGATGTGGGAGGCCGCCCAGCGTCTGCTCGACCTCGGCCACGACCGGCACGACGTGCTGCACGTCCTCATGGAGATCGCCGAGCGCATCGGCGACCACCCCGACGAGCTGGCCGCCGCCCTGGATGACATCGCCGACATCCCGGACGAACCCCCCGTCTGATCTCCTAGCGGGTGAAGCCGATGTCGGCGTATCTCAGGGTGTAGAAGCCGGGGGCGCCGATGTTGGCCAGGGCGGCCTTCACCCCCCAGTTCTGCGGCCGCTGGTAGAGCGGCAGGACGTTGACCTCCTGCCAGATCAGCTTGTCGGCCTCGTTGGCGTCGTCGCGCGCCCGTACGGGGTTGAGGTCGGACGACGCCTTCTTCATCGCCGCGTCGATCGCGGGGCTGCCCGACCGGCCGAAGTTCGCGTTCCACTGCACCTTTCCGCCGGATCCCTTGACCTTGTCGGCGTAGGTGCCGTAGCTGCTCGAGACCGGGAACGGCGTGCCGATGTAGGAGAAGGGCGCGATGTCGAAGTTGCCGGGGACGACGTACTTGGAGAAGAAGTCGTCACTCGGGACGGACTGGATGGTCACCGTGACGCCGATGCGCCGCAGCATGGCCTGCGCCAGCTCGGCCTCGGACTTGCTGAGCTGCAGCCCGGAGGGGATGACGAAGCGGATGGTGAGCTCCTTGCCGCCCTTCTGGCGGGTGGGGCTCGCCCTGCGCCAGCCCGCCGCGTCCAGCAGGCGCTCGGCCTTCGCCGGGTCGTACTTGCGCAGCTCGCCGGCGTTGTCCTGGTAGCCCACCTGGGTGTTCATGAGCAGGTGGTTGTCCAGCGGCACGCTGTTCCAGCCGAGCCCCTGCAGGTCGGATCGGGTGATCGCGGCGCGATCGAGCCCGAGGACGATCGCCTGGCGGACCCGCAGGTCGGAAAGCGCGGGGCTTTCGGCGTTGAACGTGAAGTGCCGGAAGTCCGGGCCCGCGGCCTGCCGGATGACCGCGCCCTTGGCGTTCTTGGCCCTCGCGTAGTCGGGCGCGGAGGGCCCGATGTCGAAGACGTCCAGCTCGCCGTTCGTGAACGCCCCGACGAGGGAGTCGCTCGCCAGCGAGCGATAGATGATCTTGTCGAGCCTGGCCCTGTCGCCCCACCACCTGTCGTCGCGGACGATCGTCGTGGTCTTGGCCGTCTGGTCGAAGGAGGCGAATTTGAAGGGCCCGGCGGTCACCGGGATGCGGTTCAGCCAGCCGGTGTTGAAGGCGTCGGGCGTCGCGTTCGTCGACTTCGGATAGAGCGGCCAGAAGAGCGACTGCCACTCGGAGAACGGGCTCTGGAAGGTCACCAGCACCTCGTGGTCGTCCCGCCCGCGCACGACGCTCGCGATGTCCTGGTATCCGGTGGTAGCGGCGACGTGGAAATCGGGGTTGTGGCCGTTCATCGCCTTCCACTGGGCCTCGTAGTCCTGCCAGGTGATCGGCTTGCCGTCCGACCACCGCGCCTTGGGGTTCAGCGTGTAGGTGACGACCTGGCGGGGGTTGGTGGCGGTGACCCGGGCGTCGGTGACGTAGTCGGTGTTCGGCGCCGATGTGGCCTTCTCGTCGGTGCGGAAGGCGGCGGGCATCAGCGCGTCGATGACCTTCTTGACCTCCGCGAGGTTGCCGTCGACGTGGTTGAGGTTCCACTGGGTGGGAAGCTCGGTGAGGCCCCAGCGCAGCGTGCCGCCCTCTTTGACCCGGTCGCGGGGCACCGGGTTGATGTCGAAGGCCTTCACCGGCGACGGCCCTACGCCGGTGCCGGACCCCGAGCCGCTCCGGCCGCCGCCGCAGGCCGTGGCCGCGAGCGACGCGGCGACGGCCAGGGCGACGGCGGCCAGGGCACGCCTGCGGACTGTGGTCACGTTTCCTCCCGTTCTTTGTCTTTCTTCCGGCGCCGTCGTCCTAGACGACGCCGAGCTTCTCCGCGTAGTGGCAGGCGGCCCCGTGGTCGCCGCCCATCGGGCGGATCTCGGGCTCCTCCTCCGCGCAGCGCGCCCGCAGCGCGCCGGTGAGTGCCGCGAACTTCGGGCAGCGGGTGCGGAACCGGCAGCCGGAGGGAGGGTTCGCGGGGCTGGGGAGGTCGCCCTCGAGCAGGATGCGCCGGCGTGCCCGCTCCTTGTCGGGGTCGGGGATGGGCACGGCCGACAGCAGCGCCTGCGTGTAAGGGTGCGCCGGGCTCGCGTACACCTGCTCCACCTGGCCGATCTCGGCGATCCTGCCGAGGTACATCACCGCCACCCGGTCGGCGATGTGCCGGACGACCGCGAGGTCGTGGGCCACGAAGAGGTAGGAGAGCCCGAGGCGCCGGCGCAGGTCCTCAAGGAGGTTGAGCACCCCCGCCTGGATCGACACGTCGAGCGCGGACACCGGCTCGTCGAGCACGAGGAGCCGGGGTTCCAGGGCCAGCGCCCGGGCGATGGCGACGCGCTGCCGCTGCCCGCCGGAGAAGTCCTGCGGGTAGCGCGCCGCGTCCGCCGCGTCGAGGCCGACGAGCGCGAGCAGCCGGCGCACCCGGGCACCCATGTCCCGGTGCCCGTGGGCGAGAAGGGGCTCGGCCACGATGTCGTGGACGGTCATCCGCGGGTCCAGCGAGGCGAGCGGGTCCTGGAAGACCACCTGCAGGTGCCGGCGGACGGCCAGGCGCTCGCGCGGGCTCAGCGTAGCCGTGTCGCGGCCGAACACGGCGACGCGTCCCCGCTCGGGCCGGCCCAGCTCGAGGATCTCCATGAGCGCGGTCGTCTTGCCGCAGCCGGACTCCCCGACCAGGCCGAGCGTCTCGCCCTCGCGGAGGTCGAACCCGATGCCGTCGACGGCGCGGACGGTGCCGACCCGCCGCCTGAAGACGGCCCCCTTCATCAGGGGGTGGTGTTTCACCAGGTCACTGACTTCGAGGACCACGGCCCGCGACTCGCGCGGCGACTCGGGGGACCGAGCGGCGGCGCCCGGACCGGCCACCGCCTCGGCCGGCACGGGACCGCCCGGCACGGCCGTCCCCGTCTCGCGCTCCACGACGGCGCCCGGCCCGTCCGTCCCCGTCTCGCGCTCCGCGACCGCGCCGGGGCCGGCCGTCCCCGCGCCGGACTCCACGGGCCCCGCGGGCGGGACCGCCCTCGCCTCGGGCTTCGCGAGGATGCCGGGCATGGTCACCCCTGCCTGGCCGATCTCGCGGGCCCGGAGACAGGCCGCCCGGTGGCCGGGACCGACCTCGACCGCGGGCGGCTCGCTCAGGGAGCACGCGGGGACGGCCATCGGGCAGCGAGGCTCGAACGGGCAGCCGGGCGGCAGCCGGGACGGCCGGGGAGGAGCGCCCTCGATCGGCGTGAGCGGCAGGCGCCTGCCCATGTCGAGGCGGGGCACCGAGCCGAGCAGGCCGATGGTGTAGGGCATGCGGGAGTGGCGGTACACGTCGCGGACGCTGCCGGACTCGGCCTCCCGCCCGGCGTACATGACCAGCACCCGGTCGGCGAAGCCGGCCACCACCCCGAGATCGTGGGTGATCAGGACGATGGCGGCGCCGGTCTCGCGCTGGGCCTTCTTGAGCACCTCCAGCACCTGGGCCTGGATGGTGACGTCGAGGGCCGTGGTCGGCTCGTCGCAGATGATCACGTCGGGGTCGTTGGCGATGGCCATCGCGATCATCGCGCGCTGCCGCATGCCGCCGGAGAACTCGTGGGGGAACGCCCTGGCCCGCTGGCTGGGGTTGGGGATGCCGACCAGGTCGAGCAGCTCGACCGCCCGCTCGACCGCCCGCCGCCGGTCCACCCGCTGGTGGACGCGTACCGCCTCGGCGATCTGGTCTCCCACGCGGTAGACCGGCGTCATCGCCGACAGCGGGTCCTGGAAGACCATCGAGATCGTCCGGCCGCGGAAGGCGGCCAGCTCCTTCTCGGGGGCGCCCAGGAGCTGCCTGCCGTGCAGGAGCACCGAGCCGGACACCTTGGCGTGCCTGGGCAGCAGGCCCATGACGGCCAGCGAGGCGGCCGACTTGCCGGCGCCGGACTCCCCCACGATGCCGAGCACCTCGCCGGCCTGGACGTGGTATCCGAGGCCGCGTACCGCCCGGACGCCGCCGAAGCTCACCTCGAGGTCGCGTACGTCGAGGACGGGACCGGTCGCGCCGGCCTCGGTCTCGCACGCCTCCAGCACCGGGCCGCTCATGCGCGCCCTCCGGCGCCGGGATCGAACGCGTCGCGCAGGGAGTCGCCGACCAGGTTGACCGACAGGACGGTGATGATCAGCCCGCCCGCGGCGAACCAGAACGTCCAGGGGGCATAAAGCGCGGTCTTGGACCCGTCGGCGATCAGGCCGCCGAGGGAGACGTCGGGCGGCTGGATGCCGAACCCGAAGTACGACAGGCTCGTCTCGGTGAGGATGGCGGCGCTCACGTTCAGCGTCGCGTCCACGATCAGCAGGGACGCCAGGTTGGGGATGACGTGGCGGAAGATGATGATCCAGGACGGCACCCCCATGAACCGCGCCGCCTTGATGTACTCCCGTTCCTTGATCGACCTGGTCATGCCCCGGACGATCTTCGAGGTGACCATCCACAGGAACAGCGCCAGCATGACGACGAACAGCAGCCAGCGCCCGCTCGTGAACAGCGGGGACATGATCGCCAGGATCAGGAACGCGGGGAGGACGAGGAGCAGGTCGGCGACCCACATGATCGTGCGGTCGGTCCAGCCGAGGAAGTAGCCGGCGAACGAGCCCGCCACCGCCGCGACCCCCGTCGAGAGCACGGCGACGAGCAGCCCGACGAGCAGCGACTTCTGGGCGCCGCGCAGCGTCACGGCGTACACGTCCGTGCCGGTCTGCAGCGTGCCGAACCAGTGGCCGGCCGAGGGGGGCTGCATGAACGCCGAGAAGTCCATGTCGGTGACCGCCCACGGGGAGGCCAGCGGGCCGAGGAAGGCGAGCAGGAACAGCGACGCCAGCAGCGCGAAGCCGAGCCTGCCCTGCCTGGTGCGGAAGAACCGCCCGGCCACCGTCCGCGCCCTGGAGGGCACGCGGACGTGCTCGGCCTCGGCCTGGACCTCGGCGAACTCCTCCTCCGGCAGCGTCATCATCTAGCCCACCCGCACCCTCGGGTCGAGGACGGCGTGCAGCACGTCGGAGGCGAGGGAGGCGAGCAGCACGGCGAGCGCGGCGAAGCAGCTGATCGCCGCGACCGAGTTGACGTCGTTCGTGCGGATGGAGGCCACGAGCTCCTCTCCCATGCCGTGCCAGCCGAAGACCGACTCGGTGATCGTGGCGCCGACCAGCAGCGAGCCGAAGGTGAACGCGAAGTAGGTCACGGCCGGGATGAGCGCCGTGCGCAGGGCGTGCTTGAGGAGCGCCGTGCGCCTGCGCAGCCCCTTGGCCATCGCCGTGCGGATGAAGTCGGCCTCCAGCACGTCGAGCATCATGTTGCGCTGGTAGCGGCTGTAGACGGCGATCTGCCCGGCCGCCAGCGAGAGCGTCGGCAGGGCGAGGTGCTTGACGCGGTCGAGCAGCCCCTCGCCCGCGCCTCCTTCCAGGCCCGGGGTGGCCTCGCCGCTGACCAGGAAGATCTGGGCGCCGAGATGGTCGTTCACCCAGATCGCGCAAATGATCAGCATGTTGGCGAGCACGACGGTCGGGATGGCGAGCACGACGAAGGCCGCCACGGTGGACAGCCGGTCGAACCAGCCGTACTGCCTGACCCCCGCGCAGGCGCCGACGAGGACTCCGGCGACGCTGCCGAGCACCACGCCGAGCACGATCAGCCGGAGCGTGACGCCGAGGCGCCGGCCCAGCCGGTCGGCGACCAGGTCGCCGTTCCACGTCCTGCCGAGGTCGCCGCGCACCACTCCCCCGGCCCAGGTGAGGTAGCGCTCGAACAGCGGGGTGCGGTCGTCGAGGTTGTACATCGCGAGCTGGGCGTCGATCACCGCGGCGGGCGGGCGCGGGTTGCGGCCCTCGTAGTTGGACCGGGGATCCAGCGCCGTTGCGGCCAGCATGTACGCCAGGCTCGCGGCCACGGCGATCAGCACCGCGTAGTTCACCAACCGGCGGAGCAGGAATCCTGCCATCGCCCCCCTTCCGCCGACGTCCTTGTCGTGCCGGATCGAGCACCGCGAGGGCCGGTCCGCATCCCTCCGTGCCCATCCTGCTACATGCTGTAACCATCCGGTGACAGGAAAGTCGTCAATCGCACCAGGTGTCGGCCGGGCGGGGCCGCGGTGAGGGGCGGGGAGGCGGGGTCAGCGGTCGGCGAGCTCGTCGACCGCGGTGCGCACATCCTCGCTGGTGATGGTGGTGAGATCCTCGGCGCTCGCGGTGATCCCGCGCGCGGCGAGCCGCACGTCGCGCCCGAGCGCGGCCCGCTCGAACAGCGACCGGGCGAAGCGCCCGTTGCCGAGGTCGTCGATCAGCCCCTCGGCGCAGACCCAGGAGAACACGTCGGCGAGGTCACGCCTGGCGGACTCGTCGAACCGGTCGCCGGACTGCTCGGCGAGCAGCCCCGCGATCTCGGTCAGCTCGGCGGGGCTGTAGGAGGGGAACGAGACGTGCTGGTTGAACCGGCTGCCGAGGCCGGGGTTGGTGGCCAGGAAGCGCTCCATCTCGGAGGCGTACCCGGCGAGGATGATGACGAGGCGGTCGCGGTCGTCCTCGGCGCGCTTGAGCAGGGTCTGCACGGCCTCCGCGCCGAAGGCGTCGCCGCCCTGGTAGCCGCTGTTGACCAGGCTGTAGGCCTCGTCGACGAACAGCACCCCGCCGAGCGCCCGGTCGACCAGCTCATTGGTCTTGATCGCGGTGGCGCCGAGGTGCTGGCCGACGAGGTCGGCCCGCGACGCCTCCACCACGTCGGGGCGTGACAGCAGCCCGAGCGCCGCGAAGATGCGGCCGAGGACGCGGGCCACGGTGGTCTTGCCGGTGCCGGGCGGCCCGACGAACACGAAGTGGCGCATCTGGGGCGGGGCGGGAAGCCCTTGCTCCTGGCGCATCCGGGCGACGCGCAGCTGGGCGGCGATGGCCCGCACCTGGCGTTTGACCGGCTCCAGGCCGGCCATGCGGTCGAGGTCGGCGAGGGCCTCCTCCAGGCTCGGCGTCGCCTGGTAGCCGCGGAACCTGGCGGTGATCTCGTTGAACGCCTTGGCGAGGTCGGCCGTGGTGGTGGTGAGGAGGTCCTCGCGGCTGGGAGAGCCGCCCGCGCCGACCACGCGCACGTCGCGGGCCTGGGCCGCCGCCTCGACCAGGCTGCGGGCGAACCGCGCGTTGCCCAGCTCGTCGATCAGCCCGCGCCGGTGCACGTCCTCGAACAGGCCGAACAGCGCCGCCGGGGCGTCGGCCGACAGCCGCTCTCCGCGCCGGGTCCGCAGCAGCTCGGTGATGCTGACCAGCTCCCCCGGCGAGTAGGTGGGGAACTTGATCCTGGTGGCGAAGCGGGACGACAGGCCGGGGTTGGAGGCGAGGAAGGCCGCCATCTCCTTCTCGTAGCCGGCCAGGATGATGACGAGCCGCTCGCGGTCGTCCTCGGCCCGCTTCAGCAGGGTCTGCACGGCCTCGGCGCCGAACCTGTCGGGCTGCCCCTCGCCGGAGTTGACCAGGCTGTAGGCCTCGTCGATGAACAGCACGCCGCCGAGCGCCTGGTCGATCAGCTCGTTGGTCTTGATCGCGGTGGCGCCGAGGTACTCGCCGACCAGGTCGGCCCGCTGCGCCTCGACGACGTAGGGCGTCTCCAGCAGGCCGAACGCGTAGAAGATCTTGGCGACCGTGCGGGCCACGGAGGTCTTGCCGGTGCCGGGCGGCCCGACGAACACGAAGTGGCGCATCGGCTGCTCGGTGGAGTAGCCGGCCTCGGCGCGCAGCCGGGAGGCCTCGATGGACGCCGCGATGGAGCGCACCTGCTCCTTGACCGGCTCCAGCCCGATCATGCTCTCGAGCTCGCCGAGGGCGTCGTCGACGGAGATCGGCGGCGGCGCGGACCGCTCAGGCAGGCCGTCACGCTCTCCCGCCCCGTCCCTGACCCGCTGCCGCGCCTGGACGGGCGCCTGCGCCTGCGCGGCCGCGAGCCGCCGGCGTACCTGCCCGGCCTGGACGAGACGGTAGACGAGCACGGCTGCCGCGACGCCGTACGCCCCCCAGGCGGCGACGTCCGCGGAGAACGTGGCCACGGCCAGCGCCACCATGGCGGCCGAGCCGAGGGCGGCCATGGTGGTGACCCACGGCGTCACCCACCTGATCAGGTGGGCCGCCACGCCGGTCACGACACCGAGCACGACGAGCAGGGTGGGCAGCATGGAGTGCGGCCGCAGGTATTCGACCGCGACGACCAGCAGGGAACACCACGCCACCACGACCAGCACGGTCGCGGCGGCGCGGGGGTAGCGGAGCGTCAGCTCGGCGTAGCCCAGGAGTAACAGAGTGGTGACGAACGTCGAGAAGAGCGACCAGCCGAGGACGACGGCGAGCACGAGGGCGCCGATGAGGACGGCGGCGAACATGACCCGTCTGGTGGCACGGGAAAGCTGGAAGTAACGTAGCCGGACGTGCTCGAACGCATCACGGGCCGCGGCGCGCCCCGCCGGCCGGGCCCTGTCGGAGTCCCGCATTTTGCCTCCCCGGTCGCCTCCCGGTTATACCGCACCGGGGCCCCGAGCGCGCGTCCCCGGCCTCGTGCCCTTCCCAGCGCGCCGCGGGGACACGCCGGTCGCATGACGACGCGCCCCCGGGGGCGCGTCGCGGTCGTGTCCCACGACGCGCCGGCGGAGGCGCGTGACGGTGTCCGGGCACGTGGCGCGGCCGTCGAGGCCCGCCGGGGTGCGTGCGGCGATCAGGCTCCCGCGTAGATGCGGTGGACGAACTCGGCGAGCTTGTTGTCGGGCAGTTCCTTGGCGAGGTCGGCCTCGCTGATCATGCCGACGATGCGATGATTCTCGATCACGGGCAGGCGCTTGATCTGGTGCTCCTCCATCTTCGCCAGCGCTTCTTCGACGCTGCTGTCGGCGGACACCCACACCAGCCCGTGGGCCAGCTCGCCGGCCGTCGTCCGGTCCAGGTCCTTGCCTTCGGCGACGCACTTCACGACGATGTCCCGGTCGGTGATGATGCCCTTGAGCCGGTCGTCCTCTCCACAGATGGGCAGGGCGCCCACCGAGAGGTCGCGCATCATCTGCGCGGCTTTGCGCAGGCTGTCATGCTCGCCTATGCACTCGGCGCCCGGGTGCATGACGTCCGCGGCCCTCTTGGTTCCCGGTGTGGTCATCGGTACCCCCCGAAAGTGCGATGGGGCTTATGTCCCATATATCGCGTTATGTCCACATTGCGGTTCAGCCGGGACCGTACCCCCGGGCCTTCCCGGGAAACCTCGCGGCGTCCTGGCCACCCGCCGTACAGGTCAGGGCCTGCGGGGGGAGGCCCTGGCCTCATGGCGGCCGGGATACTCCCCGACGAGGACGTGCTTGGGCGTCACCCGGAGCACGTTCTCCACCGGGTCGGCGAGGGCGATGCCCCGGATCTCGGCCCAGAAGCGCCGCTCGAGCGGGTCGGCCACGAAGACCGCCACCCGCGGGTCGCGCTCGGCCGCGGCCCACGCCTCCTCGGCGGCGTTCAGGCGCAGTTCCCCCGACCGGCTGACGGAGGTGACGGCGCCGACGGCGAGCGTGCGGGGGCCGCCCGCGTCGGTGTAGGACAGCACGACGCCCCTGGAGTAGGTGAACGCCCGCCGCACCTCGGCGCCGAGCCCGACCGAGGGGCCGACCTCTCCCGGCAGCCGGGGGCCGCAGCCCTCGCACAGCACCAGCGAGGCCCGCCAGGGCCCGGCCGATCCCCGCCACCACGCCCTGGCCCCCCGTACCGCGAACGCCAGGAGCACGACGGCGAGCGTGCCGGCGACCGTCCACCACGCCCGCTCGCCGATCCGCGGCGAAAGGCCCAGCGTGGGCACGGCTCCCGTCACCACCAGGGCGGCCGAGGACAGCATGAGGGCGGCGAGCGCCACCGCCAGCCCCCAGTCTCCGCGCAAGATCTCCCCCAGCCGCGACCGCAGACCGCCCCGCCACCACACGTACAGCATCGCGACCGGGACGCACACGCCCGCCAGCGCGGCGCGCGGCTCGGCCGCCACCAGGGGGAGCACGACGAGCGCCGCCGTCAGGAACCACAGGCGGGCGGCCACGATCCACAGGGTGACGTCGGTGTCGCGCCGCCCGACGCGCTCGGGCGCGACGGCGGTGAACTCGGCCAGTGCCCGTACGGGCCTGCCCTGCCACGCCTCGGCGAAGGCGCGCAGGATGCCCACGGCCACGCCGTTGAACAACACCAGCCCGAGCAGCCCTGCCCAGAACCCGCCGAGGATGTCGTCCCAGCGGACCAGCGCGGGCGCGGCGCCCGCGGACACCAGGGGGACGACCTCGTCGGCGAGCGACCAGGCCGGCAGGGTGAGCAGCGCCGCCGCGTACGCCGCGACCACGAGCAGGGCCACCGACACGGCCACGCTGAGCCACAGGTCCCGGGCGAGCATGCCGGGCACGTACTTCCACACCGCGATCCTGCGGCACTGCCGTACGGTGACCGCCGCGACCAGGACGAGCACGGCGGCGCCGCCGATCCGCGCCTCGTCGCGCAGGCCGTACCAGAAGGCCAGCACGGCGACGGCCACGAGGGCGACCGCCAGGAGCATCCGCACCTGCCGGGACCACACCGTGAGGGCGCGGCGGGCGCGGCCGGTCTCGCGCGGGTCCACCGTCCACGCCGGATCGTGGTGGTCGCGGGGCCGCTGCCAGCGCAGGTAGGCGAGGCCGAGGTTGATGCGCGCGCCGGGGTGCTCCTCGTCCCTGCGCAGCGCGGCCCGGTAGGCGCTCGCGGCCTGGCGGTGATCGCCGCGCACCAGGGCGAGGTCGCCGATGAGGACGTGCGGGTCGGGTTGCTCGGGAGCGAATCGCACGGCCTGCCGCGCCTCGTTCCAGGCGTCCCGCCACCGCCCGGGAAGCCGGCGGAGCATGGAGCCGAGCCTGAGCCGCGCGGCCCAGGAGCCGGGTGCGAGCCGGACGGCGTCCTGAGCCGCGACGACCGCCTCGGAGTCGCGGCCGAGGCGTTCGAGGGCGAGACTCGCCAGCCGATGCCCCCATTCGCCATCCGGGTCGCGCGCGACCGCCTCGCCGGCGGCCTCCAGCGCTCCCTCGGGGAGATCGCGCGCCAGCCGGGCCACGGCGACCACACACCAGGCGCGAGGATCGGAGCGGTCTCGCGGGGATGGCACCGGAGAGGGATCGGACTCGCTGGCGTTCCCCACGCCGTCATGGTCCGTTGCGGATCACCGGTTGCCTAGATGTCGGACATATACCTATAGCTCTCTAGAGAGGTCGGGGCCGCCCCAGGTTGATCATCAACCCCATCGGCCCCTGGAGATCGCGGACCGGCCCGCCGCACGCGGGCGCGCGCACCCGCACAGCACCGGTCGAATCGGACGAGTCGCGACGGTTGTCCCAACCTGCTGAACAATCATCGGAGATGGCCTAAGCTGCCACGCATGTTCAGCGGGCGTAATCCCTTTGGGTAGCCAATGACCGTTTTGGGCACCCGGCCAAGCGGCCGCATCCGAGGCACGACCATAGACCATCCGGCCAACCGATGGTCGGTGCTCGCGCTGCTCTGCTTCAGCCTGCTGCTGATCGCGGTGGACGCCACGGTCCTGCACATCGCCGTGCCCGCGCTCACCGCCGCCCTGGAACCCTCCGCGGTCCAGCTGCTGTGGATCATCGACAGCTACTCGCTGGTCGTCGCGCCGCTGCTGATCACCTTCGGCACCCTGGGCGACAGGTACGGCAGGCGGCGGTTCGTCCTCGCGGGCTACGTCGTCTTCGGGATCGCCTCGCTGTCCGCGGCCTTCGCGGGCTCTCCCCTCGCCCTGATCCTCTCGCGGGCGCTGCTGGGCGTCGGTGGCGCCATGATCATGCCCGCCACCCTCTCGATCATCCGCCAGGTGTTCACCGACCGCCGCGAGCGCGCCATCGCCCTCGGCGTCTGGAGCGCGGTCGCCGCCGGAGGCGCCGCCGTCGGCCCGCTGGTCGGCGGCGTCCTCGTCGAGCACTTCTGGTGGGGCGCGGTCTTCCTGATCAACGTCCCGCTGCTCGTCGTGGCGTTGCCGCTGGCCGTACGCCTCCTGCCGGAGTCGCACGGCGACCGCGGCCACCGGTGGGACGCGCTCAGCGCCGTGCTGTCCACGCTCGGCATCCTGTTCCTCGCCTTCGGCCTGAAGGAGGCCGGGCACGGCGCGACGGTGGGCCACCGCCCCGCGCTGGCGTTCATGCTGGCGGGCGCCGGGCTGCTGGTGTGGTTCACCGCGCGCCAGCGCAGGCTCCCCCGCCCGTTCCTCGACATCGGCCTGTTCGCCCAGCGCGGCTTCGCCGTCGGCGTCCTGTGCGTGCTGCTCTCGGTCTTCGCGCTGGTCGGCCTGGAGCTGATGCTGGCGCAGTACCTCCAGCTCGTGCTCGGCGACAGCCCCCTGCGCGCCGGGGCCCGCATGCTGCCCCTCATGATCGCGGCCATCGCGGGCGGCCTCTGCGCGGCACACCTGCTGCGGCGTTTCGGCCTGCGCGCCACCATGGCCGGCGGGCTCGCCCTGGCGGGGCTGTCCCTGGCGCCGACCCTCGCCTGGGGCACCGAGCAGCATCCCCTGATGCTCTGCCTGTGCTTCGCCGGCATCGGCTTCGGCGTGGAGGTCGCGCTGCTGGCGGCCTCCGACACGATCATGGCCTCCGCGCCCGAGTCGCGCGCCGGCGGGGCCGCGGCGATCGAGGAGACGGCCTACGAGCTGGGCGCCGGTCTCGGGGTGGCCGTCCTCGGCACCATCACCACGATCGTGTACGCCCCGTCCGTGGCCGCCGTGCCCGGAGTCGCGCCCCCGGCCATGGGCCAGGCGAGGGAGTCGCTGGCCTCGGCCGCGCACGTCGCCCGGGAGGTCGGCGGGCCGGCGGGCGCCTCGCTCATGTACGCCGCGCGGGCCGCGTTCATCACGGCCCTGCACTCCACGGTGCTGGTGAGCGTCACGCTCCTCGGCCTCACCGCGCTCGCCGCCCTCACCCTGCTACCCCGCCGCCGCCCCGCCAGGGACCGCGTGCCCGAACGCGAACGCGTCTCCGTTCACCGAGACGTCAGTGGGTTTCGGTGATTCGCCCGTTGCGGGGGAAGGTCCCTGTCTTATACGCCCCTGGTGGGGTGATGCAGGGTAGACGTTTCACAGCCACCCGCCCCGCTGGGCGGGGTCTTATGGTCGGCTCGGCGTCCGTTTCACGTCTCCGGGCCACTCCCGGCGACGTGCCGCTTGACCAGCTGTGCGAGGTTGATCGCGGCGTTGCGGTCCCGGTCGATGACCAAGCCACAGGACTCAACGCCGGCAGCTCATCGACGACGAAGCCCAGCCCTGGGTACCCCGGGCACGGCGACGAGCCACCTACCGGACGACGTCTGGACGACCGGGACCGACATACCGCCCGCAACCGCCCACCCTCACGCGGTCCCGGTAGCACACACCATCGCCCACCGCCCACTCGGGCAGCTTCATGCGATCATGACGCACCCAAGGAAAGCCGAGATTCACTGATCAACGATGCGACAGTTGTCTACCCCCTGCCTGCTCGCGCATGGCGGGAGCGATATAGGGCAATTGTCTGTGCAACACGGACCGACCCCGGGAGAATGGCACTGTGAGACGAACCTTCCAGGATCTCGCTTCGCTGGCCGCCCGGCTTGGCGTCGGCGGCATCTTCTTCGCCAACGGCTGGCACAAGCTGGAGTTCGGGCTGACGGCCACCAGTGAGCAGTTCGCCAAGATGGACGCTCCCGCGCCCGGCATCTGGGCCGCCTCGACGATGCTCATCGAGCTCATCGGAGGGGCGCTCCTGGTCGCCGGCCTGGCCGTCCCCGCCTGCGGGCTCATCCTCTTCGCCGAGGCGCTCGCCGTGTTCGTGCTGGTGAGCGGGGACACCGGCCTCCCGCTGACCGGGGGCGACATCAACCTCATCGTCGCCCTCGGGGCCGCGTCGGTGCTCCTGGCGGTCGTCGGAGCCGGGCGCCTGTCCATCGACCACCTCGTCGTGATCCGCCGTCGCGAGGCGGAGGCGGCCGACGACATGGCCGCCGACGCCGAAGCCGACGACGTGATCTCCTCCTGGCGCGAGACCACGGGCTCGACCGCTCCCGCGGAGACCCCCGCGCCACAGGACTCCGGCGGCGCGGGCACCGGCGGCGGCACGGCCAAGGGGCCGGTGACCTTCCCCGAGAAGCGAGCGGGTTCCGGCGACGCCACGGAGGTCACCGCGCCGCGCAAGGCCCGGCCCCGCCGTACCACCAAGCCGGTCGAGGGCGCCGAGGAGACCCTGGCCGACGCCCCCTCCACCTCCGCCGTCAAGAGCGACCGCCTCGTCGCCGGAGGCCGGAAATCCAGCACCCCCGACCACGGGCAGGCGTAGCGCACCATCCGTCGAGGTCGCGGGCGCCTTCGCCCCGGGCCTGGTAGCACGTCGATCGCTCCGCCGGGCGGCGGCGGCGGTGCGGCGGCGGCGGTGCGGCGGCGGGCGACCGGTTCCCCGCGCGCCCACCCGCCGCCTGTACGACCACTACCGCTTGTCGCCGCTGCCTCTCCGCTTGCCGTTGTTGACGTACCGCTTGAGGAAGGAGGCGTCCTTGGCGAGCTTCGCCGAGGGGACACCGCCGCGGAGCCGGTCGTTCTCTACGATCTTGATCGCCGTCGCGAAGGTGATCTTCTTGGTGACCTTGCCGGCGGCGTTGTAGGCGCCGTTGGCGTAGTTCAGCCACGCCGCCAGGAGCTGCTTGTCGAGGTCGGAGTGCTTGCCGGCGAGCAGCGCGTAGGCCTTCTTGATCGTGGAGATGTCCACCTTCTCGTTGAAGACCCTGCTGCCGTCCGCGGCGATCTCGAGATAGCAGGCGAGTCTGGCGTCGGAGAGCCTGCCCTTGCCCGCCTTGAGTTCCGCGGCCCACTGGCCGACGGTGTAGGCGATCGTCGCATGGCCGCGCCCGCAGGACGGGGCGGTGTAGGTCGGGGCGTTCCCCCAGTTCGGGCTGGGCGTGGGCACGTACGTCCGGATGGGAGCCTGCGTGACCTTGGGAGTCGGGGCCGGGGACGCCGTGGTGGAGGGCGAGGACGACGGCGTGGCAGACGGGGTGGCAGACGGGGTGGGAGTGGGAGCGGGAGGAAGTGCCGCGAAGAGATCGATCCGCGGCGTCGTCACCTCGGCGCCGTCGCTCGGATAGGTGATCTTCTTGCCGGTGCTCTTGAGCTTGCTCTCCAGGGTGGCGACCGACGCGCCGGGATAGGCCGCCTTGAGGACCGCGAAGGCGCCCGCGACGTGCGGGGTGGCCATCGAGGTGCCGCTGAAGGCGGCGTAGGCGTCGTCCGGCACCGAGGAGTCGATGTCGACGCCCGGCGCGAACAGGTCGAGCAGCTTGCCGCGGTTGGAGAAGCCGGCCACGGTGTCGTCGTCGGCGGTGGCGCCGACGGTGACCGCCGACGAGGTGCAGCCGGGCCAGTTGACGCCGCTCTCGGAGCCGTCGTTCCCCGCGGCGACCACGGTGGCGACGCCCGCCGTGCGGAGGCCGTCGATGACGGTCTTGTACGGGCTCACCATGGGATCGCCGTTCTCGTCCAGGATCTGGTCGCACGGCGTGTCGATGAAGGTGCCGGGAATGCCGAGGCTCAGGTTGGCGGCGGCGATCGGCAGGTGCTGGGCGGTGGCGAGGCTCTGCACGTAGCTGAGACCGGTCAGGATGTCCCAGTCGTAGGCGTAGACGCAGGAGCCGGGCTGACCACCGCAGAAGTCGGGGGTGTTGCCGCGGGTGAACACCTGCACGGCGACGATGGCGGCGTCCGGGGCCACCCCGTCGCCGGGGGCGCCGGCCACGTTCTTGCCCGCCGCGATGCCGGCCACGTGGGTGCCGTGCGCGCAGAGGTTCTGGCCGCCGACGACGCAGTTGTCGTTCACGACGTCCGCGGCGCCGGGACCGGTCTGCACCGGGAGGTCGTTGGGGCAGAGGGGCTGCTCGTCCAGGATGGAAAGCGGGGTGGAGAAACACGCCTGCGCCACGATCCGGTCCTTGAGGAACGGATGGTCGGTGTCCACACCGGTGTCCAGGATGGCCACAGCCTGTCCCGCGCCGGTCCGCCCGGCGGCGTGTGCCTTGTCGGCGCCGATCACCTTGGTGCTCGACGCGAGGGACGGCTTGTTCCGCCGGTCCTCGATGATCCACTTAACGTCCGGCGACCTTTTCAGGGCGTCCAGCGCCGCCTTGTTGACCGACAAGTCCAGGAGCGGCATCGGCACCTTGATCGAGGCGAGATGGTCCACCGTGGCCGCAGCGGGTTTGTCGGCCGCGCGCAGAACCGCCTGCTGCCTGTTCTTCTTGATCGCCACGATCACCCGGACGGGGGCCTGCGCGGCCTTGGCCTCCAGAGCCGCGCTGATCGGGACGGTCGGTATGGCCGCGGTGGCCACGCTGGTCGGGGAGAGCCCCGCGGTGACCGTTATCGCGACCACAGCAGTGACAAACAGTCTTCTGCCGGCTTTTGACACAGGGGTGATGCCGGCGAAGCGGCGGCGCAAGCTCATCGACGTCCTCCGAGTCGCGGCCCCACCTGCCGCAAACTCTCATTAGTTCAAAATGGGGGCTAAATAGCGTCAGGAGGCTACCGACGTGCGGGAAGGACACAGTGACTAGTGATTCAGTTGTGACATGACGAATTCGTCATTTTTGCGATCGTGCAGGTCATGCGCCCCGTGTTGCATAGCCATTTCCTTTGTGATGCTCTTGCTCCAGCAAAGGGGGTCCTGGTGGGACGGGTGTTGGTCGTCGAGGATGACGAGGGAATCGCTCGGCTGGTCGCGCGCGCCCTGCGTGACCACGGCCACGCCGTCGACACGGCGGCCACCGGGGACGAAGGGCTCGGCGCGGCGCTCTCCCGGGACTTCGATCTCGTGGTGCTGGATCTCATGCTGCCGGGGATCGACGGTACCGAGCTGCTCGAAAGGCTCGTCGATGCCCGGCCGGAGCAGCGGGTGCTCGTGTTGTCGGCCATGTCCGAGGTAGGTGTGCGGGTGGCGTGCCTGGAGGCGGGCGCGGCGGACTTCCTGGGGAAGCCGTTCGCCGTCGCCGAACTGGTCGCCAGGGTCCACACGCGATTGCGGGGGCAGGCCCCCGGCGCGGCCAAGCGATGGCTCGGGTCGGGAACAGTCCGGCTCGACCTCCGGTTCCATCGGGCCTTGGTCGACGGGCGTCAGATCGAGCTCTCGTTCCGGGAGTTCCTCCTCCTGCAGCACCTCATGCGCCGGGCCGGCCAGGCGTGCAGCCGGGCCGAACTGCTCGCGGACGTATGGGGAATGATCTTCGACCCTGGCAGCAACGTCGTCGACGTTTGCGTACGGCGGCTCCGATCCAAACTCGACCGTCCTAATCGAGTGGAAACGGTGCGTCATGTCGGCTATCGATTCGCTGAGGACTAGCAAGCTCCTCATCGGGGGCTGGGCGGCGAGCGCGGTGGTCAACATCGCGCTGATGTACGCGCTGCCGGGTGGGGAGACGATCCCCTTCCACCTGGTGTGGATCGGCCTCGCGCTGATCTACGGCTTCACCGTCTGGCGGGCGTGGAGCATGATCGTCACGCTGGTCGCCGTAACGGTGAGCACGGGATACGTCTTCGCACATCACGCGATGCTGGGCGAGACCGGATGGGCGGAGACTTCGGAGGTCCCGCTCATGTCGGCGCTCTTCGGGGTCATGATCTGGCACGTGCGTCGCAGGCAGGTCGCGCTCGCCGAGGTGGCGAGGCTCGCGGCGGCGGAGCGGCGCAGGGCCGAGCGGCAGCAGCTGTTCGTCAGGCTGGCTTCGCACGAGCTGCGCACGCCGATCACGGTCGCGCGAGGCTACGTGGAGATGGTCAGGAACGTCTCGGACGAGTCGGCCACGGCCGATCTGACGATCGTTCTGGAGGAACTGGACAAGCTCACCCGAATCAGCGAGCGGCTGGTCAAGCTGATGCAGGCGGACGTGGCCTACCGCAGGCACGTCAGGGACGTGGACGCCGAGCTGGTCCGCATCCTCCGCCGCTGGGAGCCGAGCGCGAACCGGGTGTGGTCGGTGACGTCCACCGTGGGCCTGATGCCGATCAACGAGGAGCGGCTGGAGGCGGCGCTCGACTGCCTGCTGGAGAACGCGATCAAGTTCACCCGGCCGGGAGATCACATCACCGTGTCCGGATTCACCTGGCCTGACTCCTGGGTGGTCGAGGTGACCGACACCGGGATCGGCATGACCGACGAGCAGGCCGCCGCCCTCACCTCGGCGACGGAGCCGCTACGCCACACCGCGACCGGCACCGGCCTCGGGCTGGCGATCGCCCGCGCGGTGGTCGAGGCATGGGACGGCGACCTGCTGGTGACGAGCCGGATCGGCGTGGGAACCACCGTGTCGCTCCGGATCCCGATCACCTCCCGTGATCAGATGGGCGGTCGCTCGATCTCGGCCAGGTCCATGACCGCCTGAACGTCCAGGACCACCCGGCCATCCCATCCATGACGGCGGGCAAGACCTCTTCTGCACGGCCGCTGCCACCCTGACGTCGCGCTCGGCTCCGGTGCGGGAACCGGCGCGCATGACAGCCAGATGACAGTCTCGTCATGAAGCGTGGCCGCCCTGGTCGGAACGGTCCCATGATCCGGGCATGAGTGGAGATCGAAGGACGCGTCGCCGTAGGTCAGGTCCGGCCGTGTGGGCCGCGGTCGCCGCCGTCGTCGCAGGGATGCTCCCAGCGCTCAGCGTGCAGCCCGCCGCGGCGCAGGCCGCCTCGATCACCATCGAGGCGCACGACCTCGCCACCGGCGCCACGCTGCCGGCGTTCCAGTACCTGGTCAACGTGGACAACACGCGGTTGCCCGACAACCCCGATCCGGCTCTGCGCACCGGGCTCGCGGCCACCGAGAGCAACAGTCCCATCGTCGCCGAGGGCGACCAGACCAGGCCGACGCTCACCCTCCCGGACGGGCGCTACCTGATCTCGATCAGGTCCGCCGACCACAAGATGTGGGGCAAGCACGTCACGCTGCCGCGCGACGCGGGAACGGTCCGCATCGACCTGTCCGAGGCCAGCGCGGCCCATCCGCTGCCGCTCGGCAAGATCCGCGTCTTCGTCTTCAACGACGACCAGTGGGCCAACGGCGCGCCGGACGCCGGCGAGGCCGGGCTCGAGGGCTTCCAGGTCACCCTGAAGGAGCAGACCGGCTCGCAGGTCTCGGTCGACTACCACAACGAGCCGCTGTGCGGCGGGGACTGCCGGACGGCCTCCGACGGTTTCGTCCAGGTCGACGACCTCTCCCCCGCCACCTACTGGGTCTATGTCACGCCACCGGACACCTGTGGCCCGGACGGGTCGGGCAGGTGGACGCAGACCACGACGATCACCGGCGGTCTGGGCCTGCAGGCCGGTGTGGAGGAGGGCAGCGACGGGACCGGCAATCCGGGCGAGGCGCTGTGGGTGCCGCCGGACCGTCGCACCGGCTACCAGTTCGGGTTCGTCTGCACGGCCACGAACTTCGCCACTCCGGGCACCGGGTCGATCAGCGGCACCGCCAAGAACTGGAAGGCGTGGCCGCCGTTCGATGTGCTCTCCACGGCCGAGCCGGTCGAGAACCCCTACGTGGCCCTGACCAGCAGCGCCAACGACAACACCGTCTACGTCGGCCAGGGCGACGCCGAGGGCGGCTTCAGCATTCCCGACGTGCCGGCCGGTTCGTACATGATGTCGATCTGGGATGAGCAGCTCAGCTACATCATCCGCTTCCTGCCCGTCGACGTGGCCGCCGGGCAGAGCGTGGGTCTCGGCGATGTGGGCGTCTCCCGCTGGTTCGGCTGGCTGTCCGGGCACGTCTACCAGGACACCGGCGTCGCGCAGAACGGCACGGCCCTGCCCGCGGGCAGCAAGGCGAACGGCATCCGGGACTGCGCCGACGTCAACGACGAGGCCACGTGCGAGCCCACCATCCCCAACACCGACCTCGACCAGCGCTGGCGCGACGGCTCGATCAAGGAGGCGACCTTCACCGACGCGCAGGGACGGTACGAGTACCCGACCTCGGAGGGCGGCATGCTCGGCAAGTGGTTCATCGGCGAGACCGGCTTCGCCAGATTCGGCACCACAGGAGCGTCCGTCCACAGCGAGTACGACCACACGCAGGTGACGCGCGTGCCCACCGACGCCGGCGGCGGGCTCCTCACCAACCAACTCGTCATCGAGGGGCACCGCAGCGAGGTCGACTGGGGCAAGTACCCCTACGCCAACAACGAGCCGGGCCAGATCGTCGGCGTCGCCTACTACGCCACGACGCGCAACGAGTTCGACGCGCGCATGCAGTTCCACGAGAACTACGAGCCTGGAATCCCCGGCGTG
This sequence comes from Sphaerisporangium perillae, assembly GCF_023276435.1. Lineage (GTDB taxonomy): Bacteria > Actinomycetota > Actinomycetes > Streptosporangiales > Streptosporangiaceae > Sphaerisporangium > Sphaerisporangium perillae. The sequence goes on from NZ_JALLPO010000003.1 coordinate 104,867, forward strand.
ACCGTCCGGCTGGAGGGGCTCGGCGCCGACGGGCTGCCCAACACCGCGGACGACGTCGTGCTCAACGAGTACGTCACCGATCACTGGGAGCCTTCCGCCGACTGCGACGTCCTCGACCAGAACGGCGACGACATCAGCGCCCAGCTCCATCCGCTGATCGGCCCCAAGTGCGTCGAGGTGCCCGCGACCGGCAACGAGACGAAGGACGCCGCCTTCGACGGCGGCTACGCCTTCGCCGACCAGTGCCCGGCGTCGGCCGGGGGCTTCGGCCACTTCGACGCCGGCGGCGACACGGTCTGCGGCAACGGAAGCGCCCCCGTTCCGCTGGTGGCCGGCACGTACATCACGCATGTGGTCATGCCCACCGCCCAGGACGACTCCCGTCCGTGCAACCCCGCCGGGCAGAAATACGTGAGCGGACCCGGTGGCAACGGCTGCCTGTACCGTCCTGTGCGCGAGGAGGACGTCAACGTCGACCTCGGCGCCCAGTACAACCCCGCGCTCCCGCCGCCCGCGTGCACCGGCGACGCGCACGTCATCGACCAGTCGACGCTGACCTCGCGCAGCCCCTACTTCGGGGTCAGCCCGAGCCCGTCGAAGCCGCTGTGCGACAAGCGCCTGGTCGTGCTGCAGAACAAGCAGAACGCCAACGCCGACTTCTTCATGATGACCAACTTCAAGAACGGACCGGACGTCGCGGAGCCGGGGCGCATCGTCGGGCTGGTCCCCGACGACGTCTACTTCGACCGCGACCCCAAGTCCCTCTGGTACGGCGAGCCGCGCGTCCTCGGCAAGATCCCGATCGGGATCCGCGACTACACCGGGCGCCTGATCACCACGGTCCTCACGAGCGAGTACGGCGGCTACGAGGCGCTGCTGCCCTCGACCGAGACGTTCAACTGCCCGATCCCCCAGGGACCCTGTCCCGGCATGTACGTCGTAGTGATCAACGATCCCGGTGACAAGGCCCACCCGAACCCCACCTACAACCCCCACTACCTCACCGAGCGCTTCGCCTGGGACGTATGGCCGGGACAGACCAACCAGCTCGACACGCCGGTGATCCCGATCGCCGGGACGGGCTGCGAACTGCCGGTCAACACCCCTGAGCTGCTGCAGGTCTCCAAGCCGTACGTCACCGCGGGCGACTCCGCGACGGCGCGGCAGATCACCATCGACGGCGACTTCTTCGGCGCCGCCGCGGGCTCCGTCGTCCTCGGTGATCCGGCGGCGGGCCAGACGCGCATCCTGACGACCTCCAACGGCGGCATCGTCAGCTGGGGCGACCGCCAGATCGTGATCAGGGTCCCGGTGGTCGGGATCCTGTCCACCCAGATCAGGCCGGGGCCCAAACAGCTGACCATCCGCACCTCGGCCGGTGTCTCCACGCCCAACGGCCTGACCCTGCACGTGCGGGGCAACTCGGGCGGCGTGAACTACCAGCCGGCCATCGTGAACGTCGCGGCGCCGACCACCCCGAACGCCATCCAGAACGCCGTGAACGCGGCCGCCGCCGGAAGCCTGCTCGTCCTGCAGAAGGGCGTCTACCACGAGAACGTCCTGCTGTGGAAGCCGCTCGTCCTCCAGGGCCTCGGCCCGGGCGGCCTGGTCGGCTCCAGCGAGGCGCAGCAACGCGCGGTCGACGATCCCAGGTTCAACGTCCAGGGCACGACCATCGACGGCCGCTTCTTCCGCGACAACCAGGCGGCCTGGACCGCCGCGCTCACCGCTGCCGGTTCGCTGGCCGGGGTGGACGCCACGCACCCGCTCCTGCAAGGAGCGGTCATCACGGTGGCCGCCAAGACCACCACCGCCTTCCCCAGCGGGCTCGGAGCGGCCCGCATCGACGGCATCGGCATCACCAACGGCCACGGCCAGGGCGCCGGAGGCATCCAGCTCCACGCCTACGCCGCCAACCTGCAGATCACCAACGACATCCTGGAGAGCGACGGCGGTGAGTTCGCCGGCGCCATCGCGGTCGGCCAGCCGTACCTCGACGGCCACAACACCGGCGTGCGGATCGCGAACGACCGGATCATGGGCAGCGGCGGCCGGACCCGCTCGGGCGGTGTCGGCATCTTCCGCGGCTCGAACAACTACGAGGTGGCCTCCAGCGTCATCTGCGGGAACTTCTCGTTCGAGTACGGCGCCGGCATCTCCCACTGGGGCCTGTCACCCGGCGGCTCCATCCACGACAACCAGATCTACTACAACGACTCGGTCACCTCGGGGGCCGCCATCAGCATCGCCCAGGAGCTCCCCCGGCCACTGCCCGACGGGAGCACCCCGCTCGGCGACGGCTCGGGCAACGTCGACATCGACCGCAACCTGATCCAGTCCAACTACTCCGGTGACGACGGCGGCGGCCTCTTCGTCGAGAACGCCCACACCGCACGCGTCAACGTCCGCAACAACATGATCGTGGACAACGGGGCGGCCGACCTCGGCGGTGGCCTCATGCTGGACGACTCCGCCAACGTGGCGGTCGTCGGCAACACGGTCGCCAACAACGTGACGACGGCCTCCTGCGAGACCTGCGACACGACGCCGCACGCCGCGGGCCTCGCCGCCGAGGCGAACGACCCGCTCTTCCAGGCGACCCTGCCCGCGGGGTCGGCGAAGTTCTCCAACCCGGCGGCGCTGTTCGACAACATCTTCTGGCAGAACCAGGCGTACACCCTCAGCCACCAAGGACCCGGCGCGGCGCTCGTCTCGCATGGCTACCTGGACTTCGAGGTACACGGCACCACGAGCGGAGCCGACACCTTCACGCCGCGCTACACGCTGCTGACGGCCGCGAGCATCCGCGGCTCGGACGGGGCCGATCACCCGCTTCCGGGCGGTCAGGGCAACATCATCGGCCAGGACCCGCAGTTCATACTGCCCTACACGCTGGAACTGGCGGTCGCGGGCTCGCGGCTGGACCCGCAGATGGCGAGCGTGACGATCACCGGGGAGGTCCCGCCGGTCGGACTCAGCGGGAACTACCACCTCGCGGCCGGTTCGCCCGCCATCAACAAGGGACCCACGTACTCCAACTACCCGGCCCTCCAGACCCCGAGCAGCATCCCGGCGCCCACCGTCGACTTCGACGGCCAGACGCGCCCGATCCTGCCCATCCCCCTTCCCTTCGATCTCGGTGCGGACGAGGTGCAATGAGCATGAAACGGAGGGACCTCCTCAAAGCGGGAGCCCTGGCCGGCGGCCTGCTGATCGGAGGGCGGGCCCTGCAGGGCTCGGCGGAGGCCGCCGCCAACCCCGAGGCCAGGATCGGCCTCGCCGGCACCGACGGGCACATCACCCTTCCCGGCAGGGGCCCGCTCTACATCTTCGGGTTCGCCACGGTCCCCCTGGCGGCGTCCGTCGGTGACCTGGTCGCGAACTACAAGGGCAAGGCGCAGCACGTGGCGCCGATCCTCGACGTCAAGCAGGACAACGACGTGTACATCACGCTGACCAATCTCGGGCTGGTCGGCCGGCCGGACCTCGTCGACGCCCACACCATCCACTGGCACGGCTTCCGGACGCCGTCCGCGCTGTTCGACGGCGTGCCCGAGGCCTCGATCGGCGTGCCGATCGAGCGCCAGTTCACCTACTTCTTCCGGCCGCACAACCCGGGCACGTACATGTACCACTGCCACTTCGAGGACGTCGAGCACGTGCAGATGGGCATGACGAGCATCGTCTTCGTGCGTCCCGCCCAGGACGGCGGCTCGGCGCTGGACCCGCTGCACCGGACCACGACCTACGCCTACAACGACGGGGACGGCTCCACCGCCTACGACCGGCACTTCGCGATCCTGCTCAACGAGATCGAGGAACGGGAGCACGACGCGGACGAGCAGATCCAGGAGTTCATCTTCACCGACTACGACCCGCAGTACTTCACGCTGAACGGCCGGGTCTACCCGCAGACGATCCTGCCCAATAATGACCCCTCGCTGCCCTACCAGCCGGTGTCGTCGCTGATCCAGGCGAACCCGGGTGACCGGGTGCTGCTGCGGCTGGCCAACCTCGGATACCTCCAGCACGCGATGCAGCTGCCGGGCATCCCGATGAAGGTCGTCGGGGAGGACGCCACGCCGCACAGCTTCCCGTACGTCACCAACACGCTCTACATCGGCCCCGGCGAGGCGCGCGACGTCCTGTTCACCGCGCCGCCGTTCAACCCCTCCGCGCCGGTGACGACCGACGCGCGCGGCTCGTACAACACCTACCTGTTCAAGAACCGGGACTTCCGGCGCCTGTCCAACCGCGGCTCGCCGGGACTCGGCGGCATGGCGACGGAGGTCAGGGTGTACCAGGGTTCGCCGCTACCGGCCCAGACCTCCGTGGGGGAAACCTATGCGTAAGGCACTCCTCGCGGCGGCCGCGCTGCTGGTCGCCTTCGCGCCGAGTGCGCGGGCACAGGCGCCGGCGGTCCCCCGCCAGGGAATCGTCTGCACCAACGGCACGACCTTCGACCTGACCGCGACGCCGGGGTACATCGAGACCCCGGACGGCAACAGCGTCCTGATGTGGAGCTACGCCCTGGCCGGCGGGGAATTCCAGAGCCCGGGCCCGGTGCTCTGCGTCAACGAGGGTGACAGCGTGACGGTCCACCTGCACAACGACCTCACCGAGCCCGTCTCGATCGTCTTCCCCGGCCAGACGGGAGTCGGCGGCTCGGGAAGCTCCGGGCTGCTCGCCAAGGAGGCACCCGCGGGCGGTGACGCCACTTACACCTTCACGGCGTCGCAACCAGGGACGTACGTGTACGAGAGCGGAACCGACCCCGAAAAGCAAGTCGAGATGGGCCTCTACGGAGCGCTGATCGTGCGGCCGGCCGGGCACCCGGACTACGCGTACGACGCGGCGACCCGTTTCGACCCGCAGCGGGAGTACCTCGTCCTGCTCAGCGACATCGACCCGGACCTCCACCACGCCGTGGAGACGGGCGCCCCCTACCACTTCGACCAGCTGCGCAACCGCTACTTCGCGATCAACGGGCGCCAGTTCCCCGACACCCTCCAGGACAACGGGGTGTCGTGGCTGCCCGCGCAGCCGTACGGGTCGCTCATCCGCGTCAAGCCGTACAACGCCACCGGCAACCCGCTGCCCGCGCTCATCCGCATGGCGAACGTGGGGACGGTCAACCACCCCTTCCATCCGCACGGGAACCACATCAAGGAGGTCGCCCAGGACGGCAGACCGCTCCGCACCCCGGGCGGCGGCGACGCCTCGAGCGAGCATTTCGCCGAGACGATCGGCTCGGGCCAGACGCAGGACTACCTGTTCTCCTGGACCGACCAGGATTCGTGGAACCCCGGGAGCAATCCGTTCCCCGCTTCGGTGGCCTCGCCGGACTACCGGAACCTGACCTTCAAGGACGGCAACACCTGGTCCAGCGGCAGCGCCTACCTCGGGTCGAAGGGCACCCTGCCCGTAGGCACCGTCTCGCAGAACATCTGCGGCGAGTGGTACTTCCCCTGGCACAGCCACGCGCTCAACGAGTTCACCAACTACGACGCGGGCTTCGGCGGCATGGCGACCCTCCTGCGGGTGGACCCGCCCGGTGGCTGCACGGCCGTCGCCGGCACCGCCTCGATCCTGGCCGGCACGCTCAACTCGGGAACCGCCACCGCCCTGGCCGCGGCCGACACGGCCTACTACAAGGTCAACTCCACGGTCTCCGGTACCAGGACGGCCGACTGGTACGGCGGCTTCACCGGGGTGCCCCGCGGTTCGACGGGCCTCGCCGTCACCTACACCGGCCGCAACTCGATCGCAGCCCTGCCCACCACGCTGTGGATCTGGAAGTGGTCGACCAGCACGTGGGTTCAGATGGGCGCCGCGACCGGCGTCGGCACCTCGGACGTCACGTCGACCCGGACGCCTCCGTCACCGCAGTCCGACTACATCGGGACGGGCGCCAACGCGGGCAAGGTGCGCGTGCGCGTGCTGACGACCGGCACGACCACCAACTTCGTCACGCAGGGCAACCTGCTCAAGCTGACCTACGACGCGCCGTGAGGACGACAATGCGCAGAACCATGGTGCTGATCCTGATCGCGGTGGGCCTGACCCTTCCGGCCTCGCCCGCGAGCGCGGCGGACGTCTCGATCGACCTGTGCGCCTCAGCGGGCACGCTCACGCTCCCCGGCCCGGTCACCGCGAACATCTGGGGGTTCGCCCTGGCCGGCTCCGGCGGCTCGTGCGCGGGCGTGACGCCGTCCGTGCCGGGACCCGTGCTGTCGGTGGACCAGGGCGACACCGTCTCCATCGCGGTGCACAACACCCTGACCACCCCGGTCTCGCTGGAGGTGCCCGGGCTCTCCCTCGGCCAGGGCGCGGGAATCAGCGCTCCGGCGGGCGGCGCCGCGACCGCGACGTTCACCGCCTCCGCGCCCGGCACCTACCTCTACCAGGGGACCGAGCGGCAGGTCCCGATGGGGCTCTACGGCGCGCTCATCGTGCGCCCTCCCACGGCGGGGCAGGCGTACGGCTCGGCCACCACCGCCTACGACCGTGAGGCGCTGCTGGTGCTCTCCGCGATCGACCCGGCGTTCAACGCCTCACCGGCCACCGCCGATCTCTACCACTACGCGCCGAAGTTCTGGCTGATCAACGGCAAGGCCTACCCGGACACCGATCTCGTCCACGGGGTGGCGCCGGGGACCAAGGTGCTGCTGCGCTACCTGAACGCGGGCTTCGACAACACCTCGATGCGGCTGCTCGGCGCGTACGAGCGGGTACTCGCCCGGGACGCCCACCCTCTGGCGAACCCGTTCGACGCCACCGCCGAAACCATCCCCGCCGGGGGGACGGAGGACGCCTTGGTGACCATCCCCGCCACGGGCACCAGGTTCCCCGTCTACAACCGCCAACTCCACAAGACCATGCTGACCTTCATCGAGGTCCCGTGAGCGAACCCGGTGCCGGCGAGGTACTGGCGTGGGCGACCCGGCGTGCCCGCAGGCTGGGGCTGCTCGCCGTCCTCCTGGCCGTGGGGCTGGTCGGGAGCCTCCTCTGGTCACCGTCCGGCCCGGCGTCCACGGCCCCCGCCCAGGCGAAGCCGGTCCTCGACCGCCCGGTGGTCGCCGCGGACGAGCTCCCCAACCGGGCGGGGATCCGGCTCGTCCGGGTCTCGGTGAGCGGCGCCGGGGGCCTGGTCGACCTGCGTTACCAGGTGCTGGACCCGGACAAGGCCCAGGCCGTCCACGAGGCCGCCACCCCGCCGGTCCTCATCGACGAGGCATCCGGAGTGGTCGTCAAGGACCTGTACATGGGCCACGCGCACACCGGCACGTACAAGCCCGCCGTCACCTACTACCTGGTCTTCGAGAATCCCGGCAACTGGGTGCGCCGGGGAAGCGAGGTAACGGTGCTGCTGGGCGACGCGCAGGTGGAACATGTCCAGGTCTCCTAGGATCATCTGCGGCCTGCTCGCCCTCGTCGCCGTGGTCCTGTGGGCCCCGCCGGCCGCGGCGCACGCCGTGCTCCTCGAGTCCGATCCGGTGAACGGATCGGCCCTCGCCGGGGCGCCGCGGGCGGCCGTCCTGACGTTCAGTGAGCACATCGCGGCACGGTTCAGCTCGGCCCGGCTCGTGGACGCCTCCGGCCGCGTCCTCGGGGGCGCCCGGGCCACCGCCCGGGGAGACCGCCTCACCGTCGAGTTGCCCCGCCTCGCCGTCGGCGCGTACGGCATCGCCTGGCGGGTCCTCGCGGAGGACGACGGGCACACGACCGACGGCGTCGTGGTCTTCACCATCGGGTCCGTGCCCTCCGCTGTGACCGTCCCCGCGCGCGTTTCCGGCCCGGAGCCGTTCGACGTGGTCCTGCGGTGGGTGCGGCTGTGCCTGCTCGCCGGGCTCGTCGGTGGCCTGGCGGTGGCCGGTCTCGTCCTGCGCCGGACCGTGCCGCCGGTGCCGCCTGACTGGTGGGCCGCGGCCAGGCACCGGCTGCTCACGCTCGCCGCGGCCTGCGCCGCGCTGGGGGTGGCCGCCGATCTGGCCGAACTCGCCGGCAAGCCGCTGGCCACCCAGTGGGGGCGGCTCTGGTTCGTCAGGACGGTGGCGCTCGCGCTCCTCGCGGTGTGCGCGCTCGTCCTGCGCCGCTCGATGTCCGTGCGCCGGGTGATCGCGCCGGTGACGGTGGCGGCGGTGATCGTCGCGGTGTCGGCCGAGGCGTGGGGTGGTCATGCCGCGGCCCTCGGCGGCCTGACGATCGCCGCCGACGCGGTGCACATCCTCACCGCATGTCTTTGGCTGGGCTCGGTGGCGGCGCTCGGTGTCCTGCTGGCGGCGCGGGCGGGACACGGCCTGGCGCTGGTGCGCGCCTACCGGGCCCCGTTCGCCCGCCTGGCCCTGACCGGGGCGGTCCTGGTCGGGCTGACGGGCCTGTTCCACGCCGCGAGCCAGATCGGGTCGGCCGACGCTCTGCTCACCTCGCCGTACGGCAGGACGCTGCTGGTCAAGGGCGGGATCGTGGCCGTGGTCGCCGCCTTGGGGCTGGCCAACGCCCTCCGCTCCCGCCCATCGGGCCGGCTGCTGGTGGCCGAGGCGGGGGCGGGAGCCGTACTGCTCCTCGCCGCGGGGGTGCTCGCCGAGACGAGCCCGGCCCGCCCGGCGGCCGTGGGGCCGGCGGTGGCGCGCAGTCGCAGCGCGAACGTGGCCGACCTGGTCATCGGGCTCTCGGTCACGCCCAACCGGGCCGGCGTGAACGGCTTCACGGTGACCGCCGCCAGCTCGCGCAGGCCGGCGCCCGCCCCGATCGACGGCGTCACGCTCGAGCTGCCCAAGGGCGGGATCGTGCTGAGGCGGCTCGAGCCCGGCCGCTACTTCGGCACCGGTTCGCTGGAGCTGTCCGGTCCCGCGCGGCTGACCGTTGTCGTGTATCGCGCGGGGGCGCGTCTGGAAGTGCCCATGACGTGGAGTGTCGGATGAAACGCGCAATCTTGATCACTGTGATCTCCCTGGCGGCGGCGATGCCCGCCACCACGGCGACAGCCGTACCGGATCCGATGACCCAGGCCATCGTGGTGCTCAGGGACCAGGTGGACCCGGGCGGGATCCAGGAGCCGGGACGGCACCGGCGCAGGGCCGCCCTGGAGCGGGCGCTGCGGGCGAGGGCCGATGCCGGGCAGCGGGATCTGCTCGGGCTGCTGCGGGCGCGGCGGTCCCAGGGACTGGTCTCCGCCGTGCGGTCGCTGTGGATCTTCAACGGGATCGCGGTGACCGCGACCCCGTCGGTGCTGTCGGAGCTCGCCGCGCGACCCGAGGTGCGGGAGATCCGGCCCGACCTGAAGATCCAGGCGCCCGCGCTACTGGCATCCACCGGTCCCGCGGAGCCGAACGTGGCGCTCCTCGGCGCTCCGGCGCTGTGGGACCTCGGCCACCGGGGCCAGGGAGTGGTCGTGGCCACGCTGGACACCGGCGTCGACGCCACCCATCCCGACCTCGCGGGACGCTACCGGGGGGGCGCCAACAGCTGGTACGACCCGAACGGCGAGCACCCGAGCACTCCCATCGACGTGAGCGGCCACGGCACCGCGACCATGGGGGTCATGGTCGGCGGCGACGCGGGCGGCACCGCCATCGGCATCGCTCCGGACGCGAAGTGGATCGCTGCGAAGATCTTCAACGATAGGGGGACCGCCACCGCCGGCGGCATCCACCTCGCCATACAGTGGCTGATGGACCCGGACGGCAACCCTGACACCGCGGACGCGCCCGACGTCGTGAACAACTCTTGGACCGGCTCCGCGGGCGGGTGCGCCCTCGACTTCCAGCTCGACCTGAGGAACCTGCGCGCGGCGGGGATCCTGCCGGTGTTCGCCGCGGGGAACTCCGGGCCGACGGCGGGATCGGTATACGCTCCCGCCAACAACGCGGAGGCGTTCGCCGTGGGCGCCACCGACAACGCCGGCGTGCTCGACCCGTCGAGCGGCCGCGGGCCCTCTCCCTGCGCGGGGGCGGCCGCCCCGCGGCTGACCGCGCCCGGCGTCAACATCACGACCACGGACCTTTACGGGCTCTACACGGTCGCCTCCGGCACCTCGCTGTCCGCACCGCACGCGGCGGGCGCACTCGCGCTGCTCCTCAGCGCCTACCCTGACCTGGACGCCGACCGGCAGGCGGCCGCGCTGCAGAACAGCGCGGTGGATCTCGGCGCCCCGGGTTTCGACAACGACCACGGGTACGGCAGGTTGGACGCCCTGGCCGCCTACCAGTGGCTCGCCTCCGCGCCCGACTTCACGCTGGCCGTCACGCCTTCGTCGAGGACCGCGCGCGTGGGCGGCAGCGCCGCCTACACCGCCACGGTGGGAGCGATGAACGGCTTCACCGGCGCGGTCGCGCTGTCGGTCGCCGGTCTTCCCGCCGGTGCGACCGCTTCGTGGACGCTCCCGAGCATCCCGGGGTCGGGCGGCTCGCAGCTGACCGTGTCCACCCCTGCGGGAGTGGCTCCGGGCGGCTACCCCCTGACGATCAGCGGGAGCAGCGGCGGCCTCAGCCACTCGACGCAGGTCACGCTCGTGGTCAGCGTCGGGGACTTCGCCCTCTCCGCGAGTCCCGCCACCTTGTCGGTCGTCCGAGGCGGGTCGGCGAGCTCCACCGTGTCGGTCTCTGTGGCAGGCGGTTTCAGCGGGAGCGTGTCGCTGTCGGCGAGCGGCCTGCCGTCCGGGTCGACGGCGGGCTTCGCCGCCACCCCGGTCGCGGCGCCGGGCACCTCGCGGCTGACCGTCCGCACCACCTCCTCGACCGCCCGTGGCACGTTCACCGTGATCGTCGCAGGGGTCTCGGGACCGCTCGTCCACCGGGCGACGGTGACCCTCACCGTACGGTGACGCAGGCGGCAGGGATTGTCCTCGGGAAGTCCCAGGCGGAACCGCCCCAGAGACAGGCGGGGGTTCCACCTCCCCGCCGCCCTTCCACCGTCGGCGCGGCGAAAACGACAAAGGTCATCCGCCTGGGGCGAACCGGGCTCCCGGAGAAAGGCACGCAGGCCAAGATGGGTGCATGCGTCTCCCCGGCTGGTTCGCCGAACGCGGCGAGCCCACCTCCCCCGAGCTGGAGCTGCGCGTCTCCACGCTCGAGCTCTTCTTCGACCTGGTCTTCGTCTTCACCGTCACCCAGCTCACCACGCTGCTCGTCAACGGGTTCGCCGAGGAGACACCGGCCGCGGCGGCCCAGGGCGGTCCCGTCGAGGGCCCGCTGCGGGTGCTGCTGGTGTTCGGCGTCATCTGGTGGATGTACTCCGGGTACGCCTGGCTGACCAACACGATCCCGCCCGTCCGCCCCGCCCGGCGGATCCTCATCCTGCTCGGCATGGCCGGGTTCCTCATCATGGCCCTGGCCATCCCCACGGCGTTCGACGGCGGCGGGTGGGCCTTCGCGCTGGGCTACCTGATCATCGTGCTGGTCCACGCCGGCCTCTACCTGCAGGCCACCGCGTCGTTCGTCCGCGTGGTCCCGTTCAACCTCGCCGCCACGGCGCTGCTGTTCGCCGCCGGGTTCGCCGACGGCGTCCTGGTGTACCTGCTGTGGGCGGCGGCGATGGTGCTGCTGTGGGGCAGCCCGTACTTCATCGGGCAGAAGGGCTTCCCCCTGCACCCGGCGCACATAGTGGAGCGGCACGGCCTGCTGGTGATCGTGGCCCTCGGCTAGTCGGTCGTCGCCATCGGCATCGGCGCGCACGGCGAGGTCGGCCCGGCCCTGCTGGTCGCGGCCACCCTGGGGCTCGCCCTGGCCGCCTGCCTGTGGTGGAGCTACTTCGGCGGCGAGGACGACCAGGCCGCCGAGCACACGCTGCTGCACGCCGGCGTGGTGGGCCGCACCCGGCTCATCCTCGGCGCGTACTTCTACGCCCACATCCCGTTGCTGCTCGGGATCGTCGCGATCGCCGCCGGCGTCAAGAAGGCGATCGGCCACCCGCTGGACCACATGCACCTGGGCCCGGCGATCGCCCTGTCCGCCGGGGTGACGCTCTACCTGGCGGGGGACACGATGTACCGGCGGGTCCTCGGCATGCCCCCGCGCCCGCTCCGCGTCCTGGTGGCGGCACTGGCCCTGCCGGCGATCCTCCTCGGCCTGTGGTCGGCCCTCGCCCAACTCGCCGCCTTCACCGCCCTCCTGATCGCGGCCTTGGCCGCCGAGCACGGCACCGCCCGCCGCCCGGGCTGAGAGCCGTCACGTCCCCGGGCCGCCCGGGCTTGGGGACCCTCACATGCGGTCGGGGTCGCCCCAGGGCGGCCCTGAGCCGGTGGACGTCGGGATGGGCGTCCCAGCCGCGGGCGGCGCACGTGTCCAGCACGGCGGCGGCCGTGTCCTTGAGCGCGTCGAGCACCGCCGCCGGGCGCACCTCTTCGACCGTGCGGAGCACCTCGCCGTGCCCGCTCATCGTCATCGTGCACGCCTGGCCGTCGCGGCGCATCACCGCCTCGTACGGGCCGTCCATGAAGGTCAGCGCGCACTCCCCCGAGACGCCGGCGGCCACGTCGGCGACCTCGGCCAGCCACCAGGCGAGGATCGTCACCGGAAAGTCGAACCACCCCACCTCGGGGAACGCGCCGCCGCCCGCCTCCAGCCAGACGGGGCCGACGATCGATCCCGCCCCCGTGCGCTCGAATCGTGAGGTGTCGACGCGCACGGAGACGCCCTCACCCATCGCCGGTGCCTCCCGCCATGCGCCTGATGTCTCCCGTCCATCCCGGCGCGGCCGCTGGATCTCCGCACGGCCACGCCCGCTCCTGCGCGACCACCCGCTACAGGTACTGCGGATTTGCGGGCCAGCACGCGCTGCGCCTTGGCCAGCCGGCGCCGCCCGGCCCGTTCATGCCGGGGGTTGGCGATCTTCCCGTCGCCGTCGGTCAAACCATCGATCGGACGCGACAACGTGACCAGCGCACTGATCCCCGCGTCGATACCGACCGACTCCCCGACCGGGTCCAACCGGCGGATCGTCTCCTCGCACAGAATGGACACAAACCACCGTCCCGCCGCATCACGCGACACCGTCACCGTCGACGGCTCCACCCCCTCAGGCAACGGACGCGACCACACAATGTCCAGCGGACCGTCCATCCTGGCCAAGAACAACTCACCGTCGCGGTAACGGAACCCCGAACGGGTGTACTCCGCCGCCGCCCGCGACCTCTTCCGCGACTTGAACACCGGGTAGCGGGCCCGCTTGGCGAAGAAGTTCGCAAACCGCGCCTGCAGATGCCGCAGCGCCTGCTGCAACGGCACCGACGACACCTCGCTGAGGAAACCCAGCTCTTCGGTGCGCTTCCAGCCGGTGAGCGCCGCCGAGGACTCCTCGTAGGAAAGCCCTTTGCCGTGCAGCCTGTAGGCGCGGGTACGTTCCTCCAGTGCCCTGTTGTAGACCAGGCGGACGCAGCCGAACGTGCGGGCAAGCTCCTCAGCCTGCCCGGACGTCGGGTAGAAGCGGAACTTCAACGCCCGCTTCACGGTTCGTGCCACGGCTCGTACTTTAGGCACGATCAACCGGATGCGAACACCGATTCGACTCCACACCATCCGACACCGTTCCACACCGTGCGACGACACCGTTCCACACCGTGCCGCGTTTCCTCCCCGCCTGAAGGCAGGGGTCTCCACACTTAAGGAGATTCGATGAAGATCTCGCGGCCCTTGTAGACGCCCCCCAGCAGGACCCGGACGCCGTCCTTGTTGCGGCCCACGATCTCGGCGCCCTTGCAGGCGCGGCGGATGGCCCATTCGATCTGGGTGGGCGACATTCCCTCCGCGAAGGAGGCGCTTCTCGCCGTCCCCTCGATGAGGAAGGTGACCGGCTCGGCACGCTGGACGCCCGTCTCCGGATCGGTGGCGATGACCTCGTCGCCGACCCTGACGTCCTTGATGAGTTTGCGGGTCCCGTCGGCCATGAGCACAGCGTGTCGCCGGTGAAGCTGTTGCCCAGGCACGCGCCGAGCTTGCCGAGCCGGAAGGCCTTGCCGAACATGCCGAGCCCGCAGCCGAGGGCCACCTCGGTCCCGACGGCGCCCCAGTCGACCTTGCGGCCGGAGAGCCACTGCGTCAGGTACTCCAGTCCGCCGCCGAACAGGGCGCCGCCCCGGCCGCGTAGGCGTACAGGTTGGCCCCGACTTCCCTTTTAGAGCGACGCCGGATCAGTGCTTTCTGGTGCTCTGGCGGATGGTGAGGCGGGGTTCGAGGAGGGTGGCGGGGGGGACGGTGGAACCTTCCAGCTTGGCCATGAGGAGGCGGACCGCCTGGTGGCCGACGTCGGCGGCCGGGATGAGGACCGAGGTGAGCGGCGGGCTGGCCCGTTCGGCGACGTCGTCGGGGCAGATGGCCACCACCGACATGTCCTCGGGCACCCGCTTGCCGAGCACCCGCAGCGCCCCGAGCACGTGGCCGACCGCCGCCTCGTTGTGCACGACGAGGCCGGACAGGGCGGGATGTTCCTCGAGGAGCGCCTTCACGGTCGCGCACACCTCGTCGAAGCTCTCTTCGCAGGGCCAGGCGACCGCCGTCATGCCGTGCGCCTGGCCGGCCTCGACGAAGCCCTCCATGGTGCGCTCGGCGTACCCGGTGCCGCGCTTGTAGACGACGTTCGGGGCGCCGAGCAGCGCGATCTCCCGGTGGCCGAGCGAGGCGAGGTGGTCGGCGCAGATGGCGCCCGCCCGGGCGAAGTCCAGGTCCACGCAGGTCAGCCCGGAGGCGTCGGCGGGGAACCCGATCAGCACGCTGGGCTCCTCGAGCTCGCGCAGCAGCGGCACGCGCGGGTCGTGGATCTCCACGTCCATCAGCACCAGGCCGTCGACCAGGGCGCTGGCGGCGACCCGCCGCAGCCCGTCGGGCCCTTCGTCGGCGGTCATCAGCAGTACGTCGTGATCGAACTGCCGGGCCGTCGTCACGACCGAGGTGGCGAACTGCATCAGGACGGGCAGGTGCATGCCGGCGCGCAGCGGCAGGACCAGCGCGATCACGTTGGACCGCTTGCTGGCGAGCGCCCGCGCGCCCGCGTTCGGGTGGTAGCCCAGCGCCCGGACGCTCTGCATGACGCGCTGGCTCGTCGTCGCCGAGATCGCCCGCTTGCCGCTGAGCACGTACGAGACGGTGCTGACGGCGACGCCGGCGTGCTTGGCGACGTCGGCGATGGTGACCGTCCTCAACGAGCGCCCCCTGTGGCTTGCTGGGTGAAGCGGAGCTCGCTCACCGTGACCCCCTCGTTCTCGAACACGACATAAAGATCGTGCACTCCGGCCGCCCCGGCAAGGGGACAGGTCACGGTGGCCAGGTGGTACCTGTCCCGCGACGGTGCCACCGACACCGCCCCGATGACCTCGCCGAACAGCGGGTCGCCGAGCCGCAGCGTCAGCACGCCCCCTTCGGTGCTCGCGACCGCCAGCAGGCAGTCGGCGGCGCCGCCGGCGAAGTCGACCTCCCGGAAGGCGATCCACCCGCCGGGGTCGGTCCCCCGGACCGCGTCCCCCGCGACCCGGGCGGCGTCGCAGAGCACGATTCCGTCGTACTCGTCGTTGTCCGCCGCGTCCAGAGGCCGGGTGTAAGGATCGCGGGCCGGGATCCGCTCGCCGGCCACCGTGAACCTGGCGCAGAGCCGGATGTCGCCCGCCGAACCGCCCACCTGCACCTTGTGCGGCGCCTCCTCCACCACGAACCTTCCCTGGGTGACATCCCAGAACGCCAGGTCGGCGACCTCGACCACCATGGTGACGGTACGGCTCTCGCCGGGTGCGAGCCGTACCCGCTCGAAGCCGCGCAGCTGGCGCAGCGGCTGCTTGACGCGGGAGCGCTGCTGGTGGGTGTAGAGCTGGACGACCTCCGTGCCGGTCCGCGGCCCGGTGTTGGTGACGGTCACCCGCACCTTCAGCACGTCGCCGGGCTCGGCGGCAGGCGCCGACAGCCGCAGGTCGGAGTAGGCGAAGGTCGTGTAGCCGTAGCCGTGCCCGAACGGGTAGAGCGGGGTGCCGCGGTAGTACAGGTAGGTCGAGTCGGTGGCGATGATGTCGTAGTCGAACAGGTCGGGCAGCTCGCAGGCGGAGCGGTACCACGTCTGGGTGAGCCGGCCGCCGGGGTCCGCGTCGCCGAAGAGCACGTCGGCGAGGGCGTTGCCGTACTCCTGCCCGCCGTGCGCGGACCACAGGATCGCGGGCACGTTCTCCTCGGCCCAGGTCACGGCGAACGGGTAGCCGCTGCTGATGACGAGCACGGTGTCGGGGTTGGCGGCGTGGACGGCGCGGATGAGCGCCTCCTGGGCCGGCGGCAGTCCGAGCTCGGTGCGGTCCTCGGTCTCCCTGCCGTTGACCAGGGGGTGGTCGCCGACGACCACGACGGCGACCTCGGCGGCGGCGGCCAGCTCGGCGGCGGCCTGGGCGCCGCTCTCGACCAGTTCCAGGGTGAGGACGGCCGCCGCCTCGGGATCATCGGTCAGCCGTAGGGTGCCGTCCTGCGCCAGCCCGACATGGCGGCCGGTGGAGATGTGGCGCAGGGCCAGGGTGCCGCGCGGCCGCTCGTCCAGGCGGAAGGTCTGGCGCACCTCCCAGCCGTTGGGGCCGGGCTGGTCGTTGACGAGCACGCCGTCGTCGCCCACCGAGACGTACCTGCCGTTGGCGCAGGCCCGCAGCGCGTACGCCCCTCCGCCCCAGTCGCACAGGTCGAACCAGGCGGCGCGCGCCTCGCAGGTGGCGGCCACCGCGAGCGGTCCGCCGGCGAAGTCCTCCACGGCGGTCACGTGGCCGCCGGCCGCGTGCAGCGCGATCCGGTCGACGCCCTCGGTGAAGGTGGTCGCGCACCGCTCGGCCAGGCCGGCGCGGGCGGTGACCGAGTACGGGAGCGTGCCGCTGTACCAGTCCTCCATGAGGGTGTCGGCGAGCGGCCCGATCACAGCGACGCGCTTCGGCTCGCGCAGGGGCAGCAGGCCGTCGTTCTTCAGCAGCACGATCGACTGCGTGGCGGCCTGCCGGGCGAGGGCCTGGTGCTCGGGGCGGTTGACGACCTCCTCGGTGATGTCGTCGTAGGGGGTGCCGGGGTCGAACTCGCCGAGGCGGAACCGGATCGCCAGGACGTGCCGGACGGCGGTGTCGATGTCGTCCTCGGCGAGCAGCCCGCGCTCCAGGGCCTTGCCGATGTGGTGCAGGGTGTCGGCGGGCCGGTCGTCATCCTGCGTGAAGCTGTCCATTCCCGCCTTGATCGCCGCCGCGTACGCCTCCGGCAGGTCCTCGTGGTACCCCTGCAGGCCGGTGAGGTTGGCCGGGGCGTAGGCGTCGCTCACCACGAGCAGATCGTCTCGCGACCAGGCGCGCACGACGTCGTTGATCAGCGGGCTGAGCATCGCCGGGCGGCCGTTGACCAGGTTGTAGGACGGCATGAGCGAGACGGCGGCGCCGGCCTCGATGGCGGGGCGGAAGGCCCTCAGCTCGTACTCGTGCAGCACGCGGGGCGGCAGGTTGCTGGAGGTGACGCACCGGTCGGTCTCGTTGTTGTACGCCAGGAAGTGCTTGAGCGTGGGAGCGGTCTTCAGCGTGGTGGGGTGGTCGCCGCGCAGGCCCCGGGAGTAGGCCGTGCCCATCACGCCGGTCAGCCACGGGTCCTCGGAGTAGCCTTCCTCGTTGCGCCCCCACCGGGGGTCGCGCAGGGGGTTCACGACGGGCGCCCAGACGTTGAGCCCGGCGCCGGTCGGGTCCTTGTGGTGCAGCGCCACGACCTCGTCGGCCGTCGCCGCGCCGACGCGGCGCACCAGGCCGGGGTCCCAGGTGCTGGCCAGGCCGACCGCCTGCGGGAAGACGGTCGCCGGGCCGAGCCAGGCGAGCCCGTGCAGCGCCTCGGTGCCCGTGCGGAAGAGGCCGAGGCCGAGCCGCGGCACAGCCGCCTGGTACTGGTGCAGCAGGCCGACCTTCTCCTCCAGGGTGAGCCTGGCGAGGAGGTCGCCGATCCGGGCCTGGATGGGCAGGCCGGGGTCACGGAAGGTGCCTGACACCGGTTCGTTCATCTGGGGGACCATCCTTCGCTCACCGAGGGGCGTTTCGAAGCGCTTCGACGCCGAGCGTCTCTGGTGGTCGAAGCGCTTCGATACCTCTGACGTGCGGAGGTCTGTCGAAGCGCTTCGACGGTGTATACGAAGATTTCAACAGCGTTACATCCGGGGTTCTTCTGAAGAGTGCAGCTTTGCGGCCCTGCGGTCAAGAGCCCCGCGCGGACTTCCGGTACGCGGTCAGCCGTGCGCGGGCAGGCGACCGGAGTCGATCGAGTCGAGCAGGCGGGCGGCGGCGCCGAGGGCCGCCGCGCCGTAGCCGAGGGTGGAGGCTACCAGGCGGGTGCCGCCGGCTTCGGGGGCGAAGCTGCGGCGGGTGAGCTCCTCGCGCGCGGCGGGCAGCACCCAGGGCGCGAGGGCGACGTAGTACCCGCCGAGGATGATCACCTCGGGGTTGAGCACGTTCGCGATGATCGTGACGCCCTTGCCCAGGTCGCTCCCGATAGTGGCGAGCGTGGCGAGAATGTCGGCGTCCCCGCCCCGCGCCAGCCGCACGACCTCGTCGATCTCGGGCTCCAGCTCGGCGGGCGTGGCGTCCGGCGCGGTGCGCTGGAGCACGGCCCCGATGCCGGCGACGGCCTCCAGGCAGCCCCTGCGGCCGCAGCGGCAGTCGGCGCCTCTGGGGTCGATCTGGATGTGACCGATCTCCCCGGCGAAGCCCTGGCCGCCCCGGCGCAGCCGGCCGTCCATGATGACGCCCGCTCCGACGCCCACCTCTCCGGTGAGGTAGACGAGGTTCTCCGCCCCGCCGTGCGGGCCGAAGCGGTGCTCGGCGAGCGCGGCGAGGTTGGCGTCGTTGTCGACCAGGACGGGGAAGCCGGGGTCGCGCAGCGCCTTGGCCAGGTCGCCGGACAGGTCGATGTCGTGCCAGCCCAGGTTGGGGGCGATGCGCACCGAGCCGTTCACGTCGACGAGGCCGGGCACCGCGACGGTGAGGCCGAGCACCTGGCGGGCCTCCTTGCCCATGCGGTTGAGCACGCGCCGGGCGAGCGCGGCGACCGCCGCGACGGCCTGGTTCGGCGTCGCCGTCGCGCCGGGAAAGGACCGGCGCCACGACAGCAGTTCGGTGCCGGCGAGGTCGACGGCCACGGCGGTCAGGTAGTCGACGTTCACCTCGATGCCGATCGCGGCGTACGGGGAGCCGTCCAGGACCAGCATGGTCGCGGGCCTGCCGACGCGGTTCTCGGTGAGGCCGGTCTCGCGGAGCATGCGGCGGTCGATGAGGTCGGCGACCAGGCTCGACACCGTGGCCTTGTTGAGCCCGGTGGAGGCGGCGATGTCGGCACGGGAGCAGGGCGCGTTCTCCCGTACGAACCGCAGCACGACCGCGAGGTTGGTGGCCCTGACATCGGCGAAGTCCGCCGGTTGAGGGCCGGTATGCGTATTGATCAAAATCAGCCCCGTTCCCGCTGAGCCCCGGTGGGCCCATCATGCCGCATCGTCGAGCAGCCGGTCATACCTCGCCCTGGTGCTCCCTCGCCGCGCACAGCCGCGTCCATGTCATCAATCTGTGACCGGCGACCCGGGTGAACGCGGCGGCCGTCCCTTGTGGCGCCCGTCACCCTGGACTAATTTGTTTGGTCATCAGACGAACTAACTCTACCCCGGAGCCGCCCCCTGCCAACACCCTTGACAAGCGACACCGCCGGCTCGAACGAAGGAGCGCCGTTGACACCCCCCGCACGAAGCGCCGCCGCCGTACATCCTCACGAAGGGAGCACTCCATGACGCCTCCCCCGGACGGCGTGAGCGCCGATCCCCGCCCGACCCGCCGCGGGTTCCTCGGCCTGGTCGGCCTCAGCGCCGCCTCGCTCGCCGGCGGCGGCCTGCTGTCGGCCTGCTCGACCCCCGCCGGGCGCAGGCCGGGCAGCGGAGGCGCCACCGCCGCCGCGGCCGACAAGCTGAAGTCCCTCACCCCGTCCTTCGTGCCCTTCCAGGGCGTCAAGCCGGACATTCCAGGCGTCACCTCGACGCTGCTCGGCGTGCCAGATGTTGGCGGCGGATTCCTGACATATCCGTCGAACCTGGCCGACGCGGTCCCCGGGACGGCCGGTAAGGGCGGCAGCTACAAGGCGATGACGCCGCTCTGGGGCCCTCCCCCGCCCGGCCTCGCCGACAACGCCTACTTCCAGGCCTGCAACGCCGACATCGGCGCCACCATCGAGTTCCAGATCGCCGACGGCAACACCTACGGGGACAAGGCGACCGCCCGGCTCGCGGCCGGCGACATCCCCGACCTCATGGTCATCCCCCAGTGGGAGATCGAGAAGATGGCCGACTTCAACCTGGCCGTCGACAAGGCCTTCGAGGACCTCACCCCCTACCTGCAGGGCGACAAGGCCAAGGCCTACCCGATGCTCGCCGCCCTGCCCACCGCGGCGTGGACGTTCTCGGTCTTCAACGGCAAGCTGATGTCGGTGCCGTTCCCGACCGAGCCGTTCCCGTACGCCCTGCTCTACCGCAAGGACCTCTTCGACGAGCACGGTGACTGGGCCCTGCCCAAGACCGCCGACGAGCTGTTCGAGCTGGGCAAGACCATCACCGACGCGAAGGCCAAGCGCTGGGCGTTCGGCGACATCCACGAGATGGTGTGGCCGATCTTCAAGGTCCCCCAGGAGTGGCGGTACGAGGGCGGCAAGCTCGTCTTCAAGTACGAGACGCCCGAGTGGGAGCAGATGATCGCTTTCATGCGGAAGCTGTTCGACGCGAAGCTGATCCATCCGAACGTGGTCAGCAGCAGCAGGAGCGCCAACGAGAAGGACCTGTTCGCCTCCGGCCAGATCGTCATGTACCGCGACGGCCTCGGCGCCTGGAAGGAGCTGCTGCAGCAGCACCGGGGGAAGAACCCGGACTTCGCCATCGGGGCGCTGCCGCTGTTCTCCCACGACGGCAGCACGCCGATCATGTACCACAACAGCCCGGCGGGGATCTTCACGTTCGTCAAGAAGGGCCTCGGCAAGGACCGGACGGCGGAGATCCTCTCCATCCTCAACTGGTGCGCCGCGCCGTTCGGCAGCAAGGAGTACGAGCTCGCGACCTACGGCGTCGAGGGCAAGCACTTCACCAGGGACGCCAAGGGCGTGCCGCAGTACACCGACCTCGGGCGCAAGGAGGCCCAGCCGTCCTACGTCTTCCTCGGCGGCCGGCCCATCGTCGCCGACTACGTGACCTTCCCCGACGCCGTCCAGGGCAACCTGGGGTGGCAGAAGAACTCCTTCCAGTACATCGAGAAGACCCCGCTCGACGGCATCCGGCACCAGCGGCCCTCCCGGATGGCGGGTCTGCAGATCCCGACGGAGGACAAGTTCACCGACATCATGCGCGGGCGCCGGCCGGTGAGCGACATCAAGCAGATCGTCGCGGAGTGGCGGCGGGACGGCGGGGACGAGGCGCGCGACTTCTACATGAAGGTCCTGCGGGACAACGGCCGTGCGTGACGACCGGGTGACCGGGGTGCTCAAGGACGACCAAGGGACCGGCCCGGCGGGTGACCTGACCTCACCCGCCGGGACCGGCACCCCTAACAATGTCCGCAACAGCACCTCCAAGGCAAGCCGGAGCATCAGGAATGCGGGCCGGTCCAGCGGAAATCCGCCCAGGAGGCCGTTCCTCAGCCGCCTCCGGCGCGACTGGCCGCTGCTGCTGATGACGCTGCCGGCGGCCGGCCTGCTGCTGCTGTTCCACTACGTGCCGCTGCTCGGCAACGTCATCGCGTTCCAGGACTACTCCCCCTACGTCGGCATCAAGGACAGCCCGTTCATCGGGCTGAGCAACTTCCAGTGGCTCCTGCAGGATCAGAGCTTCTGGGACGCGACGCTGAACACGCTCGGCATCACGACCTTCCAGCTGATCTTCTACTTCCCCGTGCCGATCGTGCTCGCGGTCCTGCTGGACAGCGTCATGCGGCCCCGGCTGCGGCTGATCATCCAGGGCATCGTCTACATGCCGCACTTCTTCTCGTGGGTGCTGGTCGTGACGCTGTTCCAGCAGATGCTCGGCGGAGCGGGCCTGATCTCGCAGATCCTGCGCGACCACGGCTACCAGGGCATCGACCTGATGACCAACCCCGACATCTTCCTCCTGCTGGTCACCGGGGAGACGATCTGGAAGGACGCCGGGTGGGGGACCATCATCTTCCTGGCCGCGCTGGCCGCCATCGACCAGCACCTGTACGAGGCGTCGGCGGTCGACGGCGCGGGCCGCTGGAAGCGCATGTGGCACATCACCCTGCCGGGCCTGCGCCCGGTGATCATCCTGCTGCTGATCCTGCGGCTGGGCGACGCGCTCAACGTGGGGTTCGAGCAGTTCTTCCTCCAGCGGGACGCGGTGGGCCGGGAGGCGGCCGAGGTGCTCGACACCTTCGTCTACTGGCGCACGCTGACCACCGGCGAGTGGAGCTACGGCGCGGCGGCCGGCCTGGTCAAGGGGCTGGTGGGCCTGATGCTCATCCTCATCGCCAACAAGGTGGCCCACCGGTTCGGCGAGCAGGGGATCTACAAACGATCACGATGACCTCGACGCAAAGGGGGCGATCATGACCGCCTCGACCTCTGCGGCGCGGGCCGCGCGGCCGGCCTGGGAGGAGCGGCCGAGCCCGGCGGGGCGTGCGGCCAAGGGGACGGCGCTCACCCTCATCGTGGCGAGCGTGGTCTTCCCGATCTACATGGTCGTGCTGACCAGCCTGTCCACCCAGGAGACCGTGACCAGGGCCGGCGGGCTGGTCTCCATCCCCGGCGGGCTGTCGCCGGCCGCGTACAAGGAACTGTTCGCCGGCGGGGTGGTGACCCGTGCCGTCCTGGTCAGCCTCGGCGTCACGACGACCGGCACGTTGATCAGCCTGGTCGTGACCGTGCTCGCCGCGTACGGGCTGTCGCGTCCCGGCTCGCTGTTCCACCGGCCGCTGCTGTTCATGATCCTGCTGACCTTCCTGTTCGGGCCCGGCCTCATCCCGAACTACCTGCTGGTCAGCTCGCTCGGGCTCATCGACAGCTACTGGGCGCTGATCCTGCCCTCGGCGGTGACGGCGTTCAACCTCGTGGTCATGCGGGCGTTCTTCATGAACGTCCCCACCGAGATGACCGACAGCGCCCGCGTCGACGGCGCCGGTGAGTTCCGCATCCTGTGGCGGATCGTGCTGCCCGTCTCCAAGGGCGTCGTCGCGGTGATCGGCCTGTTCTACGCGGTCGGCTACTGGAACTCGTTCTTCAACGCCGTGCTGTACCTCAACGACAACAGCAAGTGGCCGCTCCAGGTGGTCCTGCGCCAGTACGTCCTGCAGGGGCAGTCGCTCGTCGTCGGCCAGACCAGCGACACCATCGCCGGGCAGCCGCTGCCGCCCAGCCTGGCCATCCAGATGTCGATCGTGGTGCTCGCGCTGATCCCGGTGCTGTTCATCTACCCGTTCGTGCAGCGCCACTTCACCAAGGGGGTAATCATCGGCGCCGTCAAGGGGTGACGCGTGGCCGGATCCTCGGGCCCTCAGAGCATCACCGGGACGAGAACCGATCACCTGAACCGTCTTGCCCGCACTCTCCCAGGAGAGGAGGGTCATTTCTGTCACAGGTTGTCCACGGTAAGGATGTCCGGGTGCGAGGAAGAAGAACTCTGCTGCCCGCCGTCGCGGCGTGTGCGCTGGTAGCAGCCTTGTCGGTTCCCGGGGCCGGGGCGCTGGCCGACAGCGATCCCGCGCGCGGCGGCCCCCGCGTGATCGGCGCCTACCGCCATCTGGTGGTCATCTACGAGGAGAACCACAGCTTCGACAACCTCTACGGCGACTGGGGACCGGTCGGCGGGGGGCGGGTCGACGGCCTGGACCGGGCCGCGTCCCGCGTCAAGCAGGTCGCCCAGGACGGCACGCCCTACACCTGCCTCGCCCAGGACGACGTCAACCTGGCTTCGCCGCCGCTGCCGTCCACCTGCCAGGACGGCGCGCACGGCGTGCCCGCGAGCCACTTCGCCAACAGGCCGTTCACCATCGACGACCACATCGGCCCGATGGACAAGACGTGCCCGGCGCCGGGCGTGTTCGCCCCCAACGGCGTGCCGAAGGGCGGCGAGGGGACCGAGCCCGGCGGCTGCACCCGTGACCTGGTCCACCGCTTCTACCAGGAGCAGTACCAGATCGACCACGGCAAGCAGGATCGCTACGTGACCGGCAGCGACGCCGTCGGCCTCA
This sequence comes from Sphaerisporangium perillae, assembly GCF_023276435.1. Taxonomy (GTDB): domain Bacteria; phylum Actinomycetota; class Actinomycetes; order Streptosporangiales; family Streptosporangiaceae; genus Sphaerisporangium; species Sphaerisporangium perillae. The sequence goes on from NZ_JALLPO010000003.1 coordinate 129,057, forward strand.
CCATGGGCGTCTACGACACGCGCCGGCTGCCCATCTGGAAGTACCTCCACTCGGCCGGCGCGCCCAACTACGTGATCGCCGACCGCTTCTTCCAGGGCGCCTTCGGCGGCTCCTTCCTCAACCACCAGTGGCTGATCGCCGCCCGCGCGCCGGTCGACACCAGCGCGGGGCCGGGCGGCCCGAACGAGGGGCTGCACTCGGTGGTCGACGCCGAGGGGTTCCCCAACGCCGGCTACCCCCTGTACAAGCCCGCGACGACGGTGAAGGACGCCCAGCTCACGCAGGCCTGCGGTCCGGCCGCCAACCCCGCGTTCGCCTGCGGGGACTACGCGGTCAACACCATCCAGCCGGCCAGCACGCCGTACGGCGCCGGGGCGCGGCTCCCGCTGATCGACGACGCGAAGTACCCGAACATCGGCGACCGGCTGAGCGGCAAGGGGATCGACTGGGCGTGGTACTCCGGCGGCTGGAACGACGCCGAGGCCGGGCATCCCGGCCCGCTGTTCCAGTATCACCACCAGCCGTTCAACTACTTCGCGGCCTACGCGCCCGGCCGGCCCGGCCGCGCGCACCTGAAGGACGAGACGGCGTTCGTGGAGGCGGCGAAGAAGGGCGCGCTCCCGACGGTCAGCTTCGTCAAGCCGTACGGCGCGGAGAACGAGCACCCGGGCTACGCGAGCGAGGCGGACGGCAGCGACCACCTGGTGAAGCTGCTGAAGACCATCCAGAGCGGCCCGCAGGCCAAGGACACCCTGGTGGTGGTCACCTACGACGAGTTCGGCGGCCAGTGGGACCACGTTCCGCCGCCGGGCAAGGGCAGCCGCACGCAAGGGGTGTCGGACCGGTTCGGGCCCGGCACCCGCATCCCGGCCCTGATCGTCGGCCGGTCGCTGCGGCACTCCGGGGTGGACCACACGGTGTACGACACCAGCTCGATCCTCGCGACGATCGAGCGTGGGCTGAGGCTGGCCCCGGTGGCCACCCGTGACGCGAAGGTCAACGACCTGACCGGCGCCCTGCGCGCCGCCGGCTCGCTCTGACACCTGTCCCGGCCCCTGGCCCTTCGCAGGTCAGGGGCCGGTCCGCGAGACGGTCGTCAGCGGGATACGGCCCCGACGTGGTCGACCAGCTCGGAGACGCCCTTCTCCCTGGCGCAGTGGGCGCAGCAGTACCAGTGGCCGCTCGCCTCGACGCCGTGGCCGATGATGCGGCATCCGCAGTGCTCGCAGGACGGCGCCATGCCCTGGATCGCGCACTCGAAGCTGTCGTAGGTGTGCACACCGCCCTTGGTGTGCACCTCGAAGCTCATCTCATAATCATTGCCGCATACTTCGCACCTGGCCATGATCTTCCCTTCGGGTAGCTTTTCTACCGAGCTACCCAGGAATGGCCACTTGGGACGCCATGCCGGTCGATTCAGTACACATACTTGATGGGGATTAGCAGTCCTTCTCGATGGGCTTGAGCAGCCCTTGTGAAGACGTTTGCCCGGGCGCCGCCATTGGTGGCCGCCAGGAGGAACTCACCACACCTTGCGCGGCACCAGCGGCGAGCCCGCTGCCCCTGGGCGCCCGGAGAGATCATGGCATGGGGACCTTCCCGCCAGGACCTTCATGCTCGCTCTCGGCGGGTGCGGGCCGCTCCGGCGGGCGCCGGAGGCGGGCCGGTGAACCACCCGGCAATTGTCCCGACAAGCTCCCCGGCATCGCCTCCCGTACGCATAATTGGCGATCTAGGGACGGACTTTTCTAAGGAGAATCCCGACATGCCGGAGGCTTCGCCCCTGCGAACGGATGATCCATCTGACTTAGGTGGCTATCACATCGTCGGCCGACTCGGCGAAGGCGACAAAAGCACCGTTTATCTGGCAAAGAAGGCGGGTGAAGAGCACGTCGCGATCAAATTGCTGCACGCCGGCCTGACCGGCTCCGAACGGTTCCTCACCAAGGTCGACGAACTCCGGCAGGTGTCCGCCTTCTGCACGGCGCAGGTCATCGAGACCGGCCTCGCGGGCGACCGGCCGTACGTGGTCAGCGAGTACATCGACGGGCCGACCCTCCAGAAGGCCGTCGAGGACGAGGGCCCGCTGCGGGGCCCGGCGCTGCACCGGCTCGCGATCGGCACCATGACCGCGCTCGTCGCCATCCACCAGGCCGGGATCGCACACCGCGAGTTCAACCCCCGCAACGTCCTGCTCGGCCCGGACGGGCCACGGGTGATCGACTTCGGTATCGCCGAGGCGCTGGACGCCGGGGTCGAGAGCACCACGCGGTCGGTCGGCAGCCCGGCGTACCTCACGCCCGAGCAACTGGACGGCGCCTCCGCCGGGCCGGCGTCCGACATGTTCGCCTGGGGGTCGACCAGGAGACCTGCGCGCCGCGCCGCCGCCCGACCCGGCGGCCCGGCTGACGCTCCCGCCCCCCGGGCAGGCGGCAAGGCCGCGCCGGGCCCTGCTGCTCGGCGCCGCGGCCGTCGCCATCGCGCTCCTGTCCGGCGGCACCGTGTACGCGGTCACCTCCCGGGCGACGCCCACTCCCGTGGCCCAGCCGGCCCCGACGCCCGTCCCGACCCCCTCGGCCGCCATCGTCCAGGCGTCGCCCAGCCCGCCGCCCCCCGCGACCAAGAAGCTCGGCGCGGCGGGGCTGAAGATCACGCTGCACGAGAACCCCGCGGACCCGCTCGGCCTCAACGCCTACTTCATCACCGACATCAAGGACAAGAAGTACCAGACGTACGTCCGCGACCCCGGTGCGGACACCTTCCGGCTGGTCGCCGAGAACGCCGAGTTCGGCGATCCCACCATCTCGCCGGACGGCAAGTGGATCGCGGTCAACCCGTTCCAGAAGTTCGGGGCCTCCAACTACGACAACATGGTCTTCATCGAGCGCGCGACCGGGCAGAAGTTCTCGATCGACACCCTCAAGCAGCCGCTGCGCGGACTGTCGGGCGTGTGGAGCCCCGACAGCAAGCGCTTCCTGCTCACCTTCTACAACGTCGAACCCAAGGAGAAGGTGCGGTACCCCGCCGGGTTCGTGGCGATCGACGTCGCGGCGCGCAAGGCGACCGTCGTGATGACCGACGACCAGCGGGACGGGTACGGCAACTACGACTGGAGCCCCGACGGGGCCTACGTCGTCGGCGCGTACGAGAAGAAGGACAAGCCCAGATTCGGGCTGCGCCTCCGCGACCTGAACGGGAACGTCGTCCGCACCCTGGCCTGGGTGGGACTGATGCCGGGCCCCGGCCTCTTCTCCCCGTCGGGCCGGTTCTTCTACACGTACTGCCCGGACATCAAGGACGGCATCTGCGTGTGGAACCTCGCCTCGGGCAACCGGACGGCCACCGTTCCCTCGCCCAATGACGAGTCCGCCGTGCACGACTGGTGGAACGAGCATCACCTGGTCCGCTACGACCCCGGCAAGAAGACCAGGAAGTTCGTCGTCATCGACCTGCACGGCAAGGTACAGCGGACCCTCATCGAGATCCCGAAGAGCGACGCCGACGTGACGCAGTTCAAGTTCGGACGGAAGTGACACCGTCGTGGCGGACATCGACCCCTGCGCCCCCGGCGACCCACCCCGCGTCGGCGAATACGAGCTGACCGGGCGGGTCGGCGAGGGCTGCCCCTCCGACGGCCGCAGGCTGCTGCTGACGACCTTCGACGAGTCGTCGGGGGTGCGCAAGCCCGTCGGTTTCGCCATCGTGGACGTCTCGACCGCCAGGGCGACGCTCGTCAAGGCCGACACCCAGGAGGCGGACGCGGCGCCGTTCATGTGGGCGCCGGGCGAGACCAGCGTCGCCCAGCGCTACGGAAGCCGCACCCAGGCGGGACTCCGCTTCTTCGACCTGCGAGGCAAGACCGTCCACCGGCCTCAGCGCGAGAATCCGCCGCCCTTCACCCCGCCGACGAACGCCCGCCACTCACCGGGAGCGCAGACGAGCACGGGCCCGTGCGGGTTCTTGGAGTCCCGTACGGCGACGGCGCCGGGCAGGCCGGTGGCCACCTCCACGCATTCGCCACCGTCTCCGCCCGACCGGCTCGACTTACGCCAGCGCGCGACGCTCAGGTCCATTTCTGCTTCACCACTTCCTCGATGACCTTGCAGGACAGGTGTTGCGGGTAGGCGTCCGCCCGGACGGCGTCGTATCGCTCGATGATCTCGGTGATCGTGCTTCTGTCGGTTATCGTCCGTCCGCGGGGCTGGGACTCCACCCGCACCGTATACGCGTTCCCCCGCATTTCGGCAATGGCGTAGGCGCCGATCAGGCCCGAAAGGGCTTCCGCGTTATAGGGCACGATCTGAATGGTGACCTTGGGGTGCCGCGCCATCTCCAGGAGATACTCGAGCTGTTCGCGCATCACGCCGGGACCGCCGACCGGGCGGTGCAGGACACCCTCGTCGATCAGGCACATGATCGCCGGGGGCTCGGTCCGGGCGAGGATCGACCTGCGCTGCATCCGGCCGGCGAGCCGCTCCTCTATCTGCTCGTCGGTGAGCCCCGGCTCGCGCTCGAAGATCCGCCTGGCGAAGGCCTCGGTCTGGAGGATGCCCGGGACCAGCAGCGGTGACCACAGGCGAAGCGCGGTCGCCCTCTGCTCTTCCACCGCCCAGTCGCGGAAGTGGGCGGGGACCGGGGGTGGCGGCGGCCAGACCTCGGCGTACAGGCGGGCGATCACGCCGTCCAGGGCGAAGACCTCGTCGCACAGCCCGGCGAAGCGCTCGGACGGCCGGAACTTGGACGTCTCGACCATGGCCACGGCGCTGGTCGAGAACCCGATGCGCCGGGCCAGCTGCTTCTGGGTGAACTTCGCCGCCAGCCGGTGCCGGCGCAGCTCGTACGCGAACCGGGCACGCGGCGACTCCTCGGGGTCGATGTCGATCATCTTGGTCATGAGGTCCCCTCGCGACACCTGGCCAGACCTGACTCATTGACGTCAGGACAACGATGAAGTCATTCCGTAGTCAATCAGCCACCAACAGTAATGGGCCGACTCCATGCTTGGGGCAAGAAATCACGACTCCGTGGGCACTTTCGGAAGGCGGCGGCCACGGCAAGGCCTCACCCCGCCCATGGTGATCACCTGACCGGCATCGGACCTGAACGACGAGGAGCACGGTTTCAGGGCAGGAGGATGGGGGTGGCGCACGCGGCGGGTGAACGCCTGGTCCTCGGCCACCTCCCACTCGACCTTCAGCCTCCGCAGCGGGTGGCCGGCGGGGAGCGGCTCGGGGTCATGGACGTCCAAGGCCCGCGCCGCCGAGACGGCCGGACGCGAGCGACGCGGTCAGCGCGGTGCCTGTGAAAAATAACAGACAGGGTGTTACATTTCCGCCACCTGGACGTTCGGATGCCGCTCGCGCAGCCTGTCGACCGCCTCGGCGGGCGCCAGGGAGTCGACGACGATCGTGTCGAAGACGTCCAGCGGGGCCACCCGGTGCAGCGCGACCCTGCCGAGCTTGCTGTGGTCGATCGCCAGGATCCGCCGCGTGGCCGACTCGAGCATCGCCCGCTTCACGAGCACGATCTCCTGCTCCTGGTGGAAGGCGTACCGATCGGAGACCGCCGAGGTCGAGACGATCACCAGATCGGTGTTCATGGCCTCCACCGCGTCCACGCACGCCACTCCGAGGAAGGAGTCGTGCGTCGGGTGGTACTCCCCGCCGAGGGCCATCAGCCGGACGCCGGGAACGCCGGTGAGCAGCTTGATGGCCTCCAGGAAGTTCGTGACGACCGTCAGCGGGGTGACGTCGCCGAGATGGCGCGCGACCGCGAGGGCGGTGGTGGAGTCGTCGAGCATGACGGAGTTGCCCGGCTCGATCAGCCCGGCCACATGCCTGGCGATCGCCTCCTTCTCCGCCTGGTGGGCGGTCAGCCGGTAGACGATGTTGCTCTCGAACACCGTCGAGGCCTGCGCCGTGGCGCCGCCGCGGAACTTGCGGACCATGCCCTGGCGTTCGAGCTCGTCGAGGTCGCGGTGCACCGTCATCACGCTGACGCCGAAGGTCTCGGCCAGCTCGGCGACCGAGGCCGAGCCCTGCTTCATGACGTGCTCGGCCATCGCCTGCCGCCGGGTGGCGCCCGCGGCCGCGTGCTGTCGCGGGTTCACCGGACGCGCTCCAAGACGTTGTGGATCACGCATCCTGACCACGCAAAGGTACGTTGAGGCTACGAAGCGCCGCACCGCCCGGCCCGATGTCCAGCTCGGTGACCGACCCGTGCTCCAAGCGCGGCAGCCGCCTGCGGTAGTCCCCGAGCGGGATGCCCAGCAACCCGCACAGCGCCAGCCGCAGCAGGGTGTTGTGCGCGACCACGAGGATCGGTCCCCGCTCCGCCCCGGCGAGCTCCGCGAGGCACTCGGTCACCCGTCGCGCCGCCTCGGCGGGGTTCTCGCCGCCGGGGAACGGATTGGCCACCGGGTCGGCCTCGAAGAGCCGGACCGCCTCGGGGTCCAGCTCCGAGCGGTGACGTCCCTCGGCGACGCCGAAGTCGATCTCCCGCAGCCGAGGGTCGGTCCTCAGCCGCACGCCCGCCGCCTCGGCGGCCCCCGCGGCGGTGCGCACCGCCCGCGCCATCGGCGAGGACACCACCTGCGCGAGGCCGCCCCCCGCCGCCCAGGAGGCGAGCAGCCGGGCCTGGAGCAGCCCCTCGTCGTCGAGGCCGACGTCGCTCACACCGGTGTACCGCCCCTCCGCGCTCCACGCCGTGCGGCCGTGCCTGGACAGGAAGATCGTCGTCATGAGACCGCCTTCTCCGCGAGGTCCGCGGTGAGGTATTCACGTTCCGCCAGTGCCTCGACCAGGCGGCGGAAGCTCTTGTCGTACCGCTCGGCGCGGTCCGTCCGCGGGGTCATCCTCTGCCCCGGCGGGACCCATGCGGGAGGCCGTGTCACTCAGCGAGCCGCCCGCCGAGGCCGCGAGCACCGCCATGCCGACCGACGCCTGCGGGTGCCGAGGTATCTCCACGGCCATCCCGAGGACGTCGGCGCGCAGCTGGCACCAGTAGCGGCTGCGCGTGGCACCGCCGATGAGGGCCAGCGTGCCGGTGACGGGCGCGCCGAGCAGCCCGAGCGCGGCCAGCCCGAGCCGCTCGCCGTAGGCGACGCCCTGGAGGAGGGCGGCGTAGTGCTCCTCCTCGTCCCGCGCCTCCCCCACGGTGAGCGGTTCGGCGTCCGGCCGGTAGAACGGGAACCGCTCGCCCCTGGCGGTGAGCGGGTAGACGATCTCGGCCGCCGGCTCGTAGCGGGCCGCGCGGGCGTCGAGATCCGCGAGGTCACGCCCGGGGAAGGCGGCGGCGAGCGCCCCCGCGCCGACGTTGGAGGCCCCGCCCGCCTGGGTGCGCACGCTCAGCGCCTCCCAGAGCGCCCGGCCCGCCTCGGTCACCCGCTCGGTGTAGGGGCCGCCCCTGTCGTCGTCGTACATCAGAGCGGGGGTGACCGGCCGCAGATCGGCGCCGGCCAGCGTGAACGTGCCGGAGGTGCTGCAGACCGCGAGCGCGCGGACGCGGTGCGCGTCGACCGTGGCCGTCGCCTCGGCGCACGCGGCCACGGTGGCCCGCCACCAGCTCTCCGGATCCTGCTCGTGGCGGCGGCCGGGTCCGCGGCGGCTTTCCAGCGGGGCCGAGCCGGTGGCGAGCGGCACGCCCGCGCCGTCCACGACGGTCACCCGCACGCCCTGCGTGCCGATGTCGATCCCCGCCCACGCCGGATCGCCTGCGAAGTTCTCAGAACCCATGGGTGATGGCGGTCCTCTCCGACTCTTGACACTCGCTGGGGCGACTCATAGTCTCCACCCACCGATCACAAAATCACACCATAAGTCGTTAGATTTAACAAAGTCGAGCCGAGGTGCCCTCCATGCACGGTGACGCGCTCAGGGCCCCGAGCCCCGTGCCCCCCTCCCCCTGCCGGTCACCCCCGATCGGCCGGACCGGCTCGCACCGTACGGGTTGCGCTGCGAGCACCGCGCCGAGCCGATGGGCGTCGACGCCCCGGGCCCGCGGCTGTCCTGGCGGCCGGCCTCCCGCCGGGGCCACGGGCCCAGGTCTCAGAGCAGGGCGCTCTTGTAGATGATGTTCGCCTTGCGCACGCCGGCCGCGCCCGAGGCGAACCCGAAGCACAGACGTGGCTGTCCTGCGGCGAACTGGAGCGCCATGCCTTCGGGCTCGCGGTAGTCGAGCGACTTCCACGCCGCGGTGAACGACCGCTGGACGACCTCTCCGGTGCCGAGATCGACGCTGGTGAGGTAGGTGTTGCCGGGGTTGGGGTTGGACGCGCTGTAGGCCGTGCCGTCCAGCATGTAGAGGTACTGCCCGTAGGCCGTGTACCCCTGGAAGGTGCCGAGGCCGCTGGGCTGGACCACCTCGAACAGCGCGGTGGCGTTGCCCGCCTTGACCGCGGACAGCGCGTACACGTTGTAGCGCACCGCCCCGCCGAGCCGGTAACGCATGACGAGCCGGTTGGTGGAGGGGTCGATCGCGCACGTAGTGCTGGTCGCGCCCGCAACCGGGGCGTACTTGGTGAGGGCCGAGGAGGACGTGGTCAGGGTCTGGCCGTTGACGAACTTGAACCGCGCGAGCTTGCGGCCCCACGCGTTCGTGCCGTCGCTCGCGCCGTCGGTCTCGGTCCAGAGGTAGGCCGACGAACCCGACGGCTCCACCCCGATCTGGACGCCGTGCCCGAAGCCCATGAGGTACATGTGCCCGAGGATCGTCCCGGTGAGGCTGAGCTTGGTGACGCACAGGTCACCGGCCACCGGCGACCCGGCGCCGTTCTTGACCTGGATGGTGTAAAGGTGCCCGTTGGTGTTGTCGAAGGCGAAGGACTGCAGGACGGTCTCGTCGTACAGCGCCGTCCTCAGTATCAGGGCCTCGGGAGTGGCCGCCAGGTTGAACCGGCCGGGCGCCGCCGCGGCCCGGGCCTCCCGGATGCCGGTGAGGCCGAGCGCCGCCATGGCGCCGGCGCCGGCCCCGGCTGCGAGCAATCCTCTCCGTGTGACGCCCCGAATCCCATTAATTGATGAATACGACATTTAATCCCTTTTATACGTTTCATCGGATATGCAGGGGAAAGTTGTGCTGCATATCCGATGAAACGTAGTGATCAGGGATACAAAAAAGATGAAATATCGCGATTAGCGGAGTCCGCCGCGGTGAGTGCCCGCGGACGGCCGTTCAAGAGCCGGTCCTCCGGTTCGGTGGCATCGGGCAGCGGGAACGGCGCCCCGGCCCATGGTGGGCGAGGCGCCGTCCTCTCTGGCGGATCGAGCGAGGACTACCTGGTCAGGGAGAAGTCCTTGATCCGGAGGTCGCCGGTGAAGACGAGGTAGACGTCGTGGACGCCCTTCGACGTCGTCAACGGGGCGGTGACCGAGGTGTAGGAGTAGACCCCGCCCGTGGCCGGCACCTGGAGGGTGCCGAGCAGCTTGCCGGTCGGCGAGTCGAGGCGGACCTCGATCTTGCCGGCGGCGGTGGCGGCCACCCCCGCGGTGACGCCGGTCGCGCCCGTCCGCAGGTCGGCGTCCTTGAACGAGATCCAGTCGCCGGTGGCGGTCCCGCCGACCGCGTCGCCCGCGGCCTTGGCCTCGTCCACGAGCTCCACGCCCGCGTAGTCGTCGAAGTCGGCGGCGCGGGTGGCCTTGTACAGGTCCCGGTTCGGGATCTTCTCCCCCAGGACGTCCAGCGTCGTGCGCTGCCGGACGGCGCTGGAGGAGCCGCCCACCATGACGTCGTGCTCGGCCTTCTCCACCGCCCACCGGTCACGGGTGACGTCCCACAGGGCCAGGTCGGCGGCCTTGAACGACAGGCTCACCGTCCTGCTCTGGCCGGGGGCGAGGTGGACCCGCTGGAACGCGCGGAGCTGCTTGACCGGCTGCTTCACCCGCGAGGACCGCTGGTGGGTGTAGAGCTGGACCACCTCGTCGCCCGCCATCGCGCCGGTGTTGGTGACCTTGACCGAAGCGGTGACGGTGCCGTCCGGCTTCACCGAGCCGGAGTTCAGCTTGAGCCCCTGGTAGCCGAAGGTGGTGTAGCTGAGCCCGTGCCCGAAGGAGTACAGCGGCGCGCCCTTGTAGTACAGGTAGGTGTGGCCGGTCTTGGTGATGTCGTAGTCCAGGATGTCCGGCAGGCCCTGCTCGGACTTGTACCAGGTCTGGGTGAGCCGGCCGGCGGGGTTGACGTCGCCGAAGAGCACGTCGGCGAGGGCGTGCCCGGTCTCGGCGCCCGCGTGGGTGGTCCACAGCAGCGAGCCGACCTGGTCCTGGACCTTCTCCATCGTCGTCGGGTAGCTGTCCTCGAGGACCACCACGGTGTTGGGGTTGGCCTTGGTGACCGCCGCGATGAGGTCCTGCTGGCTCTGGCCGAGCGCCAGGCCGTTCCGGTCGTGGTTCTCCCGGCCGGCGACGAACGGGTCGCTGCCGACCACGACGACCGCCGCGTCGGCGTTCTTGGCCTGGGCGGCGGCGGCGTCGGCTCCGCTGGAGAGGACCTCCTTGGAGAAGTGCGCGGCCTGGGCCTTGGGTCCCATCCCGAGCTTGCCGTCGGCGCCGATGGTCACGTAGGGGTTGGCGGGTGACCACCAGCCCTCGTTGATCTCGTACCCGACGTATGCGATCAGGTACGTCCCGTCGGCCTGCTTCTCCAGCTTGAACTGCTGCTGCACGAACCAGCCGCCGGGCAGATCGGAGTTGGCGAGGAAGGTGCCCCAGTTGCCGGTCAGCAGCTTGCCGGTGGCGACGTTGCGCATCGTGGAGACGCCGTCGGTCCAGTCGGTGACGTCGAACTCCGACGCCGCGGTCGGGGCCGTGTCGGACGCCACGACGGGGGTTGCGGTGTCGTTCACGGTGATGTACTTGCCGGTGGCCACGTCCTTGAAGGCGACCCGGTCGAGGGCGTCGGTGCCGGTCACGGTCGCGCCCGAGCCGAGCCGCTCCTTGATCCCGTCGAGCGGGGTGACCTTGTAGGGCATCTTGCCGCCGTACCAGTCGCTGAGCAGCGTGTTCTGCAGCGGGCCGACGACGGCGACCTTCTTGCTCTTGGCGGGGTCGAGCGGGAGCGTCTTGGCGGAGTTCTTCAGCAGCACCATGGCCTTGCCGGCGGTCTCCCGGTTCAGCTTCTGGTTGGCCGTGCTGTTGATGACCTCCTTGCCGATCTTGGCGTACGGGCCGCCGTCCGGGTCGAACTGGCCGAGCCGGAAGCGGATCGACAGGGCGTTCCGCACGGACTTGTCGATGTCGGACTCCGCCAGCAGGCCCTTGGCGAGCGCGTCCTTGATGAGCGTCGTCATCGTGGCCGGCTTGTTGTCGTCGACGGTGAAGCTGTCGATGCCCGCCTTGAGGGTGGCCGCGAAGGCCTCGGTCTCGTTGGCGAAGTAGTGCTCGGGGTCGGTGAGCGCGTGCGGGGCCCAGGCGTCGCTCACGTTGTAGAGGTCCTTGGACGTCCAGCTCCGTACCAGGCCGCCGAGGTCGGGGTTGACCGTGTTGGGCCGCCCGTTGACCAGGTTGTAGGACCCCATCACGCCGGTGGCGGCGTCGGCGGAGATGGCGGGCTTGAACGCGGCCTCGTCGTACTCGTGCTTCACCCTCGGCGGGAGGTTGGAGGAGGTGAGGCTGCGCTGGTACTCGTTGTTGTTGGCGAGGTAGTGCTTGAGCACGGGCGCCGTCTTCAGGTACAGGGGGTCGTCGCCCGAAAGGCCCTTGCCGTAGGCGGTGGAGACCGCGCCGGTCAGCAGCGGGTCCTCCGAGTAGCCTTCCTCGTTGCGGCCCCATCGCGGGTCGCGCAGCAGGTTGACCACCGGCGCCCAGACCTGGGTGCCCCAGACGACCGGGTCGGCGGAGTTGTAGCCGCGCACCTCGTCGCCGACGGCCGAGCCGACCTTCTTGACGAGGCCGGGGTCCCAGGTGCTGGCGAGGCCGACGGCCTGCGGGAAGACCGTCCCACTGGCGAAGGTCTGGCTCCAGTTGTTGTTGTCGTCGTTGGACCAAGCCACGCCGTGCAGGGCCTCGGTCCCGTTCTTGTGGTACGGCATGCCGAGGCGCGGGATCGCGGCCTGCGACTGGTGCAGCAGGGAGATCTTCTCGTCGAGCGTGAGCCGTTCGAGCAGGTCGTCGATCCGCCGGCTCAGCGGGAGGGAGGGGTCACGGAAGGGGAAGTCTTCGGCCGCTCTGGCGGGGGCCACCAGCAGCGTCATCAACAGGCCGAAGACGGCCGCCAGCGATAACGGTCGTCGGGGGGACATGGCGCCTCCAGGTCAGGTGGTTGACGCGGTCGTGCTACGAGATGGAAGGTGCGGTCACTTGATGGCGCCCACGGTGACGCCACGGGTCAGCGTCCGCTGGAAGATGAGGAAGAACGCCACGGCCGGGACGATGCCGAGCAGGGCGGAGGCGCTGGACATGGTGGCGTCCATCATCTTGTCCCCCTGCAGCACGCCGAGGGCGACCGGCACGGTCTGGTTGTCGTTGGAGATGAGGAAGATCAGCGGTAGGAAGAACTCGTTCCAGGTCCAGATGAAGAAGAAGATCATCAGCACGCTCAGCGTGGGGCTGCTGATCGGCACGACGATGCGCCACAGCACCCGCCACCGGCTCGCGCCGTCCATGGCCGCCGCCTCGATGATCTCCTTGGGGAAGTCGCCGAGGACGGCCGACAGCAGGTACGTCCCGAAGGCGCCCTGGACGACGGTGAAGATGAGGATCACCGCGAGCCGGCTGTCGTACAGGCCGACCTCCTTGGACAGGTAGTAGAGCGGGTAGGCCAGGGCCTCCTGCGGGAGCGTGTTGGCGACGAGGAAGAGCACGAGGATCCACAGCCTGCCGCGCACCCGGCCGATGCCGATGGCGTAGGCGTTGAGCACCGACAGCGCAACGGCCAGCACGGCGACGGCCCCGCTGATCAGGAGGCTGTTGAGCAGCTTGCGACCGAAGTCGACGCGGTTCCAGAACTCGATGATGCCGTCGAGATAGATGCCGTGCGGCAGGCTCAGCGGCCCGTTGGAGGAGTACTCCGCCGGCGTCTTGACGGCGTTGAGGGTGACGATGACGAACGGGAACAGCATCACCACGGCCAGCACGACGAGCGCGGCGAGCACGGCCCACCGGCCCGGGCCCGCGCCGGGGATCCGGCCGCCCGCATGCGCGGCCTGCCGCGCCGATCCCGCCTGCCGTACCGAGAGGGAGGTCATGACTTGCGCTCCTGGACCCGCAGGAAGAGGAAGGTCACGATCACGATGATGATCGCGAGTACGGTGGCGATGGCGGAGCCGTAGCCGACGTTCGACTTCTCGAAGAAGTTCTGGTAGCTGAAGTAGGACGGTACGATCGTCGCCTTGCCGGGGCCGCCCCGGGTGAGCACGAAGATCGGGCCGAAGACCTTGAGCGCGGCGATGGTGCAGGTCAGCAGGACCACGAAAATCTCGGGCCTGATCTGCGGGACGGTGACGTGCCAGAACCGCTGCCACCAGGACGCCCCGTCGAGCTCCGCGGCCTCGTACAGGGCCGGGTCGACCCGCTGCAGGCCCGCCATGAAGATCACGACCGGGTAGCCGAGCTGGAACCAGACCATGATGCCCATGACGGAGGCCAGGGCGATGTCCGGATCGCCCAGCCAGTTCTGCGCGAGCGAGCCGAGGCCGACCGCCTTCAGCACCTCATTGAGCGCGCCGTACGACGGGTGAAGCATCCAGCCCCACACGACGCCGGCGACCGCCACGGGCAGCACCTGCGGCAGGTAGTACGCCGCCCGCAGCGCGCTCGCCGTGCGGGCGCCGAACTTCTTGCCGATGTAGTCGAACAGCGCCGCGGCCAGGACCAGCCCCAGCATGGTGGGCAGGATCGCCATCGCGACGATCAGTGCGACGTTGTGCTGGAACGAGGCCCAGAAGGTCTGGTCTCCCAGCAGCCGCTTGTAGTTGTCGAGCCCGGTCCACTTGGGCGTGCCGACGCCGCTCCACCTGGTGAAGCTGATCCCGATGTTCATCAGGAACGGCACGATGACGACCGCGAGGAAGAGCACCGCGCTGGGGATCAGGTAGACCCAGTAGCCCGCGCCCATCCGGAACCGCTGAACCGGCTCGGGCGTCCCGGCCGTCGCCGGCCTCGTCGCCGGAGCTTGTACTGCCATCAATAGTCCGGCACGGCCCCGCCGCCTCCCGGTGGCGGGGCCCGCCGTCCCTCCTCTACGCGCACGATGTTCGACGTTCACGAACGTTCTCGGACGTCCTTGGACGTTCGCGGACTTACCGGCGTTCTGTCCATACGGTGCCGCGGCTCGGACGGTCAGCCGCCGATATCGGCCAGGTTGTCGTTGTACGGCTGCGCCAGCTCGTCCAGGACCTTGTCCGGGGCCTTGCTGCCGTTGATGAGCTCCTGGACGCCGGAGACCACGACGTCGTAGTAGCCGGGGGCCGGCCAGTCGGGGTAGAACGCGAGCCCGTCCTGCGCGGAGAGCTTGTTGAAGTTCTCGATCAGTTCCTTGTTCTTCTCGTCGGTGATCGCCGTGGGGTCGGCCGCCACCGGGACGCCGCCCGCGTTGCCGAGCTTGTTCTGGATGTCCTTCTTCATGGTGATGTCGATGAAGTCATAGGCGAGGTCCTTGTTCTTGGACTTCTCCGGCACGACCCAGAGGTTGCCGCTGGAGCCGGCGCTCATCTGGTTGCCGGGCCACAGGAACGTGCCCCACTTGAACTTCTTCACCTCGGTGCTCACCCGGCCGTACCACCAGCTACCGGAGATCATGATCGGGTACTTGCCCGACATGAAGGCGGTGCCCATGTCCTCGGCCTTGATCCCCGCCGAGTCCTTGCCGATATACCCCTTCTTCACCCAGTCGGCGAAGGTGGTGGCGCCATAGGTCAGCTCGGGGCCGTGGAAGTCGACCTTGCCCTTGTACAGCTGCAAGGCGTCCACCCAGGGACGCCGCGCCTTGCTCAGCGCCAGCTGGTACATGATCTGCTGGGCGGGGTACTCGGCCCCGCCGACGGAGATCGGGGTGATGCCCGCCTTCGCGAACTTGTCCAGGGCCGCGGTGAACTCGTCGAACGTCGTGGGGACCGCGATGCCCTGCTTCTCGAAGGCGTCCTTGTTGTAGTAGACCATGACGTACTCGGCGTAGTTCGGGATGCCGAACCACTTGCCCGACCCCATGATGCCCCGGTCGTCGTAGCGGGCCGTGGTCTGCAGGCTCGGGCTGAGCAGCTTGTCCCAGCCCCGCTTGGTCGCCGGCTCGCTCAGGTCGGTGAGCAGCCCCTGCTTGGACAGCAGGCCGGCGGTGGCGTTGCCCTTGTTGTACTCCATGATGTCGGGCGCCTGGTCGGACCCGAGGACCATGCTGGCGGTCTTCTGGATCTGCTCGAAGCTCTTCTCCTCGAACTTCACCTTCACGTTCGGGTGGCTCGCCTCGAACTGCTTGATGGCGTCCGCCCACGCGACGCCCATGGCGCTCGAGGCCCCCTCGTAGTGCCAGAGCGTCAGCGTCTTGGCCTCGTTCGAGCCGCCCCCGCCGCTCGTGTCCGTGGAATCGGAGGAGCCGCAAGCGGCGAGTGTCAGCGCCGCCGCGGCGAGCGCGGCGACGATCCCTATCTTGGACATGGTGTTTCTCCAGGGGGTTGCTAGTCGACGACGACCGTGGCAGGGGCGCCGGCGACGGGAGCGATTTCGACGTTCGTGATCGGGAGGGGACCCGAGACGTGGACGTGCAGCACGTCGCCGTCCCGCGTGGCGGTGACCGTCGTGTCACCGTCGACGTCCCTGATGGTGGCGCGGCCGTCACCGCCGCCGTAGGCGACGACGGTCACGCCGGTGAACGGCCCGTGGCCGACGGTCTCGCCGGGCTCGGTCACCGGGATCAGCGCTCCGCGCCGGACGAACAAAGGGATCTGCTCGAGGGGCTTGGTGACGCCGATGTAGCGGCCGCCGGTGTGAACCTCGTGAGTCCAGTAGTCCACCCACTCCCCGGCGGGCAGGTACACCTGCCGGGTTCCCTCGGGCGAGGTCATCGGGGCGACGAGCAGGTCGGGACCGAGGAGGTACTCCAGATCCGCCTGCCAGGCCACCGGGTCGCCGGGGTGGTCGACGCATAGGGCGCGCATCATCGGGGCGCCGGTACGCGCCGCCTCGACCGCCGCCGAGTAGATGTAGGGCATGAGCCGGTAGCGCATCCTGATCGCCTCGACGACCAGGTGCTCCACCGCCGGGAACTCCCACGGCTCGCGGCTGGTGGTGCCGTGGAAGCGGACCAGCGGCGACAGGGCGCCGAACTGCGCCCACCGGACGTACAGGTCGTCGGTCGGGGTGCCGGTGAAGCCGCCCGCGTCGTGGCTCCAGTACGGGATGCCGGACAGGCCGTGGGACAGGCCGCCTCGGATCGTGCTGCCCATGGCGGGATAGGAGGTGTAGGTGTCGCCGCCCCACTGCGCCGCGTGCCGCTGGCCGCCGAGGAAGGACGAGCGCGCCCAGACCATGCTGTGCCCGTTCACCTCCTGGGTGACGTTCGCGACGACGTCGTTGAACAGCAGCGCGTAGACGTTGTGCAGCTCGGTGCCGGTCATGCCGTTGAAGGCCGCCGCGTCGCTCGGGACGCCCTCGGCGAAGTCGGTCTTGAACAGCGCCACGCCCTGCTGGAGCAGCGTGCGGAGCAGGCTCTTGAACCACTCCACGGCAGCGGGGTTGGTGAGGTCGACGATGCCGCAGGACGGGTACGAGCCGTGCCAGGAGTCCGCGACATACACCTCACCATCCTGATTTTTCAGGAAGTACCCCTCGGCTGCCGCCTCGGTGAAGGCCGGGCTGAGGTGGGAGATGTACGGGTTCATCCACAGGCAGGTCTCGAAGCCCTGCTCCTTCAGCGTGGCCAGCATCGCGGCCGGGTCGGGGAAGCTCTCCGCGTCCCACCTGAGGTCGGACCAGTGTCCCTTGACCTGCCAGTAGCAGTCCAGGTGCAGGACGTCGCAGGGGATGCCGCGCTCGCGGATCTTCCTGGCCCGCTCCAGCACCCGGTCCTGGCTGTCCTTGTAGAAGCCGGATGAGATCCAGCTCCCGAACGCCCACTTGGGCGGCAGCGCCGGGACGCAGGTGAGCCGGTCGTACCGCGCCAGGATCGCGGGGATGCCCGGCCCGGCGATCACGTAGTAGTCGATCAGGTCGTCCGGCACGACGATCTCGACACAGCTGTGCGTCGAGCGGCACAGGTCGAACTCCACCGGCATACCGCTGTCCACCAGCAGACCGTACCCCCGGCTGGACACATAGAAAGGAACGTTTTTATACGAACGGTCGGACTCGGCGCCAAAGGCGTCAAAGTTCCACATCAGCGGGCGCTGGCCGCGCTTGTCGAGCGGGGTGAACTTCTCCCCGAACCCGCCGAAATGCTCGTCGGGCTGGGCGACCAGGCTCTCCTGGTAGGCCACCGTCACGCCGTCGACAAGGGACCGCCCGAACGGCAGCGTGCGCAGCCGGCCGCTGATGTCCACGTGGCCCGGGTCCTGCTCGGTCAGCAGCCGCCCGTCGGCACCGGTGAACCGCAGGTGCCAGGGGTCCAGGGTGATCTCGGCGCGCACCGCCCCCGCGTCCACGACGACGCGGCCCTCGCCGGTCTCCACCCGGGCGCCCGCGAACTGGCCGGGATGGACCATCTCGATCACCCGCGCGGAACGGGTGCGCGCCGCCACGTCCTCGCTCAGCCGCACGCGGATCACCCCCTCGCCGGCGACGGTCACCTGGGCGACCAGGATCTCCTCCGCCGAGGTCGAGACCTTGAAGGTCACGCCCTGCCCATCGGCCGCCATCACCTCGGCCCGGGTCAGCGCGGAAAGGCCCTGCTCACCCCGCGCGCGCACCGGCAGCTCCGGCGGATCCGCGCTGAAGTACTCGTGCGCGATCAATGGGGGACGGTACGGCATTGCTGCACTCCTGGGCGATCCGGCTAAAGGACGACGCGAATTAGTTTGCCGACTATACGAACAAACGTCAACGCCACGAGCCCTCCTCGACCCGGGTGCGCGGACGACACGGCACCACAGGGCACAGCGCGACGACTCCGGCCACCCGCTCCCGTTGACACGGTGGCGCGGCGGTAATTAGTTTGACCTCCATACGAATCAGGAGGCGAGACACCATCGACCGGCCCAGGGGCATCGGCGGGCTCTGCTACGGAGGCGACTACAACCCCGAGCAGTGGCCCGAGGAGGTCTGGCGCGAGGACGTCGCCCTCATGCGCGAGGCCGGGGTCAACCTGGTCACCGTCGGGGTGTTCGCCTGGTCCAGGCTGGAGCCCGAACCGGGCCGCTACGACTTCGGATGGCTCGACCGCGTGCTGGACCTCCTGCACACCGGCGGCGTCGGGGTGTGCCTGGCCACCCCCACGGCCTCTCCCCCACCCTGGTTCGGCCTGGCCCACCCCGACGCGCTCCCCGTGTCCGCCGACGGCACCCGGCTCACCCACGGCAGCCGCGACACCTACTGCGTGTGCGCCCCGCCGTACCAGGAGGCGTCGGTACGCGTCGCCCGCGCCCTCGCCGAGCGCTACCGCGACCACCCCGCGCTCGCGATGTGGCACGTCCACAACGAGTACGGCACCTGGTGCCACTGCGACCACGCCGCGGCGGCGTTCCGCGACTGGCTCCGGGCACGGCACGGCTCGCTCGACGCCCTCAACGACGCGTGGACGACCGCGTTCTGGAGCCAGCGCTACGCGCGCTGGGAAGAGATCGCACCGCCGCGCGCGACGCGGTACCTCCCGAACCCCTCCCAGGTGCTCGACTTCCGCCGCTTCCTGTCCGACGCGATGCTCGGCCACTACCGCGCCCAGAAGGCGGTGCTGCGCGAGCTGACCCCGGACGTGCCGGTGACGACGAACTTCGCGTTCGGCGGCTGGGTGCCGGTCAACCCATGGGAATGGGCCGGCGAGGTGGACCTGGTCGCCGTCGACCACTACCCGGACGACCCCGCGCAGGCGGCCGGGCAGACGGCCTTCGCCGCCGACCTCGCCCGAGGGTGGGCCGGCGGGCGGCCGTGGCTGCTCATGGAGCAGGCCGCCGGGATCGTCTACACGGGCCCGCGCATGCGCGCCAAGCCGCCCGGCGAGATCGCCCTGCACAGCCTCCAGCACATCGCCCGGGGCTCACGAGGCGCCATGTTCTTCCAGTGGCGGGCCTCGCGTGGCGGGGCCGAGATGTGGCACGGCGGGATGGTGCCGCACGCGGGCCCCGACAGCCGCGTCCACCGCGAGATCCGCGACCTCGGCCGGCTGCTGCCCCGGCTCGCCGAGTACGGGGAAGGCGGAGCCGTCCAGGCGGATGTGGCGATCCTGTGGGACCCGGAGTCGTGGTGGGCGCTGGAATCGCCCGCCTTCCCCTCCTCCGAGGTGCGCTACCTGGACGCCGTCCAGCAGGCCCACCGGGTGCTGTGGCGGAGCGGCGTCACCGCCGACTTCGCCCGCCCGCCGGGCGACCTGTCCGCCTACCAAATGGTCCTCGTGCCCGCCCTCTACCTGGCCTCCGGCGCCACCGCCCGCAACCTCGCCTCCTACGTCGAGCAGGGCGGCACGCTGGTCGTCTCGTTCTTCAGCGGCATCGCCGACGAGCACGCGAGGGTCCGCCTCGGCGGCTACCCCGGAGCCCTCCGCGACCTGCTCGGCATCCGAGTCGAGGAATTCCTCCCCCTAGAAGAGCCGGTACGCCTCCGCCTGCCCGGCACGCACCAGCCCAGCGACACGAGCAACGACGTTCCGCGCAACATGCGGGAAAACATCACGGGCGACACAGCACAGGACGTCCCAGGCAACGCAGGGGAAGACGTCCCGGACGACACGGGGCCCGGCATCGCCGGGACGATCTGGAGCGAGCGGATCGAATCGCGGGGAGCGGCGGTTTTGGCCCGCTACGAGGGCGGCCCGCTCGACGGCCTGCCTGCCATCACCCGGCACTCCCACGGCGCGGGCCAGGCCATCTACCTGTCCACCCGCCTCGACGACGACGCCTACGCCGGCATCCTGGCCGCGGCGGGCCTGCCGGCCTCGCCCGCTCCTGCCGGCGTGGAGCTGGTCCGGCGCGGCGGCGAGGGCGCGAGCTGGCTGTTCGCCCTCAACCACACCTCCGAGCGCCAGGAGGTCAAGGCGAGCGGGACCGACCTGCTCACCGGGTCCCCGATCGACGGCATCCTGCGCCTCGCACCCGGCGGGTTCGCCGTCATCCGCATGCCGCACGACACCCCGTGATCTCGACCGCGTCCCAAAAGATCACACAGCGGG
Organism: Sphaerisporangium perillae; assembly: GCF_023276435.1. Classification (GTDB taxonomy): domain Bacteria; phylum Actinomycetota; class Actinomycetes; order Streptosporangiales; family Streptosporangiaceae; genus Sphaerisporangium; species Sphaerisporangium perillae. The sequence goes on from NZ_JALLPO010000003.1 coordinate 149,295, forward strand.
CCCACGAACGCCCACCGGGTTCCTCCCCCGTACGGCGGCGCCGGCCTCGCCGCACACCTCCCCGCCGACCCGGCGCCCAACACACCACCACCAGCCGGAAGGAGCAGACCACCCCACATCAGGTGACCAGGCCGGAAGAATCCGCGACCCCAGCCGGCGGGACAGAGAATTCCGCGACGCCGAGTGGCGGAGCGCGAGGATACTCGACCTCAAGTGGCGGAGTGTAAGGGCGGTCCTTGGCGTCAGGTGGCTGGGCGGAAGAGGGTGACGGTGGCGCTGTAGTTGTCGCCCGGGGTGTCGGAGGACGGAATGTAGGTCAGCACGAGCGTCTTGCCACGGGCCTGCATGGTGAAGAGGCCCTGCCTGCTGCAGCGGTCGCCCTTGCGGATCGTCTCGCGGAGCAGGTAGCGGCCGGGATCGTGAGAGGTGATCGTGAGCAGTCCTGAGCATCCGAGGCTCGGGTAGCGAACCGAGGCGCTCCGGACGGCCCCGGGAATGGTCACGACCATGGGGTGGTTGCTGCCGTCGCTCTGGGTCAGCGCGCCCCGCCAGACGCCTCGCAGCGTGCCGGGGAACCGCGCCGGCAGCGCGGTGGGTGATGGCTTGTTCGTCACGGGCGTCCGCACGCCCGCCGGGCCGCCGGCGGTCACTCCGGCGGGGTCCCTCTGCAGCCACAGAAGGCCTGCCACGGCGGCCACCGCCACCACGGCTGCGGCGGCGCCCCACCTTCCCACCGCGCGCCGGGACCGGCCCCGCCGGCCCCGATCGGAGCCGCCCCCGCCGGAGCGGTTCTGGCCGGAGCCGCTTTGCTTGGTTCTTCGTCGGCCCGGGCGTCGCTCGGTGGGTGAGGCGGTCCGATGCTCCGCGCGGGGACCGTCGCGGGAACCAAGGAGCTCCAGCAGCACGTCCTGCATGGCGGGACGCTCAGCGGGATCCTTGGACAGGCACCGTGCCACCAGGGATCGCAGCGGCTCGGGCACGCCGCCGATGTCCGGCGTCCCCTCGACCACCCGGTACAGCACGGCCGTCGCCGAGTCGGCCGCGAACGGCGAGCGCCCCGTCGCGGCGAAGGCCACGACCGCACCCCAGGCGAAGACGTCGGCCTGCGGGCCGATCGGGACGCCGGACACCTGCTCGGGCGCCATGTACGCAGGGGTGCCGATCACGTGGCTGCTGATGGTCGCGGTGCTGTCCAGCGCCCGGGCGATGCCGAAGTCGATCACGCGCGGGCCGTCCTGGCCGAGCAGCACGTTGCCGGGCTTGAAGTCGCGGTGGACGAGGCCGGCCTCGTGGATCGCGGTGAGGGCGGTGGCGGTGCCGACGGCGAGCCGGTGCAGGCCCGGGCCGCTCTTGGGCCCGTTCCTGGTCACCTCCTCCTGGAGGGAGAGGCCGTCCACGAACTCGGTGACGATGTACGGCGGATCCGACCACAGGTCGGCGGCGAGGAACTGGGCGGTGCAGAACGAGGCCACCCGCTGGGCGATCGCGACCTCCCGGGCGAAGCGGTTGCGGGTGTCCTCGTCGGCGGCGACGTCCCGGCGCAGGACCTTGACCGCCACAGGCTGCCCGTCACCGTCCTGTCCGAGGTAGACGACCCCCTGGCCGCCCGCGCCGAGCCTGCGGAGTATCCGGTAGGGGCCGATGTGCTCCTGGTCCCCGGACTGCCGGACATGAGATGACGTCACCGCGCACCCCCATCGACTACAGGCCACGACATTGACCACCGACACGTCGCGGCAGTGGCCGACCCCCTTTGCGATCTCCGTACTCAAGCAGCAATCGCGCGGATTGTCATTTCTCCAGAGGACGGCGGGGCGGGGTCGCATGGCGCGTGCAACCGCTTGGCAACAGGACCGCAAGCACCCGGAGCAATAGTCTGCTCAGGCACTCGGTCCATGACCGGAGGGAGAACGTGTTGACCTCCTCCCAACGGCTGAAGCCGGGGGACTCCAACCTTCGCAGGCCGGACCTTCCTGCTTCACCGGCGACAGCCCCCGGGACGAACCCAAGCCAGGGTCTTACGCAGCCTCCACAGGCTTCACATCCCGCCGGCCCGGCGGTAGACCCAGCGGCTTGGTTCTCGCCGCCGGGCAACCCCGAAGCTACACCAACCCGTGCGGCACCGGACCGCGTTTCCTCCCCAGGGCTGATTCCCCGGATTCCCACGCTCAAGGAGATTCGATGAGACGCGTCAGGATCGCCAGGCCCCGCACCCGCCGCCGCAACGAGACGATGACCCCCCTGGATCTGCGTTCACCTTCCGGGCGCCCCCTCCCCTACTAGAGATCTTTTACAATAGTCTTACGCCGACCTCTGTAGACATCTTAGGTAACGAGATCATCACGCCGGGGGGCTCGATGAGAAGGCTTGCGGCTGTGCCCGCGTACGTTCCACGGCACAAGGTGCGTGATATCCGATCGGCACACCGCCAGAAGCCCTCGCAGGAGAGCAAGGTGGTGCACCTCCAGGCGTACACCGGGCGCAACGTGATCCGGTTCCCCCGCACAGGCGGCACCACCCCGGCAGCCTGACGAAGCCGCACGTCACATCCCGCCTGCCGGCCGCGCATCCCTCGGGGGGTACGCGCTTCGGAATGGCGCTGCTGCCCGACTTCGCGGTGGCGGACGATCTGGCCGCCGGCACGCTGGTCAGGCGGGACTTCGCGGCACCCACGCTCGCCCCGCGTGTGGTCTGGCAATCCGGCCGCGAAGAACACCTGCGCCCCGTCCTATACGCCCTGAGCACCTGACGCCCGCGCCCAACCGTCCCCCGGCGAAGTCACCCGATGGGGACGGCGGGTACCGGCGCCGGCGTGCGGCGGGCGACGCGGGCTCAGTCGGGATCGGCGGCGCGGGTGAGGGCTTCGGAGGTGAAGTGCTCCGGGTAGGGGGATCGGGCCAGGGCTTCGGCGGGTGAGAGGCCGCCCGCGGCGACCGCCTGGCAGAGCCGCGCTACCTGGGCCAACTCGGCGCGCTGCGCGGCCACGAAGGCCGCGTCCACCGGCTCGCCGTGCCCGGGGACGATCGTGCGAGGCCCGAGCTCCAGCAGCCGATCGAGCGCCGAGGGCCAGGCCAGGGGGAACGCGTCGCCGAACGACGGTGGCGCACCTTGCTCCACCAGGTCGCCCGCGAAGACGAGATCGCTGTCGGGCACGTGGACCATCAGGTCGTGGCCGGTGTGCCCCGGGCCGGGATGGATGAGCCGGACGAGACGGCCGCCGAGGTCGAGCTCGGCGGTGGTCTCGACCAGCCGGTCGGGCAGGACGATGCGCGCGGCCGCGATGCGCTCCGCCGCATTCGCCTTGCCCTCCTCGCGGTAGTGCTCCACCCAGACGGCCCGCTGTGCCTCGCCGTTCTCGGCCAGGTCGGCAGCACAACCGGGATGTGCCCAGACGTGGCAACGGGCCGCGTCCGGCACCGGCTCGCCGCCCCGGTCGCGGCGCCACGCGGGCTCGACCTCCCCACTGCGCTTTTCCACGAACGCCGCCGTGCCGAAGCCGTGGTCGAAGTGGGCGTGGGTGAGCACCACCGACCACGGCAGGCCGGTGAGTTCCCGTACGGCCGCCGCGAACCCGGCGCCCTGTTCCTCGTCGCAGCCGGTGTCGATCACCAGGCAGGCGCGCTCGCCGGCCACCAGGCCGAGGGTCAGGTCCAGCTCGGTGTGGCGCCGCGCCCAGATCCGGTCACCGACCTCGATCCACCGGCCCACCGGCCACCTCCGCCCTCGACGACCGGCCCATCTTAACGAGCAGGTAGACGGGGAGGACGACCACGAACGTCAGGGTGATCACTGCGTCAGGTCGGCTTTCGCGTGGAGGGGGTCGCTGGCGCAGTGGACGATGGTGCCGGCGCCGTCGACCTCGAGAACCGCCGCGGGGAGCCGCTGCTCGATATGCACCTGTTCGGCCGGCCGCTGTTCCTCGTGGCCACCGGGGGCGCGCTGATCACCGGCATGGCGGTGATCGGGCTGATGAGCTACCTGCCCACGGTGCTCCAGCTCAGCCGGGGCCTTACCCCTCTCGGCAGCGCCGCGCTCTTCAGCCTCTGGTCGGGGCTCTCGTTCGTGACCGCGCTCCTGGCCCGCCGGATGCTGCCGCACGCCAGGGCCAGGCTCTCGCTGGGCCTCGCCCTGTCGGGAGCCGGCATGCCGGCGATGCTCGGGCTGGTCGGCGGATGGTCCTGGTGGAAGATCCTGCTCGGCCTGGCCGTGTCGGGTGTCGGGAGCGGCCTCATCAACGCCTCCCTCACACACCTGGCGATCGAGAGCGTGCCGCACCACCGCGTCAGCATGGGGTCGGGGGCCAACAACACCGCCCGGTACGTCGGGTCGTCGCTTGGCGTCGCGGCGATGGCGTCGATCGTCGGCGCCTACGGGCCCGCCGAGGGCATCGACATCGCGCTCATCGCCTGCTCCGCCCTGTCCCTGCTCGCCGCGGCCGCCGTACTGCTCGTCCGGCCGCGCCACCGGTGACCCGGGCGCCTCCCGGGCCGTAGAGGGCTCCTGTGTACTCCTCCAGTGCTATCTTCACGTGCAATTGACTATACGCGCGTATAGTTTCATACTCGTCTGAGTAGCCCGCTGTACGCGTGGATAGGAATGATCGACATTGGTGGCGACCCAGCCCGACCCCGAGGACCTCACCGCTCGCGCCCGCATCAGGGACGCGGCGTTGCAGCACTTCGGAGAGCACGGGTTCGAGCGGGCCACCATCCGGGGCATCGCCGACACCGCCGGTGTGTCCCCGGGGCTGGTGCGCCACCACTTCGGCTCCAAACAGGGGCTGCGCGAGGCGTGCGACGACTACCTGGTCAAGATGGTCCGCCGGTTCAACGACCAGGTCCGCACCGACACCCAGTACAGCGACCTGACCTACGTGGCCGCCTCCCGTGCCGCGTTGAAGCCCTATCAGCGCTACCTGGCCCGGGCCCTGGTCGAGGGGGCCGCCGCGTCCCTGTTCGACGAGATGGTGAAGATGTCCGAGGAATGGCTCACCGACATCGACGCGAAGCGCTCCGAGCCCCCCTTCGTCAGCCGCAAGGTCCGAGCCACGCTCGGCACCGCGATGGCGCTGGGCGTCCCCCTTCTGTACCAGCACGTGTCCAGGGGGATGGGCGTGGACATCTTCAGCCCCGAAGGAGACCGGCTGCTCTCCCGGGCCATGCTCGACATCTATTCACACCCCCTGATCAGCCCGGAGGAGGCCGCCATGTTGATCGACGCCCTCGACAAGGCCCCTGATCGGGCAACCCCAGCCGAGCGCGAAGCCACGCCCGGCCGACCTGAGGAGCACCACGATGACTGACGCCATCTCGGCGGCCGGACTCGTCAAGACGTTCGGCCCCACAAGGGCCCTGGACGGCCTTGACCTAGCCGTCCAGACCGGTGAGGTGCACGGCTTCCTCGGACCGAACGGTGCGGGGAAAAGCACCACGATCCGCGTCCTGCTGGGCATGATGCGCGTGGACGCGGGCACCGCGCGTCTGCTCGGCGGCGACCCGTGGGCCGACGCCACCGCACTGCACCGGCGGCTGGCGTACGTGCCCGGGGACGTCACGCTGTGGCCCAACCTCTCCGGAGGGGAGGTGATCGACCTGCTCGGCCGGATGCGCGGCGGGCTGGACAAGCGGCGCCGCGCCGACCTGCTGGAGCGGTTCGACCTGGACCCGCGCAAGAAGGGCCGCGCCTACTCCAAGGGCAACCGGCAGAAGGTCGCCCTGGTCGCCGCGCTGGCCTCCGACGTGGAGCTGCTGCTGCTCGACGAGCCGACCTCCGGCCTGGACCCGCTGATGGAGGAGGCGTTCCGCGAATGCATCCGGGAGGAACGGCGCCGCGGCGACCGCACCGTGCTGCTGTCCAGCCACATCCTCTCCGAGGTCGAGGCGCTGTGCGACCGGCTCACCATCATCCGTGACGGCCGGGCCGTCGAGACCGGCACCCTCGCCGACCTGCGCCACCTGACCCGCACCTCCATCCAGGCCGAGCTCGCCGCCCCGGCGAACGGGCTGGCCGCCCTGCCCGGCGTGCACGACCTGCTGGCCGAGAACGGCACCGTGCGGTTCGACGTCGAGACCGCGGCCCTGGACCCGGTGCTGCGCGAGCTCGCCGCGGCCGGCGTGCGGAGCCTCGTCAGCCGGCCGCCCACGCTGGAGGAGCTGTTCCTGCGCCACTACGACCGCACCGGCGCGGCGGGCGAGAAGGAACCGGAGGTGTCGCGATGAAGGAGCTGACGGGCACCGGCAAGCTCATCCGTCTCATCCTGCGCCGCGACCGGTGGCTGATGCCGCTGTGGGTCCTGTTCCTCGGCCTGGTCCCGATCTCCTACGTGGCCACCATCAACGAGCTCTTCCCGACGGCCGCGGGACGGCAGGAGTACGCCGGCGCCAGCGCGCACAACGCCGGCTTCGTCGCGCTCTACGGCCCCCTGTCCGGTTCGAGCCTCGGCGAGCTGGTCGCCTGGCGAGCGGGTTTCCTGCCCGTGATGATCGGCCTGTTCAGCATCCTCACCGTCATCCGGCACACCCGGACCGAGGAGGAGGCCGGCCGGCGCGAGCTGCTGGGCGCGACCGTGACCGGCAGGCACGCCGGCCTGGCCGCCGCGCTGATCACGACCCTCGCCGCCAACGCGGTCCTCGGCGCGATCCTCGCCGCCGGCATGATCGGCCAGGGTCTGCCCACCGCCGGATCATGGGCCCTCGGCGCCGGGTTCGCCTCCACCGGCTGGGTGTTCGCCGCGACCGCGGCCGTGGCCGCACAGCTCACCAGCGGTGCGGGAAGCGCGCGCGGCATCGCGATCACCATCCTCGGCACGGCCTACGCGCTGCGGGTCGCCGGCGACATCAGCGACCTGTCGGCCTCCGGCACGCTGTCCTGGCTGTCCTGGCTGTCGCCGATCGGCTGGGCGCACCGCATGTACCCCTACGGGCAGGACGAATGGTGGCCGCTCGCGCTCGCCGTGGGCGTCATCGTGGTGCTCACCACGGCGGCCGTCGCGCTGTCCGCGCGGCGTGACATCGGCGCGGGCCTCCTGCCGCCCCGGCTCGGCCCCGCCACGGCGGCACCCGGCCTGCGCTCACCGCTGGCGCTCGCCTGGCGCCTGCACCGCGGCCTGCTGGCCGGCTGGACCGCGGGGTTCGTCGCACTCGCCGTCGTGATGGGCTACCTCGCCGCCGGCATCGGCGACCTGGTGCGCGACAACAAGGAGATGATGGACATCTTCGCCCGCCTCGGCGGCGTGGAAGGGCTCATCGACAACTACCTCGCCGGCACCCTCGGCCTGTTCGGGCTGGTCGCGTCCGCGTACGCCATCCAGGCCACCCTCAGGCTGCGCGAGGAGGAGACCAGCGGACGCGCCGAGCCGGTGCTCGGCACCGCGATCGGCCGGATCCGCTGGGCGGGCAGCCATCTGGCGTTCTCGCTGCTCGGCCCGGCCGTCGTCCTCGCCGCCGCCGGGCTCGCCATGGGGCTGACGCACGGGCTGAACACCGGCGACGTCGGCCGGGAGGTGCCCCGGGTGCTGGCCGGCGCGATGGTGCAACTCCCCGCGGTGTGGGTCCTGGCCGCCATCACGGTCCTGCTGTTCGGCGCGCTTCCCCGGCTCGCCGCCATCGGCTGGGGTCCGCTGGTCATCTGCCTGCTGTTCGGGCTGGTCGGCACCGCCATGGGGCTCGACCAGCGGGTCCTGGACATCTCGCCGTTCACCCACCTCCCCCGGCTGCCCGGAGGCGAGTTCGGCGTGGCGCCGCTGGTGTGGCTGGTCGCCATCGCCGCCGGGGTGACCGCCGCCGGCCTGACCACCCTCCGCCGCCGCGACCTCCCCACCACCTGACCCCCGCGCCACGCGGCCCGATCTCACCGGCTCCGGCCACACTCCGCTCCGGTCGCCTCCGCTGAGGCGCCGGTACGGCGGGGTGCGGTACGGAGCCGATCGGCGTCGTCGACGGCGGGCGACCCGCTCGAACCGCGTTTATGGGGCGGTGGATTCATGGGCGGTGGCGAGGGCGGGGACGCAGACGGTCAGGGCGCCCGGGGCGACGCCGGCCTTGATCTTGGTGGTCTCCTCGCGGTCGCCGCCGTCGAGCTCGTACATCAACGGAGAGCCGAACCGGGCGGAGATCTTCCTGGCCCGGGTGATGCGGACGAACGGGGAATCCTCCGAACGGCCGGCGGTCATCCTGCCGAGCACCCGCGCCCACTGGATCGGCCCCTTGGCCGTGGAGACGCCGACCTCCAGCCAGCCGTCGTCGGGACGGGCGCCGTCGAAGGCCTCGATGCCGCCGCTGATCGTGCCGATGTTGCCGAGCAGCAGGCAGCTCGCGTCGCCCTCGAACCACGTCACGCCGTCGATCTTGATCTTCATCGGCACGAGGGGGCCGCCGACGTGCCGCACGGCCGCGCCGATGTAGGCCAGGCGGCCGAGCCGGCCCTTGGTCTCCCGGTCGGCGTCGGCGATCATCTGGGCCTCGAACCCGGCCCCGGCCATGACGGCGAAGTGCTCCCCGTTGAGCACGCCCAGGTCCAGCTTCCTGCGCTCGCCGTGGAAGCCGATCCGCACGGCCTCCTCCAGGTCGGCCGGGATGCCCATCTCGCCGGCGAACAGGTTGGCCGTCCCCGCCGGGAGGATCGCCATCGGCACCCCCGACCCCGCCAGCACGTCGGCGCAGCGCTGCACCATGCCGTCGCCGCCCCAGACGAACACCAGGTCGGCGCCTTCCTTCAATGCCGTGCGCGCCCGCTTGGGCGCCTTCTTGCTCTTGGGCACCTCGTACCAGAGCAGCTTGCCGGCATCCTGCTCGGTGATGAGCACGCGGAGCCGGTCGAGCCCCGCCCCGAGCGTCTTCTTCTTGTGAGCGATGACCGCGACAGTGAGCGACATGTCCCCCGACTACCCACGGAAACGGCGTTCAACGGAATCATGGACGTGCGCCCGCGTTGGCCATGTGCCGGACCACCAGATGGTGGAAGGGCCGGATGACGTTGAAGTAGACCGGGCCGGTCCAGCGGCGGTACTTCACCACGGTGACCACCTCGAACGTGGTGCGAGCACCCACCGAGGGCCCGGCGACGACCGCGAGATACCCGGCCAGATGGGTGTCGGCGGCCTCCAGCACGATGAACCGATCCTCCGCGGCGGCGGTGACGGTGAAGAAGGCGACCTTGCCGCCGGGAGTGAACGAGATCTCCTCCGCGCGTAGCGGCGCGCCGGCCGGGATGCTCGGATCGCGCAGCCGCAGCATCCGGGCGAGGACCATTCTGGCGAGGAACAGCGCCTTCATCCAGGCCGGCGACCGGCCCATGGCCCGTGCGACGAACTGGCGCAAGCTCGCCGTGGACTCGGCCGTCTTCACGTCGACGTGATCGGCGCCGGAGAGTAGGGCCCTCAGCTCCGGCACGGTGTCGAAGGTGCTCATGAGGTGAGACTCTCGCCGGCGCCCATGCCCTGCATCCCACCGTGGGGTGAACCGGCTCCCCCATCCGGGGGACGCGGGTCGCGGAGAGAACCGCGACTGGCATGTCTCCTCCGGGGGCCCCGGCTCGCCTCCACGTTGCACGCGGCTTCGCGCCGGGCACGCGGAAGGGGGAAGGGGGAACCGGTCCAGGACCAGGCTCCCCCTTCTGGCCCGCTACCTCAGTCGCATCCGATCACGCCGGACATCGCGGCGGAGGCGACCATGCTCACTTTCAGCTGCAGCCGCTGGTGCTGCCGCAGCCCTCGCAGACGTAGCAGCTGCCGGCCGGGCGCATCTTCGTGCCGCAGGTCAGGCAGAGCGGCGCGTCGGCCGTACGGCCCTGGTGGCTCTCGAGCGCGGCGGCCGAGCCGTTCGCCCTGGAGGGGGACGCGGCCGGCGCGGCCGTGACCCCGGCGGCCGGCCTGTCCCCGGCGGGCTTCTCCTCAGGCTTCTCCTCGATGGGCGCCGACTGGGCGAGCGCCGCGGTGTCGATGATGACGTCCTGGGCCGCGCCGGGGTCCTCACCCCGCTGCTGCGCCGCCCGCTCGGCCGCCGAGAACACCCCGAGGGCCGCCCGCTCCTCGTACGGCAGGTGGTCCAGCGCCAGCCGGCGGAAGATGTAGTCCACGACCGAGGCCGCCATCCGCACGTCCGGGTCGTCGGTCATGCCCGCCGGCTCGAACCGCATGTTGATGAACTTGCTGACGAAGGTGTCCAGCGGCACGCCGTGCTGCAGGCCGACGGAGATCGCCACCGAGAAGGCGTCCATGACACCGGCCAGGGTGGAGCCCTGCTTGGACATCTTCAGGAAGACCTCGCCGAGGCCGTCGTCGGGGTAGGAGGAGGCCGTCATGTAACCCTTGGCGCCCCCGACCGTGAACCGGGTCGTCGTGCTCGGCCGCTGGTTCGGCAGGCGGCGGCGCTTGGGCCTCGGCACCTCGATGACCTGCACGACCGGCTCGGCCGCCTTCTCCTCGGTCTTCTTGGCGATCGAGAGCGGCTGGCCGACCTTGCAGTTGTCCCGGTAGACGGCCAGGGCCTTCAGCCCGAGCTTCCAGCCCTCCAGGTACACCTGCTCGATGTCCTCGATGGTGGCCGACTCGGGCAGGTTGACGGTCTTGGAGATGGCGCCCGACAGGAACGGCTGGGTGGCCGCCATCATGCGGACGTGCCCCATCGGCGCGATGGCCCGCTGGCCCATGGCGCAGTCGAACACCTCGTAGTGCTCGGGCTTGAGCCCGGGAGCGTCCATGACGTGGCCCTGCTCGGCGATGTACTCGACGATGGCCTCGACCTGCTCGGGCTGGTAGCCGAGCTGCTTGAGCGCGCGCGGGATGGTCTGGTTGACGATCTGCATCGACCCGCCGCCGACGAGCTTCTTGAACTTCACCAGCGCCAGGTCGGGCTCGATGCCGGTGGTGTCGCAGTCCATCATCAGGCCGATGGTGCCGGTGGGGGCGAGCAGCGAGGCCTGGGCGTTGCGGTAGCCGTTCTTCTCGCCGAGGCGCAGGCACTCCTGCCACTGCTTGGTCGCCTCGTTGAGGATCGGCCGGTCGAGAGCGCCGCCGGCGCGCAGGTCGTCGTTGGCGGCGGCGTGCTTGCGCATCACCCGCTTGTGCGGCTCGGCGTTGCGCTTGTACCCGTCGTAGGGGCCGACGATCGCGGCCAGTTCGGCGCTGCGGCGGTAGGACGCGCCGGTCATCAGGCTGGTGATGGCCGCGGCGATCGACCGGCCGCCGTCGGAGTCGTAGGCGTGCCCGGTCGCCATCAGCAGCGCGCCGAGGTTGGCGTAGCCGATGCCGAGCTGACGGTACGCGCGCGTCGTCTCGGCGATCTTCTCGGTCGGGAAGTCGGCGAAGGTGATCGAGATGTCCATCGCCGTGATGATCAGCTCGGTCAGCTTGACGAAGCGGTCGACGTCGAAGGTGTCGTCCTCGCGCAGGAACTTCAGCAGGTTGATGCTGGCGAGGTTGCAGGACGAGTTGTCCAGGTGGACGTACTCGCTACAGGGGTTGGAGGCGGTGATGCGGCCCGTCTCGGGGCAGGTGTGCCAGTCGTTGATCGTGTCGTCGTACTGGACCCCGGGGTCGGCGCACTCCCAGGCGGCCTTCGCCATCTTGCGGAACAGCGCCTTGGCGTCGACCTCCTCGATGACCTCGCCGCTCAGCCGGGCCCGCAGCCCGAACCGGCCGCCCGCCTCGACGGAGCGCATGAACTCGTCGGAGACCCGGACGGAGTTGTTGGCGTTCTGGTACTGGACGGAGACGATGTCCTTGCCGCCGAGGTCCATGTCGAAGCCGGCGTCGCGCAGCGCGCGGATCTTGTCCTCCTCGCGCGCCTTGGTCTCGATGAACTCCTCGATGTCGGGGTGGTCCACGTCGAGGACGACCATCTTGGCCGCCCGGCGGGTCGCGCCCCCCGACTTGATCGTGCCCGCGGAGGCGTCGGCGCCGCGCATGAACGACACCGGGCCGCTGGCCGTGCCGCCGCTGGACAGCAGCTCCTTGCTGGAGCGGATGCGGGAGAGGTTGACCCCGGAGCCCGAGCCGCCCTTGAAGATCACACCCTCTTCCTTGTACCACTCGAGGATGGACTCCATCTGGTCGTCGACCGCGAGGATGAAGCACGCCGACACCTGCTGAGGCGAGGCGGTGCCGACGTTGAACCAGACGGGCGAGTTGAAGCTGAAGACCTGGTGGATCAGAGCGTGCTTCAGCTCGTGGTCGAAGATCTCGGCGTCCTCTTCGGAGGCGAAGTAGCCGTTCTCGCGGCCCGTGCGGGTGTAGACACCGACGACGCGGTCGACCAGCTGCTTCAGGCTCGACTCGCGCTGCGGGGTGCCGACGGCGCCGCGGAAGTACTTCGTGGTGACGATGTTGGCGGCGTTGACCGACCAGAAGTCGGGGAACTCGACGCCTCGCTGCTCGAAGTTGATCGAGCCGTCCCGCCAGTTCGTCATGACGACGTCGCGGCGCTCCCAGCGCACCTGGTCGTACGGGTGCACTCCGGGCGTGGTGTAGACACGCTTGATCTTCAGGCCCTTACCGGGCCGCTTGCCCCCGCGTCCCACTGAGCCGCTCACCGTCTCCGTCATGATCTCCCCCTTCCAGGGCCCCAAGAAGCCCTCGTGTCGGAAACACATCGTCACGCCGCTCGCATCCCCCGGCGCCGGGGTCCAACCTGTTCTGTCTCGCCCTGTGGGCCGTGCGGGCCCTGCCGGGCCGTCGTCGCCGCGTTCCGGGCCGGCTCGGTGGCCGGCCGCGCGCGGCGCTCAGCCTTCTCTGGCGGCTCGCGCCGCACGCAACTGCTCGATCTCCTCTTCGAAGTCGGCAAGTGTCTCGAAACTCCGGTAGACGGAGGCGAACCGCAGGTAGGCCACCTCGTCCAACTCGCGGAGCGGCCCGAGGATCGCCAGCCCCACCTGGTGGGCCGGGATCTCGGCGGATCCCGTGGCCCGGATGCTCTCCTCGACACGCTGGCCGAGCTGCGCCAGCGAGTCCTCGCTGACGGGCCGTCCCTGGCAGGCGCGGCGCACTCCGGCGATCACCTTGTCTCGCGAGAACGCCTCGGTCACGCCGCTGCGCTTGCTCACCATCAGCAGCACGGTCTCCTGGGTGGTGAACCGGCGCCCGCACTCAGGGCAGGTGCGCCGTCGGCGGATCGCCGCGCCGTCCTCGGTGGAACGGCTGTCGATGACCCTCGTGTCCGGATGACGACAGAATGGACAGTGCATGTGTCGCCTCCTTTTTCTCGCGGCCCCCACGAGTTACGCCGGCACTACTCCTCGATTCGCGAGGACCCGAGGCGCCAACCTCGGGAAAAAGCCGCCCCATGTTTCCGCATTCACGAGATGCTTGAGGGCCCATCCCGCGTGAACGGGAATAGGCTCACGCACGCACTGCGGCTGTCCTCAGTGCGCTGGCGGAAACACAACTTATGGTGAACCACATCGGTGTAACTACTAGATGTTGTGGTCTAACCGTAGGAGTGCCGCACCATGAACGCAAGTCGGCGCGGCCTCCCGCAGGAAACCGGCCCTCCATCAGGGCGAACGGGCGCGGCTCGGCGTGTCGCGCCCCACCCGTCACACCAGCCCCTCCGGGCGGCCGTCACGGACTCAACGCCGGCCGCAGCGGCACCATCGCTCGCGTGATCGACTTCGGCGGCCATCAGGCATAAGATCGTAAAGTCGAACACGATATCGATCGAACTCCCGTACGATGTCGTACACCGGACGGCCTGCCGATTCAGAGACTCTCGAACATCTGTTTGATGACGATCTTGAACGGAGTTATTGTCGCTGTGTGCGACATCGGCAATACGGACGGGGAGCCGGCCGGGCGGGCTTGGCGTCAGAGGGCGTCCCACAGGCGCCCGGCGAGGAGGAGATTGTGAGCGAGCAGCAAGAGGTCGGCACGGTGGTCAGCGATCTGGCGGTGCGCAGGCGTGACTCCCTTGGTCTCACCCCGCGGCAACGCAAGATCCTCGAGGTGATCCGCGATTCCGTGCAGCAGCGGGGCTATCCCCCCTCCATGCGCGAGATCGGCGAGGCGGTCCAGCTGACCAGCACCTCCAGTGTGTCCCACCAGTTGACCGCTCTGCAGCGTAAGGGCTACCTCCGCCGTGACCCACACCGGCCACGGGCGCTGGAGGTCCGCCTGCCCGGCGAGCCGGCGCTGTGGGTGGACCCCGTCGGCCCGGGCGAGGAGGAGCCGCTGGTGAGCCGCCCGACGGCCGCGTTCGTCCCCCTGGTGGGGCGCATCGCCGCCGGTGGTCCCATCCTGGCCGAAGAGCGGGTGGAGGACGTCTTCGCCCTGCCCAAGCAGCTCGTGGGCGAGGGCACTCTGTTCCTGCTCCAGGTCGCCGGTGACTCGATGATCGACGTGGCGATCGCCGACGGCGACTGGGTCGTCGTGCGCCAGCAGCCGGTGGCCGACAACGGCGACATCGTCGCGGCCATGATCGACGGTGAGGCCACGGTGAAGACCTTCAAGCGCAAGGACGGCCACGTCTGGCTGGTGCCGCACAACACCAATTACGACCCGATCCCCGGTGACGAGGCGACCGTCCTCGGCAAGGTCGTGGCGGTCCTCCGCAAGCTCTGACCCGCCCGCGATGCCCGGCCGGCGCGCGGTGCCGGCCGGCCGCGCCGACCCCGCCCTTCGCCTGAGCGCCCACCTCTACGGTGCGCGCTCAGGCGTTTCGCGTTTCACGCGTCCGACCCCGCCCCCGCTCGCGCCCGCCTGGCGACCGGCGCCCAGGCGCGGCCGTGCGGTCCCGTGCCGAGGCGGCTCAGGGGACGATGTTGACGAGCTTGGGCGCCCGAACAATGACCTTGCGCGGGGCGCCGTCCAGGTAGGCCCGCACCTTCTCGGAGGCCAGCGCCAGCCCCTCCAGCTCGGTGCCGGAGATCGTCGGAGCGACCTCCAGGCGGTCCCTGACCTTGCCCGCGACCTGCACGACGCAGGTGACCGACTCCTGCACCAGCAGAGCCGGCTCGGCGACCGGCCAGCCGGCGCGGGCGATGGTCGGACCATGCCCCAGCCGCTCCCAGCCCTCCTCGGCCACGTACGGCGCGACCAGCGACAGCATGACGGCCAGCGCCTCGGCGGCCTCCCGCACGGCCGGGTCTGCGGCTCCGGGGCCGGAGTCGATGGCCCTGCGCGCGGCCGAGGTCAGCTCCATCATGCGGGCGATCGCCACGTTGAAATGGTGGGACTCGACCAGCCGGGTGACCTCGTCGATGGTGCGGTGGGTGACCTTGCGCAGCTCCAGGTCCCCGGCGGCGGCGTCCGTGCCCGGGGCAGAGGCCGCGCCGGCCTCCACCATGACGCGGAACGCCCGGGCCAGGAACTTCTGCGAGGCGGCCGGCGAGACGTTGGCCCAGTCGATGTCGTCCTCGGGCGGACCCGCGAACACCATGGTCAGGCGGACGGCGTCCACGCCGAACTTCTCGATCTGATCGCCAAGGTCGACCCCGTTGCCCAGCGACTTGGACATGGCCTTGCCCTGGTTGATGACCTGGCCCTGGTTCAGCAGGCGCACGAACGGCTCGGTGAAGTCGACCATGCCCATGTCGTGCAGGACCTTGGTGAAGAACCGGGAGTACAGCAGGTGCAGCACGGCGTGCTCCACCCCGCCGACGTACTGGTCGATCGGGCCCCAGCGCCGCACCTGCTCGACGTCGAACGGGCCGTCCTCCAGGCCCGGCGAGCAGTAGCGCAGGTAGTACCAGGAGGAGTCGACGAAGGTGTCCATCGTGTCGGTGTCGCGCAGCGCGCGGCCCCCGCACTTGGGACAGTCGACGTTGACCCAGTCGGTGGCGCTCGCCAGGGGCGAGACGCCCTTGGGGGCCAGTGCCTCGCCGCGCATGTCGGGCAGCGTGACCGGCAGCTGGTCGTCCGGGACGGGGACCTCGCCGCAGTCGGGGCAGTGGGTGATCGGGATCGGGGTGCCCCAGAAGCGCTGGCGGGACAGCAGCCAGTCGCGCAGCCGGTAGTTGACGGCCGCCGCGCCGGTGCCGCGCTCCTCCAGCACCTCGATGATCCGGGAGATGGCCTCGGTCTTCGACAGGCCGTCCAGCGGGCCGGAGTTGACCAGCTTGCCCTCGCCGGAAGTGGCGACGCCGGTCTCGCCCGGGTCCGCCAGGCCGGTGTGCACGACCACCTGCACGGGCAGGCCGAACTTCATCGCGAAGTCCAGGTCACGCTGGTCGTGCGCGGGCACCGCCATGATCGCGCCGTGGCCGTAGTCGGACAGCACGTAGTCGGCCGCCCACACCGGGATGCGCTCGCCGTTGACCGGGTTGACGGCGTGGCGGCCCAGGAAGACGCCGGTCTTCTCCTTGTCGGTGGACAGCCGCTCGATGTCGCTCAGCTTGGCGACCTCGGCGCGGTAGGCCTCCAGCGCCTCCAGCCGGTCGGGCGCGCAGATCTCCTCGGCCAGCGGCGCGTCGGCGGCGACCACGAAGAACGTCGCGCCGTACAGGGTGTCCGGGCGGGTCGTGTAGACCGTGACCGGCTCGTCGCGGCCCTCGATCTCGAACCGCACGTCGGCGCCCTCGGACCGGCCGATCCAGTTGCGCTGCATGGCCAGGACGCGGTCGGGCCAGCCGCCCTCCAGCTGGGCCATGTCGTCCAGCAGCCGGTCGGCGTAGTCGGTGATCTTGAAGTACCACTGGGTCAGCTCGCGCCGGACGACCTCGGACCCGCAGCGCTCGCAGCGCCCGGCGACGACCTGCTCGTTGGCCAGCACGGTCTGGTCCTTGGGGCACCAGTTGACCAGGCCGCCCTTGCGGTAGGCCAGGCCGCGCTCGAAGAAGCGGTTGAACAGCCACTGGTTCCAGCGGTAGTACTCCGGGTCGCTGGTGTGCAGCCGCCGCGACCAGTCGAAGGAGATGGCGTACCTCTTGAACGAGGCGGCCTGGGTCTCGATGTTGGAGTAGGTCCACTCGGCGGGGTGCGCGTTGTGCTTGATCGCGGCGTTCTCCGCCGGCAGCCCGAAGGAGTCCCACCCGACGGGGTGCAGCACGTTGTAGCCGCGCTGGAACCAGTAGCGGGCCACGACGTCGGCGAGCGCGAACACCTCGCCGTGCCCCATGTGCAGGTCACCCGAGGGGTAGGCGAACATGTCCAGCAGGTACTTGCGGGGACGCTCGTCATCGGCGTCCTCGCTCGCGCGGAAGGGGTCCAGCTCCTCCCACCGGGCCTGCCACTTCGCCTGCAGCGCCTGCGGTTCGTACTGCTCGTCACTCACGGCCATGTCCCTCGGGTCGACTCATCGCGGATGGCTTGACCAATAAAGAAACCCCCCGTGACCACGAGGGGCAGCCGCGTCGACCGCTGTCTCAGCTCGGTCGGCGCGGCCCGCTAAGAAGCAGGGTCCTGCCACGCATAGCTCAAGGGTAGCGCAGCGGCCAATGCGGCTTCATAGCCTTGGGGTGGCACCCCCGATAACCATGG
Source organism: Sphaerisporangium perillae (assembly GCF_023276435.1). Lineage (GTDB taxonomy): Bacteria > Actinomycetota > Actinomycetes > Streptosporangiales > Streptosporangiaceae > Sphaerisporangium > Sphaerisporangium perillae. The sequence goes on from NZ_JALLPO010000003.1 coordinate 166,702, forward strand.
GAAAACGTGTGCACCGCGACCCTATGATGATAGATCCATTGTGACCTCATATGTCCCTTTAGTTTACCCTTTTCGCGTGGCGAACTCCTATGAACCGGCGCGCGGCCCGAATACCGGGGAAGAGGGCCTGCCGATGCAGGATCCCCCGACCGACCCGACCGGGCTGCAGTTCCGGGGGGCTTTCTCGGATTCTCCTGCGGAGACCCCCGCTTCGCGTGAGATCATGCCGAGCACCCCCAATCCGGGCATGATGTCGGGAGGTTCGCCAGCGATGGCCCCTGAGTCCACCAGCCGGCCCACGCGACCCCCGGCATGGCCGGAGATGCCCCCACCTCCCCCACCGCCCCCCGCCTCCGTGTTCGACCCGCTGCCGTTCGGCGGCCGTGACTCCGCAGAACCTCAGTCATCCTGGGAAGCCTCGCAGTACGGCTCGCGCGAGCCGACCGGGCAGACCGCCTTCCCCCCGCCGCCACCGCTTCACGACGCCTCGTTCCCCCCGCAGCCCACCGGGCCGCAGCAGTACACGCCGTCGCCGACCGGACCGCAGTACGCCCCCCAGCACAGCGGGCCGCAGTACGCTCCCTCGCCGACCGGCCCCTCGACAGGACCTCAGCACTACGCTCCCCCGGCGTCCGGCCCCTCGACCGGGCCTCAGCATCACACGCCCTCCCCCACCGGCCCTTCGACCGGACCCCGGCAATACGCTTCTCCGGCGACCGGCCCGCAGCCGGGCGGGGCACAGCACGCGGGATCCCAGCAGTACGCTCCTTCGGCGACCGGCCCGCAGCCGGGCGGATCCCACCAGTACACGCCGGCGGGAACCGGCTCCCAGCCGGGCGGATCCCAGCAGTACACGCCCGCAGGGACCGGGCAGCCGCCGGGCGCGTCGCAGCAGTATGGCCCTGCGGAGACCGGGTCGCAGCAGTACGGTCCGGCGGGGAACGGACCGCAGCAGCAGCCGTTCTCCCAGCAGGCGTCCGCGCCGACGGCGACCGGCGCGTACGGCGCCACGCGGCAGACCCAGGCCCCCGAGGCGCCCGGGCAGCCCTTCCGGCTCCCTGACGACCCCCCGGCCGCCTCGGCGTACATCCCGGCGGGCACCGAGACCACGATCCGCGTGCCCGGGCCCGCGGCCCCCGCACAGCCGGGGCGGCGGCGCGCGGCGCCGCCGAGCGACCCCCAGAACCCCGACTACAAGCCCTTCGTCACCGCCGGTCAGATCAGCGGCCCCAAGACCCCGCCGCCCGAGCGCCAGCAGGAGCTCTGGAACACCGTCTTCGGGGAGAACTACGAGGCGATGGGCGAGGACTCTGAGGACACCGGCGGCGGCAGGCGCGTGTGGCTGCTCGCCCTCACCGCCTCCGTCGTGGTCGCCCTGGTCGCAGCCCTGCTCTGGGCGTTCCTCGCGGGCCCGCTGCGCTCCTCCTCCGCCGACGACACGACGGCCACCCCGGAAAAGAGCTCCGCGAAGAGCACCCCCAAGGCGTCATCCTCCGGCAAGGCGGGCACGAGCACCGCGAAGCCGCAATCCATCGGCAAGCTGCCGAAGTACTCCGGCGACTCCTCGCCGCGCGCCGGCATCCTCACCGACAAGGCCTCCGCCATCAGCGTGGTACGCCTGGGCGGGCCGTGGCGGCTCGACCTGCGGTCGCAGCACATCCAGTCGACCTACGGCTTCGCGACGCGCCAGTACGTCGCCGCGGGCGTCGACACCTCGGGCACTCCGCAGTTCGCCCAGGTGATGACCGGCCCGCTGGCCACGAGCCTCGCCTCCAAGTACTCCGCGTCCAAGCCCGACAATCTCGCGCCGGTGATCAGTGCCGTGGCCTTCGCGGCGCGCAACAAGTTCTTCCCTACGGGCAACAAGGTCGTGAAGACCGCCGAGCAGCGCGTCGCCGCCGGCGGCCACCCCGCACGCCTGGTCGCCTACCAGATCATGGCCGGAGGCACCAAGACCACCCTGGTGGTCGCCGCGGTGAGCACCGGCGCCGACCTGCCGGTCATCGTGTACATGTCGGTACCGGACAGCAAGAAGGAACTCCTCCCCGACGTCAACACCGTCTTCTCCTCAATCAGACCCGCAACCCCCGCCTCCTGACCACCCCACGGCCAACCCACGACGACGGTCCACGAACGTCCCGTGACACTGGTCCATCGACGTCCCCAGCGTCGCCCGCTTGAACCAGTAAAGAGAGTTTGAGCCGGTCGTCCACCCATGAGATCCGCGCGCACCTGCGACGAGGCGGCATCCAGGCGGTTCTCCCGGAACGGGACCAGATCGCCAACCGCAAGCGCAAGGGCAGTCGCGGAGCGGGCAGGGGACGATCATAGGTGGCGCGTCGGCTGGGGGATGGGGTTAGAAGTCGCAGGGCAGGTGTTTTATGCCGTTGATGAAGCTGGAGAAGAGTCGCTGGGGGTGGCCCGCTTCGATTTGGGGGACGCGCTGGAGGAGTTCGCGGAACATCACCGTGATCTCGCGCCGGGCGAGGTGGGCGCCCAGGCAGAAGTGCGGGCCGGGGCCGCCGAAGCCGACGTGCGGGTTGGGGTCGCGGGTGATGTCGAAGCGGTAGGGGTCGGTGAAGACGGCGGCGTCGCGGTTGCCCGACCAGTAGTACAGGACGGCCTTCTCCCCCTTCTTGTACAGGGTGCCGTTCAGCTCGAAGTCCCTGGTGACCTTGCGCCGCATGTAGTTGACCGGCGAGGCGAGCCGCACGATCTCCTCGACCGCCTTGGGCGCGTGGCCCTCGATGTCGGTGAGCCACCGGGCCTTCTCGCCGGGGTTGCGGGTGAGCATCAGCAGGCCCTGGGAGATGGCGTTGCGGGTGGTCTCGTTGCCGGCCACGACGAGCAGGATGAAGAACGAGCCGAGCTCCTGCAGGGTGAGCCGTTCGCCGTCGACGTTGGCGTTGACCAGGGACGAGGTCAGATCGCCCGTGGGGTTCTCCGCGCGGAACGCGGCGAGGTCCTGGACGAGCTGCTGGAGCTCCATACCGGCGTTGAGCAGGGCCGTCACGATGCTGTCGGTGTCTCCCCCGGGCACGTACTCGGGGTCGGAGGCGCCGAGGATGATGTTCGAGCGGTCGAAGACGAAGAGGTAGTCCTTCTCCGGGATGCCCATCATGTCGCAGATGATCTTCAAGGGCAGGCGGGCGGCCACCTCGGTGACGAAGTCGCAGCCGGGCCCCTTCTCCAGGAGCTCGCCGACGATGCGCACGGCGGCGTCCTGCACGTCGTCCTCGAACTTCTGGATCATCCTGGGAGTGAAGGCCCGCGACACGATCCTGCGGAGCCGCGCGTGCCGGGGGTCGTCCATGTTGATCATCGAACCGAAGTACTCGGCGAACTCGGCCGGCATGTCGGCGATGTTGGTGGCGCCGCCGTCCCCGGAGCAGAAGACGTCGGGGTTGCGGCTGATCTCGATGATGTCGGCGTGCCGGACGATGGCGTGGTAACCGTCGCCCTTCGGCGCGAACGACAACTCCGGCTCGGCGAAGAACACCGGCGTGTCCCGCTCCCGCAGCAGCTCGAAGGCGTGCTCACGCTCGGCCATGGGCCGTGCCCAGAAGTCCCACTCTGACAGGTCGATCTGGTCGTAGGAGGTGATGGGCTTGCGGTCGGGGGGCGTGTCCACGGTCATGCTTCCATGATTGAGAGAAGTGGTCACTTACGTCAAACGGGACGGCATGGGAACGGTCACCGGGCACCCGCCGTACGGTGGCGCCGGCATCGCCCTGCCCCGTTCCCGCATCGCCTTGGGCCGCGGGCGGGCGATCGCCGCGGCACGATGCCGCCCGCCGCGTGCGGCTAGCCGGTTCGGTAGTTCATGTGCTTGATGCCGTTGATGAAGTTCGACAGCAGGTAGTCGGGCTCGCCGACCGAGCGGATGGCGGGCAGGCGGGTGAACAGCTCGCGGAACATCACCGTGATCTCCCGTCTCGCCAGATGGGCGCCCAGGCAGTAGTGCGGGCCGGGGCCGCCGAAGCCGACGTGCGGGTTCGGGCTACGGGTGATGTCGAAGACGTCGGGGTCGGCGAACACCGCCTCGTCGCGGTTGGCCGAGTTGTAGAACAGCAGGACCTTGTCGCCCTTCCGGTACTGCCGGCCGTTCATCTCGTGATCGCGGGTGAGGGTGCGGCGGAACTGGATCACCGGCGTGGCGTACCTGATGATCTCTTCGACCGCGCCGGGGATGCGGGCCTCGAAGTCGCTCAGCAGCAGCTCGCGCTGTCCGGGGTTGTCGGTGAACAGCTTCAGGCCGTGGGAGATGGCGTTGCGCGTGGTCTCGCTGCCCGCGACGACCAGCAGGATGAAGAACGAGCCGAGCTCCTGGGCGGTCAGGTGCTCCTCGCCGTTGACCAGCATTCCGGTGAGGTCTTCGACGGGCGCGCCTCGCCGCTCCCGGCCGAGCCGGCGGGCCAGCGCGCTGAGCCGGTGGCCGGCGCCGAGCAGCCTGGCGAGGCCCTTGGCGACGTTCCACCGGGTGATGTCGGGCCGGATGCCGCTGTACTCGGAGTCGGCGTTGCCGAGGATGATGTTCGTACTCCGGAACACCATGTCGTGATATTTGGGCGGAATGCCCATCATGTCGCAGATCACCTGGACAGGGAGGCGCGCGGCGATCTGCGGGACGAAGTCGACGGGCCCCTCGGCGATCGCCCGGTCGACGATCTCGCGCGCCGCCCTGGCGAGGTCCTCCTCCATCTTCGCGAGGATCTTCGGGGTGAAGGCACGCGAGACGATCCTTCGCAGCCGCGCGTGCCGCGGGTCGTCCATGTTGATCATCGAACCGAAGTAGACGGCCATCCACCTCGGCATGTCCGGGATGCTGTTCGCGGTCGGCTCGCTGCTGAAGACGCCCGCGTTGCGGCCGGCCTCGGTCACGTCCGCGTGCCGCACCAGCGCGTAGTACCCGGGGCCGTGGCCGATGAACGGGATCTGGTTCTCCTTGGTGAACACCGGCCGGTCGAGCGCCCGGAGCCGCCGGAAGGCCTCCTCGCGCTGCCGTGGCGGCAGCCCCCAGAAGGGGATCTCGGAGAGATCGATGTCACTCACGCCTGCCGTCATCCCGGACGCACCTCCGGCCCCGATCGTTTGAGAAAGTGACCACTTACGTCAAGAGGCCCGGACGAGATCGGCCGCCTTTTCGGCGATCATGATGGTCGGGGCGTGGGTGTGACCGCGGTTGAGCGTCGGCATGACCGAGGCGTCGACCACGCGGAGCCCCGGCACCCCGATGACGCGCAGCGAAGGGTCGACGACCGCGTCGTCGTCGGTGCCCATCTTGCAGGTGCCCGCCGGGTGGTAGAGCGTCTCGCTGCGCTCGCGCACGTACCGGGCGAGCTCCTCGTCGGTCGCAGCGCCGTCGTAGGGCTCCATCGGCCCGCCCGCGTACGGCTTGAGCGCCGTGGTGGCGAACGCCTCCCTCGCCTTCTTCAGCCCGGCCACCATCCGCCGGACGTCGGCCTCGGCACTCAGATAGCAGGGGTCGATCACCGCGTCGGCGCCGTTCAGCGTGATGCGTCCCCGGCTCTCCGGCTGGAGCAGGATCACGCCGATGGTGAGGCCGTGCCCGGGCGGCGGGGTCATTCCGTGGTCGACGAACGGCGCCGGAGCGAACAGCAGCTCGATGTCGGGCGCGGGCTCCTGCGGGGTCGTCCTGATGAAGGCCACCGCCTCCCCCACGTTGGAGGTGAGCATGCCGCGGCGGCCCAGCAGGTAGCGGGCGTAGTTGCCGACCGACTCCGCGCCGGCCAGGGTGACCCGCTCCGGGCACTCCAGCACGATCGCCGAGGCCAGGTGGTCCATGAGGTTGCGGCCGACGCCCGGCAGCTCGTGCCGCGGCTCGACCCCCGCGGCCCGCAGCGCGTCCGGGTCGCCGACGCCGGAGAGCATGAGCAGGTGCGGAGAGCCGATCGCCCCCGCCGAGACGATCACCTCCCTGGTCGCCGTCACGCGCCGTCCCTCGCCGTACTCGACGCCGGTGGCCCTGCCGTCCTCGTCGAACAGGATCTTGCGCGCCTGTGCCGCGGTGAGCACGGTGAGGTTCGGGCGCCGCATCGCGGGGCGCAGGTAGGCGTCGGCGGCGCTCCACCGGCGTCCCCGTTCCTGGGTGACCGGCGTCTGCGAGAAGCCCTCGTTGGAGGCGCCGTTGAGCTCCTCCAACCTGGTCAGCCCCATCTCCTCGCAGGCGCGCAGGAACGCCCCGGTCGTCACGTTCGGGTCGCGCAGCTCGGAGATGTAGATCGGCCCGTCGGTCCCGTAGACCTCGCCCCGGTTGGAGCCGACCCGCCGCTCGGAGCGCCGGAAGTACGGCAGGACCTCGTCGTACGACCAGCCCGGCAGGTTCCAGCCGTCGTAGTCCGCGCGGTGCCCCCGCACCCACATCTGCGCGTTGATCGAGGAGGACCCGCCGAGGGTCTTGCCGCGCGGCCAGTACAGCTCGCGCCCGGACATCTCGGTCTGCTTGGCGGTGGTGTAGTTCCAGTCGTAGCGGGTCTTGAAGAGCTTGGAGAAGGCGGCGGGGACGCGGATCTCCAGCTTGCGGTCCGCCCCGCCGGCCTCCAGCAGGGCCACCCGCACCGATGGGTCCGCCGAGAGCCGGTTGGCCAGGACGCAGCCCGCCGAGCCCGCTCCGACGATGACGTAGTCGTATTCCATTGTTCCTCCGGGGGAAGGTTGAGCGGCCTTCCCCGTACTTACGCCGGTTATCGGCCCACGTCCACGCTCGTTACCGATTAGTAGCTATTGGCTGCGAAGATGTCGCCGTCCCCAGCGGGCCCCGCGACCTCGCGTCGCGCCCGGCCGGGGTGATCGGTACCAGCGAGGAGGAAGTGCACATGCTCAATCTGTCGGTCGTCCTTGAGGACAGCGCTCGAGAGCGTCCGGACCGCACGGCCGTGGTGTTCGGCGACCTGCGCATGCCGTACTCGCTGGTGAACTCCCTGGCGAACCAGGTCGCCGACCTGCTGGCCTCCCGGGGGATCGGCAAGGGCGACAAGGTCGCGCTGGCGTGCCCGAACCTGCCCTACTTCCCCTTCGTCTACTTCGGCATCCTCAAGGCGGGCGCCACCGTCGTCCCGCTCAACGTGCTGCTGCAGTCCCGGGAGATCGCCTACCACCTGCGCGACTCCGAGGCCAAGGCGCTGTTCTGCTTCGAGGGAAGCCCCGACCTGCCGCTCGGCCAGCGCGGCCACGAGGGCTTCCGGGAGGCGATCTCGGACGGCGAGCCGCACTCCGACGACTTCTTCCTGCTGCCCGCCACTCCCCTGGCCACCGAGTCGGGCATCGAGGGCGTGCAGACCATCTGGAGCGCCCTCGAGGGCCGGTCGGACCGGTTCGAGACCGTGGCGACCGCGCCGGACGACACGGCCGTGATCCTCTACACCAGCGGGACCACCGGGCAGCCCAAGGGCGCCGAGCTGAGCCATCAGAACATGCTGATGAACGCCATGGTCTCCGACGAGATGTTCGAGCGGGCCGGCGACGACGTGTTCCTGGTCACCCTGCCGCTGTTCCACTCCTTCGGCCAGACCGTCATGATGAACACCGGCTTCCGCCGCCGGGCGACCCTGGTGCTGGTTCCGCGCTTCGATCCGGCCTCGGCCCTCGCGCTGATGCGCGACGAGGCCGTGACGATGTTCGCGGGCGTGCCGACGATGTACTGGTCCCTGCTCACCTCGATCCACGCGGACGGCACCGAACTGCCCGCCACCCTGCAGACCGCGGTCGCGGGCGGCGCGTCGCTGCCCGTCGAGGTGCTCAAGGACTTCGAGAAGACCTTCGGCATGCCGGTGCTGGAGGGGTACGGCCTGTCGGAGACCTCCCCGGTGGCCAGCTTCAACCAGCCGGGCAGGGTGACCAAGGCCGGTTCGATCGGCACCCCGATCTGGGGCGTGGAGATGAAGCTGGTCGACACCGGGTGGAAGACCATCGAGGGCGAGGGACCGGGCGAGATCGCGATCCGCGGCCACAACGTGATGAAGGGGTACTACAACCGGCCCGAGGCCACCGCCGACGTGATGAACGACGGCTGGTTCCGCACCGGGGACATCGCCACCAGGGACGCCGACGGCTACTACTTCATCGTCGACCGCGCCAAGGACATGATCATCCGTGGTGGGTACAACGTCTACCCCCGCGAGCTGGAAGAGGTCCTGATGACGCACGAGGCGGTCTCGCTGGCCGCCGTCGTCGGCGTCCCGCACGCCTCGCACGGCGAGGAGATCAAGGCGTACGTGATCCTCAAGCCCGGCGCGGCGCTCACCGAGGACGCCCTCATCGCGTGGTGCAAGGAGAACATGGCGGCCTACAAGTACCCCCGGCTGGTCGAGTTCCGCGAGTCCTTCCCGATGACGGCCAGTGGCAAGATCCTCAAGCGCGAGCTGCGCTGACGCCTGGGCCACAGGCGACCTCCAGACCATCGACCTATCCCAAATCGGGGCAAATACGAGGAGGCCGGGTCGAACGATCTCGGGACCACCGAATTGGAGGCGATGCCATGGATGTCCGCGAGCAGATGCGGCGGGTCCCGGAGCTGGACAGGTTCCCCAGCGTGGACGAGATGCACGCGGAGCTCGACCGGCTCGCCGCGCGCTACCCCGGCCTCGTGCGGGTGCGCCGGATCGGCACCTCCCGGCTGGGAGAGCCGCTCCGGGCGCTCACCCTCGGCACCGGAACCCGCGACGCCCTCGTCATCGGCGGCCCGCACCCCAACGAGCCGATCGGCTCGCTCACCGTGAGCGAGCTGACCCGCCTGCTCTGCGAGGACGCCGGGCTGCGCGAGGGGCTCGGCTACCGCTGGCACCTCATCGCGTGCGTCGACCCCGACGGCGCGCGCCTCAACGAGGGCTGGTACGCCCGCCCCGGCGACCGCCGCCACTACGCGAGGCACTTCTACCGGCCGGCGTGGAAGGACCAGGTCGAATGGACCTTCCCGATCGCCGGAGACGGCTACGTCTTCGACCGCAGCCTGCCGGAGACCGAGGCGCTGATGCGGCTCATGGACGAGGTACGGCCCGCCTTCGTCTACTCCCTCCACAACGGCGAGTACAACGGGGCGTTCTACTACCTCAACCGCCGCGACCCCGTCCTCGCGGCGCGGCTCACCGAGTTACCGGGCCTGGAGGGCATCCCGCTGCACCATGGCGAGCCCGAGATGCCCGGCTCCCCGGCGATCGCCCCCGCCGTCTACCTCACCCCGGGTGGCCCGCGCCAGGCCAGGATCTTCGGCGCGGGCGGCGGGAGCGCCGACTACGCCGCCAGGTTCGGTGCCCTCCACCTCATCACCGAGCTGCCCTACTGGGCCGACGAGCGGGTCAGCGACGCCACCCCCACCGCGACGTCCTACGGCGACGTGGTCAAAGCCGGGCTCGCCGCCCAGCGGGAGCTGATCGACATCCTGCGGTCGGCCATGGCGGCGGTCCGGCCCGACCTCGCCGTCCAGTCGCCGTTCCGCCGCTCGACCGAGGACATGCTCGACACCTACCTCAGGTTCGCCGACCAGTGGGAAGGACTCCCCGGCGTCGACCGGCCCGCCACCGTCGCCGAGCAGTTCGGCAACCGGCAGACGCTGCACATGCGCCGGCTGCGCTTCTCCGGCACCTTCCGCCGCATGCTGGACGCCGAGGCGGCCGCCGGCAACCTCACTCCGGCCATCCGGGAACAGCGCGAGCGGCTGCGCGAGCTGTTCGACGGCTGGTGCGACGAGGCCGACGCCGAGTCGGGCGGGCAGCCGATCCCGCTGCGCAAGCTGGTCGCCGTGCAACTGGCCGCCGCCCTGGTCGCCGCCGAGCACGCGCGAGCGAACTCCGGAGGCGGCTGAGCGCCACCGGCCTTCGGGGAGGGAGGATCGGACCCGTCCTGTTCCTCCCGCCCCTCTCGGTGCGCCGACATCGGAGACTCGGCCGTTGACGGCAGGGCCGCGGCGATGCAGTCGAGGACGCGCTCCAGCCCGTTCCGGAACTGGTCGTCGCGGCTCAGGTGCGGCTGGCGGGCCGCATCACGATCTTGGTGAAGATCGGGTACTCCCCGCTCCGCAGCAGCTGGTGGACGCGCGGGGAGCTCCGCGCCATCCGCTCCGACTCGCTGAGCCCGCTACGTGCTCAGCTGAGCCGCATGACTCGCCTCGCGGGTAAGTAAGCGCGCCGCCCCAGCCGAGGTCAGCACCGCCTGCGGGATCGATCGACACCAGAGATCGGCGCTTCCAGGTCTCTGGCTTGTTCGATTCTCGCTAACTGTTGCCCGATCCTGCCTTCTCGGCCGAAGGGGGCCAATGACGCCGCCATGTCCGCCGCATCGCGGGATATGCTCGCGACGCCTTATGCGGCGACAGTCGTCGTGGTGCGGCGAGTCGCGTCGGGCAGGTAGGACATGGCCGACGCTGTGAGGTGCCTGTGGGCGGCGGTGAACTCTTCGGACGCCGTGCCGAGCTCGACCAGCTCGCCGGTTTTCTCGATGCCGCCCGGCAACGCGGCGACGCGCGGTTGCTCTGGGGCGAGCCCGGGGTGGGCAAATCCGCTCTCATAGCCGCTGTGGCAGAGCTCGCCATCACGGCGGACATGCGGGTTCTGCGAGCGTCAGGGTCGGAGTTCGAGGCGGAAGTCAGTTACTCCTGCCTCAACCAGCTGCTTCTGCCGCTGAACGCCGACATCGAGCGCCTCCCGCCCGGTCTGCGGGAGGCGTTGTCGGTGGCGCTCGGTTTCGGTGTGGGGGCGCCCACGGACGCGCTCCTGGTCTGCAACGCGACGCTCTTGCTCGTCAAGGCGGTAGCCGCCGATGCGCCGCTCGCTCTTCTGGTGGACGATGTGCACTGGATCGACCGGGCCAGCGCCGTCGTCTTGAGCTTCGTCGCCCGCCGCCTGGAGGGTACCCAGACCGGGCTGCTGGTCTCCTCCAGAACGGGCGCGGCGAGCTTCCTGGATCCGCGGGGACTGACCGAGATGACGGTCCGGCCGCTGGACCATGAGGCGTCCGGGCAGTTGGTCGACGCTGGTTTCCCGGAGATGCCGCCGCGCGTCCGGCGACGGCTGCTCGACCTCGCCCAAGGCAATCCGCTGGCGCTGACTGAGCTGCCGTCCACGCTGCTGGGTGCTGCGCATCACCCGGTGACCCACCTTGAGGTGGTTCCGCTCAGCGACAGGCTCCAGGCGATGTTCGCCACGCGGATGACTGGTCTGCCGGAGCCGACCCGCAGGCTGCTACTGCTGGCCACGTTCGAGGGCAACGGCGACATCAGGGTGCTCAGGGCCGCCGTGGGGGCCGGGCACGGCCTGGCCGGCCTCGCCCCGGCCGAGCGGGCGCAGTTGGTACGCGTGGACGACGCCACGGCGCGGATCGCGTTCCGGCACCCGCTGATCCGGTCGGCGATCGTGGCGGTGTCCACCCACGAGGAGCGACGCAGCGCGCACCTCGCTCTCGCCGGAGCGCTGGACGTCGACCAGGAACGCCGCGCGTGGCACCTCGCGGCGGCTGCCACCGGACCGGATGAGACGGTGGCGCAGCTGCTGGAGGACTCGGCGCACCGTGTCATGCTCCGCGGAGACGCCTTCGCCGCGGTCGCGGCTCTGATCCGCGCCGCCGAACTCAGCTCGACCAGCGCGAGCCGTGGCCGGCGGCTCGCCGAGGCCGCCTACATCGGTGCCGAAGCCGGCGGCGCCGTCGAGGACGCCCAGTCGCTCCTGACGGATGCGCGCCGGTCGGACCCGGACTCGGCGGGTTCCCTGCTGGCCGCCAACGCGGCCGCCTTCCTGATGCTCAACGGAGACGGCGATGTGAACACCGCGCACCGCCTCCTGGTGGGAGCCATCGAGACCGGCGACCACGGATTCCGCGCCGACAACCCCGCCCTGATCGAAGCCATGCACACCTTGCTGCTGCTGTGCTGGTACGGCAGCGATCCGGAGTACTGGGAACCGTTCTACCGGGCGCTGCGCAGGCTGAAGCCATCGCCGCCCGACGTGCTCGCACTGGCGAGCAAGACGTTCCCCGACCCCGTACGCACCGCGGCTTCGGCCCGGCCGGCGATCGACGAAATCCTCCGCACCCTCCCCGACGAGGGGGATCCCACGCGCATCATGCGGATCGGTACGGCATCGGTGTACCTGGACCGGCTGGCCGACTGCCGCGAGTCCTCATGGCGCCTGGTCCAGCAGGGGCGGGACGGCGGAGCACCCCGCCGGCACCTCGGCGCCCTGATGCACCTGTGCCTGGACGACTACCTCGTCGGCCGGTGGGACGAGGCCGAGGAACTCGCTCTGGAGGGGCATCGGGTCTGTGACGCCAGCGGCTTCTCGTTCTTCGAGTGGTATTTCCTGTACAACAGGGCGATCGTCGCCGCCGGCCGGGGCCGTTTCGACGAGGCGTACACACTGGCCGACGAGATCACGCACTGGGCGCTGCCGCGCGGTGTGTCGGCTGCGGCCCTGTTCGCGCACCATCCGCGCGCCCTGGCTGCGCTGGGCCGGGGCGACTACGACGCCGCCTTCCGGCACGCCGCCGCGATGAGCCCGCCCGGCGTCCTGGCCTCGCATGCACCGCACTGCACCTGGGTCATGTTCGACCTGGTCGAGGCGGCGATGCGAGTCGGACGCACGGTCGAGGCCAGGGCGCACGTAGAGGCGATGCGGGCTGCCGACGTGGCCTCGCTGTCGAGCAGGATGGCGCTGATCCAGGCCGGCGCGGAGGCTCTCGTTCTCGATGACGACGCGGCGATGTCGCGGCTGGAGGCTCTGCTGGCCAGTCCCGCGAGCGAGCGGTGGTTGTTCGACGCGTCGCGGGTACGGCTCGCGTTCGGCACGAGGCTCCGCCGTGGCCGATCGGCGTCGGAGGCTCGCCGGCAGCTGCTCCTCGCCTGTGACGGGTTCGCCGCCATGGGCGCGGAGCCGTGGCTGGCGCGCACCCGGAGCGAGCTGAGCGCGGCCGGCCACCGGCAGGTTGACGTGCCGTCGGGTGGTCCGACCGCCCTGACCGCGCAGGAGGCTCAGATCGCGCAGCTGGCGGCGAGCGGTCTGAGCAACAAGCAGATCGCCGAGCGCCTGTACCTGTCGCACCGAACGGTCGGCGCGCATCTGTACCGGATCTTCCCCAAGCTTGGCGTCACCTCCCGCGCGGGGCTCAGGGATGCGCTGTCGTCGCATCCCGACGAGTCGCGGCCGCCTGCGCGCTGAGCGCTCCGGACTTGGAAGCCTCGTCACACCCTCGATGGTGAGACACAGAGTCGCACCGAGGCATCTGTCATATGACCTAATCGCCCAGGGTCGGTGGTCCCTGGACAGGCCGTTCTCCAGAGGCGTGACTCCACACGCAAGTAGGTCGCCTGCCCCGGGAAAGGCCGTGAACTCGGAGTCGAATGACTGATGTGGGGCCGCCCGGGCGGCGCCGAAAGTGGGGCGCGAGACAAGCGAACAGCGCACCACAGTGAGGAGGTCGTCCCCATGTCTGCCGGCCATGGATTTCACGCGACGATGACGGCGCAGCCGGGTAAGGGCGACGAACTGGTCCAGCTTCTGCTCAACGCACCGTCACTACCGAACAAGGACTGCGTCGTGTTGCTGTTCAGCCGTTCGTCCGGCAACCGGGACGTCGTGCACGTCACGGAAGGGTGGGTCAGCCGGGAGGCGCACGCAATGTTCTTCGCCACCCAGCAGGCGCAGGCGTTGGTCGCACGCCTCCAGTCGCTGCTCGCCGGCGCAGACGCGCCCACTGGTCCCCGATGGACGCGCACGCGTCGCATGACCTGGAGGGGTGACCATGGGTGTGAAACGTGGACACGGCAACGTTCGCTCCACCGGTGAGGACCATCGTGCGACGCCCTTCGAGTTGTTCTTCGACCTGGTCTACGTCTTCGCGATAACGCAGCTCAACGGCTATATGGCCCAGCAGCACAGCGCTCCCGGCGTGCTCCGGGGGCTGCTGATGCTCGCACTGTTGTGGGGCACCTGGTCCGGCTACACCTGGCTGGGCAACCACTCACGAGCCGACCAGGGTCTGCCGCGGGCGGGAATGGTCGTCGCGATGACGGCGATGTTCGTCGTCGGCCTGACCATCCCCGAAGCATGGGACGACGAGCCGCGCGGCCTGAACGGCCCTGTGGTGCTGGTGGGCGCCTGCCTGCTGGTCCGCTGGGTGCACCTCGCGGTCTTCGCGGTGGCCGCGACCGGTGACGCCGGGCTGCGACGGCAGATCGCGATCACTTGGCTGCCCATGCTGACGAGCGCGGTTCTGCTGGTGTCCGGGGCGCTGCTCGGGGGCTGGACACAGGTGCTTCTGTTCTCCGTCGCCCTCCTGGTGGACTGGGTCGGCATCTACCTCACGGCCAGGCACGGCCAGTGGCGGCTGCACAGCCCGGCCCACCTGAGCGAGCGTCATGGCCTGTTCGTCATCCTGGCCATCGGCGAGTCGCTCCTGGCCATCGGCGTCGGCGCCGCCGACCGGCCCATGAGCGGGGCCCTGCTGCTCGCCGCCGTCCTCGGCGTCGCCGTCGCGGTGTGCCTGTGGTGGCTGTACTTCGAGGTGGTGGCACGTGCGGCCGAGCACCGGCTCGGGCGGGCACGGGGCGAAACGAGGCTGCGCCTGGCTGTCGAGGCCTACACCTACGGGCACCTGCCTCTCATCGCCGGCATCCTGCTCACCGCCCTGGGTGTGGAGGGCGTGCTCGCACACGCCGGGGACTGCCGGCCGCTGGGCGTGTTCTCCGCGCTCGCTCTCTTCGGTGGCTTCACGCTGTACCTCGTCGGGCATCTGCTGTTCGAGCGCCGCGTGCACCACACGCTGAGCCGCCCCCGGCTGCTGGCGGCCTGCGCCATCCTTGCGGCCACGCCGGCTGCCGTCGTCCTGCCGCCGCTGGCTGGGCTGGCGGGACTGGTGACCATCCTGATCACTCTGATCGTCGTCGAGACCACCCGGTACGCGCGCGAGCGGGCCAGCCGCGACGCATGCGCCGCCAGCCCCCTGCCATCCGGCCTCACGCGCCCGGGCATGCCGCGCCTGAAGGAAGGAAGACCATGACCAACGACACCCGCAGTGTGATCTCGCTGCGCGTCAACGACGCGACACATCGTTTGTGCCTCGACAATCGCAGGACGCTGCTCGACGCGTTGCGCGAGGACACCGGCCACACCGGGCCGAAGAAGGGCTGCGACCACGGCCAGTGCGGCGCCTGCACCGTGCTGCTGGACGGCAGGCGGGTGCTGTCCTGCCTGACGCTGGCGGTCACCGCCGAGGGCGCCGAGGTCACAACCGTCGAAGGCCTCGCCGGTGACGGCGAGCTGCGGCCGATCCAGCAGGCTTTCGTACGGCTCGACGGGTTCCAGTGCGGTTACTGCACGTCCGGGCAGCTCTGCTCGGCCGTCGGGATGCTGGCCGAGCACGCGGCGGGCTGGCCCAGCGCGGTCACCGCCGATCTCTGCCCGGACGGCCCGGCGCCGGCGTTGGACGCGGCAGAGGTGCGCGAGCGGATGAGCGGCAACCTGTGCCGCTGTGGCGCGTACCCGTCGATCGTGCGCGCGATCCTGGAGGAGGCCCGATGAAGGAGTTCGCCTATCAGCGCGCCTCGGGGATCAGTGAGGCGCTCAGACTGGCCGCCGGGAACGACGACGTCCGCTACCTCGGCGGCGGCACGAACCTCGTCGACCTGATGAAAGCCGGTGTCGAGTCCCCCACCCGGCTGGTGGACGTTCGTTTCCTTCCGCTGGACGGCATCCGGCAGGTACCCGGCGGTGGGCTGGAGATCGGTGCGACGACGACCAACAGCGATCTCGCCGCCCACCCCGAGGTGCGGCGCCGGTATCCGGCGCTGAGCCAGGCAGTGCTGGCGGGCGCGTCAGGCCAGCTGCGCAACATGGCCACGGTGGCAGGGAACCTGTTGCAGCGGACCCGGTGCTCCTACTTCGCCGACCCCTCGCAACCGTGCAACAAACGTGCCCCCGGCAGCGGATGCTCAGCGATCGCCGGCGCGCACCACAACCACGCCGTCCTCAGCTGGTCGCCGCACTGCGTGGCCACGAACCCGTCGGACATGGCGGTCGCGCTGGCCGCCTTCGACGCGGTCGTGCGCTACGAGACCCTCGACGGCGCCGGGGACATCCCACTGGAGGAGTTCTACCTGCCCGTCGGCGACACGCCAGAGCGGGAGACGGCGTTGCCGCCCGGAGCCCTGATCACCGCGGTGCGTCTCCCGGAGTCCGCCATCTCGCCGCTCTCGCGGTATCGGAAGGTTCGCGAGCGCGCGTCGTACGCCTTCGCGACCGTGTCCATCGCCGCCGACCTGGACATCCGCGACGGGGTGGTGCGCAGCTCGCGGATCGCCCTCGGCGGGGTCGCGTCGCGGCCCTGGCGCGCCAGGACCGCCGAGAGCCTGCTGCTGGACGGCCCCGCCACCGCCGACCGGTTCCGGACGGCCGCCGAAGCCGAGCTGGCCGCCGCCGAGCCGTTGCCCGGCAACGCCTACAAGGTGACGCTGGCGCGCAATCTCATCGTGGCCGTCCTGACCGACCTGGCGGCTTCGCCGTACTGAAGGAGATCACCCATGAACGCTGAATCCTCGGTCCCGACGGCCGCGGGAGCCGTCGGGGTCGCGCGGCCCCGCGTCGAGGGCCGAGCCAAGGTCACCGGCGGCGCCCGCTACTCCGCCGACGAGCCGGTGCCGGGCCTGGCCTTCGGCGCAGTCGTCGTCTCCACCATCACCCGCGGGCGCGTCCTCGACATCGACGTCGCGGCCGTTCAGGACATGCCCGGCGTGCTGGGCGTGATCGACCACAGGAATGCGCCCCGGCTCAACCCGGAAGCAGGGCACTTCTTCGGTCCGGACGGAGGGCTGCGACTCCTGCAGGATGACGTGATCCCGCACGCGGGCCGCCCCATCGCCCTCGTGGTGGGCGAGACGCCCGAACAGGCTTATGCCGCCGCCCAGGCGCTGCCGGTGGTCTATGACGTGCGACCGCATGACACGGAGTTCTTCTTCGGCCACCCGGCGGGCCGTCCGGCATCGGCCCTCTTCGACGGGCCCGTGGACGTCGGCGATGTGGACGCCGAGCTGGCCGCCTCCGCGGTAGTGGTCGACGAGAGGTACGGCACGCCCGAGGAGCACTGCAGCGCCATGGAGCCGCACTCGGCGACCGCCTGGTGGGAGGGAGAACGCCTGCAGGCCGTCGACTCCAACCAGGGGCCATACCAGATCGCCGTCACCCTGGCCACGCTCTTCTGCCTGCCTCCGGAGCGGGTGCGTATCCGTGTCGAGCATGTCGGCGGAGGCTTCGGGTCCAAGGGCATGTGCGGACCGCAGCTGATCCTGGCCGTGATGGCCGCGACGCGGTTCGGGCGGCCCGTGCGGGTCACGCTCACCCGCGACCAGGTGTTCCTGGCCACCGCGCAGAGGCCGGCCACGGACCAGGTGATCCGGATCGGAGCCGATGCCGATGGGCGCCTGCGGGCGATCGACCACGTGGCCGCGTTCGAGCTGTCCCCGCTCGCGGAGTACATCGAGGGGTGCACCGAGCTCACCAAGACGCTCTACGCGGCGCCCGCGATCCGCACCCGGCTCACGGCGGTTCCGCTCGACATCCTGCCGCCGTACTCCATGCGTGCCCCCGGCGCGGCGCCCGGCTCGTTCGCGCTCGAATCGGCCATGGACGAGCTGGCGGAGCGCCTGGAGATGGACCCGCTCGAGCTCAGGCTGCGCAACGAGCCCGTCGTCGGTCCCGTGTCCGGACTGCCGTTCAGCAGCCGGAATCTGGTCGCGTGCCTGCGTCAAGGCGCACGCCGGTTCGGCTGGGCAGATCGCGACCACCGGCCGCGGATGCGGCGGGAGGGATCCCTGCTCGTCGGCACCGGGCTGGCCGCCACGTCCTTCAGCACCGGGGCGTTCCCCTCGACGGCGTCCATCACGGCCGAGCCGGACGGCACCTTCACCGTGGTCGTCGCCGCCACCGACCTGGGCACGGGCGCCCGCACCGCGCTGACCGCGATCGCGGCCGATGCGCTGGAGGTCGGCGTGGAGAAGATCGGGCTTCGGATCTCCGACAGCGACCTCGGCCCCGCGTGGAGCGCGGGCGGGTCCCGCGGGACCGCGTCCTGGGCGTGGGCGATCACCGAGGCCGCGGCGAAGATGCGCGGCCCGGAACGGCCGGCGACGGTCACGGCCGACACGGCGCACCTGCTCGGCGAGCTGCCATCCAGGGAACGACACGCCTACAGCGCCGTCTTCGCCGAGGTCACCGTCGACCCGGCGACCAGTGAGGTGCGCGTGCGGCGGCTGCTCGGGCTGTTCGCCGTGGGCCGGGTGATCAACCCGCTCATGGCCCGCAGCCAGGTCATCGGGGGAATGGTCGGCGGGCTGTCCATGGCTCTGCACGAAGAGGGCGTCCGTGACCCGGTCTCGGGGCGGCACGTCAACCCTGACTTCGCCGGCTATCACATCGCCGCACACGCCGACGTTCCCGACATCGAAGCCGAATTCGTGCCTGACCACGAACCCGGCCTCCCCATGGGAGTCAAAGGTGCCGGTGAGATCGGGAACGTCGGCACCGCGGCTGCGATCGCCAACGCTGTCTGGCATGCCACTGGGGTCCGGCAGCGGCAGCTGCCGATCCGTCTCGACCGCGTCCTGGAGGACTGACCACCACGGAACTCAGCTCGTGGCGCGCAGGCGCACGGCGTCCTGGCTGGGGGATGCCCCGAACTGGCGACGGTACTCGCGGCTGAACTGCGACGGACTGTCGTAGCCCACGCGGCGGCCGACAGCGGCGATGTCGGCGGGAGCCGCCGCAAGCTGGAGTCGCGCCTGCTGGAGCCGGATCTGTTTCTGGAACTGGATCGGGCTCATCGCGGTGATTGCATGGAAGCTTCGGTGGAAAGCGGAGACGCTCATCCCCGCCAGCTTGGCCACGTCCTCGACCCGGAACGGCTGCGGGTAGTGGTCACGGATCCACTGAACAGCGCGCGCGATGTGGCTGAGGCTGCTGTCAGGCAGGCCGAACTGGCGGATGACGGGGCCCTGGTCGCTGGTGATGAGCCGCCAGAGAATCTCTCGTTTGATGAGGGGCGCGAGGACGGCGATGTCTTGGGGGCGGTCGAGCAGGCGCACCAGGCGGACGACGGCGTCGAGGAGTTCGGCCGAAGCGGTGCTGACGGCCAGGCCCGGCGGAGCGTCGTCACCGAGTTCCGGGAGGTCGCCGGGAGCCGCCTGCAGCAGTACCTCGGCGACGGTGGCCGGATGCAGGGTCAGCCCGACCCCGAGCCCCGGCAGCTCCGGGCTGGCCTTGGCGAAGTGGGCGGTCACCGGCAGGTCGACCGAGGCGACGAGGTACTGCCCCTCCCGGTACTCGTAGACCGTGTCGCCCAACGCGAACCGTTTCACTCCTTGCGCGACCACAGCCAGCACCTTGCCGTAGGTCGTCGGCGTCGGCGGCTGGGGGTGTTCGGCCTTGAAGATCAGCACGTCCTCGATGGAAGTCCTCAGATCAGGCCGAGCATGGCGGTTGAGAAGATCGCGTAATTCGTCGAGGACCATGATCCCGATTCAAGCAGCACCCGCGGACGGCGTCGATCTGGTGGTCGGGGTTCTGGTCAGCGGTCGAGACCCGCGCGCACCCGGTGCCGGCGCGACCAGCCCGCCGCCTGGTTGAACAGCGCCTGCGGGCCCTCGGCGTGCGTTCCTCGACGCCGAGCTGCGCGGCCAGGTGCTCGACCACCGGCCACGGAACAGACCGATGTACGGACCGTGCACATCTGGAGGGCGGACCCGAGCTGGTGATGCTTGGCCCGCCGCAGGGCGATCAGGTCCCGATCGACATCGTCCAGGAAGAAGAACCGCTCCAGCTCGGGCCTCTCCGGACCTGCTCCGGGCGGTGCGGACATGCTCAGACGGCCGGCCGTTATGAAACGGCCGGCCGTCAGAAGCGGTCGAGCGAGTGCCCGCCGGTCGCCGCGGGCGGGACACGCCCCCGGCCGTCACGGGCGGCCGGGCACGTGACCGGTTGTCAGGGCCAGTCGATCGAGGGGCGCAGCGGGACGCCCGACGTGCCGTTCTCGTCGAGCTTGACCCCGAGCACCTGGTGGAGCTGGACCTTGTTGCGCTCGAAGCCGACGATGCAGCCGGCCATGTAGAGCCGCCAGACCCGCGCCGTGCCCTGCCCGACCTCCTCGACCGCCTCGTCCCAGTGGTCGTCGAGGTTGGCGACCCACTTCTCGAGGGTCTTGGCGTAGTGCTCGCGGAGGTTCTCCTCGTGCCGGATCTCGAACCCGGTGTCCTCCATCTCGCGGATCAGATGGCCGACCGACTCCAGCTCGCCGTCGGGGAAGACGTACCGGTTGATGAAGCCACCCTTGTTGATGGTCCGCTCTTTGCCGGTGGGCCGGGTGATGCAGTGGTTGAGCAGCCGGCCGCCGGGCTTGAGCTTGCCGTACAGGAACCCGAAGTACCCGGCCAGCTGGTCCTTGCCGATGTGCTCGGTGAGCCCGATCGAGCTGACCGCGTCGAAGCCGCTTTCGGTGACGTCGCGGTAGTCGAGGTGACGGACCTCGGCCAGCTCCGACAGGCCGGCCTCGGCGATGGCCTTCTGCGCCCACTCGGCCTGCTGGCGCGACAGCGTCACGCCCAGGCCCTTCACGCCGTAGTGCTTGGCCGCGTGGATCACCATGCCGCCCCAGCCGCACCCGACGTCGAGCAGGCGCATGCCCGGCTTCAGGCCGAGCTTCTTGGCGACCAGGTCGAACTTGGCGAACTGCGCCTCCTCCAGGGACGAGCCGTCCTCGGGGAAGGTCGCGCAGGTGTAGGCCATGGAAGGGCCGAGCACCCACTCGTAGAACCGGTTGGAGACGTCGTAGTGGTGATGGATCGCCTCGGCGTCACGCTGCTTGGCGTGGCGGCTGCCGAGCCTGGCCATCGCGCTGCGGCGTACCTCCTGCGGCGGCGGGGGAACGCGCATCAGCAGCGGCTTGAGCCCGAGCGACCGCGCGACGGAGATCTTCTCCCGCGCCGGCAGGTCGTCGAGGGTGAGCTGCGCCATCTCCGACAGCAGGGTGTACATGTCGCCGTGCACGTCGATGTGACCGGCGATGTAGGCCCGGGCGAGCCCCATCTCCCCGGGAGACTGGGCCAGGTAGGCCACCGCGATGGGCGACTTCACCTCGATGCGGACAGCGGCGCCCGACGGTCCGGCCTTGCTGCCGTCGTACGCGACGAACTCGACGTTCGCCTCCGGCCCGACGATCTTCTCGAAGATCTGGGCGAGTGTCATGGAACCAACCTCCTCAACGCCCCCGTACGCATTTGTCGTAGAGGTCGAGCAGCCGTCCGCCCGGGTCGTAAGCCCGTTTGACCGGCCAGTAGGCGTCACCGTTGTAAAGACGCCAGAACTCCTCACGGGGGTAGAACGATGTCGAGTACAGGGACTTGTGGCCGCCCAGCTCATGCACGGAGTTCTCGATGAGACGGTTGTGGTAACCGTCGAACTGTCCGCGAGGCAAGGCGACCATGCCCCAGAACCCGAAGTTCACGTAGAGCTTTCCCGGCTCCAGCGGGTAGACCGGCCACTCGCCCGTGGCCTTGAGCGGGCACATCCATACGGGCGTCATGCCCACCTTGTCGTGGAAGAATTCGAGGAAGTCGGCGCCCTTCTCGACCGGCACCTCGACGTCCTGGATGACCGACTCCTGGGCCGGGTTGCCTCGCCACCGGTCGACCCGCGCCGTCACGCCGTACTTCTGGTCGAGCCCGACCAGCTTGCGGTAGACGTCCGAGCGCAGCCAGCGCCGGGGCATCAGCGAGCGCACGAGCGGCTGCTGCACGCCGTAGGCCCGCGAGCACCAGAACCAGTCGGTGTCCCAGCGCCACAGGTAGTCGCGGATGGTCAGCCAGTCGCGGGTGCGCGTGCGGATCGACTGGTAGTAGATGCGCATCCCGGTGTAGTCGGAGGCGTAGGGCGCCCGGTCGGCGAACTGCCCGACGGTGATGTACATCTCGCCGGGCTCGAAGAACGTGCCGTCGATGAAGTCGACCTTCTCGCCGTCGTACTGCCCGCTGTCGCAGATCTCCTGCATGGCCAGCATGCACTTGCCGGCGTCGGAGAACGGGATGTGCGTCAGCCGCACGAACGGCTGGACGGGGAGCAGCTTGATGCGCAGCCTCAGCGCGTAGCCCAGCGTGCCGTAGGAGTTGGGGAACGCCTTGAACAGCTCGCGGTGCTCGTTGTCCGCCGTGGCGACGACGACGCGGCCGTCGCCGGTCAGGATCTCCATCTCCTCGACCGACTCGTGCGGCAGGCCGTGCCGGAAGCTGGAGGACTCGATGCCGAGCCCGGTGACCGCGCCGCCCAGCGTGATCGTCTTGAGCTGCGGGACGACGTACGGCATGAGACCGGCCGGCAGCGTGGCGTCGACGAGGCGCTCATAGGTCGTCATACCCTGGACCTCGGCGGTCCTGGTCTCGGGGTCGACCTGGATGACCTTGTCGAGGTCACGCGCGGAGAGCTTGGCCGTCTTCCCCGCCTCGCGGAACCGGAAGAGGTTCGTGGTCGGCTTCGCGAGCCGCGGGGAGGCGCCCTCCGGGAGGGCGGTGTAGGACTCCCTGATCTGCTCGACAGCCCTTCGATGGGCTGTCATCTGGGCGGTCGTCCTCACCGTGCGATCTGGCATGCCACCACCCCCTATGACTAAGTACGTGGAGATCGTCGCTATGACGCTATCTCCTGTGTTGACCATCGACCAGAGTAGACACGTTAAACCCGCGCAAACTCAGGGCCCCCCTTCAGACCCGTGTGGCGCAGGGGTTAGCGTCTTGTTCCCCATGGTGAGACGGCAGGCCGCACCCGCCGTAACAAGCGTTTGCTCGCTATCGTGATGCGGTCTATCGTCGGCATCGCACTCAAGGGAGACGGCCATGAGTCGGAACGACGATCCGCACCCGCAGGACCAGGCCGGCCGGCGCGCCGCCGGCCCCGATCCGGACGCCTCGCGGACTCCGGAGGCAGGCCTTCAAGGCCCGCTGGCGGGCGTACGCGTGCTGGAGCTGGCCGGTCTCGCTCCAGGACCCTTCGCGGGGATGATGCTGGCCGACCACGGCGCCGAGGTCCTCCGGATCGACCGGGTCTCGACCGTCGCCGGGAGCGGCGACCGTCCCCGCTCCGACGTCATGGACCGCGGCAAGCGGACGATCGGGCTCGACCTGAAGTCACCCGACGGCGTCGCCGCCTTCAAGGAGCTGGCCGCCGGCGCCGACGTCGTCATCGAGGTGTTCCGGCCGGGCGTGGCCGAGCGCCTCGGCATCGGCCCCGCCGACCTGCACGCCGTCAACGACCGGCTCATCTACGGCCGCCTCACCGGCTGGGGCCAGGACGGCCCCCTCGCGCCGACCGCCGGGCACGACATCGACTACATCGCCATCGCCGGCATCCTGTCCATGCTCGGCCGGGAGGGCGGCAAGCCCACGCCGCCGATCAACATCCTCGGCGACTTCGCCGGCGGAGGCCTGATGCTGGCGTACGGCGTGCTGCTCGCCCTGTTCGAGCGCGAGCGCACCGGCCGGGGCAAGGTCATCGACGCCGCCATGGTGGACGGCGCGGCCACGCTGTTCGCGATGTTCTACCACGCCTCCCAGGCGGGCTTCTGGGGTCCGCGCGGCACCAACCTGCTCGACACCGGCGCCCCCATGTACGACACCTACGAGACCGCCGACGGGCGTCACGTCGCCGTCGGCTCCCTGGAACCGGCCTTCTGGGCCGAACTCGTCGCCAGGACCGGCCTGACGGACCTGCCCGACCGCGACGACCGCGCCAACTGGCCCGAGATCCGCGAACGCCTCGCGGCGGCGTTCAAGTCCAAGACGCGCGCGGAGTGGGAGCAGATCTTCGAGGGCTCGGACGCGTGCGTCTCGCCCGTCCTGGACATGGGGGAGGCGGCGCGGCACCCGCACAACACCGCGAGGGGCGCGTTCGTCGAGGTCGGCGGCGTCACCCAGCCCGTACCCGCGCCACGCCTGCTGGGCAGCGGCCACGGCGACCTCGCACCGGCGACCCGGCTGCACGACCTGTCGGCGTGGGGCCTCCCCGACGACCGCGCGAAGGCCCTGCGCGAAGCGGGGATCCTGGCCTGACCCCAGGCCGGGACCTGAACACTGCCACCGCCCCCGGCGATGCCCGTCATGCCCACTCCGCGCGACCTGGTCGCGCCTACGCCTGCGCGGCCTCCCTGCCGTAGGTCGCCTGGACGGGGGTCTGGCCGGGCAGGACGGCCAGGTAGAGGTCGACCCCCGCCCGGTGGTGGACCTCGAGGTCGGTGGTGAAGGCGCGTGCCGGGACCCCGCCCGCCTCGGTGTGCCGCCACACCTGCTGCCAGGCCTCGATCAACGCCTGTGGCATCGGGCCATGGGCCTCGACCTTGAGCGACTGCACCCCCGGCACGCGGACCGCGACCATGCCCTCCGGCAACCCCGCCGCCGTGCGCACGGCCACGCCCACGATCTGGGTGTAGGCGCCCTGCAGACCGCTCTCGTAGTCGATCAGCACGGCATAAAGGTTCTCGTCCACGCGACCGGGCACGTGGGCGAAGGCCCCCGGCGCTCCCGCCCGCGCCCACAGGGCCGGCAGCTGCGCCCGCGAGGGATCGGCCTCCGCGGCGTTGGTGGTGCGCACGGCATGGCCGACGACGAGCACCTCCGGCCTTTCAACGATGATCATAGCGCCTCCAACTCCAGGGCCACCTCGCCTGACTCGATCGCGCGGTCAATGTATCCGCACCGGCGGATCGCCGTCTCGATCATCGCGCACAGAGGAATCGGCAGGGGTGCCCGCTGAGCTTATCTAGCGACATATCGCCCAGCTGACCTGGGAAGCCCCATTGTTTACCATGAATCGCATAGGCTGAACCAACGTGCGATTCCTCAATGATCAGGCGCCCATCTACGACCTGACCTACAGCGACGTGTTCATGGTCCCGTCGCGCTCGGCCGTCGGCTCGCGGCTCGCCGTCGACCTGGCGACCGGCGACGGCACCGGCACCACCATCCCGATCGTGGTGGCCAACATGACCGCGGTGGCCGGCCGCCGCATGGCCGAGACCATCGCAAGGCGCGGCGGCATCACCGTCATCCCGCAGGACATCCCCATCGACGTCGTCGCGGGCGTCGTCGACTGGGTCAAGAAGCGCGACCTGGTCCACGACACACCCATCACCCTCACCCCGCACGAGACCGTCGGCGAGGCGCTGAACCTCCTGCCCAAGCGGGCACACGGCGCGGTCATCGTCGTCGACTGGGAGAACCGGCCGATCGGCGTCGTCACCGAGGCCGACTGCCACGGGGTCGACATGTTCACCCAGCTCTCCCAGGTGATGTCGGGCTCGCCGCTCACCATCCCGGCCGGCACCGATCCGCAGGCCGCGTTCGAGATGCTGCACAGCGGGCGCCACCGCCTCGCCCCCGTCGTCGACGGGGACGGCAGGCTCGTCGGCGTCCTCACCCGCACGGGCGCGCTCCGCGCCACGCTGTACCAGCCCGCGGTCGACGCCCAGGGACGCCTGCGCGTCGCCGCCGCCGTCGGCATCAACGGCGACGTCACCGCCAAGGCCAAGGAACTGCTGGACGCCGGCGTCGACTGCCTGGTCGTCGACACCGCGCACGGCCACCAGGAGAAGATGCTGACCGCGCTGTCGGCCGTGCGCGCCCTCGACCCGGGCGTCCCGCTGGCCGCCGGAAACGTCGTGACCGCGGCGGGCGTGCGCGACCTGGTCGAGGCCGGCGCCGACATCGTCAAGGTCGGCGTCGGGCCGGGCGCGATGTGCACCACGCGGATGATGACCGGAGTCGGCCGGCCGCAGTTCTCGGCCGTCCTCGAATGCGCGGCCGAGGCCCGCGGGCTCGGCAGGCACGTATGGGCCGACGGCGGCGTGCGCCACCCGCGCGACGTCGCCCTCGCCCTGGCGGCCGGCGCCTCCAACGTCATGATCGGCTCCTGGTTCGCCGGCACGTACGAGTCCCCGGGGGACGCGCGCACCGACGCCAACGGGCGCCGGTACAAGGAGAACTTCGGCATGGCGTCCGCGCGAGCAGTGCGGCTGCGCACCGCCGAGGACACGCCCTTCGACCGCGCCCGCAAGTCGCTGTTCGAGGAGGGCATCTCCACGTCCCGGATGTACCTCGACCCGGTCCGGCCGAGCGTCGAGGACCAGATCGACGCCATCGTCGCCGGCCTGCGGTCGTCCCTCACCTACACCGGCGCCACGACCCTCGAGGAGTTCCACGAGCGGGCCGTCGTCGGGATCCAGAGCGCGTCGGGCTACTCGGAGGGCATGCCCCTGCACCAAAGCTGGTGACCCGCGTCGAGCGTCAGAGCGCCCGAGGCGAGCGCCGGCACCACCGGCGACCGGCACGCCGCGCGCCCCGCGTCCGATGACTCGGGGCGCGGTGACGCGCGTCCTGGAACACCGGCAGGACAAGCAGTCGCGTCGAAGGGTGATAAGTCGCCCGCCTCGGGTAGATCGGAGCGGCAAGTGACCCCCTAGCCGCGGAGGCGAGATTTCCCATGATCGGTTCGTTACCCGGGCCGGCCTCGCCGCTCGCCGTCGAGCGGCGGCTTCTGGTCAGCTATGACAACTATCCCGCCGCGCAACGCGCCGTGGACACGCTCTCCGACGCCGGATATCCCGTCCAGAATGTCGCCATCGTCGGCAACGACCTGCGCCTGGAGGAGACGGTCACCGGAAGGCTGACCAACCCCCGCGCGGCTCTCTCGGGCGCCATCAGCGGCGCCGTCTTCGGCCTCGTCGTCGGCCTGTTCCTCGGGCTGTTCACCACGACGACCGGCTCGTTCTTCGCCCTGGTGGTGTGGGCGATCTTATGGGGCGCCGTGATGGGCGCCGCCTTCGGATTCGCCGGTCACGCGTTCAAGGGCGGCACCCGCGACTTCACCTCGCGCAGCGCCATCGTGGCCGGCCGGTACGACGTCCTCGTGCCCTCCGCTGCGCTGGAGGAGGCGCTGGCCGTGCTCGAGGGCGGGACCAGGCCCGCCGACACCGTCGTGGTCGAGCGGCCGCCGTCCAGCGGTCCGCTTCCGGGCTCGAGCGTCACCCGTCCCGAGCCCTACCCCACGTCATCCGGTTCCAGCGCGACGACCGGCGCCCGGCCGTCACCGGCGGAGGCTTCGGCCGCGATCCACGGCACCGAGCCCGTCGCCCCTCCCACAGTCGCCGAGCCGGTCATCAGCTCCCCCGATCCCGCCCACGCCGATCCCGCCCACGCCGACCCTGCCCTGGCGACCACGGAGGAGTCCGGCGCCGTGCGGCCCGCCACCACTCGCGCCGAGGCGATGGAGGAGGCCACCGTCGCCATCCCCCTGTCGTCCGTCCCGCGTACGCCGTCCTCCGCCCCGGAACCGGTGCCGGAACCGGAACCGACACCGACACCGACACCGACACCGACACCGACCATGGCACCGGTGCCGGAACTTGCGACCCCGGACACGCCATCGGCCCCGGAGCCCGAGAACGCGCCGGCCAAGACCAGAACCGCCAAGACGGCCAAGGCCGCCAGAACCACCGGGACCGAAGGCGCCCCCGACGATCCGGCCCCGGCGTCCGACCTCCAGGACGGATCCCCGAGATGATCGACTAGAGGCGTCGTGTATGGCAGGGCAGGGCGTGCGGAGGCATCGCGTGCGGGAAGACCCGTGGGGTGCCCTTGCCGCCCGTGAACCGTTGCGACCCCGTAGAGTCGTGCGGTCGGCCGAACGGCGGCCGGCGATCGGTCCAGGCGCTCCCGTTCACAGGTGGCGCGCAACCTAATCAAGGAGAACACGTGGCACTCGAGAAGCCCGAGATCGACTTTCCGGAGGGCGACGCGCCGGCGGATCTCGAGATCGTAGACATCACCGTGGGAGACGGTGAGGAGGCCAAGCCGGGACACATGGTGAACGTGCACTATGTCGGCGTCGCGTTCTCCACTGGTGAGGAGTTCGACGCCTCGTGGAACCGTGGCGACTCCTTCCAGTTCCCGCTCGGCGCCGGTCGGGTCATCGCCGGCTGGGACCAGGGTGTGGCCGGCATGCGCGTCGGCGGCCGTCGCCGCCTCACCATCCCGCCGCACCTGGGCTATGGCAATCGTGGCGCCGGCAATGCCATCAAGCCGGGCGAGACGCTCATCTTCGTCGTCGACCTGCTCGGCGTGAGCTAGTCCTCTACATGAGCCGACCACGCGGCGGAGCCGGCCGTCCGGCGGAAGTGCCACCGGATGCCCGGGGCGGATGCCTCGGCTCCGACCTGGGCTTCAGTGCGGTGAGCAACTCCGTCTGACTTCGTCGCGTGGCCGCCTCTTCCCGCCGGCGCGGGCCTCGGGCTCCCGGCCTTCCACTTGAGATCTCGGCCTGTTCTCCCCTGTCCGGCGCCGGTGTTCCCGGTGCCGTGGCGGCGGAAAAGGGTACGGCGACGCCCGGACCGCCTGTCCGAGGGTGCGCGGACTGCCCGGTATGAGCACGGTCGGCGGTGAACTGGCACGATGAGACCTGTGTTGCTCATCGACCTCGCGCGCACCTCGGTCGCCGTCGCGGCGGACTCCGCCCGCCTCGCCAAGATCGGACACCTCGCTGAGCTACTGGGCAGGGTGGAGCCGGGAGAGGCCGAGATCGCCGTGGCGTACTTGTCAGGGGAGTTGCCGCAGCGGCAGATCGGCGTCGGCTGGCGCACCCTGCAGGACCTTCCCGAGCCACGCCAGATCGCCAGCGCGACCCTGACCGAGGTCGACGACATGCTCAGCCAGATCAAGGCCTTGGCCGGACCGGGGTCGCAGGCCGCGAGGAAGGAGCTCGTCGGCGAGCTGTTCCGCTCGGTGACCCGCCAGGAACAGTCCTTCCTGCTGCGCCTCCTGGGCGGCGAGCTGCGGCAAGGGGCCTTGAACGGGGTCATGGTGGAGGCCGTCGCCAAGGCTTCGGGCACGCCGGCGGCGGAGGTGCGGCGCGCCCTCACGCTGCGAGGCTGGCTGCCCGCGGTGGGCGCCGCCGCGCTGACCGGCGGCGTGGAGGCCCTGCGCTCGTTCCACCTCGAGGTGGGCCGTCCCGTGTCCCCCATGCTGGCGCAGAGCGCCCCCAACGTGCCCGCGGCCCTGGAGAAGCTCGGCGGTGTCGCCGCCCTCGAATGGAAGCTCGACGGGATACGCGTTCAGGCGCACCGGTCCGGGTCGGAGGTCAAGGTGTTCACCAGGACCCTCGACGAGATCACCGCCCAGGTGCCCGAGCTGGTGGAGGCGGTGCTCGCGCTTCCGGCCGACGACATCGTGCTCGACGGGGAGGTCATCGCCCTGCGGCCCGACGGCCGGCCGGAACCGTTCCAGGTGACCGCGAGCCGGGTCGCGAGCAGGACCGACACCGCCCGCCTGCGCGAGACCACACCGCTGAGCGTGTTCTTCTTCGACGCGTTGCGCGTGGGCGGCGTGGACCTGCTCGATCTCCCCGACAGCGAGCGGCACGCGGCGCTGGCGCGGGCGGTGCCGGCCGAGCTGCTGACCCCTCGCCTCGTCACCGCCGACCCCGAAGAGGGCATGGCGTTCTTCGCGGAGGTCGTCCGGCGGGGACACGAGGGGGTCGTGGCCAAGTCGCCCGCCACACCGTACGCCGCCGGACGGCGTGGCGCCGGGTGGGTGAAGGTGAAGCCCCGTCACACCCTCGACCTGGTGGTGCTGGCAGCCGAGTGGGGGCACGGGCGGCGCCAGGGCAAGCTGTCCAACCTGCACCTGGGTGCCAGGGATCCGGAGTCGGGCGACTTCGTGATGCTGGGCAAGACGTTCAAGGGTCTGACGGACGAGCTTCTGGCCTGGCAGACCGAGCGGTTCCTGGCACTTGCCGAGGGTCCGAGCGACGAGTGGGTGGTCAGGGTCCGCCCCGAGATGGTGGTCGAAGTCGCCTTCGACGGCGTGCAACGCTCGCCGCGCTACCCCGGCGGCATGGCGCTGAGGTTCGCCAGAGTGCTGCGCTACCGGCCCGACAAGCGCGCCGAGGACGCCGACACCGTCGACTCCGTCCGCGAACTACTTTTCTGACCACACCCCACACCCACCTCCGACCCGCGAACTCCTAACCGTCCCACGCGCTTCCCTGACCTGCCGCTCCGCCGTCCGGCCGACCACGGCGCGCCTTCCCTGACCCGCCGCTCCGCCGTCCGGCCGACCACCGCGCGCCTTATCCGAGCCTCCGCTCCGGGGTCCGGCGGGGCTGTGTGCTTCTGGTCGCGCCACACGTGTGCCGGGTGGCGGCCCTTACCGGCGGGGTTGATCACGTAGAGAGTGACTTATATCACTTTACGTGTGCTTTACTCCCTTTACTGCCTCTTTGTCCCATATGGTGCTGCGAATTACGCAGTGGGCGTTTCGCGCTCGCTACGTGCCGGGACGTCGGTGCGTTCTCCCAGGTCCGCGTCTTCAGCGCTCCCCCGCGCTGTCGTCCCGTGTCCTTGTCGCCTACCTAGGACCGTGATTCCCCTTGGGCCTGCACGCCTCCCCCACCCGTTGGTACGAGAAGAGCCTCCCCTGGTCGCGTAGCGGCACGAAGCGGCGCGGAAGGTCCGTCGCCGTCGTGACCGTCGTGGTGGCGGCCGCGTGCGCGGGCGCCTGGGTCGTCGTTAGCGGTGAATCCACGTCCACCAACTCCGGCCCGCACCCGGCCGCTCGGCCGATCACCTCCGGGGCTCTTTCGAGCACCGCCGGCGGCGCGGTCCAGATGACCGGCGCGTTCGGCGCCTTCGGGACCCCCGGCGGGTTCGGGACTTCCCGGCCGTCCGGACCCGGGAGCCCGGCCGGCGCGGCTCTGAGCCTCCTTGCCCCTCAGGCGGCCGGTAGCACCCCGCCGGGAACGTCACCCGCACCTACGCCGGACCGCACCGCCTCCCGGACGAAGGCTCCCTCAGCCGTCACGGCCCGGGAAGGCGGTCCCGCCACGGCAGGGACCCGCACTGAGGCGGCGGGAACGACGGAGGGCACCGCGAGCGCCCCCACGAAGGCCACCAAGTCCGCCAATGCCTCGAAGAAGAAAAGCGCCTCCAAGGAGGCCAAGGTCATCGCGTTGGGCAGGTGCGGAGCCTCCTTCTACGACGAGGGTCAGATGACCGCCAGCGGCGAGCGGTTCAACCCGAACGCGATGACGGCGGCCCACAAGACCCTCCCCATGGGAAGCAGGGTGCGCGTCACCAACCCGGCAAACGGCAAGACCGTTACGGTCCGGATCAACGACCGGGGACCCTTCGTGGGCGGACGCTGCCTGGACCTGTCCCGCGCCGCGTTCGACGCCATCGGCAACCTCGACACTGGCGCGATGACCGTCAAGTACGCCGTTCTCGCCCGCTGACCGCCCCTCGCGGCCGACAAGGGTGGCCGGCCGGGTCATTTGATCAGGCGTACCGTGAGGGGGTACCGGAACGGGGCGTCGCTCAGCGCGGTGGCCGCGCCGACGACACCGAGCACCAGGGCCGCGACCCAGATCACCGGGATCAAGATGATCCCGACGACGGTGAACGGCAGCAGGATGGTGGCGCCGAGCACCGTCAGGTGGAAGTTCAGCGACTCGATCGCATGCTGCCGGATGTACGGGGAGGTCCGTCCACCGGTCAGCAGCATGATGAGCGGGCCGATGACCGACAGGCCGAAGAGCGGGAGCACGTGCGCGGCGACGGCACCGAGCCGGTCGCCGCCCGTGAGCGGCATGGCGTAGTGCGGTCGCACCTGCGGCGCCGGCGCCGGCGCGCTCGGCACGACCCGCGACGGATACAGATCGCGCATGATCGGGGCGAGGTCGGCGTGGGTACGCGCGGTCATCGCGAGGTGGAGCCGCTCGTCGAACTCTTCCTTGTCGAGCCTGCCCTCCGAATACGCGACGGTGACGTGCTCGACTACCTGGTCGCGGTCCTGGTTGGTCACTCGAAGCTGAGGGTGAGGCGCTGGCCCCCACCCTCCGGTGGACGGTGTCGCCGAAGGTCTCACTACCCCTGCCATTAGCGGCCGTACCTTTCTGATAGAACCGGTCGTGTTTCTCATTCTTGGCGTCATGACCAAGCCGGTCTATCCGGAACAACCCCGACACGACCCCGATGTGGCCCCGAGGCCCCCATTTGTCGCCCGCTCCAGGTATACAAGGGATATGGGATGGCGGGATCGCTATGGAATTCGTCGGCTGCGTGGGCCGAAGATCGCCAAGTTCGACCGGGAGGCCAACGACGGCGACATCGAGGCGTTGATCGCCTTCGCGAAGTCCCGGCAGGGCGTGGAGTTCTACGTCGAGCCGGAGACCTTCGCCACCGACACCACCGCGGTCGCCGTGGCCCATGACGGCGAATGGACGCGCCGCCGAGTCGGCTCCCCCGCCGTCATCATCAAGGTGGCCAGAAATCTCGCGCTCCCTGTCTACGACGTCCAGCTCACCGGTTATCCGCGCAGGATGCGGGCCTACAACGAGCGACGCCGAAACAGCACGCCGCAAGAGTGAGCCCCATTCCCGCCACCTGAACGAGCGGCCTCCCCGCCTTCTCGACGAGAGTTCCTCTTCCGCGCGCATCGTGCACTCGCTATGGGACGCCGACGGTGTGCTCATCGAGGAGGCCCAGCATGGGATGGAGCCAGTCCATGCGCGGAGGGCCCATGCTCGCGTCGAGCTCCTCCGGGGTCGGCATGCGATGTCGCAGGATGTCGGGGCTGATGAGCTGCTGGAGCCCCTGCGCCAGAAGGTTGGCCATGGAGTAGGACGGGTCGGCGGCCAGCGCGCGCTCGACGGCGATGCCGGCCAGCGCCGAGTCGCCGCGCCGCCAGGCCGCGGCCCCCAGCAGTGAGGCGACCGGAGGCACGAACGAAGGCTCGAGCCTGCGGGTGAGGTCTGTCCACAGCGCTACGTGAGTGTCCTGGGTGGTGTCGTCCATGAGCGTCCACGCCTCGTCACGGATGCGGATCACGGAGAGATCGATGCCGAGCCGGGCGGCCTCGTGATCGGGCAGCCGCCCTTGCCGCTGGAAGCCGTCCAGGGATCGGCGCACCCGGGCCACCCCTTCGGCGACGAACTCGGCGGGGACATCTAGGGGGCAAGGTGTGCCGGCGAGCCTTGCCCGCACCTGCGCGGCCACCGACCGGGTCGCCTCGCGCATCTTGACCCGTGCCGCTCCCTCGACGGGGGCCACCGACCGCTCCAGGCTGTCCCTGCCGGGCAGCGCCACCAGCCCTCCGAAGGTGGCCTGCGCGGCGACCTCCCCGGTCGTCGGGTCGTATGGCCGGCCCTCGGGCGGGCAGCACTCGACGCGCGTGCAGACATAGGACCAGTAGCGTGCGCCCTCGGCCCGGAGGGCTTCGATGACCGCGATGCCGGCGTCGGCGAGCAGCCGCCTGACCTCGTCCATGGCCGGAGTCACGAGAGCGCCGTCACCGAACCCGGCGAGGATCGTGTGCGTGGCCTCCTCGCGCCGGAGGAGCGGAACAAGCCGATCGAGCGCTCCCGGCGGTATCGGGAGATCCCACCTCGTGGTGACCCGCAGCCGACCA
Organism: Sphaerisporangium perillae; assembly: GCF_023276435.1. GTDB lineage: Bacteria > Actinomycetota > Actinomycetes > Streptosporangiales > Streptosporangiaceae > Sphaerisporangium > Sphaerisporangium perillae. The sequence goes on from NZ_JALLPO010000003.1 coordinate 200,189, forward strand.
CGCACGCCTTTGCCGGCGAACGCGATGACGACGAGGCTGTCGGCAGGATGGAAGCCCAGGATGTAGGGCACGGCCCCGAGGATGTCGTCGGGGGAGGTGAGGAGTATCGGAGATGGCGTCATGCACGCAAGGATCACCTGCTCGCAGCGGCGCCATCACGGTGAGTGAGATTCTGTGGACAACGAACCGAACGGCATTCAGGTCATGGTCGTCAGGGGCGAGGCGGACCGCCGGCGGGGCCGCCGGGCACGAGCCGGGCGCGGACCATGATGGTCGCACCCGCGACGGCGGCGGGCATGGCCACCACCGCGCCGAAGGGAATGAGGAAGATCAGGAAGACCAGCACCCCGAACCCGAGAGCTGGTGACCGATCGGCGCGGAGCACCGCGAAACGCTGCTTACGCGCGAGCCCTCTGCGCTCCATGGCCAGCGCGGTCAGCTCCACCGTGAGGAAGAAGCCCGACACGGCGGCGCCCAGCACCGGGACCACGGTCTGGCCGATCACCGGCACGAAGCCGAGGACGAACAGCGGGATGGTGAACATCAGCACGTACACCAGCGTGATCAGGCTGTCGCGCACGGACCGGGCGATCGACCGCCAGAGCGGTATGTCGGCCGCCTTCTCGACACCGCCCATGTCCTCCTCCACGCGCTCGGAGAGCTTCTCGTAGAACGGCTCGCCGATCGCGAGCGTGGCGGCGGTGAAGGTGATGACGGCCAGTACGAGCCCGAGCGCGAAGACGACGAGGCCGAGCAGGAACCGCAGACCGTCGCGGGCGACCTCGCTCCAGTCGTCGGCGAACGGCGTGGCCCACGAGGCGAGGTCCCCCGCGTGATTGCCCAGCAGCACCAGGGCGACGATGTAGAGCACGAGCGCGATCAGGGCCGGGATGAGCCCGAAGAGCCATTGCCGCGGGTTGCGCGCGACCCAGCCGAGGCCCTGGAAGAAGTATTTGATCCCGTCGGCGAAGCCACCGATCCCGCGGCGGATGGGCTGCCCGATGCTGTTCATGCCCGGCAGGGTAACGCCTCCCGTCCGGACAGTCGCAAGATCAGCGCAAAGATCCCTGTTTCCAGAGAGATGTCACAGGAACTCCCAGCTCCGCGAAGAGGCGGCGGAGCAGGGGCAACGAGATGCCGAGCACGTTGCCGTGGTCTCCGTCGATGCCGTCCACGAACCAGCCGCCGAGGCCGTCCAAGGTGAAGGCGCCCGCCACGCGCACCGGCTCCCCGCTGCCGGCGTAGGCCGCGATCTCCTCATCGCTGGGCGTGCCGAAGCGCACGACGGTCGAGCCGACCTCGGCCGCCTCCGCTCCCGTCGCGGCGTCGATCACACAGTGCCCGGTGAGGAGCCTGCCCGTACGGCCGCGCATCGCCCGCCACCGCGCGACGGCCTCCTCGGGCGAGGCGGGCTTGCCGTGCGCGCGCCCGTCGAGCTCCAGGACGGAGTCACAGCCGATGACCAGGCCCTCGGAGAGGCCCTCCGCCACCACCGACGCCTTCGCGCGCGCCAGGGTGAGGCAGAGATCGGCGGGTGTGTCGGCGGTGACGGCCTCTTCGTCTACGCCGCTGACGATCACTGCAGGGTCGAGCCCGGCGTTGCGCAGGAGCGCCAGCCGGGCAGGCGAAGAGGAGGCGAGGACGATCTCTGTCATGTCTCCCGAGCCTACTGCGGTCCCCGCGAACGTTGGCCCTGCCGCCCGGCACGACGACGACGCCGGCGAGCCGTCCACGAACGTTCGCCGGGTTCCCCGCCGCATGGTGGCGCCGACATCGCCGCACCACTACTCGCCGCCGCGGCGCCAATACACCGGCACCACAGGACGAAACGGGGAAGTCACCCAGGCGAAGGTGAGTGACACCCAGCCACACGACACGCAAGCACGCCATCACGGCGCCCACGCGCAGGCACCGTACAGGACGAAACGGGGAAATCACCCCGGCCGAGGTAAATGACACCGAGCCAGAGAACGCGCAAGCTCGCCGTCGCGCTGCCCATGCGCAGGCACCGCACGGGACGATATGGAGAGGTCACCCGGCCGAAGTGAGTGGCACCGAACTACAGGACGCGCAAGCTCGCCGTCGTGGTATCGGTGTGCAGGCACCGGACGGGACGAAATGGAAAGGTCACCCGGCCGAAGTGAGTGGCACCGAACTACAGGACGCGCAAGCTCGCCGTCGGTGAGTGGCGCCGGGTTAGAGGACGCGCAGGCTGGATATCAGGGTGTTGATGTCGGGGCGGCGCTTCTTCTGGGCGTCGGGAATCGTGATGAAGACCATGGCAGGCTTGGCGGAGGGGACGTCGATCAGGGCGACGGCCGCGGTCGAGACGCGCTTCTTGCCGTCGACCTTGTAGTGCACCTGGTAGCCGAGGAGCCAGCCCTTCTGCTTGCCCGCCTTGATCGCCTGTGACGCGGTCCACGTGATGGTGGATCCGTCCGGGTGGTAGTTGAGGGTCCAGCGTGCCGCCAGGTAGGCGGTGTCCTTGAGCTCGTCCTGGATCGCGATCGGGACCGGGCACGTCGCCAGCATCCCGCGGTGGCCCGCTCCCTTCACCACGGGAAGCACCCGGCGCGTGCCGAACGGCGCGGACTTCACGAGCTTCCAGGCCTTCGTGAAGCGCGTGAACGTGATGCCGGACCGCTTGTCCTTCACCCGCCCCTTAGTGGGAGCGCCTCGCCCGGGGAAGTCGGCGAGCTTGCGTACGGAGGGCGGCGCGGGGACGCGCGGGTCCGCCTCGGCGGCGGCGAGCGCGCTCCTGCCGGGCACCGGGGTCGGCACCGGGGTCGCCCCGGCCTGCGCGGAGACGGCGGAGGGTCCCGAGGCCCCGGAGGTCGCGGAAGTCCCGGGTGCCGTGGTCCCCGATGCCGCGGCGGACGGCGCCGCGGAGGAGGCCAGGGCCGAGGGGTCCACCGAAGCCGAGGGATCCGCCGAGGCCGAGAAGTCCGCCGAAGCCGAAGGGGCGGAGGGGTCCGAGGGGTCCGAGGACGCGGCCGGCGGAGACGAAGCCGGGAGCGCGGACGCGGCCGTGGGCGCCGGCTTCCCCCGGTCCACCACGAGGAAGACCACGGCCGCCGCCACGACGGCCAGGGTGGCGACGCCCCCGACGGCGATCCGGTAGATGACGCGCATCGGCAGGTCGCCCAGCCGGGCGATCAGCGAGCGCCTGGCGGGCGGAGGTGACGGCGGAGGCTCCTCGATCGTGATCTTCGGCAGCGGTGCGGTCTCCGCTTCTGCCATTACGTACGTTGGGACGGCCTTGGTCCCGTAGTTCCCACCCACCCCATTTGGCACGAGGGGAGCGTACGACAAATCCCCCATTCATGCCCGAGTTCCCGATCACACTTCGGGAACGAGTCCCTACCGCATAGAGGTTTTCGTACGCTCTGACCTTTGCGTTCACGCCCCGGTCAACGGTTCTCGCGGGCGGGCCGGCCAGGGCTCCAGGGCCCGTACCAGCAAAAACGATCATGGACCAGGGCGCCCGACGGAACTACCGGGACGGGTCGCGAAGGGGACCCCACCCGGCGGGACGGTGGCCGCCGGCCCGCAGCCAGGGGGCGTCGGCGACGACCGTTCGCGAGCCAGGTTCGATCTCGGTGAATCCCGCGTCACGCACGACCGGAAGCCCGCTTTCCACCAGCGCCGCCCACCGCCGCGGTCCCGCGGTGCGCACGGCGACCGGCAGGCCGTCCGCGTGCCAGGCCGAACGGGTCGGCTCGTCGGTGCCCCACCAGGCGAGCTGGGCCGCGTGCCCGGCCTGGGCCATCGCCTTGCCCGCCGACATGTCCAGCGACGGGTTGAACCAGAGCACCGCGGCACCGGGAGGGGGCGGCTCCGGCGGCGCGGCGTCGGTGAGGTCGGTGCCCGAGACCTGCAGGCGGGACAGCTCTTTGGGCCAGGCGTCGAGCGGGATCGGCGGGTGCACCCGCACCTCGGCCGAGCGCAGCGTGACCGTGATGCCCGGCAGTTCCTGCACGCGTCGCCACTCGGTCCCCCTGGCCCGGCGCACGACCTTCCTGATGCCGATGGTCTCCCACGCCTGCACGGCCTCCGCCCACTCGCCGCTCACCGCGCGCTCGTCGGTCAGCAGGGTGAGCACGGCCAGCGCCGCCGCCTCGAGGGCATCGGTGCGCTCGGGCGGCGTGGCACGCTCGATGCGGACGACTAAGGGGAGCACTCTCTGGTCTGGCCCGTTCACGCCCCAAGGATCTCAGGCCCGCAGCGGTAGCGGTCCAAGACGTCCATCCTTTGGACGCGGGCCCGCGGGCCCGCGGGCGTGGGGGAGGTCAGGCGCGTGAGCCGGTCACGGCCACCGGTTCTTGGGTCGTGGCGCCGCCGGGAGTGGCGCCGCCGGCGTTCCTGGCGATCCGCAGCGACATGATCGCGGCGATCGCGCAGAGCAGCCCCGCCCCGTACCAGGCCGCGTCGTAGTGACCGAGGTGGTCGCGGGTCACGCCGGCGGCCACCGCGGCGATGGCGGCGCCGATCTGGTGGGAGGCGAACACCCAGCCGAACACCACGGCACCGTCCGGCCCGTAGATCGTGCGGCACAGCGCCACGGTCGGGGGCACGGTGGCGACCCAGTCGAGGCCGTAGAAGATGATGAAGACCAGCATGCTCGGCTCGGGCGTCGAGGCGAACAGGACCGGCAGCACCAGCAGCGAGGCGCCGCGCAGGGCGTAGTACGCGCCGAGCAGCAGCCGCGGGTCGACCTTGTCGCTGAGCCAGCCGGAGAACACCGTCCCGGCGATGTCGAAGACGCCGATGAGGGCGAGGAGGCCGGCGGCGGTGGTCTCGGCCATTCCGTGATCGTGGGCGGCCGGGATGAAGTGGGTGCCCACCAGGCCGTTGGTGCTGGCGCCGCAGATGGCGAAGCCGCCCGCCAGGTACCAGAAGGACCGGGTGCGGGCCGCGGACCTCAGCACGGTGATCGCCCGCACGGCGGCGCCGCCGCGCCGCGCCGCCGGTGCGACGGGGGTTTCGCCTCGCGCCGGGGCGGCCGTGCGGCCACTCCCTCCGGATGAGAGCGCGGGTGCGGGCAGGTCGCCATCGGCGACCGGGGCGGGGGGCTCGGCACCGAGGGCGGTGAGGCCGACCTCCTCGGGGCGGTCGCGGAGCAGGAACCAGACGAGCGGGACGACGGCCAGCGCGGCTCCCGCGACGACCAGGGCGGCGACCCGCCATCCCGGTCCTTCGGCGATCCACGCGAGCACGGGCAGGAAGATGAGCTGGCCGGCGGCTCCTCCGGCGGTGAGCACGCCGGTGACGATGCCCCGGTGGCGTACGAACCACCGGTCGGTGACCGTGGCGACGAAGACCAGTGCCATCGAGCCGGTGCCGAGCCCGACCAGCACTCCCCAGCAGGCGACGAGCTGCCAGCTCGCCGTCATGAACACGGTGAGCCCGCTGCCGAGGGCGACGAGCAGCAAGGCGCAGGCCACGACGCGGCGCATGCCGAGGCGGTCCATCAGGGCGGCGGCGAAGGGCGCGGTCAGGCCGTACAGCATCAGGTTGACCGAGACGGCGAGGGAGATGGTCCCCCGGGTCCAGCCGAAGTCCTCCTCGAGCGGGGTGATGAGGACTCCCGGAGTGGCGCGGAATCCCGCGGCCCCGACTATCGCGACGAAGGCGACCGCGGCCACCACCCAGGCCCGATGCAGTCGTGGCCTTCGCTTCACGTTCAAGGTCATGCCGACATAGTGGATGACCTGGCCATACCCGGCGAGTGGCTTGAAAGCCAATATGTGCAAGGATCGGGCCATGGCTCATCGCATCGTGGTCCTCGCACTCGACCACTTCGCCACTCTTGACCTGGGCATTCCCGGGCAGGTCTTCTGGATCGCCGAGGACGCCGACGGCCGCCCGCTGTACGAGGTGATCACGTGCAGCCCCGGCGGGCGCCCCGTACGCGGATCGGCCGGGTACAGCGTGCTCCCCGACCACGACCTGTCGGCCCTGCGCACGGCGGACACCGTGGTGGTCCCGGGCATCCACGGCGGGTCGCCGATGCTCGACGGCACGCTGGACGGCGAGGTGCGGGACGCCCTGCGGGAGGCGGCCGCCCGATCGCGGATGATGTCGATCTGCACGGGCGCGTTCGTGCTGGCCGCCGCGGGGCTGCTCGACGGGCGGCCGGCGACGACCCACTGGAGGAACACCGATCTGTTCCGGTCGCTGTACCCCCGCGTCCTGCTCGACCCCGACGTGCTGTTCATCGACGACGGCGACCTGCTCACCTCCGCCGGGGTCGCCTCCGGCATCGACCTGTGCCTCCACGTCATCCGCCGCGACCACGGGAGCGAGGTGGCCAACCGGGTCGCCCGGCGCTGCGTCACCCCGCCCTGGCGGGAGGGCGGCCAGGCGCAGTTCATCGAGCGGCCGCTGCCCGAGCCCGGAGGCGCCACGACCGCCCCCACCAGGGCGTGGATGCTCGAACGGCTGGGAGAGCAGCTCGACCTGCCCACCCTCGCCAGGCACGCGCGCATGAGCGTGCGCACGTTCACCCGCCGCTTCCGCGAGGAGACCGGCCTGAGCCCCGCGCGGTGGCTCATCAGGCAGCGGGTGGAGCACGCCCGCCACCTGCTGGAGACCACCGACCTCCCCGTCGACCAGGTGGCCGCCCGGGCGGGCTTCGGCACGGCCGTCTCGCTGCGCCAGCATCTGCACGCCACGGTGGGGGTGGCGCCCCTGACCTACCGGCACACCTTCAAGCCCGCCGCCTCCGCCCCCTACTCCCCCGGCGCCTCCTCCCGGCCCATTCCGTCCGGGCAGGACGGCTCGCGCTCTGTCGCCGGAGCAACCGGTGAGTCATGATGGCGGTCCGACAGATTGGCGGGTGAGCAGGTGACCATGTCGTACGCGGACGCCTTCGCGAAGAGCATCGCCGACCCCGACGGATTCTGGGGTCAGGCCGCCGAGGCCGTGACCTGGGATCGCGCGCCCGCGAAGGTGCTCGACGACGGCGCGGCGCCGTTCTACCGGTGGTTCGCCGGCGGGGAGCTCAACACCTGCCACAACGCCCTCGACCGGCATGTGGCCGGCGGGCGCGGGGACCAGGCCGCGCTGATATACGACAGCCCGGTCACCGGCACGGCTCGCACCTACACCTACGCGGAGCTGCTGGAGCAGGTCGCGCGGTTCGCCGGGGTCCTGCGCTCGCTCGGAGCCGGCAAGGGCGACCGGGTGGTCATCTACATGCCCATGGTGCCGGAGGCGGTCGTGGCCATGCTGGCCTGCGCCCGCCTCGGCGCCGTGCACTCGGTGGTGTTCGGCGGCTTCGCCCCCCGCGAGCTGGCCGTACGCATCGACGACGCCCGGCCGGCGGTCGTCGTGTCGGCCACGTGCGGCATCGAGCCGTCAAGGATCGTCGAGTACAAGCCGATGCTCGACAGCGCGCTGGAGATGGCCGAGCACACGCCCGCGCACTGCGTGATCCTCCAGCGTGAGCAGGCTCCCGCGACGCTGGTGCCCGGGCGCGACCTCGACTGGCACGAGGCGATGGCCGCGGCCGAGCCCGCCGAGTGCGTGCCGGTCGCCGCCACCGATCCGCTCTACATCCTGTACACCAGCGGCACCACGGGGAAGCCCAAGGGCGTCGTGCGCGACAACGGCGGCCACGCGGTCGCGTTGCTGTGGAGCATGCGCAACGTCTACGACATCGCGCCCGGGGAGGTCTTCTGGGCGGCCTCCGACGTGGGCTGGGTGGTCGGCCACTCCTACATCGTGTACGGCCCGCTGCTGCTGGGCGCGACGTCGATCCTGTACGAGGGCAAGCCGGTGGGCACGCCGGACGCCGGGGCGTTCTGGCGGGTGATCTCCGACTACGGGGTGAACGCCCTGTTCACCGCGCCGACGGCGTTCCGCGCGATCAAGAAGGAGGACCCGGAGGCGTCGCTCCTGGCCGAGCATGACATCTCGTCGCTCAGGACGCTGTTCCTGGCGGGTGAGCGGCTCGACCCGGACACCTACCACTGGGCCACCGACAGGCTGGGCGTGCCGGTCGTGGACCACTGGTGGCAGACCGAGACCGGCTGGGCCGTCGCCGCCAACCTGCGCGGGCTCGACCCCATGCCGATCAAGCCGGGCTCCCCCACCGTCCCGGTGCCCGGATACGACGTGCGGGTCCTCGACATCGTCGGCGAGCGCTGCGCTCCGGGAGTGGACGGCGCGATTTGCGTACGGCTGCCGCTCCCCCCGGGCACGCTGCCCACGCTCTGGCGGGACGACGAGCGTTACCTGGCGTCCTACCTGTCCGCCTATCCGGGGTACTACCTGACCGGCGACGGCGGCCATGTCGACGAGGACGGCTACCTGTTCGTCATGGGGCGTACCGACGACGTCATCAACGTGGCCGGGCACCGCCTGTCCACCGGTTCGATGGAGGCCGCGCTCGCGGGCCATCCCGCCGTGGCCGAATGCGCGGTGATCGGGGTCGCGGACGAGCTGAAGGGGCAGGTGCCGCGCGGCCTGGTGGTGCTCAAGAGCGGAGTCGAGATCGACCACGGCAGCCTGCGCGACGAACTGGTCCGCATGGTGCGCGACCAGGTGGGGGCCGTCGCCGGCCTGAAGCGGGTGGACATCGTGCCGGGGCTGCCCAAGACGCGCTCGGGGAAGATCCTCCGCAAGACCATGCGGGGCATCGCCGACGGCGCCGACGAGCCGGTGCCCTCCACGATCGAGGACGCCTCCGTGCTGGACGCGCTGCGCCCGGTGCTCAGAACGCACCGCTGAACGGGCGGTGAGACGCCGATGCCGCCTGCTATGAGGCGGCATCGGGATGAGATGTGCGGGGTGTGGAGCTATGGGGATTCGAACCCCAGACCTCCTCCATGCCATGGAGGCGCGCTACCAGCTGCGCCATAGCCCCTGGTGACGCCACGGACGGCCATCCGGCCGCGTGGTGCCCCGCCAGTGTATCGGACTTCGCCCCGCGAGCCGAACCGCTCGGACGTCCCAGGCCGCCCCCTGACGCGGTACCGGGGCCGGGGCGACGTCGCTCGGACGCCCGCCCACGCCGGCCGGGGTGCCACGACTGCGATAAAAGCGTTCAACTACCAATAGTGGCCATCCAACTACGAAAGGTGTCCGCGTTTGCTACTTTCCGGGCATGAGGAACGTCACCGTCCGGCCCCTGACGAGCACCTGTTCGCGCATCGTGGCCGGGCGCGAGCACGCCCTCGTGGGCGTCAGCGCGCTGAACGGATACTTCTCGCAGGCCACGATCACCGAGCTGCTGCGCTGGGCCCTCGCGACGTTCGCCCGGGTGGACGTGCTCCTGCCGGGCAGCGAGTTGGAGAGCACCCTGCGCGGGCGCGGCCACGCGGCGGGCAAGGTCAGGCGCAAGGCCAGGATGGCGATCAACAACACCCGCAACCGGGTCAGGCGGGCGCTCGGCGACCTGGGCGCCGCCCCCGGCTCGGTCGCCGTGTTCAGCTGGTCCGACCTCACCGCCAACCGGCCCTACACGGCCATGCGCGCCACGGCCGAACGGCTGTACGCGACCGACGCCGCCTTCCGTGACGCCTGCCTCGAGGCGGTCGTACCGGTGATCTCCAGCGGTCCGGAGGAGGCGGTGAGCCGCGAGAGGGCCGAGATCGCGGTGCCGTTCCTGCTGGGCGAGTTACCGCTCGTGGTCGACACCCCGGCGATCCTTGGCACCGGCTCGTCGGTGTTCTGCTACCCCCGTCCGATGCCGCTGGTCAGCCACCTGTACGGGGGCCTTCTTCCCATCTCGCGCGCTCCCGGGCAGGGTTTCCTGGTCACCACGCTGTCACGCGTTGACACCACGTCTCACTGAGGGTAACGATTAGGCGCCCACGCGCCCGCCCGCTAGGAGCCGAGATGCATTCGAGCCCCCACGCGCTCAACGCCGGATCCGCGTTCGACACCAGCGATGTCGACCAGGACGGCTACATCGACAAGGAGGACATGCGCCTGGTCGGCATCCAGCTGGCCGACCGTCTCGGCCTCTCCGCCGACGCGCCCTCCCGCGTCGGCCTGCTGGACGCCTACGCCCACGTCTGGGAGAACGTCATGGCCGCGGTCGGCACCGACGACACCGGCCGCATCAGCCGGCAGAGGTACATCGAGTACGCCGTCTCCCCCACGCTCGACCGCACCCGGTTCATCGTGGCGATCGTCTGGCCTATCACCGACGCGCTGTGGGACGCGCTGGACGCCGACGGCGACCAGCGGCTCAGCATGGAGGAGTACCTCCGCCTCTGGGCGGCCTACGAGGTCGAGACCGCCGAGGCGCGCGAGGCGTTCATCCTGCTGGACACCGACGGCGACGGCCATCTCGGCAAGGACGAGTTCGCCCAGGCGATGTACGACTTCTACTTCAGCGACGATCCCCGGAAGGCCGCCGTCCCGATCCTCGGGCGGTCCTGACCGCGCTCCGCGGCCGGCGGCCCCACCTGGCCGGTCCCCTCACCGCAGCGAGCCTGCTGTGCGGATCAGCTCGGCCAGCTCGGTGACCATGGGGTCCTCGGTCGCCGTCGCCAGCCGTCCCGCGTGCTCCGCCAGGGCGCCGAGGCTCTCGGTGAACAGCTCGTCGTCGGCGTGCCTCAGCCGCTGGGCGAAGGCGGCGACCACCGCGTCCACCTGGAGCCGCGGCGGCGCCGAGCCCCACAGGGAGCCCGACAGCTCCGAGAGGTCCACCGCGCGGCTGGTCTCCGCGGGCTCGCGGGTGTCGGGGTCCTGCCAGCGCACCGTCGCCATGGCGAGCTGCCCGGACGTGCCCGGGCGCAGGCGCACGGCGTAGAGCGCGGTGACCGCGTGGCCGGGCCCCACCTCACCGCCGTCCTTGGCGTCGTTACGGAAGTCCTCCTGCGCCAGCGCCCGGTTCTCGTACCCGAGCAGCCGGTAGGACGCGACGGTGGCCGGGTTGAAGGCCACCTGCGCCTTGGCGTCGCGGGCCCGCAGGTCCAGGCTCGCCGGCAGTCGCTCCACGAAGATCTCGCGCGCCTCCTCCCGGGAGGCGACGTAGACCGCGGCGCCGTCGCCGTGGTCGGCGAGCTGCTCCATCAGCGTGTCGCCGTACTCGCGCCCGACGCCGACGCACAGCAGCGTGATCCGGCGTCCGGCGTACTCCTCGACCCGGTCGAGGATGCCCTGCCAGGAGGTGTCGCCGTTGTTGGCCAGGCCGTCGGAGAGCAGGATGACGCGGTTGGTCGCGACCGGCCGGAAGGCGCGGGACGCCTCCTCGTACCCGGTGACCAGCCCGGCCTCCAAGTTGGTCGAGCCTTCTGTGACGAGCGTGTCGATGGCGGCGTGCAGGTCGTCGCGCTCGCCGGCCGGGGTCATGGGGAGGCGCAGCCGCGCCCGGTCGCTGAAGGAGACGATCGACACCTGGTCGCCCGGCCCCAGCTGGTCCACCAGCGTGTGGAGGGCGTCGCGCACCAGGTCCAGCCGGCCGGGGTCGCGCATGGAGCCCGAGACGTCCACCACGAAGGTGAGGCTGGCGGGCCGGCGGGCGGCGGCGTCGGCGGTGCGGGTCTGCAGGCCCACTCTCAGCAGCGCGGTGCCGTCCGCCGCGCCCTTGGCCCCGTCGAGCTGGAGGGCGAAGCCGTCGCCGGGCGGCTCGGGGTATCCCTGCCGGAAGGCGTTGACGAACTCCTCTGGCCTGACCTGCGCCGGGTCGGGCAGGCGGCCCTCCTTCAGGCTGCCGCGCGCGTAGCCGTAGGAGGCGGTGTCGACGTCCAGGGCGAAGGTGGAGATCTGGTCCGCCGGTTCGTCCCGTGCCTCGCCCGGCGGGCTCGGCGCGGTGGGTGCGGACTCGCTGCGCGCGGGCGCCGCCTGGTCCTGGCCCGTGCCGCCGGCGGGGCGGGACGGTTCGCGCGCGCCGGACGTCTCGTTGGAGCTTGCGCCGCAGGCGGAGACGAGCAGGGCGAGCGCGATCAGAACGCAGACGAGGATTCGTGACTTCATAGGAGGCTCCCTCGGTGTCACCTCCTACGACGGCCCCTCGGGTGCCGGTGGCCGGACCCGTCACCTAAGCGACCGCGAACCGTGCCCGCGCCGTGACCACTCAGAAAGTGTTTCTCCGGCAGTTGAGGAACAACTGCATTTCGAGTGGTTCGTCCTCGGTCGCGGGAACGTATGCGAGGTCCATCTGCTCGCGCACGCTGAAACCGGCCTCCTCGACGACGGCCCGTAGCGCATATCTGGCATATCCCGTCATCCGTAATGACGTGTCCAGAACGCGGATCGGCACGTCGTCGACGTCCATCTCGACCATGCCAAGGGCCAGCCAGCCGCCGGGTACGAGCAGCTCGTGCAGGCGCAGGAGCGTCGCCATGATCTCGTCCCGCCGGAGCATCGACAGCGAGAAGTAGGCCACGATCGCGTCGAACCGGCCGAGGTCCTCGTCGACCTCGACGACGTCGAGCCTGCGCAGGTCCGCCTCGGGCACGTTCCTGCGGGCGAGGGCCAGCATGACGGGCGAGATGTCGATGCCCGTCACCTCGCACCCGGCGTCCACCAGTTGCCTGGCCGTCGGCATGCCCGTGCCGCACCCGACGTCGAGCACCCGGGCGCCGGGGCGGAGCTTTCGCAGTATCCATTCAGCCGAGGCGATCTGGCCGCCCTTGTAGGGAAACGCCTCGTCGTACCGATCGCCGATGCGGTCGAAGGCATCGGCCTGAGCGGCCCGATGCGCCGGGCGCGAGCGTCTCGCTGTCATCCATTCCACCCAACACTGAGCCGTCTCTTTGCTCTAATTAGATAGAGGGATACCACACGCCAAGTCAAGGCCAGTCAGGACATGAGTTGACGCTATAACGCTACATATAATGATCAGCGCTTTATGAGCGCGGGGAAAAGCACCCGACCCGTACCGCCCCGGAGGCGGCGATGAACGATCCGTACCGTGAGGCGCAGGCGGCACGTGCCGGCGGCAGGCGGAGAGGGCGGTCGCCTCTGATCATCGCCTTGCTGCTGTCCGCCCTGGTGGTCTTCCAGCTCTCCGCGCGGGCTCTCGCGCTGGCCGGCCCGCCCGCGCCGGTGACCGGCGGGGTACGGGCGCCTGTTCAGGCCCTGCCATGGGACCGGGAACGTTCAGCCCTGCTCGGCCAGTGTGATCGAGGCGTAATCGGCGACCGCGCGGTAGCCCAGGGCCTGGTAGATGGAGTTCGACGTCGGGTTGGCCAGGTCGGTGAAGAGCAGGAGCAGGTCGGCGCCCGCCTCCTCGGCCGCGCGGGTCGCGCCGTGGGTCACCGCCGCGCCGTACCCGCGCCTGCGGGCCTCCGGCGGGGTGTACACCGGGCCGATGCGCGACATGCCGATGATCGGGCGTGAGAAGCCCGCCATCGCGACCGGCCTGCCGCCGTCCTCCAGGATCACGAACTCGCCCCGCCCGATGCGGTGCTTGACCTGCGGCGTGGGGTCGCCGCGCCCGGCGTCGGGCTCGGCTCCTCCAGGAAGGCCTCCATCCACCGCACGACCAGCTCCACGTCACCCTCGTCCGCGAGGCGCCCGGCGCCGTCGTACGACGGCGGCAGGAGGGTGTCCAGGCGGTAGAGGCGCTGTGAGATGCGGCCCGACTCGCGGCGCCCGGACGCGGCGGCGAAGGCGTCGGTCTGCGCCAGCGGCCCGCTCACCCCTGACAGATCGCGGTCGCGCAGCCCCTCGGCGAGCGGGGCCACCGAGTCGAGCGGGATGTCTCCGAGCAGCAGCGGGTAGGGCGGCGTGTGCAGGACGGCGCCGCGCACCTCCCCGCCGGCGGTGAACCAGCCGAGCAGGGGACCGTCGAGCCACAGGCCGTGGCGCATGCGGCCCAGCACGGTCAGCGGGACCGTGTTGCGCACGGGGTCGCGGCGCAGCCACGCCTCGGCGGCGTCCGGGAACTCGTCAAGGGTCGCGGCGAACCTCCACACCATGCGGGACAGTGTGCCAGCGATCGAGCGAGGCCAGCGAACCGTTTTCCCGTGCGCGCGTCAGAACTCGTCGGCGCCGGTCACCTGGCTGATCGGGAAGACGTGGCGAGAGGCGGCGCAGATGGTCTCCAGGACGTGGACGGGCGTGCCGTCGGTGGCGTACGCCGCGCGCACGATCTGCACGATCCACTCCCCCGGGTCGAGCCGCAGCGTCTCGCGCTCGAAGCCGGTGGGCCGGCGCGCGAGCAGTTCCTCCTCGGCGTGGCCGAAGCGGTGGCCGAGGGCCTCGATGCCGGCCTGCAGGCTCGGGCGGATGAAGCCGGGGGCGCCGAGCGGGGTGCCGCCGAAGAGGTCGAGGCGGAAGTAGCTGGTGGCGATGCGCACGGGGACGCCGTCGGCCAGCAGCAGCTTGCGCCGCGCCAGCACGTCCTGCCCGGGGTCGACGCGCAGCGCCTCGGCGATGCGCGCGCTGGCGGGCTCGGGGCCGACCTGGAGCATGCGCCGGCCCGGCCGGATGCCCTGCCGCTCGGCCTCGGCGACGAACAGCGACGCGGCGGCGCGGACGGCCGGCTCGGTGGGCAGCGTGCGCCGCACCACCACCCGGGGCTCCGCGATCGCGCCGCCGCCGGCCTGCGCCGCGTCGATGTCCACGAACCCCTGCCCTCTCACCCGCCGGATCGTCCGCCCGCCACTCTAACGGCGCCCTGCCCCCGGCACGCGAAAGGCCACCTCCGCTGATGGGAGGTGGCCTCTGCCGCAGGGTGGAGCTATGGGGATTCGAACCCCAGACCTCCTCCATGCCATGGAGGCGCGCTACCAGCTGCGCCATAGCCCCTTGCGATGCGCGGACAGTCTATAGGAACTCGACCACCGCGTGGGAACCGAAGACGTCGAGCACGGCCGTTGGTGGTCACCGTCCCATTTCGCCGCCTCCTGCGGCGGCGCACCTCTCACGATCACCAAGCAGTACATCGAACACCAGCGTCGCCCCACCTGATCTCCCGGATCCGCGCTACACGCTCTGAGTTCGTCCCGCCTGACGACGCGCCGGGGTCACCTATCGGATTCTCGGCAGCGCCGCGGACGCCGAGGATGTGGTCCAGGAGGCGTGGCCGCGCTGGGCGCAGGTCGACCCCGCGCAGGTCGAGGACCCGAGGGCCTACTTGGTCCGGGTGACCAGCAGGCTGGCCATCGACCGGCTGAGAAGGGTGAAGGCGCGGCGCGAGGCCTACGTCGGCCCGTGGCTCCCCGAGCCGATCAGCACCGAGCCTGACGCGGCGCCGGGTCCCGGCTGTTCCCATGCCCTGGTCCGGGGTGGGAACAGAGCATGGGAACGTGAGCCGCGCCGGTCAGGCCGGCTCGTCTTCCAGGTAGCGGTCGCCGGCCGCGTACCAGCCGGTGAGGACCTGCGCCACGATCACCGCGAACAGGAGCACGAACGGCAGCGTCCATCCGCCGGTCGCCGAGTACAGCACCCCGACGACGAGCGGGCCGGCGCCGGCGATGAGGTACCCGGTGCTCTGGGCGAAGGCGGACAGGGCCGAGGTGACCTCCGCCGTGCGGGTGCGCAGCGCGAACATCGTCAGGGCGAGCGGGAAGGAGCCCATTCCCACGCCGACGACCAGCACCCAGATCCACAGCGTGGCGGCCGGGCCCACCAGCATGCCGGTGAAGCCGGCGACGTACAGCAGGGCGAGACCGGCGACCATCGGACGCTGGTCCCGCACGCGCGCGGCGATCGCCGGCACGGCCAGCGAGACGGGGATGCCGAGGGCCGAGAAGACGGCCATGCTCAGGCCGGCCTCGCCGCTGGTGTACCCCTTGTCCTGCAGAAGTTGCGGCAGCCAGCCGAACATCACGTAGGCGATGAGCGACTGGGTGCCGAAGTACCCCGCGATCGCCCAGGCAAGACGGCTGCGCACCAATGCTCGCGGCCCGGCGTCCTCTCGCCCGCTGTCCCGCTCCGGCTCACTGCGCGAAAGCGCAAGCCACGGAATGGCGGCCACAGCGGCGAGTGCCGCCCACACACCGAGGGCGACGTGCCAGTTGCCGTCGGCGGCCCGTTCGATCGGGACCGTCGCGGCTGCGGCAAGCATGGTGCCGACGGCCAGAGCCGTCGCGTACAGGGTCGTCATGGTCCCGGTGCGGTGCGGGAAGTGGCGCTTGATCAGGGCCGGGATCAGCACGTTGCCGATCGCGCCCCCGGAGAGCGCCAGCACGCTCGCGGCCAGGAACACGGCGCTTGAGTCGATCATGACGCGCAGGAGCAGCCCGGCGCCGAGGAGCAGGAGCGCTCCGAGCAGCAGGCGGTGCTCACCGGTGCGCCGGGCGAGCGCGGGGGTCGCCGCGCCGAACACGGCGAAGCAGAGCACGGGCAGCGTGGTCAGCAGGCCCGCGACCACCCCTGACATGCCGAGTGCTCCGGTGACCTGGTCCAGGACCGGGCCGACGCTCGTGACGGCGGTGCGGAGGTTGAGCGCCGCCAGCACGATGCCGAGCGTCACCAGCCACGTGAGCGGCATCGCCGGCCCGCGTCGCGGTGCGACCGTCGTTGCCGGGTCCTGTGCGAGCACGCTCATGCGGGGCGCCGACCTCCGTAAAGTCCAAGAGACATCGAATCATGGGATGACTGGATGTCCGTTATGTTAACAGACTTACGGATGTCGCTCTGCCCCGGGGTGAGGGAAGCCCGGCGGGGCCCTCCCCGTAGCGGCGAGAGGGGGACGGGCACGGGCCCGTCCCCCTCTCGTTCCGCTCCGGCGGCGTCAGGCGAGGCGCTCGGGGGTGAGCGGCGGCTCGTCGTCCCAGCGCGGGGTGCCCTGAGGCGAGACGGGCCCGCTGCCGGGGGCCGGGAGCGGGGTCTCCGGCGGGTACTCGCGCTGGACCGGCTGCGGCGGCATCGGCTCACCGGCGCCGTACGCGGGCCCGGTTCCGGTGGCCGTGCCCGGCATGCTCGCCGGCGTCACTCCGGGGCCGGCGGTGGTCCCCGTGCCCGGCATCACGTCCGCGTCCGGCGCCATACGGGACGCGGCGCTGGAGTCGCCGTCGAGCGGCGCGGGCACCTCGCCGCGCCAGCCGCCCGTCTCGTGGCCCCGCGACTCGACGAACTTCTTGAAGCGCTCGAGGTCCCCGTGCACCCGCATGCGGACGAGCTGCAGCTTGTCGCCGACCGTCTCGACGACCCCCTCGGGCTCGAACTCCATCTGGAGCATGACCCGGGTGCTGTCGTCGTCGAGGGGGTGGAAGGTCACCACGCCGCCCTGGCGCGGCTCCTCCAGGGAGCGCCAGGCCACCCGCTCGTCGGGGCGCTGTTCGGTGATCTCCGCCTCGAACTCACGGTGCACGCCTGCGACCTGGACGCTCCAGGCCAAGCGGGTGTCGTCGATCTGCTTGACCGACTCCACCCCTTCCATGAACTCGGGGAAGCTCTCGAACTGGGTCCACTGGTTGTAGGCCGTCCGCACGGGCACGGCCACGTCGACCGAATGCTCGATGGTGCTCATCAGGCTTCCTCCCTTTCTGTGGGTACGGAGACCTGACCTGCCCTCAAGGAAGTGCGCTATTCGGACTTTCTCGTATGAAAAATCCAATACAGCCCGATCAGCGGCAGCACCAGGGGGACGAACCCGTAACCGCTGCCGAAGCCCGACCACACGGTGGCGCGCGGGAACGCCGCGGCGTCCATCACGCTCAGCGCGCCCACGATCAGGACCCCGGCCAGCTCGATCGCGCAGGCCGCGAGGGCCGTACGGCGGGCGCCGCGGGCGAGCGCCACGTAGACCGCGGCCGCGAAGGCGGACAGCAGGTAGGCCAGCGGGGCCTCGTGGAACCGCGTCGCTATCTGCACGCCGGCGCGGGCGCCGGCCGCGAGCGCGAAGACGCCGTAGACGGCGACGAGCAGACGCCCCGGGCCGGTGTTCACCGGGGCGCCGGTCATGGTGTCCCCTGCCAGATCTGCAGCAGCCTGCCGACCATGACCGGGATGGCGAAGCAGGCGACGGCGGCGACCGCGGGCCCCCACCGGGTGCGCTCGCCGAGCGCCCAGAACGCCGCGACGGGCGGTATCACGATCGAGCCCAGGAGGTAGCCGACGAACGTCGCCGTCTCGCCGGAGCCCTCGCCGCCGATCACCTTGACGATGCCGATGACGGCCTGCGCCAGCAGCGCGAGCTCCAGCACCCCGAGCCCGGCCAGCAGCACGACGCCCATCGGCCTGTCCCTGATGGCCACGATCACGCACAGCACCGCGAGCACCAGCGCCCCGATGATCAGAGCCGTGGCCAGGGGGCCGATCATCGCGCGGCCGTGAGACTCGGGAACATGGCACGTAGGTTATCGGCCGCCCGCCCCGGCCCCTCGCGCGAGGAGCCCTCTCCCCCGGCACGCGCCGGAGGAGAGGGCCGATGGAGATGGGAGGGGACGATGGTCGCCCACCGGTCAGCGGCAGTTCACCAGGACCACCGACACGACGGTGCACCGCACCTGGCCGGCGTCGTTGGCGGCCACGGGGTCGGCCGGGTCGGAGGCCGTGCGGGTGGCGGTGAAGGTGTAGGGCACGCCGATGTTCAGCAGCCCCACCGGGACGGAGAACTTCCTGGTCACCGTCGCGCCGAGGCCGACCTGCCCAATCGTGCAGGTCACGGTGCCCGAGCCGGTGCCGCAGTCACCGGACACGGCGCTGAGCCCGGCCGGGAGCGGCGTGGTGACGGTCGCATGACGCAGCACGCCCGGCCCGTTGTCGGTGACCCGCACCGTGAACTCGATCTTCGGGACGAGCAGGGCCAGCCTGGGCGTGGCGGTCAGGCTCACGGCCGCGTCCGCCTCGCTGACGATGGTCAGGACGGGACCTGTGACGATCTCCGAGGCGTAGTTGGAGCCGCGCAGCTCGCCCTGGAACGCCTGCTCGCCGGGCTCGGCGTCCTGGCCGATCTCGAGCGTGAAGGCGACGGTGGCCGAGGCGCCACCCGACAGCGCCCCGACGGGTGCCTGGAAGCCGATGGGCCCGCTCGCGTCCGAGACCGTGGTGCACGCCCCGATCGCCCCGGTGCATCCGGTGAGGGCCGCGTAGGACGGGAGCGCCGCCGGGGTGGTGAACACCCGGGCCGTGGCGTTGAGGACCGTGAAGGAGTGGATGTTGGTGACCGTGACGGTGACCGTGACCGGGTCACCGGCGTTCACCTGGGACGCCGACAGGGCGAGCGCCACCTCGGGCGGGTCGGCGGAGGCGGGGGTGGCGAGGAGCGGGGACATGACCATCGCGATGGCCGTGACCACCAGTGCGAGGGGGTGCCGGAGGGGTCTCATCGCAGCCTTTCGATCTCGAAGACCTGGACCTTCCGACTATCGCGCCTGATATCCCCTAGGGCAGCGAATCGCGGTTATTTGGTGACCATACGTAGTGACCAGTTGTGGACATATGCCCGGTGTCAACGCATGGCTCGCTCCAAGCGTCCACCGTGATCGACTCAGGGCAGGGACAGCTCGGCCGCGATGCCGTCGAGCAGCCATTTAAGGCCCCGCTCGAAGTTGTCATCCGCCGCGCGGACGCCGCCGGCCGGCAGCGGCGCGAGGTTGGGATACTCGCCGCTCGCCATCAACTCGGCGAGGTAGGGCCGCGGGAGCGCGTCGCGTTCTTCCCCGCTCACCCCGTCACAGCGCGGCCCCTCGATCTCCACGACCTCGCGGACGACGTGACGCCACCGCCTGCGTCCCGGGTGACGTGTGCCGCCGGAGCAGCGCTCATCCGGTGCGAAATATGGCCATTTACAGATAAATGTCTCTTTCGCTCGAAAGCAGTGTTACGAGAAGTTGTGTCTGTTGCTGGTGATTCGAGAGTTATAGTGGTGGCTTTGGTGGTTGCGGAGTAATTCCTGGCCGGTCACTCGTGGAACGCCTGGTCGCTCCATGCTTCATAGGGGGCACACGTGGGAAGCGCGGCGATCGAGGCGGACCGCTCCGTCCCCGCCTTGATCGTCAAAATCGGGCACTACCCCCTGCACCACGGCGGGGTGGGCGCGATCCGCAGCCTCGGCCGCCTCGGCGTCCCCATGTACGCGGTCACCGAGGACCGGTACACCCCGGCCGCCGCCTCCCGCTACCTCACCGGCGCCTTCGTCTGGCCGACGACCGGCCTGGAGGAGGGCGAGCGGCTGGTCGAAGGGCTGCTCGACATCGGGCGGCGCATCGGGCGGCCCACCGTGCTGATCCCCACCGACGAGGAAGCGGCCGTCCTCATCGCCGAGCACGGCGACGAGCTGCGCGACCGCTTCCTGTTCCCCGCCGTGGACCCCGCGCTGCCCCGCATGCTCGCGAGCAAGCGCGGCCTGCACGAGCTGTGCGAGCAGTACGGGGCGCCGACACCCGGGGCGGCGTTCCCCGCCTCCTACGACGAGGTCGCCCGGTACGCCGCCGAGGCGCGCTTCCCCGTGGTCGCCAAGAACCTCGAGGCCTTCGAACGGCGCAGGGCCCCCGTCGTCGGCGGCACCACCCGCCTGGACGACGCCGAGCAGCTGCTGGCACTCGCGCGGATGTGGGGCGACGCGCCCAGCGTGATCCTCCAGGACTACCTGCCCCGCGAGGAGGCGGAGGACTGGATCGTCCACCTGTACTGCGACGCCAACTCCGCCTGCCTGGTCCGCTTCACCGGCGTCAAGGTGCGCTCCTGGCCCCCACACGCGGGCATGACCGCCTGCGCCTACGCCGTCCCGAACCCCGCCCTGGCCGACCTGGCCACCCGCTTCATCAAGGACATCGGCTTCCAGGGCGTCGCCGACCTCGACTGGCGGTACGACCGCCGTGACGGGCGGTACAAGCTGCTGGACTTCAACCCGCGCATGGGCGCGCAGTTCCGGCTGTTCGAGACCGAGGCGGGCGTCGACGTCGTCCGCGCCCTGCACCTGGACCTCACCGGCCGCGAGGTGCCTGCGTCGGCACAGATCGACGGGCGCCGCATGGTCGTGGAGAATATCGACCTGCCGGCGCTGCTGGCCTACCGGCGCAGCGGCTACACCACCCCGTCCGCGCCGGCCCGGGCCAGCGGTACCGAGCTGGCGTGGGTGGCGCGCGACGACCCGCGTCCGTTCTTCATGATGATCGTCCGATTCATCGGACCCGGGTTCGCGCATCTGCTCCAGATGTGGCGCTCCCGGCGCCGTCCCAACCCGGCGGCCCGGGGACACGGCCTGCGCGCCCTTCCCACCGTCCTCGCCGGCCGCCTCCGCCGTGTCACCAGAAAGGGTGCAGCATGACCCCCGTCGTCGTCATCGGAGCCGGGCCCTACGGTCTGTCCACCACCGCGCACCTGCGTGGGCGTGGCCTCGACGTGCGCACCTTCGGCTCGCCCATGGCGAGCTGGCGCGAGCAGATGCCCGCCGGCATGCGCCTGAAGTCGACGCCCAGCGCCTCCAGCATGTCGGCCCCCGCCCCCGGGCACACCCTCGCCGCCTACCTCGCCGAGACGGGCCTGCCCGCGCTCGGCGAGCACGACACCGTGCCCGTCGAGCAGTTCGTGGACTACGGCATGTGGTTCCAGTCGCGGCTCGTGAGCGACGTCGAGCAGGTGCGGGTGGCCTCCCTCGACGAGGAGGGCGGGCGGTTCCACCTCAAGCTCGACTCCGGCGAGGAGTTGGAGACCGCGAAGGTGGTGGTCGCCAGCGGCCTGACCGGCTTCGCGCACGTGCCCGAGGAACTGCGCGCGCTGGAGCCGGGTCTGGTGACGCACTCCTCCGAGCACGCCGACCTGACCCCGTTCGCCGGCCGCGACGTCGTGGTGGTCGGCGCCGGCCAGTCGGCCCTGGAGACCGCCGCGCTGCTGCACGAGGCCGGCGCGTCGGTGCGGATCCTCGCCCGGCGCGAGGTCCGCTGGGGCGGCGACCCCACGCAGGGCAGGCGGCTCGCGCCCGACACCTGCCTCGGCCCCTCCTGGGCGCTGTACGCGTTCGCCAACCTGGCGCCGACGTTCCGGTTCCTGCCGGCCGAGACCCGGCTGCACCTGGTGAAGAGGGTGCTCGGCCCGCTCGGATCGTGGTGGCTGAGGGACCGCGTCGTCGGCGGCGTGCCGATCACCCCCGGCACGCGCCTGCTCGGCGCCCGGGAGTCCGGCGGCAAGGTGCTGCTCGCCACCGCCTCCGGCGCGTTCACCGCCGACCACGTGATCGCCGCCACCGGCTACCAGGTGAACCTCGACGCGCTGGACTTCCTCGGCTCCGGCGTACGCGCCCGGCTGGCCAGGGCGGGCGGCTTCCCCCGGCTGAACGGCGGCTTCGAATCGTCGGTCCCCGGGCTGTACTTCACCGGCCTGCCGGCGGCGGCGAGCTTCGGCCCGCTGCTGCGGTTCGTGTGCGGCACCGAGTTCGCCTCCCCCCGGCTCGCCGGCGCCCTCGCCGCCACCCTCCGCTGACACCTCACGTAGAGGGCAACAGCGTGTAGCCGGGGAAGTTGCCCGGCAGGCGCTCGCCGTCCGGGCCGAGGGTGACGGCCCGCACCAGCAGCTCGCCTCCGACGAACGCGCCCCGCCAGGACGCGCCGAGACCGCCGAACAGCTCCTCGCGGTCGCCGCGCGAGCGGGGCGCGTTGATCCCCACCTTGAACGCGCGGACCTCGCCAGCCAGCCGGCGGGCGGTCTCCTCCTCGTCGCAGGAGATGGTGGCCACCAGCGCCCCGTTGCTGGCGTTCATGGCCGCCAGGAACTCGGCCTCGGTGTCCACCGGCACGACGGTGTCGACCGGGCCGAACGGCTCGGCGTGGCCGAGCGGAGAGGAGCCCGGCGGCGCGAGAAGCGCCACCGGCGCCAGGTAGGCGGAGGTGTCCTGGCCGGGAAGGAACCTGCCGTCCTCGAGCGAGCCCCGGTAGAGGGGGACGCCGCCCCGGGCGACGGCCTCGTCCACCTGGTCTGCCAGCTCCTTGGCCTTCGTGCTGTTGATCAGCGGCCCGAAGTCGAGCTCGGGCAGCGGGTCGGCGGGATCCTCCACGGCCAGCGGATGGCCGAAGCGCACCGAGCCGACGGCCGACAGGTAGGCCGAGAGGAACTCGTGGAACAGCGAGCGCTGCACCACGAACCGGGGATAGGCGGTGCAACGCTGCTTGGCGTAGTCGAAGGTCTTCCGCAGCTGACCCGCCAGCAGGTCCCAGCCGCCGTACTCCCAGACGCCCCAGCAGTTGAGCCCCTCCTGCTCCAGGACGTGCCGGCGGTCCAGGCCGGCGAGCGAGGCCGCGACCTGCGCACCGGCGCCCCGGCCCCCGACGAATGAGACGCATCCGAGGTCCGGGCCGCGCACCAGCGCCGGGGACAGCTCGCCTCCCCCGCCGCTCACCAGCGTCACCGGCAGGCCCTCGTGGACGGCGAGCGCGCAGGCCAGCGTGAGGCACGCCAGCCCGCCGTCGGTGGGCGTCTTGGCGATGACGGCGTTGCCCGCCAGGGCCTGCACGAGCATGGCGTGCATGAGCACGCTCATCGGATAGTTCCAGCTGGCGATGTTGCTGACCGGGCCGTTCAGCGGGCCGCGGCCGTCCAGCATGCCGTCGATCTCGGCGACGTACCAGCGGACGCCCTCGACGCACCGGTCGACGTCCGCGCACGCGGCCTTCCACGGCTTGCCGATCTCCCACACCAGCAGCAGCGCCAGCAGGTCGCGGTGGGCCTCGATCGCGTCGAGCGCGGCCGTGACCCGCGCGGCGCGCTCCCGCAGCGGCACATGGCGCCACTCCCGGTGCTCGTCGACGCTCGCGCGCACCGCCTTGAAGGCGGCCGGCCGGTCGAGGCGGGGCGGCCCGGCCAGGACGGTGCCGTCGACCGGGGAGAAGTCCGGCGCCGGCCGGCCGTCCCGCCGCCAGCGGCCTCCCCACCGGTTGAGCACGCGATCGTCGTGGAACGCCTCGGGCGCCGCCGAGCGGCACCGTTCGTAGGCGTCGGACCAGGAGGTGGCGGGTTTGAGCACGAGCGACATGTGGTGCCTCCTCAGTCAGTCCGACCAGTCGACGGCGAGCGCCATCTCGGGGAGCGGCTCGTACTCGGTGATCGCGTCGAGGGACGGGCCCATGGCGGCGTTGGCCTCCCGTTCGACCATCACCTCGACGAGCACGGGGAGCCGCTCCCGCTCCGCCGTGCCGCTCGCCCAGGCCAGGGCGCCCGCCAGATCGCCGGGAGCCTCGACCTTCCTCGCCGGGCAGCCGAAGGCCTCCATGAGCTTGACGTGGTCGATGCCGCCCTCGCCGTAGTGCAGGTCGACCGCGTAGTTCATGTCGTAGGGCATCTCCGCCTGCCGGATCAGCCCGAGATACTCGTTGTTGATCATCACGATCACGAAGGGGATGCGGTACTGGGCCGCCACCGCGATCTCCTCCATGAGGAACTGGAAGGAGTAGTCGCCGACGACGGCCACGACCTGCCGGTCAGGATGGGCGCACTTGACCCCGATCGCCGCGGGGATCTCCCAGCCGAGCGGCCCCGCCTGGCCGCAGACCAGGTAGCGGCGGGGCAGATAGGTCTTCTGGAACTGGCCCGACCAGATCTGGTAGAGCCCGATGGCGGTGACGAACGTGGTGTCCCTGCCGAAGAACTCGTTGATCTCCTTGAAGACCCGGGGCGGCTTGATGGGCACGTCGTCGAAGTCGTCGCGCCGGGACAGCGTCCCGCGCAGCTCCGCGACCCGCCGCGGCCAGCGTCCCGCCTTGCGGGGCGGCCCGGTGCGGCGGGCCTCGTCGACCATCGCCAGCAGCGCCGGTCTGGCGTGCCCCACCACACCGAGATCGGGCTCGAAGACCCGGCCGATCTGCGTGGGCTCGATGTCCACGTGGATGAAACGGCGCCCGCGCCGGTAGGTCTCCAGATCTCCGGTGTGCCGGTCGCCGAACCGCGCTCCGACGGCCAGCACCAGATCGCTCTCCAGGAACGCGGCGTTGCCCCAGCGCGTCTGGGTCTGGGTGCCGGCCATCCCGGCGAACAGCGGGTGGTCCTCGGGGAAGGCGCCCTTCCCCATGAGCGTCACCTGGACCGGCACCTGCAGATGCTCGGCGAGCGTGCGCAACTCGCACGCGGCGTCGGCGATGACCACGCCGCCACCGGCCAGGATCATCGGCCGCCGCGCCTCGGCGAGCATGCTCATCGCCGCCCGCACGAACGTCGGAGGCGGCGCCGGCATGTCCACCGGGAAGGGCTCGTCGAGCTCCTCGTCGTACAGGCACGTGCCGCGTTGCACGTCGATCGGCAGATCGATGAGCACCGGCCCGGGGCGGCCGGACCGCGCGACGCGGAACGCCTCGCGGAAGACCCACGGCGCCTGCGCGGGCTCCTTGAGCTGCACCGCCCACTTGGTGACCGGCCTGGCGATCTCCACGATGTCCACCGCCTGGAACGACTCCTGGTGGAGCTTGCCGCGTGGAGCCTGCCCGGTGACGCAGATCATCGGGATGGAGTCGGCGAGCGCGGTGTACAACCCGGTGATCATGTTGGTGCCCGCCGGGCCCGAGGTGCCCAGGCAGACGCCGACGTTGCCGGTGACCCGGGCCCAGCCGTCGGCGGCGTGCGTGCCGCCCTCCTCGTGGCGCACGGTGATGTGCCGGATCGAGCTTTTCCGCATCGCGGCGTACAGGGGGAGGATCGCCGCGCCGGGGATGCCGAAGACGGTGTCGACGCCCTCGGATTCCAGAACGGCGACGACGGCCTCCATGCAGGGCATCCGCTTCATCACATCTCCTTGAGCGTGGAGACTCCCGCTTTCGAGCGGGAGAGGAAACGCGGCGCGATGCCGCGGAGTTCGGTAACGTGTTCGACGGTGGGGATGACCAAGTCACCCAACGCGTGACCAGGAGTGTCCTGGCCGCCGGGCCGGCGGACAGGTGAAACGCCTGTGGAGTTGGCGTAAGACCTCAAAGAGAATCCTCTCTGGCGGGCGACCGGCGGTGCAGCAGGAAGATCCACGGGTGACCGTGGAATCCCCTCCCTTCAGGGAGGGAAGGAGGTCAGGTGTTCAGCCTTTCGATCACCTTGAGCAGCGCGGAGTGGTCGAGCGAGCCGTGCCCCTGCGCCTTGGCGGCGGCCATGAGCTCGGCGACGACGCCGGTGAGCGGAAGCGCGACGCCCGCGCGACGCGCCGCGGCGATCGCGATCCCCATGTCCTTGTGGTGCAGGTCGATCCGGAAGCCGGGGGCGAACTCCCGCTTGATCATGGAGTGCCGGCGCAGTTCGAGGATCCGGGAGCCCGCCAGCCCGCCCGCGAGCACGTCCAGCCCGCTCTCGGGGTCGACCCCCGAGGCCTCCAGCAGGATGATCGCCTCGGCGACCAGCCCGTAGATGCCGCCCACGACGAGCTGGTTGGCCGCCTTGACGGTCTGCCCCGCGCCGGAGGGGCCGACGTGCCGGAGCGTCGTGCCGAGCACCGCCAGCAGCGGGCGCACCGCCTCGTAGTCGTCCGGGTCGCCCCCGACCATGATCGAAAGCGTCCCGTCGATCGCGCCCCGCTCGCCTCCGCTGACCGGCGCGTCCAGCGGCCTGATGCCCTTGATCGTCGCGGCCTGCGCCACCCGGAGGGAGGTCTCGGGCTTGATCGTGCTCATGTCCACGTGGAACATGCCGGGCCTGCCGTGCTCGAGCAGCCCGTCGGCGCCGAAGGCCACCTCCTCGACCTGCGGCGAGTCCGGCAGCATGGTGATCACGACGTCCGCCCCGGCGACCGCCTCCGGCACCGACGCGGCCCCCTTGCCGCCGACGTCGATCAGCCGCCGCACACCCTCAGGGCTCAGGTCGTACCCGGTCACCACGTACCCCGCCCTGACCAGGTTCGCCGCCATCGGCCCACCCATGATCCCAAGCCCGACGAACGCGGCGTTCACAACGCCCACCCCACCCGCACGACACCCAGGCGCCCTCGGCCCGGCGCCCCACCCCCGTCACACACAAGCGGCCGTTCCTCGCACTTGTTCGTTCCTCGGTCAGGGCACCGGCGCGCCGGAGCACTTCTCATCCTGTTCAATGCCTTCGCTCCTTCTTCAGCCAGGTGAAGCTCTCGGCGCTCGGGCCCGCCGGCCGGTATTCGAGGCCGACGTGGCCCCGGTAGCCGACGGCGCCGAGACGCTCGAAGATCAGGTCGTACGGCATGGCGGCCGTGCCCGGCTGCCCGCGGCCGGGGTCGTCGGCGACCTGCACGTGGCCGAACCGGCCGGCGTGCCGGTCGATCAGCTCGAGCACGTCCTCTCCCATGCGGTGCAGGTGGTACAGGTCGGCGAGGAAGGCCACGTTGGCCGCGCCGGTCTCGTCGATCAGATCGAACGCCGCGGCGGAGGAGGTGATCGGGTAGCCGGGGTTCTCGTGGGAGTTGAGCGCCTCCACCACGACCGTGGCGCCGATCGCGGCCGCCGCCTCGGCCGCCCGGGCCAGGTGGGTGAGCGCCAGTTCGCGTTGCGCCGCCTCGGCCAGGCCGGGAACGCGGTTGCCGTAGAGCGCGTTGAGCACCCGGCAGCCGAGCGACTCGGCCAGCCCGGCCGCGACGTCCACGTTGGCCAGGAACCGCGCCGCGCCGCCGGGCCGCGACAGCAGACCGCGCTCGCCCGCGGCCATGTCGCCGGCGTCGAAGTTGAGGCCCACCAGGCGCACCCCGGCGTCCTGGATGGATCTGCGCAGGGCGTCGAGGTCGGCGTCGGGCGGGTCGGGACGATCGAACGGCCACCACAGCTCGACGGCGTCGAACCCGGCCTTCGCGGCGGCCTCCGGCCGCTGGAGCAGGGGCAGCTCGGTGAACAGGATGGAGAGGTTGACGTCGAACGCCAGACCGTCGGACGGGGGCACACTGAAGCTCATCGGCCGCCTCCCCGACTCCGCCCCTGCGAGCAGCCCTTCATCGACCGCCCAGGACACAGGCAGCGCGGCGCACACTCCGCCGAACCGGCCCCGCGCCCCACAGCCGCGCCCCAAGAACCCCGGGCACGACGCTCCACCGAACCGGCCCCGCGCGTCATGATCGTGCCCCGAGGAGCTCGCGCATGAGGCGGGCGGTCTCGCTCGGGGTCTTGCCGACCCGGACACCGACCTTCTCCAGCGCCTCCTTCTTGGCCTGCGCCGTACCCGCCGAACCCGACACGATCGCACCGGCATGCCCCATGGTCTTGCCCTCCGGCGCGGTGAACCCCGCCACATAGGCCACCACCGGCTTGGTCACACGCTCCTCGATGTAAGCCGCCGCACGCTCCTCGGCGTCACCACCGATCTCACCGATCATCACGATCGCATCAGTGCCCGGATCGGCCTGGAACGCCTCCAGCGCATCGATGTGCGTCGTCCCGATCACCGGGTCGCCACCGATGCCCACAGCCGTGGAGAACCCCACATCACGCAGCTCGTACATCAGCTGATAGGTCAGCGTCCCCGACTTGCTCACCAGACCGATACGACCCGCCGTGGTGATGTCCGCCGGAATGATGCCGGCGCTCGCCTGCCCTGGGCTGATGAGGCCCGGGCAGTTCGGGCCGATCACGCGGGTCGTCCCGGCGGCCCGGGCGCGCGCCAGGAACCGGATGGTGTCGTGGACGGGGACGCCTTCGGTGATGACCACGCACAGGCCGATGCCCGCGTCGATGGCCTCCTCGACGGCGCTCCGGGTGAACCTCGGCGGGACGAACACCACCGAGACGTCCGCTCCCGTCCGCTCGGCGGCCTCGGCGACCGTGCCGAAGACGGGGAGCCGGCGATCGGCGAAGTCGACGGCCTGCCCGCCCTTGCCGGGGGTGACCCCGGCGACGACTTCGGTGCCGGCGGCGAGCATGCGCGCCGTGTGGCGGGCGCCCTCGGCGCCGGTCATGCCCTGGACGAGCACCTTGCTGTCCTTGGTCAGGAAGACGGCCATCGTCGCTGCTCCTCTCGGCCGCCCGCACGGCCCGTCTGATCCGCCGCACGCCCCACCGCGCCGGCTACCCGATCTGCCTGATGCGCCGCGCCGGCCTTGCGATGTGGTCTCGCGACCGTCGGCTCGCGCGTCGTCGCGCCGCCTGCCAGGCTCATGCCGCGGCCAGCCTTGCCGCGAGCTCCGCGGCGGCGTCCATGGTCGGGACGACGCGGACCAGCGGATGCCGGGCCGCGTCGAGGACGGCGAGGCCGGCCTCGGCGTTATTGCCGTCCAGCCGCACCACGATCGGGTGGCGCAGCCCTCGGTCGCCCAGCATCTCCAGCGCGGAGACGATGCCGTTCGCGACCGCGTCACACGCGGTGATGCCGCCGAAGACGTTCACCAGCACCGCCCGCACGTCCGGATCGGACAGGACGATCTCCAGCGCGTCGGCCATCACCTGGGCGGAGGCCCCTCCCCCGATGTCGAGGAAGTTGGCCGGACGCGCCCCGCCCGCGCTCTCGCCCGCGTACGCCACGACGTCGAGCGTCGACATGACCAGGCCCGCGCCGTTGCCGATCACCCCGACCTCGCCGTCGAGCTTGACGTAGTTGAGCCCTCTGCTCGCCGCCCTCGCCTCAAGGCCGGCGGATCCTCCCGCCGGGGCGTCGGCGAAGGCGTCGCGGTCGTGGCGGAAGGCGGCGTTGTCGTCGAGGGTGACCTTGCCGTCGAGGGCGAGCACCCGGCCGTCCTGGGTGCAGGCCAGCGGGTTGACCTCCACCAGAAGCGCGTCCTCCTCGGCCATGACGCGCCACAGGCGCACCAGGACGTCGGCGACGGCCGCGTGGACCTCCGCGGGGAGGCCGGCGCGTGCGGCGAGCAGCCCGGCGGTCTCGGCGTCCACGCCGCGTGCCGGGTCCACCGGCATCATGGCCAGCGCCTCCGGCCTGGTCGCGGCGACCTCCTCGATGTCCATCCCGCCCTCGCTCGACACCATGGCGAGGAACGTCTTGTTCGCCCGGTCGACGAGGTAGGCGGCGTAGTACTCCTCGAAGGCCACCGTGGCGCGCTCGACGAGCACGGTCTCGGCCGTGTGGCCCTTGATGTCCATGCCGAGCACCTTGGCGGCCTCGGTGTGCGCCGAGGCGGGGCCGGGCGCGGGGCGCACTCCGCCCGCCTTGCCCCGGCCGCCGGTCTTCACCTGGGCCTTGATGACGGTGGGCCCGGCCAGCTCCGTCGCCGCCGACCGGGCCTCCTCGGGCGTGGCTGCGACCCGGCCCGGCGGGACGGGGACGCCGTGCCGCGCGAAGAGCTGCTTCGCCTGGTACTCGTACAGGTCCATCGCGTCTCCTTATGCGCTTCTTCCATACGGTATACCGTATGGAAGAACAGCCGTCCAGGCCTCGACAGGAAACTGCATTCGGTATATTCCATACTGTATGGAGAAACCGCGATTGGTCCGCGACTGGCGCGGACGCCCCTACCTCGTCGGCCCCGACGCACGCGATCTCACCGGGCGGCCGAGGAACTGGATGTTCTGGCTGCCATGGGCGGCGATGGTCGCCATCGCCCCCCTGCAGTACGGGTACGCCGCCGCCACGCCGGCCCTGATCACCCTCCGCGGCGGCTCGGCACTCGCGGCCTTGCTGCCGCTGGCCGCCTGGATCGTCTGCCAGGCCGTCACCGCCGTCCCCGCCATCCATCTGGTGCGGCGCGGGCGGCTCAGCCCGCGCGGGGCGCTGTGGGCCGGCGCCGCGCTGAGCGGCGCGGCGCTGCTCGCGGTCGCCGCGGCCGGCGGCCCCCCGGCCGTCCTGATCGGGTACGCGCTGCTCGGAGGGGCCGGAGGCGGCCTGGTGTACGGCGTCTGCACCGAGACCGTCGCGCGGTGGTATCCCGAGCGGCCGGCGACGCGGGTCGGCTTCGTGACCGGCGCCTACGCCTACGGCGCCGCGCCGCTCGCGCTCGTCGCCGGGCTGGACCCCCATAGCCTCCAGCCGGCGTTCGCCGTCTCGGCCGTCATCGCGCTGGCGGCCGTAGGAGTGGCGGCGCACTTCGTCCGGCTTCCCCCGCCGCACTGGTGGCCCTCGGAGGTGGACCCCCGCCGCCACGCCCTCGACCGGCTGATCCTGCGCAGGACGCCTCCGGCCGTGCGGCAGTTCTCCATGGGCCAGGCGCTTCGGACCGGCGCGCTGTCCCGCCTGGCGGCGATCCTGGCCTGCGCCGGAGCGGTGTCGCTCTTCGACGTCGTGGCGCTCGCCACAGCGGGGAAGGCCGCACCCTGGATCGCGCTCACCCTGCTGATCACGCTCAACGGGGCCGGGCGGGCCTGCGCGATGCTGGTCTCCGAGCGGGTCGGCCGCAGGCGCGTGCTCGGCGCGGTGCTGGCGCTGCTCGGCGCCGGCCAGCTCGTGCTGGCGGCCGGCCTGGCGGCGCGGTCGGCGCCGCTGGTGATCCTCGGGGCCGTGCTCGCCGGCGCGGGAGGCGGGGCGTTCTACCCGCTCATCGCCGGCCTGGTGCGCGAGTTCTTCGGCGAGGAGCGCACGGCGGAGATCCACGGCGTGGTCTACAGCGCCAAGGCGGTGGCGGGCGTGCTCGGCATCGGCCTGGCGGCCCTGCCGGCGATCTCCGCGAGCCCCGCGGCGGCCTTCGTCCTCATGGCCGCGGTCGCCCTGCTCTCCGCCGCGGCGAGCCTCGGCCTGCGCGTGCCGGGGCGTCCGGCCACGCTCCCGACCCAGGTGTGATCGAGTTCACCCAGGCCGGTACAGCGTCAGACTGTATGCTGTAGGCAGTTGACGAAAAACTTTTCAGCGGGCCCGTGACACTGCGGGCCCTGTCACATCCCTTTCTGGAGTTGAGGAAATGTCCCGGCCCGATCTGGCGAGCACCACAGCCGCACCCAAGATCGCGCGTCCCGTCCCGCTACGCGAAAGCGTCTTCGAGGCGCTGCTCGAGCAGATCATCAGCGGGCACCTCCGCCCCGGCCAGCATCTCGCCGAGAGCGAACTCGCCGAGATGCTCGGGGTCTCCCGCCAGCCGATCAGAGAGGCGCTCCAGCTCCTCAGCGGCGAGGGCTGGGTCGACCTGCATCCCGGCCACGGCGCGTTCGTGCACGCCCCGACCGCCGAGGAGGCCGACCAGCTCCTCGCCGTACGGGCGCTCCTCGAGACCGAGGCCGCCCGTCTGGCGGCCCTCAACCGCACCGACGAGGGCCTGGCCCGGCTGCGCGCGCTCTGCTCGCGCGGCATGGCCGCCATGGAGGCCGACGACGTCGACGGCGCGGTCACGGCCAACTCCCAGCTGCACGCCACGGTCATGGAGCTGTCCGGCAACGCCGTCCTCGGCGACCTCGCCGCACAGGTCTCCCGCAGGGTCCGGTGGTACCACACGCCGGTGGCCCGCCAGCGCGGCCGGGCCTCCTGGGAGGAGCACACCGCGCTGATCGACGCGATCGCCGCCGGCGACGCCGGCCTGGCCGGCGAGATCATGAAGAACCACACCGAGCAGACCCGCCATCTGTACCTGAGCCAGCTCGGCGAGGAGGAGCCGGTCGAGCCGATCCCCAGCAAGCGCAGGAAGCGGCGGGCGCCCGCCTCGTTCGGAAGTTGACGCAGATGTCATCCACAGCTCGCTCCGGCGAAACATTCCGGAAGGAGATTAACCACGAGGGCGAAATCGCTTGTCTCCACGGAACACGTGTGGCGACGCGCCCGCCGCCGAGGCCGGGGACGCCTCGGGACGGCGAACGCGTCGCCACACGCCCGTACTGTTCTCACCTACCGGTGCTGACGCGACCTTCACCTGAGGACCCGTCACCCACCTGGGGACCCGTCACCCCCATCCGTCCGGCCGCTGACGTGCCGAGCGAGGGCGGGGCGAGCGAGGGCGGGGCGACGTCCGAGAGGTCAGCCAGAGGCCTGCTCGGACGCGGGTGCCAGAGTCGCACCGGCCGGCACGGCGGCCGGCTCGGAGCGGCCTGACCGCCCGGGCTGGCGCAGCGCCAGCGAGAGCAGGCCTGCCGCGAGGCTGGTCGTGCCCGCGATGATGAACGCCCCGCCGTACCCCCACGAGCCGATCACGACCGCGCCCATCCCCGACCCGAGCAGGCCGCTGACCAGCTTGGAGGAGTAGACCAGGCCGTAGTTCGTCGCGTTGTTGTTCTCCCCGAAGAAGTCCGCGGTCATGGCCGCGAACAGCGGGAAGATCGCTCCGCCGCCGAACCCTGAGATCATGGACGCCAGCAGGAAGAGCGGCATGTTGTGGATCGACCCCGACCACAGCACGGCGTACTGCGCCAGACCAAGGACCACGCACACGATCGTGAGCGTCTGCCGCCGGCCGACCAGGTCGGAGATCCAGCCGATCACGCCGCGGCCGGTGCCGTTCACTATCGCCTTCAGGCTCATCGCGAGGGCGACGATGCCCCCGGCGAACCCCATCTCCTTTCCGAACGGCACCTGGAAGGCGATGCCGAAGATGTTCACGCCCGCCGTGCAGAGCAGGCACACCCACATCAGGGGCAGCATGCCGGTCTTGACGGCCTCCAGCGGCGTGTACTGCCGCACCGCGGGCGGGTTCTTGCGCAGGGCGCGCGTGTCGACCTGCCCTTTCAGCGGGTCGACGTGGCCCGGCCACCAGTTCTTCGGCGGGTCCTTGAGGAACAGCCCGGCGATGAACACGACGGCCAGCACGTACACGCCCACGAGATCCAGCACCGACTGGTAGTTCTCGGGATGCATGTACGAGGTGAATATGAAGACGAAGGGCACGGCGCCGTAGGCGAAACCGCCGTTGACGAAGCCGGTCTTGCCGCCGCGCCGCTCTGGATACCACTTGGCGACCATGTTGACGCAGGTGGCGTAGACCAGGCCGGCGCCCCCACCGCCGAACAGGCCGAAGCCGAGGTAGGCCCAGAAGATGTTCGGGGCGTGGCTGAGCGCCAGGAAGCCGAGGAAGGCTCCCACCGCTCCGAGCATCATGGCCGCCCGCGCCGAGAGCTTGCCGCTCTCCCGCAGGTAGCCGGCCGGGAAGGCCACCGCAGCCTGGAAGAACACCCAGACGCTGAGCAGCCAGAAGATGTTGGTCGACGACCATCCGTGTGCTTCGTGCAGCGTCTCCTCCGCCGAGCCGAAGGCGTACTCCGAGACGCTGATGCCCATCATGCCGATCCACGGCAGGAGCACCATCAGCCAGCGTGGCCGGCCCATGATGTCACGCGGGCTCTCGCCCATCCGATAGATGCGGCCATTACTGTCGGTGATCTCCCGAAAACCTGGTGTTACAGTGGTCATGAGAATCGCTTTCTTCGGCGCTGACCAGTGCTCCTCTGTTCCCCCGTCGTCGTTCTCGGCCGGCGCGGCGTACCGCGCGCGGCATCGCTCCCCGGCCTTGTGGCCGGGTCGTGCTCAGGTGCGTGCCGGCATGCGGCCTCCTCTCCCGCCCCGCTGGGCGGAGCGGTCCGGACACGTTCCATCAGGGGCCGTCACGGCAGGGCGGGCCGGGCGGTGGACCGCCAGATGATCCACCGCCTGGAGCACGCCTCCGCCGCGCCCGCTCAGCCGAGCAGGCCGGCCGCCCTGGCCCAGCGGTATTTCGCCCCGAGGACCGCCACGGGCTTCTCGGTGGTGTAGGGGTAGGCGACGATGCCGTGGTCGAAGAGGTAGTCGCAGGCCTCCTCGACCTCGGTGTCACCGGCCAGCGACGCGACCACCGGCTTGACGTGGCCCTTCTCCCGCTCCTCGGCCACCACTTGGGCGATGAGCTCGGCGAAGACCATGGGCGGGGTCACGATGGTGTGCCAGTAGCCGAGGACCAGCGCGTGGATGCGCGGGTCGGAGAGGCCGAGCCGCACGGTGTTCGCGTACGTGCTCGGCGGCTCGCCGCCGGTGATGTCGATCGGGTTGCCCGCGGCCCCGAAAGGCGGGATGTAGGCGCGGAACGCCTCGTCCAGGTCCGGCGGGATGTCCATGAGGGAAAGCCCGTTGTCGACGCAGGCGTCGGAGAGCAGGACGCCCGAGCCGCCCGCCCCGGTGATGATGACGACGTTCTCCCCCTGCGGGGTGGGCAGGAGCGGGAGCGAGCGGGCGTACTCCAGCATGTCGTTCAGCCCGGGAGCCCGGACGACCCCGGCCTGGCGCAGGATGTCGTCGTACACCTTGTCGTCGCCGGCCAGCGCGCCGGTGTGCGAGCCCGCCGCCCGCGCGCCCATGGCGGTGCGCCCGGCCTTGAGCACGATCACCGGCTTATGGCGCGAGACCCGCCTCGCCGCCTCGACGAAGCCCCGCCCGTCCTTGAGGTCCTCCATGTGCATGGCCACGCAGCGGGTGTTGTCGTCCTGCTCGAAGAAGGTCAGCAGGTCGTCCTCGTCGATGTCGGCCTTGTTGCCGACGCCGACGATCGCCGACACGCCCATCTTGGTGGTGCGGCTGAAGCCCAGGATGGCCATGCCGATGCCGCCGCTCTGCGAGGTGAGCGCCACGCTCCCCTTCACGTCGTAGGGGGTGCAGAACGTGGCGCAGAGGTTCTCCGGCGTGTAGTAGTAGCCGTAGATGTTGGGGCCGAGCAGCCGCACGCCGTGCCGGCGGGCGATCTCGACGATCTCGGCCTGGCCCTCGTGGTTGCCCGTCTCCCCGAAGCCGGAAGGGATCATGATGGCGCCGCCGACACCCTTGGCTCCGGCCTCTTCCAGCGCGCCGGCCACGAACTTCGCCGGGATCGCGAACACCGCGACGTCCACCTCGTAGGGCACGTCGGCGACGCTCGGGTAGGCGGGCAGCCCCATGATCTCGGAGGCCTTCGGGTTGATCGGGAAGATCTGACCCTGGTAGCCGCCGTCGATGAGGTTGCGCATGACCGAGTTGCCGATCTTGCCGTTCTCCGCCGAGGCGCCGATCACGGCGACGGACCTGGGCTTGAAGATGCGGTTCATCGAGGCGAGGATCTCCTCGCGAGGTAAGCGCTCGACGGGCCGCACCGGCTCGGGGTCGAGCAGGATGCGCACGTCCGCCGCGGTCGCCCCGGACGCGCTCGCGAACACGGGGTTGAGGTCGACCTCGGAGATCTCGGGGAAGTCGGCGACGAGGGCGCCGACTCGTTCGATCATGGTGGCGAGCGCCTCCCGGTCGGCTCCCTCGCCGCCGCGCACGCCGCGCAGCACCTCCGCCGCCTTGATGTCGTCGAGCATGCCGAGCGCCTCGCCGTGGGTGAGCGGCGCCAGGCGGAACGTCACGTCCTTCAGCACCTCCACCAGCACGCCGCCGAGGCCGAAGGCGACCACCTTGCCGAACGTGGGGTCGGTGACCGCTCCGATGATCACCTCGTGCCCGCCGTCGAGCATCCGCTGCACCTGGACGCCGTCGATGGCCGCGTCGGGATCGTAGGCGCGGGCGGCCGCCGTGATGCGGTCGTACGCGGCGCGCACCTCCTCGGGAGTGCGCAGCCCGACGATGACGCCGCCGGCCTCCGTCTTGTGCAGGATGTCCGGCGAGACGATCTTCATGACCACCGGCAGCCCGATGTCGGCGGCGATCCGCGCGGCCTCCTCCGGTGAGGTGGCGAGGCCCTCGCCGGGTGTGGTGATGCCGTACGCCTCGCAGAGCCTCCTGCCCTCGGGCGCGGTCAGCGCCGTGCGGCCCTCGGCGCGGGCCTTCTCCAGGACCTCGCGGACCGTCTCTTCGCTTCCCGCCATCAGATCACTCCGTTCCGTCGCAGCTCCGCGACCGTGTCGGCCGAGAGGCCGATACCCGCGTAGATCTCCTCGTTGTGCTCGCCCAGCAGGGGCGGGGTGGTCACCGTGACCGGGGAGTCGGAGAGCTGGATGGGGCTGCCGACGGTCGCGAAGGTGCCTCGCTCGGGATGCTCTACCTCGACGATCACGCCCTGCTCCCTCAGCGTCTCGTCCTCGATGAGCTCCTTGGTCGACAGGATCGGCCCGCACGGGATGTCCTCGGCGTTGAGCGCGTCGAGCACCGTCCACTTGTCGTGCAGGCGGGTCCACTCCTCGATGAGCTGGAACATCTTGTCCAGCTTCGGCAGCCGGGCCTCCGGCGTCGCCCACTCGGGGTCGTCCGCCAGCTCGGGCCGGCCGATGATGCGGGCGATCGGCCGCCAGCCGGGTGGCTGGACGATCACGTAGATGTAGTCGTTGGGGCCGCCGGGGGCGCACTTCACCGCCCAGCCGGGCTGCCCGCCTCCCGAGGCGTTGCCCGACCGGGGCACCTCGTCGCCGAAGGCCTTGTTCGGATACTCGGCCAGCGACCCCTGCGCGAGCCGCTGCTGGTCGCGCAGCTTGACCCGGCACAGATTCAGCACGGCGTGCTGCATGGCGACCTGGACCCGCTGCCCCCTGCCGGTGGTGCCGCGCTGGTACAGGGCGGCCAGGATGCCCGCGACCGTGTGGATGCCCGTGCCTGAGTCGCCGATCTGCGCTCCGGTCGCGAGCGGCGGGCCGTCCTCGAAGCCGGTGGTGCTCATGGAGCCGCCCATCGCCTGCGCGACGACCTCGTAGGCCTTGAACCCGGCGTAACGCCCGGGCCCGAACCCCTTGATCGAGGCGTACACCAGGCGTGGGTTGATCTCCTGGAGGCGCTCCCAGGTGAAACCCATGCGGTCGACGGCGCCGGGGCCGAAGTTCTCCACCAGGACGTCGGCCTCGCGGACCAGCTCGGTGAAGATCTCCTTGCCGCGGTCGCTCTTCATGTTGAGAGTGATGCTCTTTTTGTTGCAGTTGAGCATCGTGAAGTAAAGGCTGTCCACGTCCGGGACGTCGCGTAGCTGCTTGCGGGTGATGTCGCCGGAGGGCGACTCCAGCTTGACGACGTCGGCGCCGAGCCAGCCGAGGATCTGGGTGCAGGACGGTCCGGACTGCACGTGGGTCATGTCGAGGACGCGGACACCTTCGAGTGCTCTGCTCATCGCGGGGTTCCCCTACTTGTACATCGTCTGGTTCATGGTCCCGGGGGCGTACACGTCCGGGTCGATCCATACGTTGATCAGCGCGGGCTTGCCGGACTCGCGGGCCCGCTCCAGCGCCGGCCGGATGCCGGCCGGGTCGCGGACCTCCTCGCCGTGGCCGCCCAGCATCCGGGCGAACTCGTCGTACCGGACGTCGCCGAGGGTGTTGCCGACCCTGCCCCTGGCCTCGCCGTACTTGGCGGCCTGGCCATAGCGGATCTGGTTCATGGAGGAGTTGTTGCCGATGATCCCGATGAAGGGCAGGTCGAAGCGGACCATGGTCTCGAAGTCCCAGCCGGTGAGGCTGAACGCGCCGTCGCCGAAGAGGCAGACCACGTCCTTGTCGCGCTGGGCGTGCTTGGCGGCCATCGCGAAGGCCACGCCGACGCCGAGCGTGCCGAGCGGCCCGGGATCCATCCAGTGGCCGGGCGACTTGGGCTGCACGACCTGGCCGGAGAAGGTGACGATGTCGCCGCCGTCGCCGATGTAGATGGTGTCCTCGGTGAGGAACTCGTTGATCTCGTGGACGAGCCGGTAGGGGTCGATGGGCCGGGCGTCCGACAGCTGCCGGGGCAGGCGCTTCTGGTACGCCTTGGTCTCGACCTCGCGCAGCTCCTCCATCCACCTCTTGCGCCGGGCGCTGCCGTTGTCCTCCCGGCCGGTCGCGGCGGCGGCCGCGGCGGAGAGCACCAGCCCGGCGTCGCCGACGATGCCGAGGTCGATGTCGCGGTTCTTGCCCACCGTGCGGTAGTCGAGGTCGATCTGCACCACGGTCGCCTCGGGCGAGAGCCGCTTGCCGTACCCCATGCGGAAGTCGAACGGCGTGCCGACGATGATGATCAGGTCGGCGTTGGAGAAGGCGTACCGGCGGGAGAGCTGGTAGTGGTGGGGGTCGCCGGGCGGCAGCGTGCCGCGCCCCGAGCCGTTCATGTACGCCGGCACGTTGAGCGCGCGGACGAAGTCGATGGCGTCGGCGGTGGCCCTGCACGTCCACACCTGGCTGCCCAGCAGGACGCACGGCTTCTCGGAGTGGGCGATGAGGTCGCCGAGGCGCTCGATGGCCGCGGGGTCGCCGGCCTGGCGGGTGGAGGCACGGTAGCGCCCGGCCTGCGGGATGCGCGCCTTGTCCAGCGGAATTGAGGCGTCCAGGACGTCACGCGGGATCTCCAGGAACGACGGCCCGGGCGCGCCGTGGTAGCACTCGCGGAACGCCATGGACACCAGGTCGGCCACCCGTTCGGTGGAGGGCACGGTGGCCGCGAACTTGGTGATCGGCGTCATCATGTCGACGTGCGGCAGGTCTTGCAGTGAGCCCATCTTGTGCTGGCTCAGCGCCCCCTGGCCGCCGATGAGCAGCATGGGGCTCTCGGCCCTGAAGGCGTTGGCGACGCCGGTCACCGCGTCGGTGGTGCCCGGCCCGGCCGTCACGACCGCGCACCCCGGCTTGCCGGTGACCCGCGCGTAGCCGTCGGCCGCGTGCGCCGCCACCTGCTCGTGGCGTACGTCTATCACCTCGATGCCCTCGTCGACGCAGCCGTCGTAGATGTCGATGATGTGGCCGCCACAGAGCGTGAAGATCACATCGACGCCCTCCGCCTTCAGGGCCTTGGCCACGAGATGGCCGCCCGAGATGCGCTCGGGGGCGGGTTCGGCGGGCGGGGTCGCTGGTTCGGGCATCAGAGGCCGTCCTCTCAAAGTGCATACTGCATACCGTATGAAGCCAATCGTTAACCCGGTGGTCGCACCTTGTCCAGACCCTTTCGGTGACGGCCGCTCTCTTTTGGCCGGCGGACACGGATCCTTGACCCTCGGATTTCCATACTGTATACCGAATACAATCGTCGACGCGAGGACGGAGCTGTTCGTGAAGATCGCTGTTCTTGGCGCCGGCGCCATCGGTGCGTATGTGGGCGCCGCCCTGTGCAGGGCGGGCGTCGAGGTGCATCTCATCGCCCGCGGCGAGCACCTCGCCGCCATGCGCCGGTCCGGTGTGCGCGTGCTGAGCCCCCGGGGTGACTTCACCGGTCATCCCCACGCCACCGACGACCCCCATGAGGTCGGCCCGGTGGACCATGTGTTCCTCGGCCTGAAGGCCAACGCCTACGCGGCCGCCGGGCCGATGATCCTGCCCCTGCTGCACGAGACGACCTCCATCGTGGCCGCCCAGAACGGCATCCCCTGGTGGTACTTCCACCGGCTGCCCGGGCCCTACGAGGGCTACCGCATCCAGAGCGTCGACCCCGGCGGGAGCGTCACGGCCGCCCTGCCGCTGGAGCGCGCGATCGGATGCGTCGTGTACGCCGCCACCGAGATCGAGGCGCCCGG
This sequence comes from Sphaerisporangium perillae, assembly GCF_023276435.1. GTDB lineage: Bacteria > Actinomycetota > Actinomycetes > Streptosporangiales > Streptosporangiaceae > Sphaerisporangium > Sphaerisporangium perillae. The sequence goes on from NZ_JALLPO010000003.1 coordinate 240,153, forward strand.
AGTCGTCCGCCACCTGGAGGGCACGCGCTTCTCGATCGGCGAGCCCGACGGCTCGACGTCGGGCCGCTGCACGGCCTTCAGCGCGGCCATGATCGAGGGCGGCCTCAAATGCCCGGTCGAGCCCGACCTGCGGCACGACATCTGGGTCAAGCTCATGGGCAACATCGCGTTCAACCCCATCAGCGCGCTCGCCCGGGCGACGATGGCCGGCATCTGCCGCCACCGCCGCGCCCGCGAGCTCGTCGTCGCGATGATGCGCGAGACCGTCGATGTCGCCCAGCGGGTCGGCTGCGACCCCCGGATCTCCATCGAGCGCCGCATCGCCGGAGCCGAGCGGGCCGGCGAGCACAAGACCTCCACCCTCCAGGATCTGGAGAAGGGCAAACCCCTTGAGCTGGACGTGCTCCTGGCGGCGGTGGTCGAGCTGGCCGACCTCACCGGCGCGCAGGTCCCCACGCTTCGGTCGATCCACGCCGTGACCGACCTGCTCGACGAGCAGGTGCGCCGCGGCCTTGTCCCTACGCTGTAGAACCACATACGGTAAATCGCATACAGTATTCCCCGCCCGCTCGGAGGACACGGACGTGAAGAAGAAGCGAGCCGAGCACTACGACCGGCTGACCCATCCCCTCGTACGTGAGGACGGAGTCCTGCGGCGGGCCACCTGGGAGGAGGCACTCCAGCGCGCCGCCGAGGGTTTCCGCCGCAACATCGCCCGCCACGGCCCCGACGCGTTCGCCATGCTGTCGTGCGCCCGCTCGACCAACGAGATGAACTACGTGGCGCAGAAGTTCACCCGCGTCGTCGCCGGCACCAACAACGTCGACTCCTGCAACCGCACCTGCCACGCGCCGAGCGTCGCCGGGCTGTCCGCCGCCTTCGGCAGCGGCGGCGGCACCTCCTCCTACCAGGAGATCGAGGACACCGACGTCATCATCATGTGGGGGTCCGCGGCGCGCAACGCCCACCCGATCTTCTTCCACCACGTGCTCAAAGGCATCCGCAAGGGCGCCCGCATGTTCGCCGTCGACCCCCGCAGGACCGGGACGGCCCAATGGGCCGACCGATGGCTCGGGCTCAACGTCGGCACCGACATCCCGCTCGCCCACGCGGTCGCACGCGAGATCATCCACGCCGGTCTGCACAACACGGCCTTCATCGAGCGGGCCACCGAGGGGTTCGAGGAGTTCGCCGCCTCGGTGGAGCCGTGGACCCTCGCCGCCGCCGAGCAGGTTACCGGCGTGCCCGCGCACGCGATCCGGGAGCTCGCCCACACCTACGCCCGCGCCGACCGCGCCCAGCTCTGCTGGACGCTCGGCATCACCGAGCATCACAACGCCACCGACAACGTGCGCGCGCTGATCAACCTCTCCCTGCTCACCGGGCACGTCGGCCGGTACGGCTCCGGCCTGTCGCCGCTGCGCGGGCAGAACAACGTCCAGGGCGGCGGCGACATGGGCGCCATCCCCAACCGGCTGCCCGGGTTCCAGGACATCCTCGATCCGGGGATCCGCGCCAGGTTCGAGCAAGAGTGGCAGGCCCCGATCCAGCCCGGCTACGGCCTGACGCTCACCGGCATGCTGGAGGCCATGGCCGAGGGCAAGGTCACCACCTGCTACCTCATCGGCGAGAACCCCGTGCAGTCCGAGGCCGACTCGCTGAGCTGCGTCAAGCGCCTGAGCATGCTCGACCACCTCGTCGTCCAGGACATCTTCCTCACCAAGACCGCCCAGATGGCCGACGTCGTACTGCCGGCCGCCGCGGCCTGGTGCGAGAGCGAGGGCACCTTCACCAACAGCGAGCGCCGGGTGCAGCGCGTGCGCAAGGCCGTGTCACCGCCGGGCGAGGCCCGCGACGACATTTGGATCCTGTGCGAGCTGGCCCGCCGCCTCGGCCACGACTGGCACTACGAGAGCTCCGAGCAGGTGTGGGACGAGATCCGCAGGATGTCGCCCGCGCACGCCGGCATGAGCTACCAGCGCCTGGCCGACCTGCAGGGCATCCAGTGGCCGTGCCCCTCGGAGGACTCCGTCGAGCCGCCCTTCCTTCACGGGCGGCTGTGGGAGACCGACCCGGCACGCAGGGGCGCTCCCGCGCCGTTCGCCGTCCTGCGGCACTCGCCCCCCGTGGACCTGCTCGACGAGGAGTACCCCCTGCGTCTCACCACCGGCCGCACGCTCGACTCCTACAACACCGGCGTCCAGTCGTCCGGCTTCGCCTCCCCGCTGCGCGCCGGCGAGCGCGTCCAGCTCTCCCCCGAGGACGCCTCGCGGCTCGGCCTCACCCTCGGCGAGGAGGTCCGGATCAGCTCGCGGCGCGGGTCGGTCGTCGCCCCGGTCCACATCGACCCGGGGCTGCGTCCCGGCCTGGTCTTCATGACCATGCACTTCCCCGACGAGGTCGACACCAACGCCCTGACCATCGAGGCCACCTGCCCCATCGCCGGCACGGCCGAGTTCAAGGCCGCCGCCGTCCGCGTCGACAAGCTCACCGGCGACGGCGGGGCGGCCCTTTCCCATAGCGGCCAGGTCGCCGCCGGCGCAGGCGAGTTCCTCGCCGCGAAGGCCAGGTGAGGCGCGGTGGACCTCCGGTTCCGCGACGCCGAGCCCACCGATGACGAGCGCGCCGCCGTCGACGCCGTCCTCGGGCCGCCGCCCTCCTCCTGGCACGGCGGCCTGCGCACCGAGGACGACCTGCACTTCGCCGCGGGAGGACGCGAGGCGCGCGATCAGCGCAACCTGCTCCTGCCGGCTCTGCACGCCGTGAACGACCGCGTCGGATGGATCAGCGAGGGCGCGCTCGACTACATCTGCCGCCGCCTCACCGTCCCGCCCGCCGAGGCCTACGGGGTGGCGAGCTTCTACTCGCTGCTGTCTCTCAAGCCGCGCCCCGCCCGCGTGCTGCACGTCTGCACCGACCTGGCGTGCCAGGCCCGCGGGGCGCAGGAGGTGCGGCGGCACGTCCAGGAACGGCTCGGCCCGCCCGGCACGTCCTGGACACCGAGCCCGTGCCTTGGCCTGTGCGAGCGGGCCCCCGCCGCCCTGGCCCTGGAAGCCGGCGAGACCCCGAAGTCCACCGTGTACGCGCCTGCCCTCCCGGACGGCGGCCCCGCCAGCGGCACCCGGGCCGGCGGCCGGGCGGCCGGCGGAGCCAATGCCGGCGACACCGACAGCGCCGCCGGCCAGGCGAACGTCCAGCTCCACGATCCGCAGACCGAGCGGCCCGACGGTCCTGCGACCGGCGGCGCCCGCGGCCCGGGGGGCGATGGCGGTCAGGGGGCGCGCATCCTGCTCGGGCGGGAGGAACCCTCCGCCGCCTCCGCCGTGCCGCAGGCGGGTGACCCGTCCCTGGTGCTGCTGCGCCGGGTCGGCGCGGTCGACCCGGCCAGCCTGGACGACTACCGGGCGGCCGGAGGGTACGCCGCGCTCCGCCGGGCCTTCGAGCTCGGCCCGCTCGGGGTCGTCCAGGAGGTCACCGAGTCAGGGCTCGTCGGCCGCGGCGGCGCGGCGTTCCCCGCCGGGCGCAAGTGGGCCGCCGTGGCGAGCCGGCCCGCCCGTCCGCACTACCTGGTCTGCAACGCAGACGAGAGCGAGCCCGGCACCTTCAAAGACCGGGTGCTCATGGAGGGCGACCCGTACGCCCTCGTCGAGGCCATGACCATCGCCGGGTACGCCACCGGCTGCGCCAAGGGCTACCTGTACATCCGCGCGGAGTACCCCCGGGCCACCGCCCGGATGCGGCACGCGATCGCCACGGCCCACGCCCGCGGCCTGCTGGGCGAGGACATCCTCGGCCAGGGGTTCGCCTTCGACATCGAGATCCGCAGGGGCGCCGGCGCGTACATCTGTGGCGAGGAGACGGCGATCTTCAACTCGATCGAGGGCTACCGCGGCGAGCCGCGCAGCAAGCCGCCGTTCCCGGTCGACAGGGGGCTCTTCGGCATGCCCACCGTGGTCAACAACGTCGAGACGCTGGCCAACGTGCTCCCCATCCTCCTGAACGGCGCCGCCGCCTACGCCCGCACGGGCACCGAGGGCTCCACCGGCACCAAGCTGTTCTGCGTCTCCGGCGGCGTGGCCAGGCCCGGGGTCTACGAGTTGCCGTTCGGCGCGACGCTGCGCGAACTGCTCGCCCTCGCGGGAGGGCCGCCCGCCGACCTGCGGGCCGTGCTGCTGGGCGGGGCCGCGGGCGCGTTCGTCCGACCCGACGAGCTGGACATCCCGCTCACCTTCGAGGGCACCCGGGCGGCGGGGGCGACCCTGGGCTCCGGCGTGGTGCTGGTCCTGGACGGCAGCGTCGACCTGGCCGGCATCCTCGTGCGCATCGCCGAGTTCTTCCGCGACGAGTCCTGCGGGCAGTGCGTGCCCTGCCGCGTGGGCACCGTGCGGCAGGAGGAGGCCCTGCACCGCCTCAGCCGCGCCCCGAAGGCCGAGGACCTCACGCTGCTCCGCGAGGTCGGCCAGGCCATGCGCGACGCGTCCATCTGCGGGCTCGGCCAGACGGCCTGGAACGCGGTCGAGTCCGCCATCGACCGCCTCGGCGCCTTCCCGCTCCCCTCAGCCCCCCTCACCGCCTCCGTCGGCGCCGGTTCGGCGGCCTCGCCCGCGCCGTCCCTGGTCCGCGCCGCTTCTCCGGCTGCCCCGGTCGCCCTGCCCGTCCCCTCTCCCCCGGAGGCGTCATGACCGTCCCGCTGCCCCCGCCCCGGCGGCTCGTCGAGCTGACCGTGGACGGCGCCCCTGTACGGGTGCCGGAGGGGTCCACGATCCTGGACGCCTGCGGCGGAGCCGGCCAGGACATCCCCACCCTCTGCTACGGCGACACGCTGACCCCGAAGAACGCCTGCCGGGTGTGCATGGTGGAGGTGGAGGGCTCGCGCACCCTCGTCCCGGCGTGCTCCCGTAAGGCGGAGGCCGGCATGGTCGTCGGCACCTCCACCGAGCGGGCCCGGCACAGCCGTAAGGTCGTCCTCGAGCTTCTCGGCTCCTCGGTCGACCTGTCGACCACGCCCCGCGCGGCCGAATGGCTCGCCGAGTACGGCGCCCGGCCCGGCCGCTTCGGCGAGGACGCCGCGAAGGTCGAGCAGCCTGTGAAGGTCGACAACGACCTCTACGTGCGCGACTACGACAAGTGCATCCTGTGCTACAAGTGCGTCGACGCCTGCGGCGAGCAGTGGCAGAACAGCTTCGCCATCACGGTCGCGGGGCGAGGCTTCGACGCCACGATCTCCACCGAGTTCGACGCCCCGCTCACCGACTCGGCCTGCGTCTACTGCGGCAACTGCGTCGAGGTCTGCCCGACCGGCGCCCTGTCGTTCAAGAGCGAGTTCGACATGCGCCAGGCGGGCACCTGGGAGGAGTCACGGCAGACCCAGACGACCACCATCTGCAGCTACTGCGGGGTGGGCTGCAACCTGACCCTGCACGTCCAGGACGACCAGATCGTCAAGGTCACCTCGCCACACGACAACCCCGTGACCCACGGCAACCTCTGCATCAAGGGCCGCTTCGGCTACCAGCACGTCCAGAACCTCCCCTCCCCCGGCACCTCCGGCACGCCCCGCGCCACGTCGGCCGGCGACATCACCTCTCCCGGCACCGCCCCGCCCCGCGCCGACGCCACCGAGGTCGCGACGGGAGGCAGGACGTGAGCCGGGTGACCGTACGGCGCCCCATCCTCCGGCTGCGGGACACGGCGCTGACGCGCAGGGTCGACATGCTGGCGGCCGAGGAGCCGCTGGAGATCCGGCTGGACGGCAAGCCGCTGACGGTAACGATGCGCACCCCTGGGGACGACTTCGACCTGGCCGCCGGCTTCCTGGTCAGCGAGGGCGCCATCGGCTCGCCCGGCGAGATCCGCTCGATCCGCTACTGCGCGGGCGCCACCGTGGACGGCGGCAACACCTACAACGTGCTCGACGTGCGGCTCGGCCCCGGAGCCGTGGCCCTGACCACCTCGCTGGAGCGCAACTTCTACACCACCTCCTCCTGCGGGGTCTGCGGCAAGGCGTCGCTGGAGGCGGTCCGCACGGTCGCCCGCTGGCCGGTGGAGGACGACCCCGTCCGGCTGACGGCCGGGGTCATCGCGGCGCTGCCTGATCGGCTGCGCGCCGCCCAGCGGGTGTTCGACCGCACCGGCGGCCTGCACGCCGCCGGGCTGTTCACCCCCGACGGGGAGCCGCTGTGCGTGCGGGAGGACGTCGGCCGCCACAACGCCGTGGACAAACTGCTCGGCTGGGCTCTGCGCGACGGCAGGCTGCCCCTTCGGTCCACGGTGCTCATGGTCTCGGGGCGTGCCTCGTTCGAGCTGGTCCAGAAGGCCGTCATGGCGGGCGTTCCCGCCCTCGCCGCCGTCTCGGCCCCCTCGTCCCTCGCGGTCGAACTGGCGGCGGAGTCCGGGCTGACCCTCATCGGCTTCCTGCGCGGCGACTCCATGAACGTCTACACCGGCGAGAACCGCATCGCCTTCCCATCACCCGTCCTTGGGCGCCGCCCTTGAACCACTACCGCTGCCGCACCGGCGGGCCGGAGACGGGGAAGTCACGCGTAGCGCCCTGCGAAACGGGCGCGTAGTGCGGCCAAGGGTCAGTTCTCTTGGAGAATGTGCTGGGTGATGAAGTCGTTGGTGAACTTGCCTTCGGGGTCGTAGTGCCGGGCGAGGGTGCGGAAGTCGGCGAGCCGTTCGTACCGCGCGGCCAGCACCTTGGGCGGGACGGTGAAGAGCTTGCCCCAGTGCGGGCGGGCCTCGAACGGCGCCAGCCGCTCCTCGATGAGGCCGAGCACGGGGAGCACCGTGTCAGGGTCCTTGACCCAGGTGAAGTGGAACGCCACGGTGTCGCGCCCGTACGCGGGGCTGAGCCACAGCCGGTCCGCCGCGATCGTCCGGATCTCCGAGATCTGCAGGATGGGGGCGATGTGGTCGCGCAGGCCCTCCAGCGCGTGCAGCGCGGCCACGGCGTGCCGGCGGGGCACCATGTACTCCGACTGCAGCTCCTCCCCGCTGCTCGGGGTGAAGTCGGGCCGGAAGTGCGGGAGGCGCTCGAACCACGGGCCCGGGACGCCCATCTGCTCGGTGCAGTTGACGGTCGGCATGCCGGGCACGGGATGCCTGGGGCCGTCCGCCGGCATCGCCCCGAAGAGGCCTTCGGCCGGCGAAGAACCCGTACCTCCGGTTTCGGGTGAGCCGGTGGCCTCGTCGAGGCGTTCCTTGACCCAGACCTGGTTGATGCGGGAGGTCCGCCAGTCGGTGAACATGCTGACGCTGTACGCGCGGGAGACGACGTCCTCGAAGTGATCGTCCAGGACTTCGACGGGCAGCCCTTCGTAGACGTACTGCCGTACGTCGAACGCGGGCACGATGTCGAGCGTGAGGCCGACGACGGCGCCGAGGGCGCCGAGCCCCACGACGGCCCCGTGGAACGGGTCATCGTCCCGGTCGCGGTCGAGCACCACCACCTCGCCGTCGGCGGTGACCATCTCTATGGCCGACACGGCGGTGGCGAGGCTCCCGTTGGCGTCACCGGAGCCGTGGGTGGACGTGGCACAGGAGCCGGCCACGGAGATGTGCGGCAGGGACGCCATGTTGCGCACCGCGTAGCCCTTGTCGTGCAGCCGGCGGCCCAGTTCGGCGTACCGCACGCTTCCGGAGACCCGGACGGTGGACGCGGCGACGTCGATCTCCACGGCCTGCGGCAGGCCGTCCAGCGAGACCAGGGCTCCGGGCGAGTCGGCGATGCGGTTGAAGGAGTGCCCGCTGCCGAGGATGTGCGCTTTGGCGCTGCGCGCGATGAGGCTCCGCAGCTCGTCGAGTGATGCGGGCAGATCGACGTGTTCCGCCTGGAACGCGACGTTCCCCGCCCAATTAGTCAGCCTCTGCGTCAACTGCGGCTTCCCTCTACTCTTGCCCGGCAACTGCGCCCTCTGGACACTGACTGTAGACGTAAGGATTCGCGAAGGATTCGCCGCGCGCCCCCTGCCCTTGGCCCAGGCGGGCATCGCAGCGGCCGGATCCGCCCGAACGGCAAAAGGCCACCTCCGATCACCGGAAGTGGCCCTTTCACCTGTGGAGCTATGGGGATTCGAACCCCAGACCTCCTCCATGCCATGGAGGCGCGCTACCAGCTGCGCCATAGCCCCTGGTCACCGCTCGGGGTGTTCCCCTCGCGGCGCTCGGAGAGCATATAGCGACACCCTCCCGTTGACCTAATCGATATCTTCCGGCCGCCCGGAGTTCCGGCGACCGGCACGGGCCGTCCTCGGCCACACCGGGCCGGGACCTCCGGCGCCGCCTCGGCCTGAACCACCGCCGGCGACCCCGCAGGGAAGCGATCTTGGACGAACGCACGAACAAGCCGCCGCTATTAGTGCGACCGGACGAATCCCCCGCCCTCGACCTGTCATACGGTCGCGGTAACCATGGATCGGAGGGTGACACTTGTCCGTTGAGCTCCACCACGGCGCCGTCGTCGCGGATACGCACAACGACCTACTCATGGCGGTCGCCGAGCGCCCGCCGCAGCGGTGGGCGTCGTTCTTCCGCGAACGGTGGCTGCCCCAGCTTCGGGAGGGCGGGGTGGACCTGCAGGTTCTGCCCGTCTTCATCGACGATCGGTACCGGCCGGAGGGCGCGCTCCGGCAGACGCTCCGCATGATCGAATGCGCGCACGTCCTCGCCGAGGGCAACGCCGACGCGGTGCGGCTCTGCCTCGACGGCGCGCAGGTCGACCAGACCCTCGCGGAGGGCAGGATCGCCCTGGTCCTCGCCATGGAGAGCATGCCCGGCCTGGACGCCTCCGTCGAACTGCTGCCCATCCTGCACCGGCTGGGCGTACGGGTCGCCTCGATCGCCCACTGGGGCCGCACGCCGCTGGCGGACGGCAGCGGCGAGGACGCCACCGGCGGCCGGCTCACCGAGGCCGGGGTGGCGGCGGTACGGGAGATGGAACGGCTCGGCATGATCTTCGATGTCTCCCACCTGGGCGCCCGCGGGGTCGAGCATGTGCTGGAACTCGCGACCCGTCCGGTGATGGCGACCCACTCCTCGGCGCGCGCCCTGCGCGACCACCACCGCAACCTCACCGACGACCAGATCCGCGGCGTCGCCGCGACCGGCGGCGTGGTGTGCGTCAACTTCTTCCCGGCCTTCCTGTCGGAGGACCCGGTCGACTACACCGTGGACCGGCTGGTGGAGCACATCGCCCACATCGCGGACGTCGGCGGGATGGACCATGTCGGCCTCGGCCCGGACTTCGTCCGCGAAGTCCTGCACGACGTCACTCCCCCGTGCTGCGAGGACCTCGGTTACGGCGAGATCGACCCCATGGCCGTCCTGCCCGGCCTCGACGGCCCGCGCGGCCTCCCTTTGGTCACCGAGGCCCTGATCAAGCACGATTTCGCCGAGGACGACCTCCTGAAGATCCTCGGCGGCAACGTGCGGCGGCTGTTCCGCGCCGAGCTGGGGCGGCCCCGGTGATCCTCGACACCATGCTCGCCGACCTGGAAGAACTCGTCGTCAGCGAGTCGTTCTCCGCCGACCACCAGGCGGTGGCCCGCAGCGCCCGGGTGGTCGCCGACCAGGGGCGCAGAATGCTCGGCAGCCCTCCCGAGACGCTCGTGATCGACGGGGTGACCCACCTGCGGTGGAGCTTCGGCACGCCCAAGGTGCTGCTGGTCGGCCACCACGACACGGTCTGGCCGATCGGCTCCCTGCGGACCCGTCCCTGGTCCGTCGCCGACGGGATCGCCCGGGGGCCGGGGGTGTTCGACATGAAGGCCGGGCTGGTCCAGATGTTCCACGCTCTGGCCACCCTGCCGTCGCCGGACGGCGTGTGCGTGCTGGTCACCGGGGACGAGGAGCTCGGGTCACCGACCTCGCGCGCGCTGGTCGAGGAGTCGGCACGCGGCTGCGCGGCGGCGTTCGTGCTGGAGGCCAGCGCGGACGGCGGCGCGCTCAAGACCGAACGCAAGGGCATCTCGGTGTACGAGCTCCTGGTGCACGGCCGCGCCGCGCACGCGGGGCTCGACCCCGGCAAGGGCGCGAACGCCTCGATCGAGCTCGCCCACCAGATCCTCGCCGTCACCGCGATCGCCGGCCAGGTGAACGGCAGCCGAGCGGACGCCGGCCAGGTGAACGGAAGCCGAGCCGACGCCGGCCCGGCGGATTCCCTCGGGCCGGCCACCATCACGCCGACGGTGCTGTCCGCCGGGACCACGGTCAACACCGTGCCCGCGCTGGCCCGCCTGTCCGTGGACGTCCGGGTGCCGACCCTCGCCGCACAGAAGCGCGTGGACGAGCTGATGAGGGCCCTGTCGCCCCGGATCACCGGTACCCGGCTGGAGGTCCGGGGAGGCCCGAACCGCCCGCCCCTGGAGCCCGCCTCGTCGGCCGGGCTGTTCGCCCTCGCCCAGCGGATCGCCGCCGATCTCGGGCTCGCCCCCCTCTCCCCGGCCGCCGTCGGAGGCGCCTCCGACGGCAACTTCACCGCCGGCGCCGGATGTCCCACGCTTGACGGGCTCGGCGCGGTGGGCGGCGGCGCCCATGCCGACGGCGAGCACGTGGTCGTGGCCGAGATGCCCGGCCGGGCGGCACTGCTGGCGGGCCTGATCCGGGCGGTGCGCGGATGAGTGACGTGGTCTTGCGCGAACTCCACTCCGTGGCGGAGTTCGAGGACGTCTTCCGGCTGTTCGACGGCATCTGGCACCCCGAGCCGGGCGGCGCGCCGGTCACGGTGGAGATGATGCGGGCGCTGTCGCACGCGGGCAACTACGTGGCCGGGGCGTACGAGTGCGACCGGCTGGTCGGGGCGTCGGTCGGCTTCCTCGCGGCCCCGGCGGGGCGGGCGCTGCACTCGCACGTCACCGGCGCCTTGGCGGGTCGCGGGATCGGCTTCGCCCTGAAGCTGCACCAGCGCGCGTGGGCGCTGGCCCGCGGCCTGGAGGTGATCACCTGGACCTACGACCCGCTGGTGCGGCGCAACGCGCACTTCAACCTGGTCAAGCTCGGGGCCCGCCCGGAGGAGTACCTGCCGTCCTTCTACGGCGCCATGGAAGACGCGATCAACTCCGGGGACGAGTCGGACCGGCTGCTCGCCGTCTGGCGGCTGTCGGAACCCCGCGTGCTCTCCGCGGTCCGGCGCGAGCCGTGCCGGACGGAGATCCCTCCGGACGCGGTGGTCGGGCTCGGCGACCGGGACGGCAGGCCCGTGACGGGACGGACCGACGCCGCGACGGTGCTCGTGGCCGTACCCGAGGACATCGAGGCCCTGCGCGCCAAGGATCCGGCGGCGGCCAGGGACTGGCGGCTGGCCATGCGGGACGTGCTCGGCGATCTCCTGGGCAAGGGCGCCCGGGTCACCGGCTTCCACGACAGATCCTGCTACATCGTGGAGCGGACCCCTTGATCCCACCGGCGGGCCGAGCCCGCCCCCCGGCGTCCGGCACGCCCCGTACGACCACCCTGTACAGCCACCTGTACGACCACCCGTACGGCCACCGGAGCGTGCGCCGGGACGGCGGCGCCCCCGGACGACCCCTCGTGGCGCCAGCCGCGCCGCATCCTGCACCACGTCGCCTGACCGGCGCCGGCATCGAAGGGAGAAGCGGCCGAGGCCGCACATCACCATGAAGATCACTGGAATCGAGCTGCGGCGGATCGCGATGCCGCTGGTCGCGCCGTTCCGTACCTCCTTCGGCACCGAGACGCGGCGCGACGTGCTGCTGCTGCGCGTGGTCACGCCGGATGCCGAGGGCTGGGGCGAGTGCGTGGCCATGTCGGGCCCGCTCTACTCCGCCGAGTACGTCGACGGCGCCGCCGACGTGCTGCGCCGCTTCCTGATCCCGGCGCTCCCTCCGAGCGCCGACGCCTACGCCGTCGGCCGCGCCCTGCGGCCGTTCAAGGGCCACCGCATGGCCAAGGCGGCGCTGGAGGCGGCCGTGCTGGACGCCCGGCTGCGCGCCGCCGACCAGTCGCTCGCCTCCTTCCTGGGCGCCGCGGCCGACCGCGTCCCGGCGGGGGTGTCGGTCGGCATCATGAACTCGATCCCTGAACTGCTCGACGCCGTCGCCGGTTATCTGGAGGAGGGGTACATCCGGATCAAGCTCAAGATCGAGCCCGGCTGGGACCTGGAGCCGGTCCGCGCCGTACGCGAGCGCTTCGGCCCCGACGTGCCGCTCCAGGTGGACGCCAACGCCGCGTACACGCTCACCGACGCGCCCCACCTGGCCAGGCTGGACGAGTTCGGGCTGCTGCTCATCGAGCAGCCGCTGGCCGACGACGACATGGTCCAGCACGCCCGGCTGGCCCGCCGGATCACCACCCCGATCTGCCTGGACGAGTCCATCGAGTCGGCCGAGCACGCCGCCGCGGCCATCTCCCTGGGCGCCTGCTCGGTGATCAACATCAAGCCCGGACGTGTCGGCGGCTACCTGGAGGCGCGGCGCATCCATGATCTGTGCCGCGCCCACGGCGTCGCCGTCTGGTGCGGCGGCATGCTGGAGACGGGCATCGGCCGCGCCGCGAACGTCGCCCTGGCCGCTCTGCCCGGTTTCACCCTGCCCGGCGACACCTCCGGCTCCCGGCGCTACTACGCGACCGACCTCACGGCGCCCTTCGAGCTGCGGGACGGACACCTGACCGTGCCCACCGGCCCAGGCATCGGCGTCGACCCGCTCCCCGAAATCCTGGACGAGGTCACCACCTCGACCGAATGGATCACCCTCTAGCGCCGGCCCCACCGGTTTCTCACCGCGCGACGGCGCCGCCGCCCCCTTCCCACTGCCGCGGTGCCCGATGCAGAACCACCACGCTGACCGGGGGCAGGGGGCTCTCGGCCGTCCAGCGCGGAGGTGATCTCGTCGGCGACCGGAGGCTCGCCAGCTGAGGGCACCGAGCACGGCCGCCGCTCCTGTGGATTTCATCGGGACTCCAGGAAGGGGGGTGATGCCCCACATTCGCCGTTTCCCGGCGGTGCTTCTTCGTTCCCTGCCACGAAAGCCCGCGACGCCTCGTGCTACCGGCCGAAGATCCGCATCTGGAGCATCACGGACAGCCGCGCGTCGGGATCGGCGAGGTCCAGGCCGCTGATCTCGGTGAGCCGCTTCAGGCGGTAGCGGAAGGTGTTGGCGTGCACGTGCACCTTGGCCGAGGCGGCGTTGACGTCGCCGAACGCGTCCAGGTAGGCCCGCAGGGTGGCCACCAGCTCGCTGCCGTGCTCGGCGTCGTGGGCGATGAGCCGCTCGTAGGGCCCGGTGGGGACCTGCTCCTCGGCCTTCACCAGGTCGGACAGTTGCAGCAGCAGCGCCTCGAAGTGCACGCCGGTGTAGCAGGCGACCGCGCCGGAGGTCTCACGGGCGCGCAGCACCCGCAGCGCCCGGTCGGCGTCGGCCCGCGATCTGGACACCTCCGTCAGGCTGACCGCCAGGCGGCCCACGCCGATGTTGGCCGCGTGCCGGGGGCCGACCCGGGCGAGGAAGCTCTCGGCGACCCGTACGGCCCGCGCCTCCTCCTCTCCGCCGGCGTGCAGGGGCAGCACGGCGTAGGCCACCGAGCCGACCAGGGCGGCGGCGGCCCTTGGATGGATGGCGCCGACGTGCACGGCGAGGGCGTCGCAGAACCGCTGCCTGTCGCTCTCCAGGCGCGCGGCGTCGGCGTGGGACCCGTCGATGAGCTGGGCGGCGAGCACGCACAGCCGCTCGCTGGCCACGCCGAGCCGCCCGGCCGCCTCGGCCGCGTCCTTGCCGCCCGCCAGCACCGTCGACAGCAGGTCGGCGCGCAGCCGCCTGCTGGTGTCCGCCACGGCGCGCTCCCTGAGCAGCTGCAGCGCGACGATCTTCGCGGCCTCGGCGAGGGCCCGCTGACGCTGCTCGCTCAGCGGCTCCCGCACGGCGGCCCAGATGGAGCCGAGGATCTCGTCCCCGGACCGGACGGCCACCGCCGCCCGGTTGATGCTGTCGTCGTCCAGCTCCATGTAGATCGGCTCGCGGCTCTGGTAGAGCTCACGGAGGAACCCCCGCTCCACCAGCATCCGCCGGTACCGTTCCGGGACCTGGCGGCCGAGCACGGTCGCCACCCTGCCCGCGTCGGCCTCGTCCTGCCGCTCGGAGTAGGCGAGCACCCGCGACGAGCGGTCCTCGATGGTGACCGGCGCGTCCAGCAGGGCGCACACGGCGTTGGCCAGCGAGAACAGGCCGTCCGGCGGGGCTTCGCCCGGTTCGGCGAGGTCGCCCTCCGCCAGCAGGGACCGCAGCAGCGCGGCGACCTGCGCCCAGGAGGCGGCGCGGGTGAGGCCCAGCACCGCCACCCCGGTCTCCCGGACCTTCGCGCGGACGGCGTCGTCGACGTCCACCGGCTGCTTGACGACGACGCCCGCCGCGGGCCCGGCCGCGTCGAGCAGGGCGCAGACGCGCTCGGCGGACTGCACCCCGACGGCGAGCACGAGGCTCCCCTCCGCGAGCAGCAGCTCGTCGAGGGGGTCGTAGATGTGCACCCCGGTGACCTCGGCGTCCAGCTCACCGGGTGAGGCGGCCACGTCCAGGACCGTGCTGCCCAGATCTTCCAGGATCCGCCGCAGGCTGGCACGTGGCCGGGCAATCATCCCCTCACGATAATCGATGCCGAGTTCCCCTCAGGCGACCTTGGGCGTGGCCCGCACGCCGAGGTGGATGTACGGCGTACCGTCCGCGAGCTGGTAGAAGACGGCCGAGAACCAGTTGGGCTGCCCTTCCGGACGGCCCACGAAGGTGGTGTCGTCCACCGGGACGAGCTCGAACTCAAGGGGTGGCTGCGCCTCTGCCAGCGCTCCGGTGGCCTCGCCGTACAACGAGAGCCGGCCGTCACGGACCGTGAGCGTGAACCGCATGCCGGCCCGCTCGTACACACCGGCGTATCGCTCGACGTCGGTCTCGAACGGCTCGGCCGGCGGTCCCAGCTTGGGCGGCACGGCGAGGCCCAGCAGTTCGCCGAAGAGCTCGGTGGCCAGGGCGTGCTGGAAGGCGGAGGCATAACCGCCGTTGGCCAGCACGCACACCACCGTTCCGGCGTCGGGGACCGCCCACAGCATGGCCGCCTGGCCGATGGTGTTGCCCCCGTGGGAGATGATCCGGCGGCCCTGCCACTCGTCCAGGATCCAGCCGATCCCCCACTGCTTTCCGAGGGTGTGGGGGTTCGGGATGTCCACCTGCGGCTCCCACATCGCCCGCGGGTCGGCGAGCAGCCCGGTGCCCAGGTGGGCGCGGGCGAAGGCGACGACGTCGGCGGCACGCGCGCAGACCAGCCCGGCCGGCCCGCAGGAGCGCATCAGCCCCCACGCGGGGGCGGGCCGCCCCTCCAGGTGCCCTATGGCGGCGCGGAAGCGCAGCGCGTCCTCAGGCAGCGTCCAGGTGTGGGTGAGGCCGAGCGGCTCGATGATCTGCTCGCGCAGCGCCGCGTCCCACACCTTGCCGGTGAGGCGTTCGACGACGCGCCCGGCGATGATGAAACCGGAGTTGCAGTACGACTGGGTGGCGCCCAGCGGATGGTTCTGCGCGAGGTCCGCGCAGGCCGCGACGTACTTCTCGACGCAGTCGTCGCCCCGGCCGGTGTCCAGGAACAGGTCCCCGTCGATGCCTGAGGTGTGCGAGAGCAGGTGCCTGATCGTGACGGTCTTGGTCACCTCCGGGTCGGCGACCTGGAACTCGGGCAGGACGTCGGCGACCGGGGTGTCGAGCGTCAGCTCGCCCCGCTCGACGAGAAGCATGATCTGGGTCGCGGTCCACACCTTGGTGACCGAGCCGATCTGGAAGAGCGAGTCGGTGGTCACCTCCACACCGGTGGCCACGTTGAGCACGCCCGCGGCGAACTCGTGTACCTCTCCTTCGTGGAGGAAGGCCAGGCTCGCGCCGGGGATTTCGTACTCGGCGATCAGCTCGCCGAGGCGGGCGTGCCATCGAGCGGGATCCACTGCTCCAGCCACTGGAGGATCCTTTCGTTGCGACCAGCCAGATCTCGGACCGTTTCGCGTCGGATTCCCGGTTCACGGCGCTGCCGTCGGGCGTAGCCGGGGGGCGCCCGGCACCGCGAGACGGTAGAGATCGCTGGGGGAAAGGCGAGGCATGTCCGAACGCTAGGCTTCCGTTCCCCTCCGGTTCTTCGGCCTCCACGACGAACCGGACCCCCATCGGTTGTGCCACCGTCCAACCGCCCCGCCCTTCGGGGTGTCTAGACGGCCGCGGGGGCGGAATCGGGCCGGTCGTCGCTGTTCACCGGTTCTGGGAGCGTTCCCGCATTGTGCTCCAGGAGGCGCCAGCCCTTGCGGCCCTCCTGCAGGACCGACCAGGAGCAGTTGCCGAGCCCGCCGAGGGCCGGCCACAGCTCCTCGGGTAGGCCGAGCATGCGGGCCAGGCCGAGCCGGATGGCGGCCCCATGGGAGGCCACCACCATGAGCCCTCCGTCTTCGAGCCTGGTCACCCAGCGCCGGGTGGCGGCGGCCACGCGGTCGGCGACGTCGGTCACCGCCTCGCCTCCGGGCGCCTCCCATTCGGCGTACTGGACCGGCCAGCCCGCGGCGATCTCGGCCCGGGTCAGCCCCTCCCACTCGCCGCCGCCGCGCTCGCGCAGGTCCTTGTCGACCAGGACGTCGAGCCCGGCGATCGCGCCGAGGGCGGCGGCCGTGTCCTGGGCGCGCCGCAGGTGCGAGGAGACGATCAGCGATGGCCGCAGGGACGCGAGCAGCGAGGCCGCCCGCTCGGCCTGGGCGATGCCCGTCTCGTCGAGCGGGATGTCGGTGTGCCCCTGGAACCGCTGCTCGACGTTCCACAGCGTCTGGCCGTGGCGCCAGAAGACGACGCGACGGCCGCCGCGCTTCCCCTCACTCACCTGCCGTCCCGCGGGCCCGTTGAGCTCGGACCTGCGTGACGCTGTCCGGGAGCCCGATGATCGGGCAGTCCTTCCACAGGCGCTCCAGGGCGTAGAAGGTGCGGTCCTCCTCGTGCTGGACGTGGACCACGATGTCCAGGAAGTCGAGGAGCACCCAGCGGCCCTCGCGTTCGCCCTCACGGCGGACCGGCTTGGCGTGGGCCTCGATGCGCAGCCGCTCCTCGATCTCGTCGACGATGGCGCGGACCTGGCGGTCGTTGGAGGCGGAGCAGAGCAGGAAGGCGTCGGTGATGACGAGCTGCTCGCTCACGTCGTAGGCGATGATGTCATCCGCCAGCTTCTCGGCCGCGGCCTCGGCGGCGAGCCGGACGAGCTGTTGGGATCTCTCGGATGCTGTCACGATGTGGGTTGTTCCTCCTGTGAAGGGTACGAGGTCAGCATTCCCATTATGAGGATGCCCGGTAAAGACCCCGCTTGTTGATGTACTGAACAATCCCGTCGGGAACGAGATACCAGATGGGTTCTCCGGCGGCCACACGCTGCCGGCACTCCGAGGAGGAGATCGCGAGCGCCGGTATCTCGATGAGGCTGACCTTTCCCTCGGGGAGCCCCGGGTCGTGCAACAGATGACCCGGACGAGTACAGCCTACGAAATGCGCAATGGTGAACAGCTCGTCGACATCACGCCAGCTGAGAATCTGCGCCAGAGCGTCGGCGCCGGTGATGAAGTACAGCTCCACATCGGGCTCGTACCTGCCGGCGATCTCGCGGAGCGTGTCGATCGTGAACGTCGGCCCCGGGCGGTCGATGTCGATCCGGCTCACCGAGAACCGGGGGTTGGACGCGGTGGCGATGACCGTCATCAGATAGCGGTCCTCGGCCGCGGAGACCTGCTGCTCGGCCTTCTGCCACGGCTGCCCGGTCGGGACGAACACCACCTCGTCCAGGTCGAAGTGATGGGCGACCTCGCTGGCCGCGACAAGGTGACCGTGGTGGATCGGGTCGAACGTCCCGCCCATGATGCCAAGCCGCCTGGTGGGAGTCCCGTTCCTCATGCGAGGAAACCCTAACGTGCCGCGCCGCGCGCGAGGTCCCCGCCCCCTCGCCCTCCGGCAACCCCAGGCAGGACCCCGTACAGGGGCTCGAGCGGCAGGAAGCATGCTGCAAGGCCGCGCGCGGGCATCCGCCCCGACGTAGCATGCCGACCATGACCACCACCACCCCGGATCGCAACCGTGTACAGCTGCCCGGCATCAGCTCCCGGGCCTACGAGCATCCAGCTGACCGGTCGGCCCTGGTCGCGATGCGCTCCCTGTCGGGATTCGACTCGGTGCTCAAGCGCATGTCGGGCCTGTTCAGCGAGCGCCGCCTCCGGCTGATGTTCCTCGCCTCCTCTGTGCGGGCCAGCGAGACGCAGTTCCGCTCCCTGTACGACATGGGCCGCGACAGCGCCTACCTCCTGGACCTCCACCGCATTCCCGAGATCTACGTCCAGCAGGACCCCCGGCCGAACGCCATGGCCATCGGCTTCGACGACCCGTTCATCGTGATCAACACCGGCCTGCTCGACCTGATGGACGAGGAGGAGCTCCGCTTCGTCGTCGGGCACGAGACCGCCCACATCCTGTCCGGCCACGCGGTGTACGGCACGATGCTGGCGATCCTCACCCGGCTCGCCACCCGCGTGGCGTGGATCCCCCTCGGCTACATCGGGCTGCGGATCATCGTGACCGCGCTGGAGGAGTGGCACCGCAAGGCCGAGCTGTCGGCCGACCGCGGCGGCCTGCTCTGCGGCCAGGACCCCGAGGCCGCCATGCGCGCCCTGATGAAGCTCGCCGGAGGGTCCCGCCTCCACGAGATGAACATCGAGGCCTTCCTCGACCAGGCCCGCGAGTACGACACCGCCGGTGACGTGCGCGACGGCCTGCTCAAGGTGCTCAACCTCCTCGGCAGCACCCACCCGTTCGCGGTGATGCGCGTGGCCGAGCTGGACCGCTGGCGCCGGGACGGCGAGTATGAGGCGATCCTGGCGGGTAACTACCCGCGCCGCGAGGACGACGCCAACGCCAAGGTCTCCGAGGAGGTCAAGGCCGCCGCCCGCTCCTACCGCGAGTCGTGGGCCCAGTCCCAGGACCCGTTCATCGGCGTCCTGCGCGATGTCGCCGAGGGCGCGGTCAACGCCGGGGAGCGCATCTTCAACCGGTTCGCCCGCAGGGACAACTGACGCACGCGCGAGGTCCATGGCCGCCCGGCGATGGACCCGCGGCCGAGCGCCGCGGCGCCGATCCGGACGCCGCCGAGCCGCGCACGGGGGCGGTCACCTGACGTGCCGCCGCGGCTCGCGGCCGGGGAGCCCGGCCGCCGTTAGAAGGCGTGTGGCAGGACCCACGCCAGGACGCGGACGGCCGCGGCGCACAGGGCGACGAAGCCGCCGAGGACGGACAGCGCCCGAAGACCCTCCCTGCGCAACTCGGGTACGTGGACGCCGACCCGCTCGACCTCCCGGCCGACGATACCGCCGCACACGACCCCGAACACCACCCCGGCGACGGTCATCGGGCCGGGCTGCACCCACCACTCGCCTTCCATGCTCCCGCCCGCGGCCACCCAGAACGCCGAGGCGGCGATCGCGGACGCGGGCAGTCCCGGCCACACCGCCGCGCTGAGGACGGACCCGGCCAGCGTCACCGGGAAGGACACGACCCGCAGCGAGGCCCGCACCCGGGCCGACCTGCGGTTCCTGACGAGCCAGTGCCCGCTCCACCACGCGCGGGCCAGCACGCAGAAGGCCGCCGTGATGATGAACGTCGCCAGCGGCCAGATCACCGAGGCGACCACGCAGGGCACCGCGAGCATGGCCAGCATGATCAGGACGGCGCTGCCCGGCGGCGAGGAGACCGACGCGCCCCGCACCGCCTCGGCGGCGAGCAGCGACTCCTTCACATCGGTGGCGGCACGCCGCACCCTGCCGCCCTCGCCCGTCGCCCGCCGCTCGGCGCCCTCGGCCTTCGCGCGCCGCTCGGCGGCGTCCGCCTTGGGCCCTCGGACGCGCACCCGTTCACCGGTGGCCGCCGTGCGCGGAACGCGCCGCGCCGCGGGCGTCTGCTTCCGCGCCGCCGGCGAGAGGTTCCCCGCGGGCTCGGCCGCCTCGCCGCGGAGCCGGCCGGCCGCGGGCTCCTCCCCACGGGCGCGCTCGCCGGCAGGGGTGTCCTCACGGGCCCGGGCTCCGGCCGCGTCGTCGGCCTTGCCACGGCCGGCCGGAGTGCCGTCGGCCCTGGTGCGGGCGCTCGGCGGCGGCTCGTCGCCGCGCGTGCCCCCCGCCGGCGAACCGGCGGGCGCCGTGGCCCTGGCGAGGCGCGACAGCCGGTCGGACAGCAGCGCCGCGGTCGGGCGCTTGGCCGGCTCCCGGTGCAGCGCCGCCCTGATCAAGGGCAGTAACGCGCCCGGCACTCCGGCCAGGTCGGCCCGCCCGTTCAGCACGGCGTACATCTGCGCCTCGACCGTGCCCCTGCCGAACGTCGGCCGCCCGGTGGCCGCGAACGCCACCGAGGCGGCCCAGGAATGGACGTCCGAGGGCTCGCCGACGGCCTCCTCGGCGAACACCTCAGGGGCGGAGTACCCGGGCGTGCCGAGGAAGGTGCCCGTCATGGTGAGCCGGGTGGCGTCGGACACCTGGGCGATGCCGAAGTCGATCAGGACCGGGCCGTCGGGGCCCAGCACCACGTTGGCCGGCTTGACGTCACGGTGGATGACCCCGGCCGCGTGGATGATGGCGATCGCCGTGGCCAGCCCCCGCGCGAGGTCGATCAGCTGGGGACCCGACAGCGGCCCGCCGCGCCGCACCGCGTCGAGGAGGGTCTCCCCCTCGATGTGCTCCATCACCAGATAGGGGCGATCACCGGACAGATCGGCGTCGAGCACGCGGGCGACGTACGGGCTCTCCACCCGCCGCAGCGCCCGCACCTCGCGGTCGAGCCGTAATCGCGACTCGGGATCGTCTCCGATCGGGTCACGCAGGATCTTGACGGCGACCTTCACCCCGCGCCTGCCGATGGCGAGGTAGACCTCGCCCATGCCGCCACGACCGAGGCGCTCCACCATGGTGTACGGGCCGACTCGCCCGAGCCCGCCCACTCGCCGTCCGCCCATAGGAGACGCCACCATAGCGTTGATTGCGGCCCCGGGCATCGGCGACGCGCCGGAAGCGACGGCACGGGTTCGACCGGACGGGCGACGGCACACCCCTGCATACCGGTCGGATCACCGCTGAGACCGACGTAAGGGATGAACCGGCCCGCGGGCGGGGCGACCGGGGTGCGCGCAGGTCACCGCCCGCCCTCGCCCCGCATCGTCACGCTCCGGCGATCACGGTCCCGGAGGAGGTGCGCAGGTGGCCGTCGCCGGTGTAGACCCACTTGGTGGAGGTCAGCTCGGGCAGGCCCATCGGGCCCCTGGCGTGCAGCTTCTGGGTGGAGATGCCGATCTCGGCGCCGAAGCCGAACTCCGCGCCGTCGGTGAACCGGGTGGAGGCGTTCACCGCCACCGCCGCGGAGTCGACCAGCGAGACGAACCGCCGGGCCGCCTTCTGGGAGCGGGTGACGATGGCGTCGGTGTGCGCCGAGCCGTACCGCCGGATGTGCGCGACGGCGTCCTCCAGCGTGTCCACGACCGCCGCGGCAATGTCCAGGGAGAGGTACTCCTCGCCGAAGTCCTCCTCGGTGGCGGGCACGACCGCGGCGCCGTAGGAGGCGACGCGCTCGTCGCCGTGCACGGTCACGCCCTCCTTGGCCAGGCGCGCCAGCGCCGCCGGCACGAACTCGTCGGCCACCGCCGCGTGCACCAGGAGGGTCTCGGCCGCGTTGCACACCGACGGGCGCTGGGTCTTGGCGTTGACCAGGATCTCCATGGCCAGGTCGAGGTCGGCGTCCGCGTCCACGTACACGTGGCAGTTGCCGACGCCCGTCTCGATCACCGGCACCGTGGACTCCTCCACCACCGAGTTGATCAGGGACGCGCCGCCGCGCGGGATCAGGACGTCGACCAGCCCGCGCGCCCGCATCAGGTGCTTCACCGAGTCGCGGGTGGTCCCCGGGACCAGCTGCACGGCTCCGGCGGGGACGTGGGTGCCGGCCAGAGCGTCCTGCATGACCTTCACCAGGACGGTGTTGGACCGGTAGGCGCTGGAGGAGCCGCGCAGCAGGACGGCGTTGCCGCTCTTCAGGCACAGGGCGGCGGCGTCGACCGTGACGTTCGGGCGGCCCTCGTAGATGATGCCGACGACGCCGAGCGGGACGCGGATCTGCCGCAGCTCCAGGCCGTTCGGCAGGGTGCCGCCCCGGACGACCTCGCCGACCGGGTCGGGCAGGTCGGCCACCTCGCGGACGGCGTCCGCGATGGCCGCCACCCGCTCGCGGTCGAGCCGCAGGCGGTCGATCATGGTCTCGGGCGTGCCGCTCTCGCGTGCGGCGGCGACGTCCAGGGCGTTCGCCTCGACGATCTCTTCGGTGCGCGCCACCAGGGCGTCGGCCACGGCGCGCAGAGCGGCGTCCTTGGGGGCACGCGCGAGCGGGGCCAGCTCCGCGGCGGCCTCCCGGGCGGCGTGGGCGACCCTCAGAAAGTCCTCGGCCTCAGACATGCCTCGCGCTCCTGCTCTCGGTGGTGGGATCCAGTATGACGATGTCGTCGCGGTGGATCAGCTCTCGCTCGTACTCGGGCCCGAGCGTCGCCGCCAGCTCCCGCGTCGAGCGGCCGAGCAGCTCGGGGATCTCCGCCGCGTCGAAGTTGACCAGGCCGCGGGCCACGGGCGTGCCGTGCGGGCTGTACAGGTCGACCGGGTCTCCGGCGGTGAAGTCACCCTCCACCAGTGTCACCCCGGCCGGCAGCAGCGACTTGCGCCGGCTCACCACGGCCTCGACCGCTCCGGAATCCAGGTGCAGGCGGCCTCGGCCGGTGGTGGCGTGCGCCAGCCACAGCAGGCGGGTGCCGGGATGGCGGCCGTCCGGGTGGAAGAAGGTGCCGACGTCCCGCCCGGCGAGGGCCTGCGCGGCCTGGGCGGTGGACGTCAGCACGACGGGGACCCCGGCCCCCGTGGCGATGCGCGCCGCCTCCACCTTGGTGATCATGCCCCCGGTGCCCACCCGGCCGGACCTGCCCAGTTCGACGCCTTCGAGATCTTCGGGCCCCCTGACGTTCGGGATCCGCCGGGAGTCGGGCTGGCGGGGATCTCCGTCGTACAGGGCGTCCACGTCGGACAGCAGCACGAGCGCGTCGGCGTGGATGAGGTGGGCCACCAGCGCCGCCAGGCGGTCGTTGTCGCCGAAGCGGATCTCGTCGGTGGCCACCGTGTCGTTCTCGTTCACCACGGGCACGATGCCGAGCTCCAGGAGCCGCAGCAGGGTCCGCTGCGCGTTGCGGTGATGCGAGCGGCGCATCATGTCGTCGGCGGTCAGCAGCACCTGCCCCACGCGCAGGCCGTACCGGTGGAACGAGGAGGTGTAGCGGGCGATGAGGACTCCCTGCCCGACCGAGGCGGCGGCCTGCTGCGTCGCCAGGTCACGCGGCCGGGCGCTCAGGCCGAGCGGGCCGAGGCCGGCCGCGATGGCGCCGGAGGACACCAGCACGATGTGCGTGCCGGTCCCGCTCCGCGCGGCGAGCACGTCGACCAGCGCGTCCACCCGGTCGATGTCGATGGTGCCCCGCGGGGTCGTCAGCGACGACGACCCCACCTTGACGACCAGGCGTGAAGCGGCCGCCACCTGCTTCCTGCCGGTGTGGTCCACCACGATCGCACTCCTCCCGCGCTTCCCTCGCTCACCTGCCGCCGGATGCCGTGATCCGCACGACCTGCCGGTCCGGTGGCCGCCCGGACCGCGCCCCGCTCGTCTCCCGCCGGCTACCCGAGGCGGTCGTCGGAGCCGCGGGGGCCCTGCGTGGCGTCGGCGTCCAGGGTCGGCTGCCAGTCGAAGACGTAACCGCCGTCCATCGAACCGATGACCACCTCGGCGCCGTCCTTGGCTCCGGCCTCGCTGAGGGCCTTCTCAATGCCCAGCCGCTCGAGCCGGTCGGCGAGGTAGCCGACGGCCTCGTCGTTGCTGAAGTCTGTCTGCCGGATCCAGCGCTCGGGCTTCTCGCCGGTGACCTGGAAGGTGTTGGCGTCGATCCGCTTGACCGTGAAGCCGGCGTCACCGAACTGCTTCGGACGGATCACCAGCCTGGTCGGCTCCTCGACCGGCTTGGCGGCCCGGGCGGCCGACACCATCTCGGCCATGGCGAACGACAGCTCGCGCAGGCCCTCGCGGGTCGCCGCGGAGATCGTGAAGACCGTCAGGCCCTTCTCCTCCAGCATCGGCCGCACCATGTCGGCGAGCTCGCGCGCTTCGGGGACGTCGGTCTTGTTCAGCACCGCCAGGCGCGGGCGGTCGTCCAGCTCCCCGTAGGCGGCCAGCTCGGACTCGATCACCGAGAAGTCGGTCAGCGGGTCGCGGCCGGGCTCGATCGTCGCGCAGTCGAGCACGTGGACGATCGTCGAGCAGCGCTCCACGTGGCGCAGGAACTCGTGGCCGAGCCCCCGTCCCTCCGAGGCGCCCGGGATCAGCCCCGGCACGTCGGCGGCGGTGAACACCGTCTCCCCCGCCGTGACCACCCCGAGGTTCGGCACCAGCGTGGTGAACGGATAGTCGGCGATCTTGGGCCGGGCCGCGCTCAGGGCCGCGATGAGCGACGACTTGCCGGCGTTCGGGAAGCCGACGAGCGCCACGTCGGCGACCGTCTTCAGCTCCAGGATGACCTCGAGCTCGAGGCCGTTCTCGCCGAGCAGCGCGAACCCGGGGGCCTTGCGCTTGGCGGAGGCGAGCGCGGCGTTGCCGAGCCCCCCGTGCCCGCCCTGGGCGATGACGTACCGCGTGCCGGCGCCGACCAGGTCGATCAGCACCTCACCGGTCTTGGCGTCCTTCACGACGGTGCCGTTCGGCACCTTGAGGACCACGTCGTCGCCATTGGCGCCGTCCCGGTTGGACCCCATGCCCTGCTTGCCGTTCGCGGCGTTGCGGTGCGGCCTGTGGTGGTAGTCGAGAAGGGTCGAGGTGTTGGGGTCGACCTCCAGGATCACATCACCCCCGCGCCCGCCGTTCCCCCCATCGGGGCCACCGAGCGGCTTGAACTTCTCACGGTGGATCGAGGCGCAGCCGTTTCCCCCGTCACCGGCCTTGATGTACAGGACAACCTGGTCGACGAACTCAGCCACCGTCACTCCTCCTCCAGCGTGGCCGTCCGGCCCACGCCGTGCCACCGTCGCACTCCCCGCGCGATGGTGCCCCTTCACGACGATGAGGCGGATCGAAGAAGTCGATCCGCCTCATCAACGTTCTGTCTCGGCCACCGCCGCCACGCGCTCGCGTGGCCCGGCGGCCCATCTCGACCGGCGGATCTACTCCGCGGCCGGGACGATGCTCACGGCGCGGCGACCGCGCTTGTTGCCGAACTGCACGTGGCCCGCGATCAGCGCGAACAGCGTGTCGTCGCTGCCACGGCCGACGTTGTCACCCGGGTGGAAGTGGGTGCCACGCTGGCGGACGATGATCTCGCCGGCGTTGACGAGCTGGCCACCGAAACGCTTGACACCGAGCCGCTGGGCGTTGGAGTCACGACCGTTCCGGGTGGACGATGCGCCCTTCTTGTGTGCCATGGTTCGCTACCACTACTTCCCGGGGTTGATGGCGGTCACCTTCACCTGGGTGTACCGCTGGCGGTGCCCCTGGCGCTTCTTGTAACCGGTCTTGTTCTTGTACTTGAGAATACGAATCTTGGGGCCCTTGGTCTCGCCGAGAATCTCGGCGGTCACCTCGAACTTGCCAAGCGTGGCAGCGTCTGTGGTGACATCGCCGTCGTTGACGACGAGCACCGGCGCCAGCGACACCGTGGAGCCGACCTCACCGGCGACCTTGTCTACCTCGAGGACGTCACCGACGGAGACCTTCTGCTGCCTGCCGCCGCAACGAACGATCGCGTACACCGCGGAACCCTTCTTCTGGCTAATTGCTCGCTGAACGCTGCGCCTCTTGCATCCAGCTCCCGTCGATACACACGACCGGCGAACCGGGTAGGCGCGCGAAGCTAGGCGCGCCACCGGACGCACCGATTCACTAGGATACCGGATTGCTGGTGCCCTGGTCGAACCGGACGGTACGCCGGGTGCGGGTCTATTCGGCCGGCCCAGCCGGCCTGGTCGCCTTTCGGGTGCGTCGCCGCCCCCGGGCGGAAGACTGTGCGGCCTGCCCGTCGTCGCCGGCGGAGCCGTCTAGCGCATCCGTCACGCTATCACGACCGCCCTCGCCGTTCGCGACGACCGGGATGCCGCCGTCCTTGAGGGACTTGTCGGCACCGGTCTTCTCGAGCTTCTCGGCCACGGCCTTCTCCACCGCCATCTTGCCCTGCGTGGGGCGGGGCTCGATGGCCTTGGACTCGACCGGCTCGGTCGAGACGATCAGGCCTCGGCCGTTGCAGCAGTCACAGGGGGTCGAGAATGCCTCCAGCAGGCCCTGGCCGACCCGCTTACGGGTCATCTGGACCAGGCCCAGAGAGGTCACCTCGGCCACCTGGTGCTTGGTGCGGTCGCGGGCCAGGCACTCCAGCATGCGCCGGAGCACCAGGTCACGGTTGCTCTCGAGCACCATGTCGATGAAGTCGATGACGATGATGCCGCCGATGTCCCGCAGCCGCAGCTGCCGGACGATCTCCTCGGCCGCCTCCAGGTTGTTCCTGGTGACGGTCTCCTCCAGGTTGCCGCCCTGGCCGGTGAACTTGCCGGTGTTGACGTCGACGACGGTCATCGCCTCGGTGCGGTCGATCACCAGGGAGCCGCCGCTCGGCAGCCACACCTTGCGCTCCATCGCCTTGGAGATCTGCTCGTCGATGCGGTAGGCGGCGAAGACGTCGCCGTCCTCCCACTTGGTCAGCCGGTCGGCCAGGTGCGGCGCGACATAGCGGACGTACTCGTCGACGGTGCCCCAGACCTCGTCCCCGGCCACGACCAGCGAGGAGAAGTCCTCGTTGAAGACGTCCCGGACCACGCGGACGGTCAGGTCGGGCTCGGAGTACAGCAACTCGGGCGGGCTGGCCGACTTGGCCTTTCGCTGGATGTTCTCCCACTGCGCCGAGAGGCGGGCCACGTCACGGCTGAGCTCGTCCTCGGACGCGCCCTCGGCCGCGGTCCGCACGATCACGCCGGCGTTCTCCGGCATGACCTTCTTCAGGATGGCCTTGAGCCTGCTGCGCTCCTTGTCGGGCAGCTTGCGGCTGATGCCGGTCATCGACCCGTCGGGCACGTAGACCAGGTAGCGGCCCGGAAGGCTGATCTGGCTGGTCAGCCGGGCGCCCTTGTGGCCCATCGGGTCCTTGGTGACCTGGACGAGCACCGACTGCCCGGACTTCAGCGCCGACTCGATGCGCTTGGGCTGGCCCTCGAGGCCGGCGGTGTCGAAGTTGACCTCACCGGCGTACAGCACGGCGTTGCGGCCCTTGCCGACGTCGACGAAGGCGGCCTCCATCGACGGCAGGACGTTCTGCACCTTGCCGAGGTAGACGTTGCCGACGTAGGACTGACTGGCCTCACGGTCGACGTAGTGCTCGACCAGCACGCCGTCCTCGAGCACCGCGATCTGGGTGCGGCCGCCCTGGCGGCGCACCACCATCACGCGCTCGACGGACTCGCGGCGGGCCAGGAACTCCGACTCGGTGATCACCGGCGGGCGGCGGCGGCCCTGCTCGCGGCCTTCCCTGCGGCGCTGCTTCTTGGCCTCGAGGCGGGTGGAGCCGCGGAAGCCCTGGACCTCGTCGACCGAGGTCGTGCGCCCGGCCCGGGGCGCGCGGATGCGCACCACCGTGTTCGGCGGGTCGTCGACCGGCGTCTCGCCGTCGTCCCCGCCCCTGCGGCGACGGCGGCGACGGCGACGCGAAGAGCCGGACTCCTCGTCCTCCTGGTCGTGGTCGCGCGCGGTCTCGGCCTCGGCCGCAGGCTGCGCCTGGTCGGCGGAGGCGGCGCGGGCCTCGTCGCCGGCGTCCCCGGTCTCCTCGGCCTCGTCCTGCTCGCGTAGCTTGCCCCGGCCGCGGCCACCGCGGCGGCGGCGACGACGGCGGCCGCTCGCGTCGTCCTGCTCGTCGTCCTCGTCGAAGTCGGTCTCCGCGGCGTCCTCGGCCTCGGCGGGCTCCGCCTCGGGCTCGGGCTCGGGCTGCTGCCGGGGCTCGGGCACGACGGGCGGCACGGCCGCGCGCGGCTCGGGAGCCTGGAAGATCGGCTGGAACACCGCGGCGGGCGCCTGGAAGGTGACGGCCGGGGCGACGCGGGCCTCGGCGACGGCGGTCAGGCCGAACGGGTCGGCGAACACCGCGCCCTGCGGCCGCGCCTCCTCGGCGACGTCCTCGCCGGCGGGCTCGTCGTCCAGAGGCTCCTCCTCCGGCAACGACTCGAGGACCTCCGGGGTGACCTGCGCCTGCGCGGCCGGCGGCTCCTGGATCGCCGGAGCGGCGACCGGCTCGGTGCTGGGTCGTTCCGCGGCCTCGGGGGCTTCGGCGACCTTCCTGGTGCGCCGGCGCCGCACAGGAGCGGACTCCACGGCCGGAGCCTCTTCGGCGCGCACGGCCTGCTCGGCCGGGCCGGAGACCTCAGGGCTCGCGGCGTCCTCGGCCTGCGCGACCGGGACGTCCTCGGCCTGGGCGGTGTCCTTCTTGGCGCGCGTGCGCCGCGTGGTCGCGGGCGCGCCGGTGTCCTTGGCCGCGGCGCGGCGCGACCGCGTGGCGCGCTTCGCGGGGGCCTCGGCCGGCTCGGTCGCCGGCTCGGTCTCCCCGGCGGGCTCGGCCACGGGAAGCGCGGCGTCCGGCGCGGCGAACCGCGCGTCCGCCTCCGGCCTCGCGGCCGGGACCTGCCCCGCGAGAGACGTGGTGCCCGCTCCGGGCTCCTGCCTCGGGGCCGGGATCTCTCCGGCGGCCGCAGTCTCCTCCGGCGTGCTCACCAGACCGGCGGCACGCTCCGCCTCCTCGGGCGGCGGACCGGCCGGGCGGCTCGCCGCCCGGCGCCGGCGGACCGGCTTCGCTTCTTGCTGTGCTGTTGTATCCCCGTCAGAGCCGTAGGCCCCGACAATGGGCTCGTTGTCGAGCATGCGGGCGTTCTCCCGTCAGGCTCCCGGGCACGTCGCCGCGCCGCGCGGGAGCTCTCGTCTCTCGCTGTGCGCCGGGCCGCCTCGCGGGGCCCGACGCCAAGTCCTATTTGTGGTCACCGACGTGCTGCACAGCCGGTCCCGGCTCGCCGCCGCGAATGTCGCGGTCCAGGTCGAGCGGGTCGGCGGTCCCACCGGTGCGCGCGTCGAGCGGACCCTGCGCCAGCCTGGTCACCGCGGGGGGTGACGGCGGCGCGAAATCAGCCACAAGACGCAGACCCGTGAGCACGTCGTCGGGTCGAACGGCGGGCGTAACGTGCCGAACAACCATACGAAGTATCGCATATGGCGGGCTCGGCTCCCGGCCCGCCGTTTCGCCCGTTCCTTCATCGGCCGTCAGGGCGACGACGGCCTCCCTCGCGTCGAAGCGGCGCAAGCCCTTCTTGGTCAGGCGTTCGACCTCGACACGCTCGGCGGCCATGAAGCGTTCGACCGCCGCCTTCGCCCGCTCCGGCTCCGCGCCGGCCAGCCTGATCTCCCAGACCGAGCACTCCAGCCTCTCGGCCAGGCTCCCAGGACCCGCCTCGACGACGTCGAGCACGTCGAGCCCCGGTGGTAGCGATGAGTCGAGATCGTCACGGAGCCGCGTCGGCTCGCACGGCGAGACGACGCCGATCTCGAGATATTCGGCCTCGCTGGCCACTCCTGTGGGGGCGGCTCCCGCGTAGGAGATCTTCGGATGGGGGGTGAATCCCGCGCTGAAGCCGACCGGAATGCCGGCCCGGCGCACAGCTCGTTCGATGGCGCGCGAGATGTCTCGGTGGCTGGTGAACCGCAGGCGGCCACGCTTGGCATAGCGCACGCGAAGGCGCTGCACCACAGGCGCGGGCGGGGGTCCATCAGGAACGGGGTTCTTCAGCTAAGTCATCCTTCCTGTCTCGGTGGTCGTCTTCCCAGGATAGGGGCCACCACGGCCCACCCGGTCGCACGTCGCAGGCACGAGGCTAGACCACCGGGACCGGATGTCCTATCTGGTCAACGGTTACGGCGGGTGTTTGCTTCCATCCGGCGGGTCAGACGACCGTCAGCGGCAGCAGTTTCCTGCCCGTCGGGCCGATCTGGATCTCGGTCCCCATGGTGGGGCAGACGCCGCAGTCGTAGCAGGGAGTCCACCGGCAGTCCTCCACCTCGGTCTCGCTGGTGGCGTCCTGCCAGTCCTGCCAGAGCCACTCGCGGTCGAGACCGGCGTCCAGGTGGTCCCACGGGAGCACCTCGACCTCGTCGCGCTCGCGCGTGGTGTACCAGTCGACGTCGACCGGCTCGCCGGCCAGCGCCTTCTCGGCGGCGGACATCCAGCGCTGATAGGAGAAGTGCTCGCTCCAGCCGTCGAAGCGCCCGCCGTCCTGCCACACGGCCCTGATCACCGCGCCGACCCG
The DNA here is from genome assembly GCF_023276435.1 of Sphaerisporangium perillae. GTDB lineage: Bacteria > Actinomycetota > Actinomycetes > Streptosporangiales > Streptosporangiaceae > Sphaerisporangium > Sphaerisporangium perillae. The sequence continues at coordinate 270,583 of NZ_JALLPO010000003.1, forward strand.
GCGGTCGCCGCGCGACAGCAGGCCCTCCACGATGGACGGCTGCCCGTCGTGGTAGCGGAAGCCGATGGCCTTGCCGTACTGCTTGTCGGAGCGCAGGGAGTCCCTGAGCTGCTTGAGCCGGCGGTCGACGGTCTCGTGGTCGCACTGGGAGGCCCACTGGAAGGGGGTGTGCGGCTTCGGCACGAAGCCGCCGATGGACACCGTGCACCGGATGTCCCGGGAACCGGTGGCCGCGCGGCCCGCCGCGATGACCTTCTTGGCCAGATCGGCGATGCCGAGGACGTCCTCGTCCCTCTCGGTGGGCAGGCCGCACATGAAGTAGAGCTTCACCTGCCGCCAGCCCTGGCTGTACGCCGTGGTGACGGTGCGGATCAGGTCTTCCTCGGTGACCATCTTGTTGATCACCTTGCGCATGCGCTCGGAACCGCCCTCGGGCGCGAACGTCAGGCCCGAACGGCGGCCGTTGCGCGAGAACTCGTTGGCCAGGTCGATGTTGAAGGCGTCGACACGGGTCGAGGGCAGCGACAGGCTGGTGTTGGTGCCCTCGTATCGGTCGGCCAGCCCCTTGGCGACCTCGGCGATCTCGGAGTGGTCGGCGCTGGACAAGGAGAGCAGGCCGACCTCGTTGAAGCCGGACTCCTTGATCCCCGCCTCGACCATGTCGCCGATCGTGGTGATCGACCGCTCGCGCACCGGGCGCGTGATCATGCCCGCCTGGCAGAACCGGCAGCCGCGGGTGCAGCCGCGGAAGATCTCCACGCTGAAGCGCTCGTGCACGGTCTCGGCCAGCGGGACCAGCGGCTTCTTGGGATACGGCCACTCGTCGAGATCCATGACGGTGTGCTTCTGCACGCGCCACGGCACGCCGGACCTGTTCGGCGCGACCCGCTTGATCCGCCCGTCCGGGTGGTACTCCACGTCGTAGAACTTCGGGACGTACACGCCGCCGGTGGACGCGAGGCGCATCAGCAGCTCGTCACGGCCGCCGGGACTGCCCTCGCCCTTCCACTCGCGGATCACCTCGGAGATGGCGATGGCGATCTGCTCTCCGTCGCCCAGCACTGCGGCGTCCAGGAAGTCGGCGATCGGCTCGGGGTTGAACGCGGCATGGCCGCCCGCCAGCACGATCGGGTCGTCCTCGCCGCGCTCGACGGCGTCGAGCGGGATGCCGGCCAGGTCGAGCGCGGTCAGCAGGTTGGTGTAGCCGAGCTCGGTCGAGAACGACACGCCGAGCACGTCGAAGGCCCGCACCGGGCGGTGCGCGTCGACGGTGAACTGCGGCAAGCCGTGCTCGCGCATGAGCGCCTCGAGGTCGGGCCAGACGGCGTAGGTGCGCTCGGCCAGCGTCTCGGGCAGCTCGTTGAGGATCTCGTAGAGGATCTGGACGCCCTGGTTGGGCAGGCCCACCTCGTAGGCGTCGGGGTACATCAGCGCCCAGCGGACGCTCGCCTCGTCCCAATCCTTGACGGTCGAATTGAGCTCACCACCGACATACTGGATCGGCTTCTGCACGCTGGGCAGGAGCGCTTCCAGACGGGGAAACAGCGACTCGACAGACATGTGAACAAGGTTAGTTGCTGCCCGCCGCCTCTCACGCCAGCGGACCCCACCCGGGTGGGCGATCTCGGGTGGGATCAGGCGGGCGGGGATCAGGGCGGGCGGCTCAGAACGGCCGCTCGCGAATGTGGACGGCCTGCAGCAGCCCGACGGCGATCATGTTGGCGAACGTGGCGGTGCCACCGTAGGACACGAAGGGCAGCGGCACTCCGGTGATCGGCATGATCCCGATCGTCATCCCGACGTTGACCAGCGTCTGGAAGGCGAACCAGCACACGATGCCCGCCACCACCAGCGCGCCGAACCGCTCGTCGGACTGGCGGGCGATGCGCAGGCCCCGCACCAAGACCACGCCCAGCAGCGCCACCACGGTGACCGCGCCGAGGAACCCGAACTCCTCCCCCGCCACGGTGAAGATGAAGTCGGTGTGCTGTTCCGGTACGAATCGCCCGGTGGTCTGGCCTCCCTGGAAGAGCCCCTTGCCGAAGAGCTCCCCCGAGCCGATGGCGATCAGCGCCTGCGTGCTGTTGTATCCCGCTCCGCGTGGATCGTTCGCCGGATTGATGAAGGCGGTGAACCGGGCGATCTGGTACGGCTTGAGCAGGCCGAAAAGCCATACGGCGGCGGCCCCGGCCATCGCCAGCACGGCGAGCCCGGCGATATAGCGCTTCCGGAGGCCCGCGAAGATCATGGACGCTCCGGTGATGACGGCGAGGACCATGGTCGTGCCGAAGTCGGGCTGCAGCATCACCAGCCCCATCGCGATGGCGGCGGCCGCGGCGCAGAGCAGCAGGTCCAGCGGGCGCGGCCGGTCGGCGCCCCGGGCGGGCTCGGCGAGCAGCGCGCTCAGCATGAGGATCAGCGCCGGTTTGGCGAGCTCGGACGGCTGGACGGCGAACCCTCCCCCCAGCAGGATCCACGAATGGGAGCCGTTGATCGTCGACCCGAGCGGGGTGATCACCGCAAGGAGGCCGAGAAGGGACACCCCGTACACGGCGGGCGCGTAGATCCGCAGCGTGCGCTGGTCGGCCAGCATGGCGATGCCGCAGAGCACCCAGCCGATGGCGAGGTTGAGTATGTGCTTCTTCACCATGCCGGTCGGCGCCCCGGCCGCCCAGGTACGGGTCGAGGACCACACCAGGAGCGTGCCGATCACCGACAGCGCCATGACGGCCACGAGCAGGACGCCGTCGACGCGCCACACCGCCGAGTGCGCCCCCATGGCCCTGCGGACGATGGAGCGGCTCCGCGGGACGAGAGCCTGGTTCACGGGGCATCCGGGGCCGAGACCCCGACCTTCTGGGCGGTGGTGCCCGGGCCCTTCGTGTCGCGCCGGCCCCGTCCGCTGGGGGCGGCGCGTTCTGCGATGGCGAAGCGGGACATGCGAGATCTGTGCTTTCTGCTCGAAACACCGTGCGGCGCGCGGTGCCTGCGCGGGGAGGGGCCGGGGCCGCCCGGCCGGTGAACCGCGAACCGGCAGGCCCCGAAGGAGGGCCGCGCGCGCGAATCTCCGGCCGCCAAGCCGTGGTCGGGCGTCAATGCACGACCGTCCCGTCTTTACTGATCTTCGGGAGGCGTTCGACGGGCTTGCCCCCGGGCAGCGCCGCCGGGCCCTTGATGCCGTAGATGCCCTCGTAGATCTCTCGTGCCGCGGGGGCCGCGGCCATGGCGCCCTGGCCGCCCTGGGAGATCGTGACGACCACCACGAACCTCGGGTCGGCCGCCGGCGCGAACGAGGCGAACCAGGAGGTGTCCTCCTTGCCGTACACCTCCGCCGTACCGGTCTTGCCGCCGATCTTCACCACGTTCATCGGGAAGCCACTGAAGGCACCGGCGGCCGTTCCGTCGGAGGTCACCTCGCTCAGGGCGGCACGGATGTAGTCACGAGTGCCCTTGTCGATCGGCAGCCGGCCGGTCACCGGGGCCTTGATCTCCTGCACCTGGGTGCCGTCGGGCCGCACCAGCGCCTTGCCGATGCGGGGGCTGCGCAGCTTGCCGTCACCGACCAGCGCGGCGTAGGCGGCCGCCAGCTGCAGCGGCGTCACCAGCACGTCGCCCTGTCCGATGGAGAGGTTGGCGGCCTCGGCGGCCTTCCACTCGAACCCCTCCAGGCAGTTCTCGTTGGCCAGCCTCTTCAGGTACGCGGCCCGGCCAGGGTCCTTCTTCTCCACCTCGGGATAGCCGGTCTTGGCCCGCGTGCAGCTCAGATGCCGCGTCGCCGCCCACATCTGCTTCTTCCACCCGCGGCCGGGGATGCGCCCGGGCACCTCGCCCGGCAGGTCGATGCCGGTCTTCTTGCCGAACCCGAACGCCTTGGCCGTGTTGGTCATCGGCTCCTTGGGATGTTTCACCGGCTTGAGGCCGCCGTCCCGCTGCCACATCTCGTAGGACGCCCGGTAGAAGATCGTGTCACAGGACTTCACCAGCGCCGTGTGGAGATCGATGACTCCCATGCCGATGCCGTGGAAGTTGTGGAACGCCGTGCCGGCGACGTCGTAGACCCCCGGGCAGTCGTACTTGCCCTTCAGCGGGTAGCCGTCCCTGACCATCGAGGAGACCGAGGAGACCTTGAACGTCGAACCCGGCGCGTACTGGCCGTGGGTCGCCCGTGAGATCAGCGGCAGCCCGGTCTTCTCCGACAGCAGCCGCTGGTAGTCCTTCTCGGAGATGCCGCCCGCCCAGACGGCCGGGTCGTAGGTGGGCATGCTGCCGATCGCGATCACCCCGCCGGTCTTGACGTCGAGCACGACCGCGGCCGCTCCGTCGGCCTTGGGCGCGTTCTTCATGGCGTTCGCGAGCGCCTGGTCGACGGCCTTCTGCACGTTGGCGTCCATGTTCGTGATCAGGATGTCGCCGGGCACCGGCGAGGTCTGCCGCTCGACGCCGAGCACCTTGCCCATGCGGTCGACCTGGACCCTGCGCAGCCCCGGCGACCCGCGCAGCGCCTCGTCGTAGACGTACTCCAGGCCGTCCCTGCCGACCAGGTCGACGCCGGAGAAGTTGGCCTTGAGCTTGGACCGCTTCTTCAGCTCCTCCTCGGTGACCGGCTGGAGGTAGCCGAGGGTCTGGGAGGCGCCCGTGCCGAGCGGGTAGTCGCGGACGGCCTGCACCTCGGCCATCACGCCCGGGAAGTCCTCCTGCCGCTCGAGGATCTGCAGCGCCTGCCGAGGGCTGACCTTGTCGTCGATGGGGATCGGCGAGTACAGGGAACCGGGCCAGCAGGGACGGGTCACATGGGGACCACAGGGGCGGATGCGCTCCCGCAGTTCCTTCACCGGACGGTCCAGCACCGCGCCGAGCCGTTTCAGCACCGCCACGCCGCCGTCGCGCATGCGCTCCATCTCTGCGCGGTCGACGGAGACGACCAGCGCCGTGCGGTTGCGCACCAGAGGCCGCCCGCTGGCGTCCAGGATCGGCCCCCGCACCGCGGGGACGATGACGTCACGGGTGCGCGTCTCGGTGGCCGCCGCCACGAACTGTGGCCCGCGCACCACCTGCACCTGCCACAGCCGCAGGGCGAGCACCGCGAGCAGCAGGAACACGAGGAACTGCAGTACGACCAGCCGGGCGCGGACACGGTTCACACGCGCCTCCGGACCGGGTAGGCCCCCGTGGGCACGGCCTCGCGCCTCCGGCGCTCGCCGGAGGCGCGGGCGACCGCCCAGAAGACCAGCGCCGCGATGGCGAGGTTGTACATCACCAGCGAGGGCCACACGCCGAGCAGCTCCGTCCAGTCGACCCGGGGGTCGCCGAGCAGGCCGCCGACGCCCGCCGACAGCAGTGGCGCGACCATCACCGCGATGATCACCGTGACCGCCCCGAAGCCGGGCGCCCGCTCGGCCGCGCGTCCCACCATGTAGCCCACCAGGCAGAACACCAGCGCGTACTGCCCGATGACATGGGCGGCCGGCGGCAGGATGTCGGTGACCAGGCCCACGATGAACCCGGTCAGGGCGCCGGCCACCGCGCCGCGCGCCAGAGCGAAGGTCACCACGCCCATCAGCACCAGGTCGGGCGCGCCGCCACCGGGCAGCGGAAGGCGGTTCACGACGGTCACCTGCACGATCATGATGAGGCCGGCGAGCAGTACCACCGCCATCCCTCGCATCACGCCCTCATGTCCTTTCGCCCGCTGGATGCCCGCTGCCTCATGTCCTGCCGCCCGGGCGGTCGCGCTTTCGCCCGTCCGCCCGCTTCTCCTGGCCAGGCCCATGGCCCCCGCCCGTACGCCTGGCCCCGCCCGTACGCCTCGCCCCGTCCGTACGCCTCGCCGCGCCCGTACGATTCGCCGCCCCGGCGCCCGCCCGCGCGGGCGGGCCGCCGCCCGTCCGCCGGTCGGCGTGAGCGGGCCGGCCGCGCATGTGCGCCGGGTGCCGCCCGATGCCGCGCGTCCTCTCGCGATCGCCGGCTCCCTCGTCCGGTGACGGCGAGGACGAAGCGGACGGCGACGACGACGGCGCGGCCGACGGCGCCGGCGAGGAGGGAGGTGGAGCCGAGGGCGCCGCGGCGGGCGGCCGGGTGGCACGGGCCCGCGTCGCCACCGGGGGCGGTGGAGGCAGCATCGCGTCCCTGGGATCGCGTTGTGGCGCCCGTGCGACCACCCCGACCACGTCGAGCGCCGTGAAGTCGACGAACGGCCTGGCATAGGCCACGCGGGTCAGCTCACCGGGCGTCGCCTCCACGCGCTCGATCGTGCCGACCGGCAGGCCCGGCGCGTACGGCGTGCCGTTCTGCGAGCCGAAGCTCACGATGCGGCGCCCGGCCGTCAGCGTCGCCGCCGAATCCAGCAGCCGGAACCGGACGAGGCGCCCCTCGGCCGCCGGCCCGAGGCCGGTGACGACGCCGATCTGGTTGCCGCCCTCCATCCGCGCCCCCGCCGCCGACGCGGGGTCGGTCAGCAGCACCACCGTGGAGGTGGACGGGCCGGTGTGCACGACGCGCCCGACCAGGCCGTCCCCGTTGAGCACGGTCATCTCCGTCCGGACGCCGTCCTGGCGGCCCGCGTCGATCTCGACGGCGTCCTCGAACCCCGGGACGCCTCGCCTGGCGATCACCTGGGCCGCGACCACGCGGTACCCGCCGAGCCCCGAGAGACCCAGCATGCGCGACAGCTCGGCCGACCTGTGCCGGTCGAGGCCGGCGGCGGTCGCCTCGCGTCTCAGCCGGGAGTTCTCCGCCCGCAGCACCGCGATCTGCCGCTTGTACTCCGGAGCGGAGGAGAAGGTGTCGATGAGATCGCCGACCGGGCGCACGACGCCCGTGCCGGCCTCCTCCGCGACCCCGAACAGCGACGACGCCACCCCGCGGACGGGCTCGAACAGGGAGTCCTCGCGCTGCCGGTGATCGATGGTGATCAGGACGAGCGCCGCGGCCAGCAGCAGGCCAAGGATCAACCGCGCACGGCGGGTATCCCTCATCAGTGTCTCTGCTCCATCAATGTCTCGGCTCGGGCACCAGCACCTGCTGCAGGGCCTCGAACTCCTCCACACACTTGCCAGAGCCGAGCGCCACGGAGTCGAGGGCGTTCTCCACCAGGTGGATGGGCATGCCGGTCTCGTCCCGCAGCCGGTCGTCCATGCCCTTGAGCAGGGCGCCGCCGCCGGTGAGGGCCACGCCACGGTCCATCAGGTCGCCCGAGAGCTCCGGAGGGCACTTGTCCAGCGTCGACTTGACGGCGTCGACGATGGACTTGAGCGGCTCCTCGGTGGCCTTGCGGATCTCGTCGGCCGAGACCACGATCGTCTTGGGCAGCCCGGTGACCAGATCACGCCCGCGGATCTCGGCATGGCAGTCGTCCCCCGTCGGGCACGCGGAGCCGATCGCGATCTTGATCTCCTCCGCGGTGCGCTCCCCGAGCATCAGGGAGTACTCCTTCTTGGCGAAGGCGATGATCGCCTGATCGAGCTCGTCGCCTCCGACGCGGATGGACTGGCTCGTCACGATGCCGCCCATCGAGATGATGGCGACCTCGGTGGTGCCACCGCCGATGTCGACCACCATGTTGCCGGTGGGCTCGTGGACGGGCAGCCGGGCGCCGATGGCGGCGGCCATGGGCTCCTCGATGATGTACACCCGGCGCGCCCCGGCCTGGTAACCCGCCTCCTTCACCGCGCGCTGCTCCACTCCCGTGATGCCGCTGGGAACGGCCACGATGATGCGGGGCTTGGCGAAACGGCTGCGTTTGTGCACCCGTTGGATGAAATAGCGCAACATGCGCTCAGTCACGTCAAAGTCGGCGATCACGCCGTCCTTCAGCGGGCGTATCGCCACGATGTTTCCGGGCGTTCGGCCAATCATCCTCTTGGCCTCGATGCCCACTGCCACGATCTTGCCGGTGGTCGTATTGATCGCCACCACCGACGGCTCGTTGAGCACGATGCCGCGCCCGCGCACGTAGACCAAAGTGTTGGCGGTGCCCAGGTCGACGGCCATGTCACGGCCGAGGAATGCCAGCTTGCTGCCCATGGGGAAGGAGACCTTCCTTCAGGTCGTTCGCGAGAGATTACGATTCGCATTCGAATCGTAACGTGACGTACCCACTCGCGAGGGCAACGAGCCGTGCGGCCGAGGAAAAAGTTGTCGCGCTTTCCAGGCCGGCAAGCCGCCGACCTGCGCTTATGCCTGCCTGAAATGCCTCATGGCCCCGGCACGCGCGATGCGCCGGGGCCTTAGGTCAGCCGTCAGAAACGGTCAGGGAAGAAAATCTTGACCTCACGGGCGGCCGACTCGGGCGAGTCGGAACCGTGGACGATGTTCTCACCGATCTCCAGCGCGTGGTCGCCGCGGATCGTGCCGGGAGCCGACTTCACCGGGTCGGTGGCGCCGGCGAGGGCGCGGAACGCCTCCACGGCGCGCGGGCCCTCCAGAACCATGGCCACCAGCGGGCCGGAGGTGATGAACTCGACGAGCTCCCCGAAGAACGGCCTCTCGGCGTGCTCGGCGTAATGGGCCTTGGCGGTCTCGGCGTCCAGCGTGCGGAGGTCCATGGCCACGACCTTGAGGCCCTTGCGCTCCACGCGGGCGATCACGTCACCGATGAGGCCGCGGCGGACACCGTCGGGCTTGATCAGGACAAGCGTGCGCTCGGACACGAGTAATCTCCTTCGTTGTGTCACCGGCCGTCGCACAGGACGACCGGCGGATGAGGGGAAGCGTGTGCGAGCTTACCGGGCGGCGGCCCCGTCACCGTCCTCACCTGTGGCGCCCTCGGGAGACCTGGTGGGCGGAGGGACGACCGGAGGCGCCGCGGTGCCGGAGTCGGCCGCCGAGGATGCCCCGTCCGCGGGCTCGGCCGCGGGGGCCGGAGGGCTCGCCGGGCCGGTGGCCTCGCGTGGCGCCACCTTCACATCGGACGGGGCGGAGTGGCGCGGTTCGGCGTACTCCACCGTGTCGGGGGGCGCGCTGTCGTAGGACCGGCGGACCAGCACGGCGCCCAGGATCAACACGATGACCACCGTGAAACCCGCGGCGAGCGCCCAGATATGCAGCGCTCCGACGAACCCCTCGACCATGGCCTCGGAGGTCACCTTTCCGGACATGCTGACGGCACGCAGCCAGCCCACCTGGATGCCCGTGCCCAGCAGGAAGCCGGACAGGACGGCGGGGAAGCAGAGGGACAGCCCGAACAGCGCCGCCCGGTATCCGGCGCAGCGGACTGCCGACGTGACCGCCACGGCCGCGCCCGCCGTGAGCAGCACGAACGGCACGACGAGCGGCATGCCCGAGGGGGAGGGAACCAGCAGTCGCACGGCGCACAGCCCCACGACCATGGCCACCAAGCCGCCTCCGACCAGCTTGGGCACGAGCCCGGCACTCAGCCGCGCGGCCACCGACGCGGCGGCGAGCGCGATCAAGGCGGCGAGCCCGAAGGGGATCCACAGGCCAGACAGCCCCGGCCCGCCGAGGCCGCCCAGCTCCACGTAGGTCACCTGCGCGGCGGTCGGCAGCACCACGAGACCGACGGCGACCATGACGAACGCGATGAGCCGGCCGCCGGGACCCTCGACGCGGCCGAGGTAGGCCATCGCCAGCAGCGTCACCACGCCGATCGCCGCGGCGACCATGATCAGCCCCGAGGGCCAGTCGAAGGTGGTGCCGACGGCGAGGACGGCGATGCCCGCGGAAGGCCCCGCCGCCAGCGCCAGATGACCCCGGTCCACCGGCTTCCGCGAGCCGGACGCCTGGGCGGCGCTCTCGGCGGTCCCGGATGCGGTCGGCGAGCCGGCCGCCACGGTGGCGGCCGCGGTCTCCGCACTCTCGGTGGTCTCCGCGATCTCGCGGGCGAGCGTGCCGCCCTCCCGCCCCGGCTCCCTGGACAGGCGCGAGAGCGTGAAGTGGACCGCGGCCAGGGCGAGCGCCACGCCGGTCAGCAGCGGATACGGCTGGAGGGTGACCCGCCACGACGTCACCTCGTCGAGCGGCCAGAGGGCCAGCGCCTGGGCGGCCAGCAGGCCGACGGCCAGCGCGCCCGCCCAGACCGGTAGCAGGACGTTCCGGGACGCACCTGGACGTTCACCCACCGCGGCGAGGGTCGCCGGGACGAGCACGCCGGCGCCGATGCCATGCAGGGCGCGCAACGCGCCGACGCCGAGGGTCGAGCCGGCGAAACCTCCGGCCACATCGGCCACGGCGAGGCATGCGAGCCCCGTCACGAGCATCGGCGCCGCCGGGACCCGCCTCAGCACCGCCGCGGCGAGCGGCACCGTGCAGAGCATCACCGGCAGGGCGAGCCCATGGGCTCTCAGGATCCACACTCCGGCGATGTCGGGAGGCAGCAGCGCTGAGACCACGGAAATGGTGTTGGGCACGGCGACGATCGCCAGTGGAAGCGCGACCACGGCCAGGAGCCCGACGATCACATCGAGCACGAGCGGCAAACGGTTGACGCGGCCCAGACTCGCGAGGCCTGCGGCCTGGATGGGGGGTACGGCCATACTGGCCGACTTTAGCGTTAAGTCACGCCCTCGACACGACGAGCGACGAATATTGCGGTCACCCAAAGCGCGGCGAAGATCACGCCGAGGAAGAACATCATGGGGACGAGGAACCCCGTGGCGATGGCGAGCACCTGCACGACACTGCCGGCGATGTAGGCGAAGGGCCGCTTGAGCAGGCCCGTCACCACCACGCAGGCCAGCGCGAGCCCGATGCCGACGGTGACCGCCACGGCCGGGGAGACGCGGTTGACCATGATGGCCACCGGAGTGATCAGCCCGAGAACGATGGCCTCCATGCCGAGCACGCTGGCGCACAGACGCCGCATCCCCGGCGTCACGGTGATGTTCACGCCCGCGATCCCTCCACTCCGCCACTCCCCCAGACTTCCGCCGGCCTGACTTCCACAGGCCACCGGCTCACTGTGCTCCGCCGGCCTTCAGCAGGAGGCGAGCGTCGCCGACGGTGACGACGGAACCGGTGATCAGCACCCCGGCTCCCGCGAACTCGCCGGTCTCCTCCGCCAGGCCGATCGCGAGATCGATGGCGTCGTCGATGCGTGCCACCTGATGCACCCGCTCGTTCCCGAAGATGCTCTCGGCCAGCGCGGCGAGCTCCTCGGGATCCATCGAGCGCGGTGAGGAGTTGCGGGTCACGACGATCTCCTCGACGAGGGGCTCGAGGAGCTCCAGCACGCCGGCCACGTCCTTGTCGGCCATCACCGCGACCACGGCGATCAGCCTGGTGAACCCGAACGACTCCTCCAGGGCCTGGACGACCGACTCCATCGCGCCGGGATTGTGCGCCGCGTCGACGAGGACCGTCGGACCCCGCCGGATCACCTCAAGGCGGCCCGGCGAGGTCACCAGGGCGAACGCTCGCCGCACCAGGTCGGCATCGAGAGGATCGTCACCGCCTGTCAGCGCCTCCACCGCCGCGAGAGCGCAGGCGGCGTTGCCGGCCTGATGCTCGCCATAGAGCGGGAGGAAGATGTCCTCGTAGATGCCCTTGAGCCCTTGCAGGCGAAGGATCTGGCCGCCCATCGCGAGCTCCCGGTGCACCACCCCGAACTCCAGCCCTTCACGCGCCACCGTCGAACCCGTCTCGGCGGCCCGCCGCATCAGGACCTCGCCCGCCGCGAGCGGCTGCTGCGCCAGCACGGCCATCGAGCCGGGCTTGATGATGCCGGCCTTCTCGCGCGCGATCGACTCGATGTCGGGGCCCAGGTAGTCGACGTGGTCGAGAGAGATGGGAGTGACGACCGCCACCGCGCCCTGGGCCACACTGGTCGAATCCCAGGTGCCGCCCATGCCCACCTCGATGACGGCGACGTCGACCGGGGTGTCGGCGAAGGCGGCGTAGGCCATGGCCGTGAGCGTCTCGAAGAACGACAGCCTGCCCTGCTGCTGGTCGACAAGTTGCAGGTAGGGCTGAACGTCCTCATAGACCTCGGTGAACCGCTCCTCACTCAGCGGCTCTCCGTCGATGGTGATGCGCTCGCGCATCGAGGTGAGGTGAGGGCTGGTGAACCGGCCGACGCGGAGGTTGCGCTCGCGGAGCAGGGTGTCGATCATGCGGGCCGTGCTCGACTTGCCGTTGGTGCCGGTGATGTGGACGACCGGATAGGCCCGCTGGGGCTGACCCAGCAGATCCATCAGGACGTTGATCCGGTCCAGAGTGGGGTCGATGTCCCACTCCACACCACGCTGCAAGATCGCCTTTTCGACCGCCTGGTATTCCACACCTGAAGCCTACTTACCACCGCCCGCCCCCCGTACCGCCCCTCCCACCCCTGTGAACAACTCCGACCAGCGGATGCGGACGAGCGGGTGCGCTTGGAAGTCGTGCCGCGGAAAGGAGCGGGAGTGGAGAAAGAGTCCAGAAGGAAGACGGTCCAGAACGACGATGGTCCTGGATGCCAAATGGTCGCGGAGCGCAGGAAAACGGTCCCGGGACTAGGCCTGGAACGGACTAGTCCCGGAACGAACTGGCCCTGGAACGAACCGGCCCTGAAACGCAGGAAAGCCACCCACAACGTGGATGGCTTCCCTGCTGATGCATTAAATTTTGTCCGGCGGTGTCCTACTCTCCCACACCGTCCCCGGTGCAGTACCATCGGCGCTGGAAAGCTTAACTTCCGGGTTCGGAATGTAACCGGGTGTTTCCCTTCCGCTATGACCGCCGTAACCCCTTGAAACACACAAACCAGGCCACGGGCCAGAGTTTGCTGCCTCTGAGTTACATAGTGGACGCGAGCAATCAGCCCTGCTGCAGGATCAAAACCATGCGGTGATCGCGCCTGCTCCCGGGACCCGGCGAAGAGAACCGGGGCGGCAGCACACCACCACACACAATCGACACCACACAGCAGAACACTAGCTTTGTGGTCAAGTCCTCGGCCTATTAGTACCGGTCAGCTCCACACCTTACGATGCTTCCACCTCCGGCCTATCAACCCAGTCGTCTACTGGGAGCCTTACCCCCTC
>NZ_JALLPO010000030.1 GCF_023276435.1 Sphaerisporangium perillae
CAGGCCCGCACAAGACCGGCATATTTCTGCCGTGACCACGGCCGCGCGATGCTCAGGCACGGTCCAGCTCAGCCAGCTCGCCCGAAAACGGTCGGCTGGGATGCCCCACTTAACACCAGCCTCCTAGTCCTCTCGGGTCCGCCGTGAGCACGTCTCTCTGACGAGTGGCGACTATCTGTACTGACAGACGACGTCGACCAGGGCGGGACGACCCGTGCCGAGCACATGCTCAGCCGCCTTGCGGACCTCGGCGACCACCTGCGACGGGTCGACGACCGGGCCGGCGGCATACCACCCGAAACCGCGCGCGATGGCCGCGAAGTCCGGCGCGGGCTCGTCGATCGCCATGCCGATGTGCGCACGGTCGACCGGCGTGCCCCGTTGAGCCGCCACCGTTTCCTGGTGCTCCCAGTCGTTGTAGTACGCGCGGTTGTTGAACATCACGACGAGCATGGGCAGCTCGTAGCGACTGGCGACCCACAGCGCTCCTACGTCGTACATCAGATCACCGTCGGGCTGAATGTCCACAACGAGCCGGCCGGTGCCCTTGTGCGCAAGCGCCACACCGAGGGAGATGCCGATCTGCGTCGCCGTGCCAAGTTGGCGGCCTGGGTGGCGGTGCGGCAGGTCGAAGTCCCACAGCCGATAGGCCCACTCGGACGCCGAGCCCGCGGTCAGCACCCAGTCGTGCTCCTGTACGACCTCCCAGACTGCCGCGGCCAATTTCGCCGTGGAGATGGGTTCCTCGTCGGCCTTGGCATGAGCGCGTTCAGCCCACTTCGTGAACAGCGCGTCGTGTCGCGCACGCAGGTCGTCACGCCAGGCCTGCCGGGTTTCGGCCCGAGCCGGCGACTCCTCCGCGAGCAGGCGCCGGCACTCCTCGATGAGGAGGGGCAATGCCACCGAGGTGTCCGCGACAACCTGGCAGTCGGCAGGGATCAGCTGCGAATAGTCCTCGCTCCAGGACGAGATGCCGACGTCGCCGAAACCGAGGTCCAGCACCCGGCAGTCCGGACGCAACCGCGAGACTGACTGTCGAGCCGCGCCATCGGTGGACTGCGTCGCCTTGGCCATGTCCTTGACGTCGACGAACAGAACGCAGTCGCTGTCTTCGATGGCGTCGGTATCCGTCACCGCGAGCGGGTGGCGGTTCGGGAAGTTCAGACGGTACCGCGTGTCGATCGCGCCGATGCCGACGAGCTCGGCCAACGTCACCAGGTGCCCGAAGGAGTCGTGGTCACGTCCGGGATAGCCGAGGACCATGACCGGACGCTCGGCCGCGCAGAGGATCTGTGCGAGCCGGCGGAGTTCGGCCGGGTCGGGGCCCATGGGCGCGGGGGCGAGGGCCCTGGCCGCCACCTCGTGGACGGGCACGGGCGTCTCGACACGATCCTCCTGCAGGCCGGCGTCCAGAGCGATGTACACGGGGCCCTGCGGTGCCGCCGTCGCGATGCGGTGGGCCCGGGAGATGATGTCGGGCATGCTAATCAGGGAGCGCGGCTCATGATCCCATTTGGTGTAGTTCCGTACTGCTTCGCCCTGCACGTTTGCCGAGTGGATCCAGTCGAACCACGGCCGACGCCGCTCGTGCGCCGCCGGGCCGGAGCCGCCGAACACCATCACGGGGACGCGATCGATGTAGGCGTAGTAGATGCCCATCGTGCCCTGTAGCAGTCCGACGAGGTCATGCAGGATCACCGCCATCGGCTTGCCGGTTGCCTTCGCATAGCCGTGTGCGAGACCGACCGCGATCTTCTCGTGGGGGCACTCGATCATCGGCATGTCATCCCCGCCGTAATTGACGAGCGAGTCGTGCAGCCCGCGGAAGGTGGCACCCGGGTTGAGAGCTATGAACGGCAACTCCAACTGCCGAAGGACGTCCACCATGACATCCGAGCCCCATACAGGCTCGTCGTACGGCGCATGGTTAGGCACCGGAGCACCCCGTTCTGCTAGCGGAAAGTAGTGGCGCAGTCAATCTCGTCAGCCCGAGCATCACAGACGACTTCCCTGACGGACGCTTGCCGTCGGTGCTGGACCCATGGCCAGGAGCACGCTCTTCTCGTGCGTGTAGGTCTGAAGCTCGTCCATCGCCCGCTCCTTGCCGATGCCGCTCTGCTTGTAGCCTCCGAAGGGTGTGAGCGCGGGCCGCCTATTGTGGTCGTTGATCCAGACAAGCCCCGCTTGCAGCCGCCGGGCGGTCCTGTGAGCAGTATCGAGATCCTTGGTCCACACGCTCGCTGTGAGCCCATAGACGACGTCGTTGGCGAGCCTGATGACCTCTTCCTCGTCGTCCCATCGGAACAGACACGTCACAGGCCCGAAGATTTCCTCCTGCACAAGGGCCGAGTCGTGGCGGGCCTGCTCGAAGACGGTCGGCTGGATGTAAAGGCCGTCCCGAAGGTCCTCACGGTCCACGGCCGATCCGCCTGTCAGGAGCTTGGCCCCCTCGTCCACCGCCTCGGCGATGAAGCGCAATATGCGGTCGTACTGCGGCCGCGACACGATCGATCCCATGTCCGCCTTCTCGTCCCACGGCAGACTCGGGTGGAGGGCCTCGACCCGCGCGACCAGCCGGTCACGGAACTCGTCGTAGAGGTCAGCGTGGACGAAGATGCGCGTCGACGAGCCGCAGGACTGGCCTTGGTGAACGAAGTTCATCCCGATCACCGCGCCTTCGACGGCACGCTCCAGGTCGGCATCGGGGTAGACGATGAAGGGGTTCTTCCCGCCCATTTCCAGTGTCACCGGTTTCACCGTGTCCGCGCCTCCGGCGAGAACGAGACGCCCGGTCGGCAGGCTGCCCTTGAAATGGATCTTGTTGACCTTCGGGTGGCGGACGAGAGGTGCGCCCGCTCCGGTGCCAGAACCGGTGACGATGTTGAGCACGCCCGGTGGCAGGAGGTCTTCCGCGGCCTTGCCGACTTCCAGCGTGCTGAGGGAGGTGAACTCGGACGGCTTGAACACCAGGGTGTTCCCAGCCGCAAGGACAGACCCGACGACTTGCGCCGCGAACATGAAGGGATGGTTGAACGGCATCATGACGCCGACCACTCCCCAGGGCTCGCGCACGGTGTAGTTGAACGAGTTCGAGTCCAGAGGGATGGTGCGGCCGCCGATTGTGGGGATCAGCCCGGCATAGGTGCGCATCATGTTGACCCCCGCCGCGACATCAGCGCGCATCTTGCGCAACGTGCTGCCGTTGTCGACGACATCGATCATGGCAAGACGGTCACTGTCACGTTCGAGCCTGTCGGCGAGCGCAAAGAGCACGTCGGCGCGCTGCTTGGGCGACGTGTCGCTCCATGTCGACGTGAAGGCCTCGGACGCCGCGCAAACGGCCATGTCCACATCCACGGGGCCGGCCGACGGAAGCGTGGCGATCAATTCACCGGTCGCCGGACACCAGGTTTCCAGGGTGTCACCTTCGGTCGCCTGCACCCATTCGCCGCCGATGAACATTGCGTCAGGCGCGCGGCGGTTCAGTTTGGGGTATCGGGTTGTCATGGTTCACCTCTCGCCCTTTCGGACGCTCCTTCTCAGGCCGGCATCGCATATCAGGCGAAACGCGTCACGGCGCGAGGATCTTACTGATCTCCTCGGTTGCCTTCGTCACGACGTCCTGATCGGCGGGCTTGACGATGAACGCGAGCTTCGCGGTCGCCGGCACGCCGTCCGGGACATCGGTGTTTCCTTTGTACTCGTACTTCAGTTGCTGCGCCTGACCTTCGGCGCCGCCCCACCATGAAAGGAAGCAAGCGGCGGCATTAGGATGCTGCGCCCCCTTCAGGAGTACGCCGTATTTGTCTTGCGAGGAGACCACATCCAGATAATGGATGGCGACCGGAGCGCCGGCCTTCTGCTGCTCGACGACGGCCGAGGCGGTCGCGCTCGTCGAAAGAAGTGCCTCGCCGCTCACGACCTTGGCGATGCTGTCCGTCGTCCCATTGATCACTAGCGGTTTGTCGGTCTCATTGAACTTGCCGAACCATGCCACGGTCTTGGGCTCGCCCCAGGCCACCGCCAGAACGCCGAGGTAGATTCCCCGTGGATCGACGACGACTTTGTTGCTCCATTTCGGGTCCACGAGCTCGTCCCATGTGCGCGGCAGCGAGGACTCTTGGGACAATTTCGGGTTGTAGGCCACACCCAGGGCGTCCCGGAAGACCCGGAAGGTTGTTATACCATTGTGGTTCAGTATCAGAGCCTGGGGTATCCCGAGTTTCTGGTAGTCGACATCACGCACCAACTTCTGAATGAACAGCGGGTCGGCCGACGCCAGGTCCGTCGTCGTCGCGTCGACACTCAACGCACGACGGGCTTGGACCTCGGTCACGACGCGTTGAGTCACATCCGCCGGTTTCATCGAGGTGTACTTTACCTTGATCCCCGGGTGCGCCTTTTCGAATGGTGCGACTTCTTTCGCGAAAACTTCCGGATCCGTCCTGGAGACGTAATTGACAGATCCTTCCTTGTTTCCCGCCTCACAGGCGCCCTGTGCGGTCAAGGACAGGCGGTCGGTCGACGACGGGGCGCCCGCTCCGGAGCCGCCTCCACACCCCGTGACAAGCAATGCGACGCCCGTGGCGCAGGAAAATGCCCCGACCCATCGATTGGGTGCTCTGTAGGCGGACATCGATCCTCCATTGCATGGGATGAAGCCGGTTCGAAAACCGGCGCACCATTGGGGATTGGAGAGCCTCTGCCGGCTCTCCCTAGGGGGACGTCATTGTCGACACCGAAGCTACATGTCCGCTGCACTGTGTGCAACCACTTTTCATCTGATGCAATGATGTGACGAGGCGGCGTAAGGTCGCGCCCATGCGCTGTGGACGTCGTGCCACTGTGAGCAGGGATGTTACCCTCTGGCAATAGTCGCGCCGCGCGTAGGAAACAATTTTCCCGGGTCTTGCACTAGACGCAACGGCTTTTCAGTGCATGCAAGATAGCTATATCGTTCGTCGTATCGGCGGTGTTTGCCCGACCGTCTCACACCACTCATCGAGGGCCGACGGTCTGAACAACCCACGCCAACCAGGGACGGGAGAGTCATGGCAGTGAGCCCGGCAGAGATCGCCGCTCGGCACGAGCGGCTTCGGCGCGGTATGGAGGCAGCGCACCTGGACGCTGTGCTGGTGGGTGAGAAGTACAACTACTGGTACCTGAGCGGACATCAGACCCGCGAAATCGAGAAGGTCATGCGACCGATGCTCTTCCTCGTTCCGCTCGATGGTGATCCGGTGGCGGTGGTGTACCGGCAGCAGGGCTCGAGCGTGCAGGCCAAGGTGCCGGCGGCCCGTATCTACGGCTATGAGGACGTGCCGTTCGACGTGGAGCTGCTCGAACAGGCGCTGCGTGAGAGCGGGCTCGAGCGCGGACGCATCGGCATGGAGCTTGGCGAGAACCACCGGCTGGGCCTGCCTTATACGGATCTGCGGTCTCTGCAGGAGGCGCTGCCCGCGATGACGATCGCGGACGCCGGCCCTGTCCTCGACGGCCTGCGTCTGCACAAGAGCGAGTACGAGATCGCCACACTGCGGGCCGCGGCCGACATGAGCCTGCTGGCCTGGTCCGCGGCGACCAAGCAGTTCCGGTCGGGCCAGACCGAGGCCGACTTCGCGACCTTGATGGCCGTCGAACTGTCGCGGGTGGGCAGCAACTTCGACGTCGCCGGCCACGTCAGCACCGCGACCAGCGTCGGTGACCGCACCGCCCCGCTGCGCCCGGGCGACACGATCTGGTGCGACTTCGGCGCGACGCTGGACGGCTACCAAGCCGATGTGGCACGGCGTGCGGTGCTCGGCGAGCCCACGAAGGAACACCTCGCCGTCCAGGAGTGCATCGCGACCCTGCATGCACGGACGTTGCAGGCGGTCCGGCCCGGAGCGCTCGCCAGCGACGTCGCCCGCGCCTGCAGCGAGGCGATGGTGGACGCCGGCCTGCCGCCGCTGAGCGGCCGCAAGCGCATCGGGCACGGGCTCGGCCTCAATGCGGGCGAGTCGCCATCACTGAGCCTGCTGGACGCGACGGTGCTCGAACCCGGCGTGGTGATCTGCGTGGAGCCGCGCTACCTGCTCCCGACCGGCGAGAAGATCCACATCGAGGACGTCGTGGTGGTGACCGAGGACGGATACGAACCCATCTCGCAGGGCTGCGGAACCCTGACCGTCATCGACGTCTGACCCACACTTGATTGGAGGATCGCTATGCAACAGCCGCGCTACGTCTCCAGTTCGGTCTGCGAACAGGTGCTGACCCCGGCCCGCGCGGTCGAGCTCGCAGAGCTCGCCCTCTCCTGGGAGGCGCGTGACCGGGTGCATTACCCGATGCCGCGGGCGCTGCGGATGAGGCCGCCGGATCACGCGCTGCGCTTTCACTCCAAGGCGGCCGCACTGCCTGAGCTCGGTGTGGCCGGATGCCGGATCGTCGGCTATCGCGCCGAGCCTGACGGCACGCGTCCGGGGGCGGATCTCGCGACCCGGCTCGTCGTGCTCGTGGATCTCGAGACCGGGGTACCGCTGGCCATCGTGGACGAGCACTACAACTACTCGCTGCGAACGGCCGCGAGCGTCGGCGTGGCGGCGCGGCGGCTGGCCAACACGCCCGCGCGGCTGGGCGTGATCGGCGCGGGTGTGGTGGCCCGGGCGAGCGTCGCGGTGCTGCTGGCAGCCGTACCGGTGGCCGAGGTCGCGCTGTCGTCCCGGACTCCGCAGCGCTGTGCCGAACTGGCCGAACTGTCCCGCTCGCTGACCGACGCGGAGGTGCGGGTGCACGACTCGGCGGAGCCGGTCCTGGACGGCTCCGATCTGATCGTCACGGCGACGACCGCACGCGCGCCAATCGTCCGGGGACCGCTGCGGCCCGGCGTGTTGCTCTGCGCCATCGGGTCGAACGAGCTCGACGCCGCGGCGTACCTCTCCTGCGACCGTTTGATCGTTGACGACTGGGCCCAGACAGAGGAGGCGGCCGATGTCGCCGGGCTGCTCGCGGCCGGGCATCCGATCAAGGAGCGGCTGGCGGGGGAGCTGTCGGGGCTGGTCGGCGGTAGCGTGCCCGGTCGTCGGCGCCCTGATGAGACGATCATCGTGCGCACCGAAGGACTCGCCTCGCAGGACCTGCTGTTCGCCCACTGGGCGTGGCGGGAAGCCGAAAGGCTGGGGTTGTGACCGCAGTCACCTCCGCGGTCGATGGACTGGCGTGCCGGGCCGCGCGTGGCGCGGCCGGCCTCGACGTCACGGCGCTGGACTCGGGCGTGCTGGTCTCCGTCAAAGCTCACCTTCTGGACTGCCTGGGGATGATCCTCGCCGGCGCCGCCGACGAGAGGGTCGGGCGTGCAGTGGCGGCGCCCGGACCGGCGGACGTCCCTTTCGTGCTCAGCCTGGCGTGTAGCGCTCTCGGGCTGGACGACTTCGACGAGGCGACGCGAGCGCATCCGGGCGCGGTGCTCGTCCCGGCATTGGCAGGGGCGGCGGTCGCCGCCCGGCACAAGGTCAGCGGCGCCGACATGGCCGCCGCCCTCGTCGCCGGCTACCAACTCTTCGGCGGTCTCGGGAAGGCGGTGGACGCGGGTACCCTTCACCTGCGCGGTCATCACCCGTCCTCCTTCCTTGGCGTGCCGACTTCGGCCCTGGCGGTCTGCCGCATGCTGCGCTCCGACGTCGCGACGAGCACCGACGCGATCGGCATCGGCGCGTCGCTGTCCTGCGGCATCACCGAGTTCGACGAGCGCGAGACGATGCGCGCAGTCCAGACCGCATGGGCGGCCAGTGCGGGGCTGCGGGCCGCCCGGCTCGCCGAGGCGGGATTCCATGCCTCGCCGGCAGCCCTCGAAGCGCCCGGCGGGCTGGTCGGCCGGACCGGCACGTCGGCCGATGCGCCGGCCGCCGCCGAGCTGCCGACCGGCCCGCCGTGGCACATCGAGCAGGTGAGCTTCAAGCCCTACCCACATTTCAGCGACCTCCATCCGGTCTCGGCCGTTCTGATCGACATGCTGGGTGATCAGCGGCTGCCCCCGGAACAGGTCGAGGTGATCGGGGTGCGGCTGACGCCGAGCGCGGCGTCCCGGCTGTTCGACGACTTCCCCCCGCAAAACGCGAAGCAGGCCAAACGGTCGGCCCGCTTCGCGCTGGCCAGCTGCGTGGTCGCGGCCCACCGGGTCGGCCGGGGCTCTGCGCTGCTCGGCGCCTTCTCCCCCGAGCGGCTGGCGGATGCGGACGTGCTCGACCTCGCGGCGCGGATCACGGTCATGGCTGATCTCCCGCCGCAGGGGGCGACAGGCTCCGTGACCGTCACCCTCACGGACGGGCGCACCTGGTCGGGTGACGCCGGCGGCTATCCCGGTGACGGACGAGACCCGGCCTTGCGGTGGGGTTGGTCCGACGCCGTCGCCCGCTACGGCGACCTCTGCACCGCGGCGAGCCCCGACCCTCAGCTCGGTTCGGCGCTGCTCGACATGGTCGACGGCCTCGAGCGCGTCGACGACGTGCGTCCCGCGTTACAGCGGCTCCGCCGGCTGGTACTGCGCTAACCCATCCACCCGGACGACACCCCGCCGGGCGGACCTCATGACTGGAGTGTGAATGGATCTCGGACTGCACGGACGCGCATACATAGTGACCGGCGCGAGCCGCGGGCTTGGCAGGGCCACGGCGCAGGCCCTCGTCGACGACGGGGCGAACGTGATCGTCTCCGGCAGGACGGCGCAGCACGTCGAGCGGGCTGCGACCGAGCTCGGCAAGGGAGCGGTCGGCGTCGTCGCGGACAATGCCGATCCGCAGACGCCGCAGCTACTGATCGATCGCGCGCGGCAGGAGTTCGGCCGGCTGGACGGCCTGCTGGTCAGCGTCGGCGGGCCGCCCAGCGGAGCGTTCAGCCAGATCGACGACCGGCAGTGGCGGGACTCGTTCGAGACGCTCTTCCTCGGTGCGGTGCGGCTGGTCCGGGCCGCGACGCCGGCGCTCGAGCCGGGAGCGGCGATCGCTCTCGTGCTGTCCAGCTCGGTGCGCTCGCCGCTTGCCAACCTCACCCTCTCCAACGCCTTCCGCCCGGGGCTGGCGATGCTTGTCAAGCAGCTGGCCGACGAGCTGGGCCCCGGTGGCGTGCGGGTGATGGCTCTGGTGCCCGGCCGCATCTTGACCGAGCGCACTGCCGCGCTCGATGCCGGTGACCCTGATGCCCGGCGGCGGAGCGAGGCGGCGATCCCCTTACGTCGCCTCGGTGAGCCGGCCGAGTTCGGACGAGTGGCCGCCTTCGTGCTGTCACCCGCGGCGTCGTATCTCACCGGTTCGGTCGTCACCGTGGACGGTGGTGTGATCCGTGCCCTCTGAGCGGGGGATGACCGTTCGAGATCGCAACGCGATGGTGGTCCTGCTCGCAGTGAACAGCGGACTCACCGACGCCGCCGGCTATCTGACGCTCGGCGGGGCATTCTCCAGCGTGATGACCGGCAACATGGTGCTGCTCGGTCTGTCCTTAGGCTCGGCCGCGGGCATGCTGGCCCTGCACGCCGGGGCGGCTGTGCTCGCCTTCGTGTGCGGGTGCGCGATCGGCACCAGGATCGCCGGCACCGCCCGTACCGATGACCCGATCTGGCCGCGTGCCGTCACCCGGGCGCTTACGTTGCAGGCTGCGGCGATGGCGATCTACGCGGTGGCGTGGTGGGGTGCCGGGGGCCGGACCGGCCCTGTGTTGCAGGTCGTGCTGCTGGCGGTGAACGCGCTCGCACTCGGCGTGCAAAGCAGTGCCGTCCAGCGCTTCGGTGTGCCGGGGCTGTCGACCACATACCTGACCGGCACGCTCACGACCGTGGTGAGCCGCTTGGTCTCGGGCCGGCCGTTGCGCGAGATCGGGCACAGCCTGGCCATCCTCACGGCGCTCATCGCGGGCGCGGTGGTAGGCACGCTGATTGCGGTGCACGCCCGCATCTGGGTGCCGGCGGCACAGCTGGCGTTGCTGGGCTTGGTCGTCTGCCGGGTCGCCGCCCGTGACAGGAGGCTCAGCCCTGCCCATGCGGATGGACCTGACGGCGGGGGACGGGCAAGGCGAGAAACGGCTGACCGGTAGCGGCTAGAAACGATCTATTTGCGCTTAGCGGCCGGGCGGGCGCCAGACTTACCCAGCGGCTAACGGCGGCGATCAACCGGATGGCCTTGATCCGGATACTCCGGGCTCTGCTCACCGGAGGTCGCAGATTGCACTGGATGAAAATGCTGTTCGTGATACGCAATGCTGGTGAGACACTAGAGGAGGCGACGTCAGTCGCGCCCGCAAGGCTGACGACGCTTTCTCGCATTGACGATCCATGAGGGTTATGAGGGTTATGAGGGTCCATGAAGGTAATCTCGTGACAGCGTTAAGGCTGGCACGCCGCCGGATGCAGAGAGTTGGTGCGTGACCGTGGTTCAGCGGCAGACCGGACAGGCCTCGCCCGCCGAAGGGCAGGGCGGCGTGCGGGCGGTGACGCGGGCCCTTGACCTGCTCATCGAGCTGAGCAGCTGGGACCGTCCGGTGGGGCTCACCGAGCTGGCCCGCCGGGTCGACCTGCACCCGACCACCGCGCTGCGGCTGCTGGAGTCGTTGCGTACGCGCCGCTTCGTCCACCAGACGGCCGACCGGTCCTATGTCCTGGGCAGTCAGACCTTCGAGGTGGGCAGCGCGTTCTTGCGTAACGTGTCGATCTGGTCGCAGGCCAACCAACTGGCCGATCAGTTGGCGGCGTCCACCGGCGAAACGGCGAGCGTCGGCGTGCTCGACGGCGGTCAGATCCTGTACATCGCGATAGCGCGTGGCCAGCATGACGTGGGAATCGCGTCCGCGGCGGGAACCAGGCACCCGGCCTACTGCACCTCGCTCGGCAAGGCCATCATGGCCGAACTCCCGGCGGAGTCGGTGGCGCAGATACTGCGCGACGACCCTCCGGTGCGGCTCACCCCCAAGACCCTGGTCGACATGGATTCGCTCTTCCGCGAACTGGGACTGGTCCGCAAGCGCGGATACGCGGTCGACAACGAAGAGCGGACGCCCGGCGTGCTGTGCGTCGGCGCCGCCATCCGCGACCACCAGGGCAAGCCCGTCGGCGCGCTGTCGATCTCCGGCCCCGCGACACGGATGCGCGAGAAGGGGATCGCCGAACTCGGACGGTCCGTCGCGACCTCGGCGCAGGCGTTCTCCGCCTAGCCTCCTAAGTGTCCACTGGAAATAGGGCTGTACTGTCAGCCGACATCGGTCCATCCCCAAGCGGATATTGCACTGAATGAAATGAAGTTCCGTACAACGCAATAGCTGTGTATCGTCTCGCATGCCGGAAGCGTCGCCGATGAGCCGTCCGCTCAGCAGACCGGCCGCAGTGTTCGCTTCCTTCCCTACCGATGCCCTCCAGGCATCGCGGATCATTCATCCCCGCAGAGGAGACACGATGTCCCGGCGTGCAATGAGCAAGGCCGATGATCACGACCTGCCGGCGACTCGGCGGTCGACGTCGCCCTACCTTCGCAATGTCGTGTACGACGGCGTAATGCATGTCAGCGGACAGCTGCCCTACGACGGCGACGCGATCACGGTGACCGGCGCGGTGGGCCGCGACGTCACGGTCGACGAGGCGAAGGAGGCCGCCCGGTTGTGCGCGCTGAACGTGCTCGCCGTCGTCAACGCGGAGCTCGGCGGCCTCGCGCGCATCCGCCAGGTCCTGCGGGTGACCGGATACGTGGCATGCGAGCCGGGCTTCGGTGGCCAGCCACAGATCATGGACGCGGCGAGCGCCGTCTTCCTGGAACGACTCGGCGAGCGGGGCAGGCACGCGCGAACCGCGCTCGGTGTCGCCGCTCTTCCCCGTAACGCCCCCGTAGAGATCGACGTGACGCTCGCGGTTGATACCAGGTTCGTTCAGTAGCCTCCCACCGCGGCCGAGTCCGATCGGGGATCCGCGGCCCCCGCGAGCCGCGCTCCGTCCGAGGCGATCAGCTGGGCGTGGCCGAACGGGTGGGCGAACGGCGCCTCCATCCGGACCTCGTGGCCGCGCGACCGTAGTCCCTGCGCCCAGCCGGCCGGCGCCTGGCCTTCGACGGCGACCCGCACCCGGCCTTGGAATCCCCAGGTGTCGAACGACGTCTCGTCGCCGGCACCGCGCAGCACCCACCGCCCGGCCGCGAGGGCCGCGGCCGGGTCCTGCCCGCTGACGAGCAGCCGCGCGATCAACTGCAGGACGATCTGCGGTTGCGAGTCACCGCCTCGGGTGCCGAGCACGGCGCGGAACTCCCCCGCCTCGTCGGTGACCAGCGCGGGAGCCAAGGTGTGGGCGGGCCTGCGGCCGGCCCGGTATTCACCCGGATGCCCGGGGACCAGGCTGAACCCGATGCCGCGGTTGTGCAGCCAGATCCCGGTCTCGGCCACGACCAAGCCGGAGCCGAAGCTCATGCAGTTGGACTGGATCAACGAGACGACCGTCCCGTCGGCGTCGACCGCGCACAGGTACGTCGTGCCGCCGCGGCGGTATGAATCAGACAGGTCGGCGACCCGGTCGGGGTCGATGCCGGCGCGCCGCGGCCCGAGCCGGTCCAGCCCGATCAAGCGCGCCCCGTCGGATCCATCGAAGAGCACCTCCGGACGATCGTGTGCGGCCTGGCGGATCGCCTCGATGAGCAGGTGTGCCCACCGAGGGTCGTCGGCATCGGGGCCGAGCCCGGCCTGCTCCGCGAGCCATGCCGCGCCGAGAGTGACGTATCCCTGGCTCGGCGGTGCCGGCGTCCATAGCCGTGCGCCCCACACGTTCAGGGAGAGCGGCGCACTCCATTCGGCCTGGTCGGTGCGAAGGTCGTCCTCAGTGAACAGCCCGTTGCCCAGGTCCAGCAGACCGGACCCGAACTCGCCCTCGTAGAAGCCGCTACGGCCGTACTCGCCTATCGCGGCCAGGACCCGCGCGGCGCCGGGCCGGCGCACGAGCTGCCCGGCACGCAGCCGGCCACCGGTGGTCATCGCGGCGGCGTCCGGCGACCTTGCCGCACGCCGGGTCACCGCCTCGGCGAGATAGCCGGAGGCGGTGAATCCGTCGGCTGCGTAGCGGCCGGCCGGCGCGAGCAGCTCGGCCAGGTCCAGACGCGCGTAGCGGCTGTGCAGTGCGAGCCAGCCGTCCACGCAGCCCGGCACCGTCACGCTGCGCACGTCGCCGTCGCGCGGCATATGCGGCTGCCCCTCTGCGCGTAGCTCCTGGGCATCTGCGCCGGAACCGGCCCGTCCGGCCGCGATCAGCACCTCGGGGGTCTCGCCGCGACGCTGCACGATCGCGAACAGGTCACCGCCGAGACCGCACTGGTTCGGCAGGGTGACGGTCAAAACGGCATTGGCGGCAATGGCCGCGTCGATCGCGGATCCGCCCCGGCGGAGCATGGCCACCCCCGCCTCCGTCGCAAGTGCGTCGACGGTACTGACCATGGCCGTAGGGGCATACAACGTATGGGCGGGAACCAGCGGCGGAGTCATCGTCACAGGTGGCCGAACCGCTCAAGCGCAGTGAGCAGCGGCATGCCGTCCCGGATCACGGCCCGGGAGACCTCCTCGGTGCCCGCCCATTCGGTCACCTTGTCCTGCACACGCCGCAGTTCGGCGGACGGGATCGCGATAACGCCGTCCTCGTCGGCGACCACGATGTCTCCCGGCGCCACGGTGATCCACTCCTGCAGGCCGCCCCGAACCTGCACCGGCACCTGGTGGGCGGTCACTTTCCACCGCCCGATCGCCTGTGCCGGCGTCCGGTAGCGCGCGACGACCGGCAGTCCGAGCTCGCGTAGGTAGCCGGTGTCGCGCACGCCACCGTCCACCACCACTCCGACGCAGCCGCGGGCGTTCATCGCCTCGGCGAGCAGGTCGCCGAAGCAGCAGACGCCTTGGATGTCGGTGCCGGCCCACACGGGCACGACTCCCGGCGGCATCCCGTCGATCGCGCCCAGCTTGGCCCGGTCACCTGTCTCGCTCGTGGTGACTGAACGACCCCCGATGGTGTAGGCGGGACCGGCGAAGCGCGGGTAGGGGGTGATAGGCCCGATCTTGTCGGAAAGCACCGGGGGCAGCATGCCGAAGCTGTCGAACACGTCGGCGATCACGGCCGTACCTGCCTTGAGCAGCAGTTCCATTCTGGTCACCTTTTCGGATGGACGTCGGTACGCCCAGGTCTCTGGGCGGGACTCGGACCGACCGCGACGGAATCGGCCGCCGGTCGGTCTCGGCTATTGCACTGTGCGAAATAGCTGTTCATAGAACGCAATGCTGAATGAGACACTACACGAGGCGACGTCAGTCGCGCTCCCGCCGGTGGCGCAGATACTGCCCGACGACCCTCCGGTACGAATCACCCCGAGACCCTGGCCGACATGGATTCGCTCTGGCGCGAACCGGGACTGGTCCGCAAGCGCGGCTACGCGGTCGACAATGAAGAGCGGACGCCCGGCGTGCTGCTGGTCGGCGCCGCCATCCGCGACCACTGGCCATTGCGGTCTCCCGCGTCACCGACCTGACCGCCCAAGAGGCCACCCCTGCCGGGCCCGTACCGCTGCGACCCGTGACCGTCCTGCGTCTCACATGACGAGAATGCGGGAGTCCAGGAAATGGAACTGTATCAATCCGGAAACCGTCAATAAACTTGTTTCGCTGTACGAAAGGTATTTCCGTAGAACGCAATGACGCGATAGGGTCCCCACATGCTGGCAGCATCCTCGATGAGCTGGCCGCGCAGCAGGCCGGCTCAACCATTCGCCCTTCCTTGCCGATGCCTTCCCGGCATCGCGGATAAGTCATCCCCGCAGAGGAGGCGCAATGTCGCGGCGCGTAGCGAGGAAGCGCGTTATCAAGGGCTTTTCTGGCGCGCGGTGCGTGGCCAAGGGCAACACTGACCAGGCGACCTCCATGGATCGGGCGCGAGACTGTCCGCCGGCACCACTCCGCACGATCAGGTCGCTCTGGGCAAGGTGTCGTCGGAGATCACCAAGGCGCTGTCCAATTTGAGGACGGGCGGCTGCCGGAGCGCCACAGCTTCGGTCGGCGGCCGCCCGAATCCCGACCACCACCACCGTCGTAAGGATCGCGATGAGCGCTATCAAGATCAACCGGCTCTGCCACACCTATGCCACGAAGAACAAGACCGTGACGGCGGTTGACGACGTGACCCTCGACATCGGCGACAACGAGTTCTTCACCCTGCTCGGGCCGAGCGGGTGCGGCAAGACGACCACGCTGCGGTGCATCGCCGGTTTGGAGCAGCCGACGTCCGGATCGATCGAGTTGGGTGGCGTGGTGGTGGTATCCGACCGCGTCGTTGTGCCGACGCACCGACGCGACATCGGGATGGTCTTCCAGGACTACGCGGTCTGGCCGCACATGTCGGTCTTCGACAACGTCGCCTTCCCATTGCGGATCGGCCGGAAACTGCGCCGCGCCGAGATCGCCGAGCGGGTGGAGCAGGCGCTCGAGTTGGTGAATATGAGCCAGTACATCGACCGCCGCGCGACTCAGCTGTCCGGTGGGCAGCAGCAGCGCCTGTCTCTCGCGCGCGCTCTGGTGCGTCAGCCGAAGGTCCTGCTGCTCGACGAGCCGCTGTCGAACCTGGACGCGAAACTGCGCGAGCAGATGCGCAGCGAGCTGCGGCTAATCCAGCAGAGGATCGGGATCACCGCCGTCTTCGTGACGCACGACCAAGTCGAGGCGCTGTCTCTGTCGACCCGGATCGCGGTGATGAGCAGTGGCCGCGTCGTACAGGAAGGCACCCCGCGCGAGATCTACCTGGAGCCCAACAGCGAGTTCGTGGCCAACTTCGTCGGCGCGACGTCCTTCGTCGCTGGGCGGGTGCTCATCTCGAGCCCGGTCACGCTCACTGTCCAGACTGAGCTCGGCACCCTCAACTGCCGTCCCCACCCCGACGTCCCCACGGGCGCGTCCGCCATCGTCGCGCTTCGCCCGGAGTCCTTGGTCGTCACGGACAGTCCCACGCAGAGCGACAACTGCTTCGCCGGCGAGGTGGAACTGAGCCTGTTCGTCGGTGACGGGGTCGATTACCGGATCAAGGTCGGTGACCAGTCCCTGCGCGCGCGAGGAAGCGCTCGCGCCCAGTTCGACGCCGGAGACACGGTGTACGTCAACGCGGCCACCGACGACTGCGTGGTGCTGCTCGCCGACCCCGACGGGGCCAAGGCGGTTATGGACGCGACGGACGTGGAGAGCGACCGATGACCGACCTGAGCACCCGCCCGCCACAGGCACCGCCGGCGCAACCCGCGCGCGTCCGGGGCCGTCGCTGGCGGCGCCCCAACGTGCAGGGCGTAATCAACGTGATCACGGTGCTCGTGCTGATGTACTTTGTCATCGGCCCCATCCTGATGCTGCTGTTGGCCAGCTTCCAGGACACCTCCGCAGGCGTGACGGTCCGCCCGCCCTTCCCCTGGAGCCTGACCAACTTCACCGGCGTGCTGGGGGATGCCCGGACTTACCAGGTGCTCGGCACCACGCTGCTCTTCGCCGCCGCCTGCCTGTTCTTCTCGTTCGTGGTGAGCCTTGTCTTCGCGTGGCTGATCGAGCGCACCGACCTGCCGGCGCGCGGGCTCATCTACGTGCTGGTGATCGCTCCGACGGGCATGCCCGGGATCATCTCCGCGATCGCCTGGGGGCTGCTGCTCAACCCGACCAACGGCTATCTCAACGTCGCCCTGCGCAGCGCGTTCGGCCTGCAGGGGCACGGCCCGTTGAACGCGTACTCGCTGCCAGCCATGATCTTGGTCCAGGGGCTTGCGCTCGTGCCGCTGACGTTCCTGTTGATCACCGCGTCGCTGCGGAACATGAGCGCCAGCCTCGAGGATGCCGCGCGCACATCCGGGGCCGCGCCGTGGACCATCCTTCGCAAGGTCAGCCTCCCCTTGCTCCGGCCGGTTCTGATCGGCGCTGGGATCTACCAGTTCGTCACGGTGATCGAGGCGGTCGACATCCCGCTTGTCCTGGGCCTACCCGGCAAGGTCACGGTGTTCAGCACGGAGGTCTACCGGGTCACGCATCCGGCCTTCGGCCTGCCCGACTACGGTGCGTCCAGTACCTACGGCATCCTGCTCCTCGCGCTGGCGGTGGCGCCGCTGCTCATCTACAACCGGACCGTCCGCAATGCCCAGGACTACGCGACCGTGACGGGCAAGGCCTTCCGGCCCAGGCGGCAACGCCTTGGCCGGTGGCGGTGGGTCGCGTTCGGGGCCAGCCTGCTGTACGCCGCCGTCTCATTCATCCTTCCTCTGCTCGTCCTGCTCTATGCCAGCCTCCAGCCGTACCTCGGTCCGATCAGCTGGGCCAGCCTGCGGCAACTGACCCTGGCCGGCTACCACAAGACGATCTCGTCAGGTCTGTTCGGGTCCAGCCTCGAGCACACCCTCATCATCGGACTCGCGGCCTCGCTCGCGGCAATGGTGCTCTCGGTGTCGCTCTCATGGATCATCGTCCGGTCGAAGTCGCGGTTCGCGTGGATGGCGGACACGCTGGCCTTCATCCCGCACGCCATCCCCGGTGTCGTGATCGCCCTCGCCGTCATGCTCATCTACCTGATGCTGCCGGTACCGCTCTACGGCACCGTCTGGATCATCGTGGTGGCAATGGCCACGCAGTACATCAGCCTGGCAACGCGGCTCACGACGGGCGGCATCGCACAGATCCAGCAGGGCCTCGAAGAGGCGGCCAGGGCAAGCGGTGCGCGGCCGTCGCAGGTCTGGCGGCACGTGCTGCTGCCACTGCTGCGCCCCGTCCTGCTCAATGGGTTCCTGCTCGTCTTCCTTGCGTCGATCAAGAACCTCACCCTTCCGCTGATGCTGCAGTCCTCCGACAACGTGGTCATCTCCACGCTGATTTGGAATCGCTGGGACTACGGGGACGTGACAGGCGCCGCCGTCCTCAGCGTCCTGCTGACCGCCGTCACCGTCACCGCCGCCCTTCTCCTGCGCCGGCTGAGCGGCAGCGAGGAGATCTGAGCAGCCCGCACCAACCAGGACGGAGAAGTCATGGCAGTGAGCCCGGCAGAAGTCGCAGCTGAGCACGAGCAGCTGCGACCGGTCCGGGTGGCCGGCCGCGGACGTGGACAGCTGATCGCTTATGTGGCTCGCGAATCTCGCGAGCCCCATGGGCGATTCCGGGAAAGCGTGCAGGCTGAGGTCAGGTCGATCATCCAGCAGATCGCTCGTGTTTGCAGGTGGCCTCCGAACCTGTGGGTGCCGATAAATCATCCGCCCAGGTCGGCCTTGATCGGCGATCTCTGGTACGACCGCTGGCCGCCCCTCTGTCTTCACCTGGACAGGCGCGGACGGCATCATGATCTGTCGTGCTGCTGCGCCTGGCCTACCTCGCTGCCACCAGCGCCTTCGCCCTGCTGCGCCTCCTGTCGATGAGCGACCGGGACAAGGACATCGAGATCCTTGCCCTGCGGCACCAACTGCTCGTACTGCAACGCCAGGTCGGCAAGCCCACGTTCACCGATACCGACCGCGCTGTCCTCGCCTGCCTGCTCCGCCACCTCCCGATGGACACGGTGAGCTCGCGGCGCTGGGCATCACGGTCGCCGCCTCCACCGTCTGGGAGATCCTTCGCGAGCACGGCATCCCACCCACACCCCAACGGCAGAGCACGACCCTGGGCAGACTTCCGGCGCAGCCAGGCCGACGCCCTGCTTGCCTGCGATCTCTTCGAGGTCCGTACGCTGACCGGCACACGGCTGTACGTCTTCGCGGTCATCGAGCACTCCACGAGGCGCATTCGGATCCTCGGCTCCACCGCGCACCCCGCCGCACAGTGGGTGGTGCAGCTCGGACGCAACCTCGTCATGGACCTCGAGGACGTGGGAAGCAGGGCCTGGTTCCTGATCCGGGACCGCGACTCGAAATTCACGGCCGCCTTCGACGCCCTGCTGGCCGACGCCGGACTGAAGGTCGTCACCACCGGCATCCAGATACCCCGAATGAACTCCATCACGGAGCGCTGGATACAGACCTGCCGCCGCGAGCTCCTGGACCGCACATTGATCTGGAACCAGAGCCACCTCCTACACGCGCTCCGCGAGTTTGAAACCTTCTACAACCGGCATCGGCCGCACAGAATCCTGGACCAAGCCGCTCCGCTCCGCCCACTACCCCGACCGATCAGCGAACCAGCACAGCTCAGGCACCTGAAGGTCCGCCGACGTGACCGCCTCGGCGGGATCCTTCACGAGTACCAACACGCCGCCTGACCAGGCCGGATGAGCCGTCCTCGGGTCTCGACGAGGCAAGACCGACCGCCTCGTCCAAGTGCTCAAGGATGCCCGCAAGGGCCGTGACCTGGCCCTCAGTCGAGGGATTTCTCCGGGTTCGCACCTGCCGTACAGTCACGGTGGGCCGACCAGCAGAGGTGATCGCTATGCCGCCGTACGGGATTGTTTCATTCGTCGGGCGCGCGGCGGAGTTGGCGAGGCTGGATGCGGAGCTGGACGAGGTGCGGGCGGGATCGCCGCGGATTGTGTTGGTCGATGGGCAGCCGGGGATCGGCAAGACGGCACTGGTCCGGCACTTTCTGGGCCGCAGTCCCGGTCTCACTGCGCTGTGGGCGAGCGGGGAGCAGAACGAGTCGAGGCTGTCGTACGGGACCGTCGACCAGTTGTACAGGACGGACGCCGTCCCGGCGGACCCGTTGGAGGTGGGGGCGGGCCTGCTGGAGATGCTGGGCGACCTTCAAGATCGCGGCGAACTCGTCGTGGTCGTCGACGACGCGCACTGGGCGGACATCGCCTCGCTGCATGCGATCACCTTCGCGTTGCGGCGGCTGCGTGCCGATCGGATCATGGCGATCGTCATCGTGCGCGACCCCGCCGACCACCACCTGCCGGAAGGCCTGCGCCGGATGCTCGCGGCGGAGTCCACTTTGCGGATATCGCTCGCCGGGCTCGACGTCGAAGAGGTCCAGGGATTGAGTGAGACGCCGTTGCCGCTGCGGGTGGCCTCGCGGTTGCGCGCACACACGCGGAAATCCGCTCCATGCCCGTGCTCTGCTCGAACAGGTGCCCGGAGAGCTTCTCGCCGATCTCGCGTCCCCGCTGCCGGCGCCTCGTTCGTACGCGATGCTGGTGCTGTCCCGCCTTGCCGGCTGTGACGCCCCTACCCAGCGGCTGGTGGAGGCCATGTCGGTGCTCGGTGTGTCCGCTCCGCTGTGGCGGGCCGCGCGGCTGGCGGGCCTCGCGGATCCGGTGGCCGCGCTTGATCAGGCGGTGGCGGCGCACCTGCTGGTGGAACGCTCCACAGATCACGGGATCGTGGTCGCTTTTCCCCATCCGCTGGTCCAGGCCGCGGTCTACCAGGATCTGGGACCCGCACGCCGCACGTCGCTGCACGGCGGGGCGGCCGAGCTCGCCGATGATGAGCTGGCTCGGCTGAACCATCGCCTGCATTCGACCGGTCACCCCGACGACACGCTGGTGGCGGAGCTGGCGGCCTTCGCCCGGCGGGAAGCAGGTGCGGGCCTGTGGTCCAGCGCCGCCGTTCACCTCACCCGCGCCGCACGGTTGGCTACCGCCGAGGACGAACAAGTTCGGCTGACCGCTGACGCAAGGGTGCAAGCGAGAATGGTGCGCGCCCGAAGACGCGGCGATCGAGATGCGGTGCGTCAGCTGCGCAAGCAGCTACGCCGGCTGCCCAGCGTGGATCCCCAAGACCCGCGCTACCGGCGGCTGCAACGCGCCGAGGTGGAGGTCCACCACGTCCGAAAACTCGCAGACCTCACCCGGCCGGGACGACCACAGCCCGCGTGGGCACAGCTCATGGTCAAGAGGCGACGCAAGACCCTCGTAGTCTG
Source organism: Sphaerisporangium perillae (assembly GCF_023276435.1). Lineage (GTDB taxonomy): Bacteria > Actinomycetota > Actinomycetes > Streptosporangiales > Streptosporangiaceae > Sphaerisporangium > Sphaerisporangium perillae. Next base: position 20,827 of record NZ_JALLPO010000030.1, read on the forward strand.
CCAGCCCTGCCATGCTGCCATCCACACGCGGAAACCAACCGCGGCACCCACGGAGTAGTCACTGGAGAGCTGGATGATCGAAACGATCACGTCCGGTTCGGGCCGGAGGCCGCTGGAAAAGGACCTGCATATCAGGCACCTCGTCAGCGGCCTACCGGTACCCACGGATGAGGTTTTCGGCAACCGCAGGGTTGGCATGGCCGTTCGTCTGGCTGAGCCGCCGTAGCAAGACGACGGTCACTCGGCACCGGTGACCTGGCAGGTTCCCCCGCATCCCCCGCAGTGAGGGATGCGGGGCACTCGCCGTCACGGAGGCGGCACTGGTCTGTGGCGTCGCCATCCGATCACCTGTCGGGTGAACCTCCGGCGGTTGGGTCGATCATGCTGGTGAACAGGTCGATCGCGGAGCTCTGGAGGGTCGCGAGCGTGTGCTCCAGCATCGTGCGGACGGCGGCTCGCCGCAGGTCGTCGAGCTCGTGGGAATTGTCCGTCTTGAACCAGACTTTCATGGCGGCTCCAAGAGCGGAGAGCATGGCCAAGTGTCCGACCGCCGTGCTGGCGGCGTGCCAGATGGCGCCATCGACGGATCTGACGCTCTCCCAGACGGCCGTCTCCTTGATGGCGCGCTTTCGCGCGCCGCCGGCGATACCGTAGAGGCGAAAGCCCTCTGATCTGCCGGGAGCACTCAAGGTTGGAATTCGGTGAAGGGTCTGCTTGACCTTGACGCGCGCTTTCTGAGCCGTACGGGCATCCACGATCGGTTCCAGGCCCCGAAGCCTGGCGGCGTCTTCGGTGGACAGATGTCTGGTGGCATGCTCGGTGGAGGAAGCGAGGTAGAGGTCCAGCCACGTCACCAGATACGTGCGGACCAGCCAGTCCAGCGCCAGGTACGAACGCGCCCCGTCCTTGCCGTCGCCCGCAGTCCCCACAAGGCGAGGGATCAACGGTTTCAACTGTTGCCGGAGCTCGTAGGGAAGCAGGTCGTTGATCTTGCGTCCGTAGCTGCCCAGGACAGGGGAAACGCACTCCGGATGGTCGCTGTGAGTTTCACCCGTGAGATAAGCCACCGCTTCCGTCAGGCACATCACTTGTCCGGGGGCGTCGTGTTTGCCGACGCCGAGCTCCAAAGTGGCGAGGTCCAAGTCACGCATGGGGTCTCCAGAACGATGCGAACGCCGACCGCGTCGGCTCCGTGGCTAGGGGCGGGTTGGTTCAGTTCTGCTGCGAACGCCTCGTGGGCGTCGGGGCTGTACAGGACGAAGCGTCCATCGCCGACTGCTGTTTCACCGGGCAGCTGGTCGTCAATGCCTGGGCGAGTTCATGTGCGGGCCGGCCGATACGGCTGCCAGCGACGGCCGGCTGAGGTGGCACTGGTCGTAGCGGAAACCGTCCCCGACCCGGTGGATCGAAGGACGAATGTCAGGGTTGTGGTTGGCGAACCAACCTGACAAGTGGGGCAATGCCGACGGCGGGGCGGAAGGTCCGCAGGAGCAGGCATAAGGCATCTCCGGGGATCCGGTTGGGGACCCCGGTGGCGGCCAAGCTCCGGTGATCCGCGGTTCTCCACGCACTGCGCGTGGAGCGGGTCGTCACCCGAGGCAGCCGCAGCGGGCGGGATGCCGTCCAGCCAGTCGGGGCTTGTCACTGGAACTCGTGACCCGCCCCGGCGGCTAGCGATTCGCCCGTTCAATCGTCGATTGTCCGACGGAATGAAGTGCAGGTTCCTGTGTGGCCCTAATGTTCAGCGCCGGTAGTGCAGGGTGGGGGCGATGTCGTCGTATGCCGTCTCGTCGCCCGCGAGCCAGGCCTTGGTCCTGATCGCCAGCCGGGCCTTGTCGGCGGCGCGGATGCCCCGAAGGAGGCTCCGGTAGCCGGTCTGGGCACGGCAGATGCCGCAGCAGCAGGAGCGGATCCCGGTCCAGCGGAACTCCCAGGTGCAGCGCTCGTGGATGCTGGCGAGATCCTCCTTAAGGGAGGTGGGCAGGTCGCAGGCGGACCCGGCGCCATGGTGGTGGCAGGCCTGGCGGGCCAGGTCACCGTGCCACAGCTTGATGATGAGCGGCTTGGTCTTGTCGGTGCGGGACATGTGGTGCAACGCCTCCGGATGCCGGTCGGCGCGCCGTACCTGGGAGCGGGGTACGGCTGACGCCGTTGGTCGGTGGCATCGCGTGGTCGCCGCATGGCACGGTCCCTTCCTGTCGAGGCTCTCGTCGTTCAGCAGCCGCGCTGGCTCGGTTCGACGACCCCGGCCGGCCATATGGTGATCTCCTGAAGCTTCGGCTTGCGCAGGTGCGCAGTAAAGTCGGCAGGCCGGACAATCCTCTCGTATTCGGAGCGGCTCTTGGCGGTCATGCTGGCCTCGGGTGTAGTACCGCGTAGCGCGGTTGAGCCAGTCCTGGGAGTCGCTGATCACTCGTCGTGTCCACCAGGGTTCGGTCGCCCCAGGGCAGCCAGGAAGCGAACGCCTTCGGCGTGGTGGAGCTCAAAATTGATCTGCGGAGGGTTGACGTCGTACCACTTCTCGTCATCCCCCAGATTGGTCGCGATCTCGGGATCTTCGCCCCAGGCGTGGTCGGGGAACCGGTCCTCTTCGCCGAAGACAGCGGCCAGGATGCGGTCGCTGAACCTGTACGGGAGATGCGAGGCGGCGAACTCCGGGAGGGGAGCGCGGGAGAGGGTCATCTCCCGATCCCATGCCTCGTCGGAGTAGTCCTCCCACGCGATGTTGAGCCCGGGCCGGATCTCCGCGATGGCCTCGAAACCCCTCCCGCTGGAGTAGCCGCCGCCGTCGTAGTCGTAGGAGACGGAGATGAATGTGCGGTTGGTGACAGGGGAGGGGAAGCGGTAACGGTGTTCCACCGGAACAAGCACCCAGTCACCGTCAACCTGGGCGGAGAAGTGGGGAACCCCGTTGATCCGGAACATCACTGGAACCAGGTTGCTGTCCAGCACGCCGAGCAGGCAGTCCTCCTCGTGGGTGAAGAAATCCTCGTTCAGCCTGTCTTTCGCATCGTCGCGGTTGAGATCGGCGCTGAAGCGGATGGCGTCGGCGACCGCGAACGGGGCGTCGGTGGTGATGTCCACCGCCGCGTACGGGTCGAACGTGAGCAGGTCGGGGACGGCCTGGAGGGCGAGGGCCAGCGGGTCGTCGCCCGAGCCGACCGGGCCCAGGGCGGTGACGGTCTGCGTGCCGTCCTTCCCGGCCCTGACCAGTTCCAGAATCTTTTTGCGGATGCGCAGTGCGTACTCACGGCTGTCGGCGACATGGACGGTGAGGAATGACTCCAGGGGCAGGGTCGAGACCTGCTCCTCCCAGTGCTCGTCGAACAATTCCGGGCCCTGGTAGGTCGCGATCAGTCGCCACGGCTCACCCCATCCTCCTTCGAGGATTTCCGGGGGTACGGCGGGCAGCAGGCGGGGTGTGACACCGCCGTAGTGGCGGCACAGGAACTCTCGCCGGCCGTCATAGGGGCGGGTGTAGAAGGCGAGGTCGTGGTCACGGGCCAGGAGGTGGTCGTGGAAGGCGGGCTCGCCGTACCGGGTGCCGCTGGTCTTGAGCGCGGCCAGCAGGAACTGCCGTGCTCGCCGCGCGTTGAGCGTCTGTACGGGATGCCGGCGAGACTCCTCGTCATCGCCCCAGTTGACGGTGAAGGCGTCGACGAGGTCGTCGAAGTCGTTCTCGTCGTCGGGATCGAAGTCGTCGTCGTCCGGTTCTGCGTCCTCGTCCTGGAGTGTGTCCTCCGGCTCCTCACCGATCGTCTCCTCCAGTCGCGGATTGGGGTTGGGGAACACGCCGATCAGGGCGGCGGAGTCGTATCGGTCGCTGAAGACCCTCTTCCAGCGCGGCTGCGACGGGTCGGCCGTGAGGGCGAACACCCGGCCGTCGACGGCCCGGTAGAAGGCCAGGTCACTTCCCCGTTCGAGCCACTCGTCGAACTCCTGGTCTGTTCCACGCCGTCCCTCAGGGGTGATCTCAGCCGTAGCGAACAGCTGCCTGGCTTCGGTGATGTCCATGCCGATTTGTCCTTCTTCCCGCGAAACTGTCATTCCTCCACCACGCCCTCGTCGGGGCGGTCCAGATAACCCCAGGCCGCCACACGGCGGTCGAACTCCTCCCTGTCACAGCGGGCGACGAGGACATCGCCGCCCTCGTCCCAGGCGGCCCAGGCGATGTGGAGGTCGCCGCGGACGTTCCCCAACCCGGTCCACCAGTGGCTGTTGGAGATCGGGGAGCCGCCGTCGAAGCCGTAGGAGTCTTCGGAGAAGTAGTCGGCCGGCATGGGCAACGGGGGGAAGCTCTGATGGGGATCCATCGGGATGAGGGCCCAGCGCCCATCGAACTCCGCCGCCAGGTGCAGGATGCCGTTGATGTGGATGCGGACGGCGGCCAGCCCGTCGTACCAGCCGTAGGTGCGCTCGTCCTCGCGCGGCCGGCCGCGGTCGCATGCGGCGTTGTGGTCTTCCCAGTCCTCCTCGTCCCAGTCGTCATCGTCGTCCGGAAGCTCGTAGTCGTCGTACTCGTAAAGTTCCTCCACGCAGTAGAACTCGTCGAAGACCGGCTGGACGAGGTCGGCGACATGCTCGGCTTCCTCGGCAGGGCACTCGATCTCCACCGCGGCCTCGGACGGGAAGGTCAGGAGATCCGGCACCCGGTTGAGGGCGGCGGCCAGGGGGTCGTCGGGGACCGGGCCGAGATCGATCACTTCGACGGGGTCCTTTGCGTGTCGGCTGAGCAGCTCCAGGCGGTCGTCGCGGACATGCAGGACCCGCGAGAACCTCCTGCCGAACATGCGCCAGGCGCGTACGGTGAGCAGGACCTCCCCGGTCTCGCCTAGGGGCCGGCTGGGATACAGGCAGTCCTCGACGAGCCGTTCCGGCTTGGGCGGAGCAGGAAGTCGGGGAGTGGGAGCCATCGAAGCAGGAGGCGGGAGACTGGGGACAGGCTGCGCGGCGGCCCGCGCTTCTTCGGGTTCCGGTACGGCAGGCGTCACCGGTTCCCGGTCCCGTGCGGCGGATGCCGTGGGTTCCTGCGGGGCAGGCTGTTCGGCGGAGGTGTCCGACCGCCAGCCCGCCAGGGAGCAGGAGCCGTCGGCGCAGGAGAACACGGCCAGGCAGTTGTAACTCCAGGCGTAGACCACGTCCTGGCCGGACCGGCGGCCCAGCTCGCAGGCCTCCTCGTGGGTCAGCCCGGTGACCGCGAACGCCGGGGTCATGTGGCCCGGCTCGCCGTACTCGGCCGGCCGGGAGCCGTCCGTTCCGGCACCGCCGATGACGTGGATGGGGGTTTTGGCGGGTGCGGGCCGTGCCCCCGAGGCGGTGCCGATGCCGGCGGATACGACCGTGATCCGCTGGTCGTCGATCCGGACACGAATGGACGTCATCGTTTTCCTTGCGGGAGGGGGTTCGGGGATCAAGGACTAGCGAGAGCGACGGTGCTGCTGGTCGGCGCACGAGCAGCGGCTGCCACTGCACAGGTCGCAGCGTCCGTTGTTGCAGTACATGCAGGTTCCGTAGCCGTTTCCCATGCGCCAACCCTCTGCTGACTTAGGCGCGACGAACATATCCACCTGAACCACCAAGCAATCTGAAACGCATGTGAACTTAGTACACAATATACCATGGGCCGCGGCCAGGTGGGCGCAACGGCTGGACTGCCTGAGGGCTTTCAGGGCTTTCGTGATGCTCGTGGAAGTGTGTCGGGGCGGCGTCCGGCGCCGTACCGGCTGGGCACGGCCTTTCGATCCTGAAGGCGGCCGGAGTCGGCGTGCTCCCCTCCATAGCATGGAGACCGAACCTGGAGAGAAGGTTGGGTCGTGGGAGGCAAGAGGCGCAGGTTTGATCCGGAGTTCCGGGCGGGAGCGGTGCGCATCGTCAAGGAGACCGGCAAGCCCGTCTCACAGATCGCGCGCGATCTTGATATCAACCGGTACACGCTGCACAACTGCCGGCCTCAAGCCGAGGAGTGGATCAGCGCTCGCGGACTGACAGGGATGCTCACCGAGCATCCGCTCGACGCACCGATCTACGAGTGGCCGTAGACGGCGGGTACTCCGACCGAACAAGCCGGAACACTCAACTTCTGACTTCATCGGCCTTTTACCACCGCACACCAGGAGCACGAGCACTATGAGAACGGTGCTGTTGACTGAGCAGCGCACCTTGAGCACGGATATATGCAAGCCGGCACGGTGGGGACCACCTGGGGACCACACGTCATGCACGTAGCCGAACAACCCGTACGTCGCCAGACGTCGTGCGTGGCTACCTGAAGGCCACCGCGTTGGTCAGCGCGCCCATCGCGTTCCCGGAGGCGGCGGAAGCGTGCAGGTTGAGCAGCACGGGGTGGCCGCTCGCCTGCGCGTAGCCGTCCGCCATGCCGACGACGCGCCCTCGTACAGGCCGAGTACGTAGCGGAAGCCGTCGGGCAGGTCGGCGAGGAAGGGCAGCTCGTTGGAGCCGGGGTTGCCGAACGATGGTGGTGAGCCCCTGACGTTCGAGGAAGTCGTGGGCTACGCGGCGAACGGACGGGTGTTCCTTGTCCAGGATCGCGGTGACCGAATAGTGTTCTCGCTCATAAATGCGGTCTACCGCCCCGTCGGCACGAGCGCGCGCTCGACCGCCGGTAGCACCGATTCCCCGAACTCGGCCAGCGTTTCGGGCGGGGCCAAGTCGGTGAACCAGACGTAGAAACGCTCGACACCGCCGCGGGCCAGGCCGGTGAAGTACGCCGCGAGCTCGTCGGCGTCGCCGCAGCGCAAGCCATCGCCGACGTGGTCGCCGAATCGGCGCGTGCTCTGCTGGTACACCTCGTCGGCGGACCGGCCGCGCCCGACGAACCCGACCATCTGCTGGACCGACACCCGCGCGCCGCCCACGGCGGGCAGTAGCTCGGGCAACCGGCCGATTTCCGGCGCCGGCAGGTTCCACCAGTTCGCGTACTTGCGGACCAGCTCCAGCATCGGCGCGCTGACGCCGCCGAGGACCAAGGGAATCGGCGTAGCCGGTTGCGGCGCCTGGACGTACTCGGTAGCACCGGCCATGCCCCAGCACTGCGTGAGCACCTCAAGACTGCGTTCGAGGCGCTCCCGCCGCTGCGCCGCCCGCTCCCCGGTGATGCCGAAGCGGACCAGCTCGCGCGGCACCGAACCCGAGCCGAGCCCCAGCTCGAAGCGACCCCCGGAAGCCTCTTGCAGCGTCACCGCTTGCTTCGCGAGCACCGCCGGGTGGCGGAACGCGTCGCACAGCACCAGGTGACCGATCCGCAGCCGATCCGTGCGCGCCGCCACCCAGCTCGCCACCGTCATCGCCTCCCAGATCGGCACCTGCTCGGCGCCCGGCGCGAGGAGATGATCCATGAACGCCACCCCGGTGAATCCGGCCGACTCCGCCGCCCGTGCGCGCTCGACGATGTCGGCCACCGGCACCCTGATCTGAGGGAGAAACAAGAACCACTCCACCATCTGAAACCTCCGCTCTCTCCGCACCGGATCGGCGACCGGCGTCGGCCACGTCCGCGTCGGAACCTACGGCTGGACAAGGCGCTCGCAGTCAGCCGGTCGTGCAGCGCGCTCACCAGGCCGGCCACGGCGCTCTCATGAGCCGAATTTGATGCTCAACGGTTCCTAGCGCCCGGCTCGGAGGGAGTTGATCATCTCGGTGGTCGGGCCGATGTCCAGAGGACAACTGTGCGCCTTGTCGTCGATGAGTGTCAGCCGTGGCGCCGTCCTGGTGGCTGCCGGCCAGGGTGTGCCGTCGGGGCTGCTCGGCACACCGGTCCGGGCGAACTCCGTCCAGGCGTGTGCGAGTGTGCCGGACACGTGGGCGTCCACCTCGTCGTAGTCCTCGGCCGGGAGGAGGTGGCCGAACGCATAGGGGAGCTCGGAACAGTGGAACGCGAGCATGCCCGTCGCGCGGTTGCCGGGGGAGACGCGCACAAAACGGTAGGCGTAGGTCGTGCGGCCCAGATCGGTGAACCGCAGGTAGGAGGCCAGTGCCGGCTCCGTCCAGATGGCACTGGTGAACAACTCCGCCAACGCCTCGTAAGGACTGCCCGTGAGCCGGCCCAGGATGTCGTCGGCTCGCTGTCCGCCTAGGACGGTGGCCATTCTCGCCAGCGTGGCGGGCGTGTAGAGCTCGGCTGGATTCACCGTGCCGGGCGGCGCTCCGTAGGGGCCACCGGGCCTGATGAAGAATCGTGCCTCATCCCCGGTGTGACCGAACAGCACCGGAACATCCGCCTCCCAGCAGGACAGATCCGGGCCGACGACCTGGCCGTCCTCGGTGGGGAACCAGACCAGATTGGCCGGCGTGTGCACCTCGCCGGGCGGCGGCATGGTGCCTGACAGCAGGCGGGACGCCTGTCGCACCTGGTCCACCGGCACCTGGCGCAGATGCTCGATATCGCTGCCACCCAGCTGCTCGAACAACCGGGTACTGGCCTCGACGACGCGCTCGCGCGCCGAGTGGGGCAGGGCCGCGGGCAGTTCGAAGCCCGCGCTTTGCAGGATGGCGCGGTGGAACAAGCCCCGGGCGGTGGGCGTGGCGAGCAGGGTGCGCGCCGCGCTTGCGCCGGCGGACTGGCCGAAGATGGTGACGTTGCCGGGGTCACCGCCGAAGGCGGTGATGTTGCGGGACACCCAGTCCAGCGCCGCGACCCAGTCCCGGACGGCGGCGTTTCCACCAGCCTCGGGATGGTCCAGGAAGCCGAACGCACCGAGCCGGTAGTTGAACGACACATAGGTCACACCACGTTGGGCGATGGACGTGCCGTGGTAATCCGGCATGGACCCGGCCCCGTTGAGGAAGCCGCCGCCGTGGATCCAGACCATGACCGGCCGGCGGGCCTGTGGGTCGAGGCTCGCGGTCCAGACGTTGAGGTAGAGACAGTCCTCGCTCTGCTGCGCCCCGAGAATCGCGCCGTTGTCCGCGGTCTGGATCGCGGCGTTGCCGAAGGACGTCGCGTCGCGCACACCGTCCCACGCCGCGGGCGGCCGCGGTGCTGCCCAGCGCAGGTTCCCCACGGGCGGGGCGGCATAGGGCACGCCCCGGAACCGGAACACCCCCCGCCGCTGGTTGCCTTCAAGGATGCCTTGTTCGACACGGACTTGAGTCATGGCGTCTCTCCCGGATCGGCGACGAAGCCACCGTGTTCGATGGCGAAGACCGCGCAGGCTTCGTCGTTGGCGGGGTTGTCGCCGCTGACGCCGACCGCCGCAAGGACGGCACCCTCGCTGTCGCGGACGAGCACCCCGCCCGGCACCGGCACGACACGACCTTCGGACAGGGCGGCCAGCGCGGTGAAGAACGCCGGCGCGGTGGCCGCGCGTTCGGCCAGCGCGCGGCTGCCGAGTCCCATGCCCAGGGCTCCCCATGCCTTCGCCTGGGCGATCTGCGGGCGCAGGATCCCGCTGCCGTCCTGCCGTTTGAGAACCAACAGGTGCCCGCCCGGGTCGAGCACGGCCACCGTCAGCGGTGCGCATCCGAGCGCGGCGCCCTGGCGGAGCGCGTCGTCGACCATCGTCGAGGCTTGCTCAAGTGACAGCATCTCAGCTCGACTGCCCGGCCGGCTCACGGTCCTCCGCGGGAAACTCGTCCAGGTCGTATTCCTGCGACTCGGCCGCGGGCAGCACCACCGGGGGAAGGCCGATCAGGAACAACTCCAGGGGCGAGGACCCGGCGGTCAGGTCCAGCGTCTCGCCCGCGTCGGCCTGGATCGCGGTCAGGTAGCCGATCTGGTCGCCATCGCATTCACCGTCGCCGGAGAGCACGGTGAGCAGGCGGCGGGCCTTCGGATCGACGGACGACCATCGAGCCCCAGGCTGGAGCTTGACCATCTCGACCCACACGGCGCGCTCCGAGAACGCGCCCAGCCACTTGTGATCCACGCCCTTGGCCTCCTCGACGGGAAGCCATTCGAACCGCTTCGGGTCCGCGACGACGGGATGCGTGTACCGCGGGCGGGGATACTTCAGGTGCTCGCCGAAGACGTGTTCCCAGATGGTGTTCAGGCCCCATTGCCGGGTGCCGTCCGGGCGGACGTAATACGGACCGTCGAAGTGGCCCCCGGCCTCGATCAGTTCCTGCCTCGCCTGGCGGCGTTGCTCGATGCTCATGAAGCCGTAGCCGGACGCGCCGCCGAACTGCAGGGTCAGGCCGAGTGGCTCGCCGGGCGCCATGCCGTTCATCGGCGATTCCTGGGGTCCGTAGGACAGTCCCTCGGGGAAGTAGCCGACCTGGCCCTCCTTGAGCACGACGCCGCGTCCGTAGGTCGTGTTGTCGCCGACCAGCGGCAGCCGGATCTGGTCGAAGTTGTGCCGGTGCCGCGGCATCGACCACTCGTCCTGCTGCTTGGCGAGTACGTACATGAAGTTGTCCGGTGAGTCGGGCTCGCCCTTGAGCAGGTGCTGGAAGTACAGGGTTCCGCTGGGGTGGTCCTTAATCCAGTCGTCCTCGTCGAAGTGAACGATCTTCATCTGTTCCTCCAGTGATCGGTCAGGTCGCGGCCGAGCTGAGCCTGGCGTTGAGCAGGCCGGCCAGCAGTCGCGCGTAACCGGGGTCCGCGATCTGGATCCTCTTCGCCTGCGGGGTCGACAGGATCAGGCGTGCCGCGTGCGCGGAGTGCGCGTCGACGGCCTCGGCCGCCCGCTCCGGGGAGCGGCTCTCCACGGCCTCGACGATCGCGAGCCGGTCCGCGTGCAGGCCCCCGGAGACCCGCCGCCATTCGGACACGCGCCCGCCGCTCAATTCGGCGGCCAACTCCACCTGGACATCGGCGAGTAGGCGGCACAAGGGGATGAGCAACGCATTGTGGGAGATCTCCGACAGTCGCCGCATGAAGGCCCTGAGGTCCTCGATCGTGCGGTCGATGTCGTCGATCACCGCCAGCTTCTCGGCCGCCTCCCGAAGGGAGGCGATCTCGGCGTCGGTCGACTCCTGGACGGCCAGCTGGGCGGCATACCTGTTCAGGGCGCCGAGCAGGCCGAGTAGCTCGCGGGCGCCGACGCCTTCCAGCCGCACCACGGAGGCAATGGACATGCCGATCATGGTGTCGGATTCGGCGGTGACGAACGAGCCGGCGCCGTGACGGACGTCGACCAGCCCGATGGTGGCCAGGACGCGAACCGCCTCGCGGATCGTCGCGCCGCTGACGCCGTACTGCTCGGCCAGTTCCCGCTCCGCCGGCAGCCGCGAGCCGTTCGGCAATTCGGCGCTGAGAATGCGTTCCCGCAGGTCGTCGACGATCTGGTCGGCGATCCGGCTGCGCCCGATCCTGCGGTCGGCTCCGCTGCTTGTTGACTCCACGTCTCTCGACGCTAGGCCACAAGGAAACTCGCTGTCAACAGGTGACGAGGACACTAGGTGACTTGTACATTGCAAGCCTGGCTGTCCGAACTCGACGAGGAGTGGCCGTGGAGTACCTGCCCGAAGGCGAGAAGCCCAGCCCCGTCAGTCAGGAACCTTGGGCGTTGGCCGGCAACGAGCTGCGGCAGGCCATCGAGACCGGCCACGACGTCGCCGGCCTGCGGCCCCGCCTCGACTCGTTGTCCCCACGGGACGAGGCCGAGTTGCTGGAGCTGCACCGGGAGATCCTGACCCGGCCGCGGACTGCGGACTGGCCGCACACCGAGACGTCGGCACTGGAGGAGATCGAGGCGGCGCTCCCGCAGGACGCCGCGTCACCAACCGTGCCCACCGCGCCCACCGTGCTCGGCGACCGGATCCACGGCGCGTGGCACGGCCGCATCATCGGCAACATCATGGGCAAACCCTTCGAGATCGGCCCCACCCGGGAGTCGATCCGCGGCTATCTGGAGGCGAAGGGCGCCTATCCGCTCACGGGATTCGTACCTTTCGACGACCTCGCCGAACGCGACCGACTCGGTCGGTGGGGCTTCGAGGGCATCACGGCCGGCCGAATCCACGGGTCGGTCCGCGACGACGACATCGACTACACGGTGCTGGGTCTGCACCTGCTGGAGACCTACGGCACCACCTACACGGCCCGCGACGTGGCGGCCGAGTGGCTCGCCCGCTTCCCCGTGTACCAGCTCTACACCGCCGAACGCGCGACCTACCAGAACCTGATTCGCGGGGTGCCGCTGGCACAGGCCGGGGAACACCACAACCCGTACCGCGAATGGATCGGCGCGCTCATCCGCGCCGACATCTTCGGTTTCGCCGCACCCGGCCACCCGCGAAAGGCCGCTCTGCTGTCCTATCAGGACGCCGCACTGAGCCATCGGGCCAACGGGATCTATGGCGCGATGTGGGCCGCCGCCCTGATCTCCTCGGCGTTCACCGCCGCCACCCCGGAGGAATCCGTTGCGGAATCCCTTCGTCACGTGCCCGCCTCCTCCCGGCTCGGCACCGAGATCCAGACCGTGCTCGCGCAGTTCCGCCGCGGCATGGACTGGGAGAAGTGCCTGGACGACCTGCACGCACGGCACTCCGGAATGAGCTGGGTGCACACCATCAACAACGCCGGCGCACTCACCGCGGCTCTGCTGTGGGGTGAGGGAAGGTTCGGCGAGACGGTCGGGCTGGCCGTGCAGTCCGGGTTGGACACCGACTCGATCGGTGCCACCGCGGGCGCCTGGGCCGGGGCGTACCTGGGTCTGTCCGGAATTCCCACCGTCCTCGTGGACCCCCTCGAAGACCGCTGCCGCAGCGGGGTCTTCGGTTTCGGGGACCTCGCCATCTCGTCGCTCGCCGAGCGGACCCTCGCACTCGTCGAGCCCCAGCCGAAATAGCACCGCACAACCGGATCCCTAAAAGGACGTCACGAGATGACCCAAGACACCCCCCTGGAAGCCTCGGGCACCGCCACCGCCACCGCACTCGCACGGCCCCGGAAACTCTTCACCCCCAGCCTCGCCCTGTTCAACTTCGGCGCCGCCGTGGCGGTCCTCACACCCGTCCGGCTCACGCTGGCGCTGAAGGTTCAGGAGCTCGTCGGAAACCAGGACAAGGCGGCCGCACTGGGGCTGGTCACGGCCGTCGGCGCGGTGTTCGCGATCATCTGCTCCCCGCTCGCGGGGCGCCTGTCGGACCGCACGACCTCGCGCTTCGGCATGCGCCGGCCGTGGATCATCGGCGGCGCGACCGGCGGCGCCGTGTGCCTACTGGTGATAGGCGCCGCGGACTCGCTGTGGATGGTAGTGCTGGGCTGGTGTCTCGCCGAGGTCTTCATCAACTCCGCGACGGCCGCCGCCACCGCGACCGTCGCCGACCAGGTCCCGCCCGAAGGCCGCGGGCGCGTCTCCGGGATCGTCGGACTCGGCCTGCCGGCGGCGGTCCTGACCGGTTCGGTCATCGTGAACGCGTTCGCGAGCAGCGTCACCCGGTTCGTCGTTCCCGGTGCTCTGATGCTGGTGTTCGCGGTGTTGCTCATCCTGAACCTGTCCGACCGCAGGCTCCACGAGCGCCCGGCGAAGTTCGACCTGAAGGAGTTCGCGAGCTCCTTCGTGTTCAACCCGCGGCGCAACCCGGACTTCGGCTGGCTGTGGATCGGCCGGTTCGCGGTCATGTTCGGCAGCAGCGGAGTCCAGACCTACCAGGTCTATCTGCTCACCGACCGGTTCGGGCTGAGCGGCTCGGCGCTCACGGGCGTCATCGTGATGGCGAACACGGGAGCCGCGATCGCCATGATCGTGTCCAGCTACCTCATGGGCATGCTTTCGGACCGCCTCCGTCGCAGGAAGCCGTTCGTCGCGGCGGGTTCGGTGTTCATCGCGCTGGGGCTCGCCATGATCGCCTTCGCTCCCGATCCGACGCTGGTGATCGCCGCGGGACCGGTCGTCGGCTTCGGCGCCGCCGGCTTCCTCGCGGTCGATCTCGCGCTGGCCACCCAGGTCCTCCCGGACCGCGGCGACACCGCGAAGGACCTCGGCGTGCTGGTGATCACCAACGGGCTCCCGCAGTCCGTCGTACCGGTCATCGCGCCGGCCGTCATCGCCATGGGCACCGCGAGCATCAGCGGTTACTCCCTGCTCTACGTCATGGGCGCGGTGAGCGCGATCCTCGGGGCGGTCTGCGTCTACCGCATCAAGGGAGTTCGCTGACCCTGTCGGCCTGCCGACCACAACCATCCAGAAGGAGTCTCGATGAACACCGGCCCGCTTCCCGTGGCCATGACGTCAGCGGGCGCGGTACGCGGCCGCACCGAGGACGGCCTGGCCGTGTTCCGCGGCATTCCGTTCGCCCAGCCGCCGGTCGGTGAGGCCCGCTTCGCGGCGCCGCGCCCCGCCGTACCTTGGGATGGCGTCAGGGACGCGTTCGCGTTCGGTCCGCCGCCTCCGCAGACCCCCATGCGACCGGGCGCGCCCGTGGGCCCGGAGGATGCGGACGATTCCCAGGATTGGCTGACGGTGAACGTGTGGACGCACGCGCCCGATCGGGCCGTACGGCGCCCGGTGATGGTGTGGATCCACGGTGGCGCCTACCAATCCGGTGCCTCGGCGAGTCCCGTCTACAACGGCACCCGGCTTGTCCGTGAGCGGGACGTGGTCGTCGTGACCTTCAACTACCGTGTCGGCATGGAGGGGTTCGCCCGGCTCCAGGGTGCCCCGGCCAACCGCGGCCTGCTCGACCAGGTCGCCGCGCTGCGCTGGGTCCAGGAGAACATCGACGCCTTCGGAGGCGACCCGGATCAGGTCACTGTTTTCGGCGAGTCCGCCGGCGCCGGATCCATCGCGGCGCTCCTGGCCATGCCCAGTGCCAAGGGCCTGTTCCGGCGGGCCATCGCGCAGAGCGTGCCCGGGGTCTTCCTCTCCGACGCGCTGGCAGCGGACATAGCGGCCGCCCTGGTCCAGGACCTCGGTCTGCGTCCGACCGCTGCCGACCTCTGCGCCGTCGACCCGCACAAACTCGCCGGTGTCCCCTCGACGTTGCGGCTCACGATGGCGCGGTACGCGGACCGCTGGGGACCGGTCGCGCACACCGTCACGCCTTTCTCACCGGTCGTGGACGGAGAAGTGCTGCCACAGGCACCCTGGAGTGCCCTGGCGAGTGGCACCGCGCGTGAGGTGCCTCTGATCGTCGGCCACAATCGCGACGAGTACCGGTTGTTCCTCGCGGCCAGCGGGCGGCTGGGCCGGATCACGGACGAGCAGGCCGCCACGGCTCTGCGCGTGTTCGGGCCCGGGTCGGAGCCGGAATCGGCCTACCGGGCCGCATTCCCCGACGCCTCCGCCGAGCACCTGTACGAACTCGTCCAGTCCGACTGGAACTTCCGCATGCCCTCGCTCCACCTCGCGCAGGCCCACATCGCCGGCGGCGGGCGTGCCCACGTGTACGAGCTGACCTGGCCTGCCCCGGCGAACGGGGGCCTCCTGGGTGCCTGCCACGCACTGGACGTACCCCTCACCTTCGGCGAGTTCGGCGAGTTCGGCGGGATCTCCATCAACCTGTTCGGACCCGGGCCCTCGCCCGAGGCGGAGGCCCTCTCCGCGTGGATACGTTCAGCCTGGACGGCCTTCGCCGTCGAAGGCTCCCCAGGCTGGCCCGCCTACGACCCCGACCGGCGCCTGGTCCAGGTCCTGGACACCGAGACCTCGACCACGGCCTACCCGGAGGAGGCCTCACGTCACCTTTGGCAGCACCACACCTTCGACGCGCTTCCCCTGCTGGCCACGGGACAGTGATGTCTTGCGCCAAGCCGACCTCACCGCCGCGCAGTCGTCGTCGTTCACCATGCTGCTCCACGACGTGCGACGCGTGGCGGGGGTGGACCTCACCGTGGGCACTCTCATGGCCGCCGACACCGACCACGTCGTCATCGACCGGCTCGTGGGCGTCACCACCGAGGGCCTGCGCAACCTGCGCGTCGCCGTCGGCACGGGGCTGGGCGGCAAGGCGATGCTCCTGGCCAAGCCGGTGCAGGTCCAGGACTACTGCCACGCGGGAGGGATCACCCACGACTACGACGCCGCAGTGCGCCGCGAGCAGATCCGCGCCGCCTTCGCCGTCCCGTTCCGGGTGCCCCAGGGTCCTCGGGGCGTTATCTGGGGCGCACTACGCCACGAGCACGTCTTCGGTGACCGCGTCATCGGCGACGTCATGACCGTCGTGCGCGCCCTTGAGCGGGAACTGGCCGAAGACCTGGCCCTGAACGGGCGCCTGGAACACCTGCGGGCCGCTGCCGGAGGGACCAGGGGCGACGGTCGTGCGGCCGGGGACCCGGTGACGAGCGTGGCCGAGCGCCGCCGGCTCGTCGGCATCTGCTCGGAACTCGCGCATATCGCGTCCACGATGGACGGACACCAACGGCAGCAGATCGACGCCCTCGTCCGGCGCCTGACCGACGAGGCCCTGGGGGAGGCAGCGCGGGTCGGACTCACCGCCCGTGAACGGGAGATCATCGCCGAGGCCGCGCACGGCGCGACGAACCGGGAGATCGCCGCGAAGCTCGGAATCGGCGCCGAAACCGTGAAGTCGAGCCTCAAGTCGAGCATGCGCAAGCTCGGCGTGTCCAACCGTGCCGCCCTGGTGGCCGCCGCCCTCTGCCAGAAAACCCGTTGAACCGCGTGCGCCCCCCATTCGGGGGGCGCACGCGCGTGACGTGTTGCCATGGCGCCGGTCCGCTCCCACACTGATCCCCGTGAACAACGACCTCGACCGTTCCCCAACACCGGAAGCACCGGTAGCAGGCCAGACCGCCCGGACGATGTCGCGGGGCACCCGTGTCGGGCGCATCGCCCGCGGCGCGCTCCTGGCGGCGGCCGCGATCGTCGCCATCTTCGTCCTGATCGGGCAGCTTTCGGCGGTCCTGCCGGTCGGCTGGTGGTCGCCGGTCCTGTCCGTCCCGGCTGTCCAGACGCCCCTGCTCATCAGCGCCATCATGCGGGACATGGTGGGGTCGTGGAACGTCGTGCTGACGGCCCTGGCCGTGGGCGTGGGCGTGTTCGCGCTGCGCCGCGGCGGCCGGCGCCGGCTGCCCGTCGCCGTCTCGGCGATGAGCGGAACGGCTCTGCTGCTGGTCCTGATCACAACCACCGTGCAGGTGTTCTCGGTGCACGACGCGACCGGCCAGTGGTTCGCGTTCTCGCCGGCCACCCCGGGGAGCTCCGTCGGCCGGGGGCCCGACAAGACCGTCACGTACGCCACACTCGGCGGCGAGCAGTTGAGGGCGGACCTGTACCTGCCGAAAACGTCGTCAGCGGCCCCGCTGGTCGTCAGCATCCACGGCGGCGGCTTCATCGGGGGCAACCGCGGCCCCACGCCGTACCTGAGTTGGCTGGCTGACAACGGATACGCGGTCCTCGACGTCGACTATCGGCTGGCCACTGCGACCTCGCACACCTGGAACACCGCCGACGCCGACGTCGCCTGCGCCATGACCTGGGCCACCGTGCACGCCTCCGAGTACCGCTGGGACCTGGACAAGGTCGCCACCTTCGGCGGGTCCGCGGGCGGCAACCTGGCCGTCAACGTCGCCTACAAGATCGAGGCGGGCACCCTGACGCCCAGTTGCGGCACCGCGGCACAACTGCCGCGGGTGAAGGCCGTGATCGCCTCGTACCCCGTGGTCGACATGACGGCCTCCGTGGGCGACAACGCGTTCGGCGAGCAGGTCGGTGACTGGTACGTCGGCGGTACCCCCGCCCGGTACCCGCAGCGCTACGAGGCCATCGACTCCGCCAACCAGATCACCCCGGCCGCCCCGCCGACCCTGCTCCTCCAGGGCGGCCGGGACCACCTCGTCTTCGCCGACCACACGAAGGCGTTCGCCGACAGGCTGACCGCGGCCGGCATCACTTGCCGCTATGTCGAGCTCCCCTTCCTGGAACACGCCTACGACTCGTCTTCCGTCAACATCGGCACGAAGGCCACGAGAGCGCTGATGCTGCCATGGCTCCAGAAGTACGTCGAGGGTGGATGACCGTCTCCCCTCCTGGGCCCGCCGCCGACCTGTGTCGGTGGAGTAACGACACGGCCGACGGCTCGGCGGACGAAGTCAGATGGGCTTGGCCGTGGTCACGGCGCAGCCGACGATCCACTCGGGCAGGATGCGGGGCATAGGCCGCCGCGTTGCTGGCTGTGTCGCTGCTGGGTGCGGGCGGGCGCGAGCGTGATGACCAACTGCTGTAGTTGGGCGGTGCTCATGCCGGTCAGCCGCGGGTCGGCCAGCCGGTACAGCATGGCCTGGCGCCGCTGCGCGGCGCCTTCGGGCTCGCTCACCGGTGGCGGCATGGCAGGTCCATCGGCCGGCGTCCGCACGGGCAATCTCTGCGCCTGGTCAGCCTCGCCCAATGCCGGCTCGGCAACGTGGAGGAAGGGCTGGAGCGGCGGCACGCGTCAACTCCGCAGCGGAATGCTGAGAGGGAAGGCCATCTCGAACCGGTGCTCGGCGAAGCGCCAGATCCCGTCCTCGCCGCTCTCGCACCGGACGTGCACCCTGCCCACCCGCAGTTGGGCATGGGACTCCGACACCGCCGGCTCGAACGCGTAGGTGGTCATGACGGCCTCGGCCCCGGCGCGGCTCTCACCGTCGGGGAAGACCTGGAGGTTGGCCCACTGGTGGCACGTCCGCCGCCGGGCGTCGGCGAACCGAGCCCGGTAGTACGTCTCGATCGCCTCCCGACCACGGATGACGTCGCCGGACGGAGGGATGAAGGCGCAGTCGGCGGTGAACAGCCCGGCGACGTCCTCCGAGCGCCGGCCGTCGATCGCGGCACCGAAGCGGGTGAGCAGGGTCGCGATGCCGTCATGCACGCTACCGCAGGTAAGGGACGGTGCGCCGGCGGCCCGGGGGCTCGGCGAGGTGGGAACCATGTCGGCTCGTCCTTTCTGAAACAGCCGTCGAGAACTTCCGGGTGCGCCGGGAGAAGGTGTTGTCCACGGCCTCATCCCTAGTCACCTAGTCACTTAGGGTCCAGCCAGGTTAACAGGCCGAGGGCACGCGAACCACCGCCGGATTTCCCTTCCGGCCGACCCCCCAACCGCTTCTACGTCCGCCCCTTTGGGGGCATCGACGGCAGGAGCGTGGGGCGCTCCGGCCGCGTGCTGATGCGCCCGGTTGACCGTGGAGTCCACACTCGTCGTCCACGCCTCGTGTCAGGGTCGGGGGCCCATTCGGTGTCGCGGAGTTGGGCTTGCCGGTGGAGCCGTCATGACCTGGAGACCACAGGGCCGACGCTGGCCGAAACGGGGGCCGCATTTGTCCATGGTCAACTCCATGTCGACCCTGACTGACCCGGCTGCGATCAAGCTCAGGGATGGTTTAGCTGATCGGCACGAGACCGCAAGTCGGCGCGCCGTTCGCCCGGGTGTGACGCCCTGCGGGCGTAGACCGGATCCCGGTCACCGTCGACATGGGAGGTTCCAGTGCTTGCGCGTTGGATGAGAAACACGAGTGAGAATCCCCGCCGGGAACCGGCGGATCGGCGACATCGGCGACATCGGCGCGGATGGCCGTCCGGCATCCGGCACCTTGCGACTGTGGCGGCCATCGCGGTGGGGTCGGCGGCAACGATGTCGGTGACGTCCGCGACTGTCGCCTCCGCACAGGTTCAGGAGTTCGCCTACGTCGCCAACCAAGGCTCGAACACCGTGTCGGTGATCGATACCACGACCAACACCGTCACCGCCACCGTCACCGTCGGCTCTCCACCCAACTCAGCGGCCGTCTGACCTTACGAGGAAGGCGCCGCTCTGCTGTCTGGGGTCAGCGTCGACTGCGTCGGGCCGTGCCGAAGATGGATCTGCTGATCTCCCGGCCGAGGGCGGACGCCGCCGACCGTGCCAGGGACCGGAACTCCTTCGACTCCAGCACGTTCTCCAGCACGGACTGCCTCGGTTCGTGTTCCCGCTCCCTGTCGCCCTTCTTCTCCGGCTCGCGCGGGCCTTCGGGAGCGGGTTGCGCGGGAGTCTCGGCGGGCTGCTGCGCGGCCAGCTTCGCCGACAGGATCTCATAGGCCGACTGGCGGTCGACTGCCGTGCCGTACTTCCGCTGAAGCGGCGAGGCGGCGATGACTCCCTGGACCACGTCCGGGCTCGACGGCGCCATGAGCGTCTGAGGGGCACGCAGACGCGTCCACGCCACGGGGGTCGGCGCGCCCGTCTCCGACAGGACCGTGACGACGGCCTCGCCGATGCCGAGCCCAGTGAGCAGCCGCTCCAGGTCGTAGGAGGACGTGGGGAAGGTCGACACGGTGGCCTTGAGCGCCTTGGCATCCTGCGGGGTGAAGGCGCGCAGGGCGTGCTGTACACGCGCGCCGAGCTGGGCCAGCACATCGGCCGGGACGTCCTCGGGTGTTTGGGTGACGAAGAACACGCCCACGCCCTTCGACCGGATCAGCCGCACGGTCTGGGCGATCGACTGCAGGAACGCCTTGGACGCGCCGCCGAACAGCAGATGCGCCTCGTCGAAGAAGAACACGAGCTTCGGCTTGTCGACATCGCCCACTTCGGGGAGCACATGGAAGAGATCGGCGAGCAACCACATCAGGAAGGTGGAGAAGAGCTGCGGCCGGTCCTGCACGGCGGGCAACTCCAGAACGGAGATCACCCCATGGCCGTCCCCCGTCACCCGGAGCAGGTCGCGCACGTCGAACTCCGGCTCGCCGAAGAACGCTTCGGCCCCCTGAGCCTCGAAGTTGGTCAATGCGCGCAGGATGACTCCCGCCGTCGTCGTCGACAGCCCGCCGATCCCGCTCAACGCCTCGGGAGTGGCGGTCAGGTAACGGATGACCGCGATCAGGTCCTTGACGTCGAGCAGGGGCATTCCGTTCTTGTCGGCGAAATAGAAGATCAGTCCGAGCGACGAATCCTGCGTCTCGTTGAGCCCGAGGACCTTGGCGAGCAGGGTCGGCCCGAAGGCGGTCATGGTGGCGCGGATCGGAACGCCGGCCCCCAGACCGCCCAGAGAGAGGAACTCCACCGGACAGGCCGTGGGGTGCCATGTCTGCCCCACCTCGGCGGCACGCGAGGTGACGCGCTCGGAGGCGGTGCCCGGCGAGGCCAGCCCCGACAGGTCGCCCTTGATGTCGGCGAGGAAGACCGGTACCCCCTGGGCCGCGAGCTGCTCCGCCACGAGTTGGAGCGTCTTGGTCTTTCCCGTTCCCGTGGCCCCGGCCACCAGTCCGTGCCGGTTCAGCATGCTTAGAGAGATCCGGATCTGCTCTGAGGCATCGGCGGTGCCGTCCTCACGCACCAGGGCCCCGAGTTCCAGTGCCGGTCCCTGGAGGTCGTACCCCTTCATCAGCCCCCCCGATCGCTTCTGCCGCGCCGACGGCGCCGTGTTGGATCCGTCTCTCCTTCGGCAAGGCGACTCGAGACGTCCTCCGGCTCGCTTGTGCGGCCAGTACGTCTCACGCGTCTGTTACGGACGTACTGCCTGCCCCGGGCGGATGCGCCGAGCGGCTCCCCACCATGTTGTTACCCATCTTCGACAGCCACACTGATCTTGGCGCGAAGTTGTTCTAGGGTGCGTTCGGGTCCCAGGATCATCCGACGCAGTTGGGGCACGGCTGGGCTCCAGCACCTGGCCCGCAGAAGCGGTGATGACTCAGAGAGCCTCTCAGCGCCCTACCTGGTTTCTACACTCTGATTTCGGACCGATCGGCGCCGTGTTCGGGAGCCACTTCGTGATCACTGAAGCATGATCTGAACGCGAGTCGGAGGCCACCTCGGCTGCCCGAGATGCTCGCCCAGGCTCGCGTGTCCAGCGCGTCGGCATTGTTCGAGGCGTCCACCGACTGGATCTACAAGATCGCCTGGGGTGAAGACCGGGACACCCGCGCGTGCGTCAGCGGTGGACGACGTCTGGGGTGTCCTCTTCCATCAGGAAGCCGCCGGATTGGTGGTGCCATAGGCGGGCGTAAGGCCCTTGGGCCTGGAGGAGTTCGCGGTGATCGCCCTGTTCCACGATGCGGCCCTGGTCGAGTACGACCAAGCGGTCCATGCGGACGACGGTGCTCAGCCGGTGGGCGACCACGAGGGCGGTACGGTCACGCATCAGGCCCCACAGGGCTTCCTGGACGAGGATCTCGCTTTCGGAGTCCAGCGCGCTCGTTGCCTCGTCCAGCAACAGGATCGGCGTGTCACGCAGGATGGCGCGGGCGAGGGCGACGCGCTGCCGTTGGCCGCCGGAGAGTTTCACGCCGCGCTCCCCGACCAGCGTGTCGAAGCCGTCCGGCAGAGCTTCGGCGAACTCTGTGACGTGCGCCGCCTGCGCGGCCTGGTAGATCTCGGCGTCGGTGGCGCCCGGCCGGGCGAACGCGATGTTGTCGCGCAACGACCGGTGGAACATGGCGGGCTCCTGGGGGACGTACGCGATCAGGCTGCGTAGGTCGGCTTGGCGGAGCCGGGTGATGTCCTGGCCGCCGATCAGAATCCGGCCGCCGTCGATGTCCATGAGGCGGAGCAGCAGCCGGGTGAGGGTGCTCTTGCCCCCGCCGGACCGGCCGACCAGGCCGATCTTGGTGCCGGTGGGGATGTCCAGGTCCAGGTCGTCGAACAGGAGTGGATGGCCGGCGTGCGCGAACGCCACCCGCTCGAACCGGACGCCTGCATCGGCCGGGCGCAGCGGCTGCGGGTCCTCCGGGTCGACCACATCCGGCGGCGTGAGGAGAAGCTCGGTGAACTGGGCGGCCTCAGTGAGCACGCTCTCCATGCGACGGTAGATCTGGTTGAACTCGAACATGATGCTGATCGTGTTCGTGTAGTAGGTGAACGTCACCACGATCGCCTCCACGCCCAGGCCACCGCGGAGGGTGACGGCGAGGAGCAGGCCGATGGTGCTGGTGAGGACCGACAGCGGTGCGACGATGGTGTCCACCCGGAGGTTGCCGTAGTCCCAGGAACGGAGCGACAGTCTGCGCTGCTCGGCGAGCCGGGCTCGGTGCTCCACTTCCTCGCGGTCCTCGGCGGCGAACGCGCGGACCGTCTCCATGTTGGCCAGCACGTCGGCGACGTGCCCGGACACCCGTACCTTGGCGGCCTCACGCTGGTCCACCAGCCTCTGGCGACGGCGAATGAACGGGGCGACGAGGAAGCCGGTGACGATAATGAGGCCCACGAGCACGAAGACCAGTAGCGGGTGATACCGCCACAGCACCACCGAGGCGAACGCCAGCGGCACCACCTTGGCGACGATCGAAAAGGTGAGCGTGTCCATGAAATCCTCGAACCCGCTGGAGAAACTCAGCACCCGCTTGGTCAGCGAGCCGGCGAAGTTGTCGTGGAAGAACGCGGCGTCCTTGGCCAGCAACTTCTCCATGCCCGTCGCACCGAGTTCCTCGATGCCCCGGGCATCCGCACGGTTCAGGAAGTGCAGACCTGCCCGCCACAGCACCTCGCCCGTGAGCAGCAGCGCACCGAAGCCGAGCACGTACGGCATGAGCACGGCGATGGTGCCGGCCCCGCCATCGGACAGATGCCCCACGATCCCGGCCACCGCCAGCGGCGCCAGGTAGAACAGGCAGATGTTCCCCAAGGCCGGCAAGATCAGCGCAGGCGCCGCGACCCGCCACTGGTTCAGCAGTTCACCGCTGTAGTACTGAAGCGCCAGCAGAACGGCCGACCTTCGGGCGGAGGATTTGTCTCCGGGTGAATGAAGTGATCCCAGCACAGCCATCCGCCCCTCTGAATGCCCACCGCTATGGCCATGTTGCCGTAGGGGGTGCGGAAGGAGCGAACGGTTTTCGCCGGCCCAGCGACCGACGTTGCCCGGAACCGGGTGACGACGCCCGTGCGCAAGCCCGAACAGCCACGCAGGCCGGAATACGGTATTCCCCGGTCATCGCCAAAATGCCTGGCTTTAGGGATCCCTGCTTTGGTTGCCCGGAGGTCAAAGGAGTCCGCCGGATGCGGCGCTCAACGCGTACACCGACATCCAGCACTTACCGGAAAGCCGTGTGCGTGCCGAACCCGGCGGCACCCGCTTTCGGGTGCTGCTCCCTGTCACATCCGAGTAGTCTTCGCACCCGTCCGAGATCGAGCGCGCGTCCGGGTGTAGATAGCGTTGCCCGTGCTCAGCGAGCCATGACCGGCGATCTTTCTGAGCACGTGCCGATTGGGACCGTCATGACCTCTTCTTTCACCGCGTACGAACGATTGCGGCATCTGTTTCCCGACCAGTGCTGCCTGACCTGGATCAGAACCGGCGAATCCGATGCCGCGTTCGCCGATCTGGTCTGCTCTTTTGGTGGTGCCCCCTCCACCGTTCACGCCGCCACCTGGGACGAGGTGGAGGGCGAGGCGTATGAGGACCTGGACGAGGAGGCCGATGGCATCATGCTCGCCGCCCGGCACAGCCCGTGGACGGTCGTGATGGAGCCTTTCAACGCCCGGGGAACCAGCATGCGGATGCTGCGCGAGGTGGCGGCCGGCAGCCAGGCGTACAACGTCTGGTGGACGGTGAACCGCCAGGTGAGCGTCAGCTATGTGGCCGACGGTGAGCTCGTCGCCACTTTCGAGCCCGCCAATTTGGAAGCCATCACGCCGAGGTCCGGCCGCGACTGGCTGGCCGGACTGGCGGTGACGGAAGAGCAGTGGCGCCGGAACTGGTTCGCCGCGGCGCTGGCCGCCGGTGAGGAGCTGTCCGGGGTACGCCTGGACGGACAGTGGCTCAAGCAGGAACATCTGGGCGTCCAGTTGTACCCGCTGCCCTCGCGCGCGGTGACATCCGCGGATCTTCTGGATGCGGACATGCGCGCCATCGCCGAGCGCGATCCCCGAATCGGGGTGATCGCCGCCGACCCCACCCCCGACAAGCTGCCCGAGATCATCCGCGTCGCCGCCGAACTGGCCGTCGCCACCACCGGGCTGGAAGGCCCGCTGATCGACGAGGCGATGCGGTTCATCGCGGCCGGCGACCGCGGCAAGGAGGCACAGGAGGTACGCGGCCGTCTCTTCCGCCTTCGGGACCGGTACCGGGCCGAGGCCCGGCGCGGGCCCGACCTGGTTCCGGGCCACGACTCCGAGCACGGACCCCTGCTCAAGGAGCGAGCCGTACAGGCGCTCATCTACGCCCTCAAATCCGACGTGGATCTCGCCGAGGCCGCTCAGGACACCGTCCAGGCCGCCGGAGAGACCCACCTCAGCGAGGAGAACGGCGACCACCAGCGGGAGCGCGTCCTCAACGTCATCACCTATTACCTCCGCACCGGGATGAGTCCGCGGTAAAGCCCCATGCCCGTACGGCGTCGGCCGGCACACCCATGTAGGGGGCCTGGCTCAAATGCGGTTCGATCACTGGAATGTGCGCTACTGCCGAGGCGGCCGCTGCGCCAGAGAAGACCCAGCGCCACCCGCTGTGGTGGCCGGTCGAGGTGGCGGTCGGGCCGGACATGACGTCGAACCACGCCACGGACGCATCATGAGGTCGCTTTCCCCGGAATGCCGGTGGACAGGGAGACTCGGGTCATAGCCGCCTGCGGCTCCATCCCCGTCAGACTGTGCACACCGGTGCCCTTGTGCGCGACGTCGTCGGCGCCACCCAGGCCCGCGCCCTCACCATCGGCCTCGACCTCGCCGACGAGGCGTTCCTGTACGGCAACCGCGCCGGCCTCGGCCGACTGGATCCCAGCCGTGACCGCGCCAGCGGCAACAGCGGTCTGGGCCTGGCGATAGCCCGCGAGATCGCATCCGCGCACGACGGTCGCCGACACCCCGGAGCCGGGCGCATACGTGATCATCGAACTGCCGCGCCTGTCCAGCCACTGACCTGGTACGACCGGGATTCCACAATCGGCCTGGCGCTGCGTCGTTCTCAACGTGGAGAAGGGGGTCTACCAGCGGTGGGAGGCCGTTGCTTCTGGAAGATGTTGCAGACGCGATGTCTCTTTCTGCAGGAAGAGCTCTGAATATTGGTCATTCCGTCCATGTTCGTACTCGATACGTTCTGCAGGCCGCGTTGAATGGTGGTGTTGAAAACTCTCAGGTCATTCTTGGTGTGTTTGCCGTTTCCGATGTTCAGGTTGACAGGACCGTGATCGTCGGTAAGGACGGTCGCTTTGGAGTTCTCGCCGCTCGCCACAACACTCGCGCTCGCCTGCGGCGACGCGATGACCGCCGGTATCACGATCACAAGCGCGGTCAGCGTCAGCCGCCGCACTTTCCCGCCCATGCTGACAAGCGGATTCTCCGCACAATGGCGAGTCATTTCGGTGCACACCTGCCCTTTCGGTTACTTTGTGGCGGGCACTTACGTCAGTTGTATATCGGCGACATTAGTCCCCATACCCCGCGACCAAGCGTCAGTCCCGGTCCGAATGATGCACGGGCCAGATGGTTACCCGCCCTTTGTCATCGCGACGGCCGCCGATGTCAGGTGATGCCGCCGCCCCGCCCGCCGCCGCCCGCGCCGCCGCTGAGCCGCCTTTCCCACCCAAGCCCTGCGGGGCGCACCCGCAGCCCGTCAGCCGGCGGGTGACTCGATCTCGCGCTCGATCCAGCGGTAGACGTCGGCCGTCGCCCGGTCGCGGCCGATCGGATACCACATCCGGGAAAATACGTACATCTCCCTGATCTCCTTCCTTGCCGACGTATTGCGGGATAAGAACGAAACCAGCGCCGGGAACCTGGGGGACGGTGCCCGCGAAGACACCTGCGACAGGGAGGCCCGCATGAGCTCGGAGGTACGCATCGTCATCGAAAAGGTGCCTGAACCCCCGCGGGTGACCGAGCGCGTGCGGGCAGCGCTTGCCGACAACCATCAGGTGGCCGCCCGCCTGGACGGGGCGGATCCGAGCAGGCTGATCGTCACCGCCGATGTGCTCGGCGACCACGATGACGAGCCCGGGGCGCAGACCACGGCCCAGGCCGGCGCCGCCCCGTTCCGCGCCACGGTGTTCGACCCGGTCGCAAACCGGGGGATCGAGCTGCGCGGCCACCTCGACCGGCCGGAGGAGGCCGAGGTGCGTTCCAGCACCCGCCGGCCGCTGCCCACGTCCGCCGAGGTGGAGGCCGCCGTGCGGACCCTGCGGACCGATGCCCGTTTTCCCGCCGATGCGATCGTGTACCGGTCCATGCCGCCGCTCGCCGACGTCGAGCGGCCCGACGGGAGTCGTGCCCGCCGCCTCACGCTCGGGATCTACCGACCCTCGGGCACCCCGCGCCATCGCATCGTGGCCGTCGACATCGCCGCCGGCGAGGTGGACTGGGAACCGGCAGGCGTGGCCGCCCACACCGACGGTGACCACGGCGACTGCGAGGAGCGACTGCCGGCCGAGGTGCTGCCGCTGCGCGACCGGGGCGGTCCCGCGATGGTCCGGATGCGAGTGATCTCCGGCGGCGAGGAGCTGTGGAACCTGGTCGTGGTGCGGCCGCGTGACTCGGCCCCCGCGGGAAACGGGTCGGGGGTGGAACTGCGTCAGGTGCGTTACCGCGGTCGGCTGGTGCTGCGCCGGGCGCACGTGCCGATCCTCAACGTGCGATACGACGACGGCACCACCTTCCGTGACTGGCAGAACACCGAGACCCGCTTCCGCGCCGTCGGCCAGGATCCGGTCGGCTGGGGGTGGCGGGTGTGCGACCGGCCGCCGCAGACGATCCTGGAGTCCGGCACCGACGCCGGGGCGTTTCAGGGCGTGGCCTTCTACTACGACGATGACGATGGGGAGGTGCGGATCGTCAGCGAGTTGGAGGCGGGCTGGTACCGGTATGTGTCGGACTGGCGGCTAGCCCTCGACGGGACGATCAAGCCGCGGTTCGGATTCGGCGCCATCAAGAACCCGATGACCTGCCAGCGGCACCATCATCACGCCTACTGGCGATTCGACTTCGACATCGGCGGGTCCAGGGCCGACGTGGTCGAGCAGGGCCACGCGGTCTCCGGCGTCGGCGACGAGGGGTGGGCCCCGATCACGCGGGAGACCAAGCGTCGCCGGGGGGCCGCGGCCCGGCACTGGCGGGTCCGGGACAAGTCCAGCGGGTACGGCTACCGGATCGTGCCCGGGGAGCACGACGGCACCGCCGACGCCTTCGGCATCTCCGACCTGTGGTTCCTGCGCAACCATCCGGACGAGCTGACCGACGACCCGCTCATGGACGACCGCGCCCACCTGGACGCGTTCCTGAACGGGGAGGACATCGCCGCCACCGACGTCGTCGTCTGGTACGGGGGCCATTTCGTGCACGACCAGCACCACGACCCGCAGCCCCACCAGGGCCACATCGTCGGCCCCGATTTGATCCCCATGGTCTGGTGACCCACCTCAGCGGTGCGATCCCCGATCCAGCGCTGCCTGGACAGCGCCGCACAAGATTGGGCCGTGGGTGACGGACCGAGCCGCCGGCCCGGCTTTTGATCGTCTGACCCAGGTCTGACCCTCGGACCGGCCGTCACCTTCCGTCCCGGACCGGCACGAGTGACCCACGCCCGGCTCGACCGTCCTCGCCGGAGGCCGGTCCGTGGTGAACGCTGAGTAGCCGTCGACGGTCGGCGGCCCCCCGGCGTATGGCGGCCGCTCATCTTGCTCCGCCTGCCGTTGGGCGGCAACCGGCGTCCGCTCGACGCATGGAGTGCCGCCTGAGCCTGTGAGACGTCGGCTTCAAGGTCATGATTCGAGGAGCCAATGCGTTTTGTCCGGCTACGTGCAATGTAGGAGGAAAAGTCGCAATGTCCCCCACCCCCACCTCCCCCAACGCACCTGTCCCTACCACTGGGCCGGCGTTCCGCCCGTCCCGCCGTGCGGTCCTGGCCGGCGCCGGAGCCGCCTTCGCCGCCACGCTCATCCCCACCACCGCCACGCACGCCCGAGCCGACGATGCCCGCGACGGCGGCAAGACCTCCGTCGCGTCTGGTACCGACTTCGCCGTCGCAGTCTCACCCGACGGCCGCATGCTCGCCCTGGACATGCTCGGCGTCCTGTGGATCTGCTCCGCCTCCGGCGGCACCGCCCGCCGGCTGACCAGCGATCTGTACGACATCGCCCAGCCAGACTGGTCCCCGGACGGATCCACCATCGTGTTCCAGTCGTACCGCGACGGTGTCTTCAACCTGTGGACGATCCGGCCTGACGGGTCCGCGATCAACCAGCTGACCACCGGGCCGTTCGACCATCGCGAGCCCCGGTACAGCCCGGACGGGCGCACCATCGCCTACTCGTCCGATGCCGGCGGCGGCTACGGCATCCACCTGCTCGACGTCGCCACCGGCGCGACCCGTGTCCTGGCAGACTCCTCGGCCGAGGAGTACGAGCCGGCCTGGTCACCCGACGGGAGCGAAATCGCGTTCGTCGTCGCCGACACCAGGATCGACGTCGTGGACATGGCCACCGGCGCCCGCAGCACCAAGGTGACCGTCCCCGCCGGTCAGGTCATCCACCAGCCGTCCTGGACGCCGAACGGGACCGACGTCGCCTACCATCTCTTCCACGACGGCGCGAACGACCTGGCGGGCACCGCGGGCGCGCTTGTCACCGGCGAGGAGGTCTTCCCGTTCAGGGCCGGGTTCACTCCGGACGGGCGCTACTACTACACCTCCGCCGGCACCATCCGGACCCGCCGCCTCGGCTCCACGTCCGCAGGCACGGTCGGCTTCACCGCCGCACTCACCGCGACGACCCCGAAGTACAAGAAGAGCGTCCGCGTGTTCGACGCGCCCGGGTCGTTCCCGGTCATGGGCATCGGCAGCCCGACCATGTCCCCGGACGGCTCCACCATCGCGTTCCGCGCACTCAACGACATCTACCTGATGCGCATCGGGCACGAGCCGACCCCGCTGTTCGGCGACCGGTGGTGGAAGGCCGACCCGGACTTCTCCCCGGACGGGCGGCAACTGGTGTTCGTCAGCGACCGCACCGGCACCCTCAACGTCTGGGTCCGCGACCTCGCCACCGGCACCGACCGGCAACTGACTCATCTGACAGACTCCGCCGCCCTCTCGGTCCGGTGGTCACCGAACGGGAAGGAGATCGCCTACCTGGACCAGGACGGCGCGCTGTGGGTTCTGGACGTCGCCACCGGTGACATCCAGAAGGTCTTCGACGCGACCTTCGAACCCGGTCGGCCGACCTGGTCGCCGGACGGGAAGACGATCGCCTTGGCTGCGGTCGTGCCGTACTCGCGACGCTACCGTGAGGGCCTGTCCAAGATCCTTCTCGTCGACCGGGCGACAGGCGCCGGTACGTACGTGGACCCGGCCCCGCACCGATCGCTGCAGACCCGCGGCGACGACGGCCCCGTCTGGTCACCGGACGGCACCATGCTCGCCTTCGCCATGGAGTCGCTGCTGTGGGTCCTGCCGGTCGACAGGACCGGACGGCCCACGGGCCCTGCCCGCCAGGTCACCCGAGAGCTGTCCGACGCCCCGGCCTGGGCCGGCGACTCCGCCACCCTGCTCTACCTCAACGGCGCGCGGCTGAGGACCGTCCGCATCGACGGCAAGCCGGGCCGGTCCATCCCGGTCCGGCTGTCCTGGCGCAACGATCCCGGTCCCGAACAGGTCGTCGTCCACGCCGGCCGCATGTGGGACGGCGTCTCCGCGACCGTCGCCCGCGATGTCGACATCATCGTGCGCGGTCAGCGCATCGCGGCGATCGAGCCGCACCGGGACGGACGGCCAGGCACCCTCGTCGACGCCGGTGACAAATTCGTCATGCCCGGCCTGATCGACATCCACCACCACCGCGAGATGCAGGGATACGCCTACGGGTCCCGGCAAGGGCCGCTGTGGCTCGCCCTCGGCATCACGACGACCCGCTCACCCGGCTCGCCCGCCTTCCACATGGTCGAGGAGCGCGAGTCGGTCCAGTCCGGGGTGCGGCTCGCGCCGCGCTACCTGGGCACCGGTGAGGCCATCGATGGGCCGCGCATCTACTACAACTTCATGCGCCCGACGTTCTCTCACCAGCAGTTGCGGCTCGAGCTCGAACGGGCCGCCGGCCTCGACTACGACCTGATGAAGTGCTACGTGCGGCTTCCCGTCGCCTGGCACAAGGAGGTCATCGGCTGGGCCCACCGTCAGGGCAAACCGGTCACGTCCCACTACCACTACCCGGCGATCGCGATGGGGGGAGACGGAACCGAGCACGTCGGTGCGACCAACAGGTTCGGCTACTCACGCACCGTCACCAATGTCGGCTCGGCCTACTCGGACGTCATCTCCATGTTCAACGCGTCGAAGATGGCGCGCACCCCCACCCTGTTCGGCTGCAGCACCCTCTACAGGGAGGACACCTCGCTGGTCACCGACGAGCGGGTCCAGCGGCTCTACCCGAACTGGCGGATGGCGAAGCTACAGGCCTCCGTCACCGCCGCGCAGACCACCGACCAGACGGTGGTCCGGGCGAACCTCGCCAACCAAGTCGCGCAGCTCGTGGCGATGATCCGCGGTGGCGGCGTCGTCACAGCCGGCACCGACGCACCGATCGATCACCTCGCGGTCAGCCTGCACATGAACCTGCGGGCCATGGTGAAGTACGGCCTGACCCCGCTGGAGACGCTGACCGCCGCGACCAGTACGTCGGGGACGTATCTCGGCCTGCCGCTGGGCAGGATCGGCAAAGGCATGTACGCCGACCTGGCCATCGTCGACGGCGATCCGCTGTCCCGCATCGAGGACGCCGCGAACGTCGCCGGCGTCGTCGTCGGCGGGAGGTACCACACGGTCGAGCGGCTGCTCGCGCCGTACCCGTCGTCCACGACCACCGACCAGGCCGTGCCCGCTGCCCTGGCATCCCGGGGCAAGGTCAAGGCCCGTGTCCCCGCCCACCCGAGTACCGCGGGCTTCTGGTGGAACCACCCCGCCGAGCTGGAGAAAGCCCGCGTCTCCTGCGGCCACGACCACTGACGCTCCTGCGGCGTCCCGAGGGTGCCCGTGCGGTCTCCACCGCCGCACCGAATCCGATCGGGCATCGTTTCGCACTCGGCGCTTCGCCAGGCGGTATCCGTTCTGGCGGCGACCGTCGTACGCGGCCGGCCGGACAGGGTCCGGTCGGCCGTTCCGCCGAGGCGAATTGACGTGCGTCGTCAAAGTTCGCCGCTCTCGATCGCCTCCTTGAGGCCGGCCTGCGTCTCCTGGTGGGCCGCGACGCCGTTTTCGACGGTGAAGTCGATGAGCAGGATGCCGGCCTCGAACAGGAGGTGCTCGGTGACCCGGGTCCGCCCGTTGCCCAGGTCCTCGAAAACGATCTTCTGGTGGGTGACGATGTTGGGCAGTGACCAGCTGTCGGTCTCGTAGTAGAAGCCGTCGGGGTGGATGCGCTGTTGTCCGTGCGTCTTGCTGGTGACGGGCACGCCGGCGACCGGGATCTCCTCGATCGCGGTGAAATTGAGGTAACGCGTGCCGGCCTCGGTCCAGTCCTTGTGCGTCACGATCCGCTTGAGGAAGGAATGCCTGCCGATGTGATTGGCGAAGTTCGAGTACACCTCGAAGACGTGTTCTATGGGGGCGTTGATCTCGATCGAGATGTCGCGCTCGGCCCGGCTTCGTCCGGTGTAGGGGAGGGGCGCGGTGGCGACCTCATAGAACCGGTAGAAGTCCCAGGCGGCCTGCCATTCGGCTGCGAGCTGGGCGTCGGTCTCGGGCGTGTCAGCCCGGGCGGGACCCGGGAACGCGGTCAGGAGGAGGGCGGCGGCGAGCAGTTGGGCGGTGAGGAATCGGACGAGCTGCTTCACATGGCCTCACGATGACAGGGGCGAAACGACGTTAACTGCCTTATACCTC
This sequence comes from Sphaerisporangium perillae, assembly GCF_023276435.1. Taxonomy (GTDB): domain Bacteria; phylum Actinomycetota; class Actinomycetes; order Streptosporangiales; family Streptosporangiaceae; genus Sphaerisporangium; species Sphaerisporangium perillae. The sequence goes on from NZ_JALLPO010000030.1 coordinate 53,438, forward strand.
ATGTGATCGTGATTCAGGAGACCCCGCCGAACGGGAGGCATCGACCTCGGCCGATGCGGAAGAGCGGGACGCGCGCCACATGGGATACATGACCGGGCCGCCGGGCAGCCGGAGCAGCTCCGGCATGTCGGCATAGCCGTGGCGGAGATAGAGGCGGCGGCTCGCCTCACTGCTGGCCTCCAGGTAGGCGGGCATCTCTTGGGCGTCGAGCCGCCCGTGGTGCTCCTCCAGCAGCAGGCTGCCGAGGCCGCGGCCGGTCTTTCCTCGTGCCAGGGCGATGAACGCCAGGTAGTGGTGCGGCTCGTGGGGGTGGAGCTTGTCCATCTGCTGCCCTAAGACGCCGTACCGTTCGGCGTGTTCCCCGGCGAAGGAGGCGATCGCCTCCTCCTGGCCGGGGATCTCGGGGAACGGCGCGGTGAACCACACCGCGACGCCGGCGAGCGCGCCTGACTCGCGGATCCCGTAGACATCGCCGTGGTCGAGCGCGTGCGCGACGTGCATGGTGAAGAAGCGCCGCTGGATCGGCAGGCGGTCCCGCACCGGCGGGACGAGCCAGCGGGTGATCGCATCGGAGCCGAACGTGTCGGCGATGAGCTCGCCGGCCAGGGCCGCGTCCCTCATCCGGGTGATCTCGGCCGTCACTTGGTGCCTCCACTGACGGCCTGGGCGCCGAGGCCGATGTTGGCGTACACCTTGGGCCTCGTCGCCTTCAGCACACGGGCCCACGCGACGCCGAAGGCGATGGCGACGACGAAGATGCCGGGCAGGATCCATCGGATGGCCGAGTCGGGGGCGACCCCGAGGACCGTGTCGAAGTTGATCAGTGTCAGTCCGATGATCACGCCTAGCGCCAGGGCCGCCAGGGCCGGGGCGACGCGTGTCCGCCATGCCGTCTCCCCCCGAGGGTCGCGGGCGAAGAAGACGATCACCGCGATGGAGGTGACGGTGAGCAGGGTCAGCAGCCCGAGGCCGCCGAAGGCGCCGAAAGTGAAGAACAGCTTCGTGACCGGGTCGAGGCCGAAGATCGCGTAGGCGCTGATCACGATCAGCCCGAGCGCCGTCTGCAGCACCGATCCGGCCGTCGGGGCGGCGGTGCGGGCCGAGGTGCGCCCGAACACCGAGGGGAGCACGTTCTCGCGGCCCAGGGCGAAGATGTAGCGGGCCGTGGTGTTGTGAAAGGCGATCATGCAGGCAAGGCTGCTGGTCACGAACAGTACGGAGCCGACGGTGGCGATGGTGGAGCCCAGGTGGGCGGACGCCTGGTTGAAGATCAGCACGGTCCCCTGCTCGGATGCCGCCTTGACGATTCCGTCCGGCCCGGTCGGCAGCGTCTGGGCCCAGGCGGAGACCGCGTACAGAACTGCGATGATCGCGATGCCCAGGTAGGTGGCGATGGGCACGGTCCTGTTGCGGTCCTTGGACTCCTCGGCGAAGACCACCGACGACTCGATGCCGGCGAACCCCGCGACGACGGTGGCGAGCGCGGCGCCCACGCCGGGCACGAACAGCGAGCCGGGAGTGAAGCCCTCGAAGCTGATGCCGCTCGGGGCGGCGTGACTCAGGTCGCCGAGGCCGAACAGCAGAACGATGGCGATCTCGCTCACCAGCAGGACGGAGAGGATCCTGCCGTTGACGTCGACCCGCAGCAGGCCGAGCAGGCCGGTCAGCGCCCACGCCACCAGCGCGATCACCCACCACGCGGGCGAGGCGCCGAACCAGTCGAGGAGCAGTGGCTCGGCCGCCGACCCGATGATGCCGTAGAGGCCCAGTTGCAGCGCGTTGTAGGCCAGCAGTGCCACCCACGCCGTCGCCACGCCGGTCGTCCGGCCGAGTCCTTGGGCGGCATAGGCGTAGAAGGCGCCCGCGTTCACCACGTGCCTGGCCATCGTCACGTACCCGACGGCGAAGAGCGTGAACACCGCGCCCAGCATCAGGAACGCGAACGGCACACCGATGACGCCCGTCACCGCGTACGCCGTCGGGACCGAACCCGCGACGACCATCAGCGGCGCCGCCGCGGAGATGACGAAGAACACGATCGACGGGACACCGAGCCGATCTTCGGCCAGGGCGGCGGAGACGGCGCTGGGCCGTTGCTCTGTGAGGGACATCTGGAGCTCCGTGGGGTGGGGGGCGGGAAGTGGGTCACCGGCGGCTGATGACGGCTTGGCCGACGGCGACCTTGGTCTGGGCGATGAGTCTCTGCAGCGGTACGGGCAGCGTGGCGGTCGTGGCGGCCACGAACGCGGGATCGTGCTCCCACAAGACCCGCTGGTCACAGCCGGTGGCGGCCAGGAGCCCGTAGAGGACGCAGTCCATGACCACCGGAGGCTTGCGCCGCTGGACGGCGAGGTTGAGGCGGGCGAGCGGCCACGCCGCAGTATTCGTGTCCACGGGGGCCGCGGGCTGCTGTCTCAACAGGTGCCTTGCCGGCGGGTTGAGCAGTTTCGCGGCCACCATCCTGGCCCGGACGTCGGCGTAGATCGTACGGGCGAAGAAGAGGAGCCACGTGCCCACCGGATGTTGCGGCTCGGCGATGATGTGGCCGAGCACCTTCTGTGTGAGCGGATCGCCAGTGGCGTCCTGGGCGGTCGCCCAGAGGCGGTCCTGGCCCGAGGCGAGGTCGACGGTCACACGCTCGGCGAGCATCAGCTCCGCCAGGACGGCGCCCGCCAGCCCCAGGCTCGTGAGGCGGGGATGTAGCCGCGCGTGACCCGTCACGTTGTCGTGCAGGACAAAGTAGAGATCGTCGACCAGTGACGGGCCCAAAAGATCACCTTCAGCCACGAACGGCGATGATATAGGCGAATTGTTTGATCTGTCATGGACGAACGTTCTGCCCATTAGGCGACAACACGTTTTATATCCCACAATAAGCAGATATGTGCCGGAATGTTGTCCTTTTAGGTTGCCCCCTTACCTCCTGTTCCGGACAAAGACGACTCCTCGAGCGGACGTGATCAGGTTGTGCCGGCCGTTCGAATTCTGTGGTGGACGGTCCTTAGGCGGTGCCGCGCCTCGGTGGGCTGGAGCCCGCTTTGGGGTGGCGTGCCCATCAGCGGGTCCGGGCCCCGGCCAGCCGGTCACCCCCCTTGGCGCGCCTGCTCCGCGGCGGCGAACCGTCGGAGCGCATCGAGGGCCGACAGGCCATAGAGGTCCTCCACGGCGTTGGCCAGCAGGTGGCACAGCCGGAACCTGTCGAGCGGGGTCAGGCCCATCCGGGTGAGGTGCAGGTAGGTGTAGTTGAGCAGCACCCGGTAGCGCAGGAAGGCGGGGTTCGCGAAGACCGCCTCGTGGTAGGCCGGGCTGTCGAAGATGAGGCGCTGCAACTCGTTCGGATCCCGCCGCGGCACCGGCAGGTCGCCGAGCCGGGCCTCGAACGCCTCGCCCGGCTTGGTCATCGGCTGGGCCAGCCGGCCGTCCTCCATCAGCGTGCCCGCCCGGGCGCGGTACCGCTCCAGCAGCGCGGACCACTCCCGCACGAACGGCACGGGCGGGGCGGCCGGGTCGTCCAGCGCGGCGACCACCTCCCGCACCCGCCCGGTCAGGGCCGCGCGCCGCTCCCGGAAGTCGCGCTCGAAGGCGGCCCGGGTCGCCTCGGGATCGGCCGCCCAGGTGATGAACCCCTCCGCGTGCATGCGGTAGGAGACGTAGCTGCGGGTGATGGGGTGCGAGGTGTGCGCGACGGTCAGCATGAGGCTCATCGCCACGCCGAGCCTGCCGTCCCGGCCCGCGCGCACGTGGTCGAGCATGGCGAACAGCAGCGGGGTGCTGTCGGTGTAGAACGCGGCGAGCAGGTCCACCGCCTCGTCGCCGCCGAGGACGTGCCGCCGCGAGTCGTACGGCGCGTCGCGGATGGAGTTGTCCGGCGGCCACGGCGTGAGCGGCCCGTGCTCCTGCTCCCGTACGGCGAGCAGGCGGTGCCGGGTCAGACTCTCAGCCGGATCGAGCACGGTCGTGGAGGGGTGCTCGCGCAGATGGCCTCCGACGACCTGCTCAATACGCGGGCGCACCACCGCCTGCCAGACCCGCGGCGCGGCCTTGACGTTGATCCGCAGGTGCGGGCCCTGCCTCCAGTGGCGCAGCACGTACGCCGCCTCCACCTGGCCGCGCAGCCTGTCGAACAGCGGCCGTACGGCGTCGAGCAGCAGGCCGTCCTTGTCGGGGGCGTGGTAGTAGACGTGGACGCAGTGCCAGGTCGGGGCGTCCTGGGCGGGCGAGCCGGTCAGGGGGATCACCTCCGGGAGTCGATGCGGCCGGCCAGGTCGGCGAGGGCGCGGGCGAGCAGGAAGGACACGTGGTGCTCGGTCCCGGCCCGCAGGCCCAGCCGGTTGTGGAACAGGTGGGCGCACCGCAGCAGGACCAGCGGAACCGTGCGGCGCTCGGGCGGCACCGCCATGGCGAGGAAGGCGTGCGGGGAGCCCGAGTCGGACGGCGCGCACCTGCCCGCCGCGTGCAGCGCGGCGAGGTCGTCGCGCAGGCCGCGCACCGAGGACGCCCACGCGCCGAGCAGGCCGCCGCCGGACTCCGGAAGGTCCCACAGCCCGCGGGTCTGCGCGAGCAGGGCATCCCTGCGGCGCAGCCAGTCGTCCTCCCCGCCTGGGATCTCGGGCCGCCGGCCCGCCTCCCGGGCCGCCGCGGCGAACCGGCGCGTGGCGGCGGGCAGGTCGGGCTCGCAGGCGGCGAGCGCGATGGTGAGCGCGGCCAGCCCGATCGCGGCGCGCCGCTCCATTCCGGCCCCCGCGCGCAGCACGTCGAGCGCGAGCGCGCTCGACACCGTGAAGTGCCGCTCCGCGGCGGAGACGCAGGCGGCGCCGCCGTAGGCCGCGTGCTCCGGCCGGTAGGCGATGAACTCCACCGAATCGGTGCGGTGCAGCCGCTCGTCATACCGCTCGCGCCGCTCGCCCCTGGCGACGGTCGCCGCGAAGGCGCGGTACGCCTCCAGGTCGACCGGGGGAGAGGGGCGCGCGGCGAAGTGGGCCGCCGCCCGCTCGCGCACCAGGTCGCGGGCGTGCGCCGCCCGCGAGGGATCGGGGACCTCCACCCGCAGCCGCACGTGCTGGCCGCCCTCCCAGTAGCGCAGGAAGAAGTGGCCGCGCGCCGTCCCGTCGGCGGCCAGCTCCCGCACCACCGGCTCCACCACGCCGGTGACCAGGGCGTCGAGGTCGCCGAAGTGGAACAGGTGGGCGCTGACCCAGCGGCCCGCGGCCCCCTGGTCCGCGCCCGTCCGCGCGCCCGTCCGCGTGCCCGTCATCGGCCCGGCCCCGCGGAGAGCTGGACGACGTACTCGGTGACCCGTCTCCCGGCGCCGTACAGGGGGGCGTCGGCCGGGTCGGGCAGGGCCTCCTCCAGCACCACCAGCGCCCCCGGGTCGCGCAGCGAGCGCAGGAACCCGGTCAGCAGGAGCATGTCGCTCACGTCGACGTACATGGGCTTGCGGTCCTTGCTGAGCAGCCCCACCAGCAGGCCGTCCCCGAGGTCGACCACCCGCGCGAAGAAGCGGCGGGGCATGCCGTGCCCTGCCAGCCATCCGGCCAGCCGCGGCAGATATGCGGCCTCGCCCTCGCCCTTGGCGGGCGCGGGGAAGTCGCCGGCCCGCAGCCGCCAGGCCGCCCGGGCGAGCGTCACGCGTCCGACGTCCATCCGGGGCCAGCGTTCCACGTCGCCCGCGGCCGGCATCTCGCCGCGGGTGCGGAAGACCCAGCCGGGCACCATCGCCGTGGACGGCTCGCCGAACGCCCGCACGAGGAACTGCAGCCACGGCGGCAGCCAGTGCTGGGCGGTCATCCCCAAGTGGACCGGCCGGACCGCGCGGCCCTTGCCGTCGTGCAGCGCCAGCCGGTCGCACCCGGGGTCGTAGCCGACGGTGAGGTCCGCGGGCGCGAGGGGCGGCAGGTCCGCGTCCCCGGCCGTGAACGGGTGGTTCAGGGCGAGGTCGGCCGTCGCCGTGCGCAGGTTGAGCCCGCCGCCCACGAGCCCCCGGCACTCGGCCACCAGCACGTCGCCCTGCGGGGCCCGCAGCTCCGGGGCGGGCGGGGCCTCCCCACCGGCCAGCCCGACCAGCCGATGCAGCCGCGACAGCCCCCTGCCGTACCCGGCCGAGATCGAGTTGACGACGGCGCGCACGCCGTCCGGCCGGTCCGGTACGGCCTGCAGGTAGCAGCAGATCGACCCGGGCGGCCGGGCGAAGCGCGGCAACGAGGCGGTGAAGCCGGCCAGGCGGGCGGCCGTGACGTCGACCACGGCCTCCGGCGCCGAGGGGCCGGCCCCCGCCAGCTCCCAGAACCTCCGCCGCAGCTCGGACAGCTCGCGCAGGCCCGGCGGGGGCTCCTCGCCAGGCACCACGCGCGGCGCGGCCACGGGATTGCGCAGCATCTCGCGCAGCAGCGCGCCGCCCGCCCCGGGGACCCCGGCGTGGACCTCGTGGTAGAGGTCCAGGGCCGGGATCCGGCCGCCGGGGCCGTGCCGGTCGAGGAAGAAGGCGGTGACGGCGATCTTGACCGGCAGGTCGGGGTCGAACAGGCCGAGCAGGCGGCGCACGGCGTCGAGGTCGTCGCACACCCCCCGCCAGGCCGCCGCGCTCAGCCGTCCCGCGACGCCGGGCATGACGGCGCTGTGCCAGAGCAGGTTCTTGCCGGGCAGCGACGGCCCGGCCGTCCCGGCCGGCAGCACCTCCTCCAGTGCCTCCCGCACCACCGCCGCGGGGCCGGCGAACTCTCCCTGCGGCGCCGGGTGCGGGTGCTCGGCAGGCGATGACGGCGGGTGGCCGGCTGCCTCCCGCAGTGCCTCGGCCATCCGGCCGACGGCCGCCGCGTACGGCGACGCGCCGGCCTCGGCGAGCCAGGACGCCAGCAGGCCCACCGGGCCGGCCGACTGCTCGTCGTACGGCGGGACCAGCTCCAGCAGACCCGCGTCGACCAGCGCCTCGATTCCGGGGGCCCCGGCGACCGTGGGGAAGGGGTGTCCGCGTACCCAGTCGAGGGCCTGCCGTACGCCGGGGCTCGCGGGCACGCTGGAGAGCGGCTCGGTGGGGCCGGGGCCGAGGAACCACACCCGGCCGCCGTCGTCGGCCGCGGAGGGGTTGACCCGTAGCAGCGCCCGCTCGCGCACGGGCCGGTGCCGGGTGAGCGCCGACCACAGCGGGCGCAGGACCGCCCGGTCGAGCTCGGCGACCTCGCGCCAGAGCGGCTCGCCGCTGGTCCATACGGCGGGACCGCCCGCCGTCCAGCGGCCGAGCCCGCTGAGGGTGAACGTGGCGTACGGGCTGGTCTTGACCGTCGCCCTCGCGACGTACCTCGCCAGCCGCAGCAGCTCCTGCCGGTCCGGTGGGCGGTCCGCCGGCCCGGCGAGCCAGGCGTCGAGGCGGGCGGCCAGCACCGGGCTGCCCTGGGCGACCCCGCGCCGGAAGCCGTCGTCGGCCACCGCCTCGCGCAGCAGCGCGGCCTTCTCCCGCGACTCCTCCGCCAGCACGGCGGGCAGCGCGGTCCGCAGCGCGTCCGCGCGGTCCCTCCGGGCGGTCCACTCCCTGACCCGCGCGGCAAGCTCCTCCGGGAGAGCGGCCAGCACCTCGGCGGAGGCGGCCCGGCCGGACGGGCGGCGTCCGGAGAACACCGCGCGCCGCAGCGCGACCAGCCCGGGCTTAAGCGGGCCGCCCGCCGCGCCACCGATCACCTCGTGCAGCGGGCCGGAGAGCTCGGCGCCCTCCCGCCGCAACCACTCGGTCAGGTCCGCGAGCCGGTCCACGATCTCCCACGTGCGGGTACAGCGCATCCGGTCGAGCCCCGCCAGGGGCAGGCCCGCGACGCGGACCGCGAAGACCGGCGACACGGCATAATTTCGATCGGCGAGCCTTATCGGGTCGCCGCCCCCGGCAGCGGGGGCGGCCTGCGTTACATGAGTCAACGGAACGCGCTCCTCGTGTGGTTCGCCGGGGGGCCGAGGGCGCCCGTGGCGTGGGCGCCCTCGGCCCTGCTCATCTCACCGGCGGGCCTGTGGGCTCACCGGTCCCGATCGCCGCCCTGGGCGTCGCGGGGCTTACGCCTCCGGCGCCCAGCAGCTGGTGGCCGACAGGTAGGACGAGCAATAGCCGGTGTAGGAGGAAGCGCCGGTCTCGATGGTGCCGTGGCCCTCCACCACGATGGAGTCGGCGGACAGCACGTCGATGGAGTCCACCTCCAGACCGCGCAGGTCGAGCTTCAGGCCGTCGTTGTTCATGTTTGTCTCCTTCTGAGAATGGTCACTGCGTCTTCGCTTGGGCGCGGGCCGTGAACCATGTGGTCACGGCGTCATCAGGGAGTGGGCGTCACCTCCTCGCGTGAGCCGGGCGGGATCTGGCGGGCCAGGAGCGGCCCGCCGGTCAGGGGCGTGCCCATCACCAGGAAGGACAGGCTCCGCAGCGGGGTTCCGGCGATCCCGAGCACCTCGTCGGTGGTGTCGTTCACGCCGTCGGAGTGGATGCGCGCGGCCAGGCCCAGCGCGGCGGCGGCCAGCGCGGCCCGCTGGGTGACCAGGCCCGCCTCGATCTGCTGCAGGCGGTACCACCGGTCGCCGAACAGGCCGACGCCCGCCAGCGGGTCGCCCACGGGGACGAGCACGGCGGCGGCCCCGCGCAGCGCGAGCCGGGTGTTGGCCAGCAGGCGTCCGGTGGCCACGGCGGCCACCCGGTCCGCGCCGGCGACCTCGCCCAGCACCCGCGCCTCCGGGTCGTACCAGTACGCGCCGCGGGGCAGCCCGTCCACCCTCAGGGCCAGCAGGCACACGGCGGTCGCCGCGGGTCCCTCCCCGGCTCCGGGCAGGTCGCCGGGGTACCCGCCGCCCGCGGCCGCCAGGATCGCGCCGAGCGCGCCTCCCGGGAAAGGGGCGGGCCGGTACCCGGCCGGCGGGGACGCGCGTCGCGGCACCCCCGCCGCCGGCCGCACCCCGGGTGCCGGCTCCGGCGCGGGGACGGTGGCGCCGGGCTCCACCGGCGGGCAGGGCAGCAGCCGAGCCGGAGAGGAGGGGCCGGGGGCGTGGCCGACCGTGCCGGCCCGGTGCAGGGCGGCGGCCGGGCCCTCGAGCATCGGCAGGGGGAGCGGCGCGCTCTCCCTGGCGGCCGGTCGCCAGAGTGGCGGGCCGTCCACGGGGCACGGCGCGCCGTCCGGGGCCGCGAGGGGCCTGAGCGGCGTGCCCGGGTCGCCCGCGGTCCGAGACCGGGGGAGGGGCGCGGCGTCCCGGGCGGTGCCGTGCGATCCCGCGGCGAGTCCGGATGGCAGCGTGAGCGTGAGCACGGCCAGCGCGGCCTCCCGCGCGCCGTCGAGCCCGAGCAGGCGGTCGACCTCCCCGTCCGGGAACCGCAGGTGGGCACGGGTGGCCAGGCCCAGCCGCCCGGCGACGGCCAGCGCCTGGGCGAGGAGCACGCCGGTCTCCTGGCACATCAGGCGGTAGCCGAAGTCGCCGTACTTGAACATCGACCGCCAGAACACCGCGGACAGCACGAGCGTGACGTCCGGCGCCGGCGAGTCCGCGAGCAGGCCGGTGAGAGCCGGGGTGTGGTCGCCCTCCCGCACGCGTTCCAGCGCGTGGTGCACCGGGTCGTAGTGGTACAGGGCGGCGGGCAGACCGGGGACGCGGGGTTCCCCGGCCGCGACGTACGCCTCGATGGGGTACAGCCCGCCCCCCGAGGGCGCCGGGCGGCCGGCGAGGAGGATCGGCGGCTCGCCCAGCGGGCCGCCGAGGTCGTCCAACTGGTGGAACCACACGACCCTGGCCACGCCGAGCAGCTCCCGCAGGAGCTCGCCGATCAGGTCGAGGGCCGCGCCCTCCCGGGTGGTGCCCCAGGGCAGGACGGCGCGCTCGGCCTCCGGGTAGCGCTTGTGCCGGGTGGGGGCGTTGGCCCGGTCGATGGAGAGCGGGCCCCGGTTCCGCATCGCGGCCAGGTAGCGGCGGGTGGCGTCGCCGGGCGCGTTCGTCGCCGTGGTGCCGTGCATCCGGTCTGCCTCGCTTCCTTGCCGGTTCTGCGGATTCCTGGTGAGCGGGGGCGGCCGCGGTCAGGGGAAGGGGTGCGGGTACGGGTTCAGCTGGTCGGGCCGCAGGTCGTCGTCCCGGTAGCCGAGCCGCCGGGGCAGGGACAGCAGCCGCGGCAGGCCGTGGGTGCGCCGGTGCCGGTGCCCGAACGTCATGGGCATCGCCCCCGGCACGATGACCTTCGCGGCGGAGAAGCCACCCGCCCGGGCCTCGGGAGAGGTGATGTCGACGGCGATCACGTCCAGGCCGCTCGCCAGGTAGCGCCCGGCCAGCTCGGCGAGGTCCGCCGTCAGGTCGTCGTGCTCGGGCCAGCCGAGCCGCGCCGTGACCTCCGCCACCGTGAGCGCGGGCCCCTCCAGCGGGAGGAAGCCCAGCCGCCCGGACGCCTCCGGGTGGCCGTAGAGCAGGGGATGGTGCTCCAGGAGCCGCACCTGGCCGGAGTCGGCCGCCAGCCGGGCCGCCTGCTCCGGGTCGTACCGCTCGATGTGCCCCTCCAGCATCGGGCCGAGGTCGTCGAGCGCCCGGCGCAGCGCCTCCTCCGGCGACAGGTGGGCGGCGGTGCCGCACAGCGCCCGCGGGCGGTCCGGCCGGCCCGTCGCCTCGACGGCCATCACCCAGAACACCGGCACCCGCTGCTCCAGCATGGCGGCGAACGCGTGGACGTCGTAGCCGAGCCGGTCCCGCACCCGCTGGGCGATCATGGGGATGCGCCGGTCGGCCGCCGACGCCAGGTCGACGCGGGGGATGGGCATCCGGGCGTACCACGTGGTGAGGAACGCGTCCCGCTCGGCCACCTCCAGCAGCCCGTACAGGATCGCCTCGGCCGGGTGGCCGCCGAGGGCGCACCCGTTTGAGCACTCGTAGGCGAACCCTGGGTCGTCCGCCGGGCGCGGCCCGAAGTACGCGTAGCTCTCCGGCACCAGCACCGGCTCGTCGCGGCGGAACGAGTACCCCCACACCCATGACGTGGGCCGCTCCGGATGGAAGCGGGCGAACCAGAAATCGGGCTGGTCGTACCAGTCGTCGGGGTACAGGCCCAGGGTCCGCGGGTCGAGGGCGCGGTCGGCGATGTCGGCGTACGCGGCGCGCACGACGGTGCGCCGCCCGCGCGGATGGATGCCGGCTATCCGCTCCACGGCCTCGGCCAGCGCGGTCGCCCGGGCGGAGGCGAAGTCGTCGCTGCGGCCATACCCGTGGTGGCTCTCGTGCGCGGTCCGCGCCGGGCTGAGCCGGGCGACCGCCATTGGGCCGCCGCCGCGCTCCTCCGCGACCAGGGCCTGCACGATCCCGGTCTCCGGGTCGACGAACCGCCGTTCCAGCTCCGCCGCCCTGTCGCTGATGCCACCGACCCGGAAGGCCGCCGGGTGCGGCTTGGGCGCCGGCGCCGGGATGTAGCGGCCGGCGTCCGGGCCGTCGTACGGCCGGGCGCCGCAGTCCGGGCACAGCGGGTCGGGCAGGAACGGGTGGCGGCGCACCGCTCCGGTCGGCACGCGCATTCTGAGCAGCGCGCCGGTGGTCCGTGCGGACCCGGGGTCGTGCCGCAGCCGGTCCACCTCGTCGGCCACCAGCGCCGCGACCGCCTTCGTGACGAGCGGCGTGAGGAGGGCGCAGGGCCGGGTGTCCAGCTCCGCGCCGAACCGCTCGCGCAGCGCGTCGCGCCCCACCGCGTCGGGCCGGTTGCCGGCACGCCGCCGCGCGACGCAGGTCGGGCAGCCCGGCCGGGGCGGGCGCGCCGCCGGGCCGACCAGCACCCAGCCGGCGTCGACCCGGACCGGCAGCCACGGTGCACCCTGCGCGGCCGCCCGCCGCGCCACCGCGGGGTACGGCCGGACGTCGTCCGCGTCGCTCGCGACGACGATCGCCGCGCAGCCGGGACGGGCCGGCCCGGCGGGTTCGGCGGCCGCGAAGGCCGAGCGGATCGCCGCGTGCAGCCTGCCCGTTCCCAGCACGGTCACCGGCCCCGGCGGTTCGGCGGGCGCGGTCGTCGAGGCGGTCTCAGTCGTCAAGGAGCACGACCTGGGTGACGAAGGGGAGCAGCCGGGCCGCTTCGGGGTCGCCGTCGAGCGGCACCGCCACCGGCACCCTGCCCGCCGCGCGGAGGGCGGCCGCCATGACCCGTACGGCCTCCGCCGGGTCGCCGGGCGGCGCCCACAGGGGGCGGGCGCCGGAGTACGCGCTCTGCCGTTCGGTCCGGGACTGCCGGCGCAGCAGCAGCCGTTCCAGTCCGTCCCGCAGGGCGGCCTGCGCCGTGGCGGCCGCTGACACCAGCGGCGGGTGGCCGGGGACGGTGAATGCCAGGGCGGGCACGCCGAGCATGGAAGTGCAATCGCGGACGTCCGGCGCCTCGCCGGCCAGCGCGAGCTGGCGCGCCAGCGCACCCGCCACCGGGTCGGACGCGTAGCCGGCCGGCGGGTTCGCTCCGGCGCCGCCCGCCGTGCCGGTCGGCGGGCGCGCGGCCAGCAGTGCCTCGCAGTGGGTCCGCAGCCCGGCGGCGACCGCCTCGTCCCAGCTCAGGCCGGCCCCGGCGCCGTCGGGAACCCGGAGGCCGCCGGTCCCGGCGAGCCGGAGGGCCGCCGCCGGCACCGGGCGCGGCCGGCCGTCCGGCAGCTCCGCGCCCCACACTTCCTCGCCGTCGGCACCCGCGCCCGCGAGGACGCCGTACGTGGCCAGCGCGGCCAGCAGGCAGCGCAGCCGCGCCGTGCGCCGGTCCTCGCCCCACCCGACGGCCCGCGGGGGCGGCGCCCAGCGGGGCAGCGCGCCGAGCGGGTCGGAGACGGTGGCCTGACAGACGGACAGCGGGGTCTGCGCCAGCCCCTCCTCGTCCAGCGTGCCGACGAGGCCCAGCCGGGAGTCGACCACCTCTGCCGCCCGGTCGAGCAGCTCCGCGGCGCCGAGCGGCGCGGCCGACGCCAGGAACTCGACCGCGGCCCGAACCCCCTCGGGTCCTCGAACCGCGTCCGGGTCCCGGGGCGTCTCGAGACCCTGATCGCCATCGGGTCCCCGGGCCTTACGGGTGCCCGCGAGGGGATGCCGGACGAACCGGTGTGGGACGGCGTCGAGGTTGCGCAGGTCGACCCGGGTGAGCTGGGGTTTCGCGCCCGCGCCGATGGCGTCGAGACCGGTCAGATGGGAGAAGCAGGCCAGGGCGTGCATGGCGGCGACCACCGTGGGCACCGGGCCCGTCAGCCAGTCCTCGCCGGAGTGGGGCGGGGTCGCGGCCGGCAAGGCGGACAACCGGTGCCAGCCCGACTCCACGGCCGTCACCGAGGGCCTGCCCACCTGGCTGAGCCACACCTCCGTAGGCCGGACAAGGGCCTGCCCCACGGCGATGCCGGCCGCCTCGCAGGCGCGGGCCGTGGTCACGAGCGCGTCGATGTCCGCGCACACGTGGAGCAGGACGTCGGCTTCCTCGGCGATCGCGCGGGGAAGGGCGTCGCCGGTGAGGGGGAGGATCCGTACCTCCTGCCCAGGATCGCGGCGGGCCCGGTCTCGGGCCTGGCGGATCGCCGCGGTGTCCGGGCAGATCACGCTGATCCGCCGCCAGCCGGAGCCGGCGCACGCCTCCAGCAGCGCCGCTTGCAGCGGGCCGTCGCCCGCCAGTACCAACCGGGAACGGCGGAGCCGCTCGAACCGCCACTCGGGGGAGTCGAGCACATAGCCGATGAAGGCGATCTCCTCCGCGTACGTGCGCCGTTCGGCCTCGGTCAGGCCGTGGGGCCGCGCCTGCCGGGCGTCCACGACGAACCGTTGCTCCGCCAGCCGGCGGACCAGGCTCTCGACCATGTCCCGCTTGTCGCCGGGGAGTTGCGCGGTCAGCTCCGCCAGGGTGTGCTCTCCGGTCAGCGCCGGAGCCAGCCTGGCGAGCCAGGCGTACGCTTGGCGTCCCCGCAGCGTGCAGGATCCGTAGTCGCCGTGTACATAAACCCCATCCGGGCATTCGGCGAAACGGACATCGTCGTTTAATCGCGGTCGCATCGCCGTATCGGCGTGTGGGAGCGCTCCCATGGACCCATATTAAGATCTTATGACCAAAATGTAAATCTTCCGCCGGCTCCCCTTGGTGTGTAGAATTCCGGGTTTCGCGGATCGGTGTTTCGATTACCTGGGATCGGCGGATTGTCGGAGCTCGGTGCGATGCTGTCGTCGTGTCACTTCGTCTACGTTGCGAGAACGCCGTCCGCCTCGGCGCCGCCCGCCGCATTGACGAGTGCCTCGACCCGGCCATCGCCCGGTTCAGAGCCCGGTCGACCTGGCTCGGCCGGGCCGTGGAGAAGGTCAGGAACGGCGAGCTGCCGTAAAACCGCTTGACCCTCCCCCCACGTGAGCCTTCACGCTGGTGTCCCCCCGAAACACGGAGAAAGCATGATCATCGAAGCGCGAGACCTGCGCAAGACCTTCGTCGTCAAACGACGGCGAGGCAAGAGAGAGGAGGTCGAGGCCGTCCGGGGCATCGACCTGGAGGTCGAGCCGGGCGAGGTCTTCGCCGTGCTCGGGCCGAACGGCGCGGGCAAGACCACCACGGTCCGGATGCTCGCCACCTTCACCGCTCCCACGTCGGGAACCGCCCGCGTCGCCGGGTTCGACGTGGCCAAGGAGGCCGCCAAGGTCCGGGAGAACATCGGCTACGTCAGCCAGGCCGGCGGCATCGACGAGATCGCCCCCGGGATCGAGAGCCTGCTCCTCGCGGCCCGGCTCAGTGGGATGTCCCGCAAGCAGGCCCAGGCCAGGGCGGACGAACTGCTGACCGCGTTCAGCCTGACCGAGATCGCGAACCGTCCGGCGAAGACGCTTTCCGGCGGTCAGAAGCGCCGCTTCGCGATCGCCGTCGGGCTGGTGACCGCGCCGCCGCTGATCTTCCTGGACGAGCCGACCACCGGTCTCGACCCACAGAACCGGGCCAACCTCTGGGACGAGGTCCGCAAGTTGCGCGAGCAGGGCACCAGCGTGCTGCTCACCACGCACTATCTGGACGAGGCCGACGCGCTCTGCGACCGGCTTGTCATCGTCGACCAGGGCAAGATCGTCGCCGAGGGCACGCCGGAGGGCCTCAAAAAGGAGGTCGCGGGCGACGTCGTCACGCTCCGCCTGGAGGGCACGGCCGCCGCCCGGGACCTCCTGGCCTCGCAGCCGTACATCAAAGAGGTCCACGCCGAGGACGGCATCCTGCGCGCGTATCTCGACGACGGCGAGCACGGCCTGCCGCACATGCTGCGGACGCTCGAGGAGCACAGCCTGGGCATCCAGTCGATCTCCCTGGACCGGGCCACCCTCGACGACGTGTTCCTCAAGCACACCGGCCGCTCCCTCCGCGACGCGGCCTGACCTCTTAGGACGTCCGTCAACGACCCCGGCCTGAAGGCCGGGGCTTCGGCAGTTTCAACATCGCCACCCGGCACGGCCTCGTGCAGGGCATCCACCACCGCCATGTCCGCCTGCTTCAAAGAGCGGACGGCTACGGCTCCGCAACCCAACCGGAAGCGCGGCACTGTTCCGCGTTTCCTGCCCCGCCTGAAAGCGGGGGTATCCAGCTTAAGGAGATTAGATGATGGTTCGGCACACGATGCTCTTCCTGGGCTACGAGCTCAGGAGCCTCCTCCGCAACCCGGTCTGGCCGCTGTTCGGGATCATGCAGCCGGTGCTCTACCTGGTGTTCTTCGCACCCCTGCTGAGAAGCACGGTCCCCGGTGGCGATATGACGGACGTGCTGGCGATGTTCACGCCGGGCTCCATGATGATGATCGCTCTGTTCGGATCGATGTTCGCGGGCTTCGGCCTGATCAATGAGACCCGCAACGGGGTGCTGGAGCGGCTGGCGGTCAGCCAGGCATGGCGCCCGGCGATCATCCTCGGCCGCCTGCTCAAAGACGTGATCGTACTGATCCTCCAGGCGATTCTGGTGATCGGCATCGCCGCGCTGATGGGCCTGCGGATCGGCGTGCCCGAGATGGTCCTCGTACTGCTGCTCATGGCCGCCACCGGCCTGTTCGCGGCGAGCCTGTCCTACGGCCTGGCGCTGACACTGCGCGACGAGAACGGGATGTCACAGGTCGTGCAGTTCTTCGCGATGCCGCTGACCCTGATCGCCGGGCTGTTCCTGCCGATCTCGCTCGGTCCCCAGTGGCTGCAGACGATCGCGAAGTTCAACCCGCTCTACTACGCGGTCGAGGCGGGAAGGTCGCTCTTCCGCGGCGACCTGAGCGCCAGCACGATCCCGATCGCCTTCGGCCTCTTCGTCGTGCTGACGGCGCTCACCCTCACCTGGTCGGTGCGCTCGCTGGGCAAGCTGGCGGGTTGACCGTGTGGGTGCCGGAGAATCGGCGCACGCCGTGCGTGATCGGAGTGCGGCCCGGTTTCGGCGCCCACACGCGTCACACGTGGTCGCGCCAGGAATGCCGCGGGATGAAGCCGAGGACCTCGCGAGCGCTGTCGATCGCGAGCAGCGTCTCGAACTCCCCGAGGTCGCGCCTGATCTCGACGCTCGGGAAGACCTCTTTCATCAGGTCGGCCGACGGGCGGTTCATCACGGTGTCGGCGGCGGCGATGACGAAGCTTCGCGCGCCCTCGACGGGTGCGTCCAAGGCGAGCCGGCAGGAGGCGGCGGCGTCCCGCGTGTCGATGTAACCCCACAGGTTCCACTTGCGAAGGAGCGGGTCGTCCCAGTAGCCGGGGAAGGCCTTGTAGTCCTCGGGGCCGAGGATGTTCGAGAAGCGCAGGGCCACGAAGGGAATGCCCGACCACTGGGCGATGTGCTCGGCCATGGTCTCCGTGACGACTTTGGACAGCGAGTACGTCGAGGTCGGGACGGGGTAGTGGCCCTCGTCGACGGGGGCGTAGCGCGGGGGCACGTCGAACGGCAGTCCGAGCGTGGTCTCGCTGGATGCCCAGACGACCCGGTCGATCTTCAGTTGCGCGGCGGCCAGGAAGACGTTCGAGTTCATCACCGTGTTGCCGTTGAACGTCTCGGCGGGGGTGTAGATCCCCGGCGCCGGGATGTTGGCCAGGTGGACGACGGCGTCGACACCGTCCAGAACCTCGACCGCCTGCCCGTACCGGGTCAGATCCGCCAGCAGCACCTGCACTCCGAGATCCGGGGGCCCCGGCCTGACGTCGGTCGCCACGACCTCGTAGCCGTGGTCGAGCAGGTCCCGCACGACGGCCCGCCCAAGCTTGCCGCTCGCCCCGGTCACGCAGATCTTCGCCATCGTTCCTCCTGCGGTGAGCTGATCCGTGGAGCTTTATTGCTCTACGGATACTTTCGCAGAGGTATTGGGTGGTTTGTCCGCCGGACCGTGGCCTGGGCCCGAGGGGATCTCGGTCCGGCCCAGGCCACGGTCGAGGGTGCTGGATGGCTGGTCAGGGGTTCTTGACGGTCGGCTTCTCTCCTGGCTGGTCGGGCTTGCCGGTCGCCTTGTCGTCCGGCTTCTGCCGCACCTGGTCCTGGTCGGGCGTGCCGGTCGGCTTGACGTCCGGATTGTCGTCCGGCTTCTGCTGCACCTGGTCGGCGGGCGGGGCCGTGACCGTCACCGGGGTGCCGAAGTCGCCGAAGTCCATGACATCACGCTGGCCGTTGTCGCTGAAGGTGACCTCCAGACGCCGGACCCGTCCCTGGTCGTCCACCTCCACAGCGCCTGTGACCGTGAAGGGCTTGTCTGAGGCGTTGCTGGAGCCGAGCCGCTCGTCACTGTTCAGCGAGAACTTGAACCGCTGACCGGTCCATCCGGTGCCGGAGGCCGAACCGTCCTCACGGACGTCAGTGGCCGAACGGAGTTGCTGCAGGGCGCCCTGAGGGTCCAGGGGGGCGAGCTTGACCAGGACGGTGGCCGCCGGGGCGTCCTTTCTCAGCGCCTCGCTACGCGGGTAGACCGTCCATTTCGGCGCGCCAGGCTCCCGTATGTACATCAGGTCGCCGATGAAGCGGGTATCGGTCCCGTCCCCATGCCCCGTGATGCTGCCGACGCGCTGAACGGGATCGAAGGCACCATCGAACGTCTTGACGCCGGCATCGACGTGGATGCGGTAACTCTCGCTGCTGGTGTTCTCGATCGCGGCGGCCACCTGGGCCTGCGCCGAGGGCTGGCTCCCGGGGAGCACCAGCACGGTCGTACCCACCGCGGCGACGACACCCACCGCGGCGATCATCGGCACCAGGGATCGGGTCCGCTTGGGCCTATGCGTCATCCTCGGCATGAGATCGATGCCCGCGGGCCGATCCTCGGTGGCTTTGATGAGCAACGTGCGGAGTTCTCTCTCGTTCATGGACGGCTCCTCGTGTTGGTGTCTCACCGGATCCCACTCCCTTCCTCCTCGGTTCGGTTGACCACCGTTTCGGGCGAAATCAGGCGCCGCATCGCTTGCAGACCGCGATGCGTGTGGGACTTGACCGTCCCCGCCGAGCAGCCCATCAGATCGGCGACCTCCGCTTCGGGCAGGTCGGCGAAGAAACGCAGTACCAAAGCCGTGCGCTGCCGGACGGGCAGCTTCGCCAGCGCGTTGCGAACGTCCTCGGCTACGGCCCGAGCGTCCCCCAGGTCACCAGGACCGGGAAGTTCGGGCAGCTCGGCGCGCGGGATCTCCCGGCGCCACCGAGCACGCCACCAGGATCGGTAGGTGTTGACCAGGATGCGGCGCAGGTAGGCGTCGGGCTCACTGCTGGTGTCCAGCCGCTGCCACACCTGGTACAACTTGCCGAGGCAGGACTGCACCAGATCCTCGGCCGTGTGCCAATCCCCGGTGAGCAGGACCGCCGTTCTCAGATGATGGTCTCCCCGGCGCCGCACGAAGTCCGCGAAATCCGCATCCACCCGGTCTCCTCTCGTCGGTGAAAGTCACCCCTGACACTCCTTGAGCCCCACCCCAGGTTGACCAGAAGCACACGAAATCTCTCTCACCCAAGACATGCCGGCAGACGTACATGATGCCTATCAGTGCCTTATCGGGGGCCGGCTATACGAGCAGGTTCAGCGGTGGCTGAATGCACCACCTGAGGAGACCCCCTCGACACGGACCAGCTGGGAAGGTGGTCGAGCAGGGCTCATGGCTATCCCGGTGTCCGGGTGCGCAAGGCCTGGATGGTCCAGTCGAGGGCCGGTGTCAGGGTCTCCGGGGCCGGCCAGTTGTTGATCACTGCGAGCAGCCGGAGGTAGCGCTCCCTGCGCGGGTCGTTCGCGGTCTCCAGCCGGGTCAGCAGGCGGCGCCGGAGGTCGGCGTCGTCGGGGCGGCCGACGAGGTGGGCGTATTGGGCCGTGACGGCCGTGACGATGGGGTCGGCCTGAGGTGAGGCCGGGTCGATGCCGGCCGCCAGGGCCGGGCCGGCCTGGTCACGGGCCATCGCGGCGGCGTCGCGGCGCACACTCCTGGTGTCGCCGCCGGCGCGGTCGGCCGCATGCTGCTCGGCCAGGCGCCGCATGCCGTCGCGGAAGTCCGGGTCCTGGGACAGTTCGGCCAGCTCCACCCAGGCTTCGACCTGCTCGGCCTCGGGGTTGTCGGGCAGTTCGGGGGTCATCGAGCTTGTGATCCCCGCGAATCCGGGGTCGGCGTCCAGGCCGCCGAAGGCGGCGTCGAGGAAGTCGCCGATCAGGCGGCGGCGTTCGTCCTCGGAGAGCTTGGCGAGCTTGTGCATGAGATCCATCTCCTCAGGGGTGGACCCGCGTTCGGCCACCGCCGTCAGCACCGCGCGCCGCAGCCGCAGCGTTCGGATCTGCGCAGCCAGTGCTTCGGCGTGCGCCGCGGCGACCTCGGGAAGGGAGATCTCCCGGTCCACGACCTTCCGGATCGTGGGAAGGTCCAGTCCCAGGTCGCGCAGCGTCCGCACCAGCTCCAGGCGTGCGACGGCGTCGATGTCGTAGAGGCGGTAGCCTGCCGGGCTGCGGTCGGTGGGCGGCACGATCCCGCGGTCGGAGTAGAACCGGATGGCCTTCACCGTCAGCCCGGTCCGCCGGGCCAGATCACCGATCGAGTAAAGCGTGCCGCCGTCCATGCCCCCACCCTCGCGCCTCCCCTAAGAGGAGACTCAAGCCGATCTACCGCCGTCAGCCGACCACTCGGTCAAGGGACTGAAACTCTTGCCAGGCCCCAAGCGTTCCTCATAGCGACGGGCCCGATCGGACCGAAGATCTCCATTCGCTTCGCATCGGGCTAGCTCGCGGAGGATGAGAGGTCGATGACCCCTGAACCGACCATTTCGCGGCCGGAGCAGGAGCCGCGCCAAGTGCACATGATGGCCTCCGCCGAGGAACTGCGCTATCCCGCCGCATCGCTGGTGCTGCTCGCGGGGCTGCCCGGCGCGGGCAAGAGCACCCTGCTCGCGCGCCTGTACGGACTGGACGGTGGTGAGACGGAGCCGGCGGTGGCCGGCGGCGTGCACGTGGTCGACTCGCGCCAGTCGCGTAACTGGTGGGCTCGCTTCCTCGGGCCGGTCCCCTCTCGGTTCCGTACCCCCCTCGTGCACGCGACCCATGTGTTGCGCATCGGGCGAGCGGTGCTGCGCGGACACCCCGTCGTCGCGCACACCAGAGGCACCTGGCCGCACATCCTGTACGGGTTCGCCTGGCTCGCCCGGCGTCGTGGCGGCGCCATGCACCTGATCCTGCTCGACATCCCGCCGCAGACCGCCCGTGCCGGGCAGTACTCGCGGGGGAGGGTCGTCACCGCGGCCACCTTCGCCCGGCACTGCCGGCGCTGGCGGGTGCTCGTCGGACTTGCCCGCGCCGGCGGGCTGCCCTCGGCCGCGAGCGTCACCGTGCTGGACCGCGACGCCGCCGACCGGCTGTGCGCGATCCGCTTCGACGCCGTGCCGGTCCACGGCGACGATGACTCGTGACCCTGGTATCGCTCATGCCCGGCGAGCGTAGACGGTCGCACCGCCCCGGCACGGGTGGGAAAGGGTCCGCCGGATCGTTCGGAACAGCCGACGCGGGGGTCAGGTCGCGTTCAGGGCTTGCGGGCGACACCGCCGGCGAAGGTGTGCAGGGTGAGCGACAGCTCGGTGGGGTCCGCGGGGTCGGGCCGCCAGGCCGACAGCGGTACGATCCCCGGCTCCACCAGCTCGAGGTCGCCGAAGAAGGCGAGGATCTCCTCGCGCGTGCGGAACCGTCCGGTCCCGAGATGCTCGTTGAAGACCCTCTCGCCGTTCACGGCCTGCTCGGACGCCTGCGGATGTTCCTCACCCGGGTTGAAGAAGTGAGCCACGGCCATGTGGCTGCCCGGCGGGATCGCCTCGCGGAACGTGGCCGCCACCTCGCCGGGACCTTCGTCGTCGTGCAGGTGGTGCAGGATGCTGAGGAGCAGCAGCCCTACCGGCTGGGTGAAGTCGATCAGTCTCCCTACCGTGGGGTGGCCGAGGATCCGCTCCGGATCGCGCACGTCCGCCTGGATCACCGCTGTCGTGCCGTCGTCGGCGAGGAGTTCCCTGCTGTGGGCGAGCACCATCGGGTCGTTGTCCACGTAGACGACCCGTGCCGCCGGATCGATCTCCTGGGCGATCTGGTGCACGTTGCCATGTGTGGGAAGCCCGGACCCGAGGTCGAGGAACTGGCGGATCCCCACCTCCGCGGTCATGTACCGCACCGCGCGCCGCAGGAACCGCCTGCTCGCGACCCCGACCTCCTTGGCGTCGGGCGCCACCCGGAGCGCCATCTCCCCGAACTGCTGGTCGACGGGGAAGTTGAGCGTGCCTCCGATCATGAAGTCGTAGACGCGTGCGATGCTCGGCTTGGATGTGTCCACCTCGGGCGCCGGCTCGTCCTGCCGGCCACTGTCCTCGTCGCGCCCAGACAATTCCGCCTCGCCCTCTGAACAGTCCGTGGACCTGTAGTGGTTGTGGCAAATCCGGCAACTCTACAGATACAGCACTGCTTCGATCATGGCGAGGAGCCCGGTTGACTTCTTTCCCGAAGCGGCGAGGCGGCGGACGAGACCTCACCGCAGACGCACTGCGGAGACCGGCGGCGGGGGACTTCAGTAGCTGAAGGTGGTCGCGCCCTCGTCGCCGATCCACTGCCACATGGGGACGGTGCCGCCGAGTTCCGCGCCTTCGATGAGTCGCCCCTTGTCGAGCCTGCGGGCGTCGAAGCAGATCGGGCAGATCGAGGGGGTGTGCTTACTGGGCGGCTTTGTCAGGGCGTTCGGTGACGCGGATGGTGCGGAAGACGACGAGGTCCATGGTGCTGGTGATCGGGCCGGTCGCAGGGGAGCGGTCGGCGTCGCGCATCAGGCGCTTGAGACCCTCGGCGAACCGGTCGTCGGCGAGGCGTCGCAGCGGGCTGTGCGCGCGCAGCGCCACCTGGGCCGCGAAGTCCGCCAGTGTCGGCGCCGACATCTGGACGACCGTGTCACGGTGCTCGGGACGCAGGCCCACCCCTCGCAGTGCGCGGGTCAGGCCGGCGAGAGCCTGGCCCCGCTCCTCGGCGAAGGCGGCGAGCTCGGGGAAGTAGGTATGGAACAGGGTCGGCCGCTCGGCATCGTGGAAGGCGCCGCGGACGACGAGCCGGCCCCCGGGGATCAGGACCCGCCGCACCTCGGCGGCGCACCGGTCGAAGTCCTTGATGTGGTGGACGACCTGGGATGCCCAGATCACCTGGAAGGCCTGCGCCGCGCACGGTATCGCCTCGGCCTGGCCGCCCACCACGAACACCTCCGGGCCGGCCGCGGAGGCCGCGCGTTCGCGCATCTCCGCTGAGGGCTCGACCGCGACCACCGGAACGGAGAAGTGCTCGGCGAGCGCGCGGGTGAAGCGGCCCGTCCCCGCGCCGAGGTCCAGGACCGGGCGGCCGGAGGCCGTGACGAAGGCCGCCATGGCGCGCATCCACGTGGACACCGTCTCGGCCGGAAGCCGGCGTCCGTCCAGATAGTTGCGCGCGAGATCGCCGTCGAAATCCATTACCGCGCGGCCCACTGCCGCAGTATCGACTCGACCGCGGCCTCGTCCGCGCGTGGGGAGACGCCCCAGTGGCGGTAGGCGTTGTTGAGCTTCTCGGTGAGTTTGGCGACCAGTTCGGGCTCCGGCTCGGGAGCGGCGGACGGATCGACGAACAGCTGGGCGTAGCGGACGGTGTCCACGATGGCGGACTTGATCTGCTCGTGGGCGATATAGACGTCCAGGTCATGCTCCCAGCCGCGGATGTACTCCGGCGGGAGGGCGCGCACCCAGAGCCGCAGGACGCGGTCGCGCTCGTCAGGAAGATAGCCCATCTTGTGGAAGTGCACGGCCAGCTCGTAGACCGGGTCTCCCCACAGCGCGAGCTCCCAGTCCAGGAAGACCGTCCGGCCGTCGCTCACGATCATGTTCTTGCGGTGGATGTCGGCGTGCACGCACACCAGCGGGCGCGCGGTCAGCGTCGGCCACGCCGCCTCCGCCGCGGCGACCGGGTCGGCGGGAACGCGGAACGCGGTGTAGAGCCACTCGTAGTCGGTGACGAACGTGGAGTGCACCCACAGTGTCAGGTCGGAGAGTTTCCGCCCGAACCCCGGGGTGTCCTCACCTACCGGCCAGTCCGGCGGGAGGGCGGGGAGCTTCTCGCGAGGGACCTCCACGAGCTGGGCGAGCAGTCGCACGACGTCGGTGGGCACGTACCCGGGAACCGGGACGCCCCGGGGGGCCAGGTCGTTGAGGACCCGGCCGTGGATGAACTGGTGCACCTGGAAGAGCGGATCCGACGAGGTGTGCAGCAGCCGCGGAGCGTGGGGGACGTAGGGGGCGATGGCCGGCAGGACCTCGTCCTCGCGCCAGATCCGCAGGTCCATGACGTCCGCGCCGTCGATCGGGATGCGCACGTTGACCGGCCCGTCGGGGGTGGAGACCCGGACGTTCTTGTTGTAATAACCCGCGGCGGCGTCCAGGTGCGCCCGGGCGCTCTCGTACAGTTCCATGGTCATCAGTGTGCTCCCAGAACCGAGTCGATCAAGCCGGCCAGCCGGGACTCCAGCGCCACCAGGGAGTCCAGCGGTTCGATCTGGCCTCGCGCGTGCTCGGCCGCCCGCGTCACCTGGGCATCGGGCAGGCCGATCCGGGCCAGTGCCTGATGGGCGGCCACGATCAACGTCGGGTACACCTCGGCCTCGATGAACTCCTTGGCCGCCCAGACCAGCGACCGGGCCGCCTGCTCGGGCGCCCCCCGGCGGACGTGCAGGAACGCGCGGAACAGCTCAGCTCTGGCCCGCCCGGACCGGTATCCCGCCCGCTCGAGGAACTCGCAGGCCAACGCGAACGAGTCAAAGGCGGCCGGTTCGTCGTCGAGGCGCATCTGGGCGAGCGCCAGCGCGGTGTAGGTCTTGCCGAGTTCGTGCACTGCGGAGAGCTCTTCCTGCTGCCTGATCGCCTCGGCCGCGAGCCGCAGAGCCGACACCGGGTCGTTCCACGCCGCCAGTTCGACCCGGTTGGTGGCGATATTGGCCAGCCCCACCACTGATCCCGCCCGCGCATAGCACGCGTGGGCCTCCTCCAGCCGCCGGACCGCGTCGTCGAAGTCGAGGTGGAACCGGTAGCCGAGGTGCATCAGCCGTACCACGTCCCCGCGCAGCACCCAGTCGTCTTCCGGGGCGTCGCGCAGCACCTGCTCCGCGAGGGAGAACGCGGTGGCGAACCGCCCCTGCCACATGGGGACCTCGGCCACCCACAGCCCCGCGATCGGGCGTACCGGGCCCTGGTGCCGCTCCCAGACCAGAGAGTAGATGTGGCCCGCCTCGGTGGTGTCCCCGGCGAGCCGCTTGGCGTGCGCCGCGGCCATCGCAAGCCGAGCCCCGGCCGTACTCTCCACATTGGGGAACGCTCCGAGATCGGTGAGGACCGCGGCCTCCGCGGCGTTCCCCATGGTGATCGCCGCCTCGGCGCGCAGGCAGCGGGCCGCCTCCGCCAGCTCCCCGCCGAGACCGAGTTCCGTCAGGTCGGCGAGGATGCCGTCCCCCGCCTGCTTGCCGCCGCGCTGGATGCTGCGATCGGCGTAGCTCAGGACGTCGTCCGCGGTGAGCACCCCGGCCCGCACCCCGTGGTACACCGCCTCGCGCAGCGCCGTTCCGTCGCCGGTGGTGGCACGGGCGTCCCAGGCCGCGCGCAGGTGCGCGTGCACCTCCCGCATCGCCTCGGTGCTGAGCCGCTCCCGCAGCGCGACCACCATCAGCTGGTGGAGCCGCAGTCCGTGCTGCCCGGCGGGATACACGAACGAGTAAGCGGTGAGTGATTCCCACGTGATCCGGTCGCCAGGGAGATCGAACGCTGCCGCCAGCGTGTGGAAGATCTCGAAATCGAAGGTGCGGGAGATGCTCAGCAGCTCCAGCAGCCGCACCTCGGCGGGGGCCACATGATTGAGGAACCGCTGCAGGATCTCCTCCAAGGAGACCGCCCGCGCGTTCCCCGCCTGGGTGTCCAGCGCCAGGTGCAGGTAGAACGGCAACCCCTGGGAGGCCTGCGCGATCACGGTGCCCTCGGAGATGCCCGCCTGCTTCAGCAGCTCGAGCCGCGCGGCCATCGGCAGCCCGTCCACCGGGCATTCCCGGACGATGTCGGCCCATTCGGGATCGTGCACCTGCCAGCCGAGAGGCTCCCGGCTGCCCATCACCACCAGGCCGTGGTCGAGCTGGGCGATCAGGTCCCGCAGCCACGCGTCAGCGCTCGAGACCCGCCCGGTCTTGACCGGGATGGGGACCAGCGCCTCGTACGCGTCGACGAACACCACGTGCGGCTTGGTGCCGGCGGCCCGCAGGTCCTGGGCGAACAGGTAGGTGACCGCGTCCAGCACATCGGTGTTCGACAGCTCGTCCAGCCGCTGGAGTATCTCGTCGTCCTTGATCACACGGCGGTGCCGCACCGAGGACCGCGCCCGCTGCGCGAGTTTCAGCAACCCCACCGCCGTCCCGAACACCGGCAGCCCGGACGTCTCGTCCAGAATCGAGGTGAGGATCTCGCTCTCCTCGGCGAACGGCAGATCCGACTGGCTGATCTTCAAATGCGGGTGCAGCCGCTGCCACAGCACCGCGTACGCGATGTCGAAGTGGTCGAATATCACGCCCTGCCGGCCGAGGTCCATCCGCAGGACGGCGAGCGCGTCCTCCTGCTGCCGCATCGCCGGCACCTGCAGATCCAGCAGCGCCGTCCGGCACCCGTTCTCGGCGGCACGGTTCTTCAGCTCCCGTAGCAGGCGGGATTTGCCGATGCCGCCGACGCCGGTCACGTTGAAGACCCGAGGGCCCTGCCGATCGAAGGCGCGCCGCAGCTCGTGCGTGAACGCCTCGAGTACGTCTTCGCGATCGACGAACCGCCGATCGAGCGCGGCCACCCGCCGAAACCGCGGCTGCAGCGACATCCGATCTCCTCGGGGGGCGGGAGTAATGATCAGAGATGCTTTCGATCGCCTGGCGATCTACCATCCTAAACGCTCGGGGCGCGGTATTCGTGGCCCACAGGGGCGCCGAGACCGAGATGCTCTCCGGTTTCCCGCCTGCCCGGGTACCGCCCCCGGGGTGAGCGCCCGCCGGCGCGGACTGACAGTCTTGTTATCTCAAGGCGAGACGGTCGGGAGGGCGTGGAGATGACGCAGCAGGTGCCCGATGGGGGGCCAGGGCGGCAGGCGGTGCCGCAGCCGGTGCTGAGCCCGCTGACGACGGCGGCGATCTTCCTGGTGGTGACGGTCGACCCGGGCGGCGAGCCCGTCGTGCGGGAGCTGCTGACCGATCTCCCGGCGCTCCAGCGGTCCGTCGGCTTCCGGGTGCCCGAGGGCAGGCTGAGCTGCGTCGCGGGCATCGGGTCGCGGGCGTGGGACCGCCTGTTCGCCGGGCCGCGCCCGGCCGAGCTGCACGAGTTCCGGGAGCTGGCCGGAGCCGTGCACCGGGCGGTCTCCACCCCTGGAGACCTGCTCTTCCATGTCCGGGCGATGCGGCTCGACCTGTGCTTCGAGCTCGCCTCCCAGATCATGGACCGCCTGCGCGGGGTCGTCACGGTCCAGGACGAGGTCCAGGGCTTCAAGTACTTCGACGTACGCGACCTGCTCGGCTTCGTCGACGGGACGGAGAACCCGGTGGGGCCGGTGGCGAGCGAGGCCGTCCTGATCGGGGAGGAGGACCGGGAGTTCGCCGGCGGGAGCTACGTGATCGTGCAGAAGTACCTCCACGATCTGACGGCGTGGAACGCCCTGCCGGTCGACGAGCAGGAGAGGGTGATCGGACGGACGAAGTTGTCCAACATCGAGCTGGACGACGCGGCCAAGCCGGCCGACTCCCACGTCGCCCTCACCACGATCACCGACCCGGACGGGACCGAGCGGCGCATCCTGCGCGACAACATGCCGTTCGGCAACGTGGGGAGGGGCGAGTTCGGCACCTACTTCATCGGCTACGCCCGCACCCCCGCCGTCACCGAGAGGATGCTGGAGAACATGTTCCTGGGGGACCCGCGGGGCAACCACGACAGGATCCTGGGCTTCTCCACGGCGGTGACCGGCACGCTGTTCTTCGTGCCCACCGTCGACTTCCTCGACGACCTTCCCGAGCCCCCCGGCGCCGGCGTCATGGCCGAGGCCGGTACGACTCCCGATGCCCGGGCCGCGCACGACGGGTCCCTGCGGATCGGCGATCTCAAGAGGAGCACGACCCGATGAACAACCTGCACCGCGAGCTGGCCCCTATCTCGGATGCGGCGTGGGCCGACCTGGAGGAGGAGGCGCGGCGCACGTTCAAGCGCCACGTGGCCGGCCGCCGGGTCGTCGACGTCCCCGAGCCGGCCGGCCTGGAGTTGTCGGCGGTGTCCACCGGACACCTGGACTCCGTCGAGCCGCCCGCCCCGGGGGTCGTCGCCCGCACGCGCCGGTCCCAGCCCCTCCTGGAGCTGCGGGTGCCCTTCACCGTCGACCGGCGGCAGGTCGACGACGTCGAGCGGGGGGCCAAGGACGCCGACTGGCAGCCAGTGAAGGACGCCGCCAAACGCATCGCGTTCGCCGAGGACCGCGCGGTGTTCCAGGGGTACGCCGCGGCGGGCATCGCCGGCATCCGCGACAGCTCGTCGAACCCGGCGCTGACGCTCCCGTCCGAGGTGGGCGACTACCCCGACGCCGTCAGCCAGGCCATCTCCGCGCTGCGCCTGGCAGGCGTGGGGGGCCCGTACGACCTGGCCCTCAGCGCCGACGCCTACACCGCCGTGAGCGAGACCGCAGTGCACGGTTATCCGGTCATCGAGCACATCGCGCGCCTGCTGGACGGGCAGATCATCTGGGCGCCCGCCATCGACGGGGCGTTCCTGCTGTCCAGCCGGGGCGGCGACTTCGAGCTGTGCATCGGCCAGGACCTGTCCATCGGCTACCTGTCCCACGACGCCACCAGCATCGAGCTCTACTTCCAGGAGACGCTGACCTTCCTGGTCCACACCGCAGAGGCCGCGGTGACGCTCCACTAGCGACCGCGGTCAGAGGGGGAGCTCGTCCAGGACGGTGGTCGCCAGGGTGTTCGCGCGTGGCTCGTACTCGCGGGCGAGTGTGTGGAACACCAGCTCGGCCCGGATGGCCGGCCAGTCCTCGGGCAGGTGTTCGGCCGGCAGGTGCGGGTCCCGGCGGACGAGCTGGAGCCAGTCGGTGTGCAGGAGCAGTTGCCGTGCGAGGTCGTCGGGCGCCGAGGGGGGCGAGCCGGGGGTGGCCCAGCGGCCGAGGAAGGCGCGGTACCTTTGCGCGATCTCCTCGGTGTCGAAGGCCTTGCGGACGAGGTCGGCGGACTCGGTGGGCTTGGCCGACCGCGCCGTCAGCACGGTGACGTGGTCGCCGAGGTCGAGCGGGGCGAGGATGGCCGCGACGTCCATCGTGCCGGGCGCGATCCACAGCCCGCTCTGCAGCAGGCCGAATCCGGCCCAGATGAGCCGGGAGCGCAGGTCGTGCCGGGTGCTCCGGCGGCTGTCGGGGAGCGAGAATCCCACCAGTGTCCAGGTGCCGTCCCAGTCGCGGTTCACCGCGCCGGTCTCCCAGACCCGCCTGCGCCCGTCCTCGAGCACCTCCGCGGCGTGTCCGGTGAGCCCGAAGTACATCTTCCGCCCGTGGCGGTGCCGCGCCAGGAGGTTCCGCTTGACCATGCGGGCGAGCGTCGAGCGCACGGCCTCCTCGGAGACGCCGAGGCGGGCGAACACGTCGATGATGCTCCCGGAGTAGACGGCGACGTCCCGCCCGAGCACGTAGATGCCGAGAAAGCTGAACATCAGGGACTGCGGGCGCGCAGCGGGCGCCGCTTGGTCGTCTTCGTCGCTGAGCCTCACAACACGAGGGTAGGCGAGCCCGATACATCCGGCAAAAATTTGACGTGCGTTACCGAACCGCCTTGGCTTGCCGGGTTCGCGGCGTGAGGGAGACGCAGTCGCCTTCAGCGGCTCGCACCTCACCCTCGAACTCTGACCGGGTCCGGGATAATCGCGGCTCATGAGGGACTGGCCCGAGGGTGTGGAGGAGACCGATCTGGTCTCGGCGCTGGGTGGCGGGTGGGCGGTCGAGGTCCGGTCGGCGCGCTACCTTCCGGTGGGCGCCGGGGGCTACCACTGGTCCGTGGCCGATGACGGCGGCCGGGCGTGGTTCGTGACGGTCGACGACCTCGGTGCCGAGGAGGTTTCGGGGGAGGCCGCCTTCGGCCGGCTCGGCAGGGCTTACGCCACCGCGCTGGCCCTTCGGCGGGACGCAGGGCTGGAGTTCGTGGTCGCGCCGATCCCCGCCCGCACCGGGGCGACGGTGTGGCGGCTCGGTCCGCGGTACGCCGTCTCGGTGTTCCCGATGGTGGAGGGCGAGGCCGGGGACTTCGGCGCGCACCGGCCGCAGGACCGGGACGAGGTGGCCCGGCTGCTCGTCCGGCTGCACGCGGCCACGCCGGTCGTCGCGGCCGGCGCTCCGCGCGCCGACCTGGCCCTGCCCGGCAGGGACCGGCTCCAGGACGCGCTGGACGCCCTCGGCCGGGAGTGGGCGGGCGGGCCGTTCTCCGAGCCGGCGCGGCGATTGCTGGCCTCCCGCGCTGGTCATGTCGAGCGGTTGCTCGGCGACTTCGACCGGCTCGTCGAGCGGGTGCGGGGCACGGACGCCGGCTGGGTCGTCACCCACGGCGAACCGCACCCCGGCAACCTGATCCGGTCCGCGGCCGGTCCGCGGCTCGTCGACTGGGACACCGTCCAGATCGCCCCGCCCGAACGGGACCTGTGGATGCTCACCGGCGACTCCGGCGACTCCGGCGACTCCGGCGACTCCGGCGACTCCGGCGACTCCGGCGGCTCGGGCGGCTCGGGCGGTTCAGGTGACTCCGGCGGCGTGCTGAGCGGGTACGGACGCGCCACCGGCCGGCCCGTCGACCCGGCCGGCCTCGCCCTCTATCGGGTGTGGTGGGAGCTGGCCGACATCACCATCTTCGTCGACGAGCTCCGCCGCCCGCACGGCACCGGCGAGGACATCACCGCGTCGTGGACCTACCTCAACGGCTACCTCGACGGCGGGAACCTCAGTCCTTGACCGCGCCCGCCGTGACGCCCGCGGCGACGTAGCGCTGGGCGCCGCGAGTCCACCTCGGTGCCGTACCCCGCCCCGTCTCCGGGTGAGCGCCCCGGCGGCCGGGGCGCGTCCGCCGAGATGGCGTACGGGTTCACCCTGGGCCGCGGGCGGACGAGATCGTCGCATCGTGTCAGGTCAAAGCGTGGACTCGCGGATCGTCAGGCGGCAGGGCATCCGGTGGACGCCCGGGGTCGCCCGGCCGTCCATCGCCGCGAACAGGTGCTGGGCCGCGGTGCGGCCCAGCACCTCCAGGTTCATGTCCACCGTGGTCAGCGGGGGCCTGGTCTCGGTGGACAGGACCTCCCAGTTGTCGTAGCCGCCCCCAGCGCTGCGACCACCGCTCACGGCCATCACGATGGCGATCGCCCTGGTGCTGGGCATGGCAGGCGCGGCGTTCGCCGCCAACCCGATCATCACCTCCATCTACACCGCCGACCCCTCCGCCCTGGTGGTCGGCGACACCATGTACATCTACGCCAGGCACGACGAGGCCGCGCCCGGCGCCACCAACTTCTACATGCGCGCGGCGTCGCCGCCGGCACCTTCAACGACGTGACCTTCACCGCGGTGAGCACCACCAGGATCAGGCTGAACATCACCTCCCGCAGCGGCTACTCGACCGGGCTGCTGGAGGTGAAGCCACTTGCTCCCTGACGACGGGGCTTAGCCGTCGCCGAGGCGGTGCACGGTGACGTCCAGCCGGGACGCGAGCTCCGCCACGGTCGCGCCGTACGTCTCGAGCACCGTCACACCGCCGGAGTCGATGTGGAAGAGCGCCTGGTCTGTGTAGATCCGGCTCACACAGGCCAGGCCCGTGAGCGGGTAGGTGCATTCGGGGACGACCTTTGGGGTGCCGTCCTTGGCGAACAGCGTCATCATGACGAACACCTCCTTGGCCCCGATCGCCAGGTCCATGGCGCCGCCGACGGCGGGGATCGCGTCGGCGGCGCCGGTGTGCCAGTTCGCGAGGTCGCCGCGTTCGGAGACCTGGTAGGCGCCGAGCACGCACACGTCGAGATGGCCGCCTCGGATCATCCCGAAGGAGTCGGCGTGGTGGAAGTAAGAGGCGCCCGGCAGCTCGGTGACCGGGATCTTGCCCGCGTTGGTCAGGTCGGGGTCCACCTCGTCGCCGTGCGCGGCAGGGCCCATGCCGAGCATGCCGTTCTCGGTGTGCAGGACGACCCCCGAGTCGGCCGCGAGATGGTCGGCGACCATCGTCGGCTGGCCGATGCCGAGGTTCACGAACGAGCCGCGCGGGATGTCGCGGGCGACCACGGCGGCGAGCTCGTCACGGTCGAGCGGGCCACGGCCGAGGTGCTCGACGGTACGGCCGGCGGGGTGGGTGGCGACGGTCATGCGGCGGCCTCCGCTGTGCTCAGGTCGAGGACCCGGTCGACGTAGATGCAGGGGGTGACGACGGCCTCAGGGTCGAGCTCGCCGACCTCGACGACCCGGCGCACCTCGGCGATCGTCACTCTCGCCGCGGTCGCCATGACGGGCCCGAAGTTGCGGGCGGTCTTGCGGTAGACGAGGTTGCCCATCGTGTCGCTGACATGGGCGCCGATGAGCGCGACGTCACCCTTGATCGGGTACTCCAGCACGTGGTCGCGGCCGTCGATGGTGCGCGTCTCCTTGCCCTCGGCCAGCAGCGTGCCGGCCCCGGTGGGGCAGTAGAAGGCGCCGATGCCGGCGCCGGCGGCGCGCATGCGCTCCGCCAGGGTGCCCTGCGGGACGACCTCCAGCTCGATCTTTCCCGCCCGGTAGAGGTCGTCGAAGACCCAGGAGTCGCTCTGACGCGGGAACGAGCAGATCATCTTGCGCACCCGGCCGGCGGCGAGCAGCGCGGCCAGGCCGGTGTCGCCGTTGCCCGCGTTGTTGCTGACCACGATCAGGTCCTTGGCGCCCTGCCGGATCAGCGCGTCGATGAGCGTGACGGGCATGCCCGCCATTCCGAAACCCCCGACCAGGACGGTGGAGCCGTCCGCGATCCCCGCGACCGCTCCGTCGGGTTCGGTGGTGACAACGGTCATGACGTGCTCATGGTCTCACGAACGACGGCCGGTCCCTGGCCCGCGCCGACGCGGATGCCGGCGACGCCCGAGGACGACCGCCGAGGCGCCGTCGTTGAACCCATGACGTCCCCCTTTTTGTGTGTTCGCTATGCGAACGCTCGTTCTTGTTGCGAACGCCAGTAGTCTAACCGATTCCTTCCCGGACAGAACCTGTGTGATCCCGGCGGCGGGCATCGCGTGGCGGCGCACCGTCACGAGGCTGATTAAGTGATTCCTTGGTTCGCTGTTGACACCTGATCCGCGTGGGAGTCCACTCAGGTGCCGACCACGAGACTGAGGAGCCTTCGATGCAGGTTCCGGCACCGTTTGACTATGAGCGCGCCACCAGTGTCGATCACGCGATCGGGCTGCTGGAGCGGCTGGGGAGTTCGGCGCGGCTCCTCGCGGGCGGGCACAGCCTGCTCCCGATGATGAAGCTCCGGCTGGCCGGCCCGGAGTACCTCATCGACATCTACGATCTGCACCACGAACTCGGGTACATCCGGGCCAGGCCGGGGGAGATCCGCATCGGCGCGCTCACCCGGCACCGCGAGCTGCTGGAGTCCGATGAGCTCGCCGAGGCGTTCCCGATCTTCCGCGACGCCGAACGGGTGATCGCCGACCCGGTCGTCCGCAACCGCGGCACGCTGGGCGGCTCGCTGTGCCAGGCCGACCCCTCGGAGGACCTGTCGGCCGTGTGCGCCACCCTCGGGGCCCGCTGCGTGATCCGAAGCCTCGCCGGCGAGCGCGTCGTGACTCGCGGAGCGGGCCGCGGACATCCTGCGCCGTTCGGTGCCCACCGCCGGCGAGACCCTGATCCGGTCGGCCACCGACTTCATCGGCCGCGTCCGCGGCCTCGCGCTGGACAAGGCGCCCGGCATGGCCGAGACGATCGACTGGGTCTCGGCGCTGTCGGCGCTGGGCGCCACCGACCTGGTCCGGCAGGACGTCGTCCGGACGCTCGGCACGATCGCGAAGACGCCGGACGATCGCGACACGATCGCCGGCGCCCTCCACGGCCAGGGCCACGCCCGCAGCGCGACCGCCTAGCCTGCGAGACAGGGAGAAACCCGTGAGAATCGACAACGAGTTCACCGTCGGCGTTCCGATCGATCAGGCGTGGGCGGTGCTCACCGACATCGAGGGCATCGCCCCCTGCATGCCCGGAGCCCAGCTGACCGGCGTGGACGGCGACGTCTACTCCGGCAAGGTGAAGGTCAAGGTCGGCCCCGTCACCGCCGAGTACGCCGGCACGGTGCGGTTCGTGGAGAAGGACGACGCCGCCCATCGGGCCGTCCTGGACGCCAAGGGCCGCGACTCGCGAGGCGCCGGCACCGCCGCCGCGGTCATCTCCGCCCAGCTGCGGGCCGACGGCGGGCGCACCGTCGTCACCGTCGGCACCGACCTGAAGATCTCCGGGAAGATCGCCCAGTTCGGCAGCGGAATGATCAAGGAGATCTCCGGGAAGCTGCTCGGCCAGTTCGTGGACTGCCTCGAGGGCAAGCTCGCGGCCACCACCCCCGCCGGCACGCGGTCGCGCCCCCCGTGGAGATCCCGGCACCCGCTGTCGCCGACGACGCGACGGCACCCCCGGCCCCGGCGTCCCAGGGCGCGACCGGCGGGCGGGTCATCACACCGGAGGCCGAGGCCGAGCCGCTGGACGTGATGAGCATCGCCGGCGGGTCGATCTACAAGCGGCTGGTGCCGGTCGTCGTGGTGCTCGTCGTCATCGCCGCCGTCGTCATCTATGTCCTCGTCTCATAGCCGGACTCCCGCGCCACTCCTCCGGAGCGTCGACCGCGCGGCGTTCGCCGTCCGGCTGCGCCGGCGTGGCGTGCCCGTCGGCTTCACCGGCATCGAGGATCTCGTCCGCGCGCTCGCGGTGTGCCCGCCGGACTCGTTGCCGCGCCTGTACTGGACCGCCCGGATCAGCCTGGTACGGCAGCGCTCCGACATCGGCGTCTTCGACGCGGTGTTCGCGGCGGTGTTCGGCGCCGTGCCACCCGAGCTCGGACCGCACGCCCGCCGCGGGCCCCGGCGCACCGCCGCGGGCGGTGACGACGACGCCTTCGCCTCCATGCCGGCGCCCTCCGCCGCTGAACAGCACGGCGGCGGGCTGCCCTGGATGACGCTACCCCCGGCGGTCGCCGGCGCCGAGGACGCAGGCGACGCGCTCACCGTTCCCGAGCGCCTGCCCAGCGACCTCGCCGGGTCGGCCGACGTGCCGTTCGAGCAGCTGGACGCCCGAGAGATGGCGATGCTCGGCAAGTGGCTGGAGGCGGCCGTGGCCGGCTGGCCCACCAGGCGCAGCCGCCGGCACAGAGTGGACCCCCAGGGCCGCCGGATCACCCTGCGGGCGACCCTGGAGCGATCCCGCCGTACCGGCTGGGAGCCCATCGACCTGATCCGGGTACGGGCGGTCGACCGGCCGCGGCCGGTCGTCATGCTCTGCGGGCCGTCGACGTGGCCATCGGGCCGCAACCGGGAAACCTGGACGAGTCGCTGGTCTGCCGCCCGTTCCTCAACTACCAGGTGATCATCGTGTCCGGCCCGGAACACCCGCTCGCCGGAGGGCACGCGAGCGCCCAGCAGTTGCGCGACCAGACCTGGCTGCTCGGCCCGTCCGCCGCGGCCAAGCACGGGGTGATCCCCGCGATCCTGCGCCGGATGAACGTCTCCGAGGAGCGCCAGCGCATCTTCCAGAGCCACGCCGCGGCGCTGGAGGAGGTCAAGCGCAACCACGGCCTGGCGCCGACGGTCTCCTTCGCCGTGACGCAGGACCTCGCCAGCGGACGCCTCGTCCGCGTCGGCGGCCAGTCGCTGCAGTTCGGTGGCGCGTGGAACACGGTGACCCTCGTCGAGCGCGGCGCGCCCTCGGCGGCGGCCGAACTCGTCCGCTTCGTCGCCACTCCGCGCGCGACGCAGGCCATGCTGCGCGGCCCGGGCGTCCGCGTCGGCCGCTTCCGCCCCGCCATCCACGTCACCCTCTGGAGCTGACGCCGCCACCGCCGCCGCGCCGCCGGGCCGGCGCGCACCTCAGCGTGAGGACGGTCATTCCCCGGCCGCGCCGGTGGCCGTCCTCGTGATCGCCGCGCGGTCCTCCGGCGGCAGGGGCAGGTCCACGGCGGCGCACATGGCGGCGAGCTGTTCCGGTGTCCGAGGGGCCATGATCGCGGAGGTGACGGACGGGTCGGTCACCACCCACGCCAGGGCGAGGGTCGCCGGTGCCACGTCCCGTTCCGCCGCGGCGCTCAAGAACCGGCCGAGGATCCGGAAGACGGCGTCCTTGGGCAGGTGCCCGTACCAGTCCGGCAGCAACGCCAGCCGCGAGCCGGCGGGGACCTCCTGACCCGGACGGTACTTGCCGGTCAGCCAGCCACCGGCCAGAGGGCTGAAGGCCGTGAACCCGACGCCGTGGGCGTCACAGACGCCGAACGCGTCCGGCTCCGCCGTGCGGTCCAGCAGGTTGTAGCCCCCTTGCAGGTTGACCGGCCCGGCGGTGCCGAGCCGGTCGGCGGCGGCCACGGCCTGTTCGAGCTGCGCGCCGCTGAAGTTGCTCATCCCGTAATGGCGGATCTTCCCGGCGCGTACGAGATCGTCGAACG
Organism: Sphaerisporangium perillae; assembly: GCF_023276435.1. Taxonomy (GTDB): domain Bacteria; phylum Actinomycetota; class Actinomycetes; order Streptosporangiales; family Streptosporangiaceae; genus Sphaerisporangium; species Sphaerisporangium perillae. Next base: position 89,582 of record NZ_JALLPO010000030.1, read on the forward strand.
CGCCGATCGTCTCCTCGATCGGCGTGGCGGGATCGTGGACGTGGGTCAGGTACAGATCGACGCGGTCCGTCCGCAGGCGCCGCAGGCTCTCGTCGACCTGCCCGCGGATGTGGCCGGCCGACAGACCCGCATCGTGCGGGCCCGGCCCCACGCGGTTGCCGACCTTCGTCGTCACCATGACCTCGTCGCGGACACCTCTGCCGGCCAGCCACCGGCCGAGCCATTCCTCCGAGCGGCCACCGCCGTAGGAGTCGGCCGTGTCGAACATCGTGATGCCGGCGGCCAGCGCGGCGTCGAGCATCGCGTAGGCCGTCTCCTCGTCGTCACCCCTGCCGAACAGATGCCCCGCCGAGCCCACCCCGCCGAAGTTGCCGCATCCGAACGACAGGACCGGTATCCGCAGATCGCTGTGCCCGAGCCGTCTGTAGCGCATGCGGAAACCTACCACCGGTGCTCCGCCGTGACTCGACCCGCAATGCCCGCGATCGAGGCCGTCAGCCAGCCGAACGGACGTCATGACGCCGGGGGTGTGACGCCCGCCGCCGGCGTCAGGAGAAGCGTTCGACGGTCACGGGGATCAGCCCTTCGAAGCGCATCACCGTGGTCAGCTCCCGCAGCAGCGGCCCGATGGCCTTGCCGGACGGGCCGCCCAGGCAGGCGGTCAGGTCGAGGCACCAGGCGACGCCGGGGCCGATCCGGCGGAGATCCCAGCTGAACAGGTCGCCGCCCACGCGCAGGTGGGCCGTCCCGGCGACGCGAGCCCGCGGATCGGCGAAGTCATCGGCGGGCGCCATCTTCCACACCGCCAGAAGGCGCGCCAGGCGGTCCTCGCCCAGTTCGTTCGCGAACAGGATGCGGTAGACCCGCATGTCGTGGAACCCTTCGGGGACCTGCGGAGGGCCGAACAGCAGGGGAGCCGAGCCGGTCAGCGGCTGGCGGTCGCGGAAGTGGATCCGCAACGCCGGCTCGCCGGGCAGCTCGCCCCCGCCGAGCCGGCGGTAGACGATCTCGGCATCGTGACGGCGGACCGGAACGACCCGCCCGCGCAGTCGCGGGTCCGCGCGCATCGCGCGGCTGAAGGCCGCCGAACTCCACCAGCCACCGTCCGCCGCGGTCCACCCGGCGCCGTTCAGGCCGGTCGCCGTGCAGTCGTCCGCGAACACGAACTCCTCGACGACGATTCCGTCCGCCGGTGCGGACGGCTCACGGACACCGGTCTCGGACAGGACCACGTAGTAGTCCAGCAGTGGCCGCGGCGCGCCGGTGGCCGGCGTCTCACCGGACCCGCTCATGTCGATGCTCATACATCGCACATCCTCGCAGTACCTGACCGTCTTCTCAGCCGGCCGCACGCGGACTCGCCCGGACGCCTGCCGGCGGGACTCTGCGTGAACGGCTCTCGCTGCCCGGGCCGGCTCATCTCCTCGCCGGAGCCCGACCGGCCTTCCCGGCCCCGGAGCCCCAGCCCGCGCTTTGAGCACGCAGCGGCATCCCCGTCAGCAGCGCGTAGCCTTCGCTTTGCCGCTGTCCAGGGGACGCTCGTTCTTCATGGTCGCAGGACGGCCTTGATGACTCCGCCGGCACGCTGGTCGAACGCCCGGTACAGCTCCGGGGCGTCCTCGAGCCGCCCGTGATGAGTGACGACGGCGCTGGGACGCGCCCGGCCGGCGAGGACCAGGTCGCGCAGCAGCACGGTGTACCGGCGGTCGTGCGTACGGCCGAACCCGATCGACACCCCCTTGGCGAAGAGAGTGGCCCACGGAACGGTAAGGCGGCCGTTGGCATGTCCCTCGAGGGCGGGATGCAGGTCCTTCTCGGTGTAGACACCGGCGATGCCGATATGCCCGGTGGGGTCGACCAGTCGGGCGAGGTCACTGACGATCTGCGCCGGGTTCTCCTGGCCGGGCGTGGATCGGTCGCACGCCTGGAATCCCACCGCGTCGATGCCGATCTTCACCCCGCCCATGGCCTCCTCGCCGATCGGCAGCCCGCGGACTCGGCGCAGGTCGCGGATCTGCTGGACCGGATCTCCTCGCCGGTAGTCGATGGGGGTGGCGCCGAGCTCGGCCGCCTTGTCGAGCCGCTCGGGTACCTGATCGACGACGTAGATCTCGGCGGCGCCCTTGAGCAGGGAGCTGTAGGCCGAGAGCAGGCCGATGGCTCCCGCGCCGAACACCGCGACGGTGGAGCCGGGGAAGACCTGCGCCAGCTCGGTCGCGTGCCAACCGGTCACGAAGGCGTCGGCCAGCATCACGAAGTCGTCTTCGAGGTCATCCCCTGGCTCCCCGGGCACCGGGACGCAGTTGGCGTCGGCGTAGGGCACCCGCAGTAGCTCGGCCTGCGCGCCGCGGTAGGCACCCATCCCGGCGTAGCCGTAGGCCGCGCCGAACCCGCCCGGGCGCACCCGCAGGCAGGCGGCCGAGAGCCCGCGCGCGCAGTTGACGCACACTCCGCAGTACAGGTGCGTCGGCATGACGACCCGGTCCCCGCGCTTGACCATCTCCACCGCGGAGCCGACCTGCTCGATCACACCGAGGGGTTCGTGACCGAGGACCAGCCCGGGTTCGGCCCCGGTCCGGCCGTCGTACATGTGCAGGTCGGTGCCGCAGATCGCGCTCGAAGTGATCCGGACCACGACATCGGCCGGCTGTTCCAGCTCCGCGTCCGGCACGTCCACGACCTTGACCGTACGGACGCCGGCGTAAACGACGGCCTTCATGCCGCCCGCCCACGGTGTTCGGCTGAGATCTCGCTCATTTCCCGTCCCCCAGGTGACCTGTACCCGCCGGACCGGCCTCTGCCACCTGCGGCGCTGACCCGGAGCGATCGGCTGGGACCGGTCCCGGCGTATGACACCAGAAAACCCCTACCAGCACGTGAGAGGGAACCTAGCGGTATGAAAGGGGGCGGATCGGTTTACTATTTACGATTTTCTCTGTTTTGCCCTATCAGTCTTCGCCTCTGGCTCAGGAGAAGTCGGCGAAGGATCTCGGTCGTCACGAGTGCCGTCACAAGTGCGACGGCGGGCCAGGCATGAGGCAATCTGATCGTCAGTTGAGGGCGCTGCGACTGCGCGGGAATATGTGCGGGTGATGCTCCGGCCCTTCGGTACTCCTCGTCGAGGATCTCCTGGAAGCGCCGCTCACCGCGGGTGGTCGTGCCGGTGGTTCGCAGCTCCCGAACGTCGTGCCAGTAGCGGCGGCCCGTGGGTCCCGAGAACAGCTTGTGGGCGAGGGAGCGCAGCTGTTCCTCGGTGATGGTGCGCAGTTCGTGCTCCATGGCCCATTGGGAGACAAGGAGGTTGACGTACGTCTGCTCCCGTGGCCCGCCGGGGTCTTCGGACTCGAAGAACGGGCCCCAGGCGCGCCGATAGAGCGGGTCTTCCATCCTGCTGGTGGAATGTCCCAGTTCGAGAGCCAACTTGCCGAGGCGGCGTTTGAACTCCGCCGAGGGGTTCGTTTCCCATGGCCGGACCATCGAGTCCTCCCACTGTTACGGCGATGTCCGCAGCCTGTCATAAAGATTGATCAGGAACAACGATTCACGGAGCAACTCCAGCTGTTTCGGCCAGGTTTTCGGTAGTCCTTATGGGATATCCTCCCATTCACCTTAATAGCGAAAATCTACTTAGATCACCCATTGATGGCATCCAGCCGGCCGGCCTGGGCGCGGTACGACGGTGAAGGACGTGAGTGTCCGTGGGGATCTCAAGCGGCCGAGAAGGCCGCCAGGTTCGTGCGTACCTGTGACGCCTTCGGCGTGCCGCTGATCAAGCCGCAGCCGCCCCCGGCCGCGGCGCGCTCGCGCCCGCGTGCTGCCCGACGCCGACGCAGGCCCTCAAGGCCGCCGCATCGTCTTCGCCGAAACCTGACACGCACACCTTGATCCGGCGGGCCTACCCCCCAAAGTGAGGGGGTGGGTTGGCAACGTTTGGCGGAGGCCGGGAGGGGTGGCCAGAGAGGAAGGTAAAGACATGATCCCTTCCAAGAACGTACTCAGAAGAACGGTCGTGCTGGCGGCGACAGGCGCGCTGGCATTCGGACTGGCGGCGTGCAGCAAGGAAGCGCCGGCGTCTTCCGGTAGCTCAGATAACGTCGCGGCGCAGTACCGCCGGCTGGCGGAGTGCATCCGCAAGAACGGCGAGCCGAACTTCCCCGACCCGGTGCAGGACAGCAACGGGCAGTGGCGGCTGGCGCCCGGCACGATGGCTCCGCCGGCCGCGGCCCAGTCCGCGTGCAAGTCGATCCTCGACAAGATCCCGGCCTACCAGGGGCCGGAGGGCAAGCCGGTGACAGCGGCCGATATGGCGAAATGGCGGGCATGGGCCCAGTGCATGCGTCAGAAGGGCATCTCGGACTGGCCCGACCCGAACACCGACGGCAGCTTCACCCTGCCTTCCCGGCTGGGCGGCCCGTCGGGCAAGGATCTGTACCAGACGCAGTTCGACGCCTGCCGGCCGCAGCTGCCCCCCGGCGGCCTCACGGTCACGAGCAAGGGGTGAGGATCGCGTGCACGGGCGCATCGACCAGGAGCCGCAGAACTCCGGGAAGCACCCGGAAGAGCGACGGCAGGAGCGGCAGGTGGACGAGATGCCTGCGCGGGTGAGCGCGACGGCGCCCGCGGTGGCAGAGTGCCGGACGGGCGGCAGGCGCGGCCGTACCGTGCTCGTGACAGTGCTGGCCCTGGCCGTGACAGGCACCGCTGGATGGGCCGTACTACAGGTCACCACGGGCGGCAACGCCCAGCCGACGCCCCCGGCCATGGCTGGGCCGGCGCTGGCCACCGCCAAGGTCGAGCAGGCCGACGTGGCCGAGCGGCGGCTGGTGAACGGCACCCTGGGATACGCCGGTGCGTACAACGTCATCATCAGCCGCTCGGGCGTGGTCACCCGGCTGCCGGCGATCGGCAGCACCGTCAAACAGGGCAAGGCCGCCTATGAGATCGACGGCGTACGCGTCCCGCTGCTGTACGGCGACCGCCCCGCCTGGCGCGACCTGCGGGTGGGCGTCTCGAACGGGCTGGACGTCCTCCAGCTGGAAAGCAATCTTCGCGCGCTCGGCTTCGGCAAGAACCTGACGGTCGACCAGCACTTCTCCTACTCGACCTACTACGCGGTCCGCCGCTGGCAGAAGGCCGCCGACCTCAAGGTCACCGGCCAGGTGCCGCTGGGCCAGGTCGTCTTCGCCCCGGCCGCGATCAGGATCGGCGGCTGGGACACGAAGGTCGGCAGCGTCGTGGCGCCCGGCCAGCTCATCTTCCACGGCACCAGCCAGGCGCCCGCGGTGCTGGTCCAGCTGTCCCCGGCCGAACTGCCGCAGATCCGCGTCGGCGACCAGGTCGTGGTCACGCTGCCGGACGGCAAGACCCGCAAGGGCCGCATCAGGATCATCGGCGCGGTGGCCGTCGACGGCGGCACCGCCGATGCGACCGGCAGCGGAGCCGCGGCGAAATCGGTGGCGCCGGTGACGATCGAGCTGACCGGCAAGGTTCGCGGGTTCCTGGACCAGGCGCAGGTCCAGGTCTCGATCGTCACCCAGCAGCACAAGAACGTGATCGCGGTGCCGATGACGGCGCTGCTCGCCCGTCCGCTCGGCACCTACGAGGTGGTCGTGGTGGAGGGTGGCAGCCGGCGACGGGTGCCGGTGGAGACCGGGTTGTTCGACGAGAGCACCGGCATGGCCGAAGTGACCGGGGACCTCAAGCCCGGCATGCTGGTGGAGGTGCCCGGTGACGGTTCTTGAGCTGCGTGACGTACGCAAGATCTACCCGGGCGAGCCGCCGGTGGAGTCGGTGCGCGGGGTGAGCCTCGCCGTCGAGGCGGGCGAGATGATCGCGATCCGCGGCGCCTCGGGATCCGGCAAGTCGACCCTGCTGCACCTGATGGCCGGGCTGGACCGGCCCACCAGCGGGTCCGTACGCCTCGACGGCCAGCACGTCGAGCTGCTGACCGACCTGCAGCTCGCCGGGCTGCGCGCCTGGCGGGTCGGCGTGGTGTTCCAGCAGTTCTTCCTGCTCGAAGCGCTGACGGCGGTCGAGAACGTGGCCTCCGGCCTGCTGTATCGGGGTATCCCGGCCAGGCAGCGCCGCGCGGCGGCCGTCGAGGCGCTGGAAAGGGTCGGCCTGGCCCACCGGATGCACCACAGGGCGACCAAGCTGTCGGGCGGCGAACGGCAGCGGGTGGCGATCGCGCGGGCGGTGGTGGGCCGCCCCGCCATCGTGTTCGCCGACGAGCCGACCGGCAACCTCGACTCGGCCAAAGGCGGCGAGATCCTCTCCATCATGCGCGAGCTGAACGAGGAGGGGACGACCCTGGTGGTGGTCACCCACGAGGAACGCGTCGCCGCCGCCTGCCAACGCTGCATCGAACTACGTGACGGAGTGGTGGTGTCATGAGCAGCCCTGTGTCGAACCGTTGTCCCTTGACCGTTCCGGCGGTAACCCGGCGGCACCTCGCTTGCATCAGCAGTCTCTCAACTGCCGGCAAGAGGATGGTGCACCAGTGAGCGGCGTCCTGCAGGACGAGAAGGACGCGGTCGGGACACGGCCGCAGATCAAGCGCAGCAGCCTCCGGCTGTACGACCTGATTCCCACCGGCACGCTGGGCCTGCGCACCCGCCGGACCCGGGCGGTGCTGTCGGCGCTGGGCATCGCGATCGGCATCGCCTCGATGGTCGCGGTGCTCGGCGTTACCCGCTCCAGCGAGTCCCACCTGCTGGGGCAGCTCGACCGGCTCGGCACCAACCTCCTGACCGTGGTGAACGGCGACGACCTGGGCGGCACCGAGGTCGAGCTGCCCGCCACGGCCGCGCCGATGCTCCGGAGGATCTCCGGGGTCCTCGCGGTCGCCCCCACCGCACAGATCAGCACCGCTCGCGTCTACCGCAACGACCAGATTCCCACCGGACAGACCGGCGGCCTGGCCGTACGCACCACGGACGCCTCACTCCTCGCCACCCTGCAGGGATCGCTGAAGCTCGGGCGGTTCCTCACCGCGGCGGACGCGCCGGTGACCGTGCTCGGCCACGATGTGGCCAAGCAACTGGGCATCGTACGACTGGACGCCGGCACCCGGGTTTGGCTGGGCGGGCACTGGTTCACGGTCGCAGGCGTCCTCGATCCGTTCACACTGGCGCCAGAGATCGACCGGTCCGCACTCATCTCCTTCGCCGCGGCCAAGGAACTGCTCGACTACGACGGCGCGCCCAGCCGCATCTACGTACGGACCGACCCGGACCAGGTGACGCAGGTCGCCGATCTGCTGGCTGGCACGGCCAACCCGGCCAACTCCTTCCAGGTCAAGGCGAGCCGGCCCTCCGACGCTCTGACCGCGCAGATCGCGGTCAAGCAGTCGGCCGGCGCGCTGTTCCTCGGGCTGGGCGCGATCGCACTGCTGGTCGGCGCCATCGGCATCGCCAACGTCATGGTGATCTCAGTGCTGGAACGCCGGGCGGAGATCGGGCTGCGCCGCACCTTGGGCGCCACCCGCATGCACATCGCCGCCCAGTTCCTCACCGAGTCGCTGGTGCTGTCCGCGCTGGGCGGGCTCGGCGGGGTGCTGATCGGCTCGGGGGTCACCGTGGTTCTGGCCATGGCGCAGGACTGGGGAATCGCGATCCCGCCCGCCGCGATAGGTGGCGGCTTCGGCGTGGCGATCGTGTCCGGAGTCTTCGCGGGGCTCTACCCCGCGATGCGGGCCGCGGCGCTGTCACCGACCGACGCTCTGCGTACCACCGGCGGCTAATCCTCGACGGAGAGCTGGTCGGCGGATAGCGCCTCACCAAGCGGGACAAGACCGCACTGCAAGCCGAAGATGGCCGCTTGCGTGCGGTCTTGGAGTCTCAGTTTGGTGAGGATGCTGGAGACGTAGGACTTGACCGTGGTCTCGCTCAGCGACAGCGTCCGGGCGATCTCCCTGTTCGACTGCCCGCGCGCCAGCACCGCCAGCACGTCCCGCTCACGCGGCGCCAGCATCCGCAACGGATCCTCCTTCACCGGGCTGTCGTCGTCGCGAACCCGCTGGACCAGCATCGCCGCGACCGGCGGGTCCAGCACGCTCCCACCCGCCGTGGCCATGCGCACCGCCTCCACCACCCGGTCCACCGCGCTGGTCTTCGACAGGTACGACAACGCGCCTCCGCGCATCGCCTGCAACGCCACCTCGTTCTCCACGAACGAGGTCAGCACGATCACGGCGGGCGGCGCCGGCCGCTCCCTGAGCCGTTCCAGCACCTCCAGCCCGCCCATGCCGGGCATCACCATGTCCAGCAGAACGACGTCGGGCCGCAAGCTCTCGATCGCCTCCACTGCGGCGTGCCCGTCAGCGCACTCCCCGGCCACCTCGATGTCCGCCTCGTCCTCCAGGACGTAACGCAATCCCTGGCGAACCACCTGATGATCGTCCACGATCAGTACCCGGATCATGCTTCCTCCGCCGGAATCCGTACCCGCACCGTCGTACCGCTGGCCGGCGCGCTCACCACCTCGATCACCCCGCCGACCTCGATGACCCGCTCACGCATCATCTCCAGCCCCATCCCATGCCTGTCCTGATTCCGCTCCATGTCGAAGCCGCGGCCGTAGTCGCGGACCACGATCTCGACGTCCTCGCCCTCCTGGCTCAGGCGCAACTCGATCCGCTGGGCACCCCCGTGACGCGTCGCGTTGCTCAGCGCCTCCTGCACGATCCGGAGCACGGCGTGCTCCGCGCCGGGTCCCAGCCGCACCTCCTGCAGCTCGGTGTCGACCGTGACGCCGAGCCGCACCTGGAAGGCCTCGCACAGGTCGCGCAGCGTCGCCACCAGGCCCGCCTCCTCCAGCGCGATCGGACGTAACTGCAGGAGCATCGCCCGCATTTCCCGCATCGTGTGCTCGACGGTCTTCACCATGGACTCGGCCTGTTCCTGGAAACGCGAGCTCTCCGGCAGCGTACGCCGCAGGCTGCGGGCCACCAGGCTCAGCGAGAACAGATCCTGCGAGACCGAGTCGTGCAACTCCCTGGCGATCCTGGTGCGCTCGAGCCGCCGCGCCTGCGCCCCGGCCAATTCCCGTTCCACTCGGCCGGCCGCCACCAGCCGCTCGGCCATCACGTTGAAGCCCTCCTCCAGGCGGCCGATCTCGTCACCGGCCGAAACGGGCACCCGAGACGTCAAGTCGCCGTCGGCCATGGTGGCCGCGCCGGCTGCCAGCCGCTGGATCCGCTTGATCAGCTTGCGGGTGCTCAGCAGCCCGAACACCAAGCACACCGGGACGAGCACCACCAGCGCGAGCCCGGCCGAGACCGGTCCCGCCCGGTTGTCGCCGTTGGAGGCGACGTCGACGACCGGCCCGCAGTCGGTGGCGCTGCGGTCCTCCAGGTAGACGACCCCGATCACCTTCCCGCCGGCCACCACCGGGTTGATCGCCCAGCCGACCTCTTTTCCCGACAACGTGATCGCGCCGGTGCGCGCCTGCGTGCCGGGCGACAGCCCGGGCGGCGTCGACCCCGCGCCGTAGACGAACGGCTCCGACGCCTGCACCAGCCGCCCGTCCAGGCCGGCCACCGCGCGCACCACTTTGCTCTCGGCCGACGGGCCCGCAGCCGACGGGCTCGCGGCCAGCCAGCGCCGGGCCACCGCCGCCAGTATCTCCGGGCGGGACCGGCCGTCTTGCTGCCGCGTCAGGTCGTCCGCGAGCAGGCTCAGCCCCGCGGCTTGTCCCGCCCCGAGGAGCCCCGCGCGATCCTGACGCGTGCAGCCATTGCTGGTCTGCACGGTTACTTTCGTGTTCATCACGCTGGGGACGATGAAACCGGCGATTCCCCCCGCTACCAGCGCCGACATGGCAGAAATGACCACATATGACATGGCTATCCTGGAGCGAAGCCCATAGCGGGAGGACATCCACCATCTCCAACAGAAGAACTTTCCTAGCAGATATAGGATCTTTCATTGCTGCTTACGCCCACATGTTAGATCCCCTGCCGGCTTTCAGTAGATGGACCGCTCCGCTCGGGGCCGCCGCCGCGCCCGGGACTTCCGCAGGTCGCGGTGACGTTGATGCGCTTGAGCCACCGATCCGTCCCGTCATGCCGGGCGCCGAACGGCTTGCGACCGTGAACCACCCGGTAATTGTCGATGAAGCAGAACTCGCCGCTTTCTAATGACATGTCGAACATGTTGTCGTGCGTCCATTCACGGGGTGAGTCCGCGTCAAGCGGCGATGGGCGTCGGCAGCCAGGTGCGTCAGGGGTCTTCTTCGCTCGCCTCATGGGAGCCGGCCGCCGCCGGGCCTGCCGGCCGAGGCCGGCAGGCTCACACGACTTCTCAGGAATGGTCGCGGCGCAGCCGCAGGGTCAGCACCTGGAACGGGCGCAGCCTGATCGGGATGCCGCCGTCGGCGTCCACGGCGACCTGCTCGTCGTCCAGCGGGCGCTCCAGCAGATCGTTCACCTCCACCGCGGTGACGGGGAAGGCCGGGAGCAGGCGGGTGACGCCCCGGCCGCCGAGCGACTCGTACACTCGGACGATCACGTCGCCCGAGCGGTCGTCCGCGAGCTTGACCGCCTCGACGCGTACGGCACGGCCCTCCGCGGTCACCAATGGCGCGGGGGAGCCGCCCGTCCCGCCCGGAGTCACCCGGAGCGGCAGGTTGAGCGCGTATCCCGACGCCACGGCGTCGGCGACGGTCGCGCCCGGCACCAGCGCGTAGGTCAGGCGGTGCCTGCCCTGGTCGGCCTCGGGGTCAGGGACCCGGGGCGCCCTGACCAGGCTGAGCCGGGCGGTCGTGGTGGTCCCGCCGTCCGGCCGGGTGGTGCGGCCGACGTCGTGGCCGTAGGTGGAGTCGTTGGCGATGGCCACGCCGTACCCGGGCTCGGCGAGATGGATCCAGCGGTGGTTGGAGACCTCGAACCGGGCCGCCTCCCAGCTCGTGTTGGTGTGGGTCGGGCGGAATATGTGGCCGTACTGGATCTCGGCGGCCGAGCGGTCGGCGTGCACGTCCAGCGGGAACGCCGCCTTGAGGATCTTCTCGCGCTCGTGCCAGTCGATCTCCGTCTCGATCTCGATCCGCGGGCTGCCGGCCTTCACCCGCATCGTCTGGACGATCCGTGAGGCGCCGAAGGAACGCTCGATCCTGACGGCGGCGACGAGCGGCCCGCTCTCGACGACGCTGACCGAGTCGGCGTCGGTGAGGTCGACGTGCTGCCGGCGGTAGTGGCGGTCGATGTCCCAGGCGTCCCAGTGGTTCGGGAAGTCGGTGTGGAGCTGGAGCAGGTTGCCCCGGGATCCGGGGGCGAGCACCTCGCGGCCGGCGACCAGGTCCCTGACCGAGGTGAACAGCCCCGCCTGGTCGATCTCCACCCGGACCACGCCGTTGTCGATGGTCGTCCCCGTCACGGTGACGGGAGCGGGGAGCGTCATGGGAGCGCCGAGCCGTGCCGCGCCGGAACCGGGCACCTCGGCGAACACGGCGGCCGATCCGTCGGCGAGCGTCTGGCCTGCCCCGGCCGCGAGTTCGGCGGGGACGGTCACCACCTCGGCGCGTGCCTCCGGGCTGGTGTTGAGCACCCACGCGGCCTGCCCGTCTCCGGCCAGCGCGGCGGCGGCCGCGGAGATGATCGCTTCGAGGTCGGTGCGGACCTGGGCGTAGGTAGCCTCGGCCTCACGGTGCACCCACGCGATCGAGCTGCCGGGCAGGATGTCGTGGAACTGGTGCAGCAGCACGACCTTCCAGAGACGGTCCAGCTCCTCGTGCGGGTAGGCGAATCCGGCGTGCACGGCGGCGGTCGCCGACCACAGCTCCGCCTCGCGCAGCAGGTGCTCGCTGCGCCGGTTGCCCGCCTTGGTCCTGGCCTGGCTGGTGTAGGTGGCGCGGTGCAACTCCAGGTAGAGCTCGCCGGACCAGACGGCCGCCTCGGGCTGCTCGGCGCGGGCCGCGGCGAAGAACGCGTTGGGGTCCTCGATCACGACACGCGGGGAGCCTTCGAGATCGCGCAGGCGGCGGGCCTTCTCCAGCATCTCGCGGGTGGGGCCGCCGCCCCCGTCGCCGTACCCGAAGGGCAGCAGAGACCGGACGCCCGCGCCCTTTTCCGCATAGTTCCGTACGGCATGCGCCAGCTCGCGGCCCGCGAACGTGCCGTTGTAGGTGTCGGCGGGCGGGAAGTGCGTGAAGATCCTGGTGCCGTCGATGCCCTCCCACCAGAAGGTGTGGTGAGGGAACTTGTTGGTCTGGTTCCAGGAGATCTTCTGGGTGAGGAACCAGTCCATCCCGGCGAGGCGGGCGATCTGGGGGTAGGCGGCGGTGTAGCCGAAGGAGTCGGGCAGCCAGACGCCGCGGGTCTCCACGCCGAACTCGTCCATGAAGAAGCGCTTGCCGTGGACGAGCTGCCGGGCCAGGGCCTCGCCGCCGGGCAGGTTGCCGTCGGCCTCCACCCACATGCCGCCGACGGGCACCCACTGCCCCGCCTTGATCGCCTCGCGCATCCGCTCGAATATCTCGGGGTAGCGCTCCTTGACCCATGCGTACTGCTGGGCCTGCGGTCCGGCGAAGACCAGCTCGGGATAGTCCTTCGCCAGCGCCGTGACGTTGGAGAAGGTCCTTGAGGTCTTCCGCTTGGTCTCCCGGATCGGCCACAGCCACGCGCTGTCGATGTGCGCGTGCCCGGTCGCGGAGATGGTGTGGGCGCTGGCGTGGGCGGGGGAGGACAGCACGTCCACGAGGAGTACCCGGGCCTGCTCGGCCGTTCCCGGCACGTCCTGGATGTCGATGGCGTCCATGCAGCGCTCGAGCGCGCGGAGGATCTCGTGCCTGCGCGGGCTGTCGGTGGGCAGCTCCGCCATGAGCTCCTTGAGCACCTCGATGTCCAGCCGCAGGTGCCAGACGTTCTCGTCGAGGACGGCCAGGTCGGCGTAGGCCAAGCGGTAGAGGGGCTCGTTCCCGGCCGTGACCTTGTCGCCCAGCGGCGTCGGGATGAAGTCGCCGGCCAGGCCGATGTCGGGGTTGGCGGCCATCTCCAGGAGGAACCCGACCTGCTCGCCGCCCCGGCTTGGGCCGGCGACCGGGACGTACTGGTTCGACGGCTCGATGCCCTTGACGGGCCGTCCCTCCAGGTCGTAGACGAGCGCCTCGGCCTGGCCTCCGGGCCGGTCGCCGATGAAGCCCAGGTCGAAGACGGCCTCGACCCGGCGTCCGGCCCATTCGGCCGGCACGGTGCCGGTCGCGCGCAGCCAGGTGGTGGACCACGGCCTGCCCCAGCGAGTGCCCGCCGCGAACGGCTCGTAGTCCGCGGCCAGCGCGTCCGTGACGGGCACGGGCTCGTCGGGCACGTGCCACGCCGCCAGCGTCAGGGGTACCCGCTCGGCGTGGATCGCGGGGGTGACGCGCTGGCGCAGCACCCGGTCGATCCGCGCCTCGACGAGTTCGCGGTCATCGTGCATCGGTGTTCAGTTCCTTCCACGGAGGTAGCCGAGCTGTGACATTCCAGGCGCGTCCGGCGTCAGTGCCGGCCCGAAGGCGTCGAGGGCGATCTCCAGATCGTCGAGGGTGTCGCGCCAGAACGCGTCGAAGTCCGCCGGCGCCTCGTAGGAACTGCGGTACGCCCAGAGATCGGCCTGTTCCGAGTCGGCCGTCATCGGTGTGCCGTCCTCTCGCGAACCTCCAGCGACGGCCCGAGACGGACCTCTTCGCCCCCGGCGAGGATCAGCTCCGCCGTGGTCCCGCCGCGGCGGATGCGCGCCGAACGACCGGTCCCGTCCCGAAGCTCGTTGCGAACGGTCATCGTAGTGAGCTCACCCTGCCGCCATGCGAGGTCGACGGCCCACCCGCCCCGGCAGCGAACGCCCCACGCGGATCCGTCGGGCCATTCGCGGGGCAGGGCAGGGAGGACCCGGATGACCCCGCCGTGGCTCTGCACCACCATCTCCAGCAGCGCCGCCATGAGGCCGTAATTGCCGTCGACCTGGAACGGGGGATGGGTGCTGAACAGGTTGGGCAGCAGCCCGCCCCAGCGCGAGCCGTCCACGGGGACGTTCACCGCCGGGTCGTCGCTGTACGGGTGGGTCGCCTCCAGGAACAGGTCCCGCGCCGTACGGGCGTCACCCAGCCGCGCGCGCAGCGCGATCTTCCAGGCCCAGGACCATCCCATGGCGCCGGGACCGCGGGCGTCCAGCGACCGTACGGCCGCCGCGGCGAGATCCGGCGTCCGCTCAGGATCGATCTGTCCCAGGGGGTAGACGCCGGCCAGGAACGACAGGTGCCGATGGTGCGGGTCCTGTTCCGGGTGGTCGTCGGCCCATTCCCGCAGCCGCCCGTCGGGCGCGATCTGCGGAGGTCGCAGGCGCGGCATCGCCGTCCGGATCCGTCCGCGGATCGGATCGTCGAGGCCCAGCGCCTCAGCCGCCGCGAGGCAGTCCGAGAACAGGGCACGAATCAGCGCCATGTCCATGGCGGTGGAGTACGAGAGCGATTCGGGGGTCGACCGGCGGGAGACGAACAGGTTCTCCGGCGAGGTGGAGGGTATGGTGTCCAGCCACCCGCCCGGGCCGTCGACCAGCCAGTCCAGGCAGAACTCGGCGCAGCCGCGAAGCAGCGGCCAGCCGCGGTCACGGAGGAACGCAAGGTCCTGGCCGAACTCGAAGTGTTCCCAGAGATGGTGGGCCAGCCAGACGCCGCCCATCATCCAGATCGCCCACGAGGGGTTCCCATGTCCCATGCCCACCGGCAGGGCCGAGCCCCACATGTCGGTGTTGTGATGGGCGACCCAGCCTCTCGCGCCGTACAGTTCCCGGCTCACCTGGGCTCCGGTGTGCGAGAGCCGTTCGATCAGGTCGAACAGCGGCTCGTGGCACTCGGGCAGACCCGCGGTCTCCGCGCCCCAGTAGTTCATCTGGGTGTTGATGTTGATGGTGTAGTTGGCCGACCAGGCGGGGCGCAGGTCGGCGTTCCACATGCCCTGCAGGTTGGCCGGCGGCCCGCCGGGGCGGGACGCCGACGCGAGCAGATACCTGCCCAGCTGGAACGTCACCGTGGCCAGCAGCCCCTCGTCCGCGCCTGTGAGGATCTCCTGCTCGACGTCGAACGTGCCCGCTCGTCTGGCGCCGATCGCGAGCCCGGCCGGGCTCAGCAGGGCGCGGATGTCCTGCCGGTGTGCGCGCAGCAGCTCTCCGGCACCCGCCGCGACCGCGGCCTCGGCGTCGCGTACGGCACGGGCCAGATGCTCTTCCCTGGTCGCGGAGGGCGCAGTCTCCGCCGGTCGCGCCCAGAAGTCGGCCGCGCTGGTGGAGCTGGTGAGGACGAGCAGCGCCCGCGACATGTCGTGGACCGACCAGGCGCCTTCGGAGGCGGAGACTCCGCCGTCGGTGTCGATCCGGACGGCGGCCGCGGCGAACGGGTCGTAGCCGCCGGGGACCGGCGCCGAATAGCGCAGGGGCTCGGTGACATCCGGCTCGTGCAGTGGCGCGCCGTCGACCGGGACCTCGACGCCCAGCGTGAGCCCGGTCACGCCGGCCGCGCGGTGGACCACCCGCAGCGGGGAGGAAACCTCCAGCCGCATGTCCGCGGTCCCGCCCTCGACGGTGACCTCGACGCAGACCGCCCGCGCGGGCCTGCTCGCCCATGTCCGCCGGCGGACGGTACGTCCGCCCAGGTCGATCACCTCGGTGACCACACCGTCGTCGAGGTTCAGCGTGCGGCCGAGGTAGGCGGCGTCATCGGCTGCCTCCAGGGTCATCCACAGGTCCGTGAAGGGCAGGTACTCCTGGCTGTAGCTCCCCTCGAACGACATCAGCAGGTTCTCGGCGCGCCGGTGGTCCTCGTCGCGGACGGCCTGCCTGACCTCGGCGAGCCGTTCCGGGCCCGCGCCGGCGGCGAGGACCTCCGAGAGAGCGTCGGCCGGACCCTCGGGCCGCCCTGACCAGACCGTGGAATCGTTGATCTGGAGCCGGCTTCGGCGAACGCCGCCGAACACCATCGCGCCGAGCCGGCCGTTGCCGACGGGCGCCGCCTCGAACCAGCTCGACGCCGGCCGCGGCCAGGCCAGCACGAGATCGTCGCCGGCCATCTGTTCCTCATCCACTTCATGCCCCCGTGAATCTCATGGAGCTGACGATGCCGAGGCCCGGAACGGCGGCGCCGTTCCGGGCCTCGGCGGACTCTGTCTACCGGACGTTCAGCGGGACCTCGACCTTGTCGATGTCGGGCGAGTAGACCGGTGTGGTGCTGTCGATCTCGATCGTGTTGGCGCCGGCGCGCAGCTGCATCGGCACGGTGATCGTGGCGGGGATGTCCCAGCCGCCGCTCGGCGGGAAGGCCAGGGTGACCGCGTTCTGGCCGTTGGCCGAGACCGTCGCCGAGCGCGGGTCGCCCGTGACGTAGCGGATGTTCACCTGGTAGACGCCCGCCTTCGGCACGGTGACGTCGTTGATGCGCAACGCGCCGCCGTTGTAGAGGTTGCCGGCCTTCGACCCGCCGGAGCAGTTGGCGCAGCCGTCGACCGAGGCGCCGTTCACGAGGGTGTTCGCGCCGGCCTCCGCCTCGTAGCTCGCCACCTTCAGGGACCCGCTCTTCGGCGTGACCTTGAACAGCCGGGAGCCGTGCGCCGGCAGGGTGGCGGAGACGGAGCCGTCGAGCACGCCCAGGTCGTTCTTCTGCCACAGGTCGCGGACGGTGGCGGTGCCGCCGAAGCCGAAGCTGCTCCAGTTCGCGGTCACCTGGGCCGGGAAGCTGCCCATGTTGAACAGCGCGACGGTGTAGGAGCCGTCGGCGTTCTTCATGCCCCAGACCTGGGCGGGCCTGGTGGGCGTCACCGGCCGTGCAGGGATGCCCTGCTGGTCGACCGCGATCACCTCGCGGTTGGTGAGCAGGGACAGGCCGTAGTCGTCGAGCTTGGTGAGGTCGTCACCGGTGTAGAGCGGGGCCGCCGAGATCGCCCACAGCGTCATGTAGCTCTGCCGCTCGTCCTGGTTGAGGCCGTCCATCTGGCCGTTGCCGACGTCGAGCGAGTCGAGGTCGTTCCAGCCGCCGGGGCCCGCCCACGGTGTCCAGGCCGGCACGTCGTCCCACCTGACCTTGACGGAGTTGTTCCATGTCACCAGGGTGTCGCAGTAGCACTCCACGTCGGTCTCGATGCGCCAGCCGTTGGAGTACTTCTTCCAGTCGGCGGCGTGGTTGCGGTCCAGCGACCAGGACAGCTCCAAGTGGATCGGCCGCCCGGTCTTGGTGATGGCGGCCTGCCAGGCGGCGATGTCCGGGATGTTGTTGTAGTTGTCGCCGCTGCGCCACGAGCCCGGCCCGACGCCGTCGATCTTCAGGAAGTCGAAGCCCCAGTCGGCGATCAGCTGTGCCTGCGAGTCGATGTACTTCTGGGCGCAGGGCTTGGTGAAGTCGATCTTGTAGGAGCTGTCCCAGCCGTTGGTCGTCCGCAGGTCCGGGTAAACGATGTCGGCGAGGGTGCAGCCGGGGGCGTTCCAGATCGGCGTCGTGCCGTTGTTGTACGCCTCCTTGGCCAGGCCGATGGCGAGGTAGATGCCGGCCTTGAGACCCTTGCCGTGGACGTAGTCGGCCACGTACTTCATGCCGTGCGGGAACCGTTCGGGCGAGGCGATCTCCCGCCCGTACTGGTCGAACCCGGGCGTCCAGGAGGTCGTCCTCGACCAGCCGGCGTCGATGTTGACGTACTCGTAGCCGTAGGCCTTGAGCTTGCCGGCGAGCGCGTCGACCTGCGGCAGGAGGTTGGCCTCGGTCAGCCAGTTCCCGAAGCCGCCCGGGTTGAGTCCGGGGTAGTTGCTGGACTGCATGCTCCAGCTGCTCCACCCCATGTACGGGCGGGCGGCGATGCCCTCGGCGACCGCCGCGGCCGCCGCCTTCTG
This sequence comes from Sphaerisporangium perillae, assembly GCF_023276435.1. Lineage (GTDB taxonomy): Bacteria > Actinomycetota > Actinomycetes > Streptosporangiales > Streptosporangiaceae > Sphaerisporangium > Sphaerisporangium perillae. The sequence continues at coordinate 107,422 of NZ_JALLPO010000030.1, forward strand.
GGCGGCCGCCCGCTCGGCGGCCGACGGGTCCTTCGTGGTGGCGCCTGGCGCCGCGATGCTGGGCGAGGGGCTGGGCTTCGGGCCGGGCTTCGGGCCCGATCCGGCGGCCTGCGCGGTGGACACGCCCGCGCCGAGGGCCACGGCCAGCGCGACGGCGAGGGCCGAGGCTCCGGTACGGATCCGGCGTCCGCGCCGGGCGGGGGAGTCGCCGGGGCGTCCGGCTGTACCTGATGGTGACTGCAAAGTCACGGCTCCTGAGTGGGGGGTGGCGCCGGCCGGGAAGCGGCCGGACGGGGGAGAGCGAGGCAGACAGGATCAGGGAGCGACGAGCGACTGGATGCTCACCGCGGCCGCGCCGCGTGCCCACTCCTCGAAGGGCAGTGGGCGGATGGACAACGGGCAGTCGACGGCGGCGCCGAACGCCTGCCGTTCGAAGCCCGCGCGGATGTGCGTTTCGAACAGGTCGTAGGCGGCGAGTCCCTCGCCGGAGACGACGATCCTCGCCGGGCCGACCAGGTTCGCGACCGCCGCGATGCCGGTGCCGATGGCGTTGCCCCCGCGGGCGAAGATGGCGCCGATCTGCTCGTCGCCGCCGCGCGCCAGGGCCACCGCGTCGTCGATGGTGAGCTCGGGCCGGCCAGAGCACTCCCGGGCCTGCCGGACGATGGCGGGCGTGCCGGCGATGGCCTCCACGCAGCCGCGGCCACCGCAGTGGCAGGTGGGGCCGGTGGCGTCGACGCCGATGTGGCCGATCTCCCCGGCCACGCCGTGGGAGCCGGAGACCAGCCGGCCGTTGACGACCAGGCCGCAGCCGATGCCGGTGCCCACGGTGACGAGGGCGAACGACTCGGCGCCCACGCCCTCGCCGAACCAGTGTTCGGCCGTGGTCAGCGCCTTCACGTCGTTCTCCACCGTGACGGTGAGCCCGGTGACCTCCGCCGCGAGTCGCTCCAGCGGCACGTTGTGCCACTGGAGGAACGGCGAGTACCGGACCAGGCCGGTGTTGCGGTCGACGTCGCCGGAGACGGCGAGCCCCAGCCTGCGGGTGCGGGCCCGGTAGCCGCCGGGGCCGTCGAGCAGGTCGTCGACGAGCCGGCCGAGCTCGTTGAGGACGGCCTCGACGCTCGGGTCGGTCAGCGGCCGGTGGGCCGACGTCCGCACGTCCGCGCAGAGATCGCAGACCACGCCGATCAGCTCGTCGCCGGTGATCTTCACCCCGACGAAGAACTCGCGGTCCGCCTGCACGGCGAGCGGGCTCGCTGGACGCCCGGCGCCTGGTCCCGTCCGCTCGGTGGCGGCCAGTTCCTGCAGGTAGCCCATCTCGATGAGCGGCCGCGCGGCCTTCGTGACGGCGGCGGAGGACAGCCCGAGCTGGCGCGCGAGGCTGACCCGGCTCAGGGGTCCTTCGGTCAGCACCGCCGTGAACACGGCCGTCGCCGCCGGAGTCTCCGTGAGAGCGCCCTTGCCGGTCTCGGTAAGCATGGCCCGAAACGTAGGCGTAATAATTTCCTTCGTCAAGTATTGATTTGCCGCCGGACGAGACCTACGCTCAGCGGCACTCACCGACCTTCCTGCCCGACTTTGAGGACCAGATGCCCGCCGTGCTGTTCCACCCCGACCACCGCTTGTGGCTGCTGCGCGGCCCGGCCTCGGCGTACGCCGTCCGGCTCGCCGAGGACGACAGCCTGCGGCACGTTCACTGGGGTGCCGTGCTGACGCTCGACCAGGCGGTCGAGCTGGCCGAGCGCGTGTCACCGGCGGCGAGCAGTTTCGAGGCGACGGCCGGCGTGGACGAGCTGGCGGTGGAGGGCGGCGCCCGTTTCGGGCCGCCCAGCCTGCTCGTGCGATTCGCCGACGGCACCCGCGGAGTCGAGTGGCGATACGCCGGCCACGACATCGACGGCGGGCACCTGCGCGTCCACCTGCGCGATCGGCACTACCCGTTGCACGTGACCCTGAACTACCGGGTGCACGGCGACGGCGACGTGATCGAACGATGGACGACCGTCGAGAACCGCGACGACGAGGCGCCGGTCACCGTGCTGCGCTGCGACTCCGCCGCCTGGACGGCGCCGCACCGGACGCGGTACCGGATGAGCCACCTCGTCGGGGGCTGGAACAGTGAGTTCCAGGTCCGGCGCACCGACGTCCCCGTGGCCGAGACGGTCCTGACCAGCCGGCGCGGCATGACGAGCCACCACGCCAATCCCTGGCTGGCCGTCGACGACGGCACCGCCGGCGAGGACCACGGCGAGGTCTGGAGCACCGCGCTCGCCTGGAGCGGAAGCTGGCGGATCACCCTTCACCGGGACCCGGTCGGCCGGACCACGTGGACGGGCGGGTTCGGCCACGAGGGCCTCACCTGGTCGCTGGCGCCGGGCGAGACGCTGGAGACCCCCGTCTTCGCCGGCCTCTACACGGCGGGCGGGTTCGGGGCGGCCAGCCGCGCCTGGCACGGACACGTCCGCGGGCAGGTGCTGTCCCACCCGGACGAGACCCGGCCCGTGCTCTACAACTCCTGGGAGGCGACCGGGTTCGACGTCGACGAGGCGGGCCAGATGGCCCTCGCGGCGCGCGCCGCGAGGCTCGGCGTCGAGCTGTTCGTGATGGACGACGGCTGGTTCGGCGCCCGCGGCAGCGAACGAGCCGGGCTCGGGGACTGGGCGCCCAACCCGGCCCGCTTCCCGTCCGGGCTGGGCCCGCTGGTGGCGGAGGTGCGCCGGCTCGGCATGCGTTTCGGGCTCTGGGTGGAGCCGGAGATGGTCAACCCCGACAGCGACCTCTACCGCGCCCACCCGGACTGGGTCCTGCACATGGCCAACCGCGGCCGGACCGAGATGCGCCACCAACTGGTGCTCAACCTCGCCCGGCCGGACACCGCCGGGTGGACCCACGCCTGGCTCGACCGGCTGGTGGCCGAGCACGGCATCGACTTCCTCAAGTGGGATGCCAACCGCCCGTTCACCGAGGCCGGATGGCCGGGGCACGGTGATCCCGACCGGCTGTGGATCGAGCACACGCGGGCGGTCTACCGGATCATGGACCGGCTCCGCGCCGACCACCCGGGCCTGCGGATCGAGGCGTGCTCAGGCGGCGGCGGGCGGGCCGACCTGGGCATCCTCGCCCGGACCGACCAGGTGTGGACGTCGGACAACACCGACCCGGTCGACCGGATCGGCATCCAGCACGGGTTCAGCCAGCTCTACCCGGCCCAGGTCATGGGGGCCTGGGTCACCGACAGCCCCAACGTGGCCACCGCGCGGCGGACCCCGCTGCGCTTCCGCTTCCACGTCGCCATGGCCGGCGTTCTCGGCATCGGCGGCGACCTCACCACCTGGACCGAGGAGGAGCTGAAGGAGAGCGCCGAGCTGGTGGCCGCGTACAAGCGCGTCCGGCCGGTCGTCCAGCACGGTGCGCAGCACCGGCTGCGCGGCGACGGCACGCTGACCGCGGTGGAGTACTCCCGCGGGGACGACCACGTGGTGCTCGCCTGGTGCCCCACCCGCCCGTTCGGTCACGCTCCGGCGCCGCTGCGGCTGGCCGCGGTACGGCCGGACGCGGTGTACCGGGACCTGGACACGGGGGCGACGTACCCGGGCGCCGTGCTGCTGCGGTCGGGCCTGCCCCTCTGCCTGCCGCCGGGCGACCACGCCAGCGTGCTCGTCCGCCTGCAGAGGGTGGGATAGGCCGGCATGGACACCTCAGGGACGCGCGATCGGCGAGGGCCGCGTCACGACCACACACCGCATCTCGACACCTCGACGGCCCGGAGCCGCCGGCCCCAGAGGTCACTCCCCTCACCACCATTGGAGATTCCGTGGAACCGCACCGCATGACACCTGCCAGCCCACTCGACTCCCGGCTGAACCGGCGCGCCCTGCTGAAGGGGCTCGGCGGCGCCACCGCCGCGTTCGCCGCGGCGCCGCTGCTCGCGGCCTGTAGCGGCGGCACGGCCCCGTCCGGCACGGCCGGCACGGCCGGCACGGCAGCCAAGGCGACGTCGCTCGGCTCGGGCCTGTCCGACCCGGTCCCGCGGAGCGCCATCCAGGCGATGGTCGACGCGTACAAGGCTAAGTCCGGCGCGACCGTGAAGATGAACGTGATGCCGCGCGCCCAGCTGGTCGACAACATCAGCTCGTACCTGCAGAGCAACCCGGAAGACGCGATCACCTGGTTCGCCGGGTACAAGATGCGGTACTACGCCGCCAAGGGCCTGCTCGCGCCGGTCGACGACGTGTGGGAGCAGATCGGCGGCAACTTCTCCGAAGGCCTCACCACGGCGTCCCAGGGCGACGACGGCAAGAAGTACTTCGTGCCCAACTACAACTACCCGTGGGGCTTCTTCTACCGGAAGAGCCTGTGGACGGAGCGCGGCTACCAGATCCCGGCGACCTTCGACGCGTTCCTGGCGCTGTGCGCCCAGATGAAGAAGGACGGCCTGATCCCGATCGCCTTCGCCGACAAGGACGGCTGGCCGGCGATGGGCACGTTCGACTACATCAACATGCGCACCAACGGCTACCAGTTCCACCTCGACCTGTGCGCCCACAAGGAGTCCTGGGACCAGCAGAAGGTCAAGGACGTCTTCGACCACTGGAAGGCGCTGCTGCCGTACCAGGACAAGGCCGCGCTCGGCGCCACCTGGCAGGAGGGGGCCCGGAGCATGACGGGCAAGAAGTCCGGCATGTACCTCGTCGGCTCCTTCATAGCCCAGGACGTCACCGACCAGGCGGTCCTCGCCGACCTGGACTTCTTCCCCTTCCCCGCCATCGCGGTCGAGGGCACCGACGCCATCGAGGCGCCGATCGACGGCTTCGTGTTGTCCAAGAGGGGCGGGAGCAACAAGGCGGCCAAGGACATGCTGGCCTTCTTCGGCAGTGGCGCGGGTCAGGACGCGTACGCCGCCAAGGACCCCTCGAACCTGCAGACCGCCAAGGACGCGGACACCTCGTCGTTCAGCGAGCTCAACCGCAAGTGCGCCGCCGCGATCGCCGCCGCCAAGAACATCAGCCAGTTCTTCGACCGCGATGCCCTGCCCGCGATGGCGAACAACGTCATGATCCCGGCCCTGCAGGGCTTCATCAAGGACGGGACCATCGACACGCGAAACATCGAGGCACAGGCCAAGACCTTGTACGCGGCCGAGTGAGCCGATGAGCCTCATGCCGCAGACGAGCCTGCCGCCGGCAGCCGACGCACCGGCCGAGAAGTCCGCGCCCCCGGCGCGGTCACTCCGGGTGCGACGGCTGTCGGGGCGGGACCGGCTCGTGCTCGGCCTGATGGTGGGCGTTCCGACGCTCATCCAGGCCGTCCTGGTGTGGATCCCCACGCTTTTGTCGGTCGGGTTGTCGTTCATGAAGTGGAACGGCCTGAACCTGGCCGACATCCGGCCGGCCGGCCTGAGCAACTACACCTACGCCGTCCAGGACTACCCGCCGTTCTGGCCCGCCGTGGCCCACAACATCATCTGGCTGGCCTTCCTCGCTCTGGTCGCCACCCCGATCGGGCTGCTGCTCGCGGTACTGCTCGACCAGAAGATCCGCGGCACCCGGCTCTACCAGAGCATCTTCTTCGCCCCGGTCATGTTGTCGATGGTCATGGTCGGGATCGTCTGGCAGCTGGTCTACGCCCGTAACGAGGGCCTGCTCAACAACCTGCTCGGCACCGCGGGGACGCCGGGCGCGGTCGACTGGTTCGGCGACTCGGGCGTCAACCTGTGGGCCGCCCTGGTGGCGACCACCTGGCGGCACGCCGGCTACATCATGGTGCTCTACCTGGCCGGGCTGAAGGGCATCGACCCGAGCCTGCGAGAGGCCGCCGCCATCGACGGCTCCAACGCCTGGCAGACGTTCTTCCGGGTCGTGCTCCCGGCGATGCGGCCCATCAACATCGTGATCGTGGTCATCACGATCATCGAGGCACTGCGGGCCTTCGACATCGTGTACCTGATCAACAAGGGCACCAACGGGCTCGAACTGCTCAGCGTCCTGGTCATCCAGAACCTGGTAGGCGTGGGCCAGGTGATCGGTGTCGGGTCGGCCCTCGCGGTGATCCTGCTGCTCATCTCGCTCGGCCCCATCGTCTACTACCTGGTCCGCACCTTCCGGAGGGCTGACTGATGACGGCGACAGCGACGACCGCGCCGGCGACCGGCCGTCCCGGTGCCGGCGACCGGCCTCGCAGGCACTACGGCACCCACCTGTTCCTGATCGCCATGGCGGTGATGTGGCTGGTGCCGCTGTTGTGGACCCTCTACACCGCACTGCGTCCGAAGGCGGCGACCGACAAGTACGGTTACTGGAGCCTGCAGGGACCGATCAACCTGGACAACTTCACCGGCGCGTGGACCCAGGGCGGCATGGCGACCTACTTCGGCAACACGCTGCTCATCAGCGTCCCGGCGGTGGTGCTCACGCTCGCGCTCTCCTCGATGATGGCGTTCGCGGTGAGCCGGTTCACCTGGAAGTTCAACCTGACGCTGCTGGTCCTGTTCACCGCCGGCAACATGTTGCCGCCGCAGGTGCTCGCCGCGCCGCTGTTCGAGATGTTCAAGCACACGCCGCTGCCGTACTCGATCAGCTCGTCCGGCACTCTGCTCGACACCTACTACGCCGTCATCGCCGTGGAGGTGGCCTTCCAGATGGGCTTCTGCACGTTCGTGCTGGCCAACTACATGAAGGCCCTGCCGGGAAGCCTGACGGAGGCGGCCCAGGTGGACGGCGCGAGCGTCTGGCAGCAGTACAGCCGCATCATCATGCCCCTGTCGCGGCCGGCGCTGGCCGCCCTGGGCACGCTGGAGGTGATCTGGCTGTACAACGACTACTTCTGGCCACTGCTGTTCATCCACAGCGGCGACCGGCTGCCGATCACCACCGGGGTCACGAACCTGCAGGGACAGTTCCTGCTCGACTACAACATGATCGCGGCCGGCGCGACCATCACGGTCATCCCGACCCTGGCGATCTACCTGGCCCTGCAGCGGCACTTCGTCGCCGGTCTGACCCTCGGCGCCAGCAAGGGCTGAGGCCGGGGCGGGCGCACCGGCACGCAAGCGGCGCGGCCGACTTCATCACCTTCAACGCCCGTCCCAGCGTCACCTCACCCGGCGCGGAGGCGCTGCGCGAGTTGAAGGTGCGGCAGGCGCCGGCGTACGCGTGAACAAGATCAAACCTCGTCCAGGCGCAGGGTGGCAAGATCGCGGCGAAGCCGCTCGGGCAGATCATCACCTCTACGATCCTCGGCCACGAGGACTTCGACCCCTACGCGACGCCCGGGAGCGCGGGCGACCCGGCCAAGGCGCAGCGACTGCTCGCCGAGGCCGGCCACCCGGACGGGCTGAGGCTCGGCGCCGTGTTGATCTCGACGTTCGTGGTCGACGTCATCACGCCTGCGGGACCCGGCCGGCGCCCTGTGAGCGAGGCCAGGTAAAAGTCAGGCACCAGCGTAGATGTGAACGAGGAGATGATCATGAGTCCAGATGTGCGCGTGCTCGGCCACGAAGACGAGTTGCTCGCGGCGGCGGCGGTCTTCCGCGCCGCGATGGTCGGCCTGCCGCCCTTCCCGGCCGGCGCCGACATCGCGCAGCTCTTCGAACCCGGCCGGACCCTGGGTGCCTTCGTCGACGGTGAGCTGGCCGGCACCGCCGACTCCTACTCGAGCCGGCTCGTCGTGCCGGGCGGCGCGCGGGTCCCGCACGCCGCGGTCACCCATGTCGGCGTGCTGCCCACGCACACCCGCCGCGGCGTCGTGACGGCGCTGCTGCGGCGCCAGCTCGCGGACATCGCGGAACGGGGGGAGATCGTCGCCACCCTGCGCGCGTCCGAGGCCGTCATTTACGAGCGCTTCGGGTACGGCGTCGCCGGCTCGTACGCCCATCGGGAGCTGTCCCGCAGGCGGGCTCATCTGCGGGACACGGTGCCCCACGGCGGCCGGGTCCGGTTGGTCGACGGTTCCTCGTCGTGGAAGCTGCTCGCCCAGATCTACGAGTCCGGCGCGGTCTGGACCGGCGCGATCGACCGGCCGGACTACTGGTGGCGGCAGCAGGAGCAGCGGCACAACGGCGATCCGGGCCCCGCCTACGTCGCCGTGCACGGCCCCGCCGGGGCGGAGGACGGATACGTCCGGTACCACCCGATCAACACGGCGGAGTGGTTCACCAGCCAGGACCGGGTGATCGTCGTCGACGATCTGGTCGCCGCCACGCCGGAGGCGTACGCCGGGTTGATCCGGTACCTGCTCGGGGTCGACCTCGTCGACCGGATCGTCTTCCCGTTCACCGCCGTGGACGACCCGCTGGCGGTTCTGCTGACCGACGATCGCGCCGTCCGGACCTCGTCCATCCGGGACGAGACCTGGCTGCGGATCATCGACGTGCCCGCGGCGCTGGCCCGTCGCGGCTACCGCGGCTCGGGCTCGCTGGTCCTGGCCGTCACCGACCGTCTGCTGCCGGGGAACACCGGGACCTACCTGATCGGTGCCCAGGGGGCGACCCGGATCGAGGCGCCGGCCGACCTGGCGGTGGACGTCGCGACCCTCGGCGCCCTGTACCTCGGCGGCTCGCGCTGGTGGCAGCACGCCCGCGCGGGGCGGGTGGCCGTCCACCGGGACGGTGCGGTGGAGATCGCGGAGGAGCTGTTCGGCACCGACGCGCTGCCGTTCGCGGGGACGGTCTTCTGACGACGGTCTTCTGACGCGGCCGCCGCCGCCCCGAAGTGGGCGGGGCGGCGCTCCTGATATTCATGTATATCTGGTAGGAAATATTTACTATAGGAACGATGATCCTGCGTTGATGACTGGGAGGATCCGATGAGCATCGTGACATTGGTGGGCAACCCGCGTGCGGGTTCCCGGACCCGCGAGGTGGCCGTGGCGGCCGCCGAGGCGGTCGGGCGGCGGATCGATGATGACGCCGCAGCCGGAGAAGTGGTGGACCTGTCGGCCGCCTTCGGGCGGCATCTGCTGTCGCCCGACCCCCCGGCGGAGGTGAAGGCGGCCCTGGAACTGGTCGCCGGGGCCGGCGTGCTGGTGGTGGCCAGCCCCACCTACAAGGGCACCTACACCGGCCTGCTCAAGGCCTTTCTCGACCGGCTGCCCTCCGGCGCGCTGGCCGGGACGGTGGCGCTGCCGCTGCTGGTCATGGGCGATCCCCGGCACGCTCTCGCCGTCGAGGTCCACCTGCGGCCCCTGCTGGTGGAACTGGGCGCGACCGTACCCACTCCGGGGCTGGCGCTGGTCGAGTCCGACCTCCCGCGGCTGGCGGACATCCTGGCCGGCTGGGCCGACCGGACGGCCCCTCAGATCGTCGCGATCAAGGAGGGGGCGAGCCGGTGACCGAGACCCTGCCCGATGCGGAAACGTAGTCGCGCAGATGGACGCGCAGAGGCCCTCGCCGGTCACCGGTGGGGGCCTCTGCGCTTCCCGGGGGACGGCCAGTGACATTGGGCGCAAATTTGCCGGGGGTCGAAAAAGTGCCATAGATTGGCCTTGTCACGCAACCATGGGCATCGAGGGGTGAGTTGATGGATCTGTCCGGCAAGGCCGCCATGGTCACCGGCGCCGGCCGTGGCCTCGGCCGCGCGCACGCCGAGGCGCTGGCCGCGGCCGAAGATTCCGGGGGCCTGAGATGACCGATCGAGTCATGAACGTCGCCGATCTGGTGGCGATCGACGTGCACACCCACGCGGAGATCTCCAAGGACGGGCACGGTTCGCTGAGCCCGGAGCTGTTCGGGGCCTCCGAGGAGTACTTCAAGGCGCAGAGGCACCGGCAGCCGGCCATCCCCGAGATGGCCGCCTACTACCGCGAGCGCAAGATGGCCGCGGTGGTGTTCACCGTGGACGCCGAGCACGCCACCGGGCATCCGCGCATCTCCAACGAGGAGGTCGCCGAGAGCTGCGCCGAGCATGCCGACGTCCTGATCCCGTTCGGCAGCGTCGACCCCTGGAAGGGCAGAGCGGGCGCCCGCGAGGCGCGCAGGCTGGTCGAGGAGCACGGCGTGCGCGGCTTCAAGTTCCACCCGAGCATCCAGGGCATCGCGCCGAACGATCCGGTGGCCTATCCGCTGTACGAGGCGATCGAGGAGCTCGGCGTCCCCGCGCTGTTCCACACCGGCCAGACCGGCATCGGCGCCGGGGTGCCCGGGGGAGGCGGCATCCGGCTGAAGTACGGCAATCCGATGCTGGTCGACGACGTGGCCGTGGACTTCCCGGAGCTGCGGATCATCCTGGCCCACCCGTCCTTCCCTTGGCAGGACGAGGCGCTCGCGGTCGCCACGCACAAGCCCTACGTCTACATCGACCTGTCGGGCTGGTCGCCGAAGTACTTCCCGCCCCAGCTCGTGCAGTACGCGAACACGCTGCTGAAGGACAAGGTGCTCTTCGGGTCCGACTACCCGGTGATCACCCCGGACCGCTGGCTGTCGGACTTCGACAAGCTGCAGATCAAGCCGGAGGTCCGTCCCAAGATCCTGAAGGACAACGCCGTACGCCTGTTCGGGCTCGCCCCGGAAGAAGGGACGACACGATCATGAGCTGCTCGGCATCCAGGGCGCGCCGGCGCGCGGCTTCAGGAATCGGCTGGGCCTTTCGGACTTCGTGTCGTCGTTGACTCGTCTTGGATCCTGGAGAGTTTGTCGGGGTTGCTGACGGAGTAGATGCCCGACACCTGCTCTCCGTCCGGGCTGAGGTCGAGGACCATGACGGCGAACGGGGCGTCGTCGGCGAACAGCAGCGCGGAGGGGTCGCCGTTGACCGTCCGGTAGCGGACCTCCAGGCCTTCCGGCGCGCGGGAGGCGACACCGGCGATCATGCGGGCGACCTTGTCGCGGCCGTGCACCGGGCGCAGGCCGGCGGCCCGGCTCTTGCCGCCGCCGTCGGTCCACATGGTCACGTCCGGCGCCAGGATCCGCATCAGGGCGTCCAGGTCGCCGCCGAGCGCGGCGGCCAGGAACCGCTCGGTCACCTGGCGCTGGACGCGCGGGTCGGCCTGGTAACGGGGGCGGCGGGCGTGGACGTGCTCGCGTGCGCGGTGGGCGAGCTGCCGTACGGCCGCCGGGGTGCGGCCGAGGATGTCGGCGATCTCGGTGTGGGCGTAGCCGAACACCTCGTGCAGGACGAACACCGCCCGCTCCAGCGGGGTCAGGGTCTCCAGCACCACCAGCAGCGCCATCGACACCGACTCCGCGCGCAGGGCCGGCTCGGCCGAGTCCGGGGTGGTGTCGGTGAGCAGGGGCTCGGGCAGCCACGGCCCCACGTAGGTCTCGCGGCGGCGCCGGATGGCCGTCTGCCGGGCGAGCGCGTGGTTGACCGCGATCCGTACCAGGTAGGCGCGGGGGTTCGCGATCTCCTCGGCGCTCGGCGCCCGGGTCCGGGGCGCCCACGACAGCCAGGTGTCCTGTAGCACGTCCTCGGTGTCGGCCACGTTGCCGAGCAGGTTGTAGACGATCGAGAACAGCAGCTCGCGATGACCGGCGAACACCTGTGTCGCCGTGTCCGCCGCGATGTCCTCCGGGCTGTCATGCATGGGTGGTCCTTATCTCGGGTGCTGCCTCCTTAGAGGTGCGGTGGTCTCCGAAGTGTGACATGCGCGCCCCAAGTGTGATCTGGACCTCACTCGCGGGCTCCGATGTCACGTTCACCGAGGCTCGGCCCTCTTGGATCGCGACCGGGTTCACCAGGGGCGGGTGGGGCGCCGGCCACGCCGCCGCATCACCGCTCCCGACCGGCGCGTCCACCGGCACATCACGTCTCGATCCGATCCTCACAAGGAGTGTTGTCATGACCGTTCTGGTCACCGGAGCCACCGGAACCGTCGGCCGCCACGTCGTCCGGCACCTGCTGCGGGCGGGGGAGAAGGTGCGGGCGCTGACCCGCGACCCCGCCAAGGCGGACCTGCCGGAAGGCGTGGAGGTCGTCGCCGGCGATCTCACCGACATGGGCACCCTGGCGCAGGCCTTCGACGGCGTCACCGCCGCTCACCTGATCAACTTCGCCTCGGACTACAAGCCGCTGCGCAACGGGCCGGAGATCGTGGATCTGGCCCTGCGGGCGGGAGTGCGCAAGGTCACCGTCCTGGGCGGCTGGCAGGAGGGCACCCTGGAGCCCGCCGTCCGGTCCAGCGCCCTCGAGTGGACTCACCTCAGGCCGATCGAGTTCATGGGCAACACCCTGGCCGACTGGGGCGAGCGGCTGCGCGCCGACGGGGTGATCCGCGAGCCGTACGGCGACCGGAAGGGCGCCACCGTCCATGAGTCCGACATCGGCGCCGTGGCGGCGGTGGCCCTGGCCGAGGACGGTCACGCCGGCGAGACCTACACCATCACCGGCCCTGAGGTGCTGACTCCTCGCGACAAGATCCGCATCCTCGCCGGGGCCACCGGGCGCGATCTGCGGTTCGAGGAGCTCAGCCCGGACGAGACGCGCAAGCAGTGGGTCGAGGAGGGCAGGCTGCCGGAGATGCTCCTGTTCAAGGTGTTCGGCGACGATCCTCAGATCGGTCACCGGGAGAGGGTGGAGTTCCTCCTGCAGGTGTACGGGAGCGACCACGAGATCGGCTCCACCGTCACCGGCGTGGTGGAGAAGGTCACCGGCCGCCCGGCACGCACGTTCGCCGAGTGGGCGGCCGAACACGCCGACGGCTTCCGGCCGTAGGACCGGCCACTCGCTCCATCCTCGTTCACCCACCGGCCCTGACCTCCACGGCGGCCGGGCCTCGCACGGGGAGGCCCGGCCGTGCGCTCGGGGTCAGCGCCGGTGGAGGTGGAAGTAGTCGAAGTCCACTGTGGCTCCGGCGCCTCCCAGGGAGATGAGGCCGACGCGCAGGTCCGCTTCGGCGGGGAGCGTCCAGACGCCGCCGTGGATCCAGGTGTGGCCGTCGCGGCTCGTGGCGGCGCGCAGTTCGTGCTCGCCGTTCCGCTTGTCGACGCGGTGGATCAGGCGCAGCCAGGTGGTGTCGGCGGGCGGCCCGACGATCGTGCCGCCGTAGGCGATCCGGCCGGCGTAGGGCATCTCCTTGCCGAACTCGGTCTGCCGGGTGTTCCAGATCGCGACGTGGACGAGCTTGGTGTAGAGGTCGTCTCCGGCGTAGGCGATCAGGCCCGCCTGCTGGTAGTTGCGGACGGTGTCGGTGCCGAGGTCGGCGCGGAGCTTGGTCTCGGCGGTCCAGTCTCCCTCGGGCGGCTCCCGCAGCAGCACCGAGGCGGTGTTGTTCTCCCGGTTGAGCTCGGCGTCCTGCGTCGGCCAGCGCAGAGCCCCGCCCACGAGCTCGCCCTGGGGGGAGCGGACCCAGGTCCAGCCCGGTCGCAGCCGCGCGCCGTCGAACTCGTCGCTGCGATCCCGGTCTAGCGGGCCGAGCCGCGGCGCCGGCGCGGCCTTCACGGGCACGGGGCGGCCGGGCGCCTTCTGCGGGTCCTCCGAGGCCCACGCGCCACCCCGGACGGTCGGCCAGCCGCCGATCCAGTCGAGCCGGTCGATCAGCATGGGCCGCTCGTTGATCGCGAACGGCTCGTCGAGGTAGGGGTCGGCGCGGTCGATGGCGTGGTACACCAGCCAGTCCTGCCCGGTGGCGTCGGTCGCGACGGCGTTGTGCCCGGTGCCGACCCACCGGTTGCCGTTCGGCGCGATGACGATCGTGCCGCCGGCCCGCGAGGTGGCGAGCGGCACGCCCTCACGGTCGACGTATGGGCCGGTGATGGAGCGGGAACGCCCGGCGTAGACGCTGTAGCCGGTGGTGGGGCCCGCGCAGCAGTCGGCCGACGAGGCGAACAGGTACCAGTAGCCGTCGCGGCGCAGCAGGTATCCGCCCTCGAAACGGTTGTCGATGGCGATCATCGTGGGCTCGCCGACGGCCTGCCTGCCCGCGGGGTCGAGCCGCGTGATGAAGATCCCGCCGTAGTAGGAGCCGTAGACGAGATACTCGGTCCCGTCGGCGTCGACGGCGTGGGCGGGGTCGAAGGTCCACTTGAAGTCGCCGGACCCGCCGCCGCCCCTGCGCGGGCCGACGACCGGCGCCCCCGAGTCGGTCCACGGGCCGGCCGGGGTGGGCGCGGTGGCCATCCCGATCGCGTTGTCGTTCGGCTCCGGCGTGACCGTGGTCTGGGTGACGACGTAGTACAGGCGGTACTCGCCGTTCACCCGCCGGATGTCGGGCGCCCACAGGCTCGCGCCGGCCGCGGTGTCGGCCCATGCGGGGAGGGTCTGGGCGGTGAAGGCGTCCGCGACGTGGGTCCAGTCGGTCAGGTTCTGCGACCGGGCGATGGGGAGGTAGTGGGGGGTTCGCTCTCCCTCGCGCAGGGGGTCGGTGGTCCCGAAGGCGTACCACCAGCCGTCCTCGCCCTTGATGATCGACGGGTCGGCGAAGGTGTCGGCGAAGTCGCGGCCGACCGGGTTGGTGTAGGCGGCCGGCGGTGACCCGCCGGGGCTCGCGGCAACGGCCGTGGCCGGAACCACCACCGCGGGGGCGGCCGTGGCCGGAGCCGCCAGGAGGAGGCAGGCCAATCCCGTGAACGTCGCCGCGATGCGTTGAACGACTCTGGCACCCATGAAGATCTCTCCCGCTCCGGCGCGCGCGTGCGGCCCTGACCGTACGATCCTTGTGCCAGCCTTTGTACAACGTTGTATTCAACGTTGTACATAGCCGATCTCATCGGGGAGCGGAAGGCCGCGGACCGGCCGGTGAACCCCCGCCGGCATGGACTCACAGGTCGGGGGCCGGTTTCGTGAGACGCCTCGCTCGCGGACGCTTTCAGGAAGGCGTCTGGAGTTGGGTCCGGATGGCGTCCATGACGGTGTCCGGCGAGGCCGAGCCCCGGAAGGCGGCCACGATGACCCGGTCGGCGTCCTGGTCGCCGTCGTCCCGTGATCTCTCCAGGTGCCGGAACGTCGTGATGACGTACTGGAGCGCGTGGTCCAGGGCGGGGAACGGGTCGTGGCCGCCGTTGGCGCGGAGCCAGCCGCGCAGCACCTGGTTGTGGGCCGCCACCACGGAGGCGGCCATCAGCTCGGCGCGCAGGGCGGCGTCGGGGGAGTCCCCGAGCCAGTCACCGACGAACTCCCGGAACAGCCGCTGGTAGCGGGCCACGCTGACGATCTCGCGATGGCGGAGCGCCGGGACCTTGCCGACCAGGCGGTAGCGCTGGAGGGACACCTCGGCGTCCTCCGCATAGCGGGTCAGCACGATGCGCACCGCGTCGCAGACCGCGACGATCGCGGTGTCGGCGGTGGAGGCCGTGAGGCGCGCCCGCACCTGGGCCAGCAGCGCGTCGTGGTCGGGGAAGATCACCTCTTCCTTGGACCGGTAGTGCCGGAAGAAGGTGCTGCGGCTCACGCCGGCTCGGGCGGCGATGTCGTCGACCGTGGTCTCGTCATAGCCGCGCTCGTCGAAGAGCGCTATCGCCGCCTCGGCGAGTCGCTGGCTGACAGGCGATCGGGGCATCCCCACATTCTCCTGGATCCGAGGTTGTCCAAGGCACTGAAACTGAGTATCGTCCGCATGGAACCCAGTTTCAAACCGCGAGTGGTGATCAATGAATCCGCAGACCACGGCGAGCAGGCTGGCGGCGCTCGACGACCGGCTGCACCAGGCCGTGCACGTCAACGCCGCCCGAGCGGCCGAGAAGCAGCGAGCCAAGGGCAGGCTGAGCGCGCGCGAGCGGATCGAGCGGCTGCTCGACGAGGGCTCGTTCGTCGAGCTGGACACGCTGGCGCGGCACCGCAGCACCGCCTTCGGCCTGGACGGCAACCGGGTGGACGGCGACGGCGTGATCACCGGTCACGGCACGGTCGGCGGCCGGACCGTGTGCGTCTTCTCGCAGGATTTCACCGTCTTCGGCGGCAGCCTCGGCGAGGTCTACGGCGAGAAGATCTGCAAGGTGATGGACCTCGCCCTGAAGACCGGGTCACCGATCATCGGCATCAACGAGGGCGCCGGCGCGCGCATCCAGGAAGGCGTGGTCTCGCTCGGCCTGTACGGCGAGATCTTCCGCAGGAACGTGCACGCCTCGGGCGTCATCCCGCAGATCTCGCTGATCATGGGAGCCTGCGCGGGCGGCCACGTCTACTCGCCGGCCCTCACCGACTTCACCGTCATGGTCGAGGGCACCTCCCACATGTTCGTCACCGGCCCCGACGTCATCAAGACGGTCACCGGCGAGGACGTCAGCTTCGAGGAGCTCGGCGGCGCGCGCACGCACAACACCAAGAGCGGCAACGCGCACTACCTGGCCGACGACGAGGAGGACGCCCTCGAGTACGTCAAGGCCCTGCTGTCCTTCCTGCCGCGCAACAACCTGGACGACCTCCCCACCGATGGGGACGAAGCGGACCTTTCGCTCGGCGAGGCCGACAGGGCGCTCGACACGCTCGTGCCCGACTCGCCGAACCAGCCCTACGACATGCGCGTCGTCATCGAGTCCGTCCTCGACGACGCGAACTTCCTCGAGGTGCAGGCCCTGTTCGCGCCGAACATCATCGTGGGCTTCGGCCGCGTCGAGGGACAGCCCGTGGGCGTCGTCGCCAACCAGCCCATGCAACTGGCCGGCATCCTCGACATCAACGCCTCCGAGAAGGCCGCCCGGTTCGTCCGCACCTGCGATGCCTTCAACATCCCGGTGCTGACCTTCGTCGACGTGCCCGGCTTCCTACCGGGCACCGACCAGGAGTGGAACGGCATCATCCGCCGCGGAGCCAAGCTCCTGTACGCCTACGCCGAGGCCACCGTCCCGCTCGCCACCGTCATCACCCGCAAGGCGTACGGCGGCGCGTACGACGTCATGGGATCCAAGCACCTCGGCGCGGACGTCAACCTCGCCTGGCCGACCGCGCAGGTCGCGGTCATGGGAGCCCAGGGCGCGGTGAACATCCTCTACCGCAAGGAACTGGCCTCGGCCGCCGACCCGGAGGCCCTGCGCGCCAAGCTCGTCGCGGAGTACGAGGACACCCTGGCCAACCCCTACCAGGCGGCCGAGCGCGGCTACGTCGACGCGGTGATCCCGCCGCGCGAGACCCGCCGGGAGATCGTCCGGTCCCTGCGGCTGCTGAGGGGCAAGCGGGCGGCGCTGCCGCCCAAGAAGCACGGGAACATCCCGCTGTGACCGGGGCGTTCGTGGTCAGGGGCGAACCGACGGCAGAGGAACTGGCCGCCCTGGTGACCGTGCTCGCCCTGCGGGCGGGGACCGCCGGGGATCCCGCCCCGGCTCCCAGGAACCCTCACGGCTGGGCGGCCCGCCACCACGCGCTGCGCCCGCCGCTGAACGCCGGGCCGGGCGCCTGGCGCGGATCGATGTGGAAGTTCGGAGGCCTTCGATGACCCGTTCCCTGGCACCGCGCAAGGTGCTGGTCGCCAACCGGGGCGAGATCGCCGTTCGCGTCATCCGCGCCTGCAAGGACGCCGGCATGGCGAGCGTGGCCGTCTACGCCGACCCCGACCGCGACGCCCTGTTCGCGCGCATGGCCGACGAGGCGTGCGCCCTCGGCGGCGCCACGCCAGCGGAGACGTACCTGTCGATCGGCAAGATCCTCGACATCGCGCGGCGGACGGGCGCCGACAGCGTGCACCCCGGCTACGGGTTCCTCGCCGAGAACGCCGCCTTCGCCCGGGCGGTGATCGACGCCGGCCTGACCTGGATCGGCCCGCCGCCCGCCGCGATCGACGCCCTCGGCGACAAGGTCCAGGCCCGGCACATCGCGCAGCGCGTCGGCGCGCCGCTGGTCGCCGGGACGGCG